>VMEE01000079.1 GCA_009910795.1 Dehalobacter sp. CP | reverse complement strand
GGCGTAGCTCCGTTCGACTTGCATGTGTTAGGCACGCCGCCAGCGTTCGTCCTGAGCCAGGATCAAACTCTCCATAAAAACTATTTACGGAGCTTGATTCAGCTCTTGTTTTACTAAAATTCATTGACGAGTCTAGCTTTTTAATTCATTCTTGTTGTTCAGTTTTCAATGACCTTTTGGCTCGCTGTGTCCCGAGCGCTTAGTTATAATAACAAAGTTACCGGAACCTTTCAAGCATCTTAATCCCAGTTTAAACATCACTAGGTCAAGAATGCTTCGTTTTTTCTACAAAATTCTACGAATATCTAAAGGATAATCATTTTCTTAATTAAATATTCATTTATATTAATCTTCTCTGGATTTCATGGTAGGAAATAAGATAACGTCCCTGATAGAGGCTGAATCTGTCAGAAGCATGACGAGCCTGTCAATCCCAATGCCAAGTCCGCCTGTAGGCGGAAGTCCATATTCAAGCGCTTGAAGAAAGTCTTCATCCATCATGTGCGCCTCATCGTCACCCTTTTCTCTTTCCAGAACCTGTTTTTCAAATCTCCCTCTCTGATCAATGGGGTCATTTAACTCCGAGAACGCATTTCCTGCCTCTCTACCATAAATAAATACCTCAAACCTGTCCGTATACTCAGGATTTTCTGCATTTCTTTTAGCGAGAGGAGAAATTTCTACAGGATGACCGATGATAAAAGTTGGTTGAATAAGTTTTGGTTCAACAAATTCTTCAAAAACCTCATTGATAATTTTGCCCTTGGTTTCCAGGGCATTAATTTGCAGCCCTTTCTCCATGGCAACTTTTCTGGCTTCTTCATCGGTTTCAATTTGGGTAAAATCTATTCCAGCATACTCTTTAATTGCGTCAAGCATCGGCAAGCGGCGCCAGGGCTTCGCGAAATTAATCTTCTCACCCTGATAAGTAACTTCCTGGGTATGAAGAACTTTCTCCACAATATAAACGATCATATCCTCTGTAAGGTTCATAATATCTTCATAATTTGCATAAGCCTGATATAGTTCCATCATGGTAAATTCAGGGTTATGCTTAATTGAAATTCCTTCATTTCGGAAATTACGGCCAATTTCAAATACCTTTTCAAAACCGCCCACAATCAGCCTCTTAAGCGGAAGTTCCAGAGCTATCCTCATGTATAACTGCATATCAAGCGCGTTATGATGCGTAATAAAAGGCTTTGCAGTCGCACCGCCTGCGATCGGAAGCAGCGTAGGCGTCTCAACCTCCAGAAATCCTTTCTCTTCCAGGTATTCACGCATCGTTCTGATAATTTTATTTCTGGTGATAAATGTTTCCTTCACTTCTGCATTCATAATCAAATCAAGATAACGCTGACGGTAACGGATATCGACGTTGGTAAGCCCATGAAACTTTTCCGGCAGCGGTCTCAGCGATTTTGATAGCAATGTAATATCCTCAGCCTTTATTGAAATCTCGCCTCTTTTGGTACGGAAAACGCTGCCGCGGACGCCGATAATATCACCAATATCAAACGTCTTTATCGTGTCAAACATTTCTTCGCCGAACGCATCAACCCGAATATAGATCTGGATTTTCCCCTGAAGGTCTTGAATGTGCACGAAAAGAACTTTCCCTTGATCTCTTTTGGACATGATTCTTCCGGCCGCGCTGACATCCTGCCCTTCCAGCTCATCAAAATTCTCAATAATGCCCTGTGATAAATGGGTTCTCAAGTAATGGTCTGCATAGGGTTCAATACCTTTCGCCCTGAGATTGTCCAGCTTGTCCAAGCGAATACGCATCAGTTCATTAATATCCAGATTTTCCATCGTTTTTTCCCCCAACATCTGTTTCAGTTCAATACTATATTATACCAAACGAGGCTATCCAACTAGTACCCCGTAAACACTATCCAGCCCGTAACACCATCACGCGGTATTACGGGCTAAAATTCAGCTTCATTTTGTTGAAATGGACCATTGAACGAACAAATTTTTAATAGAAAGCAGCAAATAAACTAGCGGATATCTACAATTTCATAACGAAGCATTCCTGCCGGAACATTAACCTCAACAACGCTGCCTTTAATTTGTCCAAGAACAGCTTTGCCAACCGGTGATTCATTGGAAATTTTATTGACTGCCGGATCTGCCTCTGCCGAGCCGACGATGGTATACTCTTCTTCGTCCCCATATTCAACATCTTTTAACAGTACTGTACTTCCTATGGCAACATGGTCTTTTTCATCATTGTCGTCAATGACTCTGGCATTTCTCAGCATTTTCTCGAGAGTAATGATCCTGCCTTCGATAAAAGCCTGTTCATTTTTAGCATCTTCATATTCTGAGTTTTCGGATATATCTCCAAACTCAATGGCTTGTTTAATCCTTTCAGCAACTTCTCTCCTTCTTTGGGTCTTTAGAATCTCCAGTTCTTCTTCCAGTTTCTTCAAACCATCAAGTGTTAAAATGACTTCTTTTTCGGGCATAAAAAATACCCCTCCCTCTTTCTCTTATGAGGTAATTTTTTTGAATCCTTTTATGTGAGACATTATATACACAAGTAAAATAAAATATACACTGTAAATCTCTTCCTAGCTTTTTAATACTCGTAATTATAAGGAACCTCCATTTTATTGTCAAGCAAATTTACTTAATATTTTGATAGCCGGATCAATGGTCCGGGCATTCCATCGCGTAAATGCCTGAAAACAACGTCTTCATTTCCTGGTAACTTTTGATTTTCATGATCTGGTTCCGGTACTCTGCTGCTTTCCTCATACCCTTGATATACCAGGAAGCGTGTTTGCGGATCTCCTGTACGCCGGTTCTTTCGCCTTTATATTCAATAATCTTTTCAAAATGCTGAATAAGTATTCTAAGTTTTTCTCTATTGCCAGGTTCCTGTGGAAGTGTTTCCGTATCGAGATAATATTGGGATCTGCCAATCAGCCATGGATTTCCTAAAGCTCCCCTCGCTATCATGACTCCATCGCATCCGGTAAGCTGAATCATTTTCAGCGCATCTTCCGGAGATAGAACATCCCCATTCCCAATCACAGGTATGCCAATTCTTGCTTTAATTTTACTGATCCATTCCCAGTCAGCCTTGCCGGAATAATATTGTTCTCTGGTCCGGGCATGAACTGTCAGCATGCTGACTCCTGCCTGCTCTAACATTGGCGCCAGTTCAAGCGCAACGATAGTGGAGCTATCCCATCCCAGGCGGATTTTAACGGTAACAGGAACCCTAACAGCCTTTACCACTTCGGAGACAATTTCTATCGCTAACGGAATGTTTCGAAGAAGGGATGCTCCTTCACCATTTTTCACAATCTTTGGTGTCGGACATCCCATATTAATGTCTATGATATCAGCTCCATATGTTTCAGCTATTTCAGCTGCTCTGGCCATTGGGACAGGTTCGGATCCAAAAAGCTGAACAATTCGGGGTTCTTCTTCTCCTTTTAGATCAAGCATTTTAAATGTCTTGGCATTATGATGCAGCAGTGCTTTATCGCTGATCATTTCCGTTATGACGTATTTGCCGCCTGTGAGCCGGATGATTTCCCGAAAGGCCTTATCCGTTATCCCTGCCATCGGGGCCATAAAAACAGGCTTATCTGACAAATAATACTTCCCTAATTTCATTTTTACCTCAATGTATATAATTACCGTAAATTTCTTTCATAAATATACAAAAGTCCTTCCAACGTTAAAAAAGGATCAATCATATCGATCATTTTGGAATCCCCGGCAATCAGTTCAGCCAGACCCCCGGTTGCAATAACTTTAATTTTTCCGCCAAGTTCTTTTTTCATCAGCTCGACAATACGGTCAATCTGCCCGCAAAATCCATGATATATTCCCGCTTGCATACCGTTGACTGTATTTTTGCCGATGACGTTTTTGGTCTTAATAATCTCTACTCTAGGCAATTTTGAAGCTTTTTGGTAGAGCGCCTCAGTGGAAATCCCGATTCCAGGTGCAATCGCGCCTCCTAAGTACTCTCCCTTTTCACTGACGGCGCAAAAAGTTGTTGCCGTACCAAAATCAACAATAACTAATGGCCCGCCATACTTGGTATAGGCAGCAACAGCGTTGACAATCCTGTCTGCACCGAGCTCCCTGGGATTATCAATATTAATGGAAATGCCCGTCTTCACGCCCGGGCCAACAATAATAGGGGTTACGCTGAAATACTTTTTGATCATCTGTTCCAGCGCAGGCGTCACAGGCGGTACAACCGAAGAAATAATAGCCCCAGATATATTGCTGAAAGACCAATCGTGAAAACTAAATAAATTTTTAATTGTCGACGCATATTCATCCGATGTATTGTTTTTTTCCGTAGAAATTCTCCAGTAATGCATAAGCTCACGGTCCTGGTAAACACCAAGTACAATATTCGTATTCCCGATATCGATGACCAGAATCATTGTACCCGCCTCCTTTACAACCGGATAAGTGCAGATTATATTTTTTCAGTAGAATGAAGGTGCTTCTGAATAGACGGTTTAAAATCATCAACGACCATTGAGAAATCAATCGCTTCGACCGAATGCGTAAGCCTGCCTACTGAAATAATGTCCACTCCTGTCTCGGCAATTTGACGCACTGTGTCTTCCCTAACTCCTCCAGACGCCTCTACGACAACCCGGTGGTTAATATACTGAACCGCTGTTTTCATATCCTGCAGGGACATATTATCAAGCATAATCACGTCAACGCCGCTCAGAACGGCTTCCCGTACCTGTTCCAGCGTTTCACATTCAACCTCTATTTTAACCATATGGCCAACTTTTGTTTTAATTTTTTGAACAGCCTCAGCCAGATTTCCGATTGCGTCCAGATGATTATCCTTAAGCATAACGGCATCATACAAACCAAAACGGTGGTTCGTTCCTCCGCCGACCCTGACAGCGTATTTCTGCAAGTTTCTCATACCCGGCATCGTTTTGCGCGTATCTGTGACCTTAACGCCTAAATCAGATACAAGTTCGACAAATCTTCTTGTAATACTAGATATTCCTGAAAGATGCTGAATGAAATTAAGTACAGTTCTTTCAGCTTGAAGGATTCCTGCCAGTGAACCATTAATTTTCATGATCAGGGTCCCTGGTCCGATACTGTCTCCGTCTTCAACCTGTATCTGAACGTCTAGGCACGGATCTATCTTCTTAAAAGTCATCTCAGCAATAAAAAGGCCGCAGACAATCCCATGTGCTTTGGCATAGATTCTGGCTTCACTCTGGTAATCTTCAGGAATGATCAGCGTACTGATATCTCCGGTACCAATATCTTCTTTTAAAGCACGTTCAATCAATTCTTCATATTGAAACGTAGCGAACATGATGATCCCCCTTCATATAGACAGAATGCTTTTGCCAGTATTCCTCCGCATTCGGGAAATCCCGTCGGAAATGACCCCCTCTGCTTTCTTCACGTGCCAAAGCAGCCTTGATAATCACCATTCCAATCGCAAGCATATTGCCAAGCTCGAGTTCCGGTACTTCAGAATGGGGGTTAAACCGTTCCATCAATTGATTTAATTCCGCCTGTGCCTGCCGCAAATGTTCTTCATCCCGAATGATTCCGACTTTATCCCATAAAATATTCTGCAGTTCTTCTTTCAGAGTAGCCGGGTCTGCAGCGGAATCCCGGACATCACATTCACCGGGGTAGCCTTCATACGGCAAAACATCTTCCGGGTTGGGCATTTCGCCAATCTTCTGATTGATTGTATCAGAAATGGTTGAAGCAAATACTAATCCGTCCAACAAGGAGTTGCTGGCGAGCCTGTTGGCACCATGAACGCCATTACAGGCACATTCACCGCAAGCAAAAAGATTTGGCAAATTCGTTTCACCAAATTCATTGATGCGGACTCCGCCCATTAAGTAATGCGCAGCAGGGCCAACCGGTACTGGATCTGTAGAAATATCAACGCCATAATTCAGACAGGTTTTATAGATTCCTGGAAACCTTTGTTCGACTTTGGAGTGTCCCATCGGGCTGAAATCGAGATAGACCTGTCCTGTCTGCATCTGCTTCCAGATCTCCCTTGATACAACATCCCTCGGAGCAAGCTCTTTACCGGGAACACCCTCCATAAAACGTTCTCCACGTGAGTTCACCAGTACAGCTCCCTCTCCTCTGGCTGCCTCCGAAATTAAAAAATTGGGTGCTCCCGGTAGCAGCAGGGCCGTGGGATGGAATTGAATAAATTCCATATCCATAAGTTCGGCTCCTGCCCGATAAGCAGCAGCTATCCCGTCTCCTGTCGCAACCGCAGGATTGGTCGTATGCTTATACATCTGACCTGCACCGCCCGTGGCCAGGATAACGGCTTTAGCCAGCCATATTTCCATTGCCAAGGTAATATTGTTGAGCACCAGAGCTCCGCAGACCTCTGCTTTACTGTTCTTAACAAAGTCAATTAAATAATAGTTTTCTTTAACGGTAATCGGGCTGGAATGCACAACTTCTACCAGGGCACGTTCTATTTCTCCGCCGGTGGCATCACCGTGAGCATGTAGTACCCTGCTTTTGCTATGGGCACCTTCCCGCGTAAAGTCCAGTTTATTATTGCTTTCATCAAATTTGGTGCCAAAATCAATCAGCTTACTGACACACTCCGGTCCTTTCTCAGCCAGGATCTTGACTGCTTTCAGGTTGCATAGCCCTGCTCCGGCTTTAATGGTATCGCCATAGTGAAATTCAGGAGAGTCATCCTCATTAAGAGCAACGGCAATACCTCCCTGGGCATGCTCAGTGTTGCTTGCCATCACATCTTTCTTGGTCAGAACGGTTACTTCATATTTGGGACAAAGTTTGATTGCTGCAAACAATCCCGCAATTCCGCTTCCGAGAATAAGCACTTCGGTCTGAAAGATCTCAAGCTTATCCTTGTCCCAGGGAATCAGATATTCATTCTCATTCATATCTCTTACTCATCCTCAATGTTATATGTTCATTATTGGACGGCCAGCATTCTTTCCAGCGCGCAGACCGCCTTCTCTCTGATTTCTTTTGACACAGTAACGACCGGTACCATGTTTGAAAGGGCATCCTTGACCTTCTGCAAGCTGATCTTTTTCATATTCGGGCAGATCATATATGCTGAAGCCATATAAAATTGTTTTCCAGGACAGCGTTTAGTAAGTTCATGCAAAATGCCACATTCCGTTCCAATAATAAATTCGGTGTCCGTCGAATCTTCTGCATACTTAATAATTCCGGCAGTAGAGCCAACATAATCGGCTTCCCGCCAGACTTCCTCGCGGCATTCAGGATGAACCAGAACTTTTGCTCCCCGATGTTCCTCCCGCGCCTTTAAGATATCCTCCCTGGCGAGCCTATGATGGGTCGGACAGAATCCCGGCCACAGGTTAATCTTTCTGTTCGTTTTGGCTGCAATATATCCGCCGAGGTTGCCGTCAGGCACAAACAGGATCTCCTCTTTTCCAAGAGATTGAACAATTTTCTCTGCATTGGATGATGTACAGCAAATATCGCTTTCGGCTTTCACCTCTGCGGATGAATTAACATAACAGACCACCTTTACACCGGGCAATTTGGCCTTCGCCTCTCTGAGCCGGTTTGCTTCGACCATGTCAGCCATTGGGCAGCCGGCCGAAGGTTCGGGAAGCAGGACAGTCTTCTCCGGGGATAGGATTGCAGCACTTTCTGCCATAAAATGGACCCCGCAGAATACGATGACATCTGCATCTGTCCGGGCAGCCTGCTGGGCGAGCTGAAGTGAATCTCCGACAAAATCCGCAATATCCTGAATGTCCCCCGGCTGGTAATAATGGGCAAGAATTACCGCTTTTCTTTGCTTGCGCAGAGCATTTATATCATTGATCAGCTGATCTTTGCGTTCGCCATTATCCATTTATCAGCCTCTCCTTTCGCTCGTAGACCTTTTTCTAATTCTATTCTTCGACATAAAATGTGTCAAGCCTGTACGCCGTGCACTTCAACATCATCGATTCTGGCCGGCTGGTTCTTTTCGTCGACAAAAACAATTTTCGGTGTATATCCTTTGCTTTCTTCATCGGAAAACAGCCCATAGGAAATAATAATCACCTGATCCCCGACCTGGACCAGCCTGGCTGCTGCTCCATTTAGACAGATTATTCCGGAATTCTCCTCTCCTGGAATAACATACGTTTCCAGCCTTGCTCCATTATTCAGGTTAACGACCTGAACTTTCTCATTTTCCAGAATATCGGCCTGCTCCATCAGGCTGCGGTCTATCGTTATGCTTCCCACATAATTCAGGTTGGCTTCAGTAACCCTGGCTTTATGGATCTTTGATTTCATCATATTTCTGAACATTTTTTCTCACACCTCCACGACAATATTATCAATCAAGCGCGTTGTGCCAAAACGTACGGCAAGAGCAATCACAACAGGGCAGTCAATACTGTCGACAGCTGCAAGATTGTCCGCTTTTCTTATTTCTACATAATCAATTTTCCCGTTTGATTCACTGCTTATTCTCTGTCTGATCTCTTCTCTGACAACTTCAGCGCAGGTCTCACCTTCAATAATTCGTGCCTCCGCTTCCTGCAATGAACGGAACAACACCGGGGCTTGCCTCCGGTCTTCACTGCTCAAATAAGCGTTTCTGGAACTCTTGGCGAGTCCATCGCTTTCTCGGACCGTCGGGAAGGCCACGATTTTAACAGAGCTATTTAAATCTTTTGTCATTTGTTTGATGACAGCAACCTGCTGGTAATCTTTTAAGCCAAAATAGGCTTCATCAGGTTGAATAATATTAAAAAGTTTTGTCACAACAGTTGCTACTCCCTGAAAGTGTCCCTGACGGCTGGCTCCGCAGAGGACCTCGGTGATCTGGTATACCTGAACTGCCGTAAGGCTTTTTCCGTCCGGATACATTTCCGCGACCGAAGGAGCAAATAACAAGTCTACTCCTGCCTGTTCGGCGAGTCCCGAATCCCTGGCAAGATCACGCGGATATTTCTCATAATCCTCATTGGGACCAAACTGTAAGGGATTCACAAATATACTCATCACAATATAGGTTTTTTTGTGATTCGGATCCTGATTTCTGGCTATTTTGACCATGGACAGATGGCCTTCATGCAAGAAGCCCATCGTGGGTACAAGGACAACAGCTTTTCCCTGCTGTTTGGCTGATGCTATTTTTTCTCTTGTTTCAGCTATTTTTTCGGCAATGATCATTGCTTTGTTTCCTTTCCTAAGTCATTCAAAAGTTCTTCCAGGTCATTTAAACCTTCTGGGTGATAGGATACCCTATCCAACAGTTTTTTTTCTTTTCCCAATTCCAAGGCCAACTTCCCAAGCTCTCTGTAGACCGTCCTCATCTCTTCAGGCATGCTCTGGAGATGTCTTGCGACCACTCCGGCATCTCCCCTGGCAATTGGCCCTGTAAGCGCCCCAGGCAGCCCCAGTTTGTCTATATTCCGGCAGGACCCGTCTAACAGCGGCAATAAGGCAGCCAAGGCGTCTTCGCGCTCTATTCCGGCTTGCTCAAATAGTTTGACTGCCAGTAGGACCAGCGAAACAAGATAGTTTGAGACAACAACTGCTCCGGCATGATACAGGCTTTTTTTCATCGGATTAATTTTTAGCGGGATTCCGCCTAATAACATAACCAGTTTCTCCCCTTGGCGCTCAACCTCCGGACTGCTGCCTTCTATGCCAAAATAGGTTCCCTTCATGACGGAAACCGCGGTATCAATATTTGCAAAGGCCTGCAGTGGATGCAGAGACAGGTAGCCGACAGGCAGTACAGGATCCTGACACATGACCCCCGAAGGTAAAGACCCTGAGCAGTGGATCCAGATTTGACCTGGTTTAATATCCCTCTCCTGAGAAAGTCTGGCTGCTGCTTCTTCAATGTTGCAATCCTGAGTCGTAATAAAAATCAGATCTGACTCCATCACAAGCTGCCTCAATCCAAGCTGCTCTTTTGGCAAGTATCTCCGAAAATGATCATATGACCTTTTGCCGCGGGTATGGACTCCGATACACTCCAGCCCTGCTTTCTCCAACAGAATCGCCAGAGATGTCCCGACCACGCCAGTTCCGATGATTCCAAATTTTATCGTATTTTCTGACAACAAAAATACACCTCACATGGTGAAGGTGTATTGTTATAAACGAATTCAACAACTACCCTGCCTTCACCGTCCCAGTAGTAATAATCCAAGCGGTTGATGCACGATCCGATCAGTCATAAAAAATAGCCGAACTGCTACGGTACAACCCTATACAGATGTCGTCTGCAGCTTACTCTTTAGTATATGATAAAGAAGAGAAATAATAAAGAAAAATAATTTTACTTAACACGTATTGATCTTATTTATACCTATATTTTAATTTTTTTAATAAGTCCTTCGCCTTGAACAGTTCCGATTACTCTTCCTGACTGCAGAATATAATCCGGTGCTATTTCTCTTAGCGGAGCCAGTACGAACTCTCTTTGTTCCATAAAGGGATGTGGAATTGTCAGTTTTTCAGTCTGAATCACGTAATCCTGATAGGAAAGAATATCGATATCAATGGTGCGCGGCCCCCAATGAGTCAGTCGTTTTCTTCCTAGAGACATTTCAATTTGCTGGCAGACCTCAAGCAGTTCGTAAGGATCCAGCTCCGTTTCAATGCCAATGGCCATATTCAGGAAAGGTGACTGGTCAACATTGCCCCAGGGTTCAGTCTCATAGAGGCTGGAAATACGCTGAATCATAATCCCTGAAGTATCCATCAACATATTGAGTGCCCGATCCAAATATTCCTTGCGGTCTCCTTCATTGCTCCCCAAACTTAAAAATGCTCTCATCTTTTTTCTCCCGTATGATTTCTACGGATATATCCTTAAGAATTCCGGAAACCGGGGCATTTGGCTTATGTACCTCTACCCGGACGCCTGAACAGCAAAATCCGGTTGTAATTTCCAAGGCTATTTTTTCGGCAAGTGTTTCAATCAGCTGATAACGCTGATCAAGGACACAATTTTTGACTACTTGATAGACTTCAGCATAATTGACAGTCTCCACCAGATTGTCCTGCATACTGACCGGTTTTTTCAGGAAGATGTCCACGTCAATCAGAAATCTTTGGCCAAGAACCCGCTCCTCCTCCATCACCCCATGGTAAGCATAAAACTCCATACCACGCAGGTGAATGACATCACTTTCCTTCATAATCTTCTCCTCTTTTTCGACGTATCACTAGGTCAGTGATAAGCGCAGCCTTTTTGTTTTCGGGAACATCATGCACACGCAGAATATCTGCTCCGGCAACAATTCCGAGCGTCCCCAGAGCAATCGTCGGTTCGAGCCTTTGATCAACCGGAAGGTTCAAGGTCCGTCCAATCACGGATTTGCGGGATACTCCCAAAAGAAGAGGACACCCTAGCGATTTGAATTCTTCCATCCGGCTTAAGACTTCCATATTCTGTTCCGGTGTTTTTCCAAACCCAATTCCGGGATCGACAATAATTTGATTCTGCGTCAATCCGCAGTCTAGAGCCATTTCAATGCTACGCTCCAGGAATGACAATATTTCACCCATCATATTCTTATATTCTGTATGATCCTGATTATGCATTATCACGACCGGAGCTTGATATTCTGCAATAACGCGGGCCATTTCAGGATCTTTCTGCAAACCCCAGATATCATTAATGATATGGGCCCCCAACCGCAAAGACTTGGCTGCAACAGCTGCTTTTTGGGTATCAATCGATATTGGAACCGGACTGACCGGAATAAGAGCTTTAAGTACCGGTTCAAGTCTTGCCCACTCTTCTTCGGCACTGATCCCCCCATATCCCGGGCGGGTGGACTCTCCACCAATATCAAGCATATCAGCACCGTCGGCAACCATTTTTTCCGCCTGCTTTAAAGCATTTTCGATATTGTCAAATTTTCCGCCGTCGGAAAAAGAATCCGGCGTTACGTTTAATATTCCCATGATCAGAGTCTTTTGACCCCAAATGAGATTTTTTCCCCTGCAATCGATGGTTCCGGCCGGAGGTTCCTCCAAATAGGCCATTAGCTTGCGTAAGGACTGAGCGAGGGACTGGAACTCCGCGGACATCGTCGCCAGTTTGTCCGCAAGTTTGGTTAACTGCTTATAGTTACCAAGAAGTAATACATCGCCTTCCGGTGATCCGCTGTCGAGCAAATCTTTATGGACAGCTGCATCCCCACCTAAGGAGAGCATTTCCTGTTTCAGAATCAAAGCTACCGGAGCTGGTACATTCTCCAGCTTGATCGGTTTGGTCAAAGCCTTGCCATTCATATATGGAAGACCACCAAGATCAACGCCAACCTGGCTGAGGGCTCTTTCAGCCTGCAGCAGGCTATCTATTTTGAGCCATCGCAAATTGTACGCCTTCAAATCCTTCACTCCTTTTCCGCCTTAATTAATGAATTCATTTTTCAGGCGCTCACCTGTTATCAGGTTATCCCTTCTTTACCTCCGAAGCGTACTCGAAGGTATAGCTTCCTTTAAAGGATGGAATTGTCACCGTTTCGCGGGTTATTTCAACTTTTCTGCCAAATTGTTTCAAATCAATCGCGACCATATTCGTCAAATAGTCGAGTAGATCATCCTGCTTGCCAATAGCCAGGATTTCATACGTGGTTCCGCCAATCCTGCTGATCGGAACTGAATTCACCAGGATTGTCGCTGTCCCGCTGATAACAATCGAAGTCGAAGCAACAATCCGCTGACCATTAATGCTGATCGCTTCTGCTCCTGCCAGTCGCAGGACATTCACGATCCCGCGCAGCTCATCCGTACTCAGTGGAATAACTGCATCAGTATCCGGACCGCTGTCTTTGACAATCATCTTAACCCCAGATCCGGTAACAGCGATGGTTCCGTCAGCGATTTTAAGCTGATCCAGTCTTGCCTTAAGATAGGGATTCTCACTGTTTCTATTCCTATATTTTTCCAGCTCTGCAGATATTCGATTATATTCTTCCTGCAAAGAATTGTTTTCATCCTGCAAGGTTTTCATCACTGTATCGGTCTGCTCAACTCTTTGCTGCTGAATTTTTTCCGCACTGTCCACTTCTCTTTGCGCCTGGAACTGAAGGGAAATCAAAAAGCCAATCGCTACGGCAGCAATCGTCGCAACTGTTATGACATGTTTGTTTATCAAGTCTAACCCTCCTTGACAGGCTGTGCATACTTATAACTGTACTGATTAGCAGCAGGCACTGTGACAGATCCCTTAGGTATTTCCAGTTTACGGGTTATGCCGTATTGTTGCTGATATTCCCCGAGCATGTCCCATACGTAAAACTGAAGAGCCGACTTTAAGTTATCCTGATTGCCGATCGCCACGATGTTATACGGTGGCATCTGTCTTGTGTTGTTGATCTTAATATAAGAACCGCTGCAGAATATTTCTGTATTAGAAGTAATCCGCTGGTCATTAATCGAAATGGCCTCAGCCCCACCGTTCCACAGTGCATTGACGATTGCCCGCAAGTATTCCTCATGGATATAATAATTCCCAATGCTTCCATTACTTGTACTTCGCTTCTGATCAGAATCATCCAGAACGATCATAATGCCCGGGCCACTGAGGGACACAAGCCCTGCACTGATCTTCGCCTTCTCCAATTGTTCGGAAGCCAGGGCCGCAGCGCTTTCCCCCGCCTGATACTTCGTCAATTCTTCCAGCAGTTTGTCATTTTCTCCGGCCAATTGTTCATTCTCCATCTCCAGCTGAAGAAGACTCGGGAGATTTTTCTCCTGTGAAGAAGCATTTTGATCAGCCATATAGGATTTAATAACAATTACAAGAAAAACACCGATCAGCAGCATCCCCACACTGATCATCATCCATGCCATTTTCTTTTTATCCTGCATCTGATTCACCCCGGCTTATTCTGACATATAAAACAAAACTTGGTTCAGAAAGTACTTTGAGTTTTTCTGACAGACTGTAAAAAGGACACCCGAATGGGTGTCCTTGTATTTACTCGCTAAGCCACTCTTCACCGGCTTTAGTATAACTAAGAATTTCTGCCAGTTTGAAGTACAAGGAAATTTCCCTCTCGGCACTTTCCACAGAATCTGAGCCATGGATGACGTTTCTGCTGATGTCCATCGCATAGGCGCCCCTGATAGAACCAGGGTTGGCATTTGCAGGATTGGTCGCCCCCATCATTTCTCTAGCTATAGCGACTACATTCTTGCCTTCCCAGACCATCGCCACAACCGGCGAGGACATAATATACTGAACGGTAGGTTCAAAAAAACCTTTACCCTTATGTTCCTTATAGTGTTCTTCCGCCAAGGCTCTGTCTACCTGGATCAACTTTAAGCCAACAAGCTTAAATCCTTTCTTTTCAAATCTGCCAATCACTTCACCAACCAGACCTCTTTGAATGGCGTCCGGTTTAAGCATAAGAAAAGTTCTTTCCACGGGAATCCTCCTTAAATGTCTATTATAAGATATTTTGAGCTCATCTGAGCAAGTATCTTGTCAACCTTAAGCGTTTTCACTTTCTTCTTTTGGTTCATTATTTTCCGTACTGTCACCGTTTACGGACAGAGGCGTGTCATAAGGATCACCTATGCGTGACTCATCATATTTGGCAATGATATCCTGGAAAGAGTCTGCCTCCAGCGTTTCATTGACCATCAGTGCCTGAGCAATCGCATGCAGAATCTCAATTTTCTCTGAAATGATATCCTGTGCCTTCTGATAAGATTCATCAATGATACGGCGCACCTCATGATCAATCGCCTGGGCTACAGATTCACTGTAATTACGGTCACGCGCAATATCACGTCCCAGGAAAACCTGTTCTTCTTTATGGCCGAAAGTTACCGGTCCGAGCTCTTCCGACATCCCGAGTTCGGTAATCATTTTTCTTACGATGCCTGTCGCACGTTCCAGGTCGTTGGAAGCACCGGTACTGATCTCATGCAAAACCAGGGCTTCAGCTACTCTGCCACCCAAAAGCATGGTGACCTGGTCAAGCAGCTGGGACTTCGTCATATAGTTGCGGTCCTCTTTCGGCAGCAGCAGCGTATAGCCTCCTGCCCGGCCTCTTGGTATAATCGAAACCTTATGCAGGGGATCCGTATGCGGAAGGTATTCTCCCAGAAGCGCATGGCCGGCTTCATGGTAAGAAACCAGTTTCTTTTCAAAATCACTGATCACCCGGCTTTTCTTTTCCGGACCGGCAATGACTCTTTCAATCGAATCTTCCAGCGCCTTCATATCGACTTTCTTCTCATTACGCCGCGCTGAGAGCAAAGCAGCTTCATTGACCAGATTGGCAAGATCAGCCCCTGTAAAGCCGGGGGTTCTGCGCGCTAAAACTTCAAGGTTAACATCCGAAGCTAACGGTTTACCCTTGACATGGACCATCAGAATTTCCTCTCTTCCTTTGATATCCGGGAGAGTGACAACAATCTGTCTGTCAAAACGCCCAGGACGGAGAAGAGCCGGATCCAGGATATCCGAACGGTTGGTCGCAGCAATGACGATGACACCTTCGTTACCGTTAAATCCGTCCATTTCGACCAGAAGCTGATTTAGGGTCTGCTCGCGCTCATCATGGCCGCCGCCCAAGCCGGCACCGCGCTGACGTCCCACAGCATCAATTTCATCGATAAAAACGATACAGGGGGAATTCTTTTTAGCCTGTTCAAAAAGATCTCTCACCCTTGAAGCTCCAACGCCAACAAACATTTCCACAAAATCGGAACCGCTGATGCTGAAGAACGGAACTCCGGCTTCTCCGGAAACGGCTTTCGCCAACAAAGTTTTTCCGGTTCCGGGAGGGCCAAAAAGGAGTACCCCTTTCGGAATCTTAGCTCCAATCTCATTAAATTTTTTCGGTGATTTCAGAAATTCTACGATTTCTTCCAATTCTTCCTTAACTTCATCTGCGCCTGCAACATCTTTAAACGTATATTTGTGTTCATCTGTTACCAACCGTGCCCTACTTTTGCCAAATTGCATGACTTTGCTTCCGCCGCCTTGGGTTTGCTGCATCATGTAGAAGAACAACCCAAAAATAAACAGGAACATCAGGAGGGTCGGCAGGACAGAAACCCACCACGGTACAGTGGCCGGAGGCTCAAATGTAAGGTTGATATTCTGTTTTTCCATTTGATCCAGAAGGGTTTGATCTCCTGAGGGACCGGCGACTTCGTAGATCTTGCTGTCTTTCATGGTAACGGTATAGACGTAGTATTTATCATTGACCTGAACGGAAACATCACTGACACCGCCCGAAGCAATAGCCTGCTTAAAAGCATTATATTTTAGACTGGTATCCTTTGCTTCAGGAGGATTTGCCCATTTGATAAGCAAAACTGCAAGAAGAATAATCAACAAATAGATCGCGACATTTTTTAGTATTTTCAATCCGGAGATCCTCCTCTCATTGATGGAAACATATTGTCAATACTTAACGTACATTATTCGGACGTTTGAAAAACTATGAGATATTATATCATGTGGTTTCCTATTTTACAATCAATCCAAAATAGTAGAAAACCTTATATTTCAGCCGCAACCAAATACAGTCTGGAAGATTGCGGACCAGCCGGCAAAAGGCTGTCTCCCCTGCATACACCTGGGATCCAGACGACGAGATCGCCAAAAGCAAAAAACAGAATCTTATCACGTTCCCCAGCAGGAATATCTTTGTCCTGAAAAACCTTTTTAATTGCTTTATGCCCTAAATTCTTAAAATAAATACGGTCTCCGGCCTGTCTCGTCCTACATACCAAAGGCTTAGTCTGAACAGACATTTGGCTCCGATCAAGCTCGGTACTCCACAAAACATGCTGTTCTTCCGGATAGAAATCAAAAATTCCCACCTGTACTTTTAACTCCGTAATTTTATTCCAAACGTTCAAAGCAAGGGGTAACTTGACAAAAAGCGGGAACTCTTCAATTCTATCTTTCCCGGAAATATACTCTTTTGATTCTCGCTCTACGTTAAAAAAGAAAAGGCCTTGCTTGACAACTTCTACCTTAAAACCTTGAAGATCCTGACGCCATCCGGTCTGTTGCCCCTTTTGCATCCAACGCTTAACAAATTTAAACGCTGGCCCTCTTGTTTCTCCCGATACCTGCGAAGCCGCTTTCCTGAGCAGGCGGGAAAGGATTGCCTCCGGTTCTTTCCAGGCTTCGTGCGAAAGCAGGACTCCGGTATGATCTGCCCGGAGACAGTACCTGGGCCACAAAGCTTCCGTCTGGGCACAAATATATTCTTCGTCCCAGCGCAGCAGTTCCGCTGTTCGTCCCAAAGCATCGGTAATCCTCTGATTATATTTGCTTTCCAGTTCAGGAATTAGCTCGAGTCTGATCCTATTCCTGTAATAGTCCGTTTCCAGATTGCTCTTGTCAATTGAATAGGGAAGATTTTGAACTTTGCAGTATTCCAGGATTTCTTCTTTTGTTACCGAAAGAAGTGGACGGATGATTTTGTCTTTAACAGGATAAATGCCTGCGAGTCCTGTTGTTCCGCTTCCTCT
Source organism: Dehalobacter sp. CP (assembly GCA_009910795.1). Next base: position 106,918 of record VMEE01000079.1, on the reverse strand, counting down.
TAAGAGACGGTAGAGAACAGTTTCCGCCTGATCTCCCAAATGGTGGGCAGTGGCCAGTAAATCACAGCCCCACGCTTCCATGTCTTCCTTCCAGCGAGCATAGCGCCATTCCCTTGATGCTTCCTGAAAACTTTGGCGGCATGCTGAAGCGTTACGTTTCGCATCAAATTCATGCAAAATAAATCCTGCTTTCCATTCCCCAGCAAGATTCTTAACAAGCTCCGCTTCCTCTTCGGCTTCTCTCCTGACCTTATGATTGACATGCGTAATAACAAAAGAAATATTCTTATCTTGATTTTCGCACGAATAGCGGTAAATGACATGAGCCAGGGCCACCGAGTCCGGTCCTCCCGAAACAGCTACAAGCACCTTGGACTGAGACGGAATTTGTTGCGGCAATACCTCCGAGCTCAAGCTTTCATACATTATTTTCTCCGTAGCCTTCCTAAAAATCGTATTAATACTATTCTCTCCAGATTTTGCCGATTTGTCAAAGCATTCCTATTTTTATTTTTAATATAAAGGTTAAATCTTAACAACAGCTTAAAACCGGGTTTAATTTTTGGCATCGTTTCCGGCCAAGTCCTTCCTCTTCACAACCAGGACAACCCCGTCATCCTCCAGACAGTCCCCGGACAGTCTTCGTGCTTCTTTGACAATACTATCGGCCAGATCCTGTGAAGACAAACTTCTGTTGTTCTTCAGATATTCTTTGAGCCAATCGTCCTTTCTTTTAGCTACATCCAAGATTCCGTCTGTTACGATGACAAGCGTCTCGCCTTTAAAAGGAATATCAATCGCCGGGATATCAATATCGTTCAATATACCAGCCGGCAGACTTGATGTTTTTACTGCATCTACTTTGTTTCTGCTGATGATATAGGTCGGTGCTGCTCCAATTTTAATCAACCTGGCTTGATCTGCCTCGATATTCAACACGGCCATATCGACGGTGACAAAGCTCTCTTCCGGAGAACGTAAAACCAGGATTGAATTAAGCGCTTTGATGGCACTCTCCGGTTCAAATCCAGTACTTAGAAGCTGTTCCAGTATTGTAAGTGCCGCTGAACTCATCCTGGCCGCCTCTTCCCCTGCGCCCATACCGTCACAGATAATCAGCGCATTTTTGGATGAAGATAACGAAACCGAACTAAAGTTATCGCCGCTTATGCCATTACCGGTTTTAATAAAAGAGCCGATGCCCAGATCTAAAACCAGTTTATGCTTGCGGGACCAGACCAGAGGTTTTCCGTCTTCGTGATTATGCTGAGAATGAAGCTCCTGGGCGAGGTGCCCGATCACCTGAGATACACTTCTGTACTGGCCAGCTAAGGCTTCTTTGTTTATGGCCAGACGTTTTTGCCAAACCTCTTTGTCTTTTTCCTGCTCCAGAATAAATTGAGCCGCTAGCATGACTTCTTCAAGTTTACTGCATTTTCCCCATTCGTCAGGCACTTTCTCCTGATTGATTTGATCTGAAGCTTCACCGGTTTGGTTTCTTTGAATTCTTTTCTCTTCATAGGCAAACAAGTCATACATAAAATGATAGGTTTGGTGAAAATCCTGCTGCCAGCAATAATTTGAATCCGGGCAATGCCGGCATATCTTATCCACCAGGTTATTCATCATTTCCGGTACTTCCGGCTGCAGCCTGGATTCAAGTCCTGCCGCCTGGAAACCATAAGCAAGCTGATCAAATAGGTCGCCAACAGTTTTGACTTTACTTACTGTTGTTTCGATTTCTGGCATTACTTTATTCTTCAGAAAAAATTTTTCATGTTTTCCGGGTAATAAGAAAAACATAAGAAGCGCAAGCGCGGACGAATAAAGATGAGAAGTCAAAAATGTCTCATTGACAAAAAAAGAGGCCATCAAAATAGAGGCGCTGTAGGCAGCCGCAACTCCCATCTTGCCAAAACGAGTAAACCCTCCGCACATAAACCCGAGTAAGCTGTAGAGTCCCGCATCAATCAGGTTATCGATTCCAAGATTCCATTTTAACAAAAAGCCTAAAATTGCTCCGACACCTGCAGCTGAACCGGCTCCGTATTTATAGGCCACAAAAAGCAGAAAGAACCCCAGAAATGTGATTTGTAAATTGATTTTCCCAAAAGCGAGCCCTTGTAAGCCGCTTAAGCAGACTGCCAGAACTAAAATCCACACCATACCTTGTTCGCCCTTGAAATTGCCCTTCATAAGGCTTTCCTTATGAAGAAACGCAAAGAAAAAAATAATTGAAAAGCCTGCGGCAATAATACTTTGGACCATTACCAGCAAGATAGACTCCACTCCGAAGCCATTGGTAAACCTTGATACGCCTAATCCGGGCAGTAAGGTTCCAAGTGCCGTAAGCACGGCGAGAAGAAGTATTTTTCCCTTGCTCTCTTTGATCATCTGAACTGCCAGAACACCTAGAACCGCGCTCGGCATAACTTCCAGAAACACTGAAAAATCCTGGACAGATACCAGACCGACCGTGATTCCGGTAAGACCCGGCAGAATCCATTTTTTCATATTCATGCTGAGAACTGCAAGATAGGCAATAGCAAATGGATAAATACCCAATAGGTTTGCCCGGGCTGTTAAAAAACCTCCGATAACAATTAGACATTGTATTCCCAGCGAGTCAGAAAATCGGTTAATGATTTTTTCCGCTTTGAGTGTTGCCCATTCAGCCATAATGCCACCTCTTCCACTTAATGGAATTATTATAGCTGATGGTGGCCGCGAAGCTTGTCTAATTCGGGAATCTCCATTGGCAATCATTTTTCTTGCTTCAGCAAAAAAACTATTGACATTGTATCATATACGAATATCACCGCCCAATTGACATGATATTACCTGATCAAAAAGCGCTGCCGTTAACAAATTAAAAATAATTCGTTGTGCGGCAGCGCTTATCAAATACACTTATCATTTATAGATTAATTTTCCGACTCTTTGGGAGCTATTAAAATTTCTCCTTTACGAACCAGTCCAAGTTTTTCTCTGGCTAATTGTTCCACATAACTCGGGGTATTTAACTTCTCTATTTCCTCATGCAATTGACCATTTTGAGCAATAATCTGAAGCTTTTTACTCTCGAGCTCTGCTTTTTGCTGCTCAATGGAACGATCCAACTGAAGCAGCTGATAGGACCAGCTTCCGCCTAACATCAAAGCAATCCCCAAAACAATTACGAATATTGGGTTTATCTTTTTTATTCTCTTTCTTGTATGCTTTTTGCTATTTCTCATTTTCCTCATCATCCTCCAGTGGATAATTCAGCCCTAATTCATGATCCTGGATGATTCCGATGATCTGATATCCTTTGGTCTTGGCCCTTGCGAGCATGGTTGAAACAGAACTGCCGCTTATCCCCAAAACCTTGGCGATATCCTCGCTGGAACGCCCGCTTTCTTTAAGCATGACAGCTTGTCTCTCCCGGAAACTCAGTTTTTCCAATCCTCGTATTTCCCAGTGCAAAATCTTCTTTTCCTTATTGTCAATTTACCAACAAAGACAAAACTTCATCTACATACCAGCTACATATTCTGTACAAATCAACTACAAAAATATTATAAGTATAGTTATTATATAATTAAAGCTAGTCAAAATCAATACTATTTGCTTTTTTTGATCAAAGTATTCCGGCTTATCGCTTCACCGATCCGATACAGAAGCATCCCCAGCCAGCGCAGAATGCCATAGGGAATCCGCATCATTCCGGCAATTCCGATGTAAACGCCCCGCAAAAACGCCTGGATAAGCTTTCTGATGAATTGGCTAACGTAACGGATCAAGCGAAATAACACATCAAAAAATTTTTTAACATATCGGCTAAAAATCGCAATATAGAGCAAAAGACCCAGCAAACTTCCCAGAAACAGATAAAAACGAAATTCAAGGTAATTTGCTTTTTGCGCAAAGTAAAAAATAATTCCAAGCGCAGCAACAGAGAAAAGCAAATCTCCCAAAAACGTCTGTATCTTTGTTAGGCCCAAATGCCAGCGTAACATTCGGTAAAAATCAAAACATATCCCAACAAGTAATCCACTTAGGACAATGCTAATCAAAACAGCAAACTCGCTAATCCCGATTTCGCCCCCTTCAAAAGGCTATTTGAAAATTTTTTCCCATACTCCTTTGGAGGATTCTCCAGATCCACTCGCAGCATAAGTCAGCATGTCAATTTGGCCTTCAATCTCCAGCTCTGATTGTTCGAGGTTAAGATTGTTTACACCCAGGTCCCGCCCCTTAATCGTTACCCTACCTTTTGTGGTATCCAGCGTAATCTCTTTGGGGTCGAACGATTTTACCTTTTTTACCCCTGAAACCGTCAGCAGTTTTCTGTCTTTGATAACAATCTTATGCTCAATTTCCCGTTGGCCTGTCATTTCCATCCCCCCAAAGCCCTTTCTGAATAAATACTTATTCAGAAAGTCGGGGGTTTAGACATCATTTTTTTTCATCTTTAATCAGCTGATAGAGTGTCTCAGCTTCTTCCGCCTTGGCACTTGGTGGCGTCGACAGCACCTTGACCTCAAGGATATGATTCCGCATATCAATGCAAATAATGTCTCCAGGCTTTACTTCTGCCGAAGGTTTGGCAACTCTGCCATTAACACTGACTTTTTCGCCTCCACAGACATCCTTGGCCACAGTTCTCCTTTTGATAAGCCTTGATACCTTAAGATATTTGTCCAGTCTCAAACAAAACAACTCCTTATTTTGAAATGCATCTTAAAAAACCAGGCTCAAAAAGAACCTGGTTTTTCGCAATCAAGCTATGAACTTAAAAAATTCAAGAACTTACTGTACTGACTCTTTTAAAGCTTTTCCTGCCTTAAAGCCAGGTACTTTGCATGCGGGAATGACAATTTCCTCTTTTGTCTGAGGATTTCTACCGACACGCTCTTCTCTTTTCTTAACCTCAAATGTACCAAAACCAACTAATTGGACTTTCTCACCACTTGCCATTGCTTGACTGATTGTGTCAAAGACTGCGGCTACCGCTTTTTCGGCATCCTTCTTGGTGAATTCGGTCTTTTCTGCTACTGCAGCAACGAGTTCCGCTTTATTCAAAAGTCTCCCTCCCAATAATAAACTAATAGCCTCTATATTCGCTATGAAACTGCATTCTCCTTCTTGGAAATGCTAAAATAAACCTCAAACCCCAGTTTTTTCTTCACTTTTTACCACTTCCCAGAAAAAATTCATGTTTTCCATGCTCATTCCTCCTCTGTTAGGTCCTTCCAAATCTATTTTGTGCATCATTTTATAAAATCTTTGTTGAAATTTCTTCGTCCCCTGCCGCAGGGCTTCTTCAGCGTTTATTCCGAGAAAGCGCGACAGATTAACAATAGAAAAGAGCAAATCGCCTAGTTCTTCTTCTATTCTTGGACTTTTTCCCACTTCCTTTTCAAGCTCAGCGAGCTCTTCATAGATTTTAGAAAGGGGGCCCCGGTGATCCTCCCAGTCAAAACCGGCTTTAGAAGCCTTTTTTTGAGTCTTTTCAGCGAATTGCAGCGCTGGAAGCCCTCCTGGAATATCAAAGAAATTCCTTTCCGTTTCTTTTTCCGGACTTTGGGATGTCAGCTTTTCCATTTTTTTAATTTCATCCCAGTTTACCAGAACTTCCTGGCTTGATGCTACTTCAACTGACCCAAAAACATGAGGATGCCGGCGTATCAGTTTATCCGAAATGCCCTTTATGACATCGTTCAGGCTGAATCGCCCGGATTCCTCTGCAATGCGGGAATGGAACACGACTTGTAATAATAAGTCTCCCAATTCCTCACATAAATTATTCATATTTTTGGAATCAATTGCATCCAACACTTCATAGGCCTCTTCAATCAGGTATTTCTTCAGCGACTCATGATCCTGCTCCTTATCCCAAGGACACCCCCAAGCAGAACGCAATTCGGCCATAATTGCAGTGAGCCTTTCCAGCCGGTCACTATTTTCCCTGATCATTGTCGCCTTCAGAGTAAAAGAGGTTCCAAGCCTTTGGTAAAGTCCGGCTGTGATCCTGCCTTCCGCGATTGGGAAACCCGGCAAAGCGAGTGTTATTTGCTTCTTACCGGACACCGTCATAACCTTTTCTGCAATCAAATCGAGTCCTGTGTCTAGGTCTAAAAGGATATTTTCCGTTTTTTCTGCTGCTGCGAATATTTCCTGGCACGGAAAACCCTCCCGAATCAGATCTGAAGCTGCCGGATGTTCGGCATTCCACAGGAATATCAGATCTGAACCTTTCAATAATTTATAGGCGGCAAGAGACAAAGAATCAAGTCCTTGGTCTCCGAGGCCCAGAATATTTAATATCGGGTTCACTTGCTTTCCTCCTGTTTTATATTAAGGTTGACAAGGCACTCGTTGCTTGTCCAATAATACTATAAATGGCAGGAAGATCTTTGGCAAGCATCTCGGGACGCCTCCTTGGTACTTACCCCAACTGGACTTTCACCAATTAGGTAATGCGCGCTTATCTGAGCACGCACCATTAAGAAAAGGACTGTCAACATGCTGTTAACAGTCCTTTCAATTTTTATTCTTTGCATTTAAACATTACTGTTCCATTTGTTTGGCTAAAAAGCCCGCTGCAGTTTCAGCAAGTTTGATTTCCAAATCTCCCATCTTGATGTTCGGTTCTTTGGACATGAGTACGACTACCCCAATTGGATCACCTTCAGCAATAATCGGTGCAATGACCTGATTTGTTGCTTTGACTTTTTCCTCTCCTTCCGTTTCTTTCAAAACAGAAGATTCTCCCGTATTGTAAATGGTTCTCCTTTCTTCCATGGCCTGCTCGGCTACAGCACCAAGAGATTTGTTTAGGTAGTCTTTCTTGGAAGCCCCTGACACCGCGATGATGACATCTCTATCTCCGATACAGGCAATGTGTCCTGTTGATTCAAATAAAGAATCCGCATATTCTTTGGCGAAGTCTCCCAACTCACCAATGGGCGAATACTTCTTTAGTATCACTTCCCCTTCTCTGTCCACAAAAATCTCCAGTGGATCTCCTTCTCTTATCCGCAAAGTCCGCCGGATTTCCTTGGGAATAACTACTCGGCCAAGATCATCTATTCTTCTGACAATTCCGGTTGCTTTCATTAAGTTCTCCCTCCTTTTTCCAAAGCGACTAATTCAATCTTAGTATATATCTTGAACTGCTTTATTATTCATATTTTTCCATACACGCAAAAAAGAATAATCCGGGATTACCGATCTGTCTTGTGCTAAAATATTCTTGGTCTGTTGCAGACTTACGAATAAATAAATAGAGGAGTAACAAAAACTGAAGTTTTGTTACTCCCTCTTATGGTTTGATTAGATTAAACAATCCTATTGCTTATTTAGCAGTTGTATCTGCCGGTTTCAATTCTTCGGCGTATTCGACTTCAGCCGCTTGTCTAAGTTCCGAATAATAGCTTGATACTTTCAGATTTTTGGCATTTTCGAGAGCATCTTCCTGAACGCTTGCTTTAACTTTTTCAAAGTCAGGCACAACAGCCTCTTTATGGTCTTCAACCAGAATGACATGGTAGCCATATTTCGTCTTAACCGGTGCTTCTGAAATGGTTCCTACCTTTTGGCTGAAAGCAGCCTCTTCAAATTCAGTCACCATTTCTCCGTGGGAAAAATAACCGAGATCCCCGCCTGAATCCTTACTGCCGGTGTCTGTAGAATATTCCTTGGCCAGTTCGGAAAAATCTTTACCATCCTTATACTCCTGGATTACTTTATTGGCTTCCGCTTCAGTCGCAACCAAAACGTGGCTGGCCTTGACCTGTTCATCCTGTCCACCAAAATCGGAGTAATGCGATTCAAAATACTGCTGGACTTCCTGATCCGAAACTGTCACATCTTTACCAACGTAATACGAAAAAGCATAAAAATTGGCCACTTCTTCTTCGGTCATCGCCTGTTCTTTCAGAAAACTTGCGTAATCCTGATTGGTCAGCGTACTTTTGAGCTCATCTATTTTCTTTGTAACTTCTGGATTGGTTGTATCCCATTTATTCTTCTCAACTTCCTGTCGAATTAATTCTGTCATAATAATATTTTCGAGGACGGAACTTTTGATGCTTTCCAGACTGGCCTTGCCCTCATCCGTGCTAAAGTCCATACCCTGCTTCTCATAATAGGTTTTGCTGGCATTTAACTTTTCTTCATAAGTCGTCATGGGGATACTTTGCTTATTCACTTTAACTGCAAATTCCTGTTTGGCGCAGCCATTGAGCATAAGCAGCGAAGCAAGCAGCATGATGATCATTGTTATTGTTATTTTTTTCATTAATCCCTATCTCCCTTTCGCTCGGATGAAGTCATTATACCAAGTTACGATTTATTAAGCAATTTAAACTGTACCGGATACGGTCCTGGCAACTGCTGCCGGATGCATCACATATTCCTCTAAAATATCAAATAATTTAAATATGGCTTTAAAGATATCTTCTATACTCGAAACCCTAAGCCGCAGATTCAATTCAAGATTACCTTGTTCCCCAGCTGCAAATGACAACGGGTAAGAAAATTTTGCGGCAATACTCATCAGCTGTTCTCCGGATATTTCGGGATCAGCGGCAAACCGCAGGGAGATATTCTGTTTATGCTGAACAACCTGTTCGAGACCCAGTTGTTTGGCTTTCATTCTTATCCTGATAATTTTAGCCAGGTTTTCAACTTCATCGGGCGGGTTTCCAAATCTGTCCACCAGTTCATCCAGAAAGTCACTTAAGTGTTCTTCACTAGAAATGCCGAGCATTCTCTGGTAAAGCGTAGCCTTAATCTGCTTATCCACGATATATTCATCAGGAAGGAGCGCCTTGACCTGAATATCTATGACTGGCTCAGCGACTTCTTCCACTGTTTCACCACGTAATTGCTGAACTGCCTCTTTCAGCATCTTGACATAAAGGCTGAAGCCAATGCTTGCAAGATGCCCATGCTGCTCCCCCCCGATAAAATTGCCTGCTCCTCTTATTTCCAAATCACGCATGGCAATCTTGAAACCGGAACCAAATTCAGTGAATTCCCTGATTGTAGTCAGCCTCTTTTCTGCTTCTTCTGTCAGAATTTTTTGCGGTTGGTATAAAAAGTAGGCATACGCTTTCCGGTTTGACCTGCCCACCCTGCCCCTGAGCTGATAAAGCTGGCTCAGGCCAAATTTGTCCGCTCCATCGACAATAAGTGTATTGACGTTCGGCATATCCAAACCTGTTTCGATGATGGTAGTGCAAATTAGAATATCTTTCTCTTTTTCCAAAAAGGAAATCATTTCTTTCTCGAGTTGGGTTTCACTCATCTGCCCATGCACAACCCCACAACGGGCTTCCGGGATAATCAAATTCAGCAGTCTGACCACTCTATCCAGTGTCTCAACCCGGTTATGGACAAAAAACACCTGGCCCCCCCTGTATAATTCTCTGCGTATTGCATCTCTTACCAGATCCGCATTAAATTCGGCAACAAATGTTTGAACAGGGAACCTATCTTCCGGAGGCGTCATGATAACGCTCATATCTCTTAAGCCAACTAGAGACATATGCAGGGTTCTGGGAATCGGCGTAGCTGAAAGAGTTAAAACATCCACATTGGTCTTCAGGGTTTTGATCTTTTCTTTGTGAGCAACACCAAAACGCTGCTCTTCATCGACAACAAGCAGACCCAGGTCCTTGAAGCTAACCCCTTCCGATAGGAGACGGTGGGTACCGACCACGATATCAAGCGATCCGTCCTTCAGACTCTGAATGATCTGCTTCTGTTCCTTGGCTGTGCGAAAACGGCTTAGCATTTCGATTTTTACAGGATAATCCATAAAGCGTTCTCTAAACGTATTATAATGCTGCTGGGCGAGGATGGTCGTCGGTACCATGACTGCAACCTGCTTGCCGCTGATTACCGCCTTAAATGCGGCTCTCAGAGCAACTTCAGTTTTACCGTACCCCACATCCCCGCATAGAAGCCGGTCCATCGGCCGGGACTTCATCATATCGTTCTTGACCTCCATAATACTCTGCAACTGGTCTGGTGTTTCTTCATATGGAAAGCGGTCTTCAAACTCTTTCTGCCAGTAGCTGTCTTCCGGATAAGCAAATCCCACAGCCCCTTCCCTTTTCGCATAAAGCTCAAGCAAATTGATGGCCATCTCTTTAACAGCACCCTGTGCCCTGGCTTTCGCCTTGTTCCATTCATTGCCGTTCAGTTTGTTCAGCTTGGGTGTGCTTGATTCTTCTGTTCCGAGGTATTTCTGCAGCAGCTGCAGCTGATCAAGCGGCACATACAGTTTATCTTCACCGGCATAACGAATCGCAAAATAATCCTTTTCAATACCATCGACCTCAATGGTTTCAATTCCGGTAAACTTGCCGATTCCATGGTAAAAGTGCACAACGTAATCACCTGGTTTAAGGTCGCTGAAAGAAAGAATATCTGTTTCTTTTGGGCTTTTTTTGGGTTTTGCCTGGTGTTTTCGTTCTCTTCGGTATATCTCTGATTCTGAAAAAATAACCATTTTGCTTACAGGCAGTTCAAAGCCTTGGTTGATCGAAAGCGGATAAATATAAACGCCGCCCTGGTTGATCGGATCTTCCATCCTGACCAGACTGGCATTAATGCTTCTGTCCTTTAACCCTTGCCCAAGCCGCTGAGATTGTTCCTCGTTCCCTGCAAAAAGTGCAATCACGTATCCGATGGACTTCCACCGCTGGATCTCTTCCACCAGGATTGAAGTCTTACCATACCCGGCTAAAGGGCGGGCAATCATGTTCGTCACTCTTTTAGGGTCAAACCCGGGTATTTCCCGCAATAAATTCGACAGGCCCAGCAAAGGACGCTTTCCGCTGGCGAGCAAATCTTCAAAGCTGATAAATAAATGATCGGGATTAACAAACTCTTCTCCCTTTTCTAGGTTGTCCGTAAATTCAGTAAGACGCTGATTGGACTGAAAATCCAGCTGCTCCTTAAGCCGGAGCGGTTCATCGAGAAATACAAGACAATCGTGATCGAGCCATTCAAAGAAAGGAACATACTCTTCGGACAGCAGACTCAGGTAAGGATAAATGCTTTCATCAAGAATTCCCGTGTTCAGCCGGTTTTCAAGATATTCTACTTTTTTATGAAGTCTCTTAACAGCTTCTACCCGATCCAGCCGCTGTAAACGACCGACGGCTTTGCGGGCTCTGGCTTTGATTTCCCCTTTCAGATCCTGCTGCCTTTTGGTATCAATAACATACTCCTGAACAGGAACAATAAGGACCTCAGAAATACTTTCCAGCGATTTTTGGGTCTCCAAATCAAATACCCGGATAGAATCTACTTCCTCATCAAAAAATTCTATCCTGACAGGATCTCTGTCATGTGGTGCAATATCGAGAATCCCACCGCGCAAAGCAAACTGGCCTCTGCCCTCAATGGTTTCTTCACGTTCATAGCCGGCCTCTACCAATAAGCGCATAAGGTCAGAAACTGCATACTGTTCCCCGACCTTAAAAAGGATACAATGTATCAGCCACTTTTCCGGGCGAATTAGTTTCCTCATGATCGCCTGGACGGGCGCAACGACAATTGTTTCGCTGTCTGTTTCCCGGTTGAATGGGAGCAGGGTGCTCAGGACCCGGATTCTCTCTGCCGTAATTTCGTGACTTCTGCTGAAAACTTCAAACGGAAGCCACTCTGTTGTCGGGAAAAGCATAATATTTTTTCCCGGAAGCCATGCCTCCAGATCTCTTGCCCATTTTTGGGCTTGTTCATCTGTATAGGTGATGATCAGAGCCTGCTGCTTCAGCAAGGAGACCTGGGCTGCAAACGCAGCTTTTTCGCTGCCGGTTATTTGGTAAATCATTTGCGGGGACTCTTTTCTGCTTAAGGCAGCGCTTATTTCCCCAATATCCAAACCTTTGTACAAAAAATCATTAATCGTAGGCATCTGCTGCCCTCCTGCAAAAAGTGGCTCATTCCTTATCATATCTCTGGTCAGGATAGAAAATACCTGTTTTCCGAGTATTCGGGTTGAGCAAACCATATTTACTGATAGTACGTCACTCCGCTGATATCCAGTTCCCTCATGCATTTTGAGCAAAGTGTATAGGCAACATTGCCTTTAATTTCAATAGAAAAATCCATCCTGAGTGGCCTGGTGTCATCCATCTCCAGTTCACCAACGATGGTATCACAGCAACGGCATATTTTCAGCATATACATAGGATAAAACACCTCCTGAGTAATATGCTTGCCTATCCAATCCAAGGTTATACGCTTCAGCTTTATTTAAAGTGACTGTTTCTCCTGGTTAAATAGATTCATGGCCTCATCCCCGTGGCCCTCTATCCACAATCCCACAGCACGCTGTGCCCTGTCCAGGGTACCATCCAACACTGCTTTTTCCTCTTTGGCAAACGTTGAGAGTACATGGTTAACCACATCAAATTCTGCCTTTGGTCTTCCAACGCCGATTTTAAGACGCCAGAAATCCTGTGACCCCAATTCCGCAATGATGGATTTCAGTCCGTTGTGTCCCCCTGCACTCCCTTTGGACCTTAATCGTATCCTGCCGAGGGGGAGATCCATATCATCATGGACCACCAATATATTCTGCGTATTTATTTTATAATAACTTATCAGTTCCCCAACGGCTAAACCGCTTAGATTCATATAGGTAATTGGCTTCAGAAAGAATATCCGCTCATCTTTGTTTCTTATTTCAGCCACTTTGCCGCGAAAATCATTACGGAAAGACAATCCTTCCTGAGCAGCAATTCTGTCCAATAGCATGAACCCTGCATTATGTTTTGTCTCGCTATATTTAACTCCCGGATTCCCGAGACCGATTACAGCCCTCATAAATTCTCCTTATCGGCATATCGTTTAAGTCCTAAGCATAAATTGAATAGACAGAACAGCATCAATCAAGGATTAATTTTATATAGATTATTTTTTTGAAAACTTGGCTGGCGCCAAGCTTTGGCGGTAGCCTTAGTTGCACTTAGATCTATCGGAAAGCTGTTAGCATTTTCCTGATAGACTTTAAAAAGGAGGGAATCCTATGCTGCCCAGTAAAAAAATTTTATCCCTGCCGATTATTTCTCTAAAAGAAGGCCAACAAATCGGGTTTGTGCGCAATATCGTCATTGACCCGAAAGCCAAAGCTGTTGCCGCATTGATGGTCGACCCCAAGGGGTTCTTCAAAGAACAGCGTATTATTCCTTATAACAGGGTTGTCAGCATTGGTGAAAACGTCATCACCGTCAGCACTGAGAATCAGGCGGAAAAAGCCACAAATTTACCTGATATTTTAGAACTTCTCAAAGAAAAAACGGCGATCATTGGAACAAAAGTCATTACTGCCAGCGGCAAAACCCTCGGTATCATTGAAGAGTTCTATATCGATACCGAAAATGGCATGATATCAAGTCTTGATATCTCCGGAGGTAAAATAGAGGGTCTTTTCAAGGGAAAAGCCAGCTTGAAAGCGGACGATATTCTTACCATCGGTTCCGATGTCGTCGTGGTGGTCAAAGGCTGTGAAGAAAGACTTGAACTTTTTACGAAAGGCATCAATGATAATGTCAAATCCATGATCCAGGTTGCTTCCCAAAAGGCAAGCCGAAAAAGTCAGGATCTGAACAGATTCTGGAAAAAGAATAAGGACGCTGAAACAAACGAAGATTTCCCGGATGATACAGACAAGCCAATTCAACCTGTCACAGCAGAAATCAGCACGTCTGTTACGGATAATTTCTGCGAGGGGCAGAATGAAGAAGCCACCAATGCAGACAAGGGTCCCAAAGACGGCCTTATCTGAGTGCTCTGAAGAACTAACTGAATAATTTACTGACGGATAAATCCTCATGGATTCTAACGATAGCTTCTCCCAATAAAGGAGCAACAGAAAGCACTTTAATCTTATCAATCTTCTTTTCCGGGGTTAAAGGAATGGTATTTGTTACGACAAATTCTTTAATAACGGATTTTTCGAGAATGCCGATAGCAGGACCAGATAATACCGGGTGCGTACAGCAGGCATAGACCTCTTTGGCTCCTTTTTCCATCAGTACAGCTGCAGCCTGGGTAATCGTACCGCCGGTATCTGTGATATCGTCAATAAGTACTGCTATTTTTCCCTGCAGGTCACCGATGACATGCATTATTTTTGATACATTCGGTTCAGGCCGACGTTTATCCACAATTGCGAGCGATGCCCCGATTCGTTCCGCAAAATTCCTGGCCCTGCCGACTCCTCCGATATCAGGTGATACAACGCAAATATCTTCGAGTTTCTTCTCCATAAAATATTCCGCGAGGATCGGTACTCCGGGGAGATGATCAACTGGAATGTCGAAAAATCCCTGAATTGCAGGTGCATGAAGATCCATAGCCACCAGACGATCCGCTCCAGCAGTCGTTATAAGATTGGCCATGAGTTTCGCCGTAATCGGTTCCCTGGCCTTTGTCTTCCTTTCCTGTCTGGCATAGCCGTAATAGGGGACCACTGCCGTAATCCGATAGGCTGACGCTCTCCGCAAGGCATCAATAAGGATTAACAGTTCCATAATACTATCGTTGGTTGGCGCGCAGGTCGGCTGAACAACAAACACATCGGCACCCCTTACGCTTTCATCAATTCCGATGTTGATTTCGCCGTCCATAAATGTTTTGACATTGGCAACCCCCATGGAAATGCCAAGATAATCGGCAATCTCCTGCGCGAGTTCCCTATTTGCGTTTCCGCAAAAAATTTTAAGTTCTTTCGTAGCCATAATTTTCCCCCTACTTTTTCTTGGCCGAGTGCCAATTTTCAATAATTCGCTGTTGTGATCTTTCGATCGCCAGAGCCTGACCAGGAACATCTTTCGTAATTGTTGACCCGGCGCCGATGACTGCTTCTTTGCCGATGGATACCGGAGCAACAAAGTTTGTATTGCTGCCGACAAAAACACGGTCTTCAATAATGGTCTGATGCTTATTCTCACCATCATAGTTGCAGGTAATCGTTCCGGCACCTATGTTCACATTTTTGCCCAATCTGGAATCACCAATATAGCTCAGGTGAGGGACTTTGGTTCCCTCTTCAATGATGCTGTTTTTAATTTCTACGAAATCACCAACTTTAACCTCTTTACCCAAAACCGTTCCGGGTCTCAGGTAAGCATACGGTCCCACAAGGCAATTCTCTCCGATCACTGCGTCTCGCGCAACAGAGTGCTCGATTTGACATCCCTTCTGACAAACACAGTTGATCAGTGTTGTCGAGGGGCCAATGTTCGCGCCTTCTTCAATCCTGGTATTTCCTTTAATTATCGTAAAAGGATTAAGGATGACGTCCTTCCCAAGAACAACTTCCGCATCTATAAAAACCGATGGAGGATTGATGATCGTTACTCCCTCCATCATCCAGTATTTTCTGATTCGATCATACAAGATATCCTCGGCTTCAGCCAGCTGAACCCGATTATTAATGCCTAAAGCTTCTGACGGGTCGTTCGTACAAAAGACCTCAATTTTTTGACCGGACGAAAGTAGGATATCAAAGACATCAGTGAGATAATACTCGCCCTGGGCATTTTTAGGCGTAATCTTCTGAAGCGCAAATTTCAAGGCTGCTCCGTTGAAACAATAGGTGCCTGTATTGATCTCCTTAATCCCTTTTTGCAAAGCATCTGCATCTTTTTCTTCGATAATGCCTTGAAAAACATTGTTCTCTTTCAATATCCTTCCATAACCAGAAGGATTCTCCATGATTGCCGTGAGTACTGTGGCTGAAGAGCCCGTCTTTTGGTGAATCTCCATTAATGACTGAAGCGTATGCCCCGCTAAAAGCGGCTGATCCCCGCTTAAGACCAGAATGCTACTGTCTTCATCGACCAATGGCAATACCTGCATCATGGCGTGACCTGTACCCAATTGTTCTTCCTGAACAACCACCCTGGTTCGTTCCCCAAGGTGTTCCGACAACATTTCGCGGCCATGACCGACAATCGTAATGACATCATTAATTCCCGGTTTTGCAACCTTCTCCAGAACGTGGTCAATCAGCGGACGGCCAGCCAGAGTGTGCATCACTTTCGGTAATTCCGATTTCATACGGGTACCTTTTCCCGCAGCCAAAATGACTGCTGTAAAATGAGACATTTCCTTATTTATCCTCCAAAGTGATCAAGTACCTTATCAACCTTAAAATATCCTATAATGGATGAGCAGATACTCGCATAGTCGTACTTCATTATTATAACGAATTATTGCCAAGAATAAAAAGAAATTACAGATATTTTTTTGTATTCCGCCTATATTATTGCAGTTTTATTTAATATGATAAAAAAGAGACCTCTCAAATGATGGTCTCTCCTCAGCAAAATCAAATATTATTCAATGCCCTTTCCGTATTCTTCTAGTACCTTAGTCTGGATTTTTTCTCTTGCCGCAGATGAAATCGGGTGGGCAATATCGCGAAAATCGCCTTCCGGGGTCTTTCGACTGGGCATCGCCACAAATAAACCATTCGTCCCTTCAACCACTTTTACATCGTGAACAACAAACTCGTTGTCAAATGTAACCGATACGACTGCTTTCATCTTGCCTTCGGCATTTACCTTTCGGACTCTGACGTCAGTAATCTCCATGCTGAGAATCACCACCCTTCTCTTTCGCCTCCAGAAAAATCTTCTTTTTTTATTCTCTATTTGGCAAAAAACTCCTTCTTTTTAGCAAAAAAAATTTCCAATTCAAAATATTCTACATCATTTTTGGGTCATTTGCCTTGACAAACGTCCTGCCTTTTGAAGAATCTATTTCCAGCTGCAGAAGAGCAAGGTAGTCTTCGACTAGCCTTGAGTTATTCCAGAGTGTATCTTCCATCAAAATGCCAAGGCCTACGACTTTGGCATCAAATTCCTGCATAAGGTCGATCAGCCCTTTGGCTGTGCCCCCGGCTTTAATGAAATCATCAATGATCAGCACTTTTTTCCCGGTACCCAAAGCCTTGCGGGTTAAAGACATGGTCTGAATTCTTTTGGAGGAACCGGATATGTAATTAATACTAACCGAAGAACCTTCCGTCACCTTATTGCCATGCTGCACCACAACAGCAGGTACACCCAGCGCATCAGCAGTCATCAGGGCCAGCGGAATTCCTTTTGTTTCAATCGTTATCACGGCTTCAGGACTTCTTTTCCGAAAAACGCTCGCAAAAATAAGCCCTAATTTCCTGGCAATGATCGGATTATAGAGAATATCAGACATATAAAGAAATCCGCCAGGAAGCGTTCTGTCGCCCGCATTTAAATTTCCGGCAAGAGATGTCAGGAAGTTTTTTGCTTCTTCTCTGCCGATTCCGGGCAAATACTTGACACCTCCGGCCGCCCCTGAAATTGTATCCAAATTGCCCTTGTCCGTGAGCGTTAAACTTTCTTTAATCGCGACCAGGTCTTCACTGATGGTCGATCTCGCAGTGTCAAAACGGTCGGCAAAAAAACCCAAAGTCAAAAGCTCATTCGGGTGGGAAATCAGGATTTCTGTTAACGCAATCATTCTTTCAATTCTTTTCATGCAATCATCTCTTTTATTTCATCTCATAAAACACTATGCAGGAACTGTTATTCGCTTTTGCGGCTCGACGACATACCCCTTAAAGCTTCAAACATGACATTCCCGGCATTTTCAATATGTGCCGCTGCAAGCTTTTGCGCTTCTTCCACATCATGCCTTGCCACAGCATCAATGATCGCCCGGTGTTCCTGAATCGTATTTTTAACCCTTCCCGGAACTGCCAAAGATGTTGTCCGGAACCGCTGTGTCTGCTCTTTCAGGTTCGCAAGAATCTGAATCAGCCTCTCATTCCTGCTTGCCTTATACAAAAGAGCGTGGAAGTCTATATCGGACTGGACAATAACATCCAGAGAATCAGGCATTTTTTCATAATATAAAATCCGTTCCATCTCGTCAATTTCTTCTTCTGTAATCTTCTCGGCGGCGAGTCCTGCTGCCAGTCCTTCCAGGGCTGCGCGAATTTCAAATACGTCTTTAACATCCTTATGAGAGACCCCTGCCACATAAGCGCCCCTTCGCGGAACCATGACCACGAAGCCCTCCAGTTCAAGTTTGCGGATCGCTTCTCTTACAGGTGTACGGCTTACGCCCATTTCTTCTGCCAGCTGGATTTCCATCAAGCGTTCTCCTGGCTCCAGGACTCCACTGACGATAGCCTCCCGTAGGGCCTCAAGCACAATTTCCCTCAGAGGTTTATAACTATCAAGTTTTACCGGTACTAAACGTCTTTCCACCAAAAATCACTCCTTTTCTCCAGATTAATATTTCGAGAACCAATCGTTTTTACTAACCAGGTTTGATGATAACCCTTCTCAGCCAGAACCTTGCGCATCTTTTCCCCCTGACTATAATCCTTTACGATTCCGAACATTGTAGACCCGCTTCCGGACATCAGAGCTCCAAGGCAGCCTCCTTCCAGCAACAGCCGTTTTAAGACAGAAATCTTAGGGACAAGATCAAAAACAATATTCTCCAGATCATTAGAAAGCATTCTGCCAATCGTATCGATCCTGGCAGCACTTAGAACACTCACCCATCTTTGTTGATTGAGCTTCGAAAACTCAGCGCGTTTATCAAACAATCGATATGCATCTGCAGTGCTTACCCCCTGCTCCGGTTTAACCAGGATGATATCCATCTCGGGTGCCGGGGGGAGTTCTTGGAGTTCAGAACCGGTCCCTTCCCCCCATGCTGTTCCTCCAAGCAGACAAAATGCCGTATCCGAACCACATTGTTTAGCCAGCCCCACTAAATGTTCATAGGAGAAAGGATTTGACAGTAGCCTGTTCAATCCTATAAGAACAGCTGCGGCATCACTGCTTCCCCCGGCAAGCCCCGCCTGCAACGGAATATGTTTTTCGATCTTAATCTCAACTCCGGGAATGGCACCTGACGTCCTGGTCTTATATTCATCCAGAAAAAGCCCGGCAGCCTGATAAGCGAGATTTTTTTCGCCGCTTAATTCGCCGCAAAGGCAAGATATCCCGCCACCTTGAAGTGTGATCTCAACCCGGTCAAACAGAGACACAGATTGAAAGACCGTTTCAAGACTATGATATCCGTCAGCCCTGATATCATTGACAGCCAGCGCAAGGTTTATCTTGGCCGGTGCCAAAACAACCACAGAATTTTCTTTCATATTTACCAAGTTCTTTTACCTTTGATACGATAGAATTATTTTCCTAATATTATAGCGTATTACACCCTCATCCTGCCAGAAAAATATTCTAATCCGCCAAATTTCTTATTTCCGGCAGGATTAAATTGAGGTGATCATTAATGATTTTTCTTAACGGCTCTGCTTTTTCATAAAAGATCACAACAATATCTCCTTCTCTGGCTTTTGCCAGAGCTTCGCGCAAGGCTTCCTCTTCCTTAAGAATGATCTTTATTGAACTTGCCTTTTTCCCTTCCCTTAAAGCCTCTTCATAGATCATATGCGCAATTTCTCCTGATTTTCTGCCTCGCAGATCTGCATCTTCCTTAATATACAGTAGATCAAATCCTGCGGCAGCTTCCCTGGCAAATTGTTTTACTGTGGTGTCGCTTCTGTCACCGGGCAAGCCGATACACCCTACAATCCTCTTGTGCCCAATCGTCTGAAGTGTTTGGACAACCTCTTTAATACCGGCGGGGTTATGACCGTAATCCAGAATTACCTTAAAGCCATCCATTTCATAATATTCGAGCCTTCCCTGATTATCTTCAGGATTTTGCCCAAAGCCGCTTACCGCCCTCCTGATTTGCGGAGCAGTATATCCCAAAGCGTAGCAAGCTGCAACAGCTGCCAGGACATTTTGAACATTATGCCTCGCTTTTCCTCCCCAGGTAATCGGGATTTTGTTCAGGTTACAAACAGTTGAGCCGCAGGTCCCCTGGTAAATCCATATCTTCTTCTGATCTGCGACCACGGCAACCCCTCCAAACGCCAGGTGTTTACAGATTCTTCTGTTTTGGATTTCGGTACTAAAGTAAATAACATGGCCACTGGCTTTTTGGTCCAGGTTCACAACCTGAGGATCATCCGCATTTAGAATGGCAAAACCATGCTTTTGTACTCTTTCAGCAACCAGACTCTTCACCTTGCTCAAATCCTCAATAGTATCAATACCGTATTGACCGAGATGATCCTCAGAAATATTTGTGATAATCGCGACATCCGCATAATCATAACCGAGACCCGCCCGTAAAATCCCCCCTCTGGCTGTTTCCAGGACTGCAACTTGGACATCGGGGTGTCTCAGGACAGTCCTGGCACTGGCAGGTCCGCTGTGGTCACCCTTGCTGAGCAGTCTGTCATTAATATAGATTCCTTCCGTGGAAGTCATCCCTACTGTTAACTGCTGTTTCCGGAGCATTTTACTTAAAAGACGGACGACAGTTGTCTTGCCATTGGTTCCTGTCACCGAGACAATAGGGATTCTGCCGTTTCCATGCGGAAAGAGGATATTGACAATATCCCTGCCGATATTCCTGCTTTGGCCGGCACTGGGCAGCAAATGCATCCTTAAACCCGGAGCTGCATTGACCTCAATAATTCTGCCATCCTGCTCCCGGTAAGAACGCCTGATATCTTCCAGAATAAAGTCTATCCCGGCAATATCGAGTCCCAGTACGCTTGCTGCATAAACAGCCAGCTCAGCATTATCCCTGTGCACCAAATCTGTCACGTCCACTGCCGTTGATCCGGTACTGAGGTTCGCACTTTGCCGGAGTACGACTTTTTCTCCAAGATGTGGAACAGATTTCAGCGAAAATCCCTGCCGGCTGAGATCTAAAATAAGAACGGGATCAACCGCGATTTTTGATAAATATTTTTCATGCCCCGTTCCCCTTAGAGGATTATTATTTTCCTGTTCGATCAGCTCTTCAATGCTCGATTTGCCGTTTCCGGCAACTATCGGCGGTCTTCTCCTGGCCGCCGCCACCAATTTGCCCCCAACAACAAGAAGCCGGTAGTTGTTTCCTTTGATGTATTCTTCGATAATCACCTTTGTGCTGTAGATCTGCGCCAGGCGGCAGGCTTTAACAATCTCACTTTCCTTCGTTAAATTGAGAGATACACCTTTCCCCTGATTGCCCATACAAGGCTTGACAACCACACTGCCGTCAAATTGTCGGAACAGCTTCAGAATCTCCTCTTCCGAAGAAGCAATCTTTCCGCGTGGAACCGGTATGGCAGATTCACTGAGTATTAGCCGCGTAAGCTGTTTGTCTGCTGCAATATCTGTTCCGATGCAGCTCGTTCCACTTGTCATCGCCGCCTGTATTCTTTTTTGCAGACGGCCATAGCCAAGCTGATAAAGATTCCCATCCCCGAGCTTATCGTAAGGAATACCTCTGTCAAGGCAAGCCTGAAGAATGGCTTGCGTGGACGGCCCAGGCATATACGCTGAACGAAGTTTTTTTAATTGAGCGACCAACGGCTCAGCATTCGGCTCTTCCCCATAGCGCAGCCGGTTGAGAAAACCGGCTGCAGCATAAAGTGCCTCAATCGCTGCTTCCTTGCATTCATATTCATAGATCACCTCATATTCTTCCATTTCTTCAACCAGAATACGCGTTTTGCCGTAACGGCTTTTTTCTCCGGCTAAAGTCAGTAATTCTATACTGACATGCTCCAATACATGTCCAGGCAATGTTCCTTCTTCCAGTCTTTCAACAAACCCTCCGGGTTTTCCACGGGAACAGGTATGGTCGGCAAGTGAAGGTAGCGCCTTTAACAATCTTTGATTGAAATCGCCAAGCTCATGGGTCATTTTCCCCTGCCATTCGGCAATACTGACGATTCCGCGGATCACGGGCCTGTAACTGAAAAAGTTTGCACCTTCAATTGCTTTCACCTGATGTATCTTCATGAAGATGTAGCCTCCTGTTTCATTTCCTTTTTAGACAGCTCCGAATGATTCATACTGAATCCTTCAGCCTCACTCAGAAAGCTGGTCCGTTCAGTAATATTAAATCTCCAGCCTTCACTCAAAACGTGTACTTTGACCGGGGCAAGGGCCAGAGGCTTCCCATTATTTAAGTCGTCCACATTACTGATCACTGCACATGAAGCATCGGCAATAAGTACTGTTCCGCGCCCGATCACCCGAAAGGTCCCGTCTTTTCTGATATGGACAGATGTATCTTCATCAATTCCCATTCCTAAAAAGTACGGATTTAAAGAGACAGCCGTCATTAGCCGTCCAATCCTTCCTCTTTGGGCAAAATGCTGGTCAATAATGACACCCTTCAAAAGTCCTAGTCCGGGGGCCATCTGAATTAAGTCTTCACCAGGCGTATCTCCCTGTCCGCCGATAATCATTGTATCAGACATTACGGATGCTCCGGCACTGGTCCCTCCGATAATAACCCCTTGCTCATACAGATGCTGCAAGGCCATACCCATTGCAGTCCCGCCGATCATCGCTGTGATCCTGAGCTGGTCCCCCCCTGTAAAGAAAATACCGCTGGCTTGAACGATCTTTTCAATATTTTCACCTGCATTGGCATACGCTCTGTCTTGAATGGCAATCACGTCTATATTTGAGCAGCCAAACCTCATAAAAAGGTCTCTATAAATGATCCCCGCCTGCTCCCCGTCCTCTGAAGCTGCAGTAATCACACATATCCTGGATCTTTTTTCTCCTGCCTCGCGGTAATAATATTTTAAAATTTTACAGTCTTTTTCCTTGTCTTCTGCTCCGCCGATAATAAGCAGATTTCCCATAATATGCTCGGTCATAGCATCCCTCCGAGCTTAATTTGTGGAAATCTGCGTAAATTATTCCTAAACTTGTATTTTATTCATGGATCAATGCTCTACTTTGGGGTAACCTCTTCTGAGCTGTCCTCTTGTTTCAATTCCGCCTACACCGTCTACACCCGTAACTGTATGCCGAATAATATCTTTGAGAGAAACGGTACGGTCAATTGGCGTATAGGCAATGCTTTCCACCAGAAACACAGGGTCTAAGGCATGAATCAGCATTCGCCTTGGCGAAGAGGCAAAGTTTGCACCGGCTTCAATAATTGCTTCGAAATTAGACTGGCATCCGCCTGCAAAGATAACCAACTGATCTTTATTCGGCTGAATTCGCCTTGCTTCTGTAACGGACTGCACAAAATGGCCCGAGCTCCGGTAGCTGTCCAGACTTTTCAAATTACTCTTCCCTTTAAGCAAAGAGTCATGACCTGTCAAAACCAGAATATCCGCCGGATAATCTCGCAAAGACCCGGCAATTGCCTTGGGCTGTTCCGCTTCCGATTTACAAATTCCTTTGGCCTGAAGTCCCAATTGTCTATACGTTTTTAGACAATGATCCAAATATTCCTGATCTCCGTCCAAATGAAGAATTTTGCCCGGTATTTCAAAGTACTCTTCTTCAACGTTGAATTTGCGGTCGTAGACAACCTTACGGAATTTTTTATAAACTTCCTGAGAATCGGCCAGCTGATAATGGACAATTTGCTTATCATCCTTGAAAATAAGGTCATCGACATCGGCGTCGGCGATTAATCGGTAATTGAGCCCACCGAGTACTGCCGTTACTTTCTTGCGCCTTTTATTCAGGGCCAGTATTTTTAGAAATAAATCCTGGTTATAAGAAAGGCGGGCCACAATATCTCCTGTCTTAAACATGTCTAACCCTCCTGCTCTTCGCAAACTCCTTTAAAAATAGCCGCATCTATATTTTCTGATTTACTCTATTTTATGACATAAAAAAATACCGGTTCCCAAACCGGTATCCTTAGAATCAATTTCTTTGCGCCTCCCAGACGACTACAATCTTCTGATAATCAAGTATCCCGACATCTTCAGCCCTGAGCTTCGGGTCTACTCCTGCAGCCTTGAGTATCTCCGCAGTTTGCTCTTTGGGTAAGGAGAGTCCGCTGGAAAGCGTATTCAGCAGCATCTTCCTTCGCTGCGCAAAAGCCGCCCGCACAACCTTGAAAAAGACGTCTCTCTTTTCCAATGAGAATCCTGGATATGGCCGGATATCCAGTCTTAGCACCGTCGATGTGACCTTCGGCTGAGGCCAGAAGGCCGAAGGGGGAACATCGAACAGCCTTTTGACCTCGGCTGATAACTGAACGGCAATCGATAATATCCCATAATCCCTTCCCCCGGGCAGGGCACACATTCGGTCGGCAACTTCTTTCTGGACCATTACGGTCATGCCCTGCAGCGATTCCGCTTGGTCAAGAAAATGCATCAGTAGCGGATTTGTGATGTAGTATGGGAGATTGCCAATCAGCCAGCCTTTTTCCTGTCCCCAGAGATTGGCTAGTTTAAGCTTCAGGGCATCCATATGCAGCAGAACAAACGGGTAGGCGTTTAATTCTCTTTGGAGCAGCTCAACCTTTTCCTTATCAAGTTCTACCGCCCACATTTTAGGGTATTTCGGGGCAAGCATCCTTGTAAGTGCGCCCGGTCCCGGTCCAATCTCGACCAGCGGCAGATCGGTCCGGGGCACGCCCTCCTGCACAATTCTTTCAATAATACTGTCATCAACTAAAAAATTCTGACCCAAAGATTTTTTGGCCCGGACGCCATGGCGTACAACTCTGCGGATATAGGACGCCGTATCTTCCCGTCTTGCTTCCGTCACTTACTTCCCATCCCCTTCCCTTCCATCTGCTTTACTGCGGAATAAAATTCATCTTTGGTTATCCCAAAACGGTTGACGCGAAATAAAAATTGCTTGGCGTTTGTATCCCCGATCCCCAAAATTCTCCCGAGCCGGGACCGTTTTGCAGCCGAACAGTTTTGCCCAACCAGGCCGCTTTGCCGCAAATCAGCCATTACTACCGCCTCAGTATTCTTCTCAGCAATTTTCACTCCGTCTTTGCTGTCCGTATTCGAAATCTTTACTTCAAGTATTTTGGAAAACGCTTTCCTGATCTCCTCGAGAGAAACGTTTTCCAGGCCAATATCATGATCTTTTGGATTGCGGGCTACCTCGACGGAAAGATAAACATGCCTGGCTTTCGGAATCCGTTTATTGATCCGCTCCCGAATCTGTTTCCCAGCAAAATCAGGGTCCGTACAGACAATAACACCGCGTCTCTCTGCCATCTCCGCAATATACTCCAGCTTTTGCTCAGTCAATCCAAACCCCTCCGTCCAGATGACGTCAACTTTGCCCAGGGCACGTCTGACCGCATGCGCATCGTTTTTTCCTTCGACCACGATCAGCGGCTCATAATCAAGATCCGTATTTGTGTTGAAATTCATTTTATTCTCCTTTAGCTTGCATCGACAAAAGCTGATCCATTTTTTTATCAATAGCCGCTATTTTTCCCAGGCTGTTTTGGTTGCCCTCAATGGCAGATTCAATCTGCAGCACTTTGCGTCTGAGCTCGTTCAAGGCATTTTGAAGCATTGTATCCGAAGCCATAATATCTTTCCCTAGTTCTTTCGTTGCCTCGCGAAAACGGTTAAAAAATGTTTCGCTTTGTTTTTCAATGTAAAGGGTCAACAGCCTTCCCGGAAGCAGGGTGTTGGTCCGACCGTCCCCTCTGATCTTGTATGTGCCTCCGGCCGTGCAATACGGCTTTTCTTTACCGGAGGGAATCTCAATTCGATAGATCGGTTTTCTGGCATAGTTTTCTATTATTATAGCGACTTCAACGGGCGGAACACAACTCTCAGCTTTACTTAAAATAAAGAGTCTTTCCTTGTCACCAACCGGACAGCCGATCATTCTACCTTTCTGCATGCTGTTTTTATCTTCAACTTCGCCGACGCCAACTAAAATGGTTCCTCCATTTTCAGAATTCGCAAATGCTACTAAATCTGTGGTTTGAATGCCTTTAACTGTCATTTTGAAATCCGCATCGAAACCTTCCTGTTTGACCAGCAGCTGTTTTGTTTTGCTGGAAATCGTCATATATAGATCTTTTTCCATAAAAACCTCATGATAGGATATTTTCCTATTCTATCATAACCAATCATCAAACAAAAAATCACTCCAAAAAACCGCATCAGGAAGATAGAAACAAAAGGAGGGACGTATCCTTTTGTCCCCCCTCTCCGCGGTATGCCTAATGCAGTTGTTTTTCTGCTGCGCAGGCCTCACTGTCCACAATATCCAAGATCCTGCTCAATATCTCCTCATATTTTTCTTCAACAGCCTTAAAATTCATATACGGGACATAATATTGCTCCAGAGCATCGTGCTCCTGTTTGGCCTGGTGAATACAGTCCATTCCGCTGAGCATAAGTTGACCAAACAAATCTAGGTCACTGTTCAGTTCCTGTGTCAATGATGAAGAAAGCTCTGTATGGACATGCCTGTTCAGGTTAACGGACTCTTGATGATTGTTTCGGAAATATTCGCTCGACGTCAGGGCAACCTGCAGTTCTTTGATCACAATCGTTCCGATCTTGGAAGGAATCAGCGGTAAGTGATAGATTTCTACATCAAAACCATTTTCCATGGCCTTAGCGGCAATTTTCTCCATAAAAACGGATCTTCCTGTGCCCATCTCGCCTTCCAGATAAACAATCTCCTCAATTTCCTGCAGAATAGAATCTGTAAAATCAACAAAACCTTCCGGTGTATACGCACAGGAAAATAGATGTCTGGCTACGCCGGTCCTACCGGAGTTTTCCGCCATGTACACACCTTCAAATATTTTCTTTGCCAAACGCAGTGTTTCCATATTCAACGCAGAGAAATCCATAGACTGCCTGGTTATGGCCATCATATTCTCCGCGACCGCTCTGGCTGCGCTTAACAAACGGTAAGCCCTGGCAAACAGACGGCTGACTTCATTCGTTGATGCAATAATATGTTTTACGTTATGCTGTATGGCATCCGTATCCCAGTATTCTCCCAGATTGATGATTTCATCCAGACCTCCAGGATACTTCGGATCCACAATATGCGGTGCAGTTCCATCAACCATCACAATCCCGGCATCTACAACCGCTATTCCGTCCAGGGAATGATGGTCAGAAGAGCAGTGGTGGAATTCCACATCATAACCCATTTCCACCATTCTGTTCCCAATTTTTTTCATCAACGTTGATTTTCCGACACCAGGTCCCCCTTTGAGCACAAAAACTCGTTTCGTACCTTTTTCTAGCAGAAACGAATAGTACGAAAAAAATCCCTCTGAGGTATTTCCACCCGGAAATACATGTTTCATGTTTCCTTTCATTTTACCGACACTCCCCCATAATATGTTCACGCTTCATTTTATTGCCTGTTGCCTTAAAAGGTTCAATTGATGGTTCAGGACAGTTCAGGAAAAAAATTTTGACAAATCTCATTGATTTATTTCTCTTATTAATAAGGATTGTCGTTTCTTCGACTATTTTCATGCAGATATGCATGTTAATTACCACTAAAATCATCCAGCCGCTTGTTGCATTATTCCAGTTTCCAGCTTATAATCAAAATGTCTTGGACGTTTGTCTAAGCATGACATTTGTGATCTGCTGAGGGAGGGGAGTTTTTCGCATGGATTTGCGCCGGGTATTTGACTGTATGATTTCCGTTTCGGAGTTAGGCCGCGGACAAGCTTCAAAAGTTATTCAGGCCGTTGAAGATGAAGGCAATCCCTATATCATCGTCAAAAATAATAAACCCCAGGCTGTCATCATCTCCATCCATGAATATTCGGAACTAATGCGCATCCGAGATATGGTCGCCTCTGGTCAGAATATCAGTTCTCCGCTCTATTCGCCCCATTTCCAGGATAATTATGCCTCCCTGAAAACAAATGTTCTTTCTGACGATGAAATCAATATTTTCCTTGAAAGTGAAGACCTTGAAGGCCTGGATCTTGAAAGCGAATCAAATGACTAAATGACGAACCAATAAAATAATTTCTATATATAAATTGAACAGTTATATAAATGATAACAGTTTGGCAATCATCCAGATATTTTCAAAAAAATAGCTTGGATTTTGCTTGAACTGTTTTCTTTATTCATACTATAATGAATCTTATATCACCGAAAACAACCTATAACGTTTGATGATATTTTATAATGCAGATCTAAAATTTGAGAGGGTGGGGACAATGAAAAAGCTTCTGACAGGCAACGAAGCGATTGCAAGAGGTGCCTGGGAAGCCGGAGTTGTAGTATGCACGGCTTATCCAGGAACCCCCAGTACGGAAATTACAGAAAACGCAGCAAAATATGATGAGATGTATGCGGAATGGTCCCCGAACGAAAAAGTAGCACTCGAAGTTGGTTTGGGTGCTGCGATCGCCGGCGGAAGAGTGCTTGTCTCCATGAAACACGTTGGGGTAAACGTAGCAGCAGATCCCTTGTTTACTCTTTCGTATACCGGTGTTAACGGTGGACTGGTACTTGTATCTGCTGACGATCCGGGCATGCATAGTTCTCAAAATGAACAGGATAACCGTCATTTTGGACGGGCAGCAAAGATTCCGGTACTAGAGCCGGCCAACAGCCAGGAGGCCAAAGATTTTACCAAATTGGCTTTTGACATCAGTGAGATGTTTGATACGCCGGTTATGCTCAGAACGACAACGCGGGTGGCACATTCCCAATCCCTGGTCGAACTTGCTGACCGCGAGGAGAAAGGAATCAAGGAATATCAGAAAAATCCTTCCAAATATGTGATGATTCCCGCAAATGCCCGTCATCGCCATGTAATTGTTGAGGATAGGCTGATAAGACTAAAAAACTACGCTGAAAGTACCGATCTAAACCGCGTTGAATGGAACGATACGAAAATTGGAGTAATTACCAGCGGCGTGACCTACCAGTATGTCAAAGAAATTTTACCGGAAGTTTCAATCTTAAAACTTGGCCTGACCTTCCCGCTGCCCCAAAAAATGATTATGGACTTTGCGAACAAAGTAGATCAGTTATATATTGTCGAAGAGTTGGAACCTTTTATCGAAGAGTATGTAAGGTCCTGGGGTCTTGATGTTCATGGCAAGGATACTTTTCCGCTGATAGGGGAACTACTGCCGGAAACGATTGCCGCCAAAATGATGCAGATGCTTGGGGACTGTTCTCCCCGTGAGACGACCGAACCAGATCAACTGCAATATGAAATTCCTCCGCGTCCTCCTGTCCTATGTCCCGGCTGTCCGCACAGAGGTCTTTTCTATGTGCTTAATAAGCTTAAAGTCACCGTCGCCGGTGATATCGGTTGTTATACGCTTGGCTGCCTTGCTCCGCTTAAAGCCATTGACACGACCATTTGTATGGGAGCAAGCATCGGTACTGCCATGGGCATGGAGAAAGCCAGAGGTAAGGATTTCGCCCGCAATCTGGTAGCGGTGATTGGGGATTCCACTTTCATTCATTCGGGAATAACTGCACTTGTTAACGTCGTATACAATAAAGCAACAACAACGACCATTATTTTGGATAACCGCATCACGGCAATGACCGGCCACCAGCATAACCCGACGACCGGTTTTACTGTTAAAGGAGAACCTACTAAAGAAATTGATCTCGTCCTTCTGACCAAGGCCGTCGGCGTGGAAAGGGTCCGGGTTGTTGATCCGTTTGAGCTGGAGGAGCTGGAGAAAATTATCAGAGAAGAATTGGCTGCAGAAGAGCCTTCAGTAATTATTACCCAGCGGATTTGCGCCTTAATCGATAAAAGCAAGAATAGCCCTTATCGCATATCCACAGAAACTTGTACCGGCTGTCTACGCTGTCTTAAATTAGGCTGTCCCTGTATCGCCAAGGAAGGGAAAAAAGTCAGGATCAACCTTGCTCAGTGTGTAGGCTGCGGGCTATGTGCAACCGTCTGCCCCAGCGAAGCAATCAAGAAAGAAGGTGGCGCCAATGACTGATACCACGAATATTCTTATTGTTGGTGTAGGTGGACAAGGGACAATCCTTGCGAGCCGAGTGCTGGCGGGCGCCGTCCAAATGACCGGCCAGGACGTTAAGGTCTCGGAGATTCACGGGATGGCTCAACGGGGCGGGAGTGTGGTTACCCAGGTAAGATATGGCAAAGAAGTCGCCTCCCCGATCATTCCTGAAGGTGAAGCGGATATTATCCTCGCTTTTGAAAAGCTGGAGGCTCTCCGCTGGCTGCCCTATCTGAAAAAGGATGGCAGCATCTTAATTAATGACCAAAGGATCGATCCTATGCCGGTAGTCGTCGGAGCAGCGCAATATCCTTCCGATGTGTTGGATATTATTAAAAAAGAACGTAAAGAAGTTTTCATCATCAACGGACTCGAAAAGGCTGTCGAAGCTGGTAACGCTAAAGCAGTCAACGTTGTTTTGCTGGGATTGCTGGCCAGATGCCTGAAGATCGACAAGCAAACTTGGCTTGATGTTATCCGGGAAACAGTCCCCTCCAAACTGCTTGAGGTCAATCTGAAAGCTTTTGAAGAGGGCTGGAACAGTTTTGACCGCTGAGTTGTATCTCTGTACAAAAAAATGACCGATAGGATACTGCTAATAGTGTTATGCTATTGGCAGTATTTTTTTAGGCTCTATGTCAAATGTTGGGGTGAACCCCAAAACAAGAGTAACTCTAAACCAATATGATGCTGCTAATGGTTTTTGACTGTTATCAGCATTTTTTGAGCTAGGCTAAGGTTGACGACATGGTGCCATCCTCTTTTCGGCTGTTGTGCCATCCATGGCACAAACAGTCGCGTTCCGCATCCGAGCTCCACTTGGCGCGAACAGTACCATGTCGTTAATATCTCGTTCATTAAGCCATCATCTAGAGAATGTGGGATTCTCATACGAAAAAAGGGGACAGCACGACTTTATCGAACATATGTTTGCTTTATTCATTATCCTGTGCTAGAATTAATTTGGGTGATGAGCATGGGTACTCTGGAAAAACTTGCAGTCCTCGCTGATGGAGCCAAGTATGATGTCTCTTGTGCGTCAAGCGGGGTAAATAAGCATAATCAAGGCGGTATCGGCAACTCCAAATCATTTGGCATTTGCCATACCTGGTCTGCTGATGGCCGCTGTGTTTCGCTTTTAAAGATTCTCCTGACCAACTACTGCATCTATAACTGCAATTACTGCGTCAACCGCAATCAGAATGATATCCCGCGAGCCAGTTTCACGCCAAGGGAAGTTGCCGACCTGACGATTCAATTCTACAGGCGGAATTATATTGAAGGTCTTTTTTTGAGCTCGGGTATTGAGCGCAGTCCAAATCATACCATGGAAAGGATTTATCAGGTTCTTGACATTCTGAGGCATGAATATCACTTTTACGGATATATACACGTCAAAGTGATTCCCGGCGCCGATCCGGCACTGGTCAACAAGACCGGATTGCTCGCCGACAGGATGAGCATTAATATTGAACAGCCTACAGAGCAGAGCCTCAAACTCCTGGCCCCGCAAAAGACACTGCCCGTCCTATTTGCGCCGATGAATCAAATTCATCATCAGATGACGCAAAACGCTTCCGAAAGAAAGATTTTCCGGCACGTCCAAAAATTTGTTCCAGCAGGACAGTCGACCCAGATGATTGTCGGGGCAAGCAAAGACAGCGACCTTTCCATTATTAAAGCCACAGAAACCCTTTACAACCGTTTTCAGTTGAAAAGAGTCTATTACTCGGCCTATGTTCCCGTTAATGAGGGCCCAAATCTTCCTGCTCTTTCCACTTCTCCGCCTTTGCTTAGAGAACACCGGCTCTATCAGGCGGACTGGCTGCTGAGATTTTACAGCTTTAAAGCGGATGAAATCGTCAATGAACAGAGTCCGTTTTTGGATACCGATTTTGATCCCAAAATTTCCTGGGCGCTTCGAAACATGCAGTTATTTCCTCTAGAAATCAACCAAGCCTCTTATGAAGAGCTGCTTCGAATTCCTGGCGTAGGCGTGACTTCCGCCCAGAGAATCATTCGGCAGCGCAGGCTGGGTAATATTTCTTATAATCATCTTAAAAAAATGGGGGTGGTTCTTAAGCGCGCTAAATATTTTATCACGTGTCAGGGCTGTTATTACGGAGGCATCCCTGCAGAAAGTGCCTTGGTGCGCCAGGCCCTGACACCTGTGGCCAAACCCGTTCAGCTATGTTTGTTTTGATTTATCCTGTAAACATATATGATCATTTTAGGGTTGACAAGGTTCTAGGAGTCTTCCGAAGAATGAGGGACTGTTGAAAATGGATTATTTATATGACGGAAGCTTTGACGGTTTACTGACTTCAATATATTACAGCTATTATGAACAAAAAGCCCATGGAATCTATCCTGAAGCTTCGTATCAGTTCAATATGTTCACGCCATCTACTGTTATCCAAAGTGATCCTGTGCTTGCTGCCAGGGTTTATGATGCGATAGACAGAAAAATTTCTGTCTACTCCTTAATGCAGATCTATTATGTATACCTCTCGAACAATCCCGCCAAAGAAAACCTTATCTTAAAATACCTTCAGCTCGGCTTTCAATTAGGTCCGAAAATTGACAGCATTCATTCTCATCCCGAGGTATTGCCGATCCGGCAAACAGCCAAGAAAGTATCTTTTGAAGCAGAACGCTTTTTAGGGCTGCTTCGCTTTACGGATACCGGCAGTTATCTTTATGCGGTTCTGGAGCCGGATCATAATATATTAATTCTTCTGGCCGACCATTTTGCTGACAGGCTAGCAGGCGAACGTTTCATTATTCATGACAAAAAAAGAAATCTTGCGATTATCTGCAATAAAAAAGAATGGTACCTTTCCGATTCCTCCGAGGAAGCAGCCATTCCTGATTCAGAGACAGAACAATTTTACCAAGAGCTCTGGGCTAAATATTTTACCCGTATCAGCATCGAAAACCGCAAAAATAAAAAGCTCCAATCCCATTTTGTCCCCCAGCGCTATCGGCATAACCTGGTAGAATTTCGAAAATCGGAGCTGCTTTAGTCCCATCCGTCCATCAATTCATTACAATGTTCTTTCAACCAGTTTTTCCACTTCTTATAGTCCGGCAGAATTTGTTCCACGAATGCCCAAAATTCCTTGGAATGGTTCATGTACTTAAGATGGGCTAATTCGTGAATAATCACATAAGCCGCAACCTGGTTCGGTGCCATGATAATGCGCCAATTTAAGTTGATGTATCCTTTGCTTGAACAGCTTCCCCATTTTGTTTTTTGATCCTTAATTCTAAGTTTTTGATAGATAATATCCAGCTGTCTGGCATAATACTCAACCTGTTCAGGAAGAAGCTTTTGGGCCTGTCGGATATACCATTCTTCCAGTATCTTTTTGGTTGATTGACTTTTTTTCTCTTTTGATAACCCCGGTGGAACGGTTACAACGATCCTGCTTCCAATAAACGATGCTGAGGAGCTTCCGGGTCCGGCCTTTTCCTCGATCAGCAGAGGATAATGCCTGCCCCTGTACAGTAGTTTTTCACCTGAAACATATTCCTTCGCAGCAGTTTCCCCTGCTGCTGAATTTTGTTTTTCGATGTACTTCAATATCAGGTCTTTATTGTTTTCCAGATATCGTCTGGCCTGGGTGAAAGTAACTTCGGCAGGAACAGAAACCTTTAACTTCTGATGTTTGATGGTAACAATCAATCTTTTTGCTTTGCTGCTTTTTCGAAGCTCGTATTCAATTTGCCTTTTGCCTATACGAAGGTATTCCATTTTGCCTTCCACTTTACTCCCGAAAATAATGATATTGCCCTGTGCAAAAAATCGAGCAAGACTATTTTACTACGATTAAGGGAAAAAAAGAAACCTTTACGCCAATAAATATTATCTGAATATATCTTTTATTTGTATTTTTCGTTCATAATCCCGTCATACCGTCCGATAGGTTGCCTGGCTGACTGCCACTTTCCACCCGCTCAGGTATTGTTGGCGCTCAGATTCGGTGATGTTCGAAGCAAAAATAAGGCGCCCTTTACTAAGGTCTTTCAGCTCTTCCTTGTCCTTCCAGTATCCGGTTGCCAAACCTGCCAGATATGCTGCTCCCAAAGCCGTAACCTCACAAATTTCTGACCGTTCAACCGGAATACCGCTGAGATCCGCCTGAAACTGCAGCAGGAAATTATTATCAGCTGCACCGCCGTCTACTTTCAAGGCCTTAAGAGGGATATCGGCATCCTTAGCCATTGCCGTAAGAACATCATTTGTCTGATAAGCAATGCTCTCCAGCGCGGCTCTTACAAGGTGGAAACGGTTTGCGCCCCGGGTAAGTCCGGTCACTATGCCGCGGGCATGCATATCCCAGTATGGTGCGCCGAGTCCGACGAAGGCCGGAACAATATAGACATCGTTCGTATCTTTGACCTGAGTTGCATAATACTCGCTTTCGGCAGAAGTTTTCAGCAATCCAAGTTCATCACGAAGCCACTGAATGACTGCTCCGCCAATAAACACACTGCCTTCCAGCGCATATTCCACCTCGTTGTCAATTCCCCAGGCAATTGTCGTCAGCAATTTATTTTGAGACCGGATCATATTTCTACCGGTATGCATCAGGATAAAACAACCCGTACCGTAGGTATTTTTGACCATTCCTTCTGTAAAGCAGGCCTGCCCAAAAAGTGCGGCCTGCTGATCACCGGCTATGCCAGCTATCGGTATTTCAGCTCCAAATATCGAAGAATCTGTTACACCGTAACAGTGGCTGCTCGGACAGACTTCCGCCAGCAGTGGTCTGGGGATATCCAAATAAGATAATATTTTGTCATCCCACGCTAGTTCCCTGATATTATAGAGCATGGTCCGGGAGGCATTGCTGTAATCCGTAATATGCAGCCGGCCTTTGGTAAGATTCCAGACGAGCCAGCTGTCAATTGTGCCAAAAAGCAAATCCTCTTTTTCGGCCATCGCCTGACCATCCGGGATATGATCCAGGATCCAGCGAATTTTCGTTCCGGAAAAATAAGCATCCGCAACAAGGCCGGTCGCATCTGAAATATACTCGTTCAAGGTACCGTTCAGTATCTGCTCGCAAAGTTCCGTCGTTCTACGGCATTGCCAGACAATCGCATGATAGACAGGTTTGCCGGTAAAACGGTTCCAAACCACAGTCGTCTCCCTTTGATTTGCTATCCCTAGCCCAACAATATCATCCGGATTTATGTTCGTCTGATCCAGAACCTCTCTGATAGCAGCCAGCTGGGTGTCCCAGATTTCCAAAGGATCATGTTCAACCCACCCCGGGAACGGATAAATCTGGGCAAACTCTTTTTGGGCTTTACCTACGATCATTCCTTCATGGTTAAAAATGACAGCCCGTGAGCTTGTTGTCCCCTGATCGAGCGCAATAATATATTTTTGAACCATTTGTGTTCCTCCATTAACCAGTTCATTAATGAGCCAAAGCCCGAATACTTTTCGCAAATAATTTTATTATACTATAATTAATGAGAAAACAGGCCAAAATAGTTCCAATCAGTACCCGATTAAGCTGAATAGATGAACACGGCAACCAGAATTATCTGAGGAAAGAAGTGTCAGACTATGCAAAACTGGCAGGAAAAAGCAGCCATACTCGTTGATGAGCATGTAGCTCCTCAAGGAGTTCATGACAAACGCATCCTGGACGCCATTAAAAAAATCCCCAGACATTTGTTCATTCCTGAAGATTTATGGCCCTACAGTTATGATGATGAACCGCTTCCGATCGGAGAGAAGCAGACGATCTCTCAGCCCTTTATTGTCGCTAAAATGACCGAGCTATTGGCTTTGGAACCTGGTGACAAAGTCCTTGAAATAGGTACGGGTTCCGGCTATCAGTCTGCTTTGCTGGCCGAGATGGGTATGGCCGTGACAACCATCGAAAGAATCGAAGCACTCGCCCTTAAAGTTCGAGTATTATTTGAACAGCTGAACTATCCAATCTGCAGTATCATTGCCGACGGCCGAAACGGTTATGAACCAAATGCACCGTACCGGGGAATCCTCGTAACGGCAGCAACACCGGTCATTGGACCTTGCTGGCTTGAACAGCTCGATGTCGACGGAAAAATCGTTGTCCCGCTTGAAGCCGGCGAAGGGCTAGCCTGTCAGCGTTTGCTGGTCAGACAAAAGACCAATACAAATCCGGAAGGCTATATTGACAGCTGGGATGACTACTGCCGCTTTGTACCGCTGCTCTCTGGGACAGCAGCGGGAACAAAAGAAACGCTCCCATGTCCCCGCTCGTCTATTTCCCGTACTTAAGCAGCCTCTTCACGGCAAATTCTACCCATTTGCTATCCGGCTGTCCATAATTGCTGTAAGGATGAATGGAGATCCCTCCTCTGGGGCTG
Source organism: Dehalobacter sp. CP (assembly GCA_009910795.1). Next base: position 70,705 of record VMEE01000079.1, on the reverse strand, counting down.
AATTCTCCTATAACTTCGATATATCTAGGTTCAAGTAGCCGGATCAGGTCCTTCATGATGATGTTGACAACATCTTCGTGGAAACCTCCATGGTTGCGGAAACTGAAAAGATATAGCTTCAACGATTTGCTTTCTACCAATTTTTGATCCGGAATGTAATTGATAATCATCGTTCCAAAATCCGGCTGGCCGGTAATCGGACACAGGCTGGTAAATTCAGGGCAATTTAAGCGGACAAAATAATTATTATCGGGATACTTGTTTGCAAAACTCTCCAGTATGTCCGGATCATAATCAAAAACATAGCGTGTTTGTCCCGATCCCAGAAGTGACAGGTCCTCAGTTTCCTTGTTTTTCATTTACGGTAACCTCCCAACGGTTCTTAATCATAAACAGAATGCTTATTCCGAGCACTTGCATCAGACTCTTAACAGCAAACTGCCCGAGTACTGCATTCGGTACAAAATCCCAGATCAGGATGCCTGAAATAAGCGGGGACAGACCGATTAATATAAAGACTAAACTATCGAGAAAACTGCTGACAATCCCGCTCGCAAACACTTTACGCAGGAAAGAGCCTTTAAGCCTCGTATAAATTTCCGTATCTGCCGATTCCGATATCAAAAAGGAAATGGCTGAAGCCAAGGTAATGGTCAAAGTATCTCCAAGAAGTTTGGAGGAAACAGCCGATAGGACAAGAGCCGTGGTAATCGCCAGATAAGCAGCTTTTCGCCCGTACTTGCGCTGAATAATGTCCCTAAGTACCAACGTCACCCCGATCAGCCAGCTTCCGTAAGGAATTAAAAACGGTCCTATCTGCAAAGGTGCCAGCGCTGCAGTAATAATATTCGCAATAATGATGGCAGCTAAATAAAGAATAAGCAACATTATTTTTCTCCTAATAATAAATAATGACCCAAAGATTTGCCACTCCTTGCCGTCCATGGATGTTAAAAATAAAAAGGGCATGTAACTGCCCTAAAACTACCAGACGATAGCTTCCCTAGTTTTGTTTAGAGACAGGATGGATGACGAACTGTCTTATTAAGTTAAATGGTCTATTCCATATCGGTAAACGGCCAGGATGCGGATAGCTTGCAGCTGTCTCCTCGATAATAAGTAATACCCAGCCCGATTGGCTTATCCTGTGTATTAAACAGTCTTTGCTCAACAACCAAAAGTGGGAGAGCATTGTACAGGGACAGGTATTTTGATATTTTTTCATCAGGCATTTGGGCAGAAATTGTTAATTCTTTCTTAATCGCAAACAGAGAAGTATACCGAGAAACAATTTCCGGGAAAGTATTGTATTTGATTTCTTTTTCAACGATAGGCATTCCCTTGTAGTAAATCAGGTATTTTTCATCATACGCGACTGCTTCTCCATTGCTGCAATGGATCCGTTTAACCATAATTATTTTTTTGCTTTGGGGTATATTCAGACTGTCAATGAGTCTTGGTGTCGGCAGGATAATTTTAACTTCAATCAGCTTGGTCGTATCGATGGTGTTAATCAGATTTGCCATCTCGTTGTAATATAAGATGTATTTCTTGGAATCCGGTTCATTCACAAAGCTACCCTTGCCAGGGATAGAGGTGATATATCCCTCATTCACTAAGATTGCCAGACCCTTGCGGACCGTCATCCGGCTCACGCCATAGGTATCACACAATGAATTTTCTGAAGGGATCGCATCTCCCGGCTTCAAAACACCCTCTTTGATTTTTTTCTTTATCTCTTCAATAATATGTTGATAGATTGGTAATTCCATCTTCTTACTCCTCGGCAATTATTTAGTTATCATATATTATACATAGGAACAGATTAATAAATCCATCAATATTTTTTAAGCCACTAACTTATTTACTTTCTTCAAAAACCTGTATTCTGCAGATATTCCTGTTGAAAAGCAGGATTTGCCGCCAGGTCAAAATGGGTTACCTTTGCCAATAATATCAAAGTATTCATCCGTATATTTCTGGACAGTAGAAAATTCAATGCTCCGGCTCCTGCCGCATTGCCTATGGACCGGATGGGTACATTCGAAAAATCGGGAAACAGACCGAGTACCTGAGCACTTGGAGCGTCAATATAGTTGCCGAAGGCCCCGGCAATCAGAATTTCCTCGAGATCTTCTCCTTTCAGCCCATATTCTTTCATTAATAGCATACATCCTGTATAAATGGCGCTTTTGGCTAGCTGTACAGCACGAATATCCTTTTGGCTGATGTAAATTCGGTCGTTATCACCGGACTGTCCCTCATCCATCAGGTAGAAAACGCTGACCCCGTCAATTTTTGCCAGATAATCAGCAAATCTTTGATTTTCCGGCCGGCAAATTTTTAAATATTTGTCGGGAGGCAGCAGTCTGCCTTCTTTACTGATCAGCTCGGCTTTCAACATTTCAGCAACTGCATCAACGATACCGGAGCCACAAATCCCTTTGGGCTGTTCTCCGCCAATCACTTTTAATTTAATTTTACCTTCCGACAGTTTTACCCGTTCGATGGCTCCGTTTGTTCCACGCATTCCAAAGCGGATCGTTGCTCCTTCGAGGGCCGGTCCGGCAGCAGTTGAAGTGGCTAGCCACTTCTTCTCGTTCCCCAATAAAATTTCGCCGTTTGTTCCAAGATCAATAATCAATCTGTTCCCTTGACGTTCCCCTTCAGGCAAAGCCAGTAGGACAGCCAAAGTGTCCGCTCCGACGAAGCCCCCGATCAAAGGTAAAAAATCAATAATGGCATTGGGATGAATGTTAAGGCTCAACTCCCGTGCTGTTGTTAACACTTCACTTAAAATCGTATTGGTGTAAGGCGTCCTGCCAAGAGATCCAGGATACAAACCTAAAAAGAGGTGCTGCATGGCACTGTTGCCGCAAATCACCATCGTATAGATATTTTCAGCGCTGATCTGGTTTTGCTGTATCGCTTCCAGAATCAGGGTGTTAATGGTCTCTACTACTTTACGCTGAAGAATTTTTAGCCCTTCAGGATTATTTATCGCCGCCATAATGCGGGATATAACATCCGCACCTTCCGTAATCTGACCGTTTAAGCCGGAATATACCCCTACTTTTTTGCCGCTATTAAGGTCATATAAGTAGGCCACAACTGAGGTACTCCCAAGGTCAACGGCAAATCCATAATTGCTGGCTGAGGTGTCGCCCTGCTCAATATCAAGCAGCTGTTCGTCTCTTAAGACCAAAGTAATGCCTGTCATTTCCTGTTTCTGCATCAGCAGTGATAATTTTTGCAGAAGGCATAAAGCTGGCGTATTAATCCGGAATGGAACCGTGGCTTGAATATGTTCCCAGTCCCCGTAATAGAACGGAGTTCTTAGAAACTTCTTATCGATAAAGATCTTTTTAACTGGCGGATCGATGTTTAGCTCTGTTTCAATACGATCTGTTAAAATTGAGGCTTCATGTTTATAGTCTTCATATTTAAGATAAACGATCAAGCCGTCGCTTACTGGTTCCTGACACGCCAATACTTCCTGCCGTATGCCGTCCCTTTCTATTTCAACTGTGCATTTTTTACATGTACCTTTTCCTCCGCATACAAGATCAAGTGGATATCCAAGGCCTGAACAGGCAGCAGCGACCGTGTCATTCTCCTGGCATAAGATTTCTTTATTCTGGCTTGGAAATAGAACTTTTTTCATCATATTGTTTTCCTTTCTGTTATAATAAAACCTGCCATTTTCAGCGAAGGACAACCGTCTTTTTCCAAAAAAACATTCTAACATATCATATTATAAAACGTAACTTTCCTTAATTACAAGTCGGTAGTTTCAGGCTATTGTCGAAATAGAAATTATTTTCTAAAAAATCTCTTATTTTTTGTCTTTTAAATATATTGACTATTGAAAATTCGGATGATATATTAAAGTAAGCAAAACACCTGTATATACAATAGTATACATTATTTGGACGCAATTATCTCTTTTTATTTTCTTTATTTTTTATTTTCATGTTAGACTTTTGAGAATAATTGGAAAGGGGGATACTTATGGAGAACGCTTTTCGTAAAGCAATACAGGACAACAATGAGTTTATTGTAACATGGGAACTCGTACCCGGCCGCGGCTCTAAAGAAGTTTCTCAGGAAAAAGCGCTTCAATTGGCGGAGCAGGCTGCTAAAGGGAAAAAGATCCATGCTGTTAGTCTGACTGACAACCCGGGTGGAAGTGTCGGCATTAATCCTGAGGGCATTGGCAGGGAAATCAAAAGTCTGGGCATCGATGCAATTATTCACGTTGCCTGCAAGGACAAAAACCGCACACAACTGGAAAGCCAGCTTTTTTCCCTGGAACGTTCGGGACTCCATAACTTACTGGTACTGACCGGCGACTATGATCCAGGTAATTTCTTCGGACGGCCCAAACCGGTTTTTGACCTTGATTCCACTCAGCTCTTGGCCTTTATCACCAAGATGAATGACGGGTTGGAACTTCCCACAGTTAGAGGTGTCAATAAACTTCAGCCAACCCATCTGTTTGCGGGTGCTGCTGTTTCACCTTTTAAAGCCACCGAAGCCGAGCAGATGCTCCAGTACACCAAGCTCAAAAAGAAGATCGAGAATGGTGCTCAGTTCATTATACCCCAAGTTGGCTACGATGTCAGAAAGTACCACGAACTCTATCAATTTGTGAAGCACAATAACCTGCCCGGGTGTCTGATGGGAAATATTTACCTGCTGACTTATGGTGCTGCCAAAGCGATGAGTATGAATAAAGTCCCCGGATGTGTTGTTACGGACAAGCTTGTTGCTGAACTGGAACAGGAAAAACAAAGCAGCGACAAGGGTGTTGCCGCCATGCTCGATAGGGCAGCGAAACTCTTTGCTATCCTGAAAGGTATGGGCTACAAAGGCGTTCATCTCGGCGGGCATAATACGACGTATGAACAAGTTGAATATATTATTGACCGTGGAAACGAATTGACCGCCAACTGGCAGGATTATATTCGGGAGTTTGACTATCCTCAAAAAAACGGTTTCTATGTTTACGCCAAAGATGAAAAGACCGGCTTGAATACTGCTCAAAAATCCAATGACTACAACAATTATGAGAAGAGCTTTGATTTGAATTATAAGATGTCTAGAGTTGTTCACAAGATGATGTTTGAACCTAACAAAGGAATGTTCGGCTTTATGCGCGGATTTTGTCATGCCATAAAGGATTCTGCGCTGGAAAAACCTTTCCACGGCATTGAGCATCTCGCCAAATCCTGCATGTACAATTGCCAGGACTGCGGTGACTGTGCGCTGATCGATGTAGCCTATGTCTGTCCAATGGGCAACTGTCCCAAGAACCAACGGAACGGCCCATGTGAAGGAAGCTACAACGGCTGGTGTGAAGTGTATCCGGACAAGCAAAAGTGCATCTGGGTCAAAGCCTATTACCGCTTAAAAGGCTATTCTGAGGAAGAAAAGCTGAATTCCTATCATGTGAGCCCTTACAATTGGGAAAAACAGCATACTTCAGGCTGGATAAACTTTTTTGAAGGCCAGGACCACTCTGCGGAAAGACTTGGCATTAAACCTAGAACAAAGTCCAAAGAAAAAGAATAAAGTGCTTCAGTTTAAAGGCATTCAGTCTTTGTAACCGTCCTTTAAACCTTATGACCTTTTAAATCAGTCCAAATACACTTATAATAGGGGTAGGAGAATGGAAAAAATGTTTAAAACTCCTTCAGAGATTACTGAGGGATTTGTAGAATATGGAAAGAATAAAACGAATTCTTCTATATTGAAATTGCTGCTGTTGGCAATACTAGCGGGAGCCTTTATTGCCTTCGCGGCGGAAGGCTCTAATACTGCCATTCACACCATCACTTCTGTTGGCTTAGGCAAAGCACTCGCTGGTGCCTTATTTGCCACAGGACTGATGATGGTGGTTATCACCGGAGCTGAATTATTCACCGGAAACACCCTGATTGTGGTATCTTGTATGGAAAAGGAATCAAGATGGCTAAAGATGCTGCGTAATTGGACGATTGTCTATATCGGGAACTTTATTGGTTCCATGCTTGTCGTCTTGTTTATCCTTTACTCCGGCCAGTTTGACTTTTCCTCAGGTCTACTCGGAGGGTTTACAATCAAAGTCGCCGCATATAAGACGGGCCTGACTTTCCCGAAAGCTTTCTTCATGGGAATCTTGTGTAACTGGCTGGTTTGTATGGCTGTTTGGATGGCGAATGCCGCCAAGGATATCACCGGTAAACTTCTTGCTATCTTTTTTCCGATCTGGCTGTTCATTACTTCTGGTTTTGAACACTGTGTTGCCAATATGTATTACATTCCTGCCGGCATTCTTGCCAAAGCCAACCCGACCTGGGTGGCCCAGGCTGCAACGCTCGGTGTAACACCTGAAAAACTTGCTCACCTTAACTGGGGAACGTTTGTCGTGAATAACCTTATTCCTGTTACGCTCGGAAATATCGTTGGCGGAAGCATATTTGTCGGACTTATTTACTGGCTGAGCTTCATGTACAAAAAGAAATCCACTACTGTTTTGGATGTAGACCATCTTGTTCAGAAAAAATTTGATAGTGCTTACGTAAAATCTAAATAAAGTTAAGCAAAATGTCCATAATTAAAAAAAGGGGGAAAACCAATGGCTTTCAAAAGTGATATTGAAATCGCCCAGGAATCAACCATGCTGCCTGTATTAGATGTAGCAAAAGAACTCGGAATCCCCGAGGATTATCTGGAATCCTATGGCAAATACAAAGCCAAGGTCGACTACAACTTATTAAATCAAAAAGCGGACACACCGAATGGCAAACTGATTCTTGTTACTGCCATCAACCCGACTCCTGCCGGAGAAGGTAAAACTACGACATCCGTCGGTTTAGGAGATGCTCTCCATTATCTCGGCAAAAAAACTGTCATTGCACTACGCGAACCATCCTTAGGCCCTGTATTTGGTGTCAAAGGTGGCGCCGCTGGCGGCGGTTATGCTCAGGTCGTACCAATGGAAGATATCAACCTTCACTTCACAGGTGATTTTCATGCCATCGGTGCTGCCAACAACCTGATTGCAGCGATGCTCGACAACCATATCCAACAAGGCAACGCGCTGGATATCGATGTCCGTAGAATTACTTGGAAAAGATGCATGGATATGAATGACCGCCAGCTCCGCTTCATTGTCAACGGACTTGGCGGCAAAGCCAATGGCACTCCGAGAGAAGACGGCTTTGACATCACGGTTGCTTCTGAAATCATGGCGATCATGTGCCTATCCAGCGATATTGACGACTTCAAAGCAAGAGTTGAGAGAATCATTGTCGCCTACAACAGAAGCGGTGAACCCGTAACTGCCGGTCAACTGAAGTGTCAAGGTGCTGTTGGTGCCCTGATGAAAGATGCTTTAAAACCGAACCTTGTACAAACTCTTGAACATACACCAGCTTTCATTCACGGCGGACCGTTCGCGAACATTGCTCACGGCTGCAACAGTGTTATGGCGACCAAGATGGCTTTAAAACTTGGCGACTATGTTGTAACCGAAGCTGGATTCGGTGCTGACCTCGGCGCTGAGAAATTTATTGACATTAAATGTCGTTTAAGTGGCCTGCGTCCGGAAGCCGTTGTTATTGTTGCAACCGTTCGCGCGCTCAAATCCCATGGCGGCGTAGCCAAAGCTGATCTCAACAAAGAAAACCTGGATGCCCTCAAAAAAGGCTTGCCGAACCTCTTAAAACACGTCGAAAACGTCACCATCAACTTTGGTCTGCCTGCCGTTGTTGCGATCAACAAGTTCCCAACCGACAGCGAAGCTGAACTGGCAATGATTGAAGACGAGTGCAAGAAACTCGGCGTTAATGTAGCCCTTTCCGAAGTTTGGGAAAAAGGCGGCCCTGGTGGTGCGAAACTGGCTGAAGAAGTCCTTCGCATCATTGACAGCCCGAAAAACTTTAACTTTGCTTATGACATCAACATGGGCCTCAAAGACAAGATTACCGCAATTGCCACCAAGATCTATGGTGCAGACGGTGTTGACTTCATTGGCAGCAGCTCCGCAGATATTGAGAATATCGAAAAAATCGGCTATCGTGATGTTCCGGTCTGTATGGCGAAGACCCAGTATTCCTTGTCTGATGACCAGAAGAAACTGGGACGTCCATCAGGCTTCAGAATCTCGATCCGTGGCGTGAAGATTTCTGCTGGTGCAGGCTTTGCCGTTGCACTTACCGGAGACATCATGACCATGCCCGGCCTGCCGAAAGTACCGTCTGCTGAAAACATTGACGTAGACAGCACCGGTAAGATTTCCGGCTTATTCTAAGATAAAGTTTAATATTGTTTCCAATAAGAATGAGATGGCAGCTTCGTACTACCATCTCATTCTATAAATGCTCTTAATCTTTATTCACTGACGTTGTCTATGTATTACACAGACTAGTTTCTAGAACTAGATACCAGAATTTAAGCTTTGAGTATTTTGTAGAATACTTGTCTTAAGATGACATGACTATGGGATCGCTATATATTGGTTGCTCACGCAATAATTTAGTAGCAAAAAAAATTAAGAACAGGAGATGAATATTATGTTGAAAAAGAGCTGTATTGAATTTGTAAACGCTCTGTCTTCCAAAGAGCCGATTCCTGGCGGCGGCGGTGCTTCTGCTTATGTTGGCTCCATCGGCATGGCGCTGGGTGTCATGGTAGGAAGTTTAACTGTCGGCAAGAAGAAATATGCTGATGTTGAAGCCGATGTACTCGTCCTGATGGAAAAAGGCCAGAAGATCATTGAAAAACTGCAGGTTCTGGTCAAAGAAGATGCTGATGCTTTCTATCCGCTTTCCCAGGCTTACGGACTGCCTAAAAATACTGAAGAAGAAATCCGGGCCAAAGAAGAAACCTTGCAGGCCGCTTTGGTTAAAGCAACACTTGTACCGCTCGATATTGCCAGATGCTGCGCTGACGGCATCAATCTTCAGGAAGAATTCGCTCAGAAAGGCACCCGTATTGCGATTAGCGACGTCGGTGTCGGCGTAACCTTCCTGAAAGCTGCGCTCGAAGGTGCCAAACTGAATGTCTTAATCAACACCCAGATCATGAAAGATCAGGTTCTAAAACAGAAAATTGAGACTGAACTGAATGAACTTGTCACCACATATACCGCCAAAGCCGACCGCATCTTTGCGGAAGTTCAGAATGCAATCACAGGAGGTAAATAAGCAGCATGACTCAGATTCTTAACGCTAAACCCGTTGTTCAGGCCATGAAAGAAAACCTCCAGCAGGAAGTTGCGGCTTTAAAAGCTGAAGGCATCAACCCGACCTTAGGCATCATTCGCGTCGGCAGCCGTCCGGACGACGTTTACTATGAAAACAACATTATTAAAAACTGCGATAATCTTGGCATTGCAACCAAGACCTATCCTTTGGACTTAAATATCAGCATGGAAGAATTCACAAAAGTCATGACGGGGGTCAACAATGACAGTACCGTTCATGGCATCATGCTGTTCCGTCCGCTACCGAAACAGCTGGACGAAGAAGTCATCAAGCACCTGATCTCGGCAGATAAAGACATTGACTGCATGAATCCGCTGAATCTGGCCAAAGTATTTGAAGGCGATATGAGCGGACTCCTGCCCTGCACGCCCGCAGCATGTATGGAAACCTTGAGCCATTACGGCTACAATCTTAGCGGCGCGAATGTAGTGGTCATGGGAAGAAGCCTCGTTGTCGGCAAACCGCTGGCCATGATGCTCTTAAAAGAAAATGCGACCGTGACGATGTGCCATTCCAAGACCAAAGATATGGCCGGAATTGCGAAGAAAGCGGACATCATCATTGCTGCGATGGGCAGAGCCAAAATGATCGATGACAAATACGTATCCGAAAACACCGTTGTCATCGACGTTGGCATCAACGATGCCGGAGACGGCAAGATGTGCGGGGATGTCGATTATGATGCAGTCGTGGACAAAGTCAGTGCGATCACCCCTGTACCGGGCGGCGTAGGTTCGATTACCACCGCGATTTTGATGAAAAACTGTCTGCGGGCAGCCAGAAAAAAACACTGATAAACCTTGTTGACCCAGCAATCTAAATAGTCTATGAAAGATAAAATATTTAGGATACTTTTATTTTTAGAATATAGCGTACTTTGTCGAAAAAGATATTGACCATATGTAGAAACAATGTTAAACTCTAAGCGTATACCTGTATATACAAATTTCATGAAGGAGTGAATTTGATAGATGATTATTATTGGTGAAAAAATCAATGGTACAATCCCTATCGTAAAAAAAGCGATTGAAGAAAGAGATGCTGACTTTATCCGCCAGCGTGCGATTGACCAGACCAATGACGGCGCCCACTACCTAGATGTCAGTGCCAGCACATCACCTGACGTTGAAGTGGAAACACTGAAATGGTTAATGGATATTGTTCAGGATGCCGTTGACACTCCCCTCTGTATTGACAGCCCCAATCCGCGTGCAATTGAAGCCGTTTTTAAATATGCCAAGAGACCGGGGCTTATCAATTCCGTTTCCATGGAAGGCGACAAATGCGATGTCATTTTCCCGCTTATCAAGGGAACGACCTGGGAAGTCATTGCGCTGACTTGCGACAATGACGGAATTCCGAAAGACGTTGACACCAGAGTCAGAATTGCTAAGCAAATGGTTGAGGAAGCTGCTAAATATGATATTACTCCTGACAGGATGCATGTCGACCCCTTGGTTATTGCTTTGTCTACTGATAACAATTCTATGTACTCCTTTAATGAAAGCATGACAAGAATCAAAGAAATGTACCCGACAATCAAGATCACTTCCGGTTTGAGCAACATCTCTTTTGGAATGCCTTTAAGAAAAGTTGTGAACCAGAACTTCCTGGCCCTGGCTACTTTCTTTGGTATGGATTCCGCAATTATGGATCCCTGCAGCAGAGATATGATTGCAACCCTGCTCGCAACTGAAGCATTAATGGGTAAAGACAAGAACTGCAGAAAGTTCAGCACCGCTTTCAGACAAGGTAAAATTGGTCCTGTGAAATAAAGATAGACAAGAAAAATGAAATTTGTGACCACTAGAAAGGCGTTCCCCTTCTGGTGGTCCGCAAAACCTTTTAAAGCCAGGTGAATAAAATGATTAAAAACATATTGGTTGACGCCCATGTTCATTTGGCTTTGGATGGAATAGCTTTTAAAGAGGCACGTCTGCTGCACAAAGATAACCCCAATTCAACTATAATCACCAATTTCCTTAGGAAATATAAAAAAATGGGCATTTGCGCACTACGTGACGGGGGAGACAACTTAAATGTATCTCTTCTGGCCAGGGAACTGGCCCTTGAAGAAGGAATGATTCTCCGGACCCCTGGTTTTGCGATCTACAAACAAGGATGCTACGGCAGCTTTTTGGGCAGACCGGTTGCCGATATAGCTGATTTCAAAAATGTTTTTAAAAAGCTGCTTGCGTTAAAGCCCGATCATCTTAAGATACTACTGACCGGACTTGTAGATTTTGATCAATTCGGGAAAGTTGACGGCTCACATTTCAGTTATGATGAAATGTACTACATGATACAGACAGCAAGGGATCAAGACCTTCCCGTAATGGTCCACACTAACTCGGCAGAAGCAGTTGGTATCGCTGTGAGAGCCGGTGCAAATACAATTGAGCACGGTTATTTTTTGACAGAACATGAATTGCAGCTGATGCTGGAACACGATGCCATCTGGGTCCCTACATTAGCACCTTTGGGCAACCTGATTACTTCAAAAGACAGCCGCTTTACAGACCAATTGCCGAATATTGCCCGGATTTATGATACGCAGAAAGCCCAGGTCAAAAAAGCCTTTGAATTAGGCGTAAAAATCGCCGTTGGCAGCGATGCTGGTTCATACGGGGTATCCCACGGAAAAGGTTTCTATGATGAAGTCGGTCACATGGTTATGACAGGAATAAGCAAACACGCCGTTTTGGAACTGGCCACTGCAAACGGAATCAGTGCTTTAAATCTCAATAATAAAGAATTGGATTATATCTCCTAAGCAAAAAAATCGATTGAATTGAGAAATTATGATAAAGACAACAGTGATTTGTTGTGAAATGTTGAAAAACGAGCTTTCTACCATCATCGAAAAACTAGCATACACTAATCCTGTCGTCTGGATCTCCTCGGAATATCATAACATCCTGAGACCCTAACCCTACGTGCTAAATTACTAAGTGAAATCAATAAGTATTATTTTGTAAAAAAATTCTTTTTAAGATATTAAAAAGCAAATACCACAATTGTTTATAATAAATTTTGTATTTATTAAAGCAAAAGTGTCATAATCCTTGTATATACAAAGATATACAAACCTATACAGGTAATTTTTTAATTTTTTATTTATATACAAGTATATATAAATTATGCTGTTAAGAATTGAATAATTGCTATTCAGCCTCCCATTTCGTTCATTAACAACGGATCAATATATTCCCGAAAAATTTCGTACTATAATAATCTTAAATTTACACTGTCTATTTTATACCATTTTTACTGCCAGAGCTCTAATCCTTATATTTTTAAAAAAGTTTGTGAATTTACTCATAAAGGACCCGATTTCGAGTTAAAACCTCAGTACACGACACTTTTTACTTTAAGTATTAGCTATCTGTAGCAGCTAAACGATTTAAAGACAACGTATAGTTATTGAAGGAGGAAACGCAATGGACGAAAAACTACAGGATGAAAAAAAATTACTGGACGAAACAACACTGTCAGTAGATTTAGCTACTCAAGAGCTTTACGTCAAGGCCCGGAATGACGGTTCCGAAACACTCTGGGACAGAAAAGCCGCTCTCAAAAACCAATGCGGTTTTGGTGAGCAAGGTGTCTGCTGCCGGATTTGTACCATGGGTCCTTGCCGCGTCAGCCCGATTCCAGGAAAAGGCGTTCAAAAAGGTATTTGCGGCGCCACTGCGGATGTTATTGCTTCCAGGCATTATGCCCGAATGGTAGCAGGCGGTTCATCTGCACACTCCGATCACGGCAGACATATTGCCCATGTACTTCATATGGCAAGTCCGGACGGAGATTATCAAATCCGTGACGAGAAAAAACTGCTGAATGTTGCAGCCAGATGGGGTGTGGCTACAGAAGGCAAAGATATCTACCGGGTTGCCCATGAAGTTGCTGAAGCAGCTCTGAATGATTTTGGCAAGCCTTTTGGTTCGATGGTTATTCCGCCAAGTATTACTAAACAAAGATTAAAAGTCTGGGAAGATAATGATATCCTCCCCGATGCTATTGACAAAGAAGTTGTATCGATTATGCATGCTACACATATGGGCTGTACCGCTGATGCTGAAAGCATGATCAATCTTTCTATGCGGACATCTTTGACCGACGGTTGGGGCGGTTCCTATATCGGTACTGAATTCAGCGATATTATCTTTGGAACCCCGATGCCGAGAGAAATCGAAGCCAACATGGGTGTTATTGAGAAAAACATGGTGAACATTGTCTTGCATGGTCATGAACCCAGTTTATCGGAAATGATCGTTATTGCCGCTGATGACCCTGAGCTGAAGGCTCTGGCCAAGAGTGTCGGCGCAGAGGGAATCAACCTGGTCGGCATTTGCTGTACCGGCAATGAAGTCGCGATGCGTCATGGCATTAAAATTGCCGGGAATTTCAATCAGCAGGAGCTCGCGATTGTTACCGGCGCCGTTGAGGCCATGATTGTGGACGTTCAATGTATCTTCCCTGCCCTGGCCAACCTGGCTCAATGTTACCATACCAAATTTATCACAACCTCAAGACTTGCAAAAATTAAAGACGCCGTTCATATCGAATTTGATGAGAACAACGCCTATGAATGCGCAAAGAGAATAATTCGGAAAGCAGTAGAGAACTATACAAACAGAAAGCACGAAAAGGTTTCCATCCCAACACATAAATCAACCGGCACGATCGGTTACAGCAACCAGGCTATTATTGGCCAGTTGGACCGCGTTGTCAATTCTTATACGCATAAGCCAGGCACGTTTGAACCATTGGCGCAATGCTTAGTTTCTGGTGTATTAAGAGGCGCAGCCGGTGTCGTCGGCTGCAACAACCCGAAGGTGAAAGGTGACCATAGCCATATCGAGATCATTAAAAAGATGCTCGCCAATGACGTCATTGTTGTTGTTACCGGCTGTGCGGCTCAGGCTGCTGCCAAAGCTGGTCTCTTAAGCAAAGATGCTGTCAAGTATTGCGGAGTAGGCTTACAAAAAGTATGCGAACTGGCCGATATCCCTCCTGTTCTGCATATGGGCTCCTGTGTTGACAACAGTCGTATCCTTGAACTGGTTGGTGAAGTAGCCAAGATTCTGGGACTCGATATGAGTGAATTGCCGGTTGTCGGCGCAGCTCCGGAATGGATGTCCGAAAAAGCTATCGCCATCGGTACCTATGTAGTAAGCTCTGGAATTGATACCTTCCTGGGCGTTGTTCCTCCGGTAACTGGAAGCCCGGAAGTTACAGATATCCTGACCAACAAACTGGAAGACTGGGTAGGAGCAAAATTCTACTTTGAAACAGATCCGGCTGTAGCCGCAGAAAAAATGCTGGCCAGAATTGAAGAAAAGAGAGCCAAAGTCGAAGCCCTTAACGTTCAGAGAATGAATGTCACCGGCTATGACGACTTAATTCCTGCCGGCTTTTAAAAAACGCGGCCATGGTCGTTTTGTTGCAAGAAGAATTTCTTCTTGCAACCAATAACAAAGATAAATCGTGCATCGGGGTGATTTAAATAAAAATAGCAATTACAGGTAAAGGTGGCGTCGGCAAAACAACTTTTGCAGCAATTCTAAGCAGACTGTATGCAGCGGAAGGCTACCGGGTCCTGGCAGTTGATGCCGATCCTGATGCCAATCTGGCTTTGGCCCTTGGTTTTCCTGACGAGATTATTTCCAAGATCGTACCGATCGCCGAGATGAAAGAACTGATTGCCGAAAGAACAAGTACCCCGACCGATTCCTTTAGTAAAATGTTTAAATTGAATCCGCAGGTAGATGATATCCCGGACAAATACTGTACCCGCTATAACGGTGTAAATCTGTTAACGATGGGTACCGTCGAAAGCGGCGGCAGCGGCTGCGTTTGCCCGGAACATGTCCTGTTGAAAAGACTTACTTCTCATTTAGTCCTGCAAAATAAAGATGTTGTCGTTATGGATATGGAAGCCGGGATTGAGCATCTCGGCAGAGGAACAGCCCAGGGTGTGAATGCCTTTATTGTGGTCATTGAGCCCGGAGCCAGAAGCCTCCAGACGTACCACAAGATCAAGAAGCTGGCTTCCGATATCGGCGTATCGAAAATTTATGCCGTGGGCAACAAGATCAAAAACGATGCAGATAAAGGGTATATCCTCGACAATATCGATTTTGAAGCCTGCCTGGGTTTTATCTCTTACAACGCAAACGTCGTCAATTCTGATCGGGCAGACCAGTCTCCTTTCACGGACAATAAGATTGTTGAAGAAGTTAAAGCAATTAAGATTAAGCTCAATGCTTTGATATAGAAAAGAGGCAATTTAGATGGGAAGAACAATTGCGGTAGCCGGTAAAGGCGGAACCGGAAAAACAACCATTACAGGCCTTTTGATCGATTACCTTGTCAAAAATAAGCAAGGACCTGTACTTGCCGTCGATGCTGATGCCAATGCCAATTTGAATGAAGTGCTGGGAGAAACAATCGAAGTTACGCTTGGAGAAATCAGAGAAGAAGTAAACTTAAGAGAAACCATGCGTGATGGCTTCCCCGGAGGAATGACCAAGGCCCAGTACCTTCAGTACCAACTGAATACCGGGATCACCGAAGGAGATGGTTATGACCTCCTCGTCATGGGAAGATCCGAAGGCAAAGGCTGCTACTGTTTTGTTAACGGGATTTTGCGGGAACAGCTTGACAAAGTCTCTGATAAATACAACTATGTTGTGATCGATAATGAAGCCGGCATGGAGCACTTGAGTCGGGGAACGGCAAGAAACATTGATATTCTGATCCTCGTTAGCGACTGCTCGCGCCGCGGCATTCAGGCCGTTGGCCGAATCAACAAGTTGGTTAAAGAATTAGGTCTGAAAGTAGCTCAACAATATTTGATTGTCAATAAAGCCCCAGATGAACAATTAAGCGAGGGGATTACTGAAGAAATATCTTTGCAGGGGTTGGAACTGCTGGGGATCATTGCCCTGGATCCATTGATATATGCGTATGATTCTCAGGGAAAAGCCTTGGTTAATTTGCCTGATGACAGTTTATCAAAACGGGCAATTAAAGATATCTGCCAAATAATTGGTTTATAAGAAGAAGGAGGAGATTCTAGTGGCTTTTAAAACCTCAGTCCAAAAGTATAGTGGAAGCATTTACAACTTGGAATTAGGGACAGGGGAGAACACCTTAGCTCTCGGTGGACAGAATGTGTTTCCGTTTTACAGTTTTGACGGTGACACCGGCAGCGGCGTAAAGATTGGTTTGGAAATACTCGATATTTACCCAGAAAATTGGGCAGATGGTCTTAAGTCCATCTATGGTTCAGCTGCAGAAAATACTGTGGAATGGGCCAAATATGCTGAAGAAAAGTTTGCACCTGATTTCATTTGCTTACGGTTTGAAGGCGCAGATCCGAATGGTCTAAATAAATCCGTTGAAGAATGTGCCACTCTGGCTAAGAAAGTTGCCAATGCTGTTAAACTGCCTCTTGTTATTGCCGGGACACAAAATTATGAGAAAGACCTTAAATTATTTGAGAAAGTAGCCGAAGAGCTGGAAGGTAAAAATATCCTTTTGTTATCCGCTGTTGAAGATAACTATAAGACTGTTGCCGCAGCTGGCGTAACAGCTTATAAACATAAAGTAGCGGCTGAGTCCTCGGTTGACATCAACCTGGCTAAGCAATTAAATATTTTAATCAACCAACTGGAAGTCAAAAACGAAAATATCATAATGAATGTTGGGACCGCACCTGTCGGTTACGGTTTTGAGTATGTCGCTTCGACCATTGACAGAATCAGACTGGCCGCTTTGGGTCAAAATGATAAAACCTTACAGATGCCGATTATTACACCCGTTTCTTTTGATACTTGGAACGTTAAAGAGTCTGCCTCTACAGAGGAAGATTCTCCGGAATGGGGCTGCCAGGAAGAGCGTGGAATTGCTATGGAGGTTTCTACAGCCGCCAGTGTTATTGCCGTCGGCTCCGATGCTGTTGTTCTACGTCATCCGCGTTCAGCAGAGACAATCCGTGCTTTCGTGGATAACCTGAAATAATTAATATTTAAGAATTTTGATACTACTTTTGATTCAAGGAGGAAAATGAAAATGGCAATGTCCGGATTGGATATCTATAAACTGACTCCCAAAACCAACTGTAAAGAATGTGGCTTTCCTACCTGTATGGCTTTTTCGATGAAGGTAGCAGCTGGCGGTGTAGAAATAAGCAAGTGCTCGCACATGAGTGATGATGCGATGGCAAAGCTCTCTGAGTCCACTGCTCCCCTGATGAAGGTCGTGACTTTCGGCAAAGGAGAAACCGAATGTAAACTTGGCGGTGAAATTGTTCTTTTCCGTCACGAGAAAACCTTTGTCAACCGCAACAGATTTGCTGTACTGCTTTCCGATGCGATGTCCCAGGAACAAATCGATGCGAAGATCGCCAATATGAAAAACGTCGACTATGTCCGGATCGGCGAAGAAATGAGAGCTGAAATTGCTGCCCTACAGTATGTTGGCAACAAAGACGCTTATCTCTCTTTAGTCAGTAAAGTTAAAGCTTCCGGTTTAAAAGTAGCCTACATGCTGGTATGCCCCGATGTTTCCGTGCTGAAAGAAACTTTGGAACTGGTCAAAGATGAACTCCCGATCGTATTCGGCGCTGACAGCAACAACTATCAGGAAATGGTTGCTTTGGTCAAGGATCTCAAACTCCCTCTCGGCTTAAAAGCACCCTCACTTGCCGAATTGTATGATCTGGTCGAAAATGTCCAGAAACTTGATTACAAAGAATTACTGCTGGATATCGGCAGCGCTTCTGCACGTGAAGCTTTTACCAACGCTGTACAGATCCGCAGAACAGCTCTAAAAGAGCAAGACAGAACCTTTGGTTATCCTTCCGTAGTCTTTGTCAACGAGCTGGCCAAAGGTGACAAATTTATGGAAGTTGCTCTGGCCTCCCTGTTCACCATGAAATATGGTTCCCTTATTGTTATGGACGATATGGATTACGCCCGCGCTCTCCCGCTCTTCGGTTTAAGACAGAATATCTATACTGACCCGCAGAAACCGATGAGAGTTGAACCGGAATTCTATCCGATCAACAACCCCGGCGACAGCTCACCTGTTTTGATTACGGTTGACTTTGCTCTGACTTACTTCGTTGTTTCCGGTGAAGTGGAGAGATCCAAAGTACCGGCCTGGCTGGGAATCCCTGATGCCGGCGGTTATTCCGTCCTTACAGCATGGGCCGCAGGCAAGTTCAGCGGTTCGGTCATTGCTAAATTCATTAAAGAATCCGGCATTGAAAGTAAAACAAAATGCAGAAAGCTTATTATTCCTGGAAAAGTTGCCGTTCTGAAAGGTGACATCCAGGACAGCCTTCCTGACTGGGAAGTTATCATTGGTCCTGATGAAGCCATGCATCTTCCTAAATTTTTAAGAACGATGGAAGGCATTAACTGAACTGAAAAAGACACGAATTGACCTAAAGTATTAATTTATTAATCTAAAGTGTTCCGTTCTCAATAAAAATTGGAGGTGCTCCTAACATGGACAGATTTTTAGTCATTGGTGAAAGAATCCACTGTATTTCTCCGGTCATTCGGCAGGCTATCGCTGACCGTAATCCTGCCCCAATTTTCCAGAGAGCAAAAGAACAGCTAGATGCCGGTGCTGTTTATCTTGACCTGAATATCGGACCTGCTGAAAGGGACGGCGAAGAAGTCATGGCCTGGGCCGTTCAGCTTCTGCAGAATGAATTTGATAATGTTCCAATTTGTTTAGATACGGCCAATAAAAAAGCCATTGAAGCCGGTATCAGGGTCTACAACCGTTCCAAAGGCAAACCGATTATCAATTCTGCCGATGCCGGTCCGAGACTGGGACTCTTAGAAGTCGCCGCCGCCAACGATGCCATGGCTATTGCCCTGTGTGCTAAAGAAGGTATTCCTTCTGACGTCGAAGAGCGCATCACTTATTGTACCGAAATGCTGGAAAAAGCAATGATGCTTGGTATCGACCCAATGGATCTCTTATTTGACCCGCTGTTCCTAGTCATCAAAGGCATGCAGGAAAAAGCAACGGAAGTCCTTGAGACCATTCGTCAAATTACGGAGATGGGCCTCAGAACCAATGCTGGCTTAAGCAATGTCTCCAATGGCGCTCCGAAACATGTCCGTCCGATCATTGACGCTACTTATTGTGCAATGGCCATGCAATGCGGTCTGACCGCAGCCATTGTTAACCCTTGCGATCAGAGGCTTATGGAGACAATCAAAACCTGCGACATGATTAAAGGCAATATGTTATATGCCGATTCCTACCTGGAGCTATAATTGATAGCCTCGTCTTGCAACGGCCTGGGGGAATTCTACGGAAAGGGGAATATACATGAATTTATATAGCACCATATTTGCAGGCGCCAAGCAGGCTCTCGATACTGCTGCCGAATATGTTGAAAAAGCAATCTCCTTAAAAGGAAGAGAGCATAAAGTTGCTTTTCCGGACACCGCTTACTCCCTGTCCCTTATTTATGCCATTACCGGCAAAAAAATAGGCACCCTGGGAGAACTTGAAGGTGCTTTAGACCTTGTCAGAAGCCTTATTGTGGAAAAAGAGCAGCTTCGAGAAGCAGAGAATGCCGGTATGGCAGCTGCTGTCTCTTCCGAAATTATTGAAGCTTTAAAGTATGTCATGGACGAAAAGCCCTATGAAGCTCCGTGCATGGGTTTTCTGACGGATGCGATTATCCGCGGCTGGGGTGTTGGTCTCGTAATGGACGATATCCCGGGGCAGGCGGTTATCATTGGTGAGTTTCCGGACCCCGAATCAGCCGCCAAAGTCATCAAAGAATACCAAGCTAAAGGGCTTTTAACCTTCCTTGTCGGTAAGGTCATCAATCAGGCCATTGAAGGCGGGGTCAAAGTAGGACTTGAGTTCAGGGTCATGCCTTTAGGTTATAACATGACCTCTGTAATCCACGTCGTTACGGTAACCATCCGCGCTGCCTTAATCTTCGGAGCCTTGACCCCCGGCGACTGGGAAGAATTCAAGCGTTATACCTATAAAAGATTGAAAGCTTTTATCAATGCCGTAGGCCCTTTAAGCAATTACAAAGTTGCTGCAGGCGCAGCAGCGATTAACCTTGGCTTCCCAGTTGTAACCGACCAGGATGTTGCCGAAGTCCCGATGAAGCTTATCACCCAAAAAGATTACGATAAAATGGCTGCAACTTCCCTTGAGATCAGAGGCATTAAGATAAAGATCACAGAAATTCCTATTCCGGTTGCTTTTGCTGCTGCTTTTGAAGGAGAGAGAATCAGAAAAGATGCTATGTTTGTTGAATTCGGCGGCAGCAAAACAGATTCCTGGGAGCTTGTTACGCAAAGAGAAGCCAGTGAGATTGAGGATCATAAGATTGTGCTCATTGGTGACGATATTGACACCGTACAGCAGGTACCCGGAAGAATGCCTCTGGCAGTACTCGTCGAAGTAGCCGGCAAGAGCATGCATTCAGATTTTGAACCGGTTCTGGAAAGAAGAATTCACTATTTTATGAACTATATTGAAGGCATCATGCACGTCGGCCAGAGAGACACCACCTGGATTCGTATCAGCAAGGATGCTTACGAAAAAGGCTTCAGACTACGCCATTTTGGTGAAGTGCTGTATGCCAAGATGCTGGACGAGTTTGGCGCAGTCGTGGATAAATGTCAGATTACAATTATCACTGATGCTGCCAAAGTCAAAGAAGTAAAGGCCCAGCAGGTGGTTTCCAAGTATGCAGCAAGAGACGAACGTATTGCCAGTCTGACTGATGAAAGTGTCGACACTTTTTATACCTGTATTCTCTGCCAGTCCTTTGCCCCTTCCCATGTGTGCATTGTTACACCGGAAAGACTAGGATTATGCGGCGCCGTAAGCTGGCTTGATTCCAAAGCTACTTTTGAGCTCGATCCAACCGGTCCTTGTCAGCCAATTACCAAAGGTCTTGTTGATGATCCCGTCAAAGGTATCTGGCAAGAAGTCAACAAAACCGTGGAACGGCACTCCCAAGGCGCTTTGAGCCAGATCACGCTGTATAGTTTACTGGAAGATCCGATGACTTCCTGCGGCTGCTTTGAATGTATCGCCGGCATAATGCCGGAAGCCAATGGCATTGTCATCGTGAACAGAGAGTTTTCCGGCGTATCTCCGGTAGGTATGACATTCGGCGAACTGGCTTCCATGACAGGCGGCGGCGTTCAGACTCCCGGATTTATGGGACATGGCAGACAGTTTATTTCCTCTAAGAAATTCATCTCAGCTGAGGGCGGTCCCGGACGTATTGTCTGGATGCCGAAAGAACTCAAGGAATTCGTTGCTGACAAACTGAATGCAACTGCGAAAGAAATGTATGGAATTGATAACTTTGTCGATATGATTTGCGATGAAACCATCGCTTCAGAGTCCGAAGCAGTCTTAGAGTATCTAAGTGAAAAAGGCCACCCTGCACTAACAATGGATCCGCTGATGTAGTTTAAGCAGTACTGTTATAGGACTGTCCTATCAGAAGGAGTATGGTGCAACATGTTTAAAGTAAAATTTATGCCTGAAAACACCGTTGTGATTGCCAAATTAGGTGAGACGCTGTTCGATGCGGCCCGCAAAGCTGGTATCTTCCTTGATGCGCCTTGTAATGGACTCGGATCATGCGGCAAATGCAAGCTAAAGGTTCTTAAAGGCAGTGTAAATTTTCGTAAAAGCCATCACATTACTGAATCTGAACTAGCACAGGGTTTTGTTTTAGCATGTAATTCCAAAATTAACGGTGATATCACTGTTGAGGTACCGGCGATCCAAACGTCCGTCTTAAGCGGTATGAAAGTTGAAGATTTGGCTGGAACAAAAGATCAGCATATCATCGACAGCGTTATTAACATGGCTGCCAAGAATCATATTCTGTTTAGCTCTCCAGTTCAAAAGGTCTATATGGAGTTAGACCTGCCAAGCCTTGATGACTGCCTCTCCGACTGGGACAGAATCCAAAGACATCTGCTTAAAAACAGCGCTTATCACAAAGTCGTCTGCCAACTGCCTATCCTCAAAAAAATCCCTCATATTCTAAGGGAAAATGATTTTCAGGCGACCGTAACGTATTTCGCAGAAACCAGCGAGCGAATCAGAGTCATTAATATTGAGCCCGGAGATACATCCGACAAGCTGTATGGGGTAGCTATAGATGTAGGCACTACATCTGTAGCTGCCATTCTGGTCGATCTTCATAACGGACAGATTATTGCCAAATCCTCTGCCGGAAACGCCCAGATCAGATATGGCGCTGATGTGATCAGCAGAATTATCCACTCAACCAAAAAAAATGGCTTACAGGAATTAACCAATGCAATTATCAAAGAAACAATTAATCCTTTGCTTAAGAAAATGAGACAGGAAATTGGTATTTCCAAAGACGCGATCAGCGTGATCGTCGCCTCAGGAAATACAACCATGATGCACCTCATGCTCGGGGTTTATCCGGACTATTTGCGGAAGGATCCCTATATTCCCGCTTTCCTTAGTTCTGAATACCTTAAAGCTGGCGACCTCGGATTAGAGGCTTATGCTGAAAGCATTATCTACATATTGCCTTCAGTATCAAGCTATGTTGGCGGAGACATTACTGCCGGCGTGCTCGCTTCTGGCCTGTGGTCGGAAGATCAAAATATTCTTTTTATGGACTTAGGTACCAATGGTGAAATTGTTTTTGGCAATAAAGACTTCTTGCTCACTTGTGCCTGTTCAGCCGGACCTGCATTTGAAGGCGGAGAAATAAGTTCCGGAATGCGTGCGGCACCAGGCGCGATTGAAAATATCAAGATCGATAGAAAAACTTTTGAACCTACTATAGATACAATTGATAATCAACTGCCGCTCGGCTTATGCGGCTCAGGGATCATCGACGCCATAGCCGAAATGTTCAAGGCAGGGATCATTGACAGCCGGGGCCGTCTGAACCGCCATCTGAAAACCCACCGTATCCGTTCTGATGAATATGGGATCGGCGAATATGTGCTGGCTTTCAGCAGAGAATACCATATCCCCAAAGATATCACGATTACCGAAATTGATCTGGAAAATTTTATTCGGGCCAAAGGTGCTGTCTACTCTGCCGTGGTCGTATTATTAAAAAGCATGGGTATGGATTATTCCGGAATAGACAAAATATATATAGCTGGTGGGATCGGCACGAATATCAATATGAATAACTCAATTACGATTGGGCTTTTCCCGGACCTTCCGGTCGAAAAGTTTGAATATCTCGGCAATAGTTCCTTGTTAGGCAGTTATCTGACTCTGCAAAGCACTGACGCCAGAAAAAAAGCCGAGGATATTGCCTCCCATATGACTTACCTTGAACTCAGTGCCGACAGCTCCTACATGGGAGAATTCATATCTGCCTGTTTCCTTCCCCACACTGAAATTGAAAGATTCCCAACCGTTAAGAACCAGCGAAAAATCGTCTAAATTAATGCTAAGCAACTGGATTGAAGCCCCGTCTGACAGGCATAAAAATAACTGTTAAGAAAGGTGATTTAATATGTGTGAATCTAACGCTTATGTTCTGACTCCTAATGGAGAGAAAATGGTTATGGAAAATGTTGCGAACATGAAGGTTGACTCTGGTAAGATCTTTTTAACAGGTTTATTGGGAGACGAAAAAACAATTAGCGGCATCATTCAGGAAATAAAACTCTTGGAACATAAAATCCTGATCACTGAAAAAGCGTAAAGGAATAGCACGTGCCTGATACACCTATGCACTATGAATATATTCGCGCGAAACTCAAAGACTGTGACCCTGTGGAAATATCCCGGAAATCGGGAGCAACGTATGACAGGCAAAAGCAAGAGTTTCGTGTTTTATTAATGGGCACAACTTATTTTGTCTCCTACCCTTCAGGGGAAATCTGTGATTCTGACGGTGCCAAAATTACAAACTTTCCGGTTCTAACATTAATCCTGCGTTACCTGGTCAACGCCAAGGGTACAGCACCTACCCAAAGGGACATCACCTATCGGGAAGTCTCGGGCGGACAGGTTTACTACCCGAATTTTTACGGCCGTTGTATCATGCGGCTTGCCAGGATGTTCGGCAAGGATTTTCCTGCCTTGGAACGCGGGATGCAAAAGCAGAATGCAGTGAAAACAACGTACGGAGACCTAAGTTATCGTTTTCAGTTTATTAACAATATTTATGTCACCTTTATTCTCTGGAACGGCGATGAGGAATTTCCAGCGGGAGCCAATATTCTTTTTGATGCCAATACACCAGATTACTTTAATGCTGAAGATCATGCTGTTGTCTGCGATATTGCGCTAAGCTTTTTGAAGGAACTTGCGAAGTAAATAGATCATTATAACATGAATCCAAACAAGCTAGACAAGGACGCTTCCTTATATTGAAACTTTTTTGCAGCTCCAAACAGCGATAAGGGAAACAGTCCCAGCGGACTATTTCCCTTATCACCTTGCTAACATCCAAAACGCCTTAGCTTTTCTGAACGTGGTCGCTTCGGCTTATACACCAGATATTTACTTTACCCAGCTCTGGCAAATCTTAACACCTTCGGCTGCATTCGTGGTAAATGCATCTGCACCAATTTGCCTGCAGGCTTCTTCTGTTACAGGGTTTCCGCCAATAATAATTTTGAGGCTGTCACGCACACCAGCAGCCTTCAATTCATCTACCGTCCTTTTCATCGCTTCCAGGGCTAGCGTCAGTACACCGCTCATCCCTACGATATCAGGCTGTACTTCTTTGACTTTTTCAATGAAGGCGCTTGGGCTTTGGTCGATTCCCAAATCAAAGACTTCAAATCCGGCTGCTTCAGACATGCTTCTGAAAATGTTCTTGCCGATATCATGCAAATCACCTTCGACAGTGGCCAGTACGATCTTGCCTACTTTGGCGGATTCGTCGCAGCCGATTACCGGTTTCAGGATATCGATGGACTGGGTTAAGAGCTCACCAGCAAAAATCAAATCGCCTACAAAGTATTCGCCGCTTTCAAACAGTTCGCCTACTTTTGCCATCCCCCGCTGGCAGGCCGTAACGACGGACTGAGCCTCTTCTTCGGTAGGTTTTGATGCAACAAAGTCATTCAGCATCCCCATCAGTTTATCTTCGTC
Source organism: Dehalobacter sp. CP (assembly GCA_009910795.1). The sequence continues at coordinate 45,314 of VMEE01000079.1, read as the reverse complement.
TAGGTCACCTACGGCATTTGTTAACACTTTCAGATCAATCATTTATATTTCCTCCTTAAAATTAATAACGCAAAGCAATTATCAAAAAATTCGCATCCGCTTAATACTAATATCTTGTTTCTAGGACTGAAATAATATCCTCCGGTAACCGAGAGATCTTGCACTCCTCCTGTCTGGTACGTGTTTTTTAATCAAAGACTCCAGTTTCAAAACACATCTTTCCGCTATCGGTGTATAGCTGTATCTACAAGATGGTGAAAAAAATTATTAGCCCTCTCAAAACTTGAACGAGTCTAATCTGATTTAGTATTTGCATTTTTCCTACACACTATATATTTTACCATTAGACCGGGAGTATTCACAATAGAAAAGATGACCATTTTGACAAAAAACCGCCAAAATTTTCAGAATAATGCATCTCTCCGTTCGGTTTGCAGATCACTGAAGATTACTACCTACCTCACACTGAAGCTGATCCATTCTGAACAATCTGCGGGCATTTTCACTGCTCAGACGGGCTGCTTCCCTGATCTCCATTCCTCTGATTGCCGCAATTCTGGCTAGCACTTTACACACATAAGCAGGCTCATTTCGTTTGCCACGATAGGGCTCAGGAGTAAGATACGGACAATCTGTCTCAATTAAGAACCTATCTTCCGGCACTTTCGCCGCGACTTCAGGGGCATGACGGGCATTTTTAAAAGTAAGCGGTCCTGAAAAAGACAAATAAAAACCCATGGCCAAAAGTTCTTTTGCCATTTCCCAGGAGCCTGAATAAGAATGAAAAACGCCGCCTGCCTCAGGAAGATGATTTTTAATAATTTGGAGAACATCCGCGTGTGCATCCCGGTTATGAATGATCACCGGTAAACCGGCTTCATTGGCCAGTTTTAATTGATGAATAAACCACTTGCGCTGGTCATCCCGTGGCGAAATGTCCCTGTAATAATCCAGACCAATTTCTCCCCAGGCAACAACTTTCGGGTTCTTCGCCAATCTGAACAACGTTTCCCAGGTTTTATCCGTACAAGTTTCAACATCGTGCGGATGAATGCCTACTGCTGCATAAATAAACGGGTATTCTTCAGCCAGCCTCACCGAATCCTGACTTGTCTTTTCGGTAGAGCCGACATTTACAATCGTCGTTACACCAGCTGCGGTAGCTCGGGCAATGGTCTCATCCCTGTCCGGGCTAAACTGGCTATCCTCTAAATGCGCATGCGTATCCCAGATCATTTGACCTGAGCCCCTGTCGGAAGATCTTTCTGAACATTAAGCACCTCCAGCTCTCCGTCCTGCGACGCTGCCAGAATCATTCCCTGGGACATGATTCCGCGGAGCTTGGCAGGCTTAAGATTCGCAACCAGAATAACCTTTTTGCCGACAAGTTCTTCGGGGCTGTAATGCTGGGCAATACCAGATACAATCGTTCTACGCTCCCCACCCATTTCTACTTCCAGTTTTAACAGTTTGTCGGCTTTTTCTACTTTTTCTGCCTGCAGCACTTTAACAACCCTAAAATCCATTTTGGCAAACTCTTCAATGCTGATTTCTTCCTTGAGCGGAGCCATCTCCGCCATGTGCTGCGAATTTTCCGGCTGCGAAGGACTGACTTCTAGATTTACTTCTTGTTGATGGTCTGTATTCCCCTGCACCTGCGTGACACACCTTTCTATTTCAGAATTGACCTGCTCAAGATATGCGGAGACATCGATTCTCGGGAAAATAGCTTCTCCCTTTCGGATGGCTGTGCCCGGCTGAATAACATTCCAGCTGTCTGCCTGTTCCCAGTCCTTGAAGAAATCTGTATCTCCCAGGAGGGGTTTGATTTTTCTCGGTACTCCCGGCATAAAGGGGGAGCATAAAATACCTAGGATCCTGATGCACTCCATAAATGTATAAAGCACCGTATCCAGCCTGTCCTGATTATCCTCACTTTTTGCCAGATTCCAGGGAGCTGTCTCATCGACATATTTATTGCACCTGCTGACAAACTGCCAGATGACCTCAAGCGCAGCCGCCGTATCACAGGCCAGCATTTTTTCTTCTGTCCCTTGTTTTACCCTGCTGCTTAAATCTCTGATCTCCCTCTCCAGATCGGTATCTTCTCCGGGTCCTGGGACAATTCCATTCCGGTATTTTACGACCATGGCCAAGGTGCGAGACACAAAATTTCCAAGATCATTCGCCAGATCACTGTTTAATTTTTCGACCAGATCGTCCTCGGAGAAGGTACCGTCCAACCCATACTGTAGTTCTTTTAACAGGAAATACCGAATGGGATCAGCACCATATCTCTGAATCAACTGAAATGAATCCTGAACGTTTCCTCTTGACTTGGATATTTTTCCACCTTCTTTATTTAAGAACCATCCGTGGCCAAAAACCTTCTCGGGCAAAGGAAGATCAAGCGCCATCAAAATAATTGGCCAGATAATGGTATGGAAACGGACAATATCTTTGCCAACAAGATGAACATTGGCCGGCCAGTAAGTTTTGTATTTTTCGCCGTCAGGATAGCCCAGCGCAGAGATATAGTTGATCAGGGCATCGAGCCAGACATAGACCACATGTTTCGGATCAAAAGGGACCTTGATGCCCCACTGGAAGGTCGTACGCGATACACAGAGATCTTCAAGCCCTCCTTCAATAAAGCGGATCATTTCATTTCTTCTCGAAGCAGGCTGAATAAAATCGGGATGGTCCTGAATATATTGCAGCAGTCTGCCACTGTATTTGGACATCCTGAAAAAGTAACTTTCTTCTTTCAGAAGTTCCACATGTCTTCCACAATCCGGATTCGGACATTTTCCGTCAACAAGTTTGTTCTCTGTCCAGAAAGTTTCACAAGGTGTACAGTACCAACCTTCGTATTCAGATTTGTAAATATCGCCCTTTTCATAAAGCCTTGTAAATATTTGCTGTACGACTTTGGCATGCCGTTCTTCTGTTGTTCGAATAAAATCATCATTGGAAATGTCAAGCAGTCTCCAGAATTCCTTAAATTTATCGACGATTCCGTCAACATATGTAAGCGGATCCATCCCGGCATTTTCAGCAGTCCGTACAATTTTTTGCGCATTCTCATCCGTCCCGGTCAAAAAATAGACATCATCGCCCTTCATTCTTCGCAGACGGGCCATCGCATCCGCCGCAATAGTCGTGTACGCAGTCCCGATATGAGGACTGGAATTGGGATAATAAATAGGTGTGGTAATATAATATTTCACAGGAATAGACCTCCTTTTATTTACGGTAGACAATTCGTTATCATCAGCAGTTTCAAGGTTTGCTTTGTTTGCATTTTCTTAATATAAGAAACTTCAGGAAATACTGTCAAGGCCAATGAGATTGTTTCGACAAATTAAATATTATAATTTTGGATATCATGAATATACTATATATTTTTTGTGATAAAAAAGCGTTTTTAAAACTTTTCGCCTATTGACTTTTTCAGGCATGATTGGTAACATTAGGATGATATATGTCGAAACTTGTTGAGAAAGGGGATGAAAATTATGAAATCCACAGGAATTGTGAGAAAAGTTGATGAATTGGGTCGGGTCGTATTACCAATCGAACTTCGCAGAACATTAGGAATTGATGAAAGAGACGCTTTGGAAATATATGTTGACGAAGAAAAAATCATACTTAAAAAGTATGAGCCAGCTTGCGTCTTCTGTGGCAATGCTTCCAATGTTCAAGTATTCCGCGGGAAGAATGTCTGTCGTGAATGTGCCGCGGCAATGGGGGAAGCTGCTGCTTCAGAAAATAAAGCCGGTTGAACATCTGGCTTTCCAGACAGGAGGTAAATAGTTACTTCCTGTTTTTTTTGTCCATTTTGTCACTTCTGATCCAGAAAAGCCTTATAAATCATACTTTTACTCATACCATATTTTTTAGCAACCATTTTCATTGCTTCCTTGCGATCTTTGCCGTCTTTTTCAAATTTTCGGAGGTCCTCCATCCAAAGGGAAGGGTCCCCGGGATCAATGTTTTTTTCTGCAGGTGCCAGAATAATACAGCATTCACCTTTTACTGGTGCAAGCCGGAATTCCTGCAGAAGTTCATTTGCGAGACCCCTGTGTACCGTTTGGTGCAGTTTAGTCAGCTCCCTGGCTACTGCAGTCTGACGGTCCCCAAGAATCTCCAGAATGTCTTCCAGCGTTGCTTTGATCCGGTGAGGTGCCTCATAGAGAATAATGGTGTAAGGAATTTCGGTCATTTTTCTCAGGATTTTTTTGCGCTCTGTTTTTGTTGAAGGCAAAAATCCCAGAAAGAGAAAATTCTCCGCCGGCATTCCCGACAGAACAAGTGCTGTTAAAGCAGCATTGGCGCCAGGCAAAACGTCAACACAGATTTTTTCTTCCTGACAGCGGGCAATAAGTATATGACCGGGATCAGATATCCCGGGCATTCCCGCATCAGAGACCAACGCACCGCTTTTTCCTTCTTTTAAGAAGCGAACAATCTCCTCGGCACGCGATTTTTCATTATGGTCATGGTAACTTAAAAGAGGGGTCTTAATCTGATAATGATCAAGAAGTTTTCTCGAATGCCTCGTATCTTCCGCGGCTATAAAATCGACTGCTTTCAGTGTTTCGAGCACCCGAAGCGTAATATCTCCTAAATTGCCGATTGGGGTGGCACAGACATACAAAATCCCTGTTTGCGGCATGATATCCTCCGGTCGTCAGTCTTTACGAAGAAAAGCATTGCAGAAAAGGCAGCTTCCTTCAACGGGTTCGCCGAAATAAATATGGCAGACATGAAAACCTTCCTGATAGAGCTTTTCGAGATTTTCCTGTGCTTCCTTTTGGATTTTGGCTGCATTTTTCTGTACCCTGACCGTATCTGCCTCTGAGACGGCACAAAGCTGCCTTTTTAGTTTGACGTTTTCTTCTTCCAGATACTCAACATATTGTCTAAGGCTTTTTACTTCACTTAAAAGCGTTGAGATATTTTCTTCAACTTCCGTAATTGCCTGATATAGCTGGCCCAACTCTATTCCTCCGCTTCTTCGGCAACAAGTTTGCGCAATTCTTCTTGGCTCTCCTTATCATATACCTCAGAGAAAATTCGATTCTCTTTGGGTCCCTTATTTAATGTGTTGTGGCATTCATAGCAGCTATTCTCATATTTAAGACAGCACATCAGCCTTCCGCAGATGCCGGAAATTTTTGTCGGGTTAAGCGAAAGATTCTGATCTTTGGCCATCCGGATCGATACCGGTTCGAAATCTCCCAGGAAAGAGCTGCAGCACAGTTCCCTGCCACAGGAACCGAGTCCTCCGAGCATCTTCGCCTCATCCCGCACCCCGATCTGTCGAAGTTCTATGCGGGTACGGAATACGGAGGCCAGATCTTTCACCAGTTCCCTGAAATCCACCCGGCCTTCGGCTGTAAAAGAAAAAATAATCTTATTGCCATCAAAAGTATATTCTACATCAATCAGTTTCATCGGAAGCTGATGGGCATGAATTTTTCTGAGGCATATCTGAAAAGCCTCTTTTTCTTTCTTCTCATTGTTTTGATAGATTTCCTCATCTTCGGGTGTTGCTAAGCGCAGCACCTCTTTGAGCGGCGATACCACTTCCTCTTCGGAAATCTCTTTTAATGAAATGACCGCTTTACCGTATTCCATTCCCCGTACCGTCTCCACAATAACACCGTCGTTCGGCTTTATATCGAGGCTGCCGGGAAGAAAATAATAGATCTTGCCGGCTTTTTTGAAACGAATACCAACAACTTTAGCCAATATCGGTTCCTCCCAATTTCAAATGTTTTAGGGCCAGTACTTCCAGCGCCAGCCTGTGATTAACCTGTCTGCGGACGGCTTCTGTCATTTGTGTAATTTCTTTAAGAACCTGAGGTGACTGCTGCCCTTTAATCACCATTTCTTTCAGGACAACAGCCAGGACCTGCAGAAGAAGCTGGCCTTCTTCTCTTTCCATCGGAAAAAGCGCAAACATTTTCAGGAAATCTTTTTTTTCGATGGCCTCCAGATAGTTTCCCGACAGGCTCTTGATCCGGCTTAGACCAACCTCCTGGATTTTCCTTGCCAGATCTGGATCTCCGCCGCTAAGCCGGAAAGCATCCGTCTCCTCCAGCCAATCGCTTTCTGCCGGTGAAGAGAAATAGACTTCCTGAGCACGGCTCCTTAAGGTATTAATAATTCCCTCGGCATTTCCTGCACTTAAGACAATTAACGTATGATCTGGTGGCTCCTCGGCCAATTTAAGCAACGCATTCGCAGCAGGGAGCGTAAGCTTGTCTGCCTGGTCAACCAAACATATCCGGAATTTCCCTTCATAGGTCTTACGATATAGTTTCCCCTGAATCTGAATAATCTGTTCGATGCCAATCGATGTCTTTTGCGGCCTGATCATATGAAAATCAGGGTGATTGCCGGATAACATTTTTCTACAATCCGGACACTCCCTGCAGGGTTTGTTTTCTTTTCTACAGTTTAACATGAGAGCAAGATCTCGAACAGCCCTTTCTCTTTCGATCATCCCGCTACCGTGAAATAAGAGAAAATGGGCCAGTTTTCCTTCAAGCGCTGCTTTTGTTAATAATGTATAATTGATCCCCATGATCCTATCCACCTTAAATATTCACTGCGAGAATTTCTCCGCGTTCCGAACCATCCCACCCCTGCCAATTATACTCCCTGGCCCTGTTCAGATATTCCAACACATAAGAGGTGATCTCTTCTCCTCCTGCAATAAGCGGGATGCCGGGGGGATAAATCGAAATAGTTTCTCCGGAAATTAAACCAAGGGCATCCTTTAGTTTCACCGGTTTCTTGGCTGCCAGCCATGCTTCCCTCGGTGTCAAATGCATCGGAGGGATAAGCAGAGTGGAGCCTGATCTGGCAGAATTCTGAGATTGATCCGTTCTTCGCTCCTTTTGCTGTCCTGCCGGCCGACGGTACTTGCCCACCAGGTATTCTAGCGCCTTCGTCAAATGACGTACGTCCTCGGGCCTGCTGCCTGCGCCGAGCATAAAAAGAATATTTTCTTTGTCCCATAATTCAGGCTCAATCTGGAATACCTTTCTTAAAAAATCTACAGCTTCAAACGCAGTCAAGCCCAAACCCGAAACATTGATCAGAATTTTGGACCAATCAACATCATAAATACCATATTTCCCGGAGTCCTTACCTGTAAGTATCCGAAAAGGTCCCTCCAGTTTTCGGTGCAGCAGACATACTTCCACGTAAAGATCCTGCCAGATCTGTGTCTGTGTTAATCCTTCAAGCGCCGTTTCCAGAGAAGCCATCAAAAGATAGCTCGGACTGGAAGTCTGCAGAAATTCCAATGATTTTTTTAGGGACGTGCGGTCAACTCTGCTGCCCTGTACATGGAGCATCCCGGCCTGAGTGAGCGCCGCGAGGGTCTTATGGGAACTATGGAGTACCAGGTCTGCTCCTTCGGCTACGGCACCGGCAGGGAACAGCTCTCCCTGCAAATGGGAGCCATGGGCTTGATCCACCAGGATCGGAACAAACGGAGCATTCCCGTCCCTTTGCTTGATGATTGTTTTGAGATCTGTGACCGTTCCGTAATAACTTGGACTCGTCAGATGCAGTGCCCCAATTCCTGCCAGATCGTCGGAATATTCTGCCGCATCCATTCCTAGAGCCAAATGAAAATCCGGATGAATAATCGGAGCAATATATTCGGGAACAACCCCCGACAGAATCAAGGCACCAAAAACGGATCGGTGTGCCCTGCGGTCAATTCGGACTTTTCTGTCTGTCAGCCGCGTGCCGGCCATCAGCGCGGCAAACATAGACTGGTTACCCGCAGTACCTCCGTTAATCAGAAAAAAGGTCTCTTCCGATCCATAAGCTTCCGCAGCTTTTTTCTGTGCTTCAGCGATAATCCCATGTGGATGGTGGAGCATATCCAACCCTGGAAGTTCCGTTAAATCATAATCCGGAAACATCATTCCGGACAGTAGTTCCTTACTGCCTTTATGACCAGGCGTATGAAACGAAATCATACCCTGCCCACAGTAGTCATCAAGTCCTTTTCTCAGTGAATCCACCGGGTTCCTCCCCACAATAGGTATCATTTTATTTTAGCATATTTTCACTTGTATTTCACCTTTGTTTTAGCGATTTGACTGTCCACATATGTAATCAGCAGACTGTCCGTATAGGACTTTCCGTATAAGCAGTAAATTCTCCTGATACGTTGGGGTCCGGACATCGGCTGTCATAATTTGTTCTTCACAAGCTGAGCAAATAAACTTTCCGGCAAGGCGAAGCCCGTCATACAGACCATTTAAGGGAGTATTCCGGCACAGTGAACAACGTGGATAAATATTATGCATTGAGACTCATTCCTTTCGGTTAACCAAAATGCTTACTGTTTATTTAGTACCTTGTCAACCCTAAAATTATTATATAATGGGATCAGATTTTTTTAAGGCAAGTAGCTGCAAGACACGCAGTATTAAAAGAAATCTGCCACCAGGATATTATAAGATCTAGGGTTGATATGGTACTTGATGCTTATAGTATATTCTTCCCTTAAAAAAGAGTTATTAGTACCCTTTTGCCGGATATGGAAACTAAAAAAAGAGGCTGCCGCGGCAAATGTTCATCATCTGCCTGCAGCAGCTTCATTGTTTGTTCTCCAATTTTGCAGTGTTAGTTCCAATCCTGATCATTCAGGCGCTTGTATGATTTGTAGCGTTCTCCGGCAAATTTTTCGGCTCCTTTAAAAAGGTCTTCCGCCGTATCCGGGAAAGTACGAAGCAAGGAGCTGTATCTTACTTCAGACATGATAAAATCTCTGAAGGACGCTGATGGCTCTTTCGAATCGAGGGTAAACGGTTTTTCTCCTTTTTCGAGAAGATCCGGATTGTAACGGTACAGATGCCAATACCCGGCTTCAACAGCTTTCTTGGCCTGTGTGACACTGGTCGCCATACCGGAATGAATGCCATGGTTGATACAGGGTGCATACGCAATAACCAGAGAAGGTCCTTTGTACGCCTCTGCTTCCTGAATGGCCTTTAAGGTCTGAGTCATGCTGGATCCCAGAGCAACCTGGGCAACGTAAACATAGCCGTAGCTCATGGCCATCATGCCGAGATCCTTTTTGCGGATTTTCTTGCCGGCTGCAGCAAATTTAGCAATGGCAGCACGTGGTGTTGCCTTGGAAGCCTGACCGCCTGTATTCGAATAGACTTCTGTGTCGAGAACCAGAATATTGACATCATCGCCTGAAGCCAGGACATGGTCCAGTCCGCCGTAGCCGATATCATAAGCCCAGCCGTCTCCACCGATGATCCACTGTGATTTTTTGACCAAGTGATCTTTCTTCTCCCAAATCTTTTGCAGAAGTTCATTGGACTTCACATCGACGGAAGCAAAAGCGTCAAGCACTTTTTTGGCAGCAGCCTTGGAGGTATCTCCATCATTCATATTCTCTGTCCATTCCTGGAAAGCTGCTTTCATTTCCGCAGGAATATCCAGACTGAGGGCCTGCTTCATTTCGTCAGCCAGTCTGCTGCGCATCTGCTGAACGCCAAGATACATACCATACCCGTATTCAGCATTGTCTTCAAACAAGGAGTTGGCCCAGGTAGGTCCTTTACCTTCTTTGTTGGTGGTATATGGAATGGAAGGAGCACTGCCGCCCCAGATCGACGTACAACCTGTGGCATTTGCAACCATCATCCGATCCCCAAACAGCTGGGTTAAGAGTTTTACATAGGCAGTCTCTCCGCAGCCGGGGCAAGCGCCGCTGAATTCAAGCAGCGGTTTAACAAACTGGCTGTTCTTCACGGAATATTTATTGGCAATTTTGTCTTCTTTACCGCTTAAAGCCACTGCATACTCCCAGAGAGGAGCCTGGACCGCGGTCATCTCTTCGACTTCCCTCATAACCAGCGCTTTTTCTTTCGCAGGACAAATATCCGCGCAGTTGCCGCAGCCTGTGCAATCGAGCGGGCTGACCTGCATGCGGTATTGGAGTCCGGCCAGATCTTTGCCGGCAGCCTTGACAGCAGCAAAAGCTTCCGGAGCCTGAGCCGCTTCCTGCTCATCCATCAGGAAAGGTCTGATCGCGCTATGCGGGCATACATAAGAACATTGGTTGCATTGGGTGCAGTTATCTTTGATCCATTCAGGAATCGCAGTACCAATCCCGCGTTTCTCGTAAGCCGAGGTCCCCAGAGGAAATGTTCCGTCCTCACGGCCTAAAAATGCACTTACCGGAAGTTTGTCACCTTCCTGGGCAGCCATAACACGCGCAACATCTTTAATAAAGGCAGGGTCTTTCTCATTTCCGAGGAAAATGCCCTTATTGGCATCGGCCTCAGCCCAGGATGCGGGAACTTCAACTTGCACAAGTGCATTACATCCGGCATCGATCGCCTTATTGTTCATGTCAACGACTTCCTGTCCCTTTTTGCCATAGGCCTTAACAACCGAATCCTTCAGGTACTGAAGCGCATCCTCCAGCGGAATGACTTTGGCCAGCTTGAAGAAGGCCGACTGCATAATCATATTGATCCTGCTGCCGAGTCCAATTTCCCTGGCAATCTTGCCGGCGTCAATAATATAGAACTTGGCATTCTTAGCCGCAATGGCTTTTTTGAGTGCATCAGGAAGCTTTTCGTCCAGTTCCTCCACCGGCCACTGACAGTTTAATACGAACGTACCTCCAGGTTTCAGTCCTTTCAGCAGATGATATTTATCCACATAAGACTGGTTATGACAGGCAATGTAGTTCGCGGTATTGACAAGATAAGGCGCTTTGATCGCGGTTTTGCCAAATCTCAGATGCGATACGGTCGTACCTCCTGATTTCTTGCTGTCATAGGCGAAATAAGCCTGAGCATAGAGTTCCGTGAAATCTCCGATAATCTTGATCGCCTGCTTATTGGCACCGACGGTTCCATCCGCACCAAGTCCCCAGAACTGGCAGCTGATGGTTCCTTCAGGGGTTGTATCAATAAATTGCTTCTCTTCCAAAGAAGTAAACGTAACATCATCAATAATGCCGATCGTGAAACCGTGCTTGGGACTTTCCGCTTTCAGGTTCTCATATACCGCGAGGATCTGAGAAGGTGTGGTATCCTTGGAACCCAGACCATAGCGTCCGCCGACAATTACCGGTTTTTCGGCCTGCTTGGAGAAAACATCTACAACATCAAGGTATAAAGGTTCGCCAAGGGAACCCGGCTCTTTGGTACGTTCCAATACAGCTATTTTCTTGACTGTCTTGGGCAAAGCTGCGATAAAGTGTTCCGCAGAGAAAGGCCGGAACAAACGAACCCTTAATACACCTACTTTTTCACCCTGGGCTGCGAGATAATCAATCGTTTCACTGATTGTATCCCCGACAGAACCCATAACAATAATAACCCGCTCAGCATCCTGAGCTCCATAATACTGAAAGAGCTTATATTCACGTCCCGTAAGACCCTTATATTTTTGCATATATTCTTCGACAATCCCAGGCACCGCCTGATAAAAACTATTACTGGCTTCGCGGGCCTGAAAGTAGATATCGGGATTCTGGGCGGTCCCTCTGAGACAGGGATGTTCAGGATTCAAGGCATTGTCTCTGAACTGTTTCAATGCTTCCCAATCAAGCAGCGTTCCAACTTCTTCATACTCCGGCACGTTGATTTTGGAAATCTCATGAGAAGTCCTGAAGCCATCAAAGAAATGAAGGAACGGCACTCTGGCTTTTATTGCAGAGAGGTGAGCGATGTAAGCAAGATCCATGGCTTCCTGCACACTTCCGGAACTTAACATCGCAAAGCCGGTCATCCGGACAGACATGACATCCTGATGATCGCCAAAGATGGACAAGGCATGTGCTGCAAGTGCTCTGGCACTGACATGAAAGACACCGGGCAGCTGCTCACCGGAGACTTTATACATATTCGGAATCATCAGAAGCAGACCTTGAGAAGCCGTATACGTCGTAGTAAGCGCTCCGGCCTGCAGCGAACCATGAAAAGCACCAGCGGCTCCGGCTTCCGATTGCATCTCAACTACCTTCATCGGTTGGCCAAAAATATTCTTACGGCCATACGCAGCCCATTCATCAACAAGCTCTGCCATGTCGGATGAAGGGGTAATCGGGAAAATAGTAGCTACTTCGGAAAACGCATATGAAGCATGCGCAGCAGCTTCGTTCCCTGACATTGTTTTCATTTTCGACATTTGTTTTCTCCTCCTCAATCTTCTTGTTTGTTTTTCTTTCGTTAGAGATAACCCCTATCCGACCAATTAAATAAAAGAAACTAAAAAAATAACATTAACGGATTGAAAATGTTGCTTCGGCCAGTAGTATGCGATTAAGAGTAAACTACCTGGATTAGGCTACAAATACAGGGAACTATTTTTTTACGATAGTCCCCTGCTATTTTAGTATACTTTTTATTTGTTCTATTCGTCAAGCTTAATTTTGCTGCAACAGGGCTTATTTAAAAAAGAATACTGTATTCAATCAGACAATTTATATTCCTATTAATTGCAGAACAGCAAGCACAATTACCCCAGGAAATCCAAGTATCGCGACAACACTCACGGTAAAAATATTAATCGGGATCTCAAATGAAAAAATGCTTAACAGCAAATCCACGACCCATAAACCGACAATTCCGCCAAGGATGTGAATGAAGAGCTTAATCAGTTTATTGGGTTTTCTTAATGAGGCCACGGTCACCAATATTAATAGGACAATAAACAACCCTAAAAAAACGAACGTCATGATGATGATTCCTCCCGCCGTATATCCTGTTATCAGGCTATGCCGACAGTGGACAAGATAGAACCAAAATAGCAAAGGGAGTATCCCAAATTCAGATACTCCCACAATGATCAATACAATCTAAAAATACGGACCGACATCTGATTTACAGCTGACGTCTGCCTTCGAGCGCCCGGGCAATGGTGACTTCATCCGCGTATTCTAAATCTCCGCCTACCGGCAGGCCATGCGCGATCTTTGTCACTTTAATCTCGATGGGTTTTAGGAGCTTTGAAATATACAATGAGGTGGCCTCACCTTCAACCGTTGGATTCACTGCCAGTACAACTTCCTGAACCCCTTCCAGCCGGTGGAATAATGGAGATAGATTAAGCTGCTCCGGCCCGATCCCTTCCATTGGCGACAGTACACCGTGTAAGACATGATAAAGCCCTTTATATTCGCCGGTCTTCTCCAGCGCAATCACATCGCGGGGCTGTTCTACGACACAAAGAAGCGTTCTGTCCCTGCGCTCCCCTGAACAAATTTTACATGGATCAATATCGGTATAATTCCCGCAAACCGTGCATTGTTTGATTTCCTGCAACGCTTTTGTCACTGTCTGCGTCAGATCACCGGCTTGATCCGGATGCCTCAAAAGATAAAAGGCAAGGCGCCCTGCAGTCTTCGGCCCAACCCCAGGCAAGCGAGAAAATGCCGCAATCAAATCGGATACTGGCTGAGGGTAATATAGATAATCCATAAAATGTATACTCTCCAGAATTTTTCTAGTCCCTTGTCAACCTTAAACTGATTAGATTTAGCGTTAAACGGTATCAATGTTTTAGAATAATCCGGGAATATTGAATCCTCCGGTTGCTTTGGCCATGCCGTTCTCGACCATCGCCTGGGCATTCCTAAGTCCCTGGTTGATTGCAGCTTTAATCATGTCCTCGAGTAGTTCAGCGTCATCCGGATCAATCGCTTCCGGCTTTATTTTAAGTTCCAGAACTTCCATTTTACCGCTGACAACGACTTCCACCATGCCGCCGCCTGAAGATGCCTGAATACTTTGACTTTCCAGTTCTTCCTTCGCTTTCATCATATTCTCTTGCATCTTCTGTGCCTGTTTCAGCATCTGGTTCATATTGCCCATTCCGCCACCGCCTTGTTTAAATCCCATGAATAACACTCTCCTTATTCGACTATTCTTTTTTTGCTATTGCTTGATTCTTTTTTCTAACATTCGTTTGCTCGCTTATGGCTCGCTTAAAGCTGTCTATCATCTATATTACTTTTCTTTTCGCACCTGCACAAGCTGATCTCCAAATAATTCGCGGGCTTTTTGGACCAAATAGTCGTCTTCAGCTGGTCCCATCCGGTCCGTTACTCTTTTTTTTGACTCTGTAGAATCCGCAGCTTCAGCCGGCAGAGCCTGAACCTCACTTTCAATAAGGTTGTTCAGACTGAGTTTTTTACCAAATGTTTGCAGAAGTACTTCTTCCACAACATTTTTATTTTCTACCTGATTGAATTTGTCCCGGTGGAAAGAATAGCCGTCTTTAAAAACCAAATAGACCTGATCATCTTTTACGGCAAGCGGTTTTCCCTCCAGCAGGAAAGCATGGGTAGATCTTTTCCGTTTCCGGACTTCCTCGAGTATTTCCGGCCATTTATCCTGGACCGTCTGGAAGTTGACACTGCCTTGTTCAGCAGCAGGTAAGGTTTCAGCCATATTCTGGTCCTGTTCGGTGGTTTCAACTGCCTTCGTTGGAGCCTCATCCTTACTTTCAGCCGGATGTTTACCGGCCGTCTGCACGGCCTTTTGCGGCTGTTTAACGTGCGTTTCTTTAGGCCGGTTTTCGGTTGTATCAGTTGAACCCCCCGCTATATCTGCTCCAAAAATGGTCTGCACCAGAATCATTTCCGCTGCCAGACGGGCATTTGTCGCGTAGCGCAATTCCCCTTCACCCTTCAGAAGGACATTGATCCAGCAGAGAAGCCGGTTCAGACCGATTGCCTGACTCTGCGCAACAAGCCGCCGGGTCATCTCAGGTGCCATCAAAGGTTCCTGACCGCCGGTCAAATATAACAGCGCCTGCCGCAGATAGTCCAACAGTTCGCGGATGATTTGCCGGGGATCCCGACCCAGAGAAATTCCTTCTCCGAGCTTAGCCAGGGTCAAAGCATAATCTTGATTCAGCAGGGAATCCGTCAGATCTGCACTGAATGTTTCCCCAACCATGCCGATCACCTGATAAACATGCTCCATCCTGATAGGATCATCCTGCAGTAGACACTGGTCGAGGATGCTTAATGCATCGCGCAAACCACCTTCGGCCTTAGCCGCGATAACCCGCAGTGCTTTGGTCTCGATATCCCGCCCTAAAGCCTGACACACCTCCTGCAGTCTCATCGCAATGCCTTCCGCGGAAATGCGGTGGAACTCAAATCTCTGCACTCTGGATAAAATCGTCAGTGGCACTTTATGGGCCTCCGTCGTTGCCAAGACAAAGACAACATTGACCGGTGGCTCCTCCAATGTTTTGAGCAAAGCATTAAAAGCCTCAGGTGTGAGCATATGGACTTCATCGATAATATATACTTTATATTTGCCGCCGGACGACGCCAGCTTTACTTTCTCTCTTAAATCCCGGATTTCATCAATGCCCCTGTTGGAAGCGGCATCGATTTCCAGAACATCCATCGCATTTCCCTGGTCAATATCCAGACACGATGCACACCGGCTGCACGGTTCAGCGCCATCCCGGTCGGAGCAGTTCAGTGCTTTCGCCAAAATCTTCGCTGCCGAAGTCTTTCCTGTACCCCGGGGTCCGCTGAACATATAAGCATGCGCGACCTTATTCTGGTTCAGTGCATTAGTCAAGGTTATTTTGACATGTTCCTGGCCCACCATCTCACTGAATTTTTTGGGCCGCCACTCTCGATAAAGTGCAAGATATGCCATGTTATCACCCGTCACTTCCTAAATTCATAAAGAATACTTGGCCGACGCCAAGCCGTTGGCGGAAGCCTTAGTTGCACTTAGATATATCAAAAAGCAATATACTTTCGGATATACGACCAGAAACTTGAATTTTCTGATACACCAAAAAAGATGGTCTCCAAAACCACCTTATATGAATAAAGACCGTGCACCTTTGATCGAACCAAAACCTCCGGACGTTAACCCTGCTCAAATGTTCATTCCCGGTCACCTCGCGGCACACAGAACTAACTCCTTAGTGCTGCTTCCGTCAGGATCTGACACGGTTCAAAGCGTTCCGTTGCGCAAGACCAGAAACTCATCACATTCAAACATGGACTGCTCCGACGACCAGATCCTCATCAAAGGAATTAAACCCCGCTATAGCGGATTGCGGGTTACAAGGAACCGCTGACTCCCCGTCTAGCACGGTCAAACTTTATTATACCATGAAAAAGAAAGTAAATAAATAAAAAGCCTTAAATGTCAAGGCTTCGAATAATGTCAATGGCGGAGAGAGTGGGATTCGAACCCACGACACAGTTCATCACCATGTACCCGCTTTCCAGGCGAGCGCCTTCGACCAACTCAGCCAAACCCGCATTCTATAAGGGTTTTACGCCATTAGCATCAATGCTTTTCATATTCCTGTTGGCTCGTTTTATTACACACCTACTTTGAATACTATATCATAAAAAATAATTTTGACAACACTAATGTGTATGTAATATTCCCCATTTAAGCAATTTGGTCTTAAATAAATTTATAAAAAGTGGGTACAGATTATTCTGTACCCGCTTGATATTCAAGTAGTCTATAAAAGGAGCATCTGACTTAATAAATGAGACTTTGGTTAGATATTTTCTTCGAAAATTTCAAACCCTTTCGGAATTCTTTTCCGTATCACAATAAATCCAAAACTAACAAATACTATAGATAAAAATATAGAAAGATAAAGTGAAAAAGTTTTACCTTCTACTGTTAATTCTGTTACGCTATTTGGAGCAAATAAGGCCAAAGAAAGTAATAGCAATCCCATTATTATATAAAATATACCAAACCATTTTCTAAAATTTTTCCTTTTCATTATTAAATCTATTATGTCTATTGCCAAGAATGGTCTAATAAACTTTTGATGCTTTTTTCGAGTATTTACTTTCCCAGCACTTTTTATTGTTCCGCAAAATTGAATGTCGTTTGAAGAATTGCCAGTGTGTAATACCTGAATGACAGCTCCTTCTTCAAAATCTAAATAATCAAATTCAATAGCATAACTTTTCCCTTGCTCAATTTGGTGCAATTTTACGTCATTTGATTCCTTCTTAGTATATATTATCTTTGCTTCTAAAATTAGATAATCATCTTTACATTTTATCAGTAATGGATCTGCTGAAGCAATATCACTATTATTTATAGTATCCTTACCATCATTCCATAAAGCAATTTTTGTTACTGTAACATTTGGTATTTTATTTCCATTGTACAAAATTTGTAATCCGTTAAATTTTTCTACTGAATCACGTAATAAATTTATACTTCGTATTTGAACCTTTGGGTTCTTTGTCTTTTTACTTTTGATGAAAAATATTATTCCTAGGATTAGACTAAGAATACCAATGAAAGTCGAGATAATTGCTAGCCACGGGTTTGTAGCTAATCCATATATTAAACTATTTATTTGTACATGCATCAGCTGTCTCCTTTATCCAATTGTTTTGGGAAAATTAATATAAGAATTAACATAATAAATAGCTTCAAATCAAAAAAAGTTATTCGTCGCTTTCATTATCTGTCACATATTTCATAAATAAATACGACACTATTCTGTAAATTCCTGTTTATTTAGAAATTTATCGTGATATAGCTCATATTCGAACTATACTAACAGAGGTGTCTACCTTGGTGTACTTAACGACTTGCACAGAAATAATTAAGACCATTTAATGTAAACTACCCCCCACCAAAAAAGAAGAGGCTATATCCCTTCTTCAAGATTATTTGTTATTTTGGTAATCCAGCCTTCCGTTTCCTCATTTCCCTTGTTAAAGTCGCCTTACTAATTTTGGTCATTTCTGCAACCTGAGTATAAGAGTATTTCTCCAACAAATCTAAAGCATGGTTTATTTGAGTATCAGTAAATAATTTTGGTCTACCTTCTTTAAATCCTGCTTTGGTTTTTGCTATTGCCTTACCAGCTTGTGTACGTTCAACAATCATATCACGCTCAAATTCTGCAAATGCACTCATTACAGTTAATGTGACTTTCCCTATAGGGGAATCCTCTACCATTCCCATATTAAGTATATTTACGCCAATACCTTTAGCCATCAATTCTCTAATTAAATTAACGCCTTCTGTGGCTGTCCTTGCAAATCTATCAAGCTTTGTAACTATAAGAGTATCGCCAGATTCGAGTGTATTCAGCATTTCATTAAACACTGGTCTATCTGTTTTTGTGCCAGTATAACTTTCTTTGAAAACTTCTGAACAGCCTTTTTCCTTTAATGCTTTTTCTTGATCTTCTAAACTGTTCCCACAATTCGCCTGTTGTCTTGTGCTAACTCTGGCATAGCCTATAGTTTTCATAATATTTACCTCTTTTCAGATCATAGTTTTGACCATATGTTTTGATTACGCTCTATGCCTTTATTTTACTACAACAAAAAATCATAGTCAATACTGTTAAGTTATGACTATTACAATTAATTACTTTCAAGTAATTATCCGTTTAATATTTGGCTCAATATTATTTTAATTTTATATTTATCTTATGAAGTAAATTGATTATTTCTGAAAAACCAAACATAAAAATACCTGTAATAATACAACCAATAATATACGGTAAAGCAATTCCAGTATTACTACCTGTCATTAGAATTCCAATAATAATACCAAAGATGATAGTAATCCATCCTAAAACTTTTATAATAGTAGCAATAGTATTTGAGGGGTTAACATAATCTGCTGTTTCTTTAATATTAAGGCTTAACATTTCTCTAGGATTTATTTTCTTCCCGCAATCTGGACAGAATTCAGGAACTTGATCTGAATCATTTTTGGTTATTATCGCTTCACAATATGGACAGGCTTTTACTTTCATTGTCTTTTCTCCCTGCTTTTTTGGAGCTTTGATATTTCCGTCTTCAATATTTTTTATTTGACTTTTTGAGTATGTTGCCTCTTGGCTTGATGGAAACTCGCTGATAATCTGATTGTAAAGTTTTAAGGCCTCTTTATAATCGCCTTCTTCATAATGAAGATGATACGCTTTTTGGTAGATATCTGACGGATTCATTTACTATCATCCTTTCTTATTCTTTAATAATGGAATTAATTACATTGAATACCACTATATCCTATTAATAGTTAAATTCTCCGAATATGTAATAACTCCTTTCGAATAAGAAGGAAAAAAACACGGTATAGAGTATTATATCGTCTACAATTCCCAAAACGCAATTTACCAAGGTTTTCAGCCATAAATATGGTAAAAAAATGATCATATTGTTCGCATCATATAACATCATTTTTATAGCAGAAGTGATAAATTTACTCAAATCATCAAAATAAAGTCGGTCTTGCAGTCCGAACACCTTTCAGAAAACGCCCTATTCAAGCGTGTTTCAGCATTCAAGACCACAAGACCGCACATTTTCAAAGTATGACACATTAAGATTTCTAGTAAAAATATCCCTTATATTTATTATATTATTCTTTGGTCTATCGGTCTTATACCCCTCAAACGCTTGATAATACTGACTTTTTACGAGACCGCTCCGAGACCGCAAGACCAAGACCAACCTTTATAAATCGCTCAAATCAATAACTTCATTCAAATTATATCTGTCTACCAACTCCTTTAATTGATTAGTGGATATGCTATAAAGCCTTGTCTTTTTACTGTTTATCGTAAGTCTTTCACAACTAATATTAAATTTATTATTTAGCATCGTAGTTAGATAATTTTTAGTCTTTAACCAACCAAACTCCTCGGTTTTTTTGAATTTCTCAAATACTTCATCTGAATCATACAATTTATTTTCGCCATCAATTTTCTTTGGCTTCATCGTCGGAATGATGTCGATAAGAACGCTGATTAATTTATAAGAATCATTCTTTTCAATATTGACCTTTGATCTTTCCTTACTGGAATCAAGGGAGAATTCATTCAATATCTGTTCAAATGACGTTTTGTGCTTGCTATCAATGAAATTGGCGATTGAGAATAATACTTCCCAAATGTCTTTTTCCCTATCAGACAATTCATTTGGTAATCTTATAAGATTGCTGTCGTATATTCTCTTGATACTATCTGCATATTGAAGACCACAAATATATAGTTCATCTCTCAATTCTCTGAGAAATTCCTGTGTTTCATTGTCTAGCTTATATCTATCGATATTTATCCCTTTGGGCTTTTTGAATATCTTTATTTTGATACATCTATCCATTAAAACGTCCGATATATCATCTATACCAGCAAAGACTTTTGGAGAGTATGATGAAAATGGAGTTGGCTTAAAAGAATCGCCTTGTCTGTCATTTCTGATTACTGATGCTTCTGCATTGAAACCGCTATTTAAAAGAGTCATTATGCCCTGCTGATTATCCTTTTTAAGCTTCTCAAATTCATCGATCAATAATGTTGCACCATCAACGTCAACAAGTCTAAATACAGAGGCTTCAGAGTGGTTTACAGCCATCACAGCGTTAAATGCGAGGGGTAATATTACTTCCATGACCCTTGTCTTTCCGCTTCCTTTATCGGCATTAAGCCAAATATATGGGTAATATCTAAAGATTTTATAGAAATATGTACCTATCACCCATAAGGTTAAAATAGTAAATATTCTATTGTCCTCAAAAACAACGTACTTTTTCATGTGAGAAATTATATTATTAAAACACTCCAAAATATTAATGCTATTTTCACCTTTAATAAAATTGACTGCTGATACTGCTCTAAAATTACACATAGCAGGGACATTATTATTTCTGAGTTTTATGCCTTTATCCTTTAAATCGGAATACTTTATAACCTTTTTATCTGAACCGACAAGGTAATATAGATCATCGTTTGTGAATGTATATACTAAATTATTATTGCAATAATCTTGTGATGGATTAATGACCAGCGTTTGCTGAGTATCCTTTAATTCGTCCAGAATTCCTTTGGTATAGTCATCAATTTTCTGCTTCTTCAAAGCTATTTATTTCCTCCTTATTCTTCATATGAAATGATAATTTTAATTTGTTTATTGCCATCTAGGTCAGCTTTAAAATGAATGTCATTATTACTATTCTTAGCTTTTATTGGCTTATTTGTTGGCTTACTTTTTTTCTTATTGTCATCATTGACAACAAAACAATTTTCTGGGCTGAAACCAATAGTCATATCTTTTCTTTGAATCTTTGACTTCCCAGGTATGTACCCATAGTCTATATGCCAGATATAATATCTAAGAAAACCCATCTCACCTGACCATTCATTACACATACCTGCATTATAATCTGTTAATGTTTTTCTCCCGCATGGTGAATTTTTTTTGCCATGACTTGAATTTGCTATCCATGAAGCTCTTATTTTTTCCATATAGGGATGGGATTCTTTTATTTTTTTAGACAGAGGGATATTATCATTATTTTTATTGGGCTTTTTATTCATTTAATAATTCTCCTTTTATTATTAAAAATGGGTAGATTTAATCAAGGGATATAAATCTATACCCCTTAATCACAATTTTATTGATATGTCCGTGAAAATCATGTAATATTAGTTTGCAAATAATTCTTACATGCCTACTGCTTTGGGGGCATGTTCTTTTTTATATTCTTCTTTAAATTCTTGTTTTTGTTTTGAGCGTGCTTTAGCAACACGATCTTCTGCTAGATAAAGACCTTTTGATTGAAAATCTCTTCTAACCCTTGAAATGGTTTCATAGGAAACAATAGTTTCAATTGGCGGTAAAATCATTCCATAATAGATTTGAGCGTAAAGTCTAAATAGATAGTTATCATTGTTGCGGGATTCTGGATATTCACTAAGGAGTTTAGCGACTTTATCATGAACTTTTGATATTTTTGACATCATATCACCTCCTTTCTAGTAAATTATGACTTTTAAAACTATATCTAAAAACAATATCTTATCAATTATAATTACCAATAATCATGAGGTATTATCTTCCTCTGATCAGGCGTTAATTCCAAGTTGTTTTGATAATGTTTCAAAGAGTTTATCATCCTCTTTATACATATCAGTGGTAATATCTGGGTAGCAATCTTCTTTAATAGGTTTAACATAGTCATCCATGTCATAGATGGTAACAACTCTCAAAATATCGTCTCTAAATTGAAGCACTAATGAAAATGAAAAACCTTCATCATCTAGGAATTCGACCTCGTATACTCTAAGTGGTTGATTTGTTTCTTCATCAATAAACCATCCTTCATTTAATTCTTTTAATGATAATCTTGTTCCACTATTATCAGCATATTTTTTTAACTTGAAATAATCATATTCTTCAAGATATCTATCAAAACAAATATAGTTCGTGTTACTCATAATTTTAAAACCTCTTTTCTACTTCAAAATTATATCTATTTCAATTGTCAAGCCATTAGTAAATTCTAAAACGTAAATTTTATGATTAATTTTATTCCCTCTAAAAATTACTTTTTCTAACATTTTATAGTCAAATG
Organism: Dehalobacter sp. CP; assembly: GCA_009910795.1. The sequence goes on along the minus strand of VMEE01000079.1, from coordinate 22,899 downwards.
AGAATTTATCATATTGGCTATTATTTTTGATAATTATTTTATTTTCTTGTACTCCTATTGACCCCCATTCAAATACTAATTTTGGAATTTCCATATTCGAGGCTATCATTTCTAAAACAATTCTTTTGTAATCTCTAAAGGAATTACTTTCTATATCTTGTAAAAAGTTTTCTAAATCTAGAATTTCGTCTTCAGAGAACATTATTGTTTCAGATCTTGACTTTGATAATTTGCTTTGGTAATACTGCTTTAATATTTCATTCTTGTCTTCGGAAGTAATTTCATTCTTAGTCAGAAACATAACGTTAATACCCAAAAAATTTGCTATCTGATTATTATATTTTCTAGGATTTTCCGATTTATAGACAACATTCAACGATTGAGATGAAATACCCAAATACTTAGATACATCCTTTTGTTTCACTCCTAACATTTGAATTATTTTTTTAATTTGATTCATGAACAACACCTCTGAAAGTATACTAACATAAGAAAATAACAACTACAACTAATATATTTATATAATAAACTGATACATTTATATTACATTTATAAGAACGTTTATAGAATATATGTAATTAAATGAATACCCCTCAGAAGTACCTCTTTTGTGGCTCTGAGGGGTAAGATTAAGTGAATATAATTCTTTTATTACTAAGATAAAAATTTAATAAATAAGTGCTTTAATAATAAGCTTAACTGCATCCCTAAAACCCTTCTCATAGGAAATTTCAGAATGAATAGACCCTATGCAACCAGAAGCCAGTTCTAGTTCCTCTATAAAACTACTCTGTTCCTGGCTAATGTCTTCGGCTTTAAGCTTATTCCATAATTCACTGGTTTGATTTAAATATTTCTGGTATTCATCATTACTTATAATCATTTCATTTAGTTCTTCTTCATGATTTTTTATTAGGTTTAAAATTGACATAACTTTTTTCCTCCACTACTTATTTAATTATCTCTAGTTTTTATAAGCTTTATTAATAAAAAGCCCGTACTGAAAAGTGCCTTTCTTGTGGCTTTGAGGAGTATTTAAGTTATCTAATCTGATTGTTTTGCTTTCACAACAAAATCTTTTAAGAGGGTTATAGCTGTCAAAATCACTCTTCAAATCATCTAATCTACTAATAACTAATGAATTACACTCAGAAGGCCATTTTGACGCTCTGAGAGGCATTGATAATATAAATAGTTTATTTTCGTTTTATCCTGCTTTTATGGCTGTACTCGTCAATTATTGAAAACTTTTCAAAATCGTTAGTCAAATCATTACCGTAAAGGTTAACATATTGTCTGGTTATCTCCATCCCAGAATGCCCTAACAATAACTGTAATTTAAAGGCATTACCACCCTTTATAATATAATTTTTAGCAAAGGTATGTCTAAATGCATGAATCGAAGTTTTTTCAACCCCTCTTCTCTTGTTGTAACGTGATATAGCGTTTTGTATTGCGTTTCTCGTAAGTTGTTTTCGTTCAAAGTTCGGAAACAAATAATCTTCACGATTAAGCTTCCAAGTCTCAATATATTCGTATAGCACTTTTGAAAATGATTCTGCAATGGGAGAAAACATTTGCTTCCTGTTTTTTGTTTTTCTTAATTTGACTATGTGTTCTGGAAAACCCACGTCCTCCACTTTAATATTAATCACCGAATTTAGTCTATTTCCAGTTTCCAGAAAATATTGAACCATCACCCAATCACGGTATTCTGAAAACGAACATTTTTTTAAGTCAGGTTTCTTGAGCAGCTTGATTATTTCGTCATCGTTATAAACTTCTTTGATATGTCTCTCTAGCTTAATGAGCCGAATGTTGAATTTTGGTACATACTCTGATTCCATCGCATATTTCAAAAATGTTCTTGTTGCTCTCAGATAGGTGTGAATTGTAATCTTGTTTTCATATATTTCCTGAAGGTTGACAATAAAGTCATCAATATCTTCCTTCGTGATACTATTAATATAGTGAATACCATTGTTAACTAAGTAAAGGTTTAAAGCCTTCAGATTCCATTTATAAAAGTTTATTGTGGCCTCTGAAACTCCAAGAACCTTCCTGGAAGTAATAAACCTTTCATAGTACTCACCATATGTCAGTTTTTTATTTTCCGCCCTTTTAATTTTTTTATCGCTTTCCTTTGACCATCGATAGACATTTGAACTTTGAATACTCATCCCTACACCTCCAAATAAATAATTAAAAATATGTCAGGTGTGTAAGAATTTAGTGTACTCGCTTCTTTGTCATTGCTAAGAGCAGAAAAACAAAAAAATCAATGCTTCAAAATTATTCAAAGCATTGATATTACTGGTTTTATTATGGCGGAGAGAGTGGGATTCGAACCCACGACACAGTTCATCACCATGTACCCGCTTTCCAGGCGAGCGCCTTCGACCAACTCAGCCATCTCTCCGGGTCTGAAACAGTAATTATTTCATTAATATCAGTTTTTCGCAAAAGATTTAACAAAGTCGCAAATGTTATTATACTGGCTCGGACAGCGGACGTCAACTCTAATTCAATATTAATGTTTCTGCAGCTTTTGCCCGTTCTGCTCATCAGCCAAATTTACTTTCAGTTCTGTCAAATTAGCTAAACTTGCTTCCTGCTTTGTATTGCTTAACGGTTCAACGGCCCCGAAAATGAACATATTCAGGAATTCCAATCCGACCTGTTCAAAAGACATGCCGCTCTTCAGGATAAACTCAGGACTGAGAATCTCTGACATCGCTGTTAACAGTGATGTCTTAAAAATCCCGGAATCTACCCGTAAACGCAGTTTACTGCTGACCAGAAGGTGATCGATCAGCCTGTCAATCTTTTTCTGACGGATCTGGTCAATTTTTTGCCAGAGCATCGGATAATGATGGCTTAAATCAGCTAAAAACTGAGGATTGATCAGATAAGAAATATTCTGAAGGGCCCCGACAATGATCGTATTGATATCTTTTGAATCGGAAAGCCTCAAATTCCTGGCAATAATTTCATCCGTTACCTTATCAATCGTTGCTTCAAACAAGTCTTCTTTGCTGACAAAATGACGATAAATCGTCCTTTTGCTTACTCCGGCCGCTTTAGCCAGCTCTTCCATAGAAAGACGAGAAAAACCCAGCGCATTTTTTATGGCTAGCTGTTCACAGGCTAGAATGATTTTTTCCCTGGTATTCACGATAATTACTCCCTTTAATCTAATTTCATGCTTAAATTGTACAGCTAAAATTTTAGGTAAATAATCAGACAATTTTCTTCTTAAACTTCAGAATACTGATCGTAAGAAACAACACTGAAAATAAAATCAGGCAAATGACCTGGCTGACCAGGTAGGAGAAACCAATTCCTTTCAGAACAATTCCTCTGATGATGTCCAGGTAATATGTCAGCGGAATCACATCGCTGAGATAGTAAATGATCCTGGGCATGGCGTCCCGCGGGAAAAGAAAACCCGAAAGCATAATACTCGGAAGCATGATAAAAAAGGACATCTGGAAGGCCTGCATTTGATTTCTGGCGATATTGGATATCATAATCCCCAGGCCCAGGGATGCAGTAATAAAAAACAATGTTAAACCATATAGTTCCAGCAGACTTCCTTTGATCGGTACTCCAAACACCAGGACCCCGACCAGTAGGGCAACGGTAATCTGAATATAGCCCAGAAAGATATAAGGAATGATTTTTCCGATCATCAGCTCATACGACTTGATCGGCGTAACGATAAGCTGCTCGAGCGTTCCCTTTTCCCTCTCCCGGACCAGGGACATCGATGTCATCATCACCATGGAAAGTGTCACAACAATTCCCAGGATCCCGGGCACCATATAATAAGCAGTGATTCCATCTGGATTATACCAGGCCCGTACTCGGATGTCGTACGGCGGATTGGTCAGATCGATATGCAATTTCTGGGTAATGATTTCCTGTGATTTCAGCAGGCCGATGGAATTAGCTGTCGCCATAGCCTGGTTCGCAACCATATTATCGCTCGCATCGACAATCACCTGGACAGAGGCGGATTCGCCCTTTTGCACATTATTAGCAAAACCAGGCGGAAACACGATTCCGACCTTTGCCTTGCCGCTGTCTATCATATCATTCACTTCCTGAAAACTGTTGGCCGCATAAAGGACGTCATAATACCCCGAAGCGCTGAAAGCCTCCAGTAAATCTCTACTCTCCCCGCTTAGGGACTGATCAAATACCACCGTTGGAATATGTTTGACTTCCGTTTGGATCGCATAACCAAAAAGAAGCAGCTGAATTAGAGGAAGCATAAACACCAGTCCCAGCGTCAGCCTATCTCTGCGAATATGTAGGAATTCCTTATAAAGAACAGCCTGAATTCTTCCCATTCGTATCCTCCTCTTCTATTCGGCGTATCCCGAGGTTCTTTGCTGTTTGGCCAAAGTTACAAAAACATCTTCCAGGGAGGGCATAATGATTTGAGGTTCGCAATCCAAGTCCTGCTCCAGCTGTGAAACATCGTCTGCTCCTGTCAGCAGAACGTGAAGGAGTGCTCCGTGGACCGTACATTCCTTAACATAAGGTATTTTTCCAATTTCCTTTACGCGCTGCATACCATCCTTGAGATTTAGCTCAACCATGCAGCCTTGAATTGTTTTCTTTTTGAGTTGATCCGGACTATCCACCGCTATAATTTTCCCGCCGGAGATAAACGCGGCTCGATGACAGCGTTCTGCTTCATCCATAAAGTGGGTTGTTACCATGACCGTGGTTCCCTCATTTGTCATTTTTTTTATGATCTGAAAGAACCTTCTGCGGCTGGTCGGGCTAACCCCGCTGGTCGGTTCATCCAGGAAAAGCAGCGGCGGTTTGGCAATGATAGCGCATCCCAAGGCAAGCCGCTGCTTCCAGCCCCCGCTTAAGTTACCGGCAAGTTCATTTTCCCTTCCTGTCAGATCGGCCATCGCAATCATTTCATCCATTCTCCCGGATAAATTTTTGCGTGGAATTCCATATAAGCCTGCATAGAACTTTAAATTTTCTTTCACTGTCAGATCATCATAGAGGCTGAATTTTTGCGACATGTAGCCAATGTTTTGTTTAATTTTTTCGGCTTCCTTCCGGAGATCATAACCCAGGACTGCCGCCGAGCCCCCGGTTGGTTCCAAAATGCCGCAGAGCATCCGGATTGTCGTCGATTTGCCTGCGCCATTCGGACCTAGAAACCCAAAAATCTCCCCTCTTCTGACCTGAAGCGAGACGTTGTCAACCGCGGTAAAGTCACCAAATTTTTTTGTCAGGCCTTCGGTAATAATCACATTTTCCATCTATTTACCTCCTGCCATGATGACAAAAACATCTTCAATGGATGGAGCTGTTTTTTGCAGCCTGCCGAGAGTACAGCCCTTCGCCGTAAGGGTCTGTTTGATTAAGGCTTCCGCTTCGGCGTTCTTGTCTATGATCAAACGGTACTTATCTCCAAACAGGGAATAATCCAGAATTCCATCTGCTTCCCCAAACAACCAGGGTTCTTTTGTATCGGCCATAACCTCCCAGACCTGATAAGGAAATTTTCCCTTCAGGCCCACCGGCGTATCCAGCGCATGAACGCTTCCCTCATTCATGAACGCTACTCGGGTACAAAGTTCCGCTTCATCCATATATGGGGTAGACACCAGAATGGTCATTCCTTCCTGGTTCAACTGATATAAAATCTTCCAAAACTCTTTACGGAACTCCGGATCGACACCATAGGTCGGTTCATCGAGAATCAACAGTTCCGGCCTGGTGACAAGCGCGCAGGTCAGTGCCAGTTTTTGCTTCATTCCGCCGGAAAGTTGATCCGCAAATCTTTTTTTAAACGCAACGAGATTGGTAATTTCCAGAATCTCTTCCGAACGCTGGATAATGACTTCTTTTTTAAGGCTATACATCGATCCGAAAAAAAGTAAGTTCTCCATAACCGTAAGGTCGCCATAGAGGCTGAAACGCTGAGGCATATAACCAAAATTTCTGGCATCGGCGTCTTTTCCTTTTTCCCGTTCTCTATCCGTGGTGCCCAAAACCCTCACTTCACCGGCATCCGGGGTCAGCAGTCCGCAGATAAGCCGGATGAGCGTCGTTTTGCCTGCTCCGTCCGGACCAATTAAACCAAAAATTTCTCCCGTGTTGACGTTCAGATTCACATCGTTAACGGCCAGCAAAGATCCAAATTTTTTAGACAGCTGATTTACCTTAATCATCGGCCGTCTCTACCTTCTTGATCATAACATCTGCCGGCATGCCCGGTTTCAATAATCCTTCGGAATTGTCCACTGCAATTTTGACTTTGTAGACAATATTGGCCCTTTCTCTTTTGGTTTGAATCGTTTTGGGGGTAAATTCTCCCTGGCTGGCAATTTCTGCAATCGTGCCTGTAAATACCCTGTCTAGACCACTGATCGTGAAATCCGCTCTCCCTCCTAATTCTATAAAAGGCAGGTCATCTGTCGGTATATATACGTTAATCCAGACCTGGTCCAGATTAACAACCGTGGCCAACGTCGATCCGGCCGTGACATATTCACCAATTTCATAATTTTGGGTTTGAATGGTCCCGTCAATCGGGGATTTTATCTGCAGATCAGCCAACTGGGCTTCCGTTACTTTGACAACAGTTTGCATCATCTTTACCTGATCTTCGGCAGTTATAATGATATGGTCACTGCTTCCCGACGGCAAAGCATCCAGATTGTTTTGTGCAATTGCAACATTCAGTTTGTCTCTTTCCAGCTGCGCTGTCAGATCATTACGCTGTATCTCGGCAATGATATCCGCTTTTTTGACCTTGTCCCCGGATTTCCCCTGAAAATTCTGAACCTTGCCGGCGATCATTACACGCAAGTCCACGGTGGTAGCTTCAATCGTCCCGGATGCCTCAACCATCCTGTCATTGGAAGCATAAAAATACTCCCACCCCAGGTAGCCTGAAAGCAATACAACTGCAGCAATAATGGCTGCCACAATTTTCTTTTTTTTCGCCATTTTCGCTTCCCCTTTTCAAATATGCTTTTCTTTTTCTCTGCCGTTTCAGCAATATCATACAGGATGTGATGCAGTTTATCTATACTATTTTATACTAAAGTCACGAATTTATGACTATAGTGACATTGTAGCACAGCAACATATTTTTGCAAGATTTTTGGTATACTGATAATAATATTGTATCATTTATTAAAGTGCCAAGGAGGTTGATCCAATGAAAATTGTTCCTAAACCTATCGAACATATATTAAAGAAAAAGAACATTCTTTGGAGCATGATCGTTTTGGTTTTCTTGTTTTTTAGCGGATGTTCTCCTGCCGAACCTAAATCGTCCCCTTCTCCCACCGACAGACAGACTGAAAATATTGCCGCATACATTCCGTTGAGCGTCGGCAATTATTGGCTCTATGAAGGAATTGGAAACGAATATGCTTCGTATACAGAAAAGGTTACATACCAGCAGCGTAATCAATACCAGGTCATAATTGACAATGGCGGTACTGTTACCACTAACAGGTATGAAGTTGCAGCAGACCGTATCGTTAATACCTTCAGACAGTCTGAGTTCTATGAAGATAAAAATATTTTGGATCAACCATCAAATATTAAGGCTATCCTTCTGCAATCACCGCTTACCGCAGGCAATTCGTGGACCAGTGAAGGAAATTCATATGAGATCATTGACACGTCCGCCACGGTAGAAGTACCAGCTGGTATTTTTGAAAATTGCCTGACTGTAAAAATCACGTATCCTGAAAGCAGAAATTACAGCTTATATTACTATAAGAAAGACGTCGGTCTAATCAAATCTGAGTATGTGATGCCGGAAAACGAAAAAGTAGTCTCGCAGCTTAAAGAATACGATGTCCAGCACTAGTGCCTTGTCAACCCTCTAATTCATGTAAACCACCGAGGAAAACTCTGTATGGCAAGGAGCTGCAAGACAACGCCGTATACGCCGTATACTGAAATTTTACCAGCAGGAATATGTAGATTTAGGATAGGCATGATACTAAATAAAGAGGGTTTGCTCTGAATCAATGTTCAAACAGCAAACCCTCTTTATATTTAGATCGAATGTTTGTTTCTTTTTTTCAGGATAGCCAGACTTAAAATCATAAGCACGAATGCCGCACCGCCAATAAGATAATCTTCTCGACGGTTTATCCATCTATTATTAGGATCCTGACCGGGCGCTTCCTGCCAATTCATGCCCGGCATCTTTTGCTTATAATCCATTCCTTCTGGCATATTTCCCGGTGGCTGCATGCCTGACTGATCTTGTCTTATATCAGGATGTATTCCCTGCAGCCCTTGCTCTGCCCGTTGTCCCCATTGCGCCTGTTGTCCCTGTCTTGTCGGCGGCGGCTGTAGCCCACCTGCATTTTCACCGGCCGCATCCTCTGTTGTTCCCGATGAAGGCAGTTCCCCGCTTAGCTGTTTGGAGACATTATCAATCCGGTCACGAATAAATGTAGCCAGTCCTATCAAATTTCCGCTTCCCGGCATATTCTTTCCAGCCCCAAAGCCGCCTCGGGATGTGGTCTTACTGTCTGTTATAGGTTCCTGAGAAGAGCCTTCGCCGATTGCTTGTTCAAATTGTTCCAGCGTATAGAACTTTGTTGGGTCACTTGTGACATAAGGTCTAATCAGATCAGCGGTTTTCTCGATTTTAGCCGTCATTTTCTCCAAAGCAAAAGGCCCTTGGATAAATGCTTTCATGTATTGGTGATAGACATCCTTATACGCCTGTACTTCGAGTAGTTTGCCCAGCAGTGGGCGCTGGTCTAATGTCGTTCCGGAAACCGGCTGATCAATCGACAGCGCAGTACCTCCGCCAAATCCACCAAAGGACAAATTATAATCCCAGGGGAGGAAACTGAATACACCGTCCTCCTCATATAAATAATAATTGTGGGTAAACTGTCCCTGATAGCTGTCCATATTGACTAGTATGGTGTTAACTGCAAAATATCGCAGGATCTCGTCAATATTTAGGTACGTTTCTAAATTCCCGCCTTCATCCAGTGCTTTGATCATCTTGACTAAAGCCTCATTGCTGCCTTCTTTCAAGGCGGTCACAGCTTGCAGGCCGCTGTAGGATTCAATATTGTCATCACTGTAAACCAGATCGTTTCCTTCACCCCGATCGCCATACGGTTTATAGAGTGTCCCATGGTCCTGGCCAAAGTACCTTTCCGCATATGCTTCTTCAACGCCCTCAACTGCCAGATACAAACCTGCTGGATGATCATTGATATAAAGGTTCGCGTAGCAATAAGCAGGAACAGGAACGTCCATCTCTTTCAGCAGTGAGTAGGATAGATATTCCCGCATGCAGGACGCATCACCCCAGCCATTATTCAAATTCAGTTTGGTCAGTCCCGAGAGGCTTTGCCCTTCAATATAATGATCAAAATCAATTTTGAGGCTATAGCGGTCGGAATTGCTTCTCAGGACTGAATTAAGACTGGAATTGCCTTTGGTACGGATTCCGACATTTTTTGTCTTAACGCCATTGATCACAACCTGAGCCTCTTTATATTCTTCCTCTGCAGGATTTTGCAGCATGTCCTGATAATCCGCCTCAGGGATTGAAATGCGAATTTCAATGACTTTGTCCGGATCGAAGAAACGTTCCGTATAAGCGGAATAAACAGACTCTGCAGAGGAGCTGCCTTTTCCTGTTTTTTCAGTGTTCAAACGGACATTGGCACTATCTCCCTGCTTGTAAGACAGTGCCGCATAGGCGGTCGTTAAGGTGCATACTGTAAGCAGGGCCGCAACCACCCCTGTAAATTTTTTGTCCATGTTTTAATCCCTCTTTTTTCAGGTGTCGGATGTAATGCTGCTTAAGGGAGGATGATTATACTGCAAGCTCTCCGTTATAACTTACCAGGACGACATCATTTACACCTTCTATAGCTGCCAAGGCATTAACAAAATCCGTATTGTCAACTCTTAATCGCACTTCAATGGTAAGTTCGATTCCCTGTCCGCCGCGAACCGCTTTTGATTTAATTTTCATTCTTTTGACATGCTCCACCAGCTTTGTTAGCAGCATTTTTTCTGCCTCGCTATTACTGCAGTTTACAACCACCATATAGGGAATTTCATTGGTTGTTTTACTTGTAAAAATGATCAGCATGATTCCGATGACAATCGACCCGCTAATGGCAAGCAGATACTGCCCGGCACCACTGACGATTCCCGCTGCGATAGCCCAGAAGATAAAGATGATGTCCATTGGGTCTTTGATCGCTGATCTGAAACGTACGATACTTAAAGCTCCGACCATACCGAGAGAAAGAACGATGTTAGATGTGACACCCATGATAATGAGTGTGGTAATCATCGCCATACCTACTAGAGAAACATTAAAGTTCCTGGAATACATGACCCCATTGAACGTCTTCTTATACACCGCATAGATAAACAGTCCGAGTAGAAAAGAAATTAGCAACGTAATCGCCACATCAACAATAGAAAAATTTGTGACTGCGTTTTCGAGAAAACTGTTTTTAAAAATATCTGCAAAGGTAAATGTTTGATCTGTAGTAACCGCACTGGTTGTTGCATCCATGATACCATCCTCCAATGTATTCTAATTTATTCAGTGATTAAATCCATTATGGAGCTTTTATCCGTATTTTCGACATATAACATACTTTGAGATCGCTGCCTTCTGTCTGCTGTCCAATTGAATCAGGTTCGCAATATGGCTAGGCAGGTAACAGTCATATTTGATTTCCAGAATTGCCGTATTGCTCGCTAAAGCATTGGCCAGCGGGGTGGTGAAATCTAAAAAGCTGGTCGCGGCGAATCCGGTTTTTACATCACTGTCAATTGTGATTCTTACTCTACCCGGCTCCCATATATAGGCCTGACGCCGGTACTCTACAATTGTTTTCGGCTTAAACAGACCGGTTCTCATTTTTGTATAAAGGTGCCGGCATACAGCTTCCGGACGATTTCGTAAAAATTGATAGTCACCGTTGATTAAGTCTTGACATCCCTCTTCGGTCAAAATCGCACTCTCTTTAAAGCCTGACCCATCGTTCTTGACCTTCTTCTCAAGCCGGATGATTGCGGTGGAATGATCATATGTTCTAATTCTGAATTTTTCCCGATATTTAACCCCTATCAACTTCTCCAATAATGCCGTATCATTAATATCATCAAAGTAGAGACTTCTAACGGTATAAAATCCTTCCGACCCGGTATGTTTGTCCTTAGGAAGCACCCTATTCAAACGGTTGACCAGTACTACTCTGTCGAAGTTATTGATGCTCATTTTAATTTCCTGCCGATATTTGCTCACTTGATCACCCCTGTCGTATTATTCCAGTGATCTTTTGATGATGCTATTTTATCCACTCTATGTGTCATTAATGTGAACGCTGGTTAACAAATTTGTGAAGAATTTAGGTGATGGTTATGTTAAGAAAACGTTGGCTTCCTGTATTTGCAGCGGTGGTCTTACTTCTTAGTCTTACCGTTTGGGAAAAAACCAAGACGCCGCTGGCTTCTGAATCCACAGAATTGATGCCTGCCGCCGAAAGTGCTACTTCTGAAAGCGATTCGTCAGAGACTGCTGCTTCTGAACCTGAGGCTGCTGAATCTACGCAAATGAAACTTACGCTGCTTGGGGATATCATGTGCCACCCAACACAGTACGAAGCCGCCCAGACAAGCGGAGGCTATGATTTCAACCCTTCTTTTGAAGAAATCGGAAAAGATACAAGGCTCGCGGACCTAACAATCGCCAATCTTGAAACGACCTTGGCCGGCAAGGAGATGACTTACAGCGGTTATCCTTCTTTTAATACTCCGGAACAAATGGCTGATGCTGTCCGGAATACACTTGGTGTGGATGTTGTCTCTAGCGCCAATAATCACTCTTTAGATCGGAATTTTTCGGGCTTAAGCCAGACGATTAATTTTCTGGATCAATATGGTCTGAAACACACCGGAACTTATCAGACCGCCGAAGACAGTCAGGAAATTTTGATCCAGGAAATTTCCGGCCTGCGTATCGCTTTCTTAAGCTATACCTATGGCACCAATGGGGTTACCCTGCCTGAAGGTAAAGCTTTTGCCGTGAATTATCTGGACCGGGAAAAAATTCTTACCGATGCTAAGATGGCACGAACCCTGGGAGCAGATTTAATTATCGCTTCTTTGCACTGGGGAACGGAGTATGCCACAAAACCGTCCACTGAACAGGTCAGTCTGGCCACCTGGATTTTTGAAAATACGGAGGTTGACATCATTGCGGGCAATCATGTCCATGCTGTCCAACCGATCACCTTCCTCCAAGTAAAAAGCAAGACCACTGGCAAAGAAAAAGAAGGATTGGTGATCTATGCCCAGGGAAATTTTATCTCTGATCAGAAAACAGATACGGCGAATATGGGTATTATGGTTGATATCTTTCTGGATATCCGTTCTGCTAAAAAACCAGTTATTACGCATGTTGCGTACTATCCGACCTGGGTTGATGAAACTCCGGGAGCCGGTCCTAAGACATATCGCGTCTTAAATGTGACAAAGGCCCTGGCCGATTATCAGTCAAGGCAGGACCCGCTGCTGAACAGCGCAGATTATGCGGAAATGCTCGCCTATGTATCTCAAATTAAGCAAACTATCCCTTCTGGAAATAAGATTCGCTTCGCCAACGAATAATGTATACAGTATATCTCTCTGTATACATTATTTATCATTGTTATCTCTTTACAGTCTGCTGAATGTTCATTATATTTTTCTTAGGCAAAGAAGCCATAAAAGAAGACAGCCTGCAAGCAGTCTTTTTTTGAGGCTTCTTTTTTTGATGTCTACGGACGACGGCACAGGAAGCGCGGAGGCGTTCAAATAGCCTTCACGGTGTCGAATGATGACAAAATTATCCGACTGGACGAATGTGGCGGTGCCATAAATGGCAAGGAGCTGCTGGCAAGGATGACAAAGATAAAAAGGAGAGATTGTAAATGAATTATGGCGATATTGCCTTTATGCTTTTCAGCACCGCTCTAGTTTTCTTAATGATACCCGGACTCGCTTTTTTCTATGGAGGGCTGGTAAAAAGACGCCATGTCCTGTCCATCATGATGCAAAGCATCGCTGCAATCGGAATTATCTCGATTCTCTGGATTGTCATTGGTTATACCCTGGCTTTTGGGCCGGATATCGGGCATTTGATCGGTGGATTGGATTATGCGGGTTTGAGGGGTGTCGGCCTGGATCCCAAAGGGGAGGGTGCGACGATTCCCCATCTATTGTTTATGCTCTATCAGATGATGTTTGCGATTATCACCCCGGCCATTATGACCGGTGCTACAGCGGAAAGGCTGCGCTTTCCTGCCTATATCCTTTTAATATCCCTGTGGAGTCTTTTGGTTTATGTGCCCCTTGCTCATTGGGTATGGGGCGGAGGATGGCTGGCTAATCTGGGCGTCTTGGATTTTGCTGGAGGGATTGTCGTTCATATTAGTTCGGGTTTTTCGGGCTTGATTGCGGCTTTATATATTGGCAAACGCTATCATAAAGATTCAGAGCAAGCTATCCCGCATAACATTCCTTATGTGGTCCTTGGCGGAGGTCTCCTGTGGTTCGGCTGGTTCGGGTTTAATGGTGGCAGTGAACTTGCTGCAGACGGTATTGCTGTACTTGCCTCTGCCACTACACACCTGTCTGCCTGTGCCGGTCTGCTGGGGTGGATAATTATTGAAAAACTGCTTCATGGTAAACCAACTGTACTCGGTGCTGTCTCGGGCATGGTTGCCGGGCTCGGTGCCATTACACCTGCCTGCGCTTTCGTAACCCCGCTTGCCGCTGTCTTGATCGGACTGGTTTCTTCAGGTTTGTGCTACTTTGCAGTCGCTTGGCTGAAAGTTAAACTGGGTTACGATGATGCACTTGATGCTTTTGGCATTCACGGTATCGGCGGGACCTGGGGAACCCTAGCTGCCGGAATTTTCTGCACCACAGCCCTGAATCCCAATGGTGTGGATGGACTTTTCTATTCCGGGTCCTTTTCCCAAGCAGGGATACAACTTTTGGCCATCCTCGCAACTTACGCTTATTGCGGCGTGATGACCTTCTTGATCCTTAAAGTCATCAGTCTCATTACTCCTCTTGCAGCGACAACTGAAGAACAGGAAACAGGCCTTGATATCAGCCAGCATGGCGAAAGCGCCTATCCGGACATTGAAGGGATGACTTCCGATTCTGCCTGGAATATGGTCAATTAATAAATGACTGTACAAGATATATCAGATAGAACTTCTTCTATCTGAACCACTAAAAAAGGATTTTCACCGTGATCACGGTGAAAATCCTTTTTAGGTTTTGCCAGGAAAAAGTATACTTAAAATTTTTGAATGTAACAATTATTGGGCAAAAGAACGACTTAAAGATTTGACTTGAACTGCATAAGCCGATTTGTAATGCCCATTATTCTCGTAAAAGGTCAACCTCCCGTTGATCCCCAATCGATATGCCGTGTACGATTCATATTTATTCATATAGACATCCTCTAAATACTTCAGATATCCACCGGCTAAGTAGGTTGCATAATATTTGTCTGCTGACAGGAGTTCCCCGTTGGGATAAGGGATCTCTTTATGATAATATTCGGTGATGGCCATGTAGGCCGTTTTAGCTGTAGCCAATTTCATTTGGGTCGTATTGTAGGATAAGGATCCTCCATCCATATTGGTGGCAGGTACATATTTTGATTCTTGGGCAATTAAGGCAAACAGTTCATAAGGTTCCAGCTGAAAGGTCTCTTCAACGCTCGCAATATACGCTAGATATTCGGGGTCGACCTGATAGTCTCTGGCAATTCGTGCTAAATTCTCTTGTCTGTATGTTTGATCTTCTTTTGCACTAACGACGTTACATTCTTCTTCGCTTACTTTTTCCCTGTCTTCGGCAAAGGCGGCTGTCCCGACAAACATCGCCTGTGCAGCAATCGTAAATGCTACCAGGAACATAGCCAGGAAACGGCCAATCCTTTTCTGTTGAAACACGGTCTCTCCTCCTTAAGGACTTTTTGACAGCTTATCGCCATCATCTTTTGTTATTTTGTCAGAATATAATTATCCTATACTTGAGATCCTCCCATAATTTTTATCTTGTATCTCAAGTGACAAAATTCTACATTTTTTTACTTCAACCGATTTTACCACATCAAACCAAAAAACGCAAAAAAGAGGACCATTAATTTCCTCAAATACCATTATATATGCGGTTATTTTTTGATTAAAGGCGTCTTTAGAACGCCTCATATCCGTTTAAAGGCTGGTCTGCGGCTCAGGAGAGGTCGGAATCCCTGATCTTCTTTTTTATTTGCAGATACGTCAGCAGTTCTTCCTGATCTTTTTCTTCCCAGAAATCAAAGTCTTCTAATTTCTCTAAAACTTCCCTAAAATGGACGCTTTTATCCGCCAGCGAATAAATCTCAGGCTCTGAACCCGCATCCATCGTTTGTTCCCCTAAAAGGTAGGATATCGATACACCTAGACCCAGGGCAATATCTGTCAACCGGTCCAAAGAAGGCCTTCTTCTGTTTTGTTCAATATCACTCAAATAAGAGATGGAAATACCGCTTCTTTCAGAAAGCTTACGAAGTGTAAGCTTCTTTTCTTTTCTTTGCTCTTTAATCCGATCACCGACAGTCAACGCAATTTCCCCCAAATTTTCGATAATAGCGAATTAATACTAGTATAATCGTTGAAAAACGCCAGGTCTACTGAATTGCTATACATTTTTGACGTAAATATGTGCAATGTGGAAGAATATCCTATATTTTCTTGGGATTGGAACCTATTTTTGGCAGACGGCTAAATTTAACTGTTGCATAATTACGCTATATGCGTAATTATTAGAAAGAGGTGGTGTTATGTCCCTTGGTTCAAAAATCCGGGAAATCCGGAAGAAAAAGCATTTAAAACAAAAGGAACTGGCTGAGATTGCCGGTATTTCCGTTTCTTATCTATGTGAAATCGAAAGAGATAAAACAAATCCATCTATTAAAACACTTTTCCATCTTACTCAAGCCCTTGGAGTTCGTCTGTCGACGCTCCTCGGCGATCAGGAATATTAGGAACAGAATAATATTAGTATTTTTCAAATGAAAAGGATTTTTCTATGGAATGAAGTCCTTTTATTTTTTTGACAAATGCATACAAGAATATTTCAAAAAAAATCCTTGAAATATTTAAACAAAAATGCTAATATAAATAATTGTCGTTTTTCCGATAATCTGTTTAGAGAATAAAAACGACAAGTGGAAATCTTTAATTTACCTGAGTTCTTTAGGTAAAAATGTAGCCCAGTTTATGAAGAAACTGTAGAAGGGGACTGTACATGGATAAAAGTTTTGAATTCGGTAATAAAAGCATCGGGAAGCTATTATGGCAATTTTCCTGGCCGGCGATTGTCGGTATGTTGGTGAATGCCTTATATAATATTGTTGACCGGATTTTTGTGGGCCGTGGCGTCGGTACACTTGCGATTGCTGCAACGACAGTGGCCTTCCCAATTATGCTTCTGTTTATGGCACTTGGGATGCTCGTTGGTATTGGTGCAACAGCATTAATCTCCATTCGGCTCGGAGAACAGAAAAAAGAAGAAGCCGAGAAAATTGTAGGTAATGCACTTACTCTCTTGATTATGCTTCCGCTCCTTTTTATGGCCTTCTATTTCTCATTTTCTGAACAGCTTTTGGTCTTTTTTGGTGCTAATCAGGAAGTATTGCCCAATGCACTTGCTTTTACCAATATTATTGTTGCGGGATCCGTTTTTGGCGCAATCGGTTTTGGCATGAACAATTTTATCAGAGCTGAAGGAAACCCCAGAATTGCGATGCTGACGCAAATTCTTGGCGCTGTGATTAACGGGGTGTTGAATTACATTTTTATTTTCCATTTGGGATTAGGTATAGCGGGCTCCGCACTTGCAACGGTCTCAGGCCAATTCATTACGTCGCTTTGGGTATTGGGCTATTTTCTTCTCGGCCACAGCACACTTAAGCTTCGCCAAAAAAATTTAAAACCGGATTTTTCGATCTATCTAGTCATATTGTCCATTGGCTTTGCTCCGTTTGCGATGCAACTTGCCAACAGTTTGCAGAATATGCTTCTGAATAAGAGTGTCATGCTTTATGGCGGCGACCTGGCGCTGTCTGCCGTCGGCGTCATTATGAGTATTTCAACATTGTTCTTTATGCCGATTATCGGTGTCAGCCAGGGTGCTCAGCCTATCATAGGCTTTAACTATGGAGCCGGGCAGTTTGAAAGAGTTAAGGCAGCGTTGAAGAAGGCCATTATCGCGAGCACCTGTATTGCTGTTGTCGGTTATCTGGTCATACATCTCTGGCCCGAACAAATTATTGGCTTGTTCAGTGACAACGATACGGCGCTTACAGTACTGGCAACTCACGTGATACTGATATTTTTTACCATGTTCCCGCTGATTGGTTTTCAAATTATTTGCTCAAGTTACTTTCAGGCAGTCGGCAAACCGCTTCAATCATCTGTTCTGAGCCTTTCCCGGCAGGTACTGCTCTATATACCGCTTCTTTTGGTCTTGCCTCATTTTTGGGGAATTGAGGGTGTCTGGCGAGCTGCACCGATTGCGGATATCTTATCCGTTCTGATCACAGCAATGTTGATAACGCTGGAAATAAAACGGCTTAGCAAAAATCAGCCCGCTGTCAGCGTAGGATAATTCAGGCTGATATAAAACTGATATATCTAAAATACGAACAAGGGCTTCACAACTGTGAAGTCCTTGTTCGTATTTTAGATGACCCGTTCTTTCTCAGAGATCGGGACACTGAAGGATCATATTTTAGCATAGACTCTTATTTACGATATGATCTCCCGATTACACCAGGAACTTAAGCAAGGCGACCACCACAGCAGCAGTCACTGCTGACATGATGAGCGCAAAAATAAAGGCAACGCGTATCACTTTGTTTTCTTCACCAAGTTTATCAATAGATGCGGCCGCATTTTGGAGTTTTGCCGGGGAAATTACGCTGGCTAGTCCTCCACCAAAGGCTAACCCGGCTGTAACGATGATAATACCCTTAAGTCCCCAGTTAAGATTCGTTGCTGTTGACATGGTATATTTCGCAAACATCGCAATCGTCGAAGCTTCACTTCCGGTAATGAATCCTCCGAATAACCCAATAAAGCTTACAATAGCTCCGTAGGCTCCATGAAAAGCCTGCGCGGAATAGTCTGCGAGTACTTTCACCATACTTGGGCACAGTGTTTTCGGCATTGCGGCATTGAGATTGGAAGCCATATTAAATCCAGACATATTCATGACTTCACCGATCGCAAAGAAGATCGCTGCTGAGAAAACAGGTTTTGGTGCCCTTCGCCACCAAACTTTTATTGAATCTCTAATTTGGGCGGCTTTCGGGCGCATAATCGGAATCGAAATCAAGATGCTGACCAGAATCCAGGTGTAGGCATTCCATAAAGCTCTGGTTGCTATCGGCTTGCCGTCTGCAGATAAGCCCGGAATGCTGAGCGTCAGTGTCCGGTATAAATAATCGAATGATTCCTTCGGCAGGTTCAGCGCCAGAATCAGAACGATCAAAAGCAGCCAGGGCATAATGGCTTTCCACAAAGGATATTCTTTTTCATAGGCAAGTTCTTCCGGCGTCAGCCGGCTTCGATCAATAATTTTTTTACCCGTCAGCTTAAGATACAGGATCATTACAAGAATGACTGCAAAACCACTTAAGACTCCTGTGAGGACAACCAGATTGTCATAATGATTGGTAAAATAAGCGACAATCGAAATGGTAATGCCCGTAACCAATACCGGGACAATCCCTTCTTTGACGGCTTTCCACTTTCCGACAATCCAAAGCATCGAAAAGCCAATCAAGGTGGATACAAACGGCAAAAACATAAAGAAGATACTTCCGGCCTGAGAAAGGGTAATTTCATTGCCTTTTCCCAAAAAGCTGTTCGCAATATCCACAAATACCACGATCGGGGCACCGAGTAAGGCATACGTACACAGGGCGTCATATCCGATCGCAGGCAAAGCTATGGCCACATACGTAGAGTACCCCATCGCAATCAAGATAGGCGGCAGAAGAGATACGGGAGTTGCCCCGACGGCAACCATCAGCGTTCCAAATCCAATGTTGATCATCATGATCTGAACGGCTCTGTTTTCACTGGCTAAGGTCTTAATAAATATAATAATTCGTTTTAAAGCCCCCGTCTTTTCCATATAGGCCATTTGAAGTAGTGACGTGGCTACGATCAGTGAAACTGAAAAAGATTTAATCAGACCGGCCAGGGTTGAGCGGACAATGACTTCTCCCGACGTCTGGAAAAACAAAAACGCCACAAGAGAAACAGCAAGCCAACCCACAATTCCACTGGTATGGGCTGGCTTTTTAAACACAATAAGCATAACAACAATGACTACTATTGGCAGCAGTGCAAGCAGTAGTGACAACATTCTCTCCCATCCTTCCATTCTACAAGTATATTTTTTTATTACTACCTACTTATAATATATGATTATGTTCAAAAAAAAAAGAACTTTTTTTGCTTTTTACTTTTTGCGTTTTATGTTTCAGACCAACAGAAAGGCCCGCTTTTCACATGAAAAACGAGCCAAAACTGAAGATTTTCTCAGCTAAGGGATCCTGACATATTGCGCGGGACCCGGAACAATGATCCATCCATCGTAAATGATACTGATACTGAAATAGTAGTACTCACCGGAAACTAAATTACCCTGGATATCACCCTGATAATAAGTGTCAGCGTTGATTGTCACTGAAGTCCTGTTCCGGTCGGTAATCCACTCCAGATAACCGTCATTTGGATATTTTGGGTTAGGATTACTCTTTGAAATGACCACTTTGTAGCCTTCAAAATTCGCTGCTTCCGAAGCTGGCCAGCTTAAAATCAAATTACTGCCGCTGGCTGTTGCCGATATGGCAATCGGATCCAGGCTCTGTTGGACACTTTCCTTCTCAGCTAGTGGATCGTATCCATCGGCCGGATACGTGACACGGACGGCATTTCCGGCAACCTTGCCATCGCTGTATAAAGCCGTCACACTAACGTAATACGCCTGTCCGGGAGTCAGATAACTGCCAAAGTCTCCGCCGTGATACGCTGTGCTGTTGTCGATTACCCATCGGCTGGTGCTTTGATTGGTAATGTAGGTCAAATAACCGCTACTGGGATAGGCCGGCCTGGAATTATTTTTGGAAATAACGACCTTATAGCCCTGGAAGCTTTCACTGTAAATCGGATTCCATTTGACAATGAGCCGGTTGTCGTCCGTAGAAACGGTTACCTGAGGCGCCTTTGAAGAGGGAGATACAGCCGGTTTGACAGCAGGTTTTGTTTCTGTAGCCGGTGTTTCCTTGGTGGGTTGCGTTGTTTCGGTTGGCGTTGCGATAGCTTCCTTGGCAGGTTCCGGTGAAGAGACAGCCGTACCGACCGGATATGTCAGTTGCAGACTGTCACCCGGAACGGTCTTATCCGAATAAAGCACCGTAATGCTAAAATAGTATTTTTCACCAGGGACAAGTTTCTCGCCAAAGTCTCCGTTTTTATAAGCTTCACTGTTATTGATCACCGCACTGGTCGTGGTCCTGTCGGTAATGTAGTATAAATACCCGTCGTCAGGATACTTCGGATTCGGGTTGCTCTTTGAAATCACCACTTTATAGCCGGAAAATTTAGGATGATCAACCTGATCCCAATGTAAGATAAGTTTATCGCCGGAAATCTCCCCGTTCACTGCCACAGCAACATAAGGAGTTTTATCTTCGCCTATTTTTAATCCGGGCCAGGAAGCATTTTGCGCATAACCATAGGTGACTATGCCTAAACAAAAAATGACTGCACATATCGCGATTGCAATATTTCTGGATAAACGAGGTTTCATGGTCTTTTCTCCTTTCATACCACCGTTTGCATACGAGTAACTTACTCTCAACTAAAAATAACGTAAAGAAATAAGATCAACTATGTAAAATCTATAATTCTACAGTATTAATTTAATTCCTTTTTCTTCCTTAATATTTAGGAATTAAGTCCCATCAAATTAGGAAATATGGATTTGCACAATCCCACATGTATAGTTTGATACGATGGAGAGGAGTATGTCATTTAATGTCGAATCATTGATTCTAAATAAACTTAATTAATTTTTCCAAAGGAGAGGAGGGAATATGATGAAAGAACCGGTTGAGTTGATTCAATCAAATCAAACATTTTTAATTAGACGTACCTTAGAATATGCAAAAATGCATAATTATACAAAATATACCTCTACTCTGGAAGAAGCTTGGCGTACATCAATTAACGGGTTATCCGAAGCTTTAATCTCAGTTCTCAAGTCCTGTGAATTTATACCTGAATTAAATGTGGATGAAGATTATGCAAATGATCCAATTGGTTCTTTTGGGATACTTGAGGCACAGCTTCATCGTAAACGTGGAGTTACCCTGGAGATGTTTTTAGGATTGATGAAATATTATCGTCAATCATATCTCGATCTGATAATAGAAACCTATAGGAAAAAAAATATAGATTGTGATTACTTTTTATTGTTTATTAATCGGTTTTTTGATCGCGTAGAATTAGCTTTTTGCAGTGAGTGGATTAACGAGAAGAAGGAAGTACTTACGTTAAGTCTTCAAAATACGAATCGTATGATGACGAATGAAAAAAATAAATATTTAACAATATTTGAAAGTATTCCAACTCCTTCGATCATTTTGGATAGTAATAATATGATTGACAATATGAACAATGCAGCTAAAGAGTTCCTCAAGTCTGCAGGAATTGATGGGACATCTTATTATTCCAATGAAAGACATGAAATATATTTAGTACATGTATTACCTTGGCTTGCAGAAGAATTTACTGCTTTTATCAACGGAAATGATATTGAAGTATCCATTGAAAAGAATTTGATGATGCTCGAATTAGGAACCAGGAATCTGGTTATAAACTTTCACCGCATGCTGGACGTAAGTGAAAAATATAAAGGTACAGTGATCATATTTACGGATTTAACATATAGAAAACAAATTGAGGACAGGTTAAAATTTATCAGTTTTCACGATGATCTTACAGGATTATACAACAGAGCATTCTTTAATGAAGAATTGTTAAGACTGTGTTCAGGCAGGTCTAATCCAGTAGCGATTATAGAATGTGATGTTGACGGGCTTAAAGTGGTAAACGATACTTTGGGACATCATGCCGGAGATTTGCTTATTACTTCCACTGCTTCAATACTTCGTCGTTCTGTCCGAGAAAACGACGTTGCTGCCCGGGTAGGTGGTGATGAATTTGCAATTGTTTTACCAAATTGCTCATCTGGCTCATTAAAAGAGGTCTGTCAGAGAATCGAATTTGAACTCGAAAAACATAACAAAGAAAACTCTTATTTGCCTGTGAGTTTTTCCATTGGTGCTGCATTAGGGGATGCTTATAATGGCAGCTTAGACCACATTTATAGGAATGCCGATAATGAAATGTATAAAAATAAACAAGAAAAGCGAGAGCAATACAAGCTTTGGTTCAACTCGTTATATGCTGAGTATGGGGATAAACTATTTAATAACTAATTTACTTTGCCGCCAGGCCATGGATGACAGCAGGAGCGGCCGCCCGTTCAAATCCCACCTTCTTCTTTATTAAAATAAGCTTCATCTTGCGATGAAGCTTTATCTTCAGTGGCGGAGAAGGTGGGATTCGCTCCGCTCGCCTTCGGCTCGCTTTCACGCCGGGGTGGGAAAACCCTCCCATGGGTCGGCTTTTCTTCATCCGCCCGTTCGAATCCCACCTTCTTATTAATATAAGCTTCATCTTACGATGAAGCTTTATCTTCAGTGGC
>VMEE01000078.1 GCA_009910795.1 Dehalobacter sp. CP | reverse complement strand
GTTAATGCTGCCGGTATTTATTTTCATCAGTCTGTTTATCAGCCGGTTTTATTGTCAATTCTTCTGTCCAGTCGGCTTTATACTCAACTTACTCAATCGTTGGCGGAATAACGGGGTGAAAGTATGGAAACAAATGTGGAATCGAATATGCAATCAAAGATGGAACCGAATATGGAACCAATGGAAAAGCGACAAAGCCTGAAAATAAAAGATCTGTTATTTATTGCCTCAATACTGATACTCGGAGCAGCTCACATCATCGTAATGCTACAATCAGTCGGCATTATCCGGGCAGACCGTTAAAAATTTCCGGAAGGGGAGGAAGTCTAAAATGGCAGTCAACATGGACGTTAGAAACGAGATGAAACAATTCCAACTTGGACAATACAAAGGATTAAACGTCGATCGTTTTGATGTCTCCGTCAAAGAAGAAGAACTTAATGAAGCGCTTAATTATGTTAAGAAATCTTTGGACGAAATCCAGGTCGAAAAAAATGATAAACCGATTGAAACCGGAGATTATGTCATCGTAAATTTTGAAGGAACGGAGAATGGCAAGATAGTCCCAAAATCAAGGGACAGGGGCTTTAAGTTCAGAGTGGGTGATGAAAACTTTATAGAGGAATTCTCCACCAACCTGCTTGGTAAGAAGACGGGCGAAACGGTGATATTTCAAACGACGGTACTGCCTGATTTACTGGAATACCAAGCCTTATGGGGAAAACAAATCACTTTTTCGGTCGAGATTGTAAAAGTATATCGTATTAAAGAGCCGGAATTAACTGACGATATTGTCCGGGAAATTGATCCGCAGGTAGAAACGTTGCAGGAATTTGAAATCATATTAAAGGATAAAATTCTTCAGGAAAAAGTAAATAAAGCACAAATCGCTAATATGAGTAAAGTAATTGGGGCAATAGCTGAAAA
This sequence comes from Dehalobacter sp. CP, assembly GCA_009910795.1. The sequence goes on along the minus strand of VMEE01000078.1, from coordinate 13,618 downwards.
CTGCAAATATGAATTCGAGCAGGAAATATTAGTCGAAGCAGCGGAGGATTTGTATCGAAAGTTTGTTGAGGAGCTTAAGGCCGTTTACAACATGGAACTCATTGTTTACTTAATCCAAAGGAAGCTGTCATCTGATGAGCTGCTGAACGAGTGTAAGGAAGAAGCTTCAAAAAGAATTCTTGGAGAGAAAATTTTAGATGCAGTGATCAAGGCAGAAGGAATTCAGCTTACGGATAAAGAAATGCTCTATGAGAAAGTCCGGTTGCAGAACCGTGAGAAAGCAGAGAACGTAGAACTGTCAAGAGAAAACAATATACAAGATGTCCAATGCTTACGTAGAAAAGCGATGGACTTTCTGTTAGAGGCAAATCTAGCGCAATAATATCTTAGACCAAGATATAACGAGGTAATCGGTATGTATACAGTGAATTCTTGTACGTACTTGCAGTGGGTGGATCCGCCAGTTGTTGAAAGCGTTGTAAGTCATGCGACGAGTAAAGGAGTTAAAGTATCATATAAAAAAGGGACGACCATTCTGCACGAAGGCGAGTTGGTGCAGAATGCGCACTTTTTAGCCAAAGGCTGGGTTGCTTACTATGTCAACAATCTTCGTGGAGAGTCAAAAATTGCATGCCTGGTTGGTCCAAAAAGAGTATTCGGGTTAGGTGAGGCATTTGATATGCTTCCAATTAATTCAAGTGTCAAAGCGATTGAAGATTGTGAGATCTATCTGGTTTCCAAGGCCGACCTGATAGAGTCAATGGCTGATAACTTAGAGGCAAGAATTGCAGTGATAAGCATTTTATACAACAGATTACGCTGTGTTATTGAAGGTGCCAACCTATTTTCTTCTTTGTTATCTCCGAAAGAAAGATTAATAAATTTTTTCGTATCGATGCTACAATCCTACGAATGTAAAAAACATGGAGATTGGTTTGAACTGCCTGTGAACTTATCTCACGAACGGATAGGAGAAATTATCGGTGCCTCAAGGGTTACGGTATCTCGAATTATCAGTAAGTATAAAATCACAGGTAAACTAAAAAATTGTAAGAATAAACTTTATGTTCACAGGGAGCTGATACTCGAGGAATATGGAGAAATAGGAATTTAAGAAACGGATACCGTTAGGAAAAAATGTAGAATTTTATACCACTGTCAAAAGCCAGGAGAAAATCCTGGCTTATTTTTTGAATATTAAAACCAGATATCATTTTGTTATCGAATCCTTAAACTGAAAAGAATATTAGCATATGTTAACAAAAAACTTACCATGCGCTAATAATTTTTTTTTTTTAAAGTGTTATGATCTCGTTGACGATAGATTTCTCGCAAACCGTTCATCCGGTCAATTCAGATTTACAAACAGATGTATTTTTTTGTAGTCGGTTGATTCAACGTAGGTGTAAGGTTTCTGAGAAATGCAAATTGTATGGAGGAGGTGAAAAAATGGGAACTTTCTTAGTTTTTTTAGCCGGAATTTTGTTTTTAGCTGGGATCCTCTTTATTAAACCCCGGGCGAAAAAGGACCAAAAATGGAAAACTGTCCTGAACTGGGGATTGTACGTTATTTGGTATCTGATTACCGCCACTGGAATCTCTTTTGTTTATATTAATTCCATCGTAGGACATGTTAAGGCCACAAGTACTGCAATCTTTTTGTTCTTAGGATTATCAGTTGTTCTAGCCGTCGTACTAGCCAGACTTTTAGGCTTTCTCGGTAAACAAAGACATACAAATTCAAGCGTAGAAGTATAAAGAGGTGAAAAAAATGTCCAGGTTTTCTGATCATGAAGGAAAGCAACAACAGCCGAAACTACAGATGAATCGACGCAGCTTTTTGAAGGCTGGTGCCGCTTCTGCTATTGGCATGGGGATTCTCGGAGCGGTAAACGCTTTACCAGCAAAGGCCGCGGATGCAGTGACGAATGCTTCAGTGCCTCAGAACGGCGCAAAGTCCAAACTTCATCCCGTTATAGATTATGGCGGTGCTTCCGTCAGATTTGTCGAACACAATGACCAGTGGCTAGGCACATCGAAGCTTGTCGGCACGGTCAAAAATACCCACGAAGCCGAGATGGGATTTGCTCTGGCTTGTCGCGGCAAACTTACGCCGGAATCTCAAAGAGGGTACTACCACTTCCAATTTGTTATGAAGCACCCCTTAAATGCCGCTATTGGCGGGTTCGCTATGAATCTTGCTCCTGAAGAAATTGTTGACGGGAAGCCTTCGCCGACCAAGTTACCGATTCCTGACCCCGAACAGATGTCTCAACACATCAAAGACTGCGCTTATTTTTTACGGGCAGATGAAGTCGGGATCGGCAAAATGCCTGCCTTTGCTTACTATAGTCATAAAATGCCAAGTATGGACGACATGCTGAAAGATGATTTGACCAACGCAATACCGGTCACCGAGAGGCTGCCGTATGTTATTGTGGTGATGATCGACCAGCATTTAGAGACTATGCTGGCCTCGACAGGATATGACGGTATCAGCGCCGGTCAATCCATGCGTTCTTACCATTCAACCGGAGTCGTTACGGTTATCCTGGCCAATTATATCCGCTCACTTGGATATCACGCTAGAGCACATCATTTGACAAACTATGCGGCAACCATGCCACCCTGTATTATAGCTGCAGGACTGGGTGAATTAACCAGAACAGGTGACTGCGCTGCACATCCGCGTATGGGATTCCGCCACAAGGTGGCAGCAGTGACCACGGATTTGCCGCTTGTTCCTGACAGTCCGATTGATTTTGGTATGCTGGATTTTTGCCGAGTCTGTGGCAAATGTGCAGAAAATTGCCCCTCCAGTGCTATTACGTTCGATAAGGAACCGGTTGAATACAACGGTTACTTGCGTTGGAACAGTGATATGAAAAAATGCACCGTATTCCGTACAACCAATCAAGAAGGTTCATCCTGCGGCAGATGTATGAAGGTATGCCCGTGGAACTCCAAGGAACAATCCTGGTTCCATACTGCCGGCACTTGGATCGGCAGCCATGGAGAAGCTTCCTCCAGCCTGTTGAAAAAAATTGATGATATGTTTGGTTATGGTGATGAGCAGATTGAAAAATATAAGTGGTGGCTGGAATGGCCAGAGCTGTACAAAGTACCGGCAGCCCATTGATTTCTTTCATCACGCATGTAACTTAATTAAGTTATATGCGTGGCAATAACTGGACCCAGATTGGAGATGCCCTAAATCATATTTGGGGCATCTTTTTCAGTTTTGGGTGCTGCAGCCTTTCCACAGGTAGAAATTTGATATCGACTTCATTCGGCATTGGGTTATAAATCGCCGCTATTCTATGAAATATATAGAATATAACCATTTAAGTTAGCGTATGCGTCAATATAGCGCAAAATATTTTGAAAAATTTGTTGACATTGCCAATCATTGTTAGTTACTATTAACCTAATTTAATATTATTATAAGCTCAATGCAAGAATAAATAAGGATAAAGGGGTGGACATATTTTGAAGCTTACCATTACGAAAAAACAATACATAAATATTTTCATTATTGTTTTACTTTTTCTCATAGCTGCTGGTGTAAATATTGTTCTAAAGGGAATGGTGGCCAATGGACAATGGAGCAGTCTGGAAGATTTGCTCAATACAGCGATAAATGTAAGTATTCTGTTTTCCTTTGTCGGCTTGATTCTAAGTAGTAGTCTAGCCTACCTGATATATCGAAACGCAAAATTTCTACGCATGTATACCGATTATAATAAAAACCTTTCCGAGGGCAAACTAGCTTCAAATTTTGAAGTAAATACTGACGGCTTATTGGATGACCTGCTTACTATTACGAATAATTTAGTCGTTGGTCGGCGCGCGCTTATTACAAAGCTTATGGAAGCTTCCGAAAATTTAGAAAATACCAGTGGGGAATTATCTTCGACCGTACAGGAAACGACTGCCGTAAGTGCACATCTTTCCGACATGTTAGGCCAACTCGCAACTGGGGCAAAGGACCAAGCGATCTCTTTAGAACAAACGAGTGTGGTTATTGAGCAGCTCTCCGCAAACGCGCAAGAGGTTGCTGCCAATGCAGAAAGCGTCAGCCAAAGCAGCGGAAAGGCGGCATTGGCAGCGGAATCGGGGTTCAGTCAAGCAGAAAATGCCATTCAAAAAATAGAGAAGATTAGTGAAGTATCCGTCCAAACATCCGAAGTTGTTTCTATATTAGGGGATCAATCCATTCAGATTGGCAATATTGTTGATGTCATTAAAGATATTGCCGAACAAACCAATCTATTGGCCCTAAATGCAGCTATTGAGGCGGCCCGGGCAGGTGAACAGGGAAGAGGTTTTGCTGTTGTAGCCGATGAAGTACGTAAGCTGGCGGAACAATCGTCAACTTCTGCAGCCCAGATTGCAATTCTTATAGGTAATATTCAACGGGAGACAGAACGTGCTGTTGAAATGATGGAGAAAAGCAAGGGTGAAGTAGCCGGAGGTGTCGAGGCTGTCAAGCTGGCGGGGAGATCATTCCAGACAATTGTTGAGGAGATTAAGACTGTTGTCAATCAGATTCAGCAAGTAACGACTGCGGCACAGGAAATAGCCAGTGGAACAACGCAAGCTGCCATTTCTATCGAGAGTATTGGCGCAATAGCTGAACAAACAGCTTCCAGCACGCAAGAGGTATCTGTTGCTTCGGAGGAACAAAATGCTAAAATGCTTTTGGTAAGCCAATCCGCAGAAACATTGGCTCAGCTAGGTGAAGGATTATCCCGGCTTATTGGTAAAAAATAAGCCTAGTATTTTCTTCCTGAATATTATTAAAACAAAAAGAATCTATTTATTAGAACATTTTTACAAGTGCCTAATAAGTAGGTTCTTTTATCTTTATGGCCTCTTTTCTGTTATCTTCTCAAAAAAGTTAATTTTTTGAAAAGTATATAAACCATTATTTTTCTTGGCTGTATAACGGTATACAGGTACAGTGATTGAATCTAAAGTACGATAAACATGAAATTAATATTACCTTATTTAGGGAGGAGATACTTCATGGGAAACTTAGACAGACGAAGTTTTTTCAAAGCTTCACTCATGGGCACCGTTGCCGCGGCTGTTGCAACGGCTACGGTAGCAAAGGAAACATTTAATCCTTTAGTTGCCCAGGCGGCAGACATCGTAGCGCCTATTAAAGAAACATCGGAATTTCCCTACACAGTGGACGAAAAGTATCAACGTTTACCAGGGAGCAAGGTCTACTATTTAAAGGTTTTTGATCCGGAAGAAAACAAGACGCCGATAAAATTTGTCCACGATGATGTTTCGGCAACAACCGGAAAGAAAGACACCGGAAAAGATCTGCCGAGAATTAACGCTGAGACCCTTGGTATTAAAGGCCGGCAGGCAACAGTATCTGAAACAGGCGTTATATTTTTTGGTCAACATGATGGTACGATTCTGCCGCTGCGTCACAAAGAAGTTGGCTGGCGCCAATTGGACGTAGCCTTGAGTGTTGCAGCTTGGTCGGTAGAATTTTGGTACAACGGGTTTACTGCACCCGGCAGCGGTCCGGCTGGAATAATCCAGCATTATCCCATTAATCCTGAAACCAATGAAATGGCAAAAGAGCCTGTGGTCTTCCAAGGGATGTTTAACTGGGATAACACAATGGCTGAAGACAAGCGGAGTCAAGGATTGCAATGGAAATTCAACTCAGCGGAAGAAGCTACAAAGATTGTAAAGAAAGCAGCCCGTTTTCTAGGGGCGGACCTCGTCGGAATTGCACCCTATGATGACCGCTGGACCTATGGTAACTGGTGTAGACCAAAAACCATGCCGTTCAAATTGCCAAATGGTAGAACTGTGTATACGCCGTATAACATTGAAAAATATCTTAAAAACCGCGAAGTAGAAGTATTTGGACTAAGTACTTTTGAAGCTGATTGGGTGAAATATGCCGGTTTCCAACCCAAAAATGTAATTGCATTGGCTTTTGAAATGGATTATGAGTCCTTCCGAACGGCGCCATCAATCATTGAGAGCGCTGGGCCCGGCAAAATTTATTCCAATATGGGAGAAGTTTCTTTTAAACTTGCAACTTTTTTAAGAGAGCTTGGGTACTATGCGGTTCCGTCAGGGAATGATACTGGAATGAGTGTTCCCATCGCTGTCCAAGCAGGTCTTGGGGAAGCGGGAAGAAACGGAATGCTTGTCACGCAAAAATACGGTCCTCGGGTTCGTATCGCTAAAGTCTATACGGATTTGGAGCTTATCCCAGACAAACCGAGAAGCTTCGGAGTCCGTGAGTTTTGCCGCCTGTGTATGAAGTGTGCGGATGCTTGTCCTTCTCAGGCCATCTCTCACGAGAAAGAAGCAAGGGTTCTGCAGCCCCAGGATTGCGGTACTTCTGAAGTTCCTTATACATCAAAATGGCACGTTGACGCACACCGTTGCAACTCTTTCTGGGCCTATAACGGTGGGGACTGCGGAAACTGTATTGCGGTCTGTTCTTGGAATAAAATCGGGCAGTGGAACCATGATATAGCCAGAATTGCTACCCAAGTTCCGTTGGTTCAGGACGCGGCTCGTAAGTTTGATGAATGGTTTGGCTACAACGGTCCTGTAAATCCCGAAGAGCGGATTGAATCTGGCTATGTCACGAACAAGGTCAATGATTTCTGGAATGACACCGAACCTACAAAATAAAGAGGAGGGATATCCTACATGACGATTTTCGATGTATTAATTTGGATGAGTATCGGTATATTGATGCTGGTGATTCAATACGGTATTTGGAAATACTTGAAGCTTAAAGGGAAAAATACGGTTCCTTTGCAGTTATGTGCTTTTTGTGCTAATTTCTTGTTTGTATTTGCTTTGGCTTGGGGTTATTCCAGCTTTGCTGAGGGAGAATACCAGGCTGTTGCCATGGGCTTTTTATTTTTCGGCGGTGCAGCACTGATTCCGGCTGCGATAACGTATCGATTAATTAACCGTCCATCGAAGAAGAAGGCAGACAATTCCGAAACCATCTCGGTTTAATCAGGTAAAGTAAAAGGTTAAAATATTTATTAAGACGTAAACAGCCACTTGCCTTGCGAGGTCTTAAGTGGCTTACGTCCTTTATCATCAGACGGCTGTTCTGAAATTAGAAAAGGATGAAAAAAGTGGAGAGGAAAAAGAGAGATATTAAGTCCTATTATTTAATGGCATTATTCTTTACGGCGATTGCAGCAATCATTTATGGCACCTGTTTTGCCGAAAAAACAATTGATTATCCTGCACTTATCAAGCAGAACGTACCAGGAATTACGTCCATTGAAAAAATCGTAGGAACAATACGCGCTTATAAGATTGATGCTGTTGGGAAACGGTATTATGCAGTTTGTGACTCAGCGGTAGGATATCAATCTCGGATTGAAACCATGACAATTCTCACCGATAAGGGTTTGGTAGAGAAAGTCATTGTTACCCGGCATGCCGAAACGCCTGTGTTTTTTGACAGGCTTTATAGCCAGAAATTTTTTGATCAATTTAAAAGCCTTTCTCTCAGTGAACCCATTTATCTGGGAGGCGCTTATGGTTATTCCGGTTTCCTGGACGGAAGACAAACAGAAAATTTTATTGACCGGGTAACTGGCTCAACGGTATCATCGCATGCTGTTGCCGAAGCTGTTAACAAAGGGACTTTGTATATAGCATCTCAATTCTTTGATAAGCAATGGACGAACCCTTATGACATTTACCAATTGAACAGTAAGACTTTAGCAATGATTGTGGTTTTTCTTATCGCGCTGATCGCAACTTTTATAAAGAAAATCTCCCGTTTTCGGATTTGGTGGCTTTTAATCATTATTGGAGTTATGGGTTTCTTTGTCAAAGAGTTTGTGACGGCAAACAATCTGTTCTCGATTGTAACGTTACAAATACCCCGCTTGACAAATTTAGGATGGTACGTGATTATGGTCGGATCGTTGGGCTTTGTTGTTCTCTTTGGGAAGAATATTTACTGTACATGGGTTTGTCCTTTTGGAGCTGTACAGGAGTTTCTGAACAAAGCCGCAGGATTTAAATCTTTAGGGATTTCTCCGCAAGTTACCAGAATTCTGAAGTTGGCCGCCCCGACGATCCTATGGATTGCAATCATGCTGGGGACCTGGGTTGGAGACTATGGGACATTGGATTACCAGCCTTTTAGCGCTTTCTTTTTGTTTAAAGCTGTATGGGTGATGTGGTTAATGTTACCCATTTTTATTTTCATCAGCCTGTTTATTAACCGGTTTTATTGCCAATTTTTTTGTCCCGTTGGCTTTATACTCAACTTACTAAATCGTTGGCGGAATAATGGGGTGAGGGTATGGAATCAAATATGGAACCGACTATGGAACGGAATATGGAACCAAAGATGCAAAACCAACAAAGGCTAAAAATGAAAGATCTGTTATTGATAGGCTTGATCATCATGCTTGGTGCTGCACATGTCATTGTAATGCTTCAATCAGTTGGGATTATCCGTGCGGATCGCTGAAAACCCGACAGGATAGGTAGTATCAAGTAGTAGTCAATATGGAGGTTTGTAAGAAATGAAACAATTTGAACTTGGAAAGTATAAAGGATTAAATATCGAAAGCTTTGATGTATCAGTTAAAGAGGAAGAGCTTGATGAAGCAATTAACTATATTCTTAAATCTTTGGACGAAATCCAGGTCGAGAAAAGGAATGAGCCAATTGAAACAGGGGACACTGTAATCGTTAATATTATTGGAACAGAAAAGGGTATGCCTTATCCAAAAGTGAAAGAAGATGGTTTACAATTCAAGGTGGGTGACGATAATGTTTTGCCGGAGTTCTCAGCTAAGCTGCTCAGACAGAAAATGGGCGACACTGTAGTTTTTGATACGACAATACAACCTGTCTTAATTGAATTCCAAGCCTTATGGGGGCTAGAGATCACATTCTCCATCGAAATTGTTAAAGTATTTGTGATTGAAAAGCCGAAATTGACAGAGGAAACCATACAAGAGATTGAGCCAAAGGTAAAAACGCTGCAGGAATTTGAAAAAATGCTGGAAAATAAAATTCTTATAGAAAAAAGGACCAGAGCACATGTGGCTAATATTAATAAAGTGATGGCCGCTCTGGCAGAACAATGCAAGTATGAATTTGATGAAGAAATCTTGAATCAAAAAGCAGAGGATTTATATTTGAAATTTACCAGAGAGCTTAAGGAATTTCACAATATAGAGCTCATGGTTTACTTACTGCAAAGAAAGATATCTGCCGACGAGTTATTGACTGAGTGCAAGGAAGAGGCTGCGAGAAAAATTCTCAGAGAGAAAATATTGGACACTGTAATTCAAGCAGAAGGAATTCAAATTACTGTCGAAGAAATTAATGATTTAAAAGAACAATGGATGAAAAACCCGAAAAATGAGCAATCCGCTGATCTGACGAATGATATCGGTGTTCTGGAGAACCAATATTTGCGCAAAAAAGCTATGGATTTTTTAGTAAATACTAATTTGGTTAGATAAAATATTTTTGTTTAGACTATTATTCAGGGGGTGATAGTCATGTATTTTGATAATTTAGCGGTACGTTTGGAGTGGATAGATCCACCGGTAGATGAAATTCTCTTCAACTTCGTTAAAAGGAAGAATAACAAAGAGACATTCAAAAAAGGTACGACCATATTTCATGAGGGGGATGTCGTGTATTATGCGTGTCTAGTCACCAAAGGATGGGTAGCTTATTGTCTAAATAGTATCTGTGGGGAATCAAGAATTGCTTGTCTGGCAGGTCCCGGAAGAATCTTCGGCTTAGCGCCGGCCTTTTGTCAACTGCCAATTAATATAAGTATTAAAGTTCTTGAAGACTGCGAGACCTATAAGGTGTCCCGGGACGATCTGATTCAAGGAATGCTTGAGGATGTTAACTTGGGAATAGAAATGGTATCCACTGTTACGATGAGATTGATGTGCGCTTTCGAAGGAGCCAATATATTTTCTTCCTTGTCATCTCCAAAAGAAAAGCTAATCTATTATTTCGTCTCACTGATTCAGAGCGGGGAATATAAAGAACAGGAAGACTGGTATGAATTAACTGTCAATCTGTCTCATGCGCGAATAGCAGAAATTATAGGGACCACCAGGGTTACGGTATGTCGAATGTTTCATCATTACAAAAACGTAGGCAAACTGAAGAATGCCAATAATAAAATTTATGTTCACAAAGGACTAATCATGGAAGACTATGAAAAAATCGGTATTTCTAGCTAGTAGGCGTATTTAATTATAAATGGTGACTTGAGCGAAATGAACTTGTGTCGCATCCTCGAGGTGCGTCACAAGTTTTTTATTTGTATTAATCTTGCACCAATAAAAATTTAGCCAAAATTAATTTAACAACTGTGCTGCTGAGCATAGTGGCAATAATTTGAGAAAAGTATAATAAAAGCGAAATATTGATTCCATTTAAGGGAGGAGAAACTTTATGGAGGACAATGTAAGCAGGAGGTCCTTTTTCAAGGCATCGCTCATGGGTGCCGTAGCAGTTGCGGTAGCATCGGCTGCGGCGGCAAAGGAGACTTTTAATCCATTAGTGGCCGAAGCGGCGGACATGGTAGCTCCGATCAAGGAAACCTCGGAATTTCCTTACACCGTGGGTCCAAAGTATCAGCGTTTTCCGCAAAACAAGATTTACTATATCCGAGTATTCGATCCCGAAGAAAACAAGACGCCGATAAAATTTGTGCATGATGATGTATCTGAAATCACAGGGAAAAAAGATACCGGGAAAGACCTTCCGCGGATTAACGCTGAGAGGATTGGGATTAAAGGGCGTAATGCAACCGTTAGCGAAACGGGAGTAATTTTTTTCTCTCAACATGATGGTACTGTTCTGCCGCTGCGCCAGAAAGAATTAGGCTGGCGCACATTGGACGTCGCCTTGTGTACAGCGGCTTGGTCAGTGGAATATAATTACAACGGATTTACGGCGCCTGGTAGTGGTCCGGCAGGCGTGATTGCACATTATCCCATTAATCCCGAAACGAATGAAATGGTGAAAGAACCTGTGGTTATTCAAGGAATGTTTAATTGGGATAATTCCAAAGCTGAAGAAAGGCGGAGTCAGGGAAGGCAATGGAAATTCAATTCTGCGGACGAAGCCAGTCTGATTATGAAAAAGGCAGCCCGCTTTCTGGGAGCGGATTTAGCTGGCATTGCACCCTATGACGATCGCTGGACCTATGCCAACTGGAGCAGGCCAAAGTCACGCCCGTTCAAAATGCCTAATGGCAGAACTGTTTATGCTCCTTTTGATATCGAAAAGTTTCTTAAGAATCAGGAAGTGGAAGTTTTCGGATTAAGTGTTTTTGAAGCAGACTGGGAAAAGTATGCCGGCTTCCAACCAAAATCCGTCATTGCCATGGCTTTCGAAATGGATTACGAAGCATACCGCACGGCGCCGTCGGTTCTTCACAGCGCCGCACCGGGCAAAGCTTACTCGAACATGGGAGAAGTAGCGTATAAGCTTGCAACATTTTTAAGAGAGATAGGGTACAATGCGATTCCGTCGGGAAATGACACTGGACTGAGCGTTCCTATTGCAGTTCAAGCCGGTCTCGGGGAAGCAGGGAGAAACGGACAGTTAGTTACTCAAAAATTCGGCCCCCGGGTACGTATCGCTAAAGTTTATACGGATTTAGAGCTTACTCCTGACAAGCCAAGAAGTTTCGGCGTACGTGAGTTCTGTCGCTTGTGCCTGAAATGCGCGGATGCTTGCCCGGCGCAAGCCATCTCTCACGAGAAAGAAGCAAGGATTTTACAGCCCGAGGATTGCGGCCCTTCGGAGAATCCCTACACATCAAAGTGGGAAGTTGACGCTCAACGTTGCAACTCTTTTTGGGCTTATAACGGTGGAGACTGTGGGAACTGTATCTCAGTCTGTTCATGGAATAAAATAGGACAATGGAATCATAACGTGGCCAGAATTGCCACCCAAATTCCTTTGGTTCAAGATGCGGCCCGTAAGTTTGACGAGTGGTTTGGCTATAATGGCCCGGTAGATCCTGAAGACCGGATAGAGTCCGGCTATGTTGCGAACATGGTGAAAGATTTCTGGAAGGACACCGAACCAACAAAATAAAGGGGGGAAACCAATATGACGACAATTTCCGGTGTAATCGTATGGGCCATTTTAGGCATGTTGTTATTGCTTATTCAATACGGTATTTGGCTTTATTTAAAGAGGAAAGGAAGAAACACGATCGGTCTGCAAATCGGTGGTTTTATCGCGAACTTCTTATTAATATTTTCTTTGGCTTGGGCATATTCCAGTTTTTTGGAGCGTGAATATCAAGCGATAGCGATGGGTTTTCTCTTCTTTGGCGGTGCAGCGCTGGTTCCGGCTGTTATCACATATAGATTATCGAATCGTACGCCCAAGAAGAGCAAAGAAAATTCTGAAACCATCTCAGTCTAGATAAATTGAAGGAATAAGATGCTTTTCAATACGCTAGCCACTTGTCCATTTAGCTTTGGCATTAGTGGCTTGCGTACTTTATTACGTCTATTAAGTATTTATTCCCAAAAACAGCGAAGGATGAAAAAAGATGGCTAGTAAAAAGAGAGACCTGGAGTCCTGCTATTTGATCGTACTATTCATAACTGCGATAGCGGCGATCTTTTACGGTATCTTTTGGACGAGTAAAACCATTGATTACGAGGCGGTTATTCAGCAGAACGTTCCTGGTGTCACATCTATTGAGAAAATCATAGGAACCCAACGTGCTTATCAAGTTGATGCTGCAGGAGAGAAGTATTATGCCGTTTGTGACTCCGCAGTAGGATATCAATCCCGCATCGAAGCCATGACCATCGTCAACCAAGAAGGCTTCGTGGAAGAAGTCATGATTACTCAGCAGGGTGAGACTCCCATCTTTTTTGAGAGACTCTATACCGGAAAATTGTTTGATCAATTTAAGAACCTCTCCGTCAAAGAACCTATTTATTTAGGAGGGGCCTCAGGATATTCCGGTTATCTGGACCAAAGACAAACCAATAATTACATTGACCGGGTAACCGGTTCTACCGTATCGTCTCATGCTGTAGCCGAGGCAGTTAACAAAGGGACTGCCTATGTAGCATCGCAATTCTTTCATACGCGCTGGAGCAATCCTTATGACACTTATCAATTTAACCGGCAGGATTTCGCGATGATAATGATCTATATCATCGCGCTCGCTGCAGCTTTGATCAAGAAACTCGTGCGGCTCCGGGTTTGGATACTTTTAGCAGCATTTGGTGTTATGGGATTTTTCGTAAAAGAATTCGTGGCAGCTAGTAATTTATTCTCCTTAATAACGCTGCAAATACCCGGTTTGACCAATGTGGGATGGTACGTCCTTATTGTTGGATCTTTGGGCTTCATTGTTCTTTTAGGCAAGAACATTTACTGTGCATGGATTTGCCCTTTCGGAGCAGCCCAGGAGGTCATTAATAAAGCAGCAGGTTTTAAATCCCTGGGGATTTCCCCGCAAGTCACCAAGAAATTGAAGCTGGCTGCGCCGACCATCCTATGGGTGGCCATCATGCTTGGAACCTTCCTAGGAGACTATGGGACATTGGATTACCAGCCGTTT
>VMEE01000077.1 GCA_009910795.1 Dehalobacter sp. CP | reverse complement strand
TGGATTGTCATAGGGCAAGCTTTAGCCCTGTTTATTTTACTCTTTATAATCCGTAGAAAAGCATTTAGTACCTTTCTTGCGGAATTTTAAGCTATGCTGCGTTTCATTGTGCTAGTTTTTCATTTTAACTTTACGGAGTCCGCCTCTGATATTTTTCACCTCTTCATGACCACAATTAATTAAGCGCCTTTGATCAATCCCCCATTTTCATCCTGTAGGTCAGATATCCCCTGTATTTCAGACATACGATCTTATCATCGTTATCCATTTTATCCAAAATTTTTTGTGGGTCACTAGTATTTCTCCCCTCTAAAAAACTGGCTATCTCGAATTGGTTCATCGGATGCCGCCGAATAATGCTCATGAGAGCTTCATAATCATCTCCGATTTCGCTTTGAAATCCTTCCTGAGCCAGCATATCTATAGCAATAGCCCCAAGCATTTTTGAAGCATACTGCATCCTGTCACTTTCAACTGGCCTTGCACAAGCTTCTGCCGGTGGTCGCACGGGGGTATTTAAATAGATTTTATCGAAGTGTATTTTATGCAACATTTCTTTATATCTCTTTAACGAAAAATCATCGTCATTAAATCCTCTTATCAACATTATTTCGACCCAAAGCTTCCCGTTATAATTGCGGGAAAATTCTTCAAGTCCCCATTGCACTTCCTTAAAATCAAGTTCCCTATGAGGGCGATTGATTTTTCGGAAAGAACTTTCGTTATATGCATCCATCGTCGGCAAAACAATATCCGCATATTGAAGATCTTCTCTGACTTTCTGCTCATAAAGCAGAGCCCCGTTTGTAATCACAGCAATAGGTTTTGTTGTTTTTTTTCGTATATCTTCGATCAATCTGCCCAGACCAGCATAAAGAGTCGGTTCTCCCTCACCCACAACAGTTACTGCGTCATATGAAAGATTGCTTCGCATGACCTCTTCAAACTCACTCATGATACTTTCCATGGGAAAATACCAGGCCCTTTCATTGGTCATATGATTTGTTCGACCCAACTGACAATATATACATGAATAATTGCATGTCTTGGGCGGGATAGGACTTATGCCTAAAGACTTGCCCAGTCTTCGCGAGGGTACTGGCCCATATACAAATTGCATATGGCTTGCTATAACAATCACCCCTTCTGTATAGAGCTTTCACGATCGCTCGTATTTTTCTTTCATCCAACTCAATGGAACAATATAAAATAAATCACATAAATCCAACTCAGCAGGCCATGGATGATCGCCCAAAGAATCGAGTGCCAATTGCTATATGATATTACCATAGCAAGGCAGGAACCAAATGTAATTCCTGTGCGAACAGTTTTTCCCACACTCATGTACTCTCTGTTCATTTATAAAGTCTCCTTTTTTTTCGCATACTTATTATAATTATATGCAATATATTCTATTATGACCCCGTAGAATATACCGGCAATAAAACCAGTTCCATCGGCATATCCAGTTGAAGAAAAAAAAGCAAATGAAACCAGAGCACCCATAACTGCTCCTCGGACAAGCGCGCCGGAAATATTTGCAAGCTCCCCGGCTAAGCCTATCACTACGCCCATTAATAAGCGGTTATACCAAAAGGCAAATAAATAACTGGTTTCATGGCCAAAGCCAGATCTAAGTTGAGCTCCCAAGATACAAACTATTCCTAGAACTGCCCCGGATAATACGCAAATTTTGATCCTATTATTTATCACTTCCCGTATCCTCCTTTTTCTTTATTACTCGCAAAAAGAACTTTGTACTGGGTATTCCCGAATTCTTTACTTTGAAAATAATTTGACTCACACATCATTTAAAAACATCCCCTGCAAAGAAATATTTTTAAACACTGTGCGAGCCGCTTGTGTATTTTTATTTCAATTATTAAATTTTAGCTGTTTATACTGCCAGATGCTTATGTATTATATCCCCTGTTCGCTGAAATTATTCTTTTCCATTCCAGCAGTATGTACACAAGCGCTCCTGCACAATCCCTATCGCGTCGATCATATCATGAATGTTTTGGTAACGTAAGCTGGATAGATTCATTTTCTTACCGATACAGTCAACCATACATTTATATTTTTCAGTTGCAGGATCACAATAAGCCTCAAGTGAATCAGGCTCTTTACCTTCCAGTTCCATTATAGCTCTTCTGGCCGCTAAATCCATTGCTGATCTCGAATTCGAGAAGTTTAAATATTTACACCCATAAATGATCGGCGGACAAGCCGGGCGAATATGGACTTCGCTGGCATCACATTTATAAAGCAGATCTACTGTTTCTCTCATCTGTGTGCCCCGTACGATCGAATCATCACAAAACAACAAACGTTTTCCAGAAATGAGCTCCGGTATGGGCATTAGTTTCATCCGGGCCACTAGATTCCTGATCCCCTGGTCTTGCGGCATAAAACTCCTTGCCCATGTTGGTGTGTATTTAATGAACGGCCTTCCAAAGGGTACCTTTGCCTCATTGGAATACCCAATAGCGTGACCAACTCCGGAATCCGGCACACCGGCTATCATATCTATTTCCACACTGTCGCTTCGAGCCATTGCTGAACCGTTTTTATAGCGCATCATTTCTACATTTTTTCCTTCATAAGACGAGGATGGATAGCCATAATAAACCCATAAAAAGGCACATATCTTCATCTCTGTTCTTGGCGGAGAAATTTTTTCTATCCCATCAGGGCTTACAAATACTATCTCTCCTGGTCCAAGTTCATATTCAGGTTTGTAACCTAAATTAGCGAACATACAGGATTCAAAAGAAACACAGCGGGCTCTTTTTTTTCTGCCTACGATCATTGGTGTCCTGCCAACTCTGTCCCTGGAAGCATATATCCCTTCAGGGGTAAGCAGCATGACCGAGCAGGAACCCTGAATCATTTCCTGTACCTTGAGCAAGCCTTCCTTAAATGTTTCCTGCTGGTCTATTATTACCGAAACAAGTTCTGTAGGGTTGATAGTCCCTCTGCTGGTCTCGAGAAAATGTATGTGGCGGTTAATAAAGGTTTTTTCGACTATTTCATCCAGATTGTTTATTTTTCCTACAGTACTTATTGCGTATTGCCCTAGATGAGATCTTACCGTCAAAGGCTGTGGATCAGTATCACTGATACATCCTATACCCATATTACCTTTTATCTTGGGTAGTTCAGCCTCAAACTTAGCCCGGAATTGCGTGTTTTCAATATTGTGGATCGAACGGTTGAAACTTTTTCCACTCCATATTGCCAGACCACCGCGGCTTGTCCCAAGATGGGAATGATAATCCGTCCCAAAGTATACATCCATTACGCAATCATCGTGTGACACTACACCATAAAATCCGCCCAAAGCAACCGCACCTCTTTATACATATTTGACTTTTTTTGATACATATAGATAGTATTATATTTTTATGCTTACATTGCAACTCTTTTTAGAGGAAACCGACTAAAAACAGCAAATATATTATGTCAGGCGCGAGGAACAATAAACAAGTCGCTAACCCCGAACAAGGAGGATAGTTATGCTGTTTGAACATAAAATCGCTATAGGTCTTTCCGAAACCATTGAAAAAAAAGTTATGGCCGGGGATACTGCTGCAGGGATTGGCTCAGGAACACTTGATTTTCTTCTTTCTACCCCGGCGATCATTGAAGAAATAATCAACATCTCAGCAAAAATGCTTAACGTTCTGTTGCCGGAGGGTTATATAACCGTCGGCAGATATATTGAACTGACTCACCTGAAACCGACCTTCGTCGGCGAAGAAATCACCATTACTGTGACTGTCGAAAATATTACCGGGAACAGTATAAGACTTTCCTTTGTCATAAATGATACTTACGGTCTTATTGGACGAGGAACACATGAAAGGATAATTGCCAGCAACGAGAAACTTCTGAAAACAGCCTTTAACAGGATGGGCAGCGATTAAACTAAATAAACGTATTTTATCAATATCAACAGGAGGTTTGCAGGATGCAGGATGTATTACAGGAATTACTTGTCGGAGCCATAGCTCTTAATGTCAAGCATATATTGATGTGGTGTGTTGGTTTATTGCTCATGTATCTGGCCATAGCCAAGGATTATGAACCTTTATTATTGATGCCTATCGGTTTCGGAGCCATCCTGACTAATATCCCTTTTTCATCGGCAGTTGGAGAACACGGTCCGCTGACCATTTTATTAAAAGCCGGGATATTGAACGAGATGTTTCCAGTTTTGATTTTTATAGCCATCGGAGCTATGTGTGATTTTGCTCCCCTTTTGCGTAATCCCTTCTTTATGGTCTTTGGGGCTGCAGCTCAATTCGGTATTTTTGCCACGATCATCGTCGCTGCAATGATTGGCTTTCCTTTGAATGAAGCTGCTGCCGTGGGGATCATCGGAGCCGCAGATGGTCCAACCACGATTTATGTAGCCAATAAGTTTGCGAAAGAACTTCTCGGTCCATTATCTGTAGCCGCATATTCCTACATGTCGCTCGTACCCGTCATCATGCCTCCGGTAATCAAGGCTTTGACCACAACTGAAGAGCGTAAAATACGTATGCCTTACCTCGAAGGGGCTAAAATATCCAAAGAGGCGCTGATAGCTTTCCCTGTTGTAGTAACTTTGATTGCAGGTATTATCGCTCCAATAAGTGTAGCCTTGATCGGCTTTTTGATGTTTGGTAATCTTCTGCGTGTGTGTGGTGTAGTCGAGAGACTTAGCCGGTCGGCTCAAAATGAATTGGCAAACCTTGTTACCCTGCTTTTAGGAATTACCATAGGAAGCACCATGACTGCCGAAGGCTTCTTGAACTTAAAAACACTTTTGATCATGGGCCTTGGCCTGGTCGCTTTCATCTTTGACACTGCAGGAGGTGTTCTTCTGGCTAAGCTGCTCAATGTCTTCCGTAAACAGAAAATCAATCCAATGCTCGGAGCAGCGGGTATTTCTGCCTTCCCGATGGCCGGGAGGGTCGTTGCAAAAATGGCTCTGGCCGAAGACAAAAATAATTACATCATCATGCAAGCGATCGGAGCAAACGTTTCTGGTCAAATCGGCTCGATAATAGCTGGAGGAGTCGTTCTCGCTGTTGTCGGCGCCATGCTCGGAATAAGATAAGGAGGACACATTATGAATACATTATCTCAGGCATTGCAAGTCATGGCTATCGGGCTTCCGATCATGTTCGTCGTTATCATCCTGTTTATGATCGTTGCTAGACTCCTTGTGAAGATCCTGCCTCACAAGGATTAGTCAAGGTGAACTTCCAGGCACAGTTACATGATGGATCGGTTATTTCCGGATAACAGCTCAATACAACACAATCAAATCTTTCGTCTATTGTTTTAGCAAACAGACCATATTCTAAGATACCTACAGAAACGCAGGGATGGAACTCCATCCCTTTTCTTTTTCGGGCATTCTGTACTCGACAATCAAGAGTCCGATATATAAGGCAGTTTTCTTCAACGATTATCTCGTAATCGTTCAAATTGGCATAAACTCTGAGCTCCAGCGCTCTTTTCAAACCCTCTATCCCCGCTTTTGGCGGAAGATCAAGAAACTCCCTGATCCTTTTCGCTTCGACTACCGTGTAGTTTTCCCAGGCTCTTTCATCGTGCTCCATAGCTTCTTCCATACCGAATTTGCTTTCTATGGACTGGAACCAGCACCCATCCATAGTCGACCAATTTTTAGAATATATATCGATCAGCCGCAATAGAGTTTCTTTGTCCATTTTTTCGATTACTTTATTAGCCATAAGCAAATATCCTCTTTCTTATTTGATTTTTATCAATGTTTATACAATGAATCTTAAATATACTCAGGTATATTTCTTCCCGATTTTAATAATAAGCCAAATAGTTAATAACAAAGCCAAAACAAACCCGCCAAGACCTAGAACGGGGATCCCGCCAACCTTGGGATACAGGTTTGAGAGGCTTATCAAACTAGACCCTATGATCAAGGCTCCGCACAAAATACCAATCACCATCTTGTCTGTCCTGCGCTCTAGCTGACGGGCAAAAAGCCTCGAGTTTGCTACCTCAACTCTTATTTTTGTTTGACCCCTCATAGTCATACGAAATATATCCGCCAGCTGCCCCGGTAATATCATACTGTTTTTACTAAAATCGGCCATCTGGATCAGCCAATTAAAACCTTCGCGCCTTATATCAAAATCCTTCATCATCTTTCCGGAAACATGGCTGGCAACTACTTGGACAAAATTAACATGCGGACTGCAGAAAGCTAATACACCTTCGATCGTTACTATTCCACGGATCAGCATCGATACTCCCCTTGGCAGAGTTATATAATGATAATCAAGAACTTCCTTTACTTCTTCCATTATATGGCCGAGCTGTATATTAGCCAAATCCAAGTCACCGTAACGGGATAAAAAATTCTCTATATCTTCATAGAGCTTCGGATGATCAATATCTCCCTGCAAAGTATCAAGCGTAATAAATGCTTCTTTCAGACTCTCGATATCTCTGCGAACAATCGAAAGTACCATCTTTTTCAATAAGGCCTTATCGCGTTCACTGATTCGTCCGATCATTCCCAGATCCAACCAAACTATTTTCCCTTCACGAATATATATATTGCCCGGATGAGGGTCAGCATGAAACATACCATGGTCAAGTATCTGCTTGATATAATTCTCCGCAAGCTTCAGACCGATATCGTTTATATCATAACCTTTCGCTGCCAAAGCGGATAAATCATCGATCTGGATCCCATCAATATATTCCATGACTAAAACATATGGTGTTGTGAGCTGATATTCAACTTTAGGGAATTCAACATAAGCAACATCACTATGCATTTTAGTAAATTCTCTAATATAATTAGCTTCAGCAATAAAGTCCATTTCTTTTTGGGCGGTAGCCCACATTTCATCAAGGAACACTCTAAAATCAATATTTCCAACTTGTATTTTCAATATTTTGATTAGTGAAAGAGCTCTTTTCAGTAATTCTATATCTCTTTCCATGGTCTTATATATTCCCGGACGCTGAACTTTAAGTACTACCACCCGCCCATCTTTCAGGGTTGCTTTATGCACCTGCGCGATTGAAGCTGAACCGATACATTCCTCGGATATATCTTTGAATACTTCGTATGCGCCGATGCCGTATTCTGATTCGACCACTTGGATCAATTCATAATACGGCATCGGTTTGACATCCGTTCTGAGTTCGGTAAGCGCATCACAATATTCCTTTGGCAGTATATCTGAACGCATGGACATGATTTGACCAATTTTCACATATGTTGGTCCAAGATCTTCAAGGATCATTTTTAGCTTTTGGGGACTTACTCCATGAATTATATGATGTCTCCGCAAGGCTCCGAGCATTTCCCTTATTCTGGCTCCAGAAGATTTGTTTTTGCCTGAATGACTGCTTTCAGTCGTTATCTTTTCCTGATTCATTACGCTTATTCTCCATCTCCATAATTTCCTTGCGGAAGACTTCTTTTTCTGTTTCATTCATTTCTTTGTATCTTTTCAACATTTGCCGAGTTTCTGTTTCGGCTGAATGTTCTTTCTTGATCTCTAACATGTTGTGCTTAAGCTCTTCATTAATCACTCTGCCTTGTTCTACAGTCAGTTCACCTTTTTCGATCAGAGAATCGATGACCTCCATTGTTTTTTCAGCCGTAGTCGCGATAGCTCCGATACCTGCAAGAAATATTTTCTTCATTTCATCACTGATAGTCATTTTTTGCACCTCCCCTTATAGCTATAGTATACTTAATTTTGGGTTATCTTGGAATATCTCTTATTGGTCTGGTCCAAGAAAATAATTATCCCCGGCAGTTTATATCCGGGGATAAATTGATCCTCATAATCAGTATACTCGGCCCAGTTCGATCAGCTTCGGCTCAGTAACCATTGAGCTACAAGCGGAGCGACTTTTTTTTGTGAAAGTGAACTGGCAACTATCCCGGCATGTCCAAGTGGAAAAGAATGCAATTCTTTGTCCTTGCTTGCCACTAAATCGTTCAGCGGGATCGAAGAGGATGGTGGTATAAGATTGTCTTTTTCTCCAACTATATTAAGCAACGGCATCTTGATTGCTTTTAAGTCTATTGCCCTCCCATTCATCTTGAACTCACCCTTGATAAGCTTGTTCTCCTGCCACAAATCCTTCATGTACTTTCGATAAGCTTCTCCTGCCTGTCCAGGACTGTCAAATATCCAGCTTTCTACGCTGAGAAAATCTTTTAAAACTTTGGGGTTATCCAATCTATTAATTATCGCGACGTACTTATCAAAAAGGAGTTCATAAGGCCTAAGCGAAACAAAACACATGTTGAGAAATTGCCCCGGGACAACCCCGAAAGCATCGACCAAGCTGTCAACATCCATGTATTTTGCCCACTTGAAGAGCAGTCCGTCTTCGATATCAAAATCAAACGGAGAAGCGATCGTCACCAGGTTTTTGATATTTTCAGGAAACATGGAGGCATATATCGCACAAAAAGTACCGCCCTGGCATTTAGACATGATATTGATCTGTTTTACATTGTGTTTTTTCTTTAAAAATTCGACCGCATTTGCTAAGTAACCTTCAATATAATCCTCGAATATGATGTACCGATCCTCAGCTGTTGGGTAACCCCAATCAAGCATGTACAGATCCAGCCCTTCTTCCAACAGCTTGCGGACAAAACTCTTTTCACTTTGCAGATCCATAACATATGGCCTGTTCATCAGTGCATAAACGATCAGAGTTGGTATAGTAGTTTTCTTTTCTGAGATTGGATGATAATGATATATTTTCATTTTATCTTCTTCATAGACCAATTCCTTGGGCGTTTTATATCGTTCGTCGAATTCTATATTTGCTAAGATCTCAAACCCATCTATCATTTTTTGTTGTTTGTTGACAGCGTTGGAAAAGAATTTTTCATATAATTCATTGATATCTGTAAACTTCTGTTTTTCCAAATAGATGCACCTCTCTCAGTTTTGCAGTCCGGTTTAAGCTAATTAATTGCCGGATTCCGGTTTTTGTCCTTTGAGCTCACTGATTTCCTTCCTTAAAGCGGTAAGCTCTCTTTTCATTTTATAGACAGTTTTATACAGGCTATCCATATCTGATTTTTTAGGTATTGGATAATAGGAAAGATAGTCCTCCCACAGCTTGTCAGCTTCGATCTTAAGATCAGTCATTGCCTTTAATGCTTGTCCCATCAACGCGCTGAAGTCTTTTGAGAAGTACAATTTATCAAGAGCAGAACTGATTTCTTTGACCCAGTACTCATAGAATTCTTCAAAATTTTCTATTTTTTTGCCCGCTTCATACATTTTTACATTGTCATCAATAACCTTTTGGATGGTTTCCTGTCCTATTTTATATATATTGGCCAATACTTCATTTACCAACATTCCAAATTGTATGTATTTATCAAAGCTTTCGGATTGTTTGACCAGATGCTCCCTGTTAAATCCAGTAGCCGGAAGATCCATTATTTTGCCAAATGATTTCTCATAGTTGTCTTTCCAGTTTTTTAACTGCTGCAAATACATGCCCGGATTATAAAAATCACCTTTGAAAAATTCTTCATTCGGGATCAGGGTATCGTCAAACCAAGGTTTCCAGAACTTTATCGACGCTTCACGGTATGACTCCATAAGCTTTGCAGAATCCTCCACCAACTTCCTTAATGGCTCCGGCAAATATGAAACATAGTTTTCTTTGATTTGCCTTGTGTATTCTTTATACCATTCTTCCTGAACTTCATTAATCTTTTCAGAAGTTGAACTGAAGCCTTCTTTGTTCAGCTCATACCAGAGCTTAAACATTTTCTGGTAAGTCTCCTGGCTTTCATTGATTCTTTGGTAAAGTTGCGTTGGGTCACCGCTATATCCAGCAAAATATTTCTGATTTAGTTCATAAAATTCCTTAAAATAATCCATAAAGTCCTTCCCGGGCTGAGCGCCCTCCCCTTGATTTTTGGGGGCGAAACTCATTTCGGCCATCTTCTGCCACATACCAAACATGTTTTTTTGAGCTTCCATAAATTGTTTGAATACCTCATTATTTTTTTCCATAAAATTAACCTCACTTTCACTTTGTAATTAATTATAATATTTGGTTAGATTATATTTATTAAATTTATATATTATGTATATTATATATTGTATATTATTTAAACCGTCTTGTGTGTTAAATTAATGTTAATCTTTTAAAACGTTTGTTAAATTTACAAGCCTCCAATTTATAATTGAAGGCTTGCTGTGCATTTATCCATCTTTATATCCCTTCAGGAGCAGGTTCATCAGGAGAAGGTATAGAATCGACCTGATCTCCCATTGAATCGTGGCTTCCGCATGTAAGACATACCCATTGTTCTCCGTCATAGAAGAACTCGGAGATATTCCCGCACTCGATACAAAAATCCTTGATCCGGCCTTCCATCATATTACCTCCTTTGAACGACATCCTTTAGATAATTGCGGATATTGCGTCTCAAATGATAACGATATATGCATGGTCCGGTTTTCAACTGAATTTACTTCCTATATCCTAAGTCTACCAGTATTTATGTTTTATATCAATGTCCGATTGGGCATCTAGAAGTCTTTTAAAAGCTCCCGGGCAAATTTCCGGGCGTTTTCTGTTTTGGTCGGGGTACTGAAAACAGACTTATAACCCGGATCTTTTTCAACAAGCATCCCAGCGTATATTAGTTGAGAATGCTTGCAATAGCGTTTGATCCCCTCTTCAAACAAATCAGCGCCTTTCTCCGGTCGGTAGCCGCAGGTCGCAATTATGGCCAGCTTTTTTTGCGCCCAAAAAGACGGACCTCTTTCATTGCCGTAATACTTATTCATCCCGTAGACAAGGCGGTCCAGCAATGATTTCATTGGTGCTGTGCAATACCAGGAATATATTGGTGTTGCCAGAACGATCATATCGCTTTCCATTATGCGATCGAATATTTCCTGCACATCGTCATTAAATGGACAACCGAAAGAATCTATTATGTATTGGCACTTGCAGCACGCAATACATGGTTCTATCTTTTTATCATAGAGCCACGTTGTTCTGCAATCGATTCTCAAGTTTTGACACTCTTCGATAAAAGGATTCAGCAAGGTAGCTGTATTACCATTTTTACGCGGACTGCCCATCAAAATAAAATATCTCACGGTTAACCTCCCAAGAATATATACTTTTTCTTTTTTCAATTTATACAATTATACGTAAACTGTCTGATCAGTTTTTCGTTAGCATTATAAACAAGGCAAGACTTATACCAAAAAGAAAGGCCAGATATGAATGATTTTTCTCATGTTCTCTTGCTTCCGGCAAAAGATGTGACGCCGATAGATAAATCAGAACACCGGCAACAAAACCCAGTGCCAGACCCAAAACCTCATCTTTCAATCTTGAAATTATCGGGAAAGCAATAAAAGCGCCCAGCGGAGTTGTCAGAGCCGCGATCAGAAAGGCGAATAACAATGCTCTTTTGCGTTCCATTCCACCTTTCAGGAGAACCGCATAAGCAATTACCCCTTCGGCAAATTCGTGTGCTATCAGTCCTACACCGGAGATAATCCCGGTGATTTGACTCACACTGAAAGTCACAGAATATATTATACCGTCAATAAATGAATGAATGCCGATCCCCTCAATTGCCGTTATTCCAAAAGCTACTTCCGTTTGCTTTGTTTTCATTTTGATGAACTTATTGCTAAAAAACATAAAGATAAAACCCGTCAAAGCCGCCAGTCCGGCTTGCGGATTTTTTGCCACTGCCTCAGGGAAGCCCATGCTCAGTACCGATGCAATAAGTACTCCGGCTGCAAAACACATTAAATATTCTTTGCCCCTCAGAGCCAGATCAGTTTTTTTGTAAACAAGCAGGATCCCAATAGAATTCACTAGCATGGCACTCAAAGCAAACAATGCGACCCATTTGAATACATCTTCTCCCGGCATTTTTCAATCTCCTTTATATCGCTTGATAAATCCTGCTCCTTAATAATACCATATGATATGCTATCGAATAGCATGGATTATTGCCCTGTTTTCTCTAATAAATAAGGCAGAGGGTATTTTTAGTACCCTCCGCCTTATTTACTTACATTTCTTCAATTCTTTTGTTAATGTTTTCGATCATTTTTTCCAATTGATCCTTCTGGGCCCGTAGTACTTCTTTATCCGCCGGCTGGTTATATCCGAAATTTGCATTGAATCCCAAGCCAAAACCTCTGCCGTAAGCTCGGCCGAATCCTCTGCCGCAATATACGCCATAATTAGGCGCATTGACTCCGGCACAAGGTCCAAACCCTCTTCCAGTCATTGCTCCCACTCCGCGTGGGCCTGTTCCATCTCTACCTGGCATACTTCACACCCCCTTTTATTATCGACATATGTCGGTTACACTTTTATTATATATCATTTATGACATATGTCAATAATTTATTCGGGATATTATTTCTCCCCCGGCAGCAGCCGGAGGAGAAACTTGCCTTTCTATATTATTTTTCTTTTATGTAAATCGTGTTTAATGCAAACCAATAATCTATCATATCGCATTCAGCATCCAAACCGATATTTATATTGTTAAAAATCAGCATTATATCAACTTCCGGGGTACTAAAAGCCAGACTCATATCTTCCAGAGTAGCTTTATAGCCCTTTTCCTGTCCAGGAGGGTATTTCGCTGTTATGCGATCAATATAACTATTCATGTTTTCTTCTAGAATGACTCTTTCATCTAGTATGACCTTTATGATCGGAACT
This sequence comes from Dehalobacter sp. CP, assembly GCA_009910795.1. Next base: position 6,735 of record VMEE01000077.1, on the reverse strand, counting down.
GCTCGCGATTCGTTTACCTGCCAATAAATACGGTATGAACCAAGTTTCCCTTCAAATGAGGCATAGGTATCGCTTTTGCCGCATGAGTCAGGTGGGCTCACCGCCCAGGTATAATTGCTTATATCAACAGCCGAAGAAGGCAAAGTAAGTGAAGTCGCAAGATAAGGGTTGGTTGGATATTCCGGCTCCCTTTCGGGCCAGGTTTGTTCAAATCCGAATGCCTTTTTGAAGGATTCATGATTTCGGCCAAGCTCAGAATCAAGCCAATCAGGAAGTTTAGCACCTTCGGCATAAGCTAGAAAGTTCACCGCATCAGTTATAGATTGACGTATTCCTGTATCAGGCATTTTTTTTGCCGGAGATAGTTTTCCGTCTACCAGCATACCCTGATCAAGAAGCACATTTTCAAGGCGGTTTACTTGGACACTCACCGGCAAAGCATGATATCCGATGCCTGGCAGGACGGCAAAAATAGCTGCGAAGCACACTATTGCCGCTATTATCGGATGTGCTCTCTTTTGAAGGATCAGAAGCAGAATAACTGAAGCAACGGCGCTGACCCAAATGAGCGCAAAAGAGTATTCCGTAAGCTTTAATCCGTATTTACCAAGCTGGATAAATAAAGCCCAAGCTTCAAAGGCCAATATAACCAAAGCAGCTATTGGATAAATCCGGCGGAAGATTCTAGCCAAGCCTGCTTCATGATGAGTAAGCATTATATGCAGCCATATTCCTCCGGCGGCATAAGCAGTCGCGATCGCCGAAAGTCTGATGAAAGCTGCAGACATGCCGCCAACTATGGTTTTAACAGCCCAAAGCAGCAATACTAGAGTAAGTGCCAACACGATGGGAACCATTATATATCCAAAAAGCACTTCGATAAAGCGGGGTTGCTTCTGAGCAATTTCGCGCTGTTCATCAAGCACTCTTTTGCTGAAATCAGGAAAATATCCAATAAAAATAGTAAATCCGATAAACCCGCTCAACGTACCCAGGTACATATAGACCTTGCTGCTCATAGCGTTATACAGCAAAGCCTCAACTGCTCCCGCAACTCCGGAAAGTCCGCTCATTATTACCGCCCCATATATCATGGCGATAAAAAATGCCTTGTGTGACATAAAAAACGACCGAGCAAAATCCGAACGATCTTGAAGATAACCGCCCATAAAAACAAAAACTAAAAAGCTGACTACCATACCCATTGTAACGCGCATGCCCGCAAGACGCGAAACAACAGCGTAGCGAGCTCCCTCGTATGCCGGTTCCGCTTCGCCCCAAAAAAACAATGCAATAAAAGCCACAATTGCCGCAAAAATACCCAACGCATTTGCGATCAAGAACGTTTTCATTGTATCAAACAATGTTTTTACCGTGGTGATGGCCGCTAAACTTAACAATGCCCCAAGAGCGAGCGCCCAGTGCAGACAATTAAAGAGAAAATTATATGCTTCCTGCTCCGGCCAGTCCAGTTTTATTCGGATTATTGTGACTACCGCAAACAACGCGGCGCATAATATTGCTGCAGGAAAAGTCTTGAAAGCCTCGGCGGCACCTTTAAATACTTCCGCGATCGAGCGGGCAAAAGTATTCTTCATCAAACACATCTCCTTCCGCTAAGGATCTCCCTTCCAAAAATCGCTATTGGTTTATAGTTATTTAAACATATTTTTTTATCCTGATTATGATCCTTAGTTTAAATCGTTTCCCGTGGTTTTTCCTTTTGTGTTATATAGAATGCAAGGCCTGCTACAAGACTGATCAAACAGAAAACAAAAGAAATCCGGAAACCCAAAACAGTGCTCGCAGCGGTCTCTCCGGTAACCTTTGTAATAATCAGTCCTAAAACCTGTTGATAGATAGCCGCCCCGGTGAAGCCAAAGAAGTTGACAATACCAGAGGCCGTTCCCAGCATCACAATATCAACATTTTCCTTTAAATTCGCCCATACGACCACCTGTGAATATCCAAAAAGGCCAAACAGAAACATCAATATCCTGATCATGTTCAGAGAAAGGGTCCCAGTAAATAGTACAAAAATAAGCCAGACAACTATATAACAAGACATTCCGACAAGGATAACTTTTTTAGGAGACTTTATAACCTTGTCTGATAAATATCCGGATAAGGGACACCCTACAATAGCGCCAACAGCTATAAGCATAAGAATATTACTGGCTTGAGTTTGGCTTAACTGAAACACATTAGTCAGATAAGGTCCAGCCCATAATCCCTGAAAAGCAAATAGAGTACCTATCCAAATAAAGAAAAATATTAATATTGTCCAGAAATTATATTTGCTGAATAGCACCTTAATTGCATCAACAGTTCGAACCTTTACAACAATTCTTGGCGGAGCTTTTTCGATTTCCTCAACGCTTGCCCCATTAATATCTTCAGGTTTATTACGGACAAAAATAAATAGCAGTATGGCGATAATTATTGTGACGCCCCCAATTAAAACCATTGTATTCCGCCATTGTATTGCTACGATAAGAAGCGCCAGGGGAGCTGATGCAGCCAATGCTCCTAAATTCCCGACCCCTACAAGGATACCGGAATATGTGGAATACTCATCTTTGCGGAACCAGTCCGCAAGCATTCGTAAGGCCGGCACATACATGAAAGCAACTCCCAGTCCGACAAAAAACCTTGCAGTCAAAGCTACACTGAATGAGTGGGCCATACCGAACAAAAACGTTGCAAAACCAGCCAGCAGGATAAATAGAGAGCTTGTATTACGAATGCCCCATTTATCGACTAAAACCCCTACCGGCAACTGGGCCATAGCATATGCATAAAAATACATCGAGCCAAAAAGTCCCACGGCAGCCGGATCAATAGCAAAATCTACAGCTAAATCCTTTGCCATGACGGCAGTTGATACCCTATGAAAAAAAACGAAAAAATATCCCAGGGCGATCGTACAAAATACCACGTAACGATAAGTCATTGTCTTCCGAATTCTTTTTTGTTGTTCATTTTCAAGCATTTCCACTGACACTTCCCCTTTCAGCGATCGATATTGCTTTACTAAAAACGCATGTACCTCTTTTTATGGGAACCTGTTTTGGCGAACATTAGCGCTGCGTTCAACTCCGCTCCCATAAGGAGTATTATGCTGTTAAAATAGGTCCACAGGAGCAGCGCAATGATACCTCCTAAGCTTCCATAAAAACTGGCATGTTGGCCCAAATTATTTGCGTAGTAAGAAAAAGCCAATGAAACAGCTACCCAAAAAATGGCCGCAAAAAAAGCTCCCGGCAATACATCCGCAAATTTCAATTTGCGATTTGGGACATTACGATATAAAGCAGTAAAAACCAGAACAGCAGTAAACAAGACAAAAATAATCCTCATATTGCTCCAGAATTCAAGAAAAACTATCGAGAAACCGAGCGGCTGGAAAAAATAAACTCCCAATGCTTTTCCCCCGACGATCAGGATCAGTGAAAAAATTATGACTCCGGTCAATTGCAGCGTGAAAAGCAGTTCAACTATTATTTTCTGCCAAAGCGGTCTCGTTTCCTCTTGGTCGTAAGCCCTATTTATCCCTCGGATAAGAGAAGCCACTCCCTTTAATGAAGACCACAAGGCCAGCAGCATTCCGAAAGATAGTATTGCACGGCTGCGGTCGGCAAGAATTTGTTCAATCAATCCGCGCACGATCTCATAGGCGTTTATAGGCATAAATGACTTTAGTATTTCAAATTGAGAATCAAATCCTGTTATTGGCATATAAGAAATGAGCGTGATAAGAAATATCAAAAAAGCCGGTAAGGAAAGCACTAAAAAAAAAGTAACCTGCGCTGCAGCAGAGGGCAAATCATCATTTATGAAACGCATGTGCAATTCTCTGACTAACCACATTAGCACATCAATTCACCCTCTTTGTTCAGTATGATAATTAATAGTGGACGAATTCAAGACTATAAATGAATGCTTTAAATATAAACCCCCTGTACTTATCTAAACCAGGGGGACAAATAAATGCGCGTACAAATGAATAGTGCTTTCGCTAAAAACATCACTTTTGGTTCTTAATAAAATAATGAATAATATGAGGACTGCTGGTTTTCCTGGGTTGAATATCAAATTCCTTCAGAGAAGATATGAGCGGTGTAAGCTTTTGATGTCCATAGTTACGTGTATCAAAATCCGGATAACGTTTATTTAATCTCTTGCCCACTTCACCCAGATAAGCCCAACCGTCTTCATCCGAGCTTTCAGTAACTATCGTTCGAATGGCTTCGACCAGCTCATCTCTGTTTGCTATGCCCATTTTGGGCATTTTTTTCTTTTCCTTGACAGCAAGGTTCTGGTATTCTCCACCAGGAACTGCAGCCAGCACCTCAAGATATTTAAACTGTTCACAGGAAGCAATAAAAGGTTTCGGCGTCTTCTTCTCTCCCATACCAATAACATACATGCCCGCTTCTCTTAAACGGGCTCCGAGCTTAGTAAAATCGCTGTCGCTGGAGACGATACAGAAACCGTCAACACTCTGGGAATAAAGAATGTCCATGGCATCGATTATCAGGGCTGAATCAGTTGCATTTTTGCCTGTTGTATAACTGTATTGTTGGATCGGGGTTATTGAATAATCAAGTAATACTCTTTTCCAGGAAGACATTCCGGCCTTAGTCCAGTCTCCGTAAATTCTTTTATAGGTTGGGATGCCGTGATTCGAAACCTCGTCAAAAATATGCTTTATATATTTATCAGAAACATTATCCGCATCTATCAATACAGCAATGCGCTTATCATTGTCCATAAAGTGCTCCTCCAGATTATTCGACTCAAGCAAGTTTATCTGCTTCTTCAGTATACATAAATATACTTAGATTGACAATGAACAGGATGCCCGAGGGCTTTTCAATCAGAAAATCATCTTGACCCTCCCCCGCCTCCTCCAAAAGAACCCCCTCCGCCTCCCGGGCTGGTAAATCCTCCCCCTCCATATGAAGCCGATCTTGTGCCGCTTTGGTATCCACGGGCAAAGCTGCTTGTAAAGATGCTCATCATCAGCAAGTCTGAGTGCGTGCAGCGACTTTCTTTAGTATATTGAGGATAGAGCTCTTCAAATTGTTGGGCAACTTCTTCGGCAATACCGAACAAGCTTGCCCATATCAACAGCTCTTCCCATAAATGGACCTCTCTTGCAACACGTTCGTTAAGCAGCGAAAAATCCTTTAAATAATTTTCAAATTGAACGATATTGTCAAAAAGCTGCTCGCCATTATCAGTGCAGCTTATCACTGTGGTATTGATAAACGCCAGTACCCGTATATCTTTTTGTTCCAAATATTCTCGGCGGACCATAAGATCAAGCGAATACATACTTATATTCTTTTTCAGTTCATCAATAATCTTGTAATTTTTTTGAGCCCATTTCGAGAACTCTTTTTCTTCAAGTATATTGTCAGATCCGGAAGCCGACTGCATCATATTCCACATAAGGCTTTCGGGATCTTCCCCATCGATTTGCCCTCTCTGCAGCCTGATTACAGATGTCTCTTTTTTGAAAATCAAGCCTTTTTCCTCAATCAAGTGTTCAATATATCCATCTTTCATCCACTTTAACAAGAAGGAATTAAAATAATCCTCGATACGTCCTCGCTCGATTTTTTCCAATAAATAAGCGATATCCGTAATCGCTCCTTCCCGATAGGGTATTTCGCGATAATATTTATCCTTGTTCCTTTTTCGGCGTTCTTTCCCGTTTATGACCGGGCGAGCTTTTTTTATAACATTCCTGCGCCGGAAAAGCACATATAGAACGATCAAAGAAGAAAGTCCCAGCATGATCACTGTCAAAAAAGCAACGATACTGTCGACAAAGGAAAACACACGATCTTTTTCTGAGTAAGAACTGTTCTCCTTGGCAACGGCTTCCTGCTCAGCAAGCGTATTCTCCAAACCTAAACTTGGCTGGAATGGTTTCCCTGCGAACTGTATCAGAACAGTGATGTGATTATTTTCCTGAAGAGCTTTGGAGGAATACGCTTCCAGCTTCCCTTCCCTGAGCCATATTTCGCCCGCAAAGCCAAAACCCCATATTTTTGTATTCTCATCGGTGAAAGCCTCTGGCCCTTCGATAGTTATATAAAACTCCTCAGGGTTTATATTCCCTGCACCTTCGAAAAATTTCCAATTCAGAGCCTGTCCATCTTTGAGTTGCCTGACCATACCGCCGATCGTATAAGATACCTCATATTCATGGTCGCCGTATTCTCCTATGCCCCAGCATAGTTCACTGCCTTTTTCGGTCAATACCATACCGTACTTGCCGGCTTTTTCTTCTCTGCTGGCATATATATCCCATTCAGGTTTGAATTCCAGAGGCACACCAAAGTCGCTGACCTTGAAATCAGATATTTCTGAACCGCCCAAATTCTCCATGACTATATAGATCTCTGTATCCTCAGTCAAGTTCATTTGTCTGTTTTCCTTGACGATCCCTGAACCATCCTTCTGAAGTGATACCTTGAGTTCTAAGCGTTGCATAGAATTTGCATATAACGGCTCCTGAAAAATACATGCTCCTATTATCAAAATACAACATATTATGAGCATTTTGGTGATTTTATTCATTTTTTTAACTCCAGGACGGCATCTCTGACTTTTCTGCCGCGCTTTCGAAATAGTTTTCGATTCGGAAGCTGAATATTCCAGCTATTATATTACTCGGAACTGACTGGATCATTCGATTATATTTTGTTACCGTATCATTAT
>VMEE01000076.1 GCA_009910795.1 Dehalobacter sp. CP | reverse complement strand
GGTAAGTTATTCTCAAAGAACTGCAGATAGGATGATGCAAATCTTTGATGAATATGGGGCTAAACTGCTTGTCTCATCCGAAGATCAGGAAATGTCAGATTCGTCACCGGTGACGAATCTAACCTACACCCAGGCCCTCATCCTTCTTGGGCTCCCGGAAGATCAGCGGGATGCGTTTATCGCTGAGAATGATGCGGGCAGCATGAGCAAGCAGCAGCTGCAGCAGGCGGTATATGTGAGGAGCCAGGAGCTTGCCGGGAAAGAAGACCTGCAGAAAGTCTGTGCTGAGCAAAAAGATAAAATCTCCAAATTATCAGATGAGCGCGACCGGGCGAAAAAAGAAGCCACGGATAACCTGCAAGCCGTATGGGCCGAGCAGGGAAATGTTTTGAAGCTGCAGCGGAAGCTTGACGTCCTGGAAAATGAAAATGCAGCAGCTAAGCACATCGCCGAGATAGAATACGAAAGCAAGCTCTTAAAGCTCAACCTCTCCATAGCCAGGCAGATGCCCGCTTTGAGCTGATAACCAAAGGATTGGAGGAACTCTTTATCGCCATCAAAGAAATGGCCGCAGCGGACCCGAATGCTTGCAAATTATATATCAGCCATGCCAATCAGTTAATGTCTAAAGCGATGAACAAGTTGAAGCGCATTGAGAAAACGACCATGGCAGCTCCGAAAGCTCCGGAAGATCCTGAGAAAAATTAATCTCTTCCCGTTTCCCCAATTTCAAGCCACTCTTTCTGGTGAATGTGGCTTTTTTTGTGTTTATGTCAATTGGCAATTGTTAATTCCTGAAGCTGTGAATCGGCGCCGGAATTCTGCCGCCCCGGTTAATGAACTCTTCCGCGCTGTATGGATTGACAGCCATGATCGGTGCATAGCCCAGTAAACCGCCGAACTCGGCAGTATCTCCGACCCCTTTGCCATATACCGGGATAATACGGACTGCGGTGGTTTTATTATTGATGACGCCGATAGCGGCTTCATCTGCGATCATGGCTGAGATCGTCGATTCCTTCGTGTCTCCGGGTATCGCAATCATATCCAGTCCTACGGAGCAGACACTGGTCATCGCTTCGAGCTTGTCAAAGGTCAGGGCGCCGCATTTGACCGCATTGATCATTCCTTCATCTTCGCTGACCGGGATAAAGGCCCCGCTTAGTCCCCCTACGGAGGAGGAAGCCATGATGCCGCCTTTTTTGACAGCGTCATTCAGCATGGCCAGCGCTGCCGTCGTGCCATGGGTTCCGCAGGCTTCCAAGCCCATTTCTTCCAGAATCCTGGCCACACTGTCTCCGATTTCCGGTGTTGGGGCCAGGGACAAATCCAAAATACCGAACGGTACACCCAGTCTTCTGGATACTTCGTTGCCAACCAGCTGACCGGCCCGGGTAATCTTAAAAGCAGTCTTCTTAATGTTCTCGGCTACGACATGCAAGGGTTCTCCCTTGACCTTCTCCATGGCACATTTGACGACGCCGGGGCCGCTTACCCCGACATTGATCACAACTTCGGGTTCGCCAACCCCGTGGAAGGCGCCCGCCATAAACGGATTGTCATCGACGGCATTCGCAAATACCACCAGCTTCGCACAACCCAGAGAGTCTCTGTCCCTGGTCAAATAAGCTGTATCTTTAATGACTTTTCCCATCATCTTTACTGCATCCATGTTGATGCCGGCTTTGGAATTGGCCACATTCACAGACGAACATACCCGTTCTGTTTCATTCAGAGCCTCAGGGATGGATTCAATTAAGATTCTGTCGCCTTTCGTAAAGCCTTTCTGCACCAGAGCGGAGAAGCCTCCGATAAAGTTAACGCCGACCTCGCGGGCTGCTTTGTCCAGCGTTCTCGCAAACTCGACATAGCTTTCTTCTTCACTCCCGGAAGCGATGATCGCCATCGGGGTGACTGAAATCCGTTTATTGATAATGGGAATGCCATATTCAGTTTCAATTTCATTGCCGACTTTGACAAGATTCTGTGCCAACCTGGTAATTTTGTCATAAATTCTTTGGCGGGCCTTTTCTCCCGAAGAGTCGATGCAATCAAGCAGAGAAATGCCCATCGTGATGGTCCTGATATCCAGTTTTTCTTTCTCGATCATGCGGGTGGTTTCAAAAATATTTTTATAGAGATTCATTATTTACCTCCAAAAGACTTCCCCTGTTTCCGGCTGGCAACTTGTCAACCCTTGTTAACTGTAAGTTAAATATGTTAAATATTGTGCATGTAGTCAAAGATCTCTTCTCTTTGAATCTTTACAGACAATCCGATCTCTTTGCCGAAGGCATCGAGTTCTTCCTTCAGAACACTGAAATCGCATTTTATGTTGGAAAGATTGACCAGCATCATCATCGTGAAATAATCCTGCAAAATAGTCTGGCTGATATCCTCCACGTTTACATTATTCTCCATCAGAATCTTGGTAACGCCATAAATGATCCCGACTTTATCTTTTCCTATTACAGTGACAATTCCTTTCATTGTAACACCTCCGTTTGTTTCATTTTATTCTATCATTTCCTGATAAACAAAAGCAAAATAGCACAGTCCTTCCAAAGACTGGGCGCCTTCGATAAATAATAAAGAAATGGCCGAATAATAAGCGGGATCGACCATTTCTTAATCACCGTCAAATGGTAAAAAAATTATTCGCCGCCGCTTTCTCCTAACATGTTAAGAAGCGTCATCTGTTCTTCTTTTATTGTTGCCAATTCATCTGCAAAATTAAGCGCCGCCAGGATAGCTACCTGATGTGCTGGAAGCTTGGGAAATTTCAACGCAATTTCTTCCATTCTTTTATCGACATCATGGGCGAGTTTTTTGATATATTCCTCAGATCCCTTGCCGCGAATAACATGAAGTTCTCCGAAAATCAGAACTGATACTTTTTGTTCTTCCGGATTCACAGTCTTCACCCGCTCTCCTGTCTAGTACCTTGTTAACTCGCATCATTATTGTTTATTTTCGCCATTTTGCCCCAAATTCCTGCTGTATTCCCGAAAGGATGTCGGAATTAAAGGCGTTCACTTCTTCATCTTTCAAGGTTCGTTCTGCAGACTGGTAACGCATCGTAAAGGCAAGGCTTTTATGTCCCGCCGGAACGGGCTGTCCCTGATACACATCGAACAGCTCTACTTCTTTCAGGAATTTCCCGCCGAGTGCCATTACCTTTTTCTTAATATCTTCTGCGGATACCTCTTCCGGAACGACAACGGCCAGATCACGCTGAATTGCCGGATAACGCGGGTACGATTTGGCAACAACCGTGAGATTGGCATTCTTGAACAGCGCTCCAAAATCGAGCTCAAACAGCACCGGGCGCTGCAGGTCCCATCTCTGGTCGAGCTGCGGATAGATTTCCCCGAGAATACCGAGGTACTCACCATTGCAGTAAATATTTGCGGACCTCCCGGGATGAAGCAGGCTGCAGTACTTACCTTCGTCAATTCTCCGATATTCAAATTCCATTCCGCATTCTTGCGCAATTTGTGTGAGTATCCCTTTAACATAAAAGAAATCAAATTTCACCTGCGAATTCAGCCAGTGACGTTTGCTTTCCCCCTGCGCCAGGCCGGCAATCCGGGAAACCTCATCGGGTAGCTTCTTTAACGGCAGCTCTTTTGGCAAATAGACATTGCCGATTTCAAACAGCAGCAGATCCGTGTTGCGTCTGGCGGTATTTCTGGACGCAATCTCCAATAGTCCGGGTAAGAGTGACGTCCTCATCGTTCCTAATTCTTCCCTTAATGGATTTAAGAGCGGGATATTCCGGCCTTCTGACCCCCATTGATCATCCATTTCTTTATTGCTGAAAGAGTAGGAAATGACCTCGTTCATCCCGGCTTTGATCAGGATCTTACGCAGTTTGTATCGGAAAGCCTGTTCGGGTGTTCTGCGCCCCTGCGTTTGGCTGCCCTGCGGCAGGGTGGTAGGAATCTTATCATAGCCGATGATGCGGGCAATCTCTTCAATCAAATCAACTTCAATTTTAAGGTCCTGCCTGTAGGAAGGAATGTCAACACTGTACCGGCAGTCAGACAATTTCAGATATTCAAAGTCAAGAGCTTCAAACACCTTTTCAATTTCCTGATCCGTATATTCCACACCCAGGACCTGATTGACCGTAGAAACCGCTATTTCAATCCGGACCTTGGGCGGAAGTGCACAGACTTTTTCCGTAAAGGACATCGGTACACCTGCCTCGAGTTCCAGCAGTAATTCTGCCACTCTGGCCAGGGTGGGAACTGTCCAGTAAGGATTAACCCCTTTTTCAAAACGGCTGGAAGATTCCGAACGGAGCCCCAGCTTTCTGCTGGTACGCCGGACACTCGAACCGAGAAAATGTGCTGATTCAAATAGGATCCTACAGGTTTTATCCGTCACTTCACTTTCCAGGCCGCCCATGACACCGGCAATGGCCTGCGGTCCGTTATCGTCAGCAATCACCAGCATATCGGGCTCCAGTCTTCTTTCGATGCCGTCCAGGCTGACCATGGTTTCACCTTGTTTAGCTTTGCGGACTCTGACCGTACCCTGAAGTTTATCCCGGTCGAACGCATGAAGCGGCTGTCCCATTTCCACCATGCAGTAGTTGGTAATATCGACAATATTATTGATCGGACGGACCCCGGCAGCCCGAAGCCGGTTCTGCATCCAAAGCGGCGAGGGTTGAATGACGACATCATCCACCAGCAGCGCCGAATAACGCCAGGAAAGCTCCGGATCTTCAATTTCAACCTTCTGCCTGATATCTTCCGGCCAGGAAGGCATTTCCTCCCGGGCCCATTCCGGCAAAACAGGCTTTCTCCCGAGCAAAGTTCCGGCCTCTCTCGCAACATTGACCATCGCCAGACAATCCGGCCGGTTAGGGTAAAGTTCCAGTTCCAGGACGCTGTCCTGCAAACCAAGATAGGTTTCCAGGCTCTCACCGACAGGCGCGTCAGGAGACAAGATCAGAATTCCGCCTTTACTGCGTTCCTGACCGACAGCTTCGATCTCAAGTTCCTTATCGGAACAAAGCATCCCATACGATTTTACGCCTCTCATCTCGACCGGCTGAATCTCTTTACCCCCCGGAAGCACCGCTCCCGGAACGGCTACCGGTACTTTATCCCCGACAAGGACATTTGAGGCACCCGTTACAATGGTCAGTTCTTTCCTGCCGGTATTCAAACGGCATACCTGCAGTTTTTGGGCATCGGGATGGGGCTGGATATCCAGAATTTCACCGATATAGACTTCTGTGAATCCTTTATTCAAGCATTCTACCCCTTCAACTTCAATCCCGCCCCTGGTCAGGACTTCTGCCAATTCCTCAGGGCTGAGACTGAGTTCGAGGTATTGTTTCAGCCATTCCATACTTACTCTCATCAGAGCATCCTCCAGTACATCAACATGTTATATGATAAATAAAAACAATCTATCTATACAATCATTCAAACTATTTCTAGGATACCGTTCTCTATTAGCGCCATGGAGGGCGCTATCTGCCGGGAGCTGGAATGTGGCGCGCAGACCAGACCCAAATGATTATATTTATCAAATTATTTAAAGATCAATGTCCTAGAACTGCTCCAGGAAGCGGATGTCGTTATCAAAAAGCAGCCGCATATCTTCAATGCCGTATTTCAGCATGGCAATCCGTTCTACGCCCATGCCGAAAGCAAAGCCTGTTACTTCCTTAGGATCATATCCACCCATCTCCAGCACATGCGGATGGACCATCCCGGCTCCCAGGATTTCAATCCAGCCGGTCCCTTTGCACAGCCTGCAGCCTGCACCGCCGCAAAGCATACAGGATACATCAACTTCAGCACTGGGCTCTGTGAATGGGAAGAAGCTCGGCCTCAAGCGGATTTCGCGGGATTCGCCGAACATTTGTCTGGAGAAGTACAGAAGCAGTCCTTTAAGATCAGACATTCTGACTCCCTTATCAACCAGCAGCCCCTCTACCTGATGGAACATCGGTGAGTGGGTTACATCATCATCGTTGCGGAAAACTTTCCCTGGCGCAATGATCTTGACCGGAAGCTGGGGCCTTAATTTTTCCATGGTCCTGATCTGGACCGGCGAGGTCTGCGTCCGAAGCAGAATATCCTCGGTGATAAAAAACGTATCCTGCATATCCCTGGCTGGATGGTCTTTCGGCAGGTTCAACGCTTCAAAGTTATAGTAATCCGTTTCTATTTCTGGTCCCTCAGCGATCGTAAAACCCATGCCCATAAAAATATCTTCAATTTCCTCGATCACTTTGCTTAGAGGATGCTGGTGCCCCTGAGGCAAAGAATACCCTGACAGACTGATATCGATCCGTTCTTCCCTAAGTCTGCTTTCCAAAGCGTTCTTTTCGAATTCCTTCCATTTTTTGTCCCAGGCATCTTCGAGCTGGTTGCGTAGTTCATTGACGATCTGCCCCATTTGGGGACGCTCTTCCGCACTGAGCTGACCCATCTGCTTCAGCAAGGATGTGAGTGATCCCTTTTTGCCCATCACCCGGACTTTTAGCTCCTGAAGCTCTTCCGACGAAGTCAGCTTCGTCAGTTGCTCCAGTGTATCTTCCTTAATCTTCTTTATTTCTTCTCGCATTGTGGTCACCCTTTCAGCAATGAATTCATGTAAAAAAACAATAAACTCTCGTCCTCTAGGGACGAGAGTTAGGTTTCCCGTGGTACCACCCTTTTTTGACCATGCGTCAAATCACAGTTCACACTTCATAAGCTGGTAACGGCTGCCAACCGGTTAACTCCCGGAATGAACTTCAACCTCAAGACTCCCATGTTGAGGTAGCTGCCTGCCTGGCCGACTTTCAGTCTGGGTCGGTCCTCCCTTTAGAGGCCTGCCTGCCTTTTGTTCCGTTCATTGTTACTTGTCAATTTGTCGTTGTTCTTGTACAAAAGATATAATTGGGGAGAACCGGTTGCCTCGAAGGCTTTCCAAAAATAATCAGGCGCTGACATTTTGAGCCCACCTTTCCTCGGCTTAGGTTCGGAAAGCAAAGTCATTGTTTTCTTTGCCTGATCAGAATTATATCATTTTCAATCATGGTTTACAAGAATTGTCCCTGTCTTCGCATTTCATAAAGGAATATTCCGGCAGCCATCGATGCATTCAGCGATTCAACGTTGTTAAACATTGGAATGGAATAGTGCTTCGCGGCCTTTTCCATAAAAAAAGCTGACGGCCCCGCAGCCTCATTGCCAATAATTAATGCCAAAGGATAGTCTTCACAAATGTTCGTCTTAAATATGGAAGTCCCACCCATGGTAGACACGACCATGGAACATTCTCTTTGTCTGCAAAAAATTGCTATTTCTTCAGGCGTTTTATCCGTTAGGATCACCTCAGAAAAAACGGAGCCCATACTGCTGCGCAGAACTTTAGGGTTATAAAGATCCACCGTTTTTTTTGTCAGAATGATTTGCTTGACATCTGCAGCCAGGGCGGTTCTTAAAATCGTGCCCAAATTACCTGGGTCCTGGATTCCATCGACGACGAGAAGAATGGTATCCTTCCGAACCTTGATATCCTGCCAGTCAAATTCAGTTCTCCGGATGATTCCAAGGATACCCTGAGGCTCTTCTGTAGCGCTCATTTTGCGCATGATAGCTTCAGACACCTCTTCAGCTTCTATTCCCAGCGCACGTACCTCCGTCACCAGTCCGGAAATATTTAAGGAGTACTGCGGATCTGATGGTCCTGTCGCTGCGTCCTGGGCCGTATAATAAACTTTCTTAAGCTGTGCTTGCCTAAGAATGGCTTCCTGTACAAAACGTTTGCCTTCTACAAGGAATTCCCTATATTCTTTACGGCCTTTTTTATCATGCAGGGATACCACATGCTTGACCTGTTCATTCTGCAAAGAAACAATCATGATGATCCTCCCGGACTACCTGAAATAGAGCAGGAGTCCGGTCCTGAAAAGACCGAACTCCAAAGATTCATAGGTATTCTTGACTTAAGCATTTGCCTGAGCTTTTGCATTGGTGTTTTCAAGTTTGCTTTGGGCAACTTCTACAAGCTTGGTAAAAGCTGCAGGATCATTGACTGCCAAATCGGCCAGCATTTTGCGGTTGATATTGACATTGGCCAGCTTCAGACCGTACATCAGCCGGTTATACGTAATGTTATTCATTCGGGCAGCTGCATTAATCCTGGTGATCCACAGTTTCCGAAAATCGCGCCTTCTCTGTTTGCGGTGAACATAAGCATACGCCATCGATTTAACGACTTGCTGTTTGGCCATTCTGAAAAGTTTGCTCTTACGTCCTCTATATCCTCTGGCTAATTTTAATATTTTTTTATGGCGTTCATGTGCTCTGACGCCTCTTTTTACACGGGCCATTTTTAAAGACCTCCTTTAAGTGATATTCTTATTTAACATAAGCGATCAGACGAGCAATACGCTTCGCGTCGGTACTATGCATAACCGCCGCTTTGCGAAGATTCCGTTTACGCTTTGGCGACTTCTTCTCCAGGATATGGCTTTTATACGCATGATAACAAACAATTTTGCCGGTAGCCGTTTTCTTAATACGTTTGGCAGCTCCACGATGTGTTTTCATTTTAGGCATTTATGACAACCCCCTTTTCATTTTAATCGTGTTTATGTGCGGAAGGAGCTAAAATCATAACCATATTGCGGCCTTCGACTTTGGGTTCACGCTCGACAAGAGCTTCTTCACGAAGAAATTCAGCCATTCGTAAACACAATACTTTACCATGGTCTGGGTGTGTTATCTCCCGTCCTCTAAACATGATGGTAACTTTAACTTTATCGCCATCGCCTAAAAAGCGCTGGGCATTGCGCGCCTTGGTCATAAAATCATGGTCTTCAATATTCGGGCGGAGCTTGACTTCTTTAATTTCAACAACCTTCTGCTTCTTACGGGCTTCTTTATCACGCTTCGCCTGCTCATATTTATATTTCCCATAATCCATCACCTTACAAACCGGTGGTTTGGCAGCAGGAGCAATCTCCACTAAATCAAGCGCTTTTTCAGCAGCGACGCTCAAGGCATCTTTAATAGGAATGATCCCGAGTTGTTCTCCTTCTTCACCTACTAATCGAACTTCCCGAGCCCGGATTTCTTCATTAATCCGTAAATCTTTGTTAATAGCGAATCACCTCCAATTTTTTTGCTAACAACGAGCCAAAGAGTATAAAAAAAATAAAGACGGTATTCCACCCGTCTTCATCATACAAAATGAGCATAATCCTGCTGGAAAACTCACTAGGACCTCATCGGCATTACGTCATGAGGTGAGAAGCGGATGGCTTCTACTTGGCATGAATATTATACATAGTTCAGCGTTCAATGTCAATCATCTAATATGTGATTTTAAATGTTTCATTTTCATTGGCCGGAACCGTGATCTTTCCGTCAATAATTTTTTGCTTATATTCATTTATTTTGGTATAGGTTTCTTCCGAAACCATAGATTCAGTTGTCTCTGCCAAACCGACGGCATTCTCTGCTAAGCCATACGATACATTTTTACCGGACGCCAAGGTGTTCTCTTCAATTTGTTTGATGATGCTGTAAGCGACCTCGCCGTTTTCTTTGATAACTGAAGTAAGGACAGTCTCAGGTGCCAGACCATTTTGATCAATGTCGGCGCCTATCGCATACTTGCCTTTTTCCTCCATAACTTCAATCATTGCTTTTCCTGCCAGACCTGCGCTATGAAAAATAACATCGGCATCAGAATTGACCATCGCTTCCGCCATTTCTTCGACCCTGGTCTTATTGGTGAAAGTAGCGGCATTTCCTTTCAAAAGCTCACAGTTGGGATTGACGAACCGTACTCCGCTCTTGAAACCATAAAAGTAAGGCTGCGCTGCTTCTTTATTGTCCCCTAAGATAACACCAACGACATTTGTTTCCGTCCTTTTTGCCGCCAGATACCCTGCCAGAAAAGCAGCTTCCTCTACTCTATAGGACACGGCCAGAACATTATCAGGTATGGTCCCCTCGATCGTGCTGTCCAGACAGACATAGGTGATTTTAGGGTTTTTTTCTGCCGCTTCCAGGGTTGCCGGAATGGCAGCGGAACCTATGGTAAATATGACCTGACAGTCCTGGGATTTAAGCTCGGCAAGCCCCGACGGATAGTCTTTATCATTCTTGACCTTAACATAGCCGATCCCGGCGTTTAGTTCCTGTTGTGCCTTTTGCAGCCCTTCCCAGGCTTTTTCAGAATAAATATCCTCGATTCCGTCCTGGCCGGTAATCAGTCCGACCTTGATCGCGTAGTTTCCCGAGTCATCCGAAGGTACGTCCTGACCGCCGCCTCCCAGAATCCCGCAGCCAGTCAGCAACAAAAAGGCTATAACAAGCAAACAAAGCATCTTTCCCCATATTTTCACTGCATTTCTTTTTGACATTTCTTCACCTCTTGTATAACCTTCTGTTATTGAGCGTCCAGAGCCTATCCGTAAAATATCCCGGCTCGGTTTCATTCAGGGCTTTCTCCATATCAAACATCCTGGCGTCAATGATATCCAGATAATGAAGGATTTCTGCCTCCGGAAACATCGGTCTCTTGGGACTGCCAAATTCCGGCTCATAATGGTGCGAAAGCAGCATATGCTGAAGAAGGAGACTGGTCTCCTCATCGAGACCCACTTTGTCTGCAGCCTTTTCAATTTTCTTGATTCCTTGAACAATATGACCTAGCAGCTGTCCCTCAACTGTATACTCTGTGGCGATCCCGAGGGCATTGGCATCAATTTCATCAAGCTTGGCAACATCGTGCAGCATAATCCCGGCATAAAGAAGATCCTTATCCAGGAAAGTATAGACATCCGCTAGTTTTTCTCCAGCTTTAAGCATTGTCAGCGTATGATACAGCAGTCCCGACCTTAAGGCATGATGATTCTGCACAGCAGCCGGATGAATCAGCAGTTTCTCTCCGGCTTCCGTCAGGAGAAGCTGGACTGTTTCTCTTAGTTTGACATTCTCCATCCTGGCGAGGTATTGCAGGAGCTCAGCGTACATTGCTTCTGGACTATACGGCGCCACAGGTATAAACGCATTAATGTCAACTTGATCGTCCTCAACAACTGCACGGATTTTATCGATCTTAACTTGTTTCTTGCCTTGCCATTCCGCCATACTGCCTTTGATCTTTACAAGCATGTTGCTTTGATACAGTGTTTCATCTTCCTGCTTGCAGTCCCACATCCTTGCGGTTATTTCCCCGCCGGCGTCACCCAGGACGATATCAAGATACCGGTTTCCGCCAGCCGTAGTCTTCGTTTCAACCCTGCGAATCAGGAAAAATGCGACCAAAGACTCTCCTGGCTTTAACTCATTCCAATTCTTTTTCTCAGTCAAGTTTAACCCACCACTCTCCGGAATTTGTATTGTTTTCCGCTGGTCAATCCAGTGTTCAAGCCTGATTGCCTGCCGGAATTTTTTTGGTGCTTATTTCGTCCTGAATCAAGCAAATAAAATCTTCCAATTCCATGACGCTGGTCTTCTGCTCTCCATAACGGCGGACAGATACCGTACCCTCTTCAGCCTCTTTATCGCCGACGACCAAAGCAAAAGGTATTTTATCGGTCTGTACTTCCCTGATCTTATAGTTGATTTTCTCCCGGCGTTCATCAAGCGCGGTGCGGATATCCCGATCCATAAGCAGCCCCTTGACTTTTTCAGCATAGGCGCTGTGCTTGTCACTGATCGGCAGAATGCGCACCTGCTCAGGCGAAAGCCAAACCGGGAAAGCGCCGGCGTACTGCTCGGTCAGAAGTGCAATAAAACGCTCGATACTTCCGTAAACAACCCTGTGGATCATAACAGGACGGTGCTTATCTCCGTCTTCCCCAATGTAGGTTAGGTCGAACCGCTCCGGCATCTGGAAATCCAACTGGATGGTTCCGCACTGCCACGTTCTGTCGAGACAATCCTTCAGGTGAAAATCAATTTTCGGTCCGTAGAAGGCTCCATCACCAGGATTAATTTTGTAATCCATCCCTTTGGCCTCTAAAGCATCTCTTAGGGCAT
Source organism: Dehalobacter sp. CP (assembly GCA_009910795.1). The sequence goes on along the minus strand of VMEE01000076.1, from coordinate 59,291 downwards.
TCGTCGCCATTTCCCAATCCTGATCCGAGCCCATGGAATCCTCCGGCCGGGTGGAAAGCTCAACATGGTACGCAAAACCAAATATTTTATAAAAATAATCAACTAAATTAATGACACCAATGATCTCATCTTTGATCTGGGACGGCAGCATAAAAATATGGGCATCATCCTGCGTAAAATTTCTTACTCTCAACAAACCATGCAGAGCACCCGATAGTTCATGCCTGTGCACAAGACCTAGCTCTCCGCAGCGGATCGGCAGGTCCCGATAGCTGCGCAGTTTCGTCTTGTACATAATCATACCGCCGGGACAGTTCATCGGTTTAACGGCATAGTCCTCATTGTCTATTTTCGTAAAATACATGTTTTCCTTATAATGATCCCAGTGCCCGGACTGCTGCCAGAGAGCTGTATTCAAAATGATAGGCGTTCTGATCTCAACATAGCCTCTTTTCTGGTGCTCTCTGCGCCAGAAATCTTCCAGCGTATTCCTTAAGACCATACCCTTCGGATGAAAGAACGGAAAGCCAGGACCTTCATCGTGCAGACTGAAAAGGTCAAGCTCCATCCCAAGCTTCCGGTGGTCACGCCTTTTGGCTTCTTCCAGCTTAAATAAATAATCCTCAAGATCAGAGGTCTTGGCAAAAGCTAAACCGTAAATTCTCTGAAGCATTTTGTTCTTCTCGCTGCCGCGCCAGTATGCACCAGCGAGGCTCTGCAATTTGAAGGCCTTCAATACCTTTGTTCCGGGAACATGCGGTCCGGCACAGAGGTCTGTAAAATCCCCCTGCGTGTACATGGATATTCTGGCATCTTTGGGGAGATCATTAATCAATTCTACTTTGTATTTTTCCCCTTTATTTTGGAAATAGTCAATCGCTTCTTCACGGGTAACCTCACGGCGTTGAAACTTATAATCGTTCTTGGCCAGTTTGCGCATCTCCTCTTCGATCTTGCCTAAATCCTCAGGTGTGAAAGTGTATTCAGAGTCAAAGTCGTAGTAAAAACCATTGGCAATCGCAGGACCGATACCCAGAATGGTTCCCTGGAAAAGATTCTTCACAGCCTGAGCCAAAAGGTGGGAAGCTGAATGGCGCATTACTTCCAGCCCCTCTTCATTATCAAGCGTAAGTATTTCTACGTTAGCATGATCTTCTATCGGAAACGAGAGGTCTTTAACCTCCCCGTCCACCTTGCCTGCAACCGCCACCCTGGCCAGACCCTGAGAAATAGAAGCAGCCAATTCCAGAACCGTTGAACCCTGTTCCACTTGACGAACCGAACCATCCTTTAAGGTTACATTTAACATGATCCTATCACTCCCTGTTCTTATTCATTATTCATCATTTATTCATCATTCTTTAAATTCTTTGGCATCAACGCTAAAAAGCTCCCGTCCTTCCTATGGGACGAGAGCGATAGAAACCCGTGGTTCCACCCAAATTCAAAAATACGACCGCCTACTATACCGGCAGCTGATTTTCCTTGGAATCCTTAACGCGGATAAACGTCCAGCCTACGCAAATTATGTTCGGCGAGGAACTCGGAGGCGGTCTTTTCCCAAACATCGCAAAAATGCTCACAGCCCAGGGCATTTCTCTCTAAATGCGAACGATTAGGATACTGTCCTCTTCATCGTGCCTTCATTATTTCTTTCTATAGTCTTAGATTATACCACTTAAAGTATGTTGTCAATCAGTTCTCTTTACATAGGCTGCATCCCCGGCAATAGGTCATCTTATCACCAAAAACTTCCTGAACAATCTGGGCGATTCCAGACTGTTTTTCTGCTGCAACATGAACGATCAGGTGATTCGGAGAACGTTTCAGCAAAACACTGATGGGATGATCTTCGCTTTCAGCACCGGAATTTATCAGAACGGAATGCTTGTCATCGTAAAATGCCACTTCATCTTTGTGATTGATGACCATATGCATCGTATTTTTGTTATCCCGCTGGGATTCAAAAAATCTTTTCAGGAGTCGTACAAAGCTTTCATGCTCCTGCTGAAGGGCATAAACATTCACAGCACGCGCAATCTGTTTCTTTAATTCTCTCTTATATTGACCCGATCTGAAATTCATAAATCCTTCCAGATCAATTCTTTGATGGTCATTCAAAAATTCCAGAATGGACTTTACCAGGATTCTGTTTCTAAGCCGAAGAAAACCAGTCTCTGCCTGGTCATTCAGATATCCGGCAACCTTTGGATAAGCCTCGTCCATTTCGCTCCCGAACATGTTGTAGTCATTTTTTAATTTTTTTCTGATATAACGTTCTTCCCATCCCTGAAGAACAACGCTTCCCAGCGCATGGGCAATATAGTACTGAACGATTTTGACGGTAAGCTCATTTCGGACATTTTTCTCCTTCAAATTAGCATAAATGAAGCTGACCAGATAGTTTGGCTCACGGCAGACTTCAGATATTTCAATCGGCAGCCCGTCTTTATGGTACAAATCGTGCACTGCTTGAGAAAGCTCTTCTTTATAATCAGAAGTTCCAACTTCCAAATAATAATCATTCAAAAGAAAAATCCCCCCCTGGAAATATATGCATCATCCTTCCTAATATTTCCGGTAAGGAATTTTCTTATTCTTATCTATTCTTATATAATCTTATATTGGTTAGGATTACATTGTTTCTTGTCTAATTAATATTATTTCTGCCGCTTAAATAAACGATAAGGCCAATCAGCAGCAAACTAACCGCCATGATCCCGAATTGTACATATCTGGTTAAGTACAGGAATTCTGTCACATTCTTAACATCGATATCCCCTGCCAGAACAGCATACGTCTTTCCGCCGGCATCCTTCACTTCCTGGTAACTCGATACGAATGTCCCCAGTGAAGTCGTGTGATATTCTCCCTGGACAACTTTGCCCTTCAGCGTGTTCTCTACTGCCGACGAGGCGTTGTTCTCCAATTGTCCCAAAGATAAATGTGCCGGGTCATCCTCGGCCCTCGCATCGACAACGTAAAACCAGGCCTTATTCTGCTCATCCTTGTATAACATGTAAATATTTTCGAGCTGGTGCTCTGTCTTTAACTGCATCAGCTTCGCCTGAAGTTCTCCGTAATAAGCATTCTGCTGATTCTGCGTTTGAATAAGCTCCTGAAGTTTTTCGTTATCAAAATCAGCCACGGCCAGAGTAAGCGTGTTGCTGACCCGTTGGCCTGCCAAATCTAGTGCGAGCTGTTTGGCTCGGAAATTTCCTATCCCCGTGACAATAATCAGGCAAAAAACAGCAATGATGATGACAGCATATATTTTTTTCTTTTCCGGTGACATTTTTACCCCCCATAAGCATTCAAATTAATTCCTTTGTGCCTATATTATTCTACACCATTATTACCTATTCTGCATGCGTTGAAGTTCATTTCCAGAGATATTTGACATAATAATCTTTAAGGATATTGTTCCTTGAACCCTAGGTTCAGAGGGAAAGCAGGTGAAGTATGAAAAATACAAAACAGTTTTCCACAGTTTCAATTGCAGCCGCCTTCATCGGAACAATTGTCGGAGCAGGGTTTGCGACCGGACAGGAGGTTCTCCAATTTTTTACTGTATTTGGAACGAAAGGTTTTGCCGGTATCGCCGTGTGCACTGTCTTGTTTTGTTATTTCGGGATTCTCATCATGCGGATATCCAGAGAACAAAATGCCGATTCGCACCTGGAACTGGTTAGATTCACATTTGGGAAGCCTCTTGGCATTTTGATGGATTGGTTTATTACCTTGAGCTTCTTGGGTGTCCTGATCGTCATGGCGGCAGGATCCGGCGCTGTTGTTGAAGAGCAGCTTGGCTTTTCCCCGCTTCTGGGCAGTATTACCGTTATTCTGCTTGCGTTTCTCACCGTCATTTCCGGGGTCAGAAACGTCATACGAGCCATTGGTTTTGTCGTACCTTTTCTGCTCCTTGCCGTCTTCAGTGTTGCCATAATCTCGATTGTCCTCGATCCAATCACACCATCCAAAATTGCATTGCTCGAATCGCTAGAATCTCCGGCAGCATCCCATTGGCCCACGGCAGCCATACTCTATGTTTCTTACAATATTGTACTGTCTGTGGCTATCTTGTCTCCCTTAGGTGTGGAAGGCCGGAGTAAAAAGAGTCTTGTTTGGGGTGGCCTGCTGGGTGGTCTAGGGTTAGGTGCTGGGATTCTGGCAATTAATCTGGCAATCATCTGCGGGTCTCCGGAAATTCTTCCTTTTCAGGTTCCCATGGTATTTCTCGCTACCAGACTGAATCCCCTGGTAGGCTATGCTTACGGGCTCATTTTGCTTTTGGAGATCTATACCACTGCCGTAAGCATACTCTACGGCTTTACAGCCAGGATTGCCTACGACAACAAGCAAAGGATTCTTGGCGCGAGCCTTGCTTCCATCGGTGCAATTATCGCTGCCCGGTACGGTTTTTCCGCGGCAGTCTCTGCCATATATCCTTTAATCGGATTCGCTGGGCTGATCTTCCTCGGAGGGCTGTTGTTTACGCAGTTCAGGGATAGCTTCAACAGTTTATTCAAATCAGGGAGATTCAAATGATTTTTTTGGGGTCTAGTACATTGATCTTTTAATAATTTGACAAATATATTCATTTGGGTCTAGTCTGCGCGCCACATTCCGCTCTCGGCAGATAGCGCCCTCCATGGCGAGTCGCTCTTTGCCATCCATGGCAGCGACATTAGGCCCTCCGTGGCCGTCAAACAGCCGCGCTCCGCATCCATGCTCCGCTTACGCTGGAACTGAGGCACACAGACCCTGCTATGAAGGTTTTAATGTCTAGTTATTTAGAGAACGGTATACTAGGCAAGGAACTGTAAGTATCCAGCCTGAATGTATTGACAGCCCCCAACAATACTTAGTATTATAAATACGTACATATGCATATATGCGCATATGTACAGTTTTGATTATATTTTGCTTTAGGAGGCCGTTAAAATGTCTGTATTTCACGCACCTGTCCCGGAACAGCCCCAAAAACATATTCCAGGTATAGAACTATCCCTGGAACTGGCAGACTTTTATAAGGTATTTGCGGATTTCTCCAGAATACGTATCCTTTTTGCACTACTGGATCATGAGCTGTATGTGAATGAACTGGCAGAAATTTTAAGTATGAGCCAATCGGCCGTCTCCCACCAATTAAGAATTCTCCGGCAATATAAATTAGTCAAGGTACGCCGGGCCGGTAAGACAAGTGTTTATTCTTTGAGTGACGATCATGTTTATCGGATACTGACCCAGGGGCTCGAACATCTTTCTCCCTAATTGATTGTTTATGGATTCATTCCTTCAATTAAAACCGCTCTTACGGGACTGCCGTCGCAGTCTCTTATTTTTAGAGGCAGTGCAACAAGAAAGTAATCTCCCTCATTAACTTCAGATAAGTCTAGTCCTTCTAATACTGCACTGTTTCCGGAAAGCAGAATGGTATGACTTGAATAAGCGCTGCTCGTAGAATCATCAATGGACAAGTAATCGATCCCAACCAATTGTACCTTTTTTGCTGCAAGGTATTCAGCGGCTTCGGAAGAAAGATAAGTATACTCCGGTTGAAACATAGGGTCCTTTAAAAGGCCTGAGTTCCGGGTTTTAAACAAGATCCTGTCCCCTTCGCGGATTCCTTTGGGGATCAGATGGTCAGGCAGGATACTCCCCGCAACCGCCACTTCGATTACCCTGGCCGCTCCGATAAGCAACTCCAGAGGAATCCTGTCAACAGATCCTCCTCCTGTCAGGCAATGAGACGGCGCATCAAGATGGGTTCCACAATGGGAGCCCATCGAAAGCATCGAAAGACGATATCCATCCTTGTCTAGGGAATACACCGGTTCTGATTGAAACGGCGGATCCCCGGGATAAGAAACCATTCCCGGAAAAAGCGGGATCGTTATATCATGAATTACCATAACAAACTCCCATATCTTCAACTAATTCGCTTCCTACGACAATCCTGTTTCGGCCTGTATTTTTAGCCTCGTAAAGTGCATCATCCGCTCTTTTAAAGATATCATCAACACTCAGGTCCAGTTCTTTCTTTTCAGCAATTCCGATGCTGACAGAAACCTGGATCTTTTCGTTATTTTCCATTTCTATGACGACATCAAGGACTTTCTGCTGGATTCTCTCGGCTACAGTTTGGGCCATCATAAGGTCAGATTCTACTGGAATTACCGCGAATTCCTCTCCCCCGATCCGCGCCAGGATATCCATCTCACGCAAAACCAGCTTAAAAGCCTTGACGACCTCTTTTAGCACCCGATCACCGACCAGATGTCCATACTGATCGTTCACACTTTTAAATTTATCAATGTCAATCAAAAGCATCGTAAAACTCCGCTTATATCTCTCCGAGCGCGAAAATTCCTCCTGCGCTTTTTGCATAAAGGCAAGCCTGTTATCAATGCCTGTCAGATAGTCTGTGGTTGCCTGGTGCAGCAATTCCTTTTCCAACTTTTTCCTGACAGTTATGTCCAGAACAATCATGATTAGATGAACGACATTGTCCCCGCTGTCACGAACTGTGGATAAATTGATTTCGGCCCATAAAGACTGTCCGTCTTTGCATTGGAATTGTTTCTCACATTTCTTCCACGCGTATTTGCCTTCCCATACTTCCCGGCAATGTATGATGCTCTCCTGCCGGTCCTCAGGCACAATCGAATCAAAAAAGGTTAACCTTATTAACTCTTCCTGTGAGAAACCAGTCATCCGGCACAGGGTCGCATTTACGTAATGATAATGCCCATCCTGGTTCAGCAAGGCAATTCCTGCGGCTGCATTATTTATTACCCCACGGTACAACGCTTCACTTTGCTTCAGGGCATTTTCAACCATTCGTTTTTTATGAATCTCCTTATGCATCCCCACATTTAAAGTAAAGGAGAATATAAACAAAATAATAATGATTGGCAGCCAAAAGAAAAGCTTATCATTATCCCCAATAAACAAATAGACAATAACAAAAGCTCCGATTATACAGGCATTAAACAGAAAAAGTTTTTGTCTCCAATTATCCTTATACCAATTGATCTTGTCCATGATTCCTTTTTATCCCATTTTTTATTTTTTGTGGAAATATTTTTGATTGATTAATTCTTGAAAATAATTTAATATCCTTTATTTTTTTTTTGATCGTTTCTGGAATATTTTAGGTAAAATTTGTCGTGATTGTGTTAAAAATACGAAAAATTTAATAACTGATTTGGCTCGATCCTGCAAACCATTCGGGCTAATAGGACTAATAGGCTATTTATCCGGGACTTTGGTCTTTTCTCTTAGGACCTTTATACTATTTGCATTTACATCATAACGCAAATTCCCGTTAATTAAAACCAGAAAATTTTCAAAGGATGGTTCTTGTACCTTACTTTTCCAGCCGATATTACATTATCTTGCTCAGGTCAGTCTCCGTAATGGATGGCCGCTTTCGGCAGGTTGCGCCCTCCTTGGCGAGTCGCTCCTTGCCATCCATGGCATCGCGACATTAGGCCATCCGTGGCCGTCAAACAGCCGCGCTACGCAATCCATGCTCCGCTTGACGCTGGCCATCCATTACGGAGACCTAATCTGGAGTTAGTGAAAACTTTTTTGAAGTAACGTTATTTTGGAATCGATGTACTAGTAAGACGTTCTTAAAATAGCTACATAACGAGCTGTATTCTGACATGCAGACCTGCTTGAATAACCCTCTGATCAGTCTGCGTGCCACAGTTCCGCGACGAGCGGAGCCTGGATGGCGAAGCGCGGCTCTTTTGTTCGGATTGTGCCATCCATGGCACGCGGATATTGTGGCACGCAGACAGGCCCAAATATATTTTAGTTAGTCTTTAGTCCACAGAATTACCCAAACGCAGTGTCAGAATTAAATCGCCCTGAAGTCTCTTGAGCTCCAGGGCGATTATTTATGCAATATGTCATTACTGAAAAGTGTGCACGTGCTGATATCACTCTGCTTTTACTCCACGGTATCTGTCAAGAGGTTCTTCACATACGTCGGAAGGGCAAAGCTTCCTTTGTGTATATCCGTATTATAATACCGGGTTTTTAACCCAAGCTGATTCCAGACCTCTTCTTTGACATCCATTACCGGGTCATACTTTTTTGAAGCAAAACCGAATAACCAGTGACCTGAAGGATAGGTCGGAATATGGGCCTGGTAGACCTTACAAATCGGGAAATATTCCCGGATGCGTTTATGGGCCCTTTGCATGGCTTGCGCATACGCATTATAATAAGGACTTTCATGCTGATTGACCAGGATGCCTTCTTCTTTCAAAGCTTTAAAGCAGTTGCCATAGAACTCTCTGGTAAAGAGCCCTTCCCCCGGACCGAATGGGTCGGTGGAATCAACAATGATAAGGTCATAGGTATTTTCCCTGGAGCGTACAAATCTCAGGCCGTCTTCATAATGAAGATGCACCCGCGGATCGTCAAGCTTGCAAGCTGTCTGAGGCAAATATTTCCGGCAAACATCGACCACCATTTTATCGATTTCCACCATATCGATGTTCTCAATGGTTTTATAACGGGCGAGCTCCCTAACGGTACCGCCGTCTCCGGCACCAATAACCATGACGTTCTTAATCCCGGGATTCGTTGCCATAGGGACATGCACAATCATATCATGATAAATAAACTCATCCTTTTCTGTCACCATCATCAGTCCGTCCAAAGTTAAGAACGTTCCGAACTCCTTGGACTTAAAGACGTCAATTCGTTGGTATTCACTCTGTCCAGTGTAGAGCTGCTCGTCGACTTTGATGGTAAAGCGAACATTTTGGGTATGCTGTTCCGTATACCATAGTTCCATACTTTATTCCCCCACAACCCTGATATTTTCAATAAACATATCTTCCGTCCCGGTGAGAAAACTTCCTTTGCTCTTGGCATAGACAATGTAATCAATAATTTCCTCAGTAATCCGTTCTCCCGGTGCGAGAATCGGAATCCCCGGCGGATAGGCCATCACAAACTCACCGCTGATTTGACCTGCACTTTGGCGGATAGGAAGAGAATGCTGGTTGGAATAAAAAGCCTGCTGCGGAGCCATCGCAACATCAGGCGTAATGTACTCGTGATCAAACATACCTGTTTTATCCCGCATATAAAGCCTCTTAATCTCCGACAAAGATGAAACCAAGCGTTCCAGAGCCAGCGCTCTGTCACCGACAGAGATAATCGCTAAAATATTTCCGATGTCACCAAATTCGATCTGAATATCATAATGATCGCGGAGTATATCATAAACCTCAACTCCGGCTAACCCGATATCGCGGGTATGTACAACAAGCTTCGTCGTATCAAAATCAAAAACCGAATCACCATTGATTAATTCTTTCGAGAAAGCATAATATCCGCTAATTTTATTGATTTCATCCCGTCCATAGTCCGCTAAGGAAACGACCTTGGCAAAGATATTTTTCCCGTCAAGCGCCAGATTACGCCTGGAGATATCCAAAGAAGATAAAAGCAGGTAAGAAGCGCTGGTCGTCTGAGTCAGGTTGATAATCTGCCGGACATGTCCAATATTCAAACGGCTGCCGATCAGCAAGAAAGAACTTTGACTTAAGCTTCCGCCGGTTTTATGCATACTGACCGCCGCCATATCCGCTCCGGCCGCCATCGCATTCAACGGCAGGTTTTCCCCAAAGTAAAAATGGGTCCCGTGTGCTTCATCAGCCAGTACAAACATGCCATTTTGATGGGCAAGCTCGGTGATGGTCTTCAGGTCTGAGCATATGCCATAATAGGTTGGGTTATTAACGAAAATCGCCTTGGCATCCGGGTGCTGCTCCATCGCTTTTTGTACATCACTGATGGACATCCCCAGAGGTATGCCGAGCGTGTTATTGACTCCGGGATTTACGTATACCGGGACCGCCCCGCTGATAATCAGCGCATTAATGGCACTTTTATGGACATTGCGCGGCATAATGATCTTATCGCCTCTTTTGCAGACACTCATGATCATCGCCTGGACTGCCGAAGTTGTTCCATTAACCATGAAAAACGCATGGCAGGCGCCAAAAGCATCCGCAGCAAGCTCCTCCGCTTCTTTAATGACCGAAACAGGATGTCCTAGATTATCCAGGGGTTTCATGGCATTAACATCAACGGAAAGACATTTTTCCCCGAGAAACTCCCTTAGCTCCGGATTACCTCTCCCTTGCTTATGTCCCGGTACATCAAATGGCACGATCCGCATCGCTTTATATTTCTGAAGGGCTTCATAAATAGGCGCTCTGTCCTGAGAAGCTAACTGCATAAAAATCTCCACCCTCTGCTATGGTCTGATTTCTGGATAAAATAGTTCAACGTTACTATAGTAGACAATCAGGACATTGTCAATAAAATCGCTGCATCCTTGGAACAAAAAGTCTGCGCTTCGCATCGTGCTTCGCCCGGCATTCTCCATCATTACAGTGACCGGTGTGAAGTCGGAGAAAGCTGCCGATCCCAGGACGTAATTGTTCTGGCGGATGTAAAATATATGTTATAATGAAATAAATATCACTACCTCTTAAGGAAGTTTACTTTATGATACATAACTACACAATCAGAAAAGCGGAATATAAGGATATCCCTGATCTTAGTGACTTATTGACCGTCCTGTTCTCTATAGAACAAGATTTTGAACCGAATGATGAAAGACAACAAAGCGGCTTAAAAATGATGCTGAATGACAGCATGAACCGCTGTGTTATGGTTGCCGAACTGGGCAAAAAAATCGTTGGCATGGTTACATGCCAACTGCTGATATCAACTGCCGAGGGCGGACAAGTTGCCGTAATTGAAGATTTAATTGTCAACCGGGAATACCAGGGGAATGGGATTGGGAAACAACTGCTTTCTTCAATTGAAGATTGGGCAGTCGAAAAGGGTGCCACTCGTTTGCAGTTACTGGCTGACAAAACCAATACACCAGCTTTGAACTTCTATAAAAAAATCGGTTGGGACCACACCCAATTGATATGTCTGCGCAGAAAGCATTAAAATTCATTATTCGTCACAGTATCGTCTTTTCTACTTGTCATGATAATGTAACCAAACGGATCAGATCATGCTCATTGAATGTTCTCTTTTTCTTATCCGCCATTCGGATAAAAATGCTATAAATTTGATCCAGCTCTGCTTGGCAGTATTCGTAGCCAAGCTCTTTTAATTTGTGTTTTAAGGCATTCCGGCCCGACCTGGCTGTAAGAACGATCTTTCCTGCAGGCGCGCCAATAATTTGAGGATCAAATGGTTCGTAGGTCAGCTTTTCTTTGATAATTCCGTCCTGATGAATGCCTGAAGCATGAGAAAACATATTCGTTCCGACAACTGCCTTGTAGCGGGGAAGTGGAATTCCGGTAATTCTGGATACCGTTTTACTGGTCTCGTAGATCTGTCTGATTTCAGCTCCCGTCGTTATCCCAGAATCGTTTTGTTCCAGATACAAGGCCATAATAATTTCCTCCAGCGAAGCGTTTCCTGCTCTTTCGCCAATACCGTTAATCGTACCTTCCACCTGGTCTGCCCCGGCCAGTAAAGCTGTTATAGCGTTTGCTGTCGCCAGGCCTAGATCATTATGACAGTGAACACTCAACTTGACTCTTTCGATATGCTGAACAGTTTCTTTAAGCTTTCTAATTAATTCTCCGTACTTCCAGGGCATGCCGACTCCCACGGTATCCGAAATTGTAACAACAGTAGCTCCAGCTTTGATCACACTTTCCATGATCCACACCAGAAAATCAAATTGACCGCGCAAAGCGTCTTCCAGGAAAAATTGCACCTCATGAAACGTTTTCCCCGCATATTTGACTGCCCAGACTGCTTTCTCCACAACCTGATCGGGTCTTAACCCAAGCTTTTTGTCCATATGAATGGGTGATATGGCCAATCCGATGTTAATTCGGGTATTTTTGCTCCCCAACATGGCGTCAGCACAAAGATCGATATCTCTTTGCACGCACCTTGCCAGGCCGCAGACAATAGCTCCCCGGATTTCCTGACTGATTCTTCGGACAGATTGAAAGTCATTCGGCGAAGAAGCCGGAAATCCTACTTCGATGACATCGACGCCAAGCCTGACCAGCTGTCTGGCAATCTCTAATTTCTGAGAGCTGTCCATCGTCGCTTCCAGTGATTGTTCCCCGTCTCTTAAAGTTGTATCGAATAAGTCGATCTTCCTCACCTTGTTTTCTCCTTTCAGGTCAAAGCAGGTGTAACGATGAGCTCTACGCGCCCCTCATCTTGCCTGCATATTTGCAGGCTGCATCTGCAGGCTATCAGTTCAGGCTCAAGCCACTGGGGAATATGATTGCAGATGACCTCTAATACCCGGAATTTTTTCTGCCGGAGAAACGGCAAAAGAACCTGCTTCGTCGTAACCTGCAAATGATTCTCCTGAATCTCTTCAAGTGAAACAACATAATGACCTGAGGATATTTCCCGGATGAAACGTTTATCTTCATTTTCAGCCGCCGTTTTTAACAACAAACCCTTCTCCTGTATAAGCTCTTCTTCCTCGTTCTGCAGAATCTTATCGAGAAACTCCGGCGGGCGCCCTTTAACTTCCCAGATTTTGATTTTTTTCTGTTTGAGAATATTTAAAACAATCCCCTCCATTTTTTCCGCCGCAAGAATTTTGCTATCCGCCATAAATGCGGTCAGATCCGCAATCTTATCTCGCAATTCTTCCATGGAGGTTATTCCGCTTAAAGTAAATTCCTTAGCGACTTCTTCGCTCCAAACGCCCGCATTTCTTACGAAAGTAACAGCTCTGCATAAATCCGTCAGAAGGGCAGTCTTACCCTCTTTATCCAGCATAACAGTCATTTTATGGGCCATAGCTCCCCCTCCTTTTTAACCGGCTTCAGTCTGAATCCTGCACTTATTCTTTCTTCTGAACAATTCGCCGGAACAGTCCTTACCAAGCATACCGACTGCATCGGCTCTGCATTGTTTACAATGAGACATCTGCCGCATAAACTTTCCGCATTGCAATCTCATTTTCAGGATGCTTTTCGTATCCGTTGCCGTCCGGTTTTCAAACGGACTTCCTTTAACCGGAATAAAGGGCATAATGTTGGTGGTGAAGACTCCTAGTTCTTTCATTTTCTTGACAACCTCAGGGACATGATCGTCATTAATTCCTTCGATCATCACAATATTTATTTTGACCAGGACGCCGTATTCCACAAGCTGTTTAATTCCTTCCAGCTGATTCCGGATAAGAAGCTCAGCACCTTCAGTTCCGTAATATGTTTTCCCGCGGTAGTTTACGCTGTGATAAATTAGGGCTCCGATAACCGGATCCAGACTGTTTACAGTAACCGTGACATGCCGGACATTTAAAGCCACGATTTCTTTAGCAAGTTCGGGTAGAAGCAGGCCGTTTGTAGACAAACAAAAATTCAACGCATTGCTCATCAGTGCCGGATTGCTATTAGAATTTTTGTCCACAGCGCTTATTTCATCTTGTTCATACCCATAAATAAGTTCCAGTGTCCTTCTGGTGTTTTCCCAGTTCGCCAAAGCATCTCCCGGCCCGGCAATGCCGACAACCGTCAAATTGTTTAATTTTTTTCGGGCAATCTGATATCTGTCCAGCGCATCTTCCGGTGCAAGCAGCTCACTGGTTACTCCCGGCCGGCTTTCATTGACACAGTCATATTCACGGCTGCAGTAATTGCAGCTGATATTGCAAGCGGGTGCAACAGGCAAGTGAATCCGAGCATATTTATGCTGTGCCTTTGAGGAGTAACACGGATGTGTAGTTGTTTTATCATAAAAGTTACGCATATTATTCACCTGACCTTCATTTATATATCTGATAATATTTTTGGTACATCTCGCTACGGTAATTTCGATACTTATTTTCTAAAAGTGTATTGGTAAGCCGGTCCAGAAAGCATAGGCTTCCCTGATAGCCTGCCGATAAAATTCTCTGGCCGCCAACCCTGTCAATGACCGGAAAACCGTATCTGACCAGCGGGATATCCGCCCTTTCTGTCAAGATCTTGCCTTCGGAATGCCCAACAGCAAGATTAACCTTCACTTCCCGGCTTTTTTCAAGAATATGGGCAAAGTCGGTATCACTCATCAATTCGTATTTTTCATGATGATTATCCGGACTCCCGTCAATTTTGGCAAATTCAGCATGCAGCAGCTGTTCAAGTTTTTTACTCCGGCTGCCCGTAGCTATAACGAGCGGATGAATTCCATTCTCCAGACAAAGCCTCGTTACGGCATAAACTTGTTCCGGTTCACCGAAAATAGCAGCCCTGCCTTCAAAGTTATACTTATGGGAATCAAACATGCCGTCGAGCAGTCTGCCTCTTTCTCTGGATATCTCGTCCGGGATTTCTTTCCCGCTGATAAGCTTCAGCGTATTAAAGAATCGGTCGGTGCTTTCAATCCCTACGGGCAGCGGAACCCTGAAAAGAGGTACCCCAAACTCATTCTCCAGATATTTTCCTGCCGATTGAGAATCCTCCACCGTCAGCCCGATTTCCAGGGTAGCTTTTGCTCCCGGCATTTTCCGGATATCTTCCAGGCGCGTTCCCCCGTCAGGTATTTTTTTGTAAGGTTTGGAATAAGGTGCATCCAACGTATCCGCATAGTCCGGCAGTAAAATAAAATCAATATTCATCAGTCGAAGCATTCGTTTGATCTCGCGCAGATCGGCAGTACTGATATGCGGGACAATTACATTAATTTTGGCGTGGGACATCCTGTCTTCAGCCAGAGAAGAAATAATCGTAAAAACAGTACGCCAATATCCCTCCGAATGGGAACCGCCATATCCCGGTGTTGGAACATTCACGATCGGCAGACCATCCGTCAATTGTCTTTCTTCTAAATACCGGCTTGTAATCCGTCCGATATCTTCACCGATGGTTTCAGCCAGACAGGTGGTTAGAACACCGATCATCTTAGGTTCATAGAGCAAGCGGACATTGTCCAGACCTTTCTTCAGGTTTTCTTCGCCTCCGAAAACAGTCCCCTTTTCATTCAGGGAAGAAGAGGCGACATCAATCGGTTCTTCATAATGCTCTGAGATTGTCCGGCGCATATACGTTGCACACCCCTGGGAACCGTGGAGAAGGGTCATGGATCCCTCAATCCCCCTGAAAGCTATAATACCGCCTAAAGGCATACACATATTGCAGGGGTTCTCACTGACATTGCGGTAACTTTCCTTCTGATTTTTCATGTCCTCTCCTCCTTTGCACCCGTGGACAAACAACGTTCCCGATATGCCCAGACGGGTGAGCATACAGTCGCGTAAACTTCCTCGGCAAAATTAGCAGCCCCGGCATAACCGCTCAAAGGATGTTTGCGGTCATGATTGTGATCGATAAACGCAATCCCCATTTTATAGGCCAGGGGACGTTCTTTGACACCGCCTACCAGTAGGTCCGCTTCTTTTTCGATGATGAATTTTTCAAGTTCAGAAGGATTGGTATCATCCATGATGACGGTCCCTTCCTTGACGAGATCATTGATGGTCTCATACTCTTCCTCCCGCCCTGTCTGCGTACCTACCATCACGACCTCAATTCCAAGTTCACGGAACTGCTTAATCAGGGAGATCGCCTTAAATCCGCCGCCGACATAAATTGCCGCTTTTTTCCCTTGCAGCTTGCTGCGGTAATAGGCGATTTTCGGAGCAATTGCCTCTGTTTCCGTTTGAATCAATTCCTCAGTTCTGCGCATCATCTCGGTATCCTGATAGGTCCGGGCAATCCGGCGCAGTGATTCGGAGGTGTCTTCGATGCCGATAAAAGAGATATTCATGTAGGGAATATGAAAGCGTTCTTTCATCTGATTGGCCGTATATATCATCGAACCGGCGCATTGAACGATATTCAGACACGCCTTGGTCGCCAATTTCAAAGTATCGTAACTCGAATCACCTGTAAGCGCCACATTGAGCTCAATGCCAATCCGTTTCAGGTAATTCTGAATGATCCAAAGTTCCCCTGCCAGATTGAATTCCCCAAGATAGTTAATGGTTTTGTCTTTCTCGAGTTCTTCTCCTGGCGGCGGTTCCATCAGCCTCATTAAAGCATCACACGCGGCTTTGTAGCCGGCCGATTTGCTGCCGATGAAGCCGCTGGACTGAACTGGGATCACTTGGATCCGATGCCGCTTGGATGCAGCTTTACAGACAGCCTCCAAATCATCCCCGATCACGCCGACAATACAGGTGGAATAAACAAACATTAATGGAGGATGATACTTTGCCACAAGATCATCAATTGCCCGGGTTAATTTTTTTTCCCCGCCGAAGATGATATCCATTTCCTGCAGATCCGTGGAGAAGCTGAAGCGGAATAGATCCGCTCCGCTTGTTAAACTACCCCGGATATCCCACGTATAGCTTGCACAACCAATGGGTCCATGCACCAGGTGAATTGCATCTGTGATGGGATTAAGGACAACCCTGGCCCCGCAATAGACACATGCCCGTTGGCTGACACAACCTGCCACACTGTCAGTATTGCATTTAAATGGTTGTGTTTGTTCTCCCTTTGTTTGAATAGAGTCTTTTCTCTCTTCAATCGCCAGATTTGACCTGCTCTCCATCTCTTTCGCCTCAGCTTTTTTATTTTTTATGACTTTTATATTTTTGTTATATTCAATTTACAGAACTAAATCGCTTTTGCCTCAAAGCTGATCGCTCTTTTGACGCAGGTCTTGCCGCAGGCCATACAGCCGATACAGTTTTCTTTCTGATCAATTTTGGACTGCATTCTGTCAGCATCCTCATCATCATTCAGGTTACCAAAACCCAATGCTGCCTGGGAACATACTTTGACACAACGCCCACAGCCGATACACAACTCCTGATCGATTTCCTTAATAAATTGAGGCGTCCATTCCGAACCGCCATAGTTTAATCCCTGGTAAAAGGGCATTGGCATGATTCCTCCTTATGATTCATTTCTTCCATCAGACGTTTGCGCAGCCAGGGCGGAGGGGTTTCTTTCAGCATTGTCTGCAAACGCTGCAGCTCCTGGGCAATCGGTGTTCCCTCCGGTGCTTTCAGCGGCTGAATACCGCTTTGAACCAGACGGGCTGCTGCCGGACCTCCAATATGCGTGCAATAGACAACGATACATTCTTTCAGCAGTTGTGCCCGGATTTCAACTTTATCATCTTCCTGCGCTTGTTCCGGGAGATGGAGCATTTTACTGAATTCACAGCTTTCCGAGCCTATATCATAAACAGCAAAATCTGTTGCCATCCCAAAATGGGCATTAATTTTCTCTTCTCCCGTCGTCGCAAAAGCAACAAACATTTCCCCGCCTCCTTCCAATTGAGGGGTAAAGGGCATTTCCCCAATGCGTTGTGCCCTACCCCTAACCCTCATTAAATTATCTGGCCTTATCTCAGCATTTCAAAGCGCTCACTTGGACAATTGCGGTCATATTCATCAATAAATATGTTAGCGAGCATGGTAATCAGATTAATGGCTCCCTGGTAGCCAACGATCGGCTGGCGGTGCAGGTGAACGCGGTCCGTCATGAAGTAGCCGATACGGGCCAACGGCACCTTGGCATCTTTGGCGATTTGTTTGCCATGCGTATCCCCGATCAGCATATCGACCGGATCGGTCAGCAATAAGGAACGCATATGCCAAAGGTCTTTGCCGCTGTATACTTTCCCTTCCGCGCCGTACTGGCTGGTTGCCAGCAGGGCCTCCATTTCTTTGGTAAACGCGTCATTGCCGTTGCTGCAAACAATATGAACCGGCATTCCGCCAATTTCCATCAAGAAGCCGACAAGTCCAAGCAACAGATCCGGGTCCCCATAAAGTGCAAATCTTTTGCCGTGAATATACTGATGCGCATCGACGGCCGCGTCAACCGCCCGTCCCCGTTCCGCCTCCAGTTCAGCCGGAATGGCTTTCCCGGTCATCTGCTGCAGCGTCATCAGGAAAGCATCGGTGTTCTGTACACCAATCGGCATGGTAACGGTCTCCGTCGCAATCTTCTGGACGTTTTTCACAAACTTTTGCGTCCCTGTCGTTGAATATTTTTGCAGGAATAAGAAACCTGAGGCATTCAGCGCATCAGCAAGTTCTGCCATGGTCGTGCCGGGCTGGTACATATTGTATTCTCCGGTATTGGGTGAATCCAATGTTTCAGTCGGATCCGGCAGCATGGTCATATAGATTCCCATGGCTTTAATCATCCGCTTGTATTCTCTTAAATTCCCGGCGTAAAGGTCAAAACCGGGGACCACGTAGAGCCGTCCATTGGTCCATTTACCATTGCGGGTATCCGCCAGGGAATTGAGCAAACCTTTCAGCATATTGTCATATCCGGTGATATGGGAACCGACAAAGCTGGGCGTATTGGCATAAGCGATCGGAAAATCTTCCGGGACCGCTCCCTGCGTTCTGGCATTGATGATAAAGGATTTCATATCATCCCCGATAACCTCCGCCATACAACTTGAAAACATGCCAATGATGGAGGGTTTATAAGTGGCGTAGGCATTTTTGAGTCCTTCAATTAGGTTTGCCTGACCCCCGAATACCGCGGCATCTTCCGTCATTGAATCCGAGACCATCGCAATCGGTTCTCTGACATGACGCGTCAAGGCAGAGCGGAAGTATGCCGCGCATCCCTGCGACCCGTGTAAAAAAGGCAGACACCCCTCAATTCCTAACGCGCAGAGCATCGCGCCGTATGGCTGGCAGGTCCGCGCCGGGTTAATGACCAAAGCCTCCCTGGCAAAGTTCTTTTCCTTGTATTCTTCAGTTGCCATCCAATCTAATACGGCCTGAGTATCTCCCGCGGGGGCACATGATGTCGTGCAAGTGGTTGCACAGTTACTTGTTGGGCATGATTCAGCTTTGCTCATTTTTTACACCTCCTTCGCTTTGTTCCACGGTGCTTTGGTTAAGGACCGGGTCGGACTGTTCACAGCCATATCCATATCACGTGCAAAGATCGGGAATCCATCATAACCATGGTAAGGTCCTGAATAGTCCCAGGAATGCATTTGACGGAACGGTACACCCATTTTTTCAAAAACATATTTTTCTTTAATACCGGAACCAACCAGATCCGGTCGTATTCTCCTGACGAACTCATCCAGTTCATGTTCTGTCGCATCATCGTAGATCACGGTTTCATTGGTCATCTCCGGGAAAGTGCGGTCATAGTCGTCCTTATGGGCAAATTCATAGCCTGTGCCGACGACTTCCATTCCCAGGTCTTCGTAGGCGCCGATGGTGTGGCGGGGGCGCAGCCCTCCGACATACAACATAACCTTTTTGCCTTCCAGGCGCGGCCGGTACGTATCAATGACCTTCTGCATCATCGGCTGATACTTGGCGATGACCTCTTCTCCTTTTTTCTGGATTGTCTCATCAAACATCGCCGCAATTTCCCGGATGGATTCGGCAATTTTGGTCGGTCCGAAGAAATTGAATTCTATCCAGGGTATCCCATACGTTTCTTCCATATGGCGGCAGATATAGTTCATACTGCGGTAACAGTGTATAAGATTCAACTTTACTTGATGCGCAGCCATCATGCCTTCCGTCGTACCGTCGCCCGTCCAGACATTCTTAACGGTAAGCCCCATTTCCTCGAGAATTTTCTTGGATGCCCAGGCATCACCGCCAATATTATAGTCGCCGATTAGGGAAACATCATAAGGGCCGACTTCCTCGGGACGTTCCCGCTTGCCGAGCAAGTAATCCCTGACGGCATCGTTGGCAATATGGTGGCCCAGAGACTGACTGATGCCGCGGAAACCCTCGCAGCGGACCGGAACAATCGGCAGATCCAACTCTTTGGCTGATTTCTTGGCAACGCTTTCAATATCGTCGCCGATGAGACCGACAGGACATTCAGAACAGATGGAAATACCCTGAACTGTCGGAAATAATTCTTTGGCCTCTTTCATGACTTGGGCCAACTTTTTGTCCCCGCCATAAACGATGTTGCTTTCAGAAAAGTCCGAGGAAAACATCATCGGCGAAAAAGTTTCCACCCCGACAACCCCTTGCGTCAGGTTGCGCCGCATCCCCCAGGAATAATAACCGCAGCCGATCGGGCCGTGGGAAATATGAATCATGTCTCTGATCGGTCCCCATACAACGCCTTTAGCCCCGGCATAAGCACAGCCGCGGGCTGTCATCAGCCCCGGAATGCATTTGACATTGGACTTGATAGCGCAGGAACATCCTTCTTCTTTGATAGCAATGTGTTTGGCTCTAAGCTTTTGCGCCTTTTCAGGATATACCGCTAAAACTTCTTCGAGCATAGCAGCGTTTGGTCTTTCTCCCACCGCGATCACCTCCGCTTTATCTTAATTAATTGATAACGTTTATTCATCTGCCTTCATCTTCCTGATGATTTCATCCTTATTCTCATCATTCTGTCGTTCAAATCAGATGCTTCTCCAACTCCGGCTACGGCCTTATCCCAGTTTTGCTGCCGCTGTTTCTTCGTCTTCGATAATTCCAAACTCCATGAGCAGCTCTTCCAATTCATCCATCGTCAAAGGCGTCGGGACTACCAGATTCTTGTTCTCGTCGATTTTTTTGGCTAAAGCCCTGTATTCATCTGCCTGCGGATGCTTATCGTTATATTGGATGACTGTTTGGCGGCGAAGCTCCGCCCTCTGAACCTCATTATCCCGCGGAACAAAATGAATCAGTTGCGTACCCAGGCGTTTTGCTAAGGCATCAATCAGTTCATATTCCTTGTCGGTGTTACGGCTGTTACAGATGAGTCCTCCCAAGCGGACGCCGCCGGAAGTGGCATATTTCAAAATCCCTTTGGAAATGTTATTGGCCGCGTACATCGCCATCATCTCGCCGGAACAAACAATGTAGATTTCCTGGGCCTTATTTTCCCTGATCGGCATCGCAAATCCGCCGCAAACAACGTCGCCCAAAACGTCATAAAAAACGTAATCCAACTCAGGTGTATAGGCTCCATTCTCTTCAAGAAAATTAATCGCCGTGATAACACCGCGTCCTGCACAGCCGACGCCAGGTTCAGGGCCGCCGGATTCAGCGCAGCGTACATCTCCGTATCCCCTATAGAGAATATCATCAAGTTCAATGTCTTCAACCGATCCCTTGTCTCTGGCCATATCCATAACGGTGGTCTGCGCTTTAATATTTAAGATGAGTCTTGTCGAGTCCGCTTTGGGATCGCAGCCGACAATCATAATTTTCTTTCCCATTTCGGCTAAGGCTGCCACCGTATTTTGCGTGGTAGTGGACTTGCCAATACCCCCTTTTCCGTAAATCGCTATCTGACGCATAATCATTTCTCCTCTCTTCTTTATAAAATCCTGGCCGGTGCCAGCCGTTTGAGTCAGACATTCTTGTACTGATCTCATTTTTTCAGGGTACATCAATTTCAGGTGCTTCTTAGGAAACTGCTCTCGGGCCGTTCTCTCCGGTTCTTACTCTGATTACTTCTTCTAACGGACAAACAAATATTTTTCCGTCCCCGATATTTCCAGTCTGATTGGCTTTAATTAAGGCTTTTACTGCGCTTTCTGCTTCGTCATCCTGAACGACCAGGTGCAGCATCCGTTTTGGTATCCACTTCATTACCGCATCCGGCATCGGGGTTTCGTATTTAAGCAGCGGATTTAGCAACGGATCGACCTCTGCGGCCCAGCCTCCTACTCCTTTCTGTTTCCCGTGCCCTTCAACACTTTGAATCGTAAGCGCATTAAAGCCGGCTTCCTCCAAAGCTTTTTTGGAAGAAGGCACCTGATGTCTTCTTATGATGGCTATGATCTCTTTCATCTGCTATCACTCCTTTACAGTGCCTCTTCGCCGGTACGTACTGTGTATGCCGTTTCAACAGCGGATATAAATATTTTCCCGTCACCAATGTTACCTGTTTTGCCATTTTCCAGGATCACTTCAATTGTTTTCTCCAACTCCTCGTCGGATACAACAATCATCAGCATTACTTTGGGAAACTCATCGTAGATAATATCTCCTACCTGCAAACCTTTGGTTTTTCCACGGCCAAATACATGCATTTTTGTCATGGATACAATCCCAATTCCCGCTAATTTTTCAGCAATGCTTTCACTTTTCTCTGGTCTGACAATCGCTCTGACCATTTTCATTTGGAACCCCCTCCTTCTATGAATGTTTTTTTATAAAACAAAAGGCGCTTCTGCTCCGGGTAAGTCCCCGTCCAAAAGCGCCTTTGCTTTAACCAACATGAATAATAATTTAAAAACCCTAGCTGTACTCTAAAAGGCAAAAAAATACTTTCCCCCTTTTATTATTAAGAGGGAAAGCGCCGTTGCTTATAGTTCTTTAATAACCATGCCATTACTATAAAAAAACCGTTAGGTAAAGTCAATAAGAATGCAAATTGTATTACGTATAATTTACAGGATACATAATAATATATATTGACAATATGTTCAGATCGATTATGATTATCCTATCAATTCTACAAATTTCAAATATTATGAGGAAAATTATTTATGTTTAAACTAAAATTGATATTAAGAGACAAAATTTTTGTAATTGCATTAATATATGTCCTTTTTTTAACAATTCTAATATATATGAACCTATCTGTCGTTCCAAACGAAGCATCAGCAGATCAATTTTCAGGAAAACATCCGGCCTTATTACGATTAGAGGATGTAGGTCCCGGGGAAGAATATACAAGCCAGGAAAACCTTGATAAACTGATTGTATTAGCAGATTATCTTCAGCAAGAGGGGATACCGTTTGAAGTCTCCTTAATTCCCAGGATGGTTGTGCCCGGCAGGAACTATGATGTTGCCATTACCGATAATACAGAATATGCCCAAAAATTCGTCTCTACCATTAAAAGCCTGGAAGAAAGAGGCGGTATCATCGGGGTTCACGGCTATACCCATCAGAGCGGGAACAGCAATAGCGTGTCAGGGTATGAATTTTACAGCTCGGCAAAAAATCCCGACGTACCCAATACATACGCGTATGCCAAAGAGCGGGCTGAAAAAGCGATCGCGCTGTTTGATCAAGCAGGGATTTATCCGGCTTACTGGGAGACCCCGCATTACAGCGCTTCGCCCCAGCAACTGCTCGCTTTTCAAGAACAGATCGGTTTGATCTATGAAAACAATTATTACTATCCTGAGGCCTGGAAAAGCAATAACGTCGTAAATCAGCATAGAGAATATTATTGCGGCCTTGATGTTGTACCTGCTCCTTTAGGGCATTTAAATTCCCCGGAGCGGCTTGCCGCTATGCTGGCTGTCTTAGATGATCCGGCAAAAAGCGGGACACTGGCATCCTTATACATCCATCCTACCTATGAGTTTCAGTTTATAAAAAAAGTCCAACAAAAAAACGGAGAAGTTCAGTATATTTATGATAAGAATTCTCTATTGCACCAGCTTGTAAAGGAACTAAAAAAGAGAGACTACGCTTTTGTCTCGATCTACTCATTAGTAGGTTTTGTGCCTGCCCAAAGGGCTGAGAATATTCAGTTCGATCCGAGAGATGAAATCTTTGTGGGTCAGTTCGTACCGCATGCTTCGGGGAAAACTCTGCTGATATGGAACAAGCGGACAAATCAATGGCGCATGTCCCAATATACGGCTTCCTGGTATGCCCCCAGAGACACAAACGCATTTCAAGACTTAGGTGTCTGGCTAAAGGACTTAACACTGGAAAAAGGAACTATTCCACTAGCCGGGTATTTTAAGAACAAGGACAGAGAGGATCTCTTGTTGTTTAATGCTGCCTCCGGTAATTTAATTTTAGCAGTAAACAACGGGAATAAATTTGTTCCTTATCATTTGAAGTGGCAGGCTTTAAATCAATTGCAGACAGTCCGTCCTCTGGCCGGTGACCTTAATCATGATGGTCTCACAGACCTATTTCTCTATGACAAAGAACATGGCAGAATTGGTTCGGCAATTAATCAAGGCGGCTTTTTTACAGATATTACCTGGCAAGGCTTTAACCTGCTTAAAGCTAAGAACCTGAAACTTGCAGCAGGAGATTTTAATGGCGATGGAAACAGCGAACTTTTTGTAATGGATCATGATACCAAGCAGTCGAAGATGCTGGCCGGACGAAAAGCAAGCAGATTCTCTCTTGCCGCTGAAACCTGGAACAATCCATTTTACTTCAAACCGGATTCTCAGCTATTTGCAGCAGATATTAACGGTGACGGCAAGGACGATTTACTGGTACACGGCTCTGACGGTTTTTGGCAAAGCTATATCTCCGACGGTAGTAAATTCGTCGCTGACAGACCGTTTGGCCCATGGGGACCCAGGAACGAAGATGCTCTTGCTGCGGATATTAATGGTGACCATCGGTCTGACCTAATTATGATCGATCATAACACCGGGTATTCCAACCTTAATACCGCTATTTCAGTTTCAGGCAGATAAAGTGATTCCGGGTGATATTAAAAATAGTCTCCGGCATCTCCGGCAGAAAAAATCCGAATAGAAAAGCCTTGTAATCCGTATTCTGACAGCTTACAAGGCTTTATGACAAGGTTAAGCAAAAATTTTGTAATTTGTCATTTAAGATAAAAAGTTCATGCGGGTTTAGCTGTAATTCAGCAGCGCCTAATTAGATCCAGCCTTATTAATAAATGATAGAACTTCAGAACCAATTTGTAAGTTGTTGTTTCGTAACTGTTGCAAGCTTGTTTGAAGTTGCTGCTTAGCCGTGAGCTTTTGCGGATCATTGCTCGATAAATCTAAATATACTAAAGCCTGTAGTCCCGCTTGCCCTTCTTCACCCAGTTTTACTGCCCATGGGCTAATTTCTGCCAAAAGCTGTTGGTTGGTTATTGTCTTCTTAAGATTATCGGGCAAAGCACTCAGTAATTGTAATTCTTTACGAAGTTCTGATTCACTAGGTCCATGCTGCCCTGATTGGTATTCTTGCCAAAAAGCGCCGGCTAATTTGGAAAACCCGGTATTGTCACTCGTATCAAGCGTACTTTGGCTTGAATATTGACAGAATTTACGGAAGGCCAATGCATCACCTATGCCAGACATGCTCTGGAGCGCTTCGTCCCAGGCTTGAAGCGGCTGGTATGCGCTGGGATTGTACAGATATTGAGAAACAGTATAAAGTGCGATTTTTGACGCTTCGGGTTGAAGCATGGGATTTGCTAACATGCCACTCGTGTATGCCGACAAATCCTCCGAACGATTGATCAATGGTCCCATAAATAGTTGTGGCGCTTTCTTTACCACATAGGTATAGTCGTTGACCGGATAATTGTCCCAGATAAGAGGTTTTCTACCCAAAAGCCGCCGTACTTGGTCAGCTTCACTACTTGTAATGGATTTGTTTAAAACCCAAGACCCTGTCCAGATCACCTGTATAGAGGGATCCAGATGTGACCGTATTGTAGCCCAATAGGCGCTGTCCTTAAGACCGTAGTAGTCTGTGGGAGCAAGCCAAAGCCTGAAACTTGAATCTTTTACAGTCTCATCCTTAAGCAATTTATTTGCTAAATCGATATGAGCCTTAGGATAATCAGAACCATACACTTGTTGGTCAGAACTCTTCAAGTAGTGTTGAACATCGTCAAATGAAAGCATAAAGGTGTGAACTCCAATCGAACGCAACTGATCAATTTTGCTTTCAAGCAGTTGTACATCGGCTTTAGATGTAAAGGTAATGGAATTGGCAACCTTTGCTGAAGTCAATGTTTCACCGGGCAGCGGTGATGGGATACCAGGAGAAATGGAATAAACAAAGTTAACTCCATTTGCTTTTGCGCTTTGCACCAAACTCTTCATCTGCTGTAGTTGTCCAATTGGGTAGAGGTCTACCCAATTGGTCCGCTGGTAAGGGTCATCCTTGGGAGCATAGACATACGTGTTAAAATGGTGTTGGCCAATAAAGGTAAGCATGTTTATTCTTTGCGCCATAGTCCAGGGAGTTCCGTAGAACCCTTCGATAACTCCGCGGATAGCAAAACTGTCTGTAGGTGGAGTTTGTTCATTGTCCGCTCCTGGCTGTTGATAAGGTGCCGTGGTATCATTCCGGTGGTTTTGTGTTTGATCCTGGCCATTGGTTTGGGTTTGTGAGCGTGTTGTCCAACCAAATAGGTAATCTTTAATAGGCGTATTATGATAGGCGATGGCTGTAATGCCTAACCCAAATAGAAGCACTGTTAAAGAAAGCAAAACAATTTTCTTCTTCATGGCCAGTCTCCTTTAATATTACTTTATAGGTAAATTTTCTCACTGGTATTGTTTATTTTATATTTTATCCCAACTTTGGAATCTTATAAATGATGTACATACAATATTGAAAAGTCCCGCATTACTGGAATTTCTTTTTGATCATATTATTGTTCTTAATTATAGATGCTCCAATCAATCCTATTTTCTACTGTTTACGAGAAAATATGATTCCACTACCTCAAAATACAGATATGCCATTACTATTGTCCTCCTGATTGTCTGTCACTTTGTCAATCTACTTAACAATACCTAAAGATATTTATACGTATTTACAAGGTTTATCATGGTTATCCAACTCTTATAATAAAAAAACCTGTAAATCCGCCAATATTGAGGATTACAAGTTTCAAAGAAGTACTTTTTATTTCATTAACTCTTCGTATTTTTTTGATCCCACTGCCATCTGCGGGATGCTATATCCCAACTAAGCTCATTTATGCAGCCATAAGGCTGACTTATTTTGAATAGTTCCTTCAAAGGAAAATCGAAAAGTTTACTTAATATCACCCTATTTACTCCGGCATGGCTGATAATGAGGGTATTCCCTGTATTATTTTGGGCGATGAATTCAAAGGCAGGTATAACCCTTTTTTGCAACTGTTCAAAGCTTTCTCCTCCCGGTGGAATAAATTCATCAATACTTACTCCCCTTTTTTCGTACAATTCGCGAAAATGGTCCTTTATATAATCGATTGTCTGGTTTTCCCATTCCCCCATATTGATTTCCTTCAAGTCATCAAGTATGACTTTTTGAGTATTACTACCCTCAAGAAGGATCTCCGCCGTCTGCAGACATCTTTTTAACGGACTGGTATAAGCCTTTTCAATCTCTATCCTTGAGAAATACTCCTGAAGCCTTGTAGCTTGTCTAATGCCGGCATTACTTAGGGGCAAATCAGTTATCCCTATATACCGTTTTTCACTGCCATAATCAATTTGTCCATGTCTAACCAGGAATATTTTTTTATCCATAGTTAAAACCTCTGCCTGTCACTGCCTCAATTTTTTTTATTATTTTATAAGCGGCATCCCTTCTATTTTCTATCTTTCTCAATACTTCAGGGTTATCTTGATATTTATTTAGGGACTGCTTGAATCTTTCCTCAATAGATATTACTTTATCTTCTCTAACAAGTTTATCGGCGAGATATAGGATTTCACTTTCTGTGATTCTCCCTTGACCATCTACTTCAATATCGGTATGACTGCCTATGATAGAACCTACCTTCCCATACCCAATCTCTTGCAAAATCTTTCCTCCTACCCGGGCATGGTTTTCTTCCTTTTTGGCAATATCATGGAGCATCGCCGCGGCCTTCAAGGCACATTCATTAAGCTCGTATCCTGCGTTATTCAAACTGCGAGAAATTTCAACAGACACCTCTGAAACTTTCCTGCAATGTCTTATAATGTTTTCCGGTACTTTATATATATCCAAAATGCTGGAACACTCTTCCCCATCGGGTGCACCGGCATTAAAATATCCAAGCAGTTTTTCATAGTCTTCTTTTGTATCCATATCCATAAGTACTGTCTTGTCAAATACGTGTACATAAATTGAATCAGAAGAATATTCTTTTAAAATTTTCTTCAGCCCGCCTTCCCCGTTACTCCTTAAAATCACCTCTCGGTACTTACAGTGTATCAGCGGGGGATGTCCCACCCTGCCGCAAAAATCAGGGTAGATGATACCTTTACCGCCTTCCAGATACTTTTTTTTCAGTAGCTCGATCGTATGCTTCTTTACAAGAGGAATATCCACCGGCTGCATAAAAAAAGCTGAAACACGCGTATCCAAAGCTTTAACTCCCTTTATGACCGAAGTAAACATTCCTTCCGAATAGTTTTCGTTTTGCAGGCATGTCGCACCTGACTCCCTCAGCTTTTCTGCGACTTCACTTCCTTTGTAACCGGTTACAACGATGATATTATCTATGCCACAGCCTTTATATGTATCAATAAGCATTTCGATTGCTGATTTTTTCCCAAATTTCAGAAACGGCTTAAAACTCCCCATTCTTGAGGAGTAGCCGCCGGCAGCAATAATAGCTGCTATGCTGGTATTTTTCATATTCCAGCTCCCCTATAATCGATAATCTTTCTTTTTACCATACTGTTGATTATTTTTTCCGGTATGCTGTGAGGACTGACAATAAGAGTAAAATTCATTTTGCACCCAAGCTTTTCATCCAGTAAGGTTTGAATACTCTGCTCGATATCCTT
This sequence comes from Dehalobacter sp. CP, assembly GCA_009910795.1. Next base: position 30,836 of record VMEE01000076.1, on the reverse strand, counting down.
TTTGATCGATTTACTTTCTGATCTTATTTCAATTTTGAGAAGGTTTTCATCCGTAATACAGGCTTTATAATCCAAAACTTCTTTAAATTTCAATATTGTTTCATCCAATTCTCTCAAAAATAAAAACTTATTCTCGCCGATGGTGACCTTATTATCCATTCTCCCCAAAACTTTTTTCATTGTTTTTAAAAAAGTTCCGCAGTCACAGGGGGGTGAAGAGAAGGAAGCCATATCACCTGTCCGGTATCTTATTAAAGGCATTGCATTCCTCGTAAGGGTTGTAAACACCACTTCTCCTAATTGTCCGTCCTGGACTGCTTCGCCTGTATCAGGGTTTACAATCTCAAAATACAAATCTGCCTCCCTCATATGATACCCATCCAGGGCTTCGCATTCCACACCTCCACCATAACCCATCTCTGTCATTCCATAATGGGTAAAGATCTTGCACCCATATTGATGTGTCAATTCGTGAATTAAAACATCCGGAACATAATCTGTGCTTAAAAGGACTTTCTTGATTCTGCTTTTAAATACATCACCTTTCAACTTGCTTAAGTGGGATACCTGCATCGGAATTCCAACAAGACAAGTGATATCATTTTCTATGATTTTTTTGGCCGTTTGTTCGGGATCAACCATAACGCCGTGGATAAAGCATGGCACTTTGGACATTTCCAGCGCTCTTTTCAGCAAGTCCCCTATACTGCCGTAGGTATTGCCTGGAAGAAGCACCATAACCCTGTCGTTTTGATCTATTAAACAACTCATTCCAACTTTAAAAAAATCAACGGTAAGGTTTAAATCCTGTTCTGAAAAGTAGATTCTTTTTTCTTCTCCGCTTGTTCCTGAACTCTTTATTGAAACTATTCTTACTATCTCTTTCTGAGGTAGGCACAAGAAGTCCAACGAATTTTGCCTTATGTGATAGGGATGTGTAAAGGGAATGTTTTTAATATCATCAAGAGTATTAATTTTATCTTCAGTAATATTGCTTAGTCTTTGGCCGTAAAACCGGCCATTTTTCTTAACATAATACAAGGTCTCTCTTACCTTGTTCAGCTGGTACTCCTCCAGCATCTTCGAATTCCTTTCCTTAATGTCGGATTTCCCAACAATCCAGTCTTCAAGCGGTGTCACCCTCATGATTAACTCCTTATCATTTTACCAGTATCCAGGTTTAATCCCTGCTTCCGAATTCAAAATCATGATCCCTCCGTATTTCTTGTGCCTTTACCCATTGCCAAATCCACAATTCGGGTATCTGCAATCTTTACAGCCTAAACATAATCCTCCGTGAGCAAACCTGATAACATCTCTTCTTTCAATTCTTTCTCCCGCCGCCAATCTCGGAATCACAAGGTCAAAAATTGTTCTTTTGTTATACATCACGCATGCCGGTAGCCCTAATACAGGAATATTCTTTATATATGAAAGCAGGAACATAGCTCCCGGCATCGTGGGGGCGCCATATGACAATATTTGCGCTCCGGCCTTTTTGACTCCGGTTGGGGTCACATCATCAGGGTCAACTGACATCCCTCCTGTAACCAGAACAATATCAGCTCCCGCTTTTATTAATGCCTTGATAGATTCTGCTATCATATTGGGATCATCTTTGGAAAAAATCTGTTTGATCACTTCAGATCCCAATTCTCTAAACTTCTCAACGAAGACCGGGCCGGATTTATCTGGAATTCTTTTATAATATAATTCGTTCCCGGTTGTCACAAGACCGGCTTTTAATTTAAGTAAAGGCATTACCTGAATAACCGGATTATTCTCCGAACAAATCTTTTCCATGGATATTATTTTTTTTTCTCCTATTGTTAAAGGTATTATTTTTGCACCGGCGACAACCGTATTGACATCAACTAACCTGTTAGAATGAAGTGTCGAAAGAACAATTCCTTCCATAGAATTAATCTCGAATAATGCCCCTTCATTTACTTTAAGAAGTCCCTTACATTTTGCCAAAAGGTTTACTTTCCCCTCGTTTGGTTCAGTAAGCCCTATTCCCTGGCCCGCCGCTGCTCTTGCTATCCTGCCGGCGGCTTCATCTTCATGAATTTCGCCGTCTCTATTCTCTAGAACAAATATGTGTTCTTTTCCCATGTCTAATAAATGGGGAATATCTTCTTTTTTTATGATATGCCCTTTTTTAAACGCAGCGCCTTTATATTTGCCCGGAATGATTTCCGTCATATCATGAACGAGTACCATACCAACAGCGTTTTCTACAGGTATCATCTTCATGTTTTATCCCCCTAATTTACTTTATAATTTTGTCTCCTGTTACACCCAAAATACATCCTTCATCATCGGTTAATATAAATAAGAATTCTTTCACAAATATGAAATTAGTTTATTAGAGCTCGACCCTAGCCAATAGTTCTCAAGAATTCCTTCATAAAAGATATTTAGAGTACTGAGCAGGAAGCGCCTGGTCTTACACAGCGGATGGATATTTATTACAATCGCCGAAGGTCTCCTTCAACATTGCATACTAACGTATTTGAGATAGCTGCCCCGGCTTGCGATAAAGCGCTTCTCCTTGAATATTTGTTAGATTATATGCGCAGAAGGGAATAATCCTCCCATCCGGACTGAACACATGCAGACTGCATTCCTGCAGTCGTTCGAGGTCCAAGGTCCAGCAGTCCTGAAAGGCCATTCCGGTAATCGTAAACCCGTGGGTGCGAATCCTGGAAAGAAAATGATCCATATCTTCCATACCGAGATTCGTAGCTGTTTGACGGCAGCTGTTTTCGTTTTCATTTCTCGTCCACCGTCGAGCCACAAAATTTCTATTTAATTCCACCGCTGAATGCCGGCCCGGTTTGCTGCAACAGGATGCCGGCTCACTTTTCTTGCTCAAAGGATGGATGCTGCCATCGGGAGACAAGACAAAATCTCCATGAAAGCCGCAGCGCGCGTGGTCACAACCCGATGGTCTGAAGTTTTCGGCTTTGAAGAGGCCATTTGTCTGTATCTCAATATTCCTTATAACCTCAGGCAATGTGATTCTCTGTTCGTCCAGCGGGGCTGCCGGGTATCTTCCGAAATAGCTCACCGGCTGAAAATGAATGCCTCTGACTGCGGGGATTCTCGCTAAGGCAAACTGAACGATCTCTCCGATATTGTCTGCATTTACCCCCGGCACTACCGTAGGTACGAGTACAATACCCAGATTATTTTTCCCGCAGTTATCAATGGCGCTTGCTTTAACCGCCATAAGATTGCGGCCTCTGAGCTGTCGGTAGATTTCATTCCTCGTCCCGTCAAATTGCATAAAAACAGCTGACAAGCCTGCTGCCTTAAGCTCTTTGACGTATTCCGGCTCCAGCCCTAAACGAAGTCCGTTGGTGTTTAACTGGATATAAGGAAAGCCCATCTCTCTGGCCAGGCTGATGATTTCCGGGAGATCTTTGCGTACCGTCGGTTCCCCCCCCGAAAGGTGTATAAACGGTTTGCCCAGAACGACAAGCCTTTCCAGCCACGCTTTGATCGTCTCAAAGGATGGATCCGTACAAGACACCCCACTGCCGGCGAAACAGAAATTACAATTCAAATTGCACCTCTCGGTCACTTCCAGCAAAACGCAACAGGTTTGCTGTTGATGCTGCGCACACAGACCGCAATCGTAAGGACAACCCTGATTTACTTCCGTCAGGCACACCTGGGGATGAGCACAGGCTCTCTCTTTAGTCCAGGCGCTATAACTCAGCTCACCGCTGCCGCGCCAAACAGCCGTTGAAAAATCCCCATGAAGACGACAGGTCTTTTTCAGATAAATTCCCCCGCCGTCTAGAATATACCTTGCAGGTATTTTTTCCAAACATACCGGACAAACACTTTCAGTCACTTGGAGTACGTTTTCTGGTTGATTCATTAAGATACCTCCATTATGTTCCCGGTGGTAATTGAATCTTTGGGAGACTCGAGGCCCTGTTTTTAGAGCACACCTATTTTATGGACTGTCTCGAAAGATTAACAAGTTTTTCCGATGCGGCAGTAATCTCACCAAGAGTAGAACTAACCTCACTAGTTGAAGCAACATGCCTAGTTGCTATGTCAGCAATGTTATCTATTTTGCTTACAATATTCTCAATGGATTGCTTTATCTCTTTGATAGTCTCAACAGCCTCTTTAGCAGATTTACTACTTATTAAAGACAGTTTCTTCACTTCTTCGGCAACGACTGAAAAACCTCTGCCTTTATCTCCTGCATGTGCCGCCTCAATCGCGGCATTAATCGCCAGTAGATTCGACTGAGATGCAATATCCTGTATAGAACTGATAAGAGAGTTCGTTTTCGTTATTTTAATCTCAGAAGACTTGGTATCTTTATTAACATTGTCAATTGTTTCAGATAATTCATTGAAAGCCTTCGCAATTTCCTGGATACTTGCGTTAACTTCCTGAATTGCAGAATATAAACTTTCTGCCGACTGATCAATTTGACTTTGTGATTCTAAGTCTCTTCCTATGTTAATAGCGCCGATAACCTTCCCGTTTTCATCATGTATTGGAGTAATGATTACCTTAAACAAACAGCCGGAGCTTTCCGGGAAAAAAACCAATTGTTTGTTTTCTGCAATAACCTTATGGATCGGATGATTTTGATCACCAGCATAACTGGCTCCTTCGGAGAACTTCAGATCAAATTTTTTACTAGGCACATATTTCAGAATTTCTTTCGTATCCCCCAGAACAACACTAAAATCTTCATCCATGATTTCTTGAAGAGAAGGAATAATTTTCAGATACATCTCAAGTATATTTTCCATATTAATGCTCCTTACAAATTTAAAAAAAATTTGTGGTTAAGCGGCCTATAGTGACCTTAGCGGTTTACCTTTTTAGCAATAGATAAAAAATATCCAAGCTTCCATTGCTTAATTTGTTCCCTTGTAATATTTTGATCTTTAGCAACTGGCAAGATACAATACCACAAGTTGTCAAGCGAGCCAAACTTAATAATACTGTCAACAACCATTTGATAAAGCCAGGCTGATTTATCCTGCCATAACTCAACCTCAAAATTATGGGCTTCCAGTTTTGCCAGTAAGGTCTCCTTAGTACTTGCACCCGTGTAGTAGGAATGAATCGAATCTATTCCTTCTGTGGAAACCGGCTTATTTTTAAAATAGAGATCGCTGATGATCAGCCTGCCTGAATCGCTTAAAACCCGATAACACTCCGACAGTACAAGGTCAATATCCTCCATTAAAGACAAACTGCACTCCATCAGTAACCCATCAATCTCGCCGTCACTGACAGGCAGATCTTCAGCTCTTCCCTGCAGGACAGGTAAACCCGGATACGCCTTTTGACCCTTTTCAATCATTACTTGAGAACAGTCGATACCCAGAACATTCATCCCGTAATTTTCAATCAAATACCTGACCGTAGCTCCCGAACCACAACCGACATCCAAAATATTGGCCCCTCTTGGAAATCCGCAAAATGAAACCGCTTCTTTGGTTATTTCAAACCCTCCCGGCCTCATGGTTTCGCCTGTAAGTTCCTTCAATGTTTCCTTTTCGTAACTATTTAAAGGGCCTGTCTCTTTGTCCATATCTCCATCTCCTTATTTAAGACAAAGATTCAATTAAGACCTGCATCTTGCCGCCGCAGACCATTCCTTCATCTTCCGCTATTGTTCCTGTCAGATCAATATTCTGGATTTTATATCCCCCGTTTAGCGCGATATCAATCGCAGTTTGTATAACTGCACCTTCACTGCATCCACCGCCTATACTTCCTAAGATTTTCCCATCAGGCCAGACCAGCATCTTTGCCCCGGCTTTCCTTGGTACGGAACCTTTAGCGGAGATTACTGTTACAATCGCTCTTCTCTCATTTTTTCCCCGGCTTATTTCTTCAAGGACATCACGGTCAAATTCTGTCCAACTGATTTTAGCTGATTCTCTTCCCATTCCCGGGTTCTCCAGTCTGCGGTAACTAACAACTTGCGCCAGAATAGAGAGGGCGATTTCTTGAGGCGTTATTGCGCCAATTTCCAGTCCAATCGGAGCGTTTACTTTTTCCAATACTTCCCGTGGGCAGCCTTCACTTAACAGCTGTTCTTTTAAGCTTTTTACCCGTCTCCGGGAACCTATCATTCCGGCATAGGCCCATTTTCTTTGCGCTACGGCTTTTAAACATTGCGCATCATGCCGGTGACCTCTGGTAACGATGACCACATAGGTATAAGCATTAAAACTAAGCAATTCAAAACACCTGTCAAAACTTTCACAAATTACCCTTGCTGCATCCGGAAATCGTTCCTTATTGGCAAAAGAAAGACGGTCATCAACCACGGTCACAGAAAATCCCAGCTTTGCAGCCATCTCTGTCAAAGGTTTCGCAATATGCCCCCCTCCGAAAACATACAAGCACGGCTGCGGGAAAAAAGGTTCAATAATCGCAATTTTTCCTTCAGGACTTTCAATGATTTGCAGCTCCCCGTTTAACAAAGACTGCTGCATAGAAGGATAAAGACCGCTTTGCTGCAAACAATCTTCGGTAAAATATTCTTTTTTGCAATAGCCTTGATTATTTCCAGAATATTCCGCCGGGACCTTTTCCAGCTCTGTAACCATTACAGCCTTTGCCCCTGCATTCAACTCATCTAATAATTTTTGATAGATGTTCATGGTGGTCCCCCTTATCACTCATGAAATTATTAGTTAAAATGGATTGAAATCTAATATCCCTCATTTTCTTGAGAATATTGTTCTTCGATAAAACCATTATCTTTAAGGATTTCCTGAACTTTCATATAAGTTTCGATAACCATGTTCGGACAGCGCAGCATGCGGTTCCAGGGATCGTCATTTACGATAATCCCACAATCAATCCCGCCATAAGCATTGCCATATTTCTCTTCAAACCAAGTAACAAGATCTGAGATCATGTCCTCTAGTTCGCTATTTTTCTGCTCCTCGAGTTCCCCTCTTCCGGCATATAACCCCAGCAAACAGGCTGATCCCGTTAATACGCCGCAGACTTTTCCGCAATTACCCAAACCATTGGCCAGACCTGCCATTGCTCTGACTAAATCCGGATTTTTTTTGCCCTGATGTTCAAGTCCTAAAATCAAAAGTATTTGACTGCACTGAAACCCCTGGGCGCGAAGCTGAGCGATGCGTTCTGCTACATTTGCCACGGCTTTCTCCCCCTTTTATCCGACGACGATATCATTGTTATTTGTCTTCCAGTTGGATCTCAACTTCCGCCATTTTGCCTTTGGCCAACTCTTCGGAAACATACAGTTGACCGCAAATCGGGCATCGGGGCAAATCAACTTGAAATTGGTGCTTTAAGTAGATGAACGAGGTTTTTAACGGTACAAGCATTACATTGCATTTTGCGCAGATTAATTCGTCATCCTTCATTTATTACTCTCCTCGATTTTCATGCGATGCGTGTAGACCTGCTTTAGTTTAAATCCTGATTCATTTTTTTCATAAGTTACCCAAAAAGTTATTACGCCCTGGAATAAATGGCCCGTAAACTCCCCTGTCTTTACATTTTGCACTTTAGTCCCTGTTCTTTCGCAATATTCAATTACTGAGTAAACGTCCTCTTCCAGAATTAATTCATTATTCATCTTATTTTTTAATTCAGATGGAATCTCAATGAAGAAACCCTTCTCAATAATATCTGTTTCCGCGATAATCTCTCTCCCTGTCAGCGTATTAACCAGTTTAGCCCTGTTTCGTCTGCGTTGAGACAGATCCGGTGCCGGTCGCGCGGGTGAACCGGTGTCAAAGAATATATCCAAGATGTGGCTGCATTCTTTACCTGCTGCGGCAAACGTGTCACGGCAGTTTGAGCAGTAGGTTGCATAAATATTATCATTATCCTGAATCCGATTATTGGCGATATTTCTGACATGTTCGGGATTTGCAATCTGAATATGCCCTCCAAAGCTGCAGCAACGTGCTTCTTTCCCATGATAGGATAATTCTTCGATCTTATAACCGGCATCATGAAGCAGCTTTCGGATACTCTCCTGCATAAGACTGTCATATCTGCTGGCGCAAGGATCATACACCGCTATAACCTTGTTTCCTCCCAGTTCCTTCCACTGGGGACGGGCATGTCGAACCATTACATCGTATAAAGAAATAATTTTGATTTGTGGTATGTAACGCTTAAATGTTTTCAGGCAAGTGGGGCAAGCCATGATAAAAGTAGGTTCTCCCTGACTTTTCCATTCCTGCAGGATGTTATTCTGAACTTTGTTCCTCAGTTCCCCATCCCCTGCCCAATCGGCGGGCACACCGCAGCAGCCGACCAGCAGTGAAGTGTCTGCGCATATTTCTTTAAGAAAATTATAGCCTGCAATGACACTGCCAGGATTAGATGCTCCAAGTTGACAACCAGGGAAGAAAAGATACCTGCAGTTTTCCTCCGCCTTAGGAAGAACCACGGCATAGGCTTGATCCGAATTGGCAAATTCCATATCCCGCAGCCAGAAATCATGGTAGGCTGCAGGCAAGGCGCCGTCTTCAAAAAGGTAATGCCTGGCTTGAAGCAAACATTCCGCCACATCAACATTCTCGGGACAAACAGTTTCACACAGCCCACATTGGTTGCAGGTATTAACCAATCTGTTGGCCACTTTTTCAGGCATTTTGTCGCCTGGATTTAATGTTGAAACCACATCAATCGTGATGCGTTTCGGATTTTTCTTAAACCTCTGCATTAATTCGCAGCTGTCTTTACACAAGGCGCAATCGCATTTGGTACATCGTTTGGCTTCGGCAACAGCTTGTTCCTTAAACTTTTCACCATGCGTCTTCTCCGGGGGGTTTACAGGCATTCCTGTCAATTTGCTAAAATTGGGATTGATTGATTTTTTCTCCCCGTTCTGAGCCACACCGTTCATAAGGCCGACTTTCAAATACTTTTCTATGGATTGGGAAGCCCGGATCCCGTGTTCTATCGCTTCAACAAGCGTGACGCCCATTATACTCCCGCCCATAAAAATGCCTTGTTTTTTCGTCCCTAACGAGTTGAGATCCAATCCCTCTTGAAGTCCGAAGGTACTTCCGTCCGAGCCGGTTGCAATATATACGGCATCCGCCTGAATTTCGGCAAGATCCTTTATTTCTTTAGACAATACCAGATTATAGGCAACATGCTTGAATTCTTGTTCAAATTCCTGCAGGTAGATACTCTTAGGCAACCGTTCAGCCAGTTCTCCGCCCGGAGCATCTTTTTTTTCGTAAACTGTTACATTATAACGCTTGCTGGCCAGCTTGAGGGCACACGCCAAACCGCTGAGTCCCGCACCGATGATGGCAACGCTCTTATTTTTTTCAGGAACATTATAGTCAACTGGTTCTCTGTCCTTCGTGAATTCCACGCAAGCCTGTTCGATATACTGCAAATCGACTGCCGTGTCGGCTGAATTGCGTATGCATACGTTCTTACATGGCTGATGGCATATCATGCTCACTATACGCGGAAACAAGGCTTGATTCCGGAACAAACGGTAAGCGGCAGTAAAATTCTCCTTTTGCACCCTGTCGATAACGGCGCCAACATCCACTTTGAGCGGACATTCACATACACAAGGCGGGCATTCTCCTTGAAAGCATTTCTCTGTATAATGTTCAAAAGCTTCAATATCCATAGAACATACCTCTTAAGTTTTTCGACTGTTGTGGAATACAGGCGCATACAATGAGCCTGTATTCCACAATGGATCGAGAGTTCCTAAAATGGGTTTGCCTTCAAATAATCCAATTGATCATAAAAATCAGAACCGAGGAAATATTTTTTCGGTTTCAACTCTTGTCCTTTGGCCTTTGCTTCCAAAGCAGCCTTGACTTTTTCCGGGGAGGCAGGAAGTTCATAAATCCTGACGCCCACAGCGTTATTGATCGCGTTTATCACCGCCATATGCTGGCTGCACTGGAAGACTTCCGATGCTCCTGTGGAGCCGAAAGGACCGCATGCTCTCGGATTATCGTCCATGAACATAATGTTTATATTATCGGGGATGTCCTTAATATAAGGAATTCCTGCGCCTGCCATCGTGGCATGTTTTTTAACGTCTTCGTATTGGGTCTGCAGAGCAAATGAAATACCGTGAGAAAGCCCGCCGTAGGCCTGCCCTTCGACTGACAGGATATTCCCTATCCTGCCAACATCGGCTACCCCGGTCATTCCCAGACATGTTGCTTTGCCTGTGGATACTTCGACAGCCACTTCGGCTATGAAAGCGCCATACATGAGCGATGCGAACGGATTGCCGTCCAGCGTATTAGGGTTAACACTGGGGCCGGCGAAACTTGTGCTGGACTTGCCAGCATATTTTGTCGGAATGCCTTCCGCCACCATCTCGTCATAGGTTCGGAAAGTCCCATCATCCTTGCGCATCGCTCTTATGAGTTTTTCGGCGGCGTCTATAACAGCGTTTCCTGTCATAAAATGAGAACGGCTGGCTGCGGCAACGCCGGAATCAGGGCAAAGATGACTATCGTTCATGTGCAGTCTGATTTGGTCTACGGAAAGCCCCAATGGTTTTAATGCCTCATGCGTAACCGTCAAAGTACCGATATCGCCGCCTTGTCCCTGGTCCTCCCAAGTATTAAAATGTGTTACCGTGTCGTCAGGATTTAATTCCAAATGAATTTCGGCCATATCCATATTGGCCATAGCCACGCCAAACATGGAGGTAACGACGCCGACACCGCGTTTAACTTCCGGTGTGCTTGCCGCTTTTGCTTCAGCAAGCGCCTTCTGGTAATAGGGACGAAGTTTATCCATTATATTTGGCATTACATAATCTCTAAAAGGATGGCCTGTATTGTTGGTCTGTCCCTCGCGGGGAAGATTGATATATCTGAATTCAAACGGATCCATCCTCATTTTTTCAGCCAACATATCCATCATTGCTTCAGAAGCGGTATATGCCTGTACAGCTCCAAAACCCCGATAAGCTGTGCCGAAAGTATGATTGGTTACAGCACATCTTCCTATCCCGGCTATATTTGGAATGACGTATTGCATACCCATTGAAGACATTGCTTTGTACTGCTCGGCAGTTACCTCGTCGGCGAAAGCGCCGCGGTCAAGGGCGATATCATATTCCATCGCAGTCAGTTTGCCTGCTTCATCACAGGCTAGCCTGCCGTTGGTATATCCCGGCGCCCGCTTGCCGCTAAAATGCTGATGTTCTTCATAGGACATAGTAAGTGTTAACGGTCTATCCTTTACAACCATCAGACATACTGCCATCAATGCATAGTTAAGTCCGCTGCATGCCCAACCGAAACTGCCTCCGGTCGGATTTTCAATCAATCTTAATTTTTCAATTGGAATGCCAACTCCGGCGGGTAATTCATGCCGGGCCCAACCAATCGCCATTGTTTTGCAGTGAATCGTCATGTTGCCTTGTTCATCCCAGTAGCCCTGCATAGTATTGCCTTCAATAGAGAGATGAGCTTCCCTGGGGGAATAAAAACTGCCTTCTACAGAACAAAAGGAATTATCAATGACCTCGCTTGCGTCTTCTCCTTTAATATGGGCTCCCACCATAAACATGTTAGGAGTTTGTCCGTGAATTGGTATGGCATCAGGAACAACTGCATCTAACAGGTTCATATATTCCGGCAACGATTCAATTTCAACGATGACTTTCTTGGCCGCCTCACGGGCAATTTCCTCGCTATCCGCAATAACTACCGCGACGACATCCCCATAGCGGCATATTTTTTGGTCGGCAATAATTGGAAATTCATTTCCTTTCAATAAGGAGCGCGGATTAAAAATTGGAGCCAGCATGCGGTTTGTACCTTGAACATCTTTGGCCGTTACGACTTTATAGACGCCCGGCACCGCCTCGGCGGGAGCTGTATCTATACTTAAGATCTTGGCATGAGAAGATACTTTTGGCTGGACAACAGCTAAATGCAAGGTGCCTTCAGGCATTTTATATTTAATGTCGTCACCGTAATCGCACAGTCCTGTTACCTTGGCCAAGGCGGAAGGTCTGGGCAAAGCCGTGCCATAAATTCCATTTTTCGTTTTTTCCATGTCAAACGTGATATCTTTCATGGAGGCTTCGCCGCGCATTACTTTGGCTGCGGCCATAACAGCGTCGACGATAGGCTTATATCCTGTACAACGACACAAATTACGGTGTTTTTGGAACCAATCGCGAACTTCTTCCCTTGTAGGATTGACATTTTCTCTCAATAACCCCAACGCCGACATAATGAACCCCGGGGAACAAAATCCGCACTGGACACCTCCATAAGTGATGAAGGCTTGCTGCAGCGGGTGAAGGTTAGTGGCTGTGCCAATCCCCTCAATCGTTTCTACTTTGGCGTATTCCGGGATATTTTTTATCTTACGGGCACAGGAACGTACAACTTTCCCATCCAGGATGATTGAACAAGACCCGCACTGTCCCACGCCGCAGCCGACCTTTGTACCTGTCAGCCCTAATCTCCTTAGGGCAGTCGCTAAAGTGTCTTTTTCCGGATCACAGATAAACATCCGGTCGACTCCGTTGATATTTAGAAACTTTTTACTTAAGGCCATTAGATTCACTCCAATCTTTTAATTCCGAATTGACATGTTTTTCAGCAAATGTTCGGACTGGCGGGTCATTCGTCATGCCCGCAGGAACAGGTTTCCGCATGATGCGAATGGGAATCGTGACCGGTACCGCCAATATGATCGGTAATAAGTTCTAACATATTCTCATGTTCAATAGCATCCGGTATCGTAAGCCCGGCACCCAATGATCGCGTTACTCCTGCCGCGGCGAGTATCTCAAACGGTATCCGCTCAATTTCACCGCAAATCACCGACTCGCAATTTCTCTGAACAATTATTTTTGCGAACTCTTCATTTTCCGTATCTTGACTTCCCCTGCGAACTTTTTCGCAAATACGCTGCCGATCCATTTCTACAATTAATAACCAGCAGGCATCAGCAAATTTAGCCGTAACCTTACTCTCCATATCACAACCATCGGCAGCTATTGCAATCTTCATTTTCCTCTCCTTCCTTATAAATAGTAGATCAGTAATATTCGTTATATTGATCCCAAATGTGTTCAAGCGATTGATCAACTTCCATGAATCACTTTAGTTTTTTACAAAACGCGGAAAAAGCTTTAATGCGGTTTCTGCTGCAATCATATGTTGTTCATCCTCTTCCAGGCCAAGGTTATCAGCAATATCCGTTACGCTTTGGGCTATACCTTTTTCAAGCCTCATAGGAAAATCCGTCCCGAAAAGGACATGGGATGCTCCAGCCAATTTTTTCAAGGCGGGGATTGAATAGGGAGAAGCTGAGAGCGCCAGCTCATAATAAAGCGTGCTTAGAGGCGCCAGCACCTCCGCGGGAGATTGGGTGATACCGTTCCATTCTTTAGCAATACTCAAACGATGAGCAAGATATGGGATTGTCCCTCCGGCATGGGCAATAATCCAGCGAATATTGGGGTATTTTTCGATCTTTCCCTTGTAAACGAGATCCATTATTGATCGGGTTGTATCAAACGGAAATTCGTAAACTGCAATATCCCGCCCAAATAAAGGCAGATTGTCGCCGGCAGGCTTGCCGGGATGAACAAAGACGACTGCCGCCCGCCTGTTTAGTTCCGCTAAAATTTCCTCCATACGCTCATCACCGAGATAAACGCCGTTGTAATTGCTTAAGAGGATAAAGCCATCAGCATTAAGGTCATCATAGGCATAAGCAATCTCATTTAAGGCGTCATCGACACTCAGGCAGGGAAGGCTCGCCAGGAGACCATAGTGGTTCGGATCCTTTGCGCATATTTCTCCCATGAAAATATTGATCTGGCGAACAATTTTAGCTGGAGAAGGCGCCGGGAGCGATAGCAAGGCCCCCGTAACTCCCAGGCGCTCCATAACCTCACGATCGTAATCAATATTCCACTCCGCTACTTGCATTCCGCTGCGCTTCGCTTCAGCAACCATTTCGGGAAGAAACGCATGATGGTGTACATCAATCAATGTTTTTGATTTAAGCATAACTTCTAATCCTTTCTGATTTTATTTACCCGTTATTTTTTCATTATCTTAATATAAAGGGATACTCTTTTGGCTGATTAGAATCATAATGACAACTGCAGAAATTAATACGATAAACAGTAAATCTTTGAGGCATATTTTACTTTTCATTTTAACCTCGATGTTTAATGTGCATTTTTATTTGGTTAGCAGGGTACAATACAATTTTGTCCGACATCTTTTTTATCCATTTTCTGAGATGCAATATTATCTCGTTGATTAACAGTCCTGGGCAAAAAAACCTGCACCAGAATCTTTGTATAAAAAAAGAGGCAAAAAAAACTACCGGTAAAATAAGCCACTGAATACCGAACCCCTGCCTGCCAAATAAGGTGGAAAAAGGTTCATACCCTGCAAAACTAGGCGTTTTGGTTAAAAAAGCCCCTATAAGGGCCATGTATACCAGTACATACCGTAATTTGGCTATTTTTGTTTCGATTGACTTATTGCAGCATTTGAATTTGCCGCCGCCGATTTTTGCAGTTAATTCCTGCAAGGCACCAAAAGGACAAAGCCAAAAACAGTATACATTCTTTCCTAGTGTTAAAGTGATCAACGGAATTCCAATCAAGAATACATACCAAACCAGATTTTCATGGAAGGGTGGAAAATGGCCCATTAAAAGTCCTGCAATATTCGCAAGAGAAACAGGTGTATTGTACCAAAAGCCAATCAAGACTAAACTGCTGATAAGTGTAACCCAGCGTAGTCTTCTCCGTTTGAGTGCAACTCCAATCAACATTAATGCGACCAATACAATAACAGCTATTTCTTTTGCGCCAAATTTAAACGGTTCCTCCTCATCATCCTGAACAACCAGTCCAAATTGCCTTCGGGCTACTTCATGGCTTCCCTTGGAGACAGCTTTGGCAATACCCTTTGAGGAATAAGTAGCACCCGAAATACGGTCAATGTCTTTATCAATAGACAAAGGGGCGACAATTATCTTACCAATAAACTGTTCAAGATATTTCTTCTCTGTGATCTTTTGAATGTAGGAAGGCGTATCCTTATGATCTGCAATAATTACCCCGACGATTTTTCCCTGCAGATCGATTCCGGTTACGATTACAATGGGTCCACCGTAAGCAACAGCTTCGTCTATTACCACGTAGCCAACTTTTTCTTCGTTACCGTTACGGTTTTTTATTCCTTGATATATCGACGGAGAAGAATTAACTTTTTTAAAAACTTGGGCTTCAGGAAGGGCTTTTATCAAAAATGGCTGCAAGTCTTTTTCTGTCTGAGTCCAACTGAAGCCCAAGGCTACAAGTAATACAAGTATTGCTGCTAAAGTGACAAATTTCCTAAATGCTTTCATTATTGCTTATACCTTATTTCTACTTATGAAATTGCACTATCTTTCGCATTATTTTTAAAAGTTAATTTGGATATTAAATCATTCCATTTAACCGTAAGAAGAATAAGACAGAGGAAAATTCCTCCAAATATCAGTAATCCCATACCGGCAGCTTGAATTTCTGCCTCTGCCAAACTGCTGACAATCCATGCTATGGTGAAAGCTCCCCATAAAACAGATATTAGAGCCAATACCCACTTCGTTTTGGACATTTTTCCCGCTACCTGGAACTTTAAATAAACAAACCAAAAGGCCGATGCCACAAGTGCACCCAGAATCAACCAAAAAATAATCATACTAATATCACTCCTTATTCAACCTTACTATTTATTCCAGAAATCCTTTGTTGCATCTTCAACGCTAATCTTGCCATAACCGAACAAATCATCAAAGAATCTTAGGACTGGCCTTGCAGGGGTCCTTGTCCCCAATCTGACAAGATCATGATGCCATTCATCACTTTTATTGTAAGGACAAACTTTAATACAAATACCGCAGTCAGTACCGACTTCTGCCCACTGGGATAAACATTTCTCGCAGTCCATAGCCCATTTCTTCACACCACCATTTGTCGAAACGGTTGAAACATCAAAGCTGGGTTCTTTCTCTTTGGATATCGCACCTGAAGGACAGGCATCCGCGCATTTTCTGCAGTTTTTGCAAAATTCCATTGCTCCAAAAGTAATCGGCTTGTCAATAGCTAACGGCAAATCTGTAAACACTTTGCATATCCTAACTCTTGGCCCGAATTCAGGAGTAAGAAGAATACCAATTCTGCTCAATTCTCCCAAACCGGCTTGGACAGCCAGCGGAACGCTCAAAGCCGTATCATTGCCGCAAGCAATGGCGTGATAACCTAACCGCCGAATGAAAGCACTTACTTTATGCGCCGTAACACTCATATTGGAATAAATATTGGCTGTTGACGCCATTTCGAGAAAATCCGGAGCCCCTTGAAATCCTTCATAGCTCATTTCCAGAGCCATAACGACCACATTCGTAGGCTTAAAAGGCAATACGTTCGGAACACCTTTCATTGTTTTCATATCGAAAACAGTTTCAAAGACCCAACGTTCGTCATATGGGGCTATCCCGACCAAGCTTGCTCCGCAAAATTCTGCCGCTTTTTTAACAGCCTTGCTCGCAAGCTCAGGGCTGTCAAATTTATATACATCGGGATTTACTGGATAGTCCCATTTATATAATAGTCCTTGTGAAGCAAACCCTGGAGAATGATAACCATTAATATCACCCTCAATAGATCCCGCGCCCGCCATCAAGGCGTCCTCAAGCCTGCCCCTGCCCGGTCCTTCTTTTGAAGGAAATTCCCCGGTATGTTGACCGAAATAACGGGCGAACAAGGGGGCTGTTACCGGATCTCCCGCATAAGAGCGCATAATAACATTTTTACACTGATCATACCGCTTGTAATCGGCTGAAATTTCAACGGGCATATCATTATGCTGTACAATATCCGCCGCTTCAGCTATCCTGTCCACTCCCGGAACCCCCGTCAACTGATTCCCCAGTAAGGCTGCACCCGCTACCCCAACCCCCATTCCCAGTGAGGTTTTCAAAAAAAACCTCCTGCTTAGTTTCTTCGGGATACTCTTTTTTTCTTCCAGGTTCTTTGTGTTCTCATTACTTAAGTCCATACATGCATATCCTCCTTTTAAACTTTGTCTAAAAATTAGCATAGTTCAAAGTAATAGGATAGGTGTTTTCACTACTAAGGTAGCTTAAGCTACATCTGTTTCTGGATTGAAAGTGTATAATGAATATTAGATAATGGGATATTAGATAATAATAAACATTGACTCTATTTCTACTATGGTGGAGGTTGGTCATTTATGGAGCGATTAAACAGAGAAGAGTTTTCAATTATTTGCAAACGTGATAATATCTCCAAAGCATTAATTAACAAAGGGAGAGAATCACTTATTGCTAAGAATACAATGATAGCCTCTCCCGGTGACCTTCCAAATGAATTATGTTATGTCAATAAGGGTAGCGTATTCGCTTACGAATACTCCCCGAAAGGGAATGAACGAATAGTGGGAATTTTTGATGAAGGCAGTATATTATGGGAAACTTGTTTCCTTTTTCAAATACCTCTCACTTATTACTTTAAGACAACAAAGGACTCTTCTTTAATCTCTATAAAGCATAGTGACCTCATGAATTTATTAGCAACAGATTTGGATGTAACATTGTCTATTCTACGGTCGCTGACTAAAAAAATGGTTTCCATGATGAACCTGGTAGATGAACTACTCTTTTATAATACGGAATGGAGAATCTGCAATCTTCTTATAGTAATGGCCGAAAATTACGGTTTAAAAGAAGAGGCAAAGATTAAATTGAATATTAATATTACTCAACAGTTTGTGAGCAACCTGCTTGGTATTAATCGAGTCACGACCGTAAGAGTTATTCAAAAATTAAAAAAAATGAAGCTAATTGATTTTACTAATGGGTACTACTATATAAGAGATATTCAAAAACTAAAAGACTATCAGACAAAAATATAGCATAGCTGTTAAAAGTATTCCGTCCTTTGATGTATTTTCCTAACTTTAAGGAGTCATATTATAGAATTACTTAAACCCATTGCATTGCAGTATTCTGGTTAGACTATGTCTGCCTCTTTTCTTCCTGCAAGATAAGGCAATGCTTGAAAGTAACCTGTGTGGCCGTAGGTTCTTAACGGAAAATCCTCTTCCCTTATCACCTGCAAGGGCTGCCTCTATTGCTACGATTTAAGCAAGCAAATTAGATTGTGTTGCAATATCTTGAATAGAGCTAATAATTGAGTTGGTTTCAGTTATCTCTGAGAAACCTTTGTGTCTTTATCCACATTATCAATGTGTAATAGATAAATCACTAAGGCCTTTACGATTTCATTAAAATAATTGTTTTTACAAAGTGAACTTATAGTTGCCTGCTTTAAGCAGGTATAGCTTTATACTTAATCAGAATAACTGAACTATAAAGGATTATCGTCATACCTGGTTGACTTTTTCTTAAGTAGACTAAGGAGTTGATTGCCCAATGAATATGTCGAACGGCAAGAAAACCATAAAAAACACTAAAAATCTATATGATCAGGATCATAATTGGCAAGACATATTGGATTGTTGGAAAAGATGCATTGAGCAAAATGCAGATCCAAGGCAGATGTCTGTTATAAGAAAAGAAATTGCCGAATCATGGCTACGATCAAGGGATATGAATGTTAACCCATATACGTTTCATTCTGCCAATCTGCTTGATAGTGCAAAATTCGAAATGATAAAAAAGACCAAAAAACTGCTTCTCGACACAGCACTTCCAATTATCCATGAAACAGAAAAAATGTTACATTCGATCACCCCTTCTTGTATTACCAGCTTGGCCGATGAAAACTGCATTTTACTATATACACACAAAGATGCCCAACTTGAACTTGAGACCAATAAAATTAACATCGGGCCTGGGTTCTGTTTTTCCGAAAATGTGATTGGTACTCACGCTGTAGGGACTTGTCTTGCCCTTCAAGCTCCCGTGCAAATCAATGGCCCCGAACACTATTTCTATGGTTTAAAGAATCTTATTGCTTCAGCAGCAGCACCAATATTTTACGATGGATATTTAGTCGGATTATTTGGAATAACGACTGTTGTTAAGAGCAGTCACGATAAAATTTTAGCCCCTACATTTTTTAACATCTCCTGCTTAACGGCACGCGCTATACAAGGCCAGTTAGAGTTGTCACGCATCAATCGTAGACTCGCTTTAAAGAACCGTTTCTTACATACTACTCTTAGTTTTGTTTCTGAGGGATGTTTATTGACAGACGATCAAGGAACTATTATTCTAGCAAATGATTCAGCAAGACGAATGATTAACTTAAATGATGATAATGTGGATCTTATTATTGGCCGCAATCTTAATACAATTATTGACAATCAATCAATTATCCAAAGTGTAATAAAGTATCCTCAAAAAGCAGCCAATTTTGTGACAAGTATCCATATCGAAACAAAAAATAAGTATACGTGCTCAATGAATCCAATCATTAATCCCGAGAATGGGTGCCTTGAAGGGATTACTGTTATCCTAGATCCGCTTCCAAATAATAAAGCGGTAATTAAGTCACACTCTCAGTCTGATGCAAAATTTACTTTTCAAAACATTATTAGTACCAGTACAAAATTAAAACAAATTATTAGCCAAGCTCAGGTCTTCGCAAAAACTCCTGCTAACATTCTGATTCTAGGGGAAAGCGGAACAGGTAAAGAATTATTCGCTCAGGCAATACATAACGAATCCCGCCCCACCGATCCTTTTATAGCTTTAAATTGTGCTTCACTCCCAAGAAACCTTATAGAAAGTGAGCTTTTCGGCTATGAAAAAGGCTCTTTTACCGGTGCACTTAAAGATGGTCAAAAAGGAAAGATTGAATTAGCTAATGGCGGAACATTATTTTTAGACGAAATTGGCGATATGCCTCTTGATTTCCAACCGACACTCCTAAGAGTACTGGAGGATAAAAAGGTTATGCGTATAGGAGGAAATCGCAATATACCAGTAGATTTCAGAGTTATTGCTGCGACCAATCAAGACCTGGAAAAACTGGTAAAAGAAAAAAAATTTCGTGAAGATCTTTATTTTAGATTGTGTGTATTGCCGATATCTTTACCTCCTTTAAGAGAACGAGATGGAGATATTGAAATACTGACAAGATATTTTTTAAATATTTTTTCTAATAAAGAAAATAGTATTATACCTAAGATTACAGAGGAGGCATGGGAGTTATTACGTAATTATTCATGGCCCGGCAATATCAGAGAATTGGAAAATTGCCTGTTTTATGCAATCAGTGCATCGCAAAAAGACTGCATACAGTTATCGGATTTTCCTGAAAGAATACGGCACAGACCCGATTCATATTTAAGCCAAGAAGCCAACCAAAAGAAAATTCCATTTTTCGCAAATACCTTAGTTAATCCAAATAGTGATATATATCAGAAATCTAATCAACTATTATCGATTAGCCAAATAGAAAAACAAGCTATTGAAACCACAATGCGATGCTTAAATAATGATACAAAAAAAGTTTCTGAAATCCTAGGAATATCCAGAACTACTCTTTACCGGAAACTAAGTGAATACCAAATAAGTATAACAAAGTAAATTAATCATTGAATTAATTGGAGTCCTATGTCTCCCAGCACACTATCAAGAGTTGATATGTTTATTGTTGGCCAGAAATAATCGTTCTTAAAAATTGTATCATTCCATACACTTGAAATTTATTTATCATAGATTCACATTTAGCACTAATTGAGGATTAGCAACTTTAATCCCATAAATCTTTTCCAACTCACTAATACACCTAGCAAATTTAATAGGATTAGTATTGCCGATACCTCTTTAGCGAAGATAGCATACTTAACATGGACATACAGTGTTTTAAATAACCTTTAAGCTGTTTGAATGTTTAGATTGAAGAATTATATGGAGAAATAATATAACCGCCTAAATTGGCGGATAATTTCAAAATTATATAGCAAAAGAGACCTCGAAACAGGTCTCTTAGTTTGTTCAAATTCATTATTTTTGCCTAGGCTCCTGACTAGGTTTTTGACTAGGAACTTACAGATACTTATAGTAATTTGCGGTATTTACTGCGATATAACTATTAACACAAAATATCATCAAACCGTTGGTACGCAAGTATTTGAAGGTCTATGCTTTAAAATGTTATCCGTTTAAATGAGCCTAGAATCAGTTAAAATTAGCTGGATAGGTGTGCCACTACCCAAACCTAAATTCGAACGGTTTAACGGCTTAAAGACGCTTTAAAAGCGAGATTTATTATTACTAATTGCTATTCTATTTCACTTGGCTTTATTCAATTTCTAGTCATTTTTATTATAAAAAAAGACCTTTTTTTACAGGTCTTTTCTATTGTTCTAATTCATTATTTTGTTGACCGAATTTTGACCCAATACTTACGGATTCTTAGAGATATTTACGAGTATTTATCCTTAATTATGGACAAGTTGTCCAACCCCCATATCTTTTCGAAAACAGCAAATCCTTTTGTATCAACGCTTCTAGCGTTTCATTTTGTTTTCACCATTTAGTAAAATGGTGGGTTTGAGAGGACTCGAACCTCCGACCCCTGCGATGTCAACGCAGTACTCTAACCAGCTGAGCTACAAACCCAAAATTGGTGCCGAAGACCGGAATCGAACCGGTACGAGGGGTAAACCTCGCGGGATTTTAAGTCCCGTGCGTCTGCCAGTTCCGCCACTTCGGCGTTTGGAGGCGGCACCCAGATTTGAACTGGGGGATAAAGGTTTTGCAGACCTCTGCCTTACCACTTGGCTATGCCGCCATAAGTTTTTGGAGCGGGTGACGAGATTCGAACTCGCGACTTTCACCTTGGCAAGGTGACACTCTACCACTGAGTTACACCCGCATGATCATGGTGCCTCAGGACGGAATCGAACCGCCGACACGAGGATTTTCAGTCCTCTGCTCTACCGACTGAGCTACCGAGGCATAATCGATGTTCGAGGCACGATGTTCGATGTTCGAACTTGTGTATGCCTCTGCGGTATCTAATCCGCAATAGTTGATCTATAATTCCAAGTACCGTGGTGACTATTCGCTATGGAATTTAACTTCCACCTTTCGAACTTCGAACCACGAACTTCGAATATCGCGTATGGCGACCCCGATCGGATTTGAACCGACGATCTCCTGCGTGACAGGCAGGCGCTTTAAACCACTAAGCTACGGGGCCAATTCGGTATTCAGGCACGACGTTCGATATTCGAACCTTCGTATTCCTCTACAGTAAGTTTCCCGATGTTCAGTTCGTACCTTCCGCTCTTCAAGCAATATCTTAATATGCTTTTTCGAACTTCGCGCGTCAAACTTCGAACTTCGAGTTTGGTGGGCGATGACAGGATCGAACTGCCGACATCCTGCTTGTAAGGCAGGCGCTCTCCCAGCTGAGCTAATCACCCAGGCTTGCTGTGACGAATTATAGTATACACAAATATCGATGGTGTGTCAAAGGATTTTTTGCGTAAAAACAAGACATCTTCTGATGGATTGTTATTTCACAGCAAGCGAAAAGACCCGGGTAAAACCGGGTCTTCGTTTACCTTGAGACTGTCAGCTGGTCGATACTTTTTCTTCCGCACGAATTTCCTCATAATTGATTGAGCGGGTATGCATTGTATGCGACCACTCTTTCTTGTTGCGGTGAATGAACCCGGCAATAATGATCGGTATCCAGCTGTACATAAAGATCGGATACAGAATCAAGCCAAAATAGGCCTTGGTAGGCTTTTTGTCCAAGTACAGGGACAATATGGCAAAAACAATAACACTTCCGGAAAGAACCTGCCAGACACCTGCAGGAATATAGTCAATAAACAAGTTGACATAATAAGGGCGCAGAAAGAATAACACCTGCATCACAATAAACGAAGCCGAAATAATCAAGAAGAACGGCTGAAAGAGATGCATCGCTGCATCAAAATACAGCCACTTTTTCTCGCGGAATCCTTTTACAAGAAGAATAGGCAAATATCTGCAGGCAACGTCAACCTGCCCCTGAGCCCAGCGTTTCCTCTGATGACAGGACTGTACAAAACTAAGCGGCTTCTCGTCATAAACGACCGCGTCATGCGCCCAGCTGGTTTTTATCCCATATACCAAGGCTTTCATCGTAAACTCGAGATCTTCAACCAAAGAGTGAGCTCCCCAGCCAAATTTCTTAAGTACATCGTAGGAAATACACATCCCCGTACCAGCCAGGGTATTGGAAACTCCGAAATTAAACCTGGCCAGCTGTACCAGCCTGTTCATCATCCAAAATGCAATTGAAAACGAAGTGGTGACCCAGGTATCATAAGGGTTCTTGGAATCCACATAGCCTTGAATGATTTGATCTCCCTGACAGAGCTTTTTATTCATCTCTCTGAGGAAATTATCCTTGACGAGATTATCGGCATCAAACAAAACAAAAGCATCATACGTATGGTCTAAAGCAAAAATCTTCGCAAATAAGTATTCCAAGGCATAGCCTTTCCCGCGTTTTATCTCATCAAAACGCTTGTACACATTGGCTCCAGCCTTTTTTGCCAGGTAAGCAGTGTTATCCGTGCAATTATCGGCAACAACAAAGACATCAAAAAGTTCTCTCGGATAATCCAGATTTTTAAGGTTGTTAATCAGCGGCGCGATTACCCTTTCCTCATTATGAGCTGCAACGACAATCGCAAATCTATTCTTGGGCTCGAATTCGTCATTTTCAGATTTCCGGTGCATCCCTAGAATTGATAAAATAAAATAATACAAAGTCACAAAAATAATGATGACTTGTAGAGAAATCATAATAATGTTAAAAATTTCTTGCATGATACTGGAAAAGCTATCCAAAAATCTTACCCCCCTCAATTTATCAATTTTAGCAGATATTACTGCTGCCTGCAATAAGACTTGTACAATATCTTAAGAATATATTTTATTATTCTTTTAAGGCAGCGAAGATACACAAATGTTTATATTTAAACATTTTTTTGAAAGTCAGTCATCGATAGAACCATTTATTTTTTACGTCTGAATAATTTATAGATGATGATGGAGGCAAAACCAATCATCATCACGATTAACAGCAGGCTGATCTTTAACGCCAAAAAGACGGAAGACCAGTAGGTACCGGCAACCTGTGTCCCGCTTACGAAAGGTATCATATTACGGAACAGCGCTCCAATACCCTGCCCTATGATCACCATCAGGATAATTCCGACGGTTATTAACAGTATTCCCAGAAGACCGATTGGACTATCCGAATGTCTTTTATTTAATTTCTGCCTTTTCCACCAATAGTATTCTACTAAAAGTTCACGACGAATACGCTCCCACATTTGTCGTCACCTCAGTATATCCTATGAAAAAGACAAAGCCTCAAGTACGAATTCGACGGATTTTTCCATCTGGTCAATTTCGACATATTCTTCGCGGGTATGCGGTTTATGATTACCGAGGCCCAGTGCCAGACATGGTATGCCGCGGGAATTTAAGATATTGGCATCAAGTCCTCCGCCAGTTGAAGTTAACTCCGTGTGAATGCCGAGCTTCTTCCCTGCCTTCAGTAAATTCTGAACAGCAGGATGTGCCGGATCTATGCAGAACGCTTCATAGGCAAGTTCCTTTGTATAGCTGAAATTTGCCTGGTTCTTAGCTGCAACAGTTTCAAATTTCTCAAGAATTTTATCAGCTTCAATTTCAAGTTTGGCTTGATGGTGACTTCGTACCTCTGCCGTAATTTGTACCTTTTCAGCAACCACATTACGCGCTGTTCCGCCGGTAATGATCCCGAAATTACTCGTTGTTTCCTGGTCTATCCTTCCTGATTTCAAGTCCGCAATGGCTTTGGACACAACAACAATTGCATTCACGCCCGTTTCCGGTGCCAAGCCCGCATGTGCAGCTTTACCCTGAACAACCAGATCAAGCGTGATATGAGAAGGTGCTGCGTGAACTACGGTACCCACAGGGCCGTCACCATCTAAAACATAGCCGAAGTCAGCTTTAAGGGCATAATCAAGATTTTTTATGCCATAGAGACCAATTTCTTCCTGCACGGTCAGAACAACTTCAACCGGGCTATGCAGGATATGCTTGTCTTCTTGAAGCCTGCTCAGTACTGCGAGTATCACGGCTATTCCAGCTTTATCATCCGCCCCTAGGATGGTCTGTCCATCGCTGCGAATGACCCCTTCCTCAATCCGGGGTGTCATTCCTTCGATCGATGCTACCGTATCCATATGAGCTGCAAGCATGATCACCGGTGCACCCTCACAGTTGCCCGGCAGTACTGCAATCAGGTTGCCTGTATCACTACCGGTCCTGACGGCGGAATGGTCCTCATAGACATCAGCACCGAGCTCCTTCAGCCTTCGTTTCAGATAGCCTGCGAGTTTCCCTTCTTTTTTGGACGGACTGTCAATGGAAACAAGCTTAAGAAATTCATCCGTAACATTGATTGACATAGTTACCTCCGATCACTCATGCTTTCACTCATAGAATAAACAACCGCCCTATTATTTAGACGGATTTTCTTGGGATAATTCGTCAACATATAAATAATATTTTCCAGTGCCTCATTAACTATTAAAATATCATCTGACTTTATCATGAAACAAACACTATCATCCTATGTGTATGGCTCAAAAATATTTTTCACGGCAAACCAGATGTTAACCCGGTATAGTACTATACCGGGTTGCAAGTCAGCCCTATTCCAGTTCGTGAATAAGCAGTCCGCTTCTCAGTTTGGGTTCAAACCAGGTAGATTTGGGTGGCATAAGCTTATCTGCATCAGATACGGCAAAAAGTTCATCAATCGATGTCGGATACATCGAAAAAGCAAGTTTCATATCACTGGCCACCCGCTTTTCCAGTTCCTTCAGGCCACGTATACCACCGACAAAATCGATTCGTTTATCCGTTCTGACATCTTTGATATCCAGGATCGGTGTTAAGAGATAATTTTGCAGCAGTGAAACATCCAAGCCTTCCACAGGATCATCGCAAAGAATCTCATCCCTAGCCTCCAGTTTATACCATGATTCTTCCAAATACATGCCAAAGACCGCTTTTTTCTGAGGTTTATAGGGTTCAGCCCCCATTTTGGTTACAATAAATGCTTTTTCTATTTCATTCAGCAGGGCATCTTTCTGATAACCATTAAGATCTTTGACCACTCTATTGTAATCCAGGATCATCAGTTGATCGTGCGGGAAAAGGACAGAAAGAAAATAGTTGAATTCTTCCTCTCCGTTAAAACCGGGATGGGCGTCTCTTCTGCGCAAGCCTACTTTTACCGCCGAAGCCGCTCTGTGGTGTCCATCCGCAATATAGATGCTCCGGGTATTTTGAAATCCGGAATAGATCGCAGCCAAATCATGATCCCCGTCTATTTTCCAAACGGTATGTCTGATTCCGTCCGGAGCAGTGAAATCATAGAGGGGGCTTTCTTGTTTAATTCGGCTGACAACCTCATTAATTCCCTGTTGAGACCGATAAGCCAAAAAGATCGGGCCGGTCTGGGCCTTGCAAATGTCGACATGATTGATTCTGTCAATTTCCTTATCTTCTCTGGTTTTTTCATGTTTTTTGATAACATTGTTCAGGTAATCATCAATCGCGGCACAACCGACCAGGCCCGTCTGGGAACGGCCATCCATCACCAGTTCATACACATAATAGCAGGGTCTATCCTCCCTGACAAAAACGCCGTTTTGGATCATTTCCTGCAGACTGTCTCTCGCTCTCTCATAGACCCGGGTATCATAAGGACTGACCTCAGGAGCGAACTGGGTCTCTGCCCGGTCAATCTGCAAAAACGACAACGGTTCTTTTCTTACTTCAGCTAATGCTTCTTCGCGGTTATAGACATCATAAGGAAGTGCCGCGACTTTCGCAGCAAGTTCTTCCCTCGGCCGCAGCGCTTTAAACGGTCTGATCGTAGCCAAATCCAACCCTCCCAATACCAACAATATCAACAATATCAACTTTCATTATTTTACGATTTTGACTCTGTAGACTCCTTCAATCGCTTCAATTTTCTGCTTTATTTCCGGTGTGGATGGTGCCTCAATATCAACCAAGGTATAGGCATACTGGCCTTTGCTTTTATTAATCATATCAGAGATATTAATATTCTCCTGAGCCAGGGCCGAAGTGAACTGACCAATCATATTCGGGATATTTTTGTGATGAATCGCGAGACGGCCGGCATTATCCGGATAACCGTTGTCACAGTCGGGATAGTTCACGGAGTTTCTGATCGTGCCGTTTTCAAGATAATCCATGAGCTGGCTGACAGCCATCACCGCACAATTATCCTCTGATTCACAGGTGGAAGCTCCCAGGTGCGGAATAGCAATGACTTCATTTAGGGGCGCCATTTTAGGAGTAGGAAAGTCGGTAACATATTTGAATACCTTGCCAACTTTTAGTGCTGCAATCATATCTTCTTCATTGACTAAAGAATCGCGCGAGAAATTTAGAATGCGGACGCCGTTCTTCATCATCTTGAAGGCTTCTTCATTCAGCATCCCTTGAGTTGCATCGGACAAAGGTACATGGATGCTGATGAAATCACATTCTTTATAAATCTCCGCCAAGGATTTGCTGGGCTTGATATATTTAGACAAATGCCAGGCTGAGCGGACAGAAATGAACGGATCATACCCATATACTTCCATGCCAAGTTTCATCGCCGCATTCGCTACGAGAACCCCAATCGCTCCAAGCCCGATTACACCAAGTTTCTTGCCGCTGATTTCAATACCTGCATACTTGGCCTTATTTTTCTCAACAAGTTTAGCAATAACCGGATCATCTTTAACAGTATTTACCCAGTTTACGCCGTCGATAATGTCACGGGATGCCAGAAACAGTCCGGCAAGTACCAATTCCTTAACACCATTGGCATTAGCCCCCGGTGTATTAAAAACAACAATCCCTTTTTCAGCGCATTTATCAAGCGGTATATTGTTCACTCCTGCTCCGGCCCGGGCAATTGCCTGCAGAGAATCCGGCAGGTTCAGTTCATGAACACTGGCACTTCTGACCAGAATGGCATCCGCCTCTTCATAGTTATCCGTAATAGCATATTCGTCCGAGAAATTGTCCAGCCCAATCCTAGCAATCGGATTTAAACAATTGATTTTAAACATACAGACACTCCTTTACTCCTGATTGTATAAAGATGATTTTCTTTCTCAGATGTTTTCTTCTTCAAATTTCTTCATGAATGCGACTAACGCCTTCACGCCTTCCATGGGCATCGCATTGTAAATGCTCGCTCTCATTCCTCCGACTGAGCGATGACCTTCTAAATTCACCAAGCCGGCCTCTTTGGCTTCTTTGGTAAATTTCTTGTCCAGTTCTTCTGATCCGGTTACAAACGGCACATTCATCAGTGAACGGTCTTTCTTAACCACTGTTCCTTTAAACATTCTGCTGGAATCAAGATAGTCATATAAGATTGCGGCTTTTTCCTCATTGATTCTTTTCATGACTTCGAGTCCGCCAAGTTTTTTCAGCCATTTAAATACTTTGCTGCAAATATAAATGCCATAGGCCGGCGGTGTGTTATAGAGCGACTTGTTGTCTGCCTGTGTTTTGTATTTCAACATGGTAGGCGTTCCCGGCAGCACATCATCAGTAATCAAGTCTTCCCGGATAATGACGACGACAACACCGGCCGGGCCGACATTTTTTTGAGCCCCGGCAAAGATCAAACCATATTTGCTTACATCTACAGGTTCAGACAAAAAATCCGAAGACATGTCCGCAACCAAAATTTTGTCACCGGTTTTGGGCAGTTCTGCAAACCTTGTTCCGTAGATGGTGTTATTATGGCAAATGTATACATAGTCGGCGTCCTCGGAGATCTTCAGATCTTTCAGATCAGGAATATACGTATATGTTTTGTCTTCTGAGGAAGCAAGGACATTAATTTTACCGTAGATCTTTCCTTCCTGAATTGCTTTTTTAGCCCACTGTCCGGTGTTAAGGTAATCGGCAACCCTGTTCTTCATTAAATTCATTGGGACCATGGCAAACTGTTGTGATGCACCGCCTTGCAGGAATAGTACCTTATAATTATCTGGGATATTTAGCAAATCTCTAAGATCCTGCTCCGCATCACCAATAATTTTTTCAAAAGCTTTGGAGCGATGGCTCATTTCCATCACGGACATCCCCGTGACATCATAATCCAGCATTTCCTCAGCAGCTTCTTTGAGAACTTCTTCAGGCAATACTGCCGGTCCTGCAGAAAAATTAAATACTCTTGTCATTGTAAATTCCTCCTCCATTATCATATTAGTATTCTTTCACTTTTGTATAGCGCTATGAAAAAAAGCAAAATCCACCCCAGTGTTGGGGCGGATATTCCGCGGTGCCACCCAAGTTTTAGCCATTTCTTCATAAAGTGACAACGTCTTTCATCTGCAGAAATACATAAATAAAACCTCTAATCCCAAAATCAGGGACGAGAGGTATTCCCGCGTTGCCACCCATGTTGCCAAATCGGCCAACTTATGTCCGCGATATCGGGCGGAACCCGCACAATTCATCATCGGCCACTCCAGGATGGAATCTCATTACATGTTGGCTGACTTGCACCGGCCATCAGCTCTCTGAACAACATTTAAATCAGACTTTCCTCTCATCGTGTTTGAGCATATAGGTTATTTTCAATATAGTAATGTATCCGGGATGATTTGTCAAGTGGATAGATAATCTTCATTTTTCTCCATCCAATTGTGCAGATAAACCCCCTCTATACATAAGAAACAGAGCACCCATTGATGCTCTGTCCTCATTTCTTAATTAACCTTTGCCACCAGTAAATCGCGTCTGTTGATATTGCTCTGTTTGTTGGTATTGTACTGTCTTTTGCTGATAAGGAACATTACAGCAGGGCATAGTCGGAAAGCAAATTACTGGATAATAACACGTACATGCATACGAATAAAAGCCTTTTCCAAAAAGGTGCATTTTTTGTTACCTCCTCGTATAAATTTTTTAAACAAAGTAGATTTAGATTTTATATTCCCATTATATTCCATACTACTTTTTTTGAAATTAGTCCATATATTTTATTAAATTTTTAACCAAACAAAGACCTGGCAAATAGTATAAACAGGGGTGATTAACATGTATTCGATTGTGCTTTCTTTAAATAAACGTCAGCTTTATGTGTCCGAAAACAGTCAAATCATCAGGACCTATCCGGTTGGTATCGGGAAAACAGCGACACCTACTCCAATCGGATCTTATGAAATCATTAGTAAAGTACCAAATCCCGGAGGCGTATTTGGTGTGATGTGGCTTGGACTCAGCATCCCTGGATATGGAATCCATGGTACAAATAATCCTCAGTCAATTGGCCGACAAGTTTCTAAAGGCTGTATCCGCATGCTTAATAAAGATGTCTTAGAGCTCGCTAGAATTATCCCCACTGGCACCTCAGTCACTATCCGTTCTTAATTAATAATACCCCTATTGTCCGCCAATCGGTCAGATTTGTATCTGCCTAGACCTATTTTCCGTATCGTCGCTCCAGGAGGTTCCTCAAACTTTCTAGGCGAACACCCTCACTCCATTAATGTAAAGAGACTACATCACTGGATGTAGTCTCTAATTACCTGGCAACGTCTTATCTTCCCTTACAGTATTTTCAGCCCAGGAGGATACTCAACCGTAACCGTCTAATAAGTCGGTGTATGGAAACATCACTAAAGCAGTGAGATAATATCCTCTAAACTAGAGTTATTGGAGTTTTTCAAGTTTACTTTAAAAACTCCAAAAGG
>VMEE01000075.1 GCA_009910795.1 Dehalobacter sp. CP | reverse complement strand
GGAGATATTGCCAGGGATGCAACGTAGCAAATGCGTTGTGGCATGGAGGAAGAGGGCGATTGAAACAATCTGAAACGTTGAAACATGCGAAGGGAATAATTCTATGACATTATCGAAAGCTTTAAGTAAAATGTCATAGAACTATTTACCATGCACAAGACCGCCGCCGGAGAGAAGAGGAAGGCCCTGAAGGCCGAGGCCCTGGAGCTGGAGAGAGATGCAAGCATGGCCATGAAAGCGGCTAAGATCCTGCCAGATGCCAGGAAGAAGGCCCGAGAGCTGGAAGGTAAGGCTGATGAGCTGAAGGCTGAGGCTGAGGCTCTGGAGGGAGCTGCCAGGCTAGAAGACCTACACCTATGGCAGATGGAGAAGACCAAGAGCACCAAGAAAGGGAGACAATCATACTTCTATTGGATGGCCTCATGGAGAGAGGGCGGGAAGATAAGGAACGTTTACCTAGGCTCTTCCCAGAAAATGAGCCTAGAGCAGGCTCAGGAGCTGGCCAGGGCTATGAAAAGGGAAGCCTTAGGACTCTCTTCTCTTACCTCTCCTGCGAACGGGAAGGAGGAGGGGTAAGGCCGTTTTCGATATGCTAAGGCATAGAGCGTTGTAGCAAAAGGCCCCTTAAGGCCTGTAAAATGCACCAATGCAACGCGAAAAATACAACGTTGCATAGCAAAAAAAAGGAAGTATACAAATATGACACATATCTTGTTAATAGATTGATCTCTTCGCATCGAATAATGTTATGAATAGAGACTTTCGTAAAGTTGATGGGTGAGGAGATCTCCGCACAAGCTTAAAGTATTGAATGGATGAAGGGATGCAATGGAGAACAAATGCGATGCTTAAAGTATTAGATACCTTTGCAGGGGCAGGAGGATTCAGTCTAGGATTTAAGTTAGAAGGATATGATATAATAGGCGGAATAGAAATTGATGAGTGGGCAGCCGAGACATTCTTACTCAATCATAAAAATTCAAAAGTTCTTATAGGCGATATATGCAACTTTTCAAATGAATATATTCATGAATTATTTAATGATAACAAGCCAGATATAGTATTAGGAGGCCCACCATGTCAAGGATTCTCTGTCTGTAGAAAGAACTCATGCGATCCCAAAGATCCGAAGAATTCACTTTTTATAGAATTCTTAAGAATTTGTAAATTATTTAATCCTAAGTATTTGATAATGGAGAATGTACCTAACCTACTAAAAGCCAAAACGAGCACCGATGAGCAGGTCTTAGATATCATTAAGAAGGAACTTAACAAGATAGGGTATTTTGTGTATATTAAGGTATTAGACGCCATAGACTATGGTGTGCCCCAAATAAGAAGCAGGCTTTTTGTGATAGGTTCGACTCATGAGCTAGAGAGGCCATTTCCCGAACCAACTCACTGTATAACACAGCACAAACAAATTACCTTATTTAATAATGAATTAAAACCTTGCCCTACATTATGGGATGCAATCTCAGATTTACCAGATATTGAGGCTGGTGAGGGGCAGGAAGAGATGAACTACACAAGAGAAGCTAATAGCACCTATCAGCTTCAGATGAGAGATGGTTCTGAAAGAGTGTACAACCATGTAGCAATGAAGCATACAAAGAGAATGATAGAGCGGTTTGCTTCTATGTCGATTGGAGAGTCCGTATCTGATGTCCCTGCCTATTTGAAGCCTTATAAGAGAAATAGCAACGGTACTATCTCAGACAAGGTTTATGACCAGAATAACCGTCGAATGAATCCAAATAAGCAATGCCATACAATTCCTGCCTCTTTTTATGCCAATTTTGTTCATCCTTTTAAAAACCGGAATTTTACAGCAAGAGAAGGAGCAAGAATACAATCGTTTCCAGATTGGTTCATTTTTAAAGGCAAGCCGACAGTTGTTAGCCATAAATTGCTACAGAGAGAGGGTAGATTAGAGGAGAAACATCTTTGCCAATACAATCAAATAGGAAATGCTGTACCTCCATTGATGGCAAGAGCAGTAGCAAGGAACATTGCTTCACAGATTAAAGGATGATACAAGATGTATGTTCATGGAGACAACCTATCTCAAAAAGAGAACCATCAAGCAAAATATTTAGATGGTGAATCAAAACAGTACATAAAGGAAATTAGAAGTAAATATGATGCATGGAAAGAGGCAAATATAAATCTAAAAGGACCTTTTGAGGAAAGAAATGAAGAAGACCATAATATTTTACAAAAAAGAGTTGAACTTCTTACAGATTATAAAAATTATATAGATCAGCAAAAATTTGCAGAAAAGTTTGATTCCAGATCGAATCTTCACTCCAGCGTACTAGAAGAGTTCATTTATTATCTATTTCGTGATTTAGTTCTTAGCTTTTCATCATCCGCCCTTATAGGTAAAGCCCACACGTTCAAAGACATATTTTTCTTGCCCCCTAACTATAGGAGTATGGTAAGAACACCTAGCTTTAAGATAGAACATAAAGATCATGATTTTGCCATAGGTGTGAACATAAACACAAAAATGATTTGTTATGGTAGCAGAACTATTCAGGAAGAAAATCTTCAGATTCCAGCAGTTGCCATAGAGTGCAAAACATATTTAGATAAAACCATGCTTGAAGGAGCTTCAGCAGCGGCAGAACAGCTAAAAACTCGAAGCCCTAATGCAATCTACTTAGTTGTGGCTGAGTGGCTAAAATTATCAGAAGATATAAATCTAAAAAAATATAAAGTAGATCAAATATATATTTTGAGAAAACAGAAGAATAGGGATAGGGAATATAGATATCTAGATGGATATGTCAAGAATCCAATTTTCCCGGATGTAGTTGAACATTTATATAATACAGTAAGATCACATCTTACAAGTAATTGGGAGGGAGGAATTAGCTTCGGGTTGGAGAGAGGTTACCTGCTTGAATAATCAATAGCGATAATAGCAACTCGTACTGGAGCATAAGCCTAAAAGTTAAAGGCCTAACCCTGAATGTATAAGACATTTAGACCTAAGGTTTAAGCCAAAAGGTTAAAGCCTTAGACCTTAATCTTTTAGGTCATGCAAAT
>VMEE01000074.1 GCA_009910795.1 Dehalobacter sp. CP | reverse complement strand
CTTTTAAGTAAGATTTGACAGTACCGTATTGAACATACTTCTGCAATTCGCTTATCGGATAAAATGTATCTGGAATACCCACCCTCCATTTTTCAAAATTCTCCTGCATAATTCCCACTCCTTTCTTACAATTTCCTTTTTATCAATTATTTCAAAGCTTTTGTGTCAATAATCATAAATTGAGTATAAGCTTAATTTATGAAAAATTCTTCAATTTATACTCATTTTGCTTTGCGATGCCATACGCACCAATAAACCATGACAACATCTTCGTGGCAAAGAATCGTTCGTTACATCCATATTAAGAAAAGGCACCGAAATTTCGGTGCCTAACAAATCATAGCCTAGATAAATATTCATTTGCCACTTACAATTTTGATGGTTCGATGGGCATGACAATTTCCGTAACATACTTATTGGGGTTCCCCCTGAAAATCATCCCGGGACCTTTATGATAAATCTCCCTGGAAGGCAGCTTGTACTCCAGGCTATGCTCGCTGGCATAATCCAGCACAGCTTTATAGGCGAAACTCAAATTTTCATAACTGCCGACATGCGTTGTGCAGATTGCTTTGATCTTCGGTAACTTTTTGCAGTGTATATTCGATCCGGTCACGGGTCCTTTGACCGGAACGCAAAGCTCGATATCCGCTTCTTCTTTGAAATCCTCATCGTAATAGCAGCAAAACGGTTCTCCGAAAGTCTTTCCTCTTGCTTCTTTATAAATGGTCCCAATGTACTTCCCGACGTCGCTGTACCTGCCTTTATAGCGGATTGCGGCGACTGTCATTTCCTCAAATTCTTTCGTCTCAATGTTGTAGTTCATACTCCCTGCCTCCATTTCTTTGGGTCCAAGGTAGAGGTTCATCTTTTTAATCAGTTCTTTCTCTTTGCTAATCTGTTCCGCAAGCATATCTTGCTTTTCAGCTAAATAGTAGGACAGATCATCGGGACTTTCACAATGGGCTAGGATATCCTTAATTTCTGAAATAGAAAAGCTTAGATCACGCAATAAAACAATCAGCCTTGCCCGGCTAAAATCATGGTTGTCATAATAGCGATAGGAATTTTCCGCACGGTAAGACGGTTTCAAAATATCTTGGTCATCATAATACCGCAAGGCCTTAACCGTTATATTGGTGATCTTGGAGAACTCACTGATTTTATACACGACCTCACCTCCCTGCAAACAGTATAAACCCTCCACTACGGGGGAGAGTCAAGGCCATTACTCCTTTTTCTCTTTCTTTTTCTTTCGGGATAAGGACGCCCCACCGAAGCCGCTGATCACAGCAATATAAAAGCCAAAATCATACCACCAGCCTGTATTTACGGTCTCATAGATTCTGATATTATCCTTAAATAACCCGACAATCAGTGAAATTGGCGCAATCCACCCATGCCAAACGCCCCATAAAAACCCTGCCGGTCTTTCAGATGTATACGTGCCATCTCCCGGTATACATCCTGTCAATGTGAAGGAAATTAAGATTGCCATAATCATGAAGATAATATATTTCTTTTTCATAGATAGGCCTCCTTATTATTGTTCATTGATATTAGCTTATTTCCATTTTACATTTGTTGCCGCTTTTTTAAAAGGTAAATTTGACAGTCTGTTTGCAGCCAACTACAATTAATTTCAGACTTAATCCATTGAGAGATGATATCACACTAAACGATGGCAGGAGATAAATCATGGACTATTTAGGCAAAAATATACGGAAGCTCGGTTTTGGACTGATGAGGCTTCCGATGATCAAAAAAGAAATTGACCTTGAGCAGACCAAAGAAATGGTTGATCTGTTCATGGCCAAGGGTTTCACTTACTTTGATACGGCGTACGGCTACATCAACGGGAAATCGGAAGCGGCCATAAAAACAGCCCTTGTTGACCGCTATCCCCGCGAAAGCTTTCAGCTTGCTACTAAGCTTCCGGCCTGGGCGGTCTCCACTGCCGCAGAGGCCAAAGAGATGCTCCATACCTCGCTTAGGCGCACAGGAGCCGGATATTTTGATTACTATCTGATGCATAATGTGAGTGAAAGCCGCAAGAAAGTCTTTGACGACTTCGGTATCTGGGATTATATGCTGGAGCTGAAAGAGAAGAGACTTGCCCGTCATATCGGTTTTTCCTACCATGACAAGGCTGATTTACTCGACCGCATCCTGACTGAACACCCGGAGACAGAATTTGTTCAACTCCAGATCAACTATGCCGATTGGGAGAGCGAATCCGTCCAGTCGCGCCAATGCTATGAAGTGGCACTTAAGCATAACAAACCAATCATTGTCATGGAGCCTGTGAAGGGCGGCGTACTGGCAAATCCAGCCGACAGTGTCCGGAAAATATTTGAAGAAGCTGATCCTAAGGCCTCTTTGGCATCTTGGGCCATTCGCTTTGCCGCTTCTTTGGACAAGGTCATCACTGTGCTCAGCGGGATGTCTACCACCCAGCAGATGAAAGACAATCTTTCCTATATGGAGGATTTCCGGCCTTTGAGTCTGGAAGAAACGGCCGTGATCGTACGGGCACGGGAGGCTCTCCGTGCGATTCCCTCTATTCCTTGTACCTCGTGTGCGTATTGCGTCAAAGGATGCCCGCAGCAAATTCACATACCGGTTTTTTTAGATGCCTTGAACCGGAATATGATCTTCGGTGATTTACAAGGTGCGAAAAGGACTTATCAAATTGCCTTGATGCTGGGCAGCACAAAGCCTTCCGCGTGTATTGCCTGCGGCAACTGTGAAGACGTCTGTCCTCAGCAAATCCATATTATTGACACGTTAAAGGATGCTGCAG
This sequence comes from Dehalobacter sp. CP, assembly GCA_009910795.1. The sequence goes on along the minus strand of VMEE01000074.1, from coordinate 30,811 downwards.
CTCTCTCGGAATAGGATCAATTCGTTTGCAGTTCAACCATCTTGGCTTGAATTGCATTCAATAAATCCTGCCAAGTCTTGTTATATTTTTTAAGGAACGGGATTGGATCAATATGATCTGTTTCCCGATAGGCATAAGAGATGTCCATATGACTGAAGATATCTTTTTGAGGGTCCCAGCCATACCGGATACAAGCATCTGCAACCAAAAGAACGGTCTGATCCCAAACTTTTTTAAATTGCTCGGGCTGATTTCCTTCCGGTTCACACATTTCTACGGAAAGGTACCTTTGGTTGGCTGTTTGGGCAGCATGCCAGGCCATTTCGTCTTCCGGAATCATTTGCACGGTTTCAGTCCAATCCGCAACATAATGGGTAGAGGAATAACGGTTGGGGTAATTAAAATATTGAACTATTTTCTGCGCGGTGGCCCCAGGATCCGCTGTGGAATGAATGACAAATCCTTTTGGGGATAAAGGCGTAGCCGGCCGGTTGTAAGAGAGCAGCTGTATCCCCACTTTAAGACTCGGGAAACGAACTGGAAGCGTCCTTGACTCCGTAAGACTTCCTGAGCTTGGTCTAAGAATTCCTGAGCCATCTGCATCCGCGATCACCTTAAAACTGTAGTTGCCAACGTCCTGAACGCTTTTGTCATTGAGTGTCAGGATTATTTTTTGACCGGTCGTAACGTTCAGTCCCGATATCCTGACCCTTTGTCCAGCATCGGAAATCTGTTCAGAGGTTAATGAATTTACAATGCCGTTTATCGTGATTTTATCCTGTCCGGCTATCGCCAAGTACCTATCCGGAAGGAAGAACTCCACGGTTCCGTTGTTCATGTCCTCCCCAGGAAGATAGACCAGGTAAATATTCTTGATGGCTCCCGCGATTGTACTCGCCGGAGATACTGAAAGTTTGCCATCATTGGTATTGGCTAAATTAATGATCCGCTGCAGGACCGAAGATTTAACCGCATTCTCTCCGCCAAGTCCCGTCACAACCGTAAAAGGTGTGATCTTCCCTTTGAGATATTTTTGCGTGACCTCCGGCAGGGTGTCACGCACGAGAATAAGCGGGGATGATGATTTAGCAGCCAGTACAGCACCGGTTAAAGCATCGGCGAACTCTGTTCCTTTGGGCCCCTCACCCACCGCGACAAACAACCTGGAAAGGTCCAATTGGCCGGAAAAGTGTTCTAAAACCGCTACATTGGTGGCATAACGGTCAGACCCGGCTAACCGGAAAGCTCCCGGCACTTGTTGGGCTACCCCCTCGCTGATTACGCCTGTACCTCCAACAATATAGGCTTGCTCAATGTTCTGTTTTTGCACATATTCCTTAACGCTTTGCGGCAGCCTGTCTTTACCGGCGAGTAAGATCGGTATTTCCGCTTGGGCTGCCACCACCGCAATGGAGAGTGCATCCGGATAATTCTTCCCTGTCGCCAGAATCATCTTGTTGCTGTTTAACGCTTCGGCAATTTTTACTGATGTTTCATAGCGGTCATTACCGGCGAGACGAACAATCTCGATTACACCGGCTTCACGCAGCGTTGTCTCAATCTCCGCAGAGATGCTCGAAGTCCCGCCTGTAATAAATACGCGCTTGACACCAAGCCGTTGAATCTCACTCTGTGCATCAGCATTCAGGGATTGAGACTCAGTCAGTAGGATCGGAGCATGATACTTCGCCGCCAGTGGTCCCGCGCAGAGAGCGTCTGCAAAGTCATCGCCGCGGGCCAAGACAGCATACTCCGACGATTCCCATCCTTTCTGGGAAATGGCTGCCGCTGTCGCATAACGGTCTGAACCATAGATTCGATCGATTTGAGTCGTATCTGCATTCACTGCGCTTGTCATCCATCCGGTGAAAAAAAGAAAACAAAGCATAAGCAATCCACCGAACCGAAGATGCCGTAATAATTTTATGTACAATCTACTTTCCTCTTTTGTTTTATTTCTTGCCAAATCATGATGTTTCCATAAGAGAATTGTACTATATTCATTCCTTTCACCACTAGTTGATATGTTTTCCTCTCATGTAAATAGATGTAAAACCTCCAAACAAAAAAATTGTAAGGAGGTTTTGCGAATCCAGGATTTTATTTTTGAATAACCGGCATTACAATTTTGGTCAGAAGTTCACTCTCCGGAACATCGCTGGGGGCATTATAGTAGTATTCGTAATACTCGCCTGCCGGTTTGCAGCCATTTTCTTCGATCCAGCGGAACATTTCGTTATAAGGCTGCTCCATCCCGCTATAGGGTCCTTTGTAAATGCAGCTGGCAAATTTGCCGGCTGGAATCTCCCGAGCATGAATGTCCTCCTTATCCGGGAAAAGCTTAGCAACGGGAAACCCCATTTCTACATCCAAGTTTTCCATATCCAGGTTGTAGTAGGCGGTATATGGAGCATCGATCGGCTGGACACCGAGTTCATTCAGATACCCCATGATCTTCCCATAGCTTTCGCCGATCACTTTCGGCAGTTCGGCCACGGCCGTTTTCGCTCTGACCACCAGAGCAGGCTGAGCTTTACGCTCCAAGAGTTCAACTTGAAACATCATGACACTTTTTCTCCCTTTCAAATATTATTGTTCCATTAAGTTTTCACTACCTCTATCTTACTGGAACGTATTGACAATAGGATGTCATATTTGAGGAGTTTCGTATTTTTCTAAAGCCTGTTTTAACCGTTCGGTAACGATTCGCCGGATATGTACGGGCTCCAATACTTCAACATAGCTGCCGAAAGAAAGGATATAGCCATAGACCCACTCATCTTCCGGAAAGTCCACCTCGACGACCAAAGTGCCGTCCTCATTTTTCTGAATGAGTTCCTCGGCAAAATCATCGTAAATCCGGTTTAAGATCCTGGGCTGAAACTTTAGTTTTAGATGGACAGAATCCGGTAGGCCGCTTGCCTCTTCTTCCCATTCCGGACAAAGCCTCGGGGTAAATGGCTCTTCCAAGACCGTGACGTTTTTAACTCTTGTCAGACGAAAAATGCGGTGCTCTTCCCGCTTGCGGCAGTAAGCAATTAAATACCAGGTATGACTTTTGTACAGCAGCCTTTCCGGCTCAGCCGAACGGCTGCTTTTTAGGCCATTAGAATTTACATAATCAAAAGAAATTACCCTGTGCTGCCAAATCGCTTCTTTAATATCGTTGAATTTATTCTTCTCATTGGGCGTGCTGTTCGAATAAGAGAAATCGATCTCGACCCAATCCTTGCGGGAGGGCTTTTTTAACACCACTCCCAACTTTGCCAGGATATCCTCACTTTGCGGATACCTGGTAGCCTGCAGGGTCTGCAAAGCAAGCAGCAAACCGTCCCTCTCCTGCTCACTGATCATGACCTTGCTCAGAGAATACTCCTCCAGCAGCGATATTCCCCCACCGTTACCTCTGGTCATCACCACCGGAACCCCGGACGTGGATAGAATATCAATATCCCGGTAAATCGTCCGCACAGATACCTGAAACCGGTCGGAGAGTTCACCGGCAGTGATGGTCCCTTTATTCAGTAAAAGAATTATCATTTCCAAAAGCCGGTTGATCTTCATCGTTTCACCGTCTTTCCATGTCAGATTTTTACCGGCGCTATAACTCTCAATAAAAATAACCGGGTTATTTCCCCTAGAATTGGCTCAAAAATTTTGTTTCTTTAAAGCTTGGGGGTAAAAATCAAAATACTTTTCTAAGATCTCCAGCTTTAAGGGACCGCCGAATGATTGTTCCATTAGTAACCTCTTTTTGCCTCTCTTAGAACATATGTTCTATTGGTATTTTATACCATCAACAGATTAAATGCAATCATTTGAGGTTAAAATTTATTTCTTCTCTTATTCTTCCTTTGATATCCCGACAATACCTGACGAGAAATACATAGGAGGCCAATTGGCTGATAGAAGATCTAGCCTATTGCTATTTATTCAATAATAGCTAATACTAAAATGCCAGAGTTTTTTTATACATAATGGCAATTATCTTCTGGAAAGATCTTCGCTTACTCAAAATAATATGATTATGAAGGGGTTAACAGATGAAAAAAGCAAATACCAAACATCGTCCTGAGAAACAAACTTCCCTTATCGTTGATAAAGAAAATGAATTGTTAAAATTCCTTATTGCTCAGTTGCCACAACAAGGGAGAAACTCTATCAAGTCACTTCTCTCCCATCGCCAGATTTCTGTAGACGGCGAGGTAACAACTTTGTTTAACTATCCGTTGGTTGCAGGTCAAAAGGTTAACATTAATCGGAGCAAAGTCTATCAAGAAAGAAGAGAGCTCAAGCCCCTGGGGCTAAAGATTTTCTTTGAAGATGAATATCTTATCATCATAGAAAAACCTGCCGGAATGCTTTCAATCGCGACCGACAGAGAAAAGGAATTAACAGCTTATAATGTTTTAAGTACACATATCAAAAAAAGAGATAGTCAGAGTCGGGTTTTTGTTGTACATCGGCTGGATAAAGAAACCTCCGGGGTCATGATGTTTGCCAAAAGCGAAGAGATAAAGGAAAAGCTCCAAAACGCCTGGAAGGAAGTTGTTCTGGAAAGAAGTTATGCCGTGGTTGTTCATGGTCCCCTAACCGATGATCAAGGGACTATTACCTCTTGGTTAACAGAAAATAAAGCGCTTCGAATGTACTCCAGCAAGACTCCCAATGGTGGGCAAAAAGCCGTGACCCATTACAAGGTATTGGAAAAAAACAATTCCTATTCTTTATTGGAGGTAAAACTGGAGACCGGCCGCAAAAATCAAATACGTATTCATATGCAAGACATCGGGCACAGTGTTATCGGGGATATAAAATATGGAGGAGTAAAGAGCAGCATCAACCGGTTAGGACTTCATGCTCACATCCTGGCTTTCAAGCATCCGGTAACCAATGAAATTATGCATTTTGAAAGTCCGATTCCTAAAGAGTTCTTGAGTCTTTTTCATAAAAAACAAAATAAGTAATCCTAGGGAATGATTTGTTTTACTCGGCCTACAATGCCATTACTTAGCCGGACTTTAATTCCATGAGGATGATTCGATGAATTGGTTAGAATATCTTTAACGATTCCTTCGGTCAATTTTTCTGTTCGCTGATCTTGTTTTTGTACGATAAAAACGTGTGTACCGGGCTTAATATCGGCACGGTTATTTCCATCCATTAATATAAACACCTACTTATTGCTAATTTTTCCGGCAGCTAAATCTCAGAAAAAATATCAGGTAAAGGTATCTCCAAATCCGGAAAGACAGTCGATTGAATCGTATCTCCCTGCTGGAGACTCCTTAGATTGTCTATATCCCTTTCTTTTGAAAAAGAATATTGAAGAATACTTTTGTTTTCCGGGTTTACAACCCAGTATTCTAAAACGCCGCTTTTCATATAGAGATTTAATTTTGCAACCAGATCTTTGGCTTTGGTGGATGGCGACAAGACTTCGACCGCCAGTGTCGGTATACCTTCATACTTGTTCTTCTCATTCACCTTGTCTTCATCACAGATCACGACGACATCCGGCTGAACCACATTCGGATCTTCTTCGAACTTCGTCGCATAACCAAATAGCCGGACATCCAACGGTGCGGTTAAGGAACGGCAAGGTTTTCCCTTAAAATAGTTATAAAAACAACCTGAAATTTCGTTAACGACTACCTGATGGGTGAATGATGGCGACGCTAACAGATAAATCTCACCGTCGATCAGTTCATACCTTTGATCAGAGGACTCTACCAGCTCCATGTATTCTTCATAGCTCACCGTTTTTGTCGATCGATATGTATTTGCTTCTTCATGGACAAGAAAATAGTCCGGTTCGTTATAGCGGATGAGTTTGGCAACACTCTTGCCGTTCTTTGTAATAATAATATCTTCCTTCTCTACCAGAGAAAGATATTTTCCAAAAGCATTTTGCATATCTGTGGTGTTAATACGCATAGGATCACCTTCATCCTGAATTTACTAATTTAGGTATAATTATAAAAAATATTAGCTACTGTGTCAACTTATTATTAGCTAATGTTCTTTTCTCACATTTTTATAAAGCGAGAATAAGGATGGTCTATGTACTGCAATGATGCAGGACTTCAATAAGCCACCCTTCGAAGTCTATATGACGGAAATCGGTATTGTATTGGATGAAATCAGATTCCATATTCGCCATCTGCCCGGATGGAGATGTTTGACTCTTTTCATCTAGAGGTATTATTCCTTCTAAGCTGCTCAAAATAAAGACAGGAAAGGGCAAGTTAAAATAAAGGAGGGCTTATAATTAACAAAACAAAGTTAATTGCATTATCCCTAACCGTTGCTTTAATTTTTACTTTGTCATTGTCTTTCGTGGCAATTGCTGCTACGGAGCAGAATAGTCCGAACGTACAATCCCCATCCTGCTATGACAAAATGATCGACAAAATATCGCAAGAAAAGGGAATTACTAAGGAAGAAGCTAAAGTTCGATTAGAGGCAAAGCTCAAGGAGATCGCCCAAAAAAAAGGTATTACGGTCGAAGAACTGAAAAAGCGGATTGCGGAAGGTAAATGCTGCAAAGGCCACGGAAAAATGGATGAAGCGAAACTTAAGGAAATAGCTGAAAAAAAAGGCATAACGGTTGAAGAGCTAAAGCAGAGGATAGAAGAACATCACAGCATCAAGGAAAAAGCTCTTCAGTAGAGGATAGACACCCTGCTGACAACATGATTATTCTTGCCCTTTCCTTTACCATTCACCTCAATCTATTCTTGTCCAAACAACTGGAAAGTGATATGATATTGCTAAAGGTCAGGAGGACGTGCCTATGGATAAATCGGATATAATCCTGGATAAATTAAATTCAATGGAAAAAGCTTTGCGCGTAGAAAATAAAACGCTAAGTGACAAAATAGATAGACTTGAGAACAAAGTTGAAAAACTCGAGAACAAAGTTGATAAAGTCAGCGAAAAGCAAGATATGTCCTGGCAAGCAATACAAGAGATACGGGATGATTTGACGGAAAACAGTGCCCAAATTAAAATCATTGATAACAAAGTGAAGGCTTTATAGCCTTTATTTTTTTATTGAATTAAGATTGATTCAATGTAATAGCCAAAGTCATCTAAATAAAAAAGATAGCCGTCGACGAGATACTCGGCTTCATAATCATCGCAAGGCAGCTTAACCCGATATGTCCCCCTTTGACCGATGGGCCCGCCATCTATCGTGTCGGGCGTAAATTATTACGAAATAAATTCTACCCTTTGGAACATACTAATTGGAACATACGAATTCAAGGCAGAAAAATAGGGGTGAGACTATGGTCCCGGATAAAATCTTCTATGAACCGGCAATCCTTGATTATAAACTGGGGAAAAAATTAAAGCATCAATTTCAACAAATCCCCTGGATTCCAATAGAAAACCACAATAACATTACGTCATTGCGGCAAAATGAAAACCGTGAATTCGCCAGGATGAAGCGGCATCTTATCATCGGCGTCCGAAAATCGTTAACCTATACACCTAATCACAAAGTCTCCGATTACCTGGTCCCGTATACGTCCTCCGGCTGCAGCGCCATGTGTCTTTATTGCTATCTGGTCTGCAATTACAACAAATGTTCCTATCTCCGACTCTTCGTCAACCGGGAGCAAATGATGGAAAAGCTGCTCAAAACGGCACGGAATTCGGATAAAGATCTTGTCTTCGAAATCGGCAGTAACAGTGATCTGGTGTTGGAAAATACCATCACCGGCAACCTGGAATGGACGATCGAGCGCTTCAGTCTGAGCGAAAAAAGCTTTTTGACCTTTCCAACCAAATTTGATCATATTGGCCCTTTGCTTCCCTTAAATCATCGGGGCCGTATCCTGATGCGCATGAGTATGAACCCCCAGGAGATCATCCAAAAAGTCGAGTTCGGAACCTCCTCATTGCAAACACGGATCGCAGCGCTTAACCAGATGGGTGACGCCGGATACAAAGTGGGGATACTGATTGCCCCCGTCGTCCTCGCGGACAACTGGAAGGCGCTCTATGGTCAGCTGATCGATGAATTGGCTGACAAGCTCTCCGAGAATACCAAAAAGCACTTGTTTATTGAAATCATTTTTATGACCTACAGTTATGTGCATCGCGCCATCAACACCGAGGCCTTTCCGAATGCGCTGGAATTATACGATAAATCCCTGATGACCGGGCGCGGCCGAGGAAAATACTGTTACCGTCCTGAAGCGCGGGGGGAAGCAGAGCAATTCTTAAGAGAACAGCTTGCGCAAAAACTTAAAGATGTTCCGATCCTATATGTGGTCTAGATCGCGAAACCATATAACTACCTCTTGACGTCCATTTAATTCCGATGTAGAATTAAATTACTTCGAAGGAGGAACTAAGTTTGGATGCTGAAAAACTCTTAATGGAAGATACCCTATTTCAGTTCATCGACCGGATCAAGCCGCTGATCGCTGGTGATCTATGGGCGAATATTCTGATGAACGCCACCAAAAACGAATTACTCGTCCTGCTGCTTTTGTATCGTCAAGAGGATGTCACCATGACGCAGGTTGCCCAGTATCTGAATGTCCCGCTGAATACGGCTACCGGCATTATCTCCCGCATGGAGAAGCAAGCATTGCTCAGCCGCGAGCGGAATGACGACGACAAACGGGTCGTGACCATCCGCCTCCATGAATCCGGCAGGAACCAGATCCGCCAGATTCTTACGACCTTCAGGCAATACGGGCAAAAGGTGCTCGCCGAGCTGACCTCCGATGAAACAGCCCTGCTCTTCACGATCATCGAGAAAGTCTTCTGTGTCTTGCAAAAGGAACAGTCACGAGCGATGAACAGTCCCGCGCAGACGATACGAAAAATCATCATCGAGTGAGTCATCGAGTGAACATCAACTGAATGATCAATGAGTGAATGATTACGATTAGTCTGCTTCAGAGTAAATACTTCCACGCTAGAACTATTCGTATCTCGAATTTAAGAAAGGGGTCTATTAGATGGGTACGATTTTGATATTTACAGGCAAAGGCGGTGTCGGCAAAACGAGCGTCGCTGCAGCCCATGCCATGCTTTCCGCCGGTGAAGGCAAGAAAACGCTTCTTGTCAGCACCGACATGGCCCATAACCTCGGCGACTTATTTGAATTGACCCTTGGCAGCGAGATCACCGTTCTGGACAACGGCCTGCATTTGCTGGAAATCGATCCGCACGACGTCATGGAAAACGACTTCAAGGATATGAAAAAAGCCGTCCTCGGCCTGATTGGCGAGAGCGGCGTGGGCGGTGAACAATTGGAACAGCTCGCCGTTTTTCCGGGTATGGACGAATTGTTTTCCTTGCTTAAGATCTTGGCGCTGCATCAAAGCGGCCGTTATGACCGCATCATCGTAGACTGCGCACCCACAGGCGAAACGCTGGCGCTGCTTAAATTTCCTGAACTGCTGTCCTGGTATATGGAGAAAATGTTCCCGATCGGCAAGGCCGCGCTAAGGATTTTGTCGCCGATATCCAAAACGCTCTTCAAAGTCCAGCTGCCTGACCGCAAGGCCATGACGGATATCGAAAGGCTCTACGCCACACTCCTTGAACTTCAGACGCTGCTTAAAGATCCCGCCCTAACGGCCATCCGGCTGGTCACGATCCCTGAAAAGATGGTGGTTGAAGAAACCAAACGCAACTTCATGTATCTGAATCTTTACGGCTTCAACGTGGACTGCCTGTATATCAACCGGATATTACCGCAGGATCTGGATAATCCGTTCTTTGCTGAATGGATAGCCATCCAAACCCAATACACCGAAGAACTTGAAAGTTTGTTTGCCGGCAGGACGATCCGCCGCATCCCTTGGTTTGACAGCGATTTAAACGGTGTCGGCGGCATCGGACGCCTGGCGGATATCTTGGCCGAAAGCAGCCCACTGTTCGAGCTTCAGCCCCCTTCTTTGGGTGAGCATTATGAAAAGACCGAAACCGGCTATGCCTTAATCCTGGATCTGCCGTTTGTAGAAAAAGACGACATCCGTTTCAACGAATCCGCAACCGATCTGATTCTGAAAATCGGTAACTTCAAACGCAGCATCCCGAAACCGTCAACCCTTCGCCATCATCTGGTCAGCTCCGCCAAGTTAACCGATGGCAAGCTAACAGTACGGTTTGAACCAAAATAGAGGAGGTCACCCCTATGGATACAACCATTAATCCTGAATTCATCCAAAAAATGCTCGAAGCGAAACGGCTGCAAAAAGAAGCCCTGGAAACCCTGATGCCCGAAAATGTCAGAGAACACCTGTCCGTCATCGAAAAAGAAGTCAAAGACTTGCTGGTGGAATGCCTGGTGAACAGCTCCAAAACCTCGAAAACCACAGACCCTACTAAATCTGACAGCAAAGTTCACACGGTAACCATCGATTAGGAGGAAAAGAGCATGCGTATTATTTTATATACCGGCAAAGGCGGGGTCGGCAAGACCAGTGTCGCCGCCGCAACCGCCATCAGGCTGGCCACAAAGGGCCGTCGCGTCCTCCTCATGAGCACCGACCAAGCCCATAGCCTGACTGATTCACTCGACATGAAGCTTGGCAGTGAACCGACTGCGGTCATCCCCTGCCTTGACGCCCTGGAAATCGACGTCGTCAGGGAAAGCGAGGCGGCTTGGGGAAGCTTAAAATCCTACATCAAGCAAATGATCCTGTCACGGGCCGAAGGCGGAATTGAAGCGGAAGAGCTCCTCATTTTCCCCGGTCTTGAAGAGCTGTTTTCCTTATTTTCCGTGTTGGACTATTACGAAAAGAATAAATATGATGTGTTGATCGTCGATTGTGCGCCGACGGGTGAAACGCTGAACCTGCTGAAATACCCGGAAATGTTCGGAGAAATGGTCAGCAAAATTCTTCCCGTGAAGCGCCAGGCCGTCAAGGTCGCCGGGCCGGTCATCGAAAAAGTCCTCAAGATGCCGATGCCCAAAGACAATGTCTTTGAAGACCTGACGAAGCTGATGGCTAAGCTCGAACGCCTTCAGGCGCTGATGCTCAACAAAGATGTCCTGACCGTACGCCTCGTCACAACGCCTGAAAAAATCGTCATCAAGGAAACAAAACGCAGCTTCACCTGGCTGAGCCTGTTTGATTACCAGGTAGACGCCGTCATCATCAATAAAGTATTTCCGCAGGAGGCGCTGTCCGGTTATTTCAACCGGTGGGTTGAACTTCAAAATGAAGGCTTAAATGAAATCAGGGAAAGCTTTGCCGATCTTCCCGTCTTTTATCTGAATCTGATGAAGCACGAACTCAAATCGGTCCCGGTACTGGCCCAAATCGGGGATCTCTACGGTAAAATGAATCCGGAGGCCGTTTTATGCCGGACACGCCTGATGGAGACCTTCCGGGACAACGATCAGGATGTCCTGATTTTCCACCTGCCCTTTGCCGACAAATCGGAAATGACGCTTTCTCAGGCCGGTGGCGAGATTCATATCGCCATAAAAAATGAAAAGCGGTGCATGATGCTGCCACCGCATTTATTGAATAAACAGATTGCTTCCGCCAAGCTGGATGAGGGGAAATTACAGATCCGGTTTCATCATCATGTTTGATCGAAAAGTAGAATAAACAGTTTGTGGTAAAGCCGAATCATTTTCCACTTGTATCGGCAAGTACTTTAATCTGGTTTTTGAAAATTGATTTTAGTATGGGGAACATAAAATGCTCTTTATTCAAAGAGTATAAATTCCAAACTGCTTCTTGGCGTTTTATAAGAAGCTCATTGTCGGAGAGTATTTTTAAATGGTATGAAAGTGCAGATTGCGATATTTTAAAGTAATCAGTTAATTCGCATACGCATTTCTCGCCATTCTGATAAAGATGGAAAAGAATATTTAGCCTTAACTCATCCGACAATGATTTAAAGTGGCTTGCATAGTCAGAAAATGAAGGATCTATGGTTAACGCCTCCTTTTATATCAAATAAAATCGATAACAATATCAAATATGCTTGATATAGATCATACACCCATCTCATCCTGTATATATTTTTTAATTTCATCTTTACTTGGGACTCTTCCCATAGATTTTACTTTCTCATTTATAACAATGGCTGGACCCTTCATAACGCCATAGGACATTAGCGTTTTCATATCTTTGACTTTCTCGACTGTCGCGTCTATACCTATTTCTTTAATCACTTCATCGGTTTTCTCTTTTAGACCATAATCGGAACAGCAGGATACCAAGACTTTAATATTCATTGAAAATTCAACCCTTTCATATTTAAAAAATTGTCTAGCTATTTCACCTGTTTAAAAGGTCCCTGTAAGCGGAGTGATTTATTGCCCGGCAGCGTTATATTTGTGTAAACGATACCTTTTTCGAAATCCTCAATATGGGTTACGGTTGTTTGGTTTTCTTCCTGCCAACCAACCATAAATACACCTGGCCGAATGGGCATTACACTTATCTCAACAGTTTGGGTAAATCCCTTGTGTTCGCCTTTCAGTCCATAAATTGTCATTGAATTTACAGAGTATTAATGCAGGTACAATGATTGATTATTCTAGACTAAAATTATATTGAAAAAGTAGCCTATAAATATAATGGTAACTGCCATAATCCCTATAAATACTGCAAGTAATTTGGGCTTTAAAACCTTGCGGAGTATTATCATTTCCGGCAGGCTTAAGGCCGTTACCGCCATCATAAACGACAACGCCGTACCCATAGGGACTCCCAACTTAGTGAGTTCGCTGATAATAGGCAGTGTTCCTGCAGCATTGGAATACAGGGGTATACCCATAAGAACGGCGATTGGAACTGCAAAAGGATTGCCTTTTCCTGCATACTTTGCAAGCCAGTCACCAGGAGCCCAACCGTGTATGGCAGCTCCAATTGCCAGGCCGATAACTACATACGGCCAGATTTTCTTGAGCAAATTCAGGTCATAGCGCCAGGCATCTGAAATTCGCTGCTTCCAGGTAGGCTTTACTAGCTCAGCATCGCCCATACGTATAGAAAATACATCGTCTTCAAGATATCTTTCCATCTTTAGTTTGCCAATGATGAATCCTGCAACAATTGCTACGATTACTCCTGTTGTAATGTATAAGATAGCTATTTTCCAACCGAACAAGCCCCAAAGCATGACGAGTGCAACCTCGTTTACCATTGGTGAAGATATAAGGAATGAGAAGGTTACGCCCAAGGGTATTCCTGCTTCTATAAAACCTATAAATACGGGAACAGCAGAACAAGAGCAAAAGGGAGTTACAATACCCAGAAGGGCAGCAGCAATATTACCGATAAACCCGCGCGCTTTTCCTTGCTCCCCCAAAAGTTTTTTGGTTCTTTCAGGAGGAAAGAAGCTCCTTAATATTGATACGATGAATATGATAATAATCAGCATCAGGAAGATAACTATCGCATCTGTGAAAAAGTATTCTACGGAGTCCTTGAAACGTGCTGAATTCAGGAATTCCGGATTTTGGCTGAACAAGCCAAAGATCCATTTTAGCAACGCAGTTAGCAAATTGTATAAAAAACTTGATATATGACCAATTACTGAGAACACCTATACCACACCTCCAATTTTGAACCCATAATCACCTTTGCGAATTATAGCCACTGCCAATTCGGTATAATGAGTGAATTGCGTCTCCTTTGCTGGATTTGAGCTGACCGCGACTGTTTCTGCATATCAAAATAATTTGTTATATATATCAAATTATTTTGATATAATAGAGTATATGCTACACAAAACAAAAAGTCAATACATCAAATATATTTGATGTATTGACTTTGGAAAAGTACTTAACCGTTTTATTTAAATATGAGCCTGAGGATGACAGGAAATAACTTTTGAAACTTTATTACTTTCCAGTTCTCAGCACGGGCATATCCATGCGGTGCAAAACGCCCCTGGACAGCGCGAAGCAGCCGAGCGCAGCCAGCAATTCCCATAAGGCCAGCACCCCAAGTCCGATCAGCACGCCGCTTCCCGCGATCTTACTGCCGATGACAAAGGCGGCAATCAGGCCGGGCAACATGATAACGATAACGGCAATGGTGTAAATGAAAATCAGGAGCCCCGCGCTGATGTCCGCGCCCGTCCAGCGCAAAGAAAGATAGTTGACGCCCAAGAGTAAAAACGAAAATAGGGTGAAAACCACAATGGCCGCAGCAATCAGCCAAACCGAATCCCCCATGATCAGGCCCGCGATGCCGAAAATAACCACACTTTCTACCAGTACCTTAAACGCGATTTCCAGGTTGCTCCAGACGATTTTCCGAAAAGAGCTTGCGGGAATCAGGTAGATATAATGCATATAAAGCTCTTTCAAGCCGCGGCCCGTTCCGATCAGAAAAATCTGCATCCACATCAGAGTTTGCAGCAAAATGAAGGTCCCGCCGTCCTCGCCGCGCAGAAACATTGAAAACAGGGCTGCGCCGAATACCACGATGATGGACGACACTCCCCAAAGACCGAGACGGTTGGCACGAAAGGATTCCCGCAGGTGCTTATAAAAAATGGTGCTGGGTCCCAGACCATTGATACCGGTTTTTGCAACCTTCACTTTTTTTGTTGATAACGCTTCTGTGTTGATCTGCCCTTCGGCTAAGACGCGCTTTTTCTCAAACGCGGTTTCCGTGGCAACCAGGACATCTTCATAATAATCGGGGTTGCTCAAGGCGATATAGAGAATTAAGAGCGCCCCGGACAGCACCAGCAGCCCCAGAAAGAAAAATCCGGTTCCCAGATCGCCGGAAATCAGGGAAACTGTACCTGCCGATGCCCAGCCTGCCACCGGCGTCCAAGCGGCAAATGGCGAATGCAGCGTGTTTTCCAGCGCCGAAAGAAGATCACCTGTGCCGAGAAGCTGGATGCCGGTATAAACAATAAGCGGGAGAAAGGCCAGAGCGGTAAGCAGCCGGACAGCCAGCTTCCGCGCCGGTTTTCCATTGGTCAGGCTGTAGATAAGAAGCGACAGGATTTGGAGCATGCCGACAGCCAGGATAAAACCGAGCAGTACCAGGAGCACCGCATCAAAGCCGACCCCAAAGCCCTGGCTTAAGGAATTGCTTTGAAACAGGATAAAAAAGCCTGCCAAGAAAGACATCTTTGCCATGCGCACGATGCCGTACATCAGGATCATACGGGAACTGACCGGTGAAACAAACAGCAAATTGACATCGTTCATCTCGAAAATAACGTCACCATTGGCTAAGCCCTTTTGGATGGCGGTCACGACAAAAATCAGGATGAGAAGGAAAAGGATGCCCTTGAGCCAAACAAGATCATGCGAACCGGCCGTGCTTTGCTTTGTAAACAGGGAAGTGAGAAACACTCCGCCAATCCCTGCAATCACAAGCACCCATAACACCAGCTTCGCCGGCTTCCGAAGCAGCTCCAGCAGTCTGTTCCTGGCGCTTTTTACCAGCAAAAAAACGAGACTGTTCATGGCGTTTCCTCCTGGATTTTTCCTTCCGTGATGCTGAAATAAACATCCTCAAGGCTTTGGCCGGCTGCGATATCCGTACGGCGGCAAACGCGCGCGATCCGGCCCTTGACCATGATATAGGTTACATCCCAGTTTTCCTCCAGGCTTTCGATCATATGGGTGCTGACAAGCAGCGCGCAGCCGCTGTCCCGCAGCCCCGCAATGACCGCTTTCAGTTCACGGATCCCATGCGGGTCCAGACCGACCAGCGGTTCATCCAGAATAACAGCCTTGGGCTGGGGCAGGAGCGCACAGCAGACACTGACCTTTTGCTGCATTCCTTTGGAAAGCTCTTTACCAAGCTTCATTTTTTTATCGTCCAGCTCAAAACGGCGAAGCAAGGCCTCCCCTCTTTCCTCCCAAGCCACCAGCCGGTATGCTTTGGCAATGAACTCCAGGTGCTCCGCCACTGTCAGCATCGGGTACAACACAGGAAACTCCGGCACATACCCTAGTATCCGTTTGGCCTCCACCGTATGATTCTTATGCCCGTCGATGGTGATGGTACCTTGGAAACGCAGCAGACCGCAAACAGATTTGATCAGCGTTGATTTACCCGCCCCGTTGGGGCCGAGCAGTACGGCCAGCTCGCCGCGTCCCACGGACAGGTTAATGTTGTCATTGGCCGCCAGCTTGCCGTATTTTTTGGTCATGTTCCGGACGTCAATCATATATTAATCTCCTTTACTGCAATCGATAAGTTCGTTTTATAATTCTCTATCCTTCTGCATATCCCTTTTTTAGTATCTGTACAAAAATCCTGCGATCATAATAAAAATCCAGCCGGCTTATGAAAAAGCCAAGCTGGATACACAGCGTCAATCTGACCTATATGAAAAATGGACTCGTACAGGGCCTCGGTTTCTGCCGGGGATTTGCCGTTGACAATGACATATCCCGGATTATCCCCGTCCAGCTGCAGTACAATGTATGATCCACCTTGCTTATATATCTCTGCGCCCAAATGACTGAATCCCGAGCAGCAGAATCAAGAGTACATAAACAACACAGTAAACGAGCATCAGGGTACTCGGCGAACCGGTGCCAAAGAGAAGGGAAGCCGGATTAAAAGATCCGGCATTGCCGGCGTCCAGGAGGGTGTTCATATAGCGGAACAGCGTATCGGCGGGAAACAGCAGGCTGGATACGACCCCAATATTCACTAAGGCTGTGTTTTGCAGAATGTTTCCCAGTTGTTCCACAAAACCGCCGATAAAGCTCATGCCATAGAGAACGATCAGAATGATCCCGCTATTCATCGTACCGAAATTCGCACTGAAGAACAACGCCGGAGCAATCATGATCAAGGGAACGCAGGCGAAAACAAAACTTGCTTTCAGGATGTTGCTGAAGAGCAGATTCGCTTGCAGCAGACCTCCAAACAGATGATTCACGAGAATGATCGCAAGAAAGAAAAACAACGTATATCCCATCAAAAGGATTCCATATCCAAGATATCTACCTAACACAAAATCCATACGCCGGATGGGCCGGGTTAGGATCGGATCGATTTGATGGCTTTCGATATTACCGGCAATACTGCCTACCGTTGCCAGAATCGTCAGCAGACCAATAATAAAGTTGGCAAAAAAGAGGCCCATACTCAAAAGCTGTGAACCGACCATTTTCAGTTGCAGGCTCATGGCTGCTTTTTGGTCCGGATTCATTTGATTCAGCGATTCCAACGATGACGCCGCGGCATAATGGGTCGCGATTCCATACAGCAGCAAGTAGGCCAACGTCATGATCAGAGCAATCAGGAAGATGCGTTTATAGAGGATTTCTTTGAAAGAAAGTTTAGCGATGGTCCACATTTTCCGGCTCCTTTCGGTTCATCCAATACAGGAAGATTTCTTCCAGATGCGGTTCCAGCGGCGTGAGCTCGTAGACCCCGATCCCGTGCTCACTGAGTGTCCGAACCAAAGCCGGAAGTTCTTCGGTGCTTTCGATCTCAATCTGCCATTCCGTTTTTCGGGCCGTCCCTGCTTCAGCTTCAAATGTTTGACGCTGCTCTGCGCGAAGGACGCTCGGAAGTGTGCCTAAGACTTTCGGGTCCAGACCGGAAGCGATCAACTTATACCGGTTTTGAAAATGGCAAAGTTTACGCCAATCTCCTTGCGTGATCAGCTTTCCGCGATCGATGATCGCGACCTGGTCACAGACCGTTTCGATTTCCTGCAGCAAGTGGCTGTTCAAAAAGACCGTTTTGCCTTCGCGCCTTAGCTCTGCCAGGAGGTTGCGAACATCCATCCTCCCCAGCGGATCCAACGCGGAAGTCGGTTCGTCCAGAAAGATTAATTCCGGATCCCCAAGCAACGCACAAGCCAAACCGATTCTTTGCTGCATGCCCTTGCTGTATTTAGCGATTTTTTGTTTTTCGCTGCCGCTTAGACCTACCCTTTCCAGTAATGTCTGAAAGTGCTGGGGGCGCAACGATGATTTCATCCCGATCAGATCGGCATGCGTATGTAAAAGCTGGAGTCCGGTTAACCAATCCGGATAACGAAAAAGCTCCGGCAGATAGCCAATTTTTCGGCGTGCTTCGAGGTCCCCGAGCGGCTTACCTAAGAGTTCGGCCTTGCCGCCGGTTGGCTTCAGTAAACCTAAAAGCGTACGGACAAAAGTGCTCTTGCCGGCACCATTGGGGCCGATAAATCCATACACCACACCTTTAGGGACATGGAGGGTAATGTTTTGGCAGCCTCCTTTGCCGTTGTATTGCTTGCTTAAGGCGGCGGTATTGATTGCCAAATCCGTCATCAAAGATCTCCTTTCCTAAACAATAAATAGCCGCAGCAGGACAGCAGGATATATAATCTGGGTTAGTCTGTGTGTCACAATACTGCTTTTCGGCTGATTGCGCCCTCCATGGCGCAAACAGCCGCGCTACGCACTCCATACTACGCTTGCCGCAGTACTTGTGACCCACAGACTGATTTTAAGCTTTGAGCAGGTATGCATGTCGTGTTTTGCGCAGTTATCCAAATACAAAAATATTCATTTGGATCTGGTCTGCGCGCCACATTCCGCTTACGCTGGAACTGTAGCACATAGGCCCAGCTATGAAGGTTTTAATGTCTAGTTATTTAGAGAACGGTATACTCGTTTGCCTGCTGACGGCAAGATGAGCGTAGGAAACTAGAAATTTTCAGCAAGTTTCAGTAAATCCGCTTTCACGGAGTTCCCATCTGCTCCCGCGGTAAGGTTTGCCCGTAGAGAATGAAGCTGACCGGCGTCTTCCCAGAGAAGGATCGCGGAATGGTCTTTGGCCAGCATATAGACGCCGTCCCCTCCGTTCACCGTGACTTTTTCGGTGCGGTCAATTTCTGTCGTTCCCTGAATTGCCGGGACAGGAAGCGTATTCTGCCAGTCGTCGATACCGGCGAGTTGGCTGCGGATATTTTCCGGAATAAACGGAAGCTGCAGCAAGGTGGTTCTGAGCTTTTCAATATCGGTCACAGATGGCGCCTGAATTTCTGGAGAGTTCATGACGGTGTATGTCAAATCTGTATAGGTTTGATCCGAGTCTCCCTGATACGTTATATCGGTAAAGCCGGGCCAAGCGACACTGAACGTCTTGCCGTTAAGGCTTTCATCGAAGGTCGCCTCGGAGCCTAAATTTTTCATGGCAGCATTGATCGTTTCCGTATTGAGCTTCATATCTACTTTGGCCGCCGATTGCACAACGACATTGCCTACCGTGTAACCATCAGGAGATGCCGGGAGACTGACACCGGCCGCTTTGGCTTCGGTGGCGGAAGCATAGACAGTTTGTTTGAAATCACCTTCGGTGATCGTGATCGTGCCGATATCATCCATGTCAATCTGGGCGTTTTCCCCGGATTCAAAAAAGTTTTCGATTTGCTGAAGATCCTCAGGGGTAAAAGTTACAATTTCAATCTTATCCACTCTGAATAACGCCAATACTTCTCCGGCGAACGTCTGAACCTGCGGGATCATCAGGAAAGTAACGAACAAGACAGCGGCAGCGAGACCTGTCGCCAGTTTACGGTATTTTTTCATAAGGGTTTTCCAACTCCTTTCAAGATAGGTGGGTGAACCGGTCGTTAAAGAAGGAATCTGCGACGAGCAAGGCTCTATGGGTGAAGAGGCGGAATCCAGGGTGTCCGTGCCGAAATCGCCCGCGCTGATTTTTTGGCTGAATCTTGTCCAGGCGAATTCAGGATTGGTCTGTTCCGCAGACAATACAGACGCATCGGGAAAAAAAGCTTGATCGAAAACTTGGTCGGACCATTTGGCAAGGCCGTCCAATTCTGCGAGCTGATCACGGCAGGAAGAGCATTGTTCGAGATGGATCATGATCGCTTTGCGCTCTTCTTTATTCAGTTCTCCGTCCAGATACGCTTGCAGTTGGTTTTCAAATGAACAGGTCATGCATCTTCCCTTCCTTTCTGATATAGATTTTGAAACTGTTTTCTGGCCCGGGCCAGCAGCGTGCCAACGGAAGCGGGGTTCAGCGCTAAGGTTTCAGCGATTTCCCGGTAGCTGTAATCCTCATACTTCAGCAAAAGGAGCAGCCGGTCCCGTTCTTCGAGTTCAGAAAGCGTCTCAAATACGGCATGTCTTGTTTCTTCCCGGATCAACAACGCTTCGAGCTGGGTTTGTTCATCCGACTTCAGATTCGGATAATTCATCTGGTAATCCAAGGCCTCCCGGGCCACTCTTCTTTTCTCTCCGCGGACATAATTGCAGGCGGCATGAAAACTACATTTCGTAAGCCAGGCATTCAGATTCTGGATTTGGGCCCAATCCACATTGTATAAGCGGAGAAAAACCTCCTGAGCAAGGTCTTCGGCTGTAGCGGTGCTTCCGGTAAAATCGGAAATTTGCCGGACAACCTTCGGATAGTGCATCCTGAAGATCGTTTGAAAATCAGGATGGGGCAGTTTCTTGCTCAAGGTTATACCCTCCATTCGACGATCCTCCTTTAAATGGTTTCATTCTTTAGAAACCGCTAAAGGAAGTTTTGTGACAAAAGAATTGATCGTCCCATATTATACCATAATACTTCCTATTACTTTCACATTTAATTATTTTTGGCAGTAATGAGTTTGTAAAAAAAATGGCGCCCTAAATGGCCGCCATTCTATTTATTTATCCTGCTTTTTCTTTATTGCAGCAGATCTTCAAATGCACTGATGAATCCACCCAGGATCGCATCTGCGAATTCGTCATCCATGGTAATTGTCCAGCTATTATTATTCTTCACAAGATTCACTTCGATTGTGACTGTTGTTGTCTGGTCCTCATTGGCAATGGCGTCAAATAAGAGCTGCTGTATCGCCTGTTCAGCTTCTTCATCACTTAATTGTTCCTCTTCAGGCAATAATCCCTGTTCAATCGCCAATTCTATGACCGCATCAAGGTAAGCATCCAAGACCGCCGCAAAATCGGTATTGGTGATTTCCGCTGTCACGGTTGCCGTATCACCGTTTATGGCTGAAGACACAATGTTGTAATCGAGTTTCGCGAAAAAAGAGGCAATATTTTCATCAGTGATCGTGGTGCTGGTCGATTCATCAGAATTCATGAGTCCGTCGTAGCTGAAATACCGGTCAGCGGTATCCTGATCCAGCGTTTTGATCGCGTTCATCGCGTTGGCAAATGCTTCGGCGGGTTGCTCCAAAACGATACAAGAATAGATCTGGTTCAGGGTGAGTGGCTTCACAACGCTGGTACCACCGACAGAATAAATTTTATTGATTTGTCCTACCTTACCTGCTAAAAAAGTTTCTACGGAAGGATCAATGCCATTGCCGACGAGCAGAATGGCTTTCCCCTGCTTTGCCGCTAACGCGGAACCTGCCAAGGCATCGGGGAAGTTGAGCCCTGTGGCAACAAAGAGGGTATCCGTCGCTTGACCAAGGCCGTTAATAATGTTGACTGCTGTTTCATAGCGATTATTTCCGCCATAACGGGTTGGCTTCGGAAGTATGGATTCGACTTGCGCACTGATGACGCCAGTCCCGCCGGTAATAATCGTATCGGTTACTTGCAGCGTAGTTAAAGCTTCACTTGTCGCTGCCGGCAGGGAATTTGTTTCGGATAACAGAATCGGTACGCCGTTTTGCGCTGCCCAGGATGAGATCGCCAAGGCATCCGGGAAATTCTGTGCATAGGCGATGACAGCCTTTTTCGTCAGCAGTTTATGATTGTCTTGCAGATATTTGGCAATATTTGCCGAAGTCTCATAACGGTTGCCGCCTGTGATACGCTCGACCGTATAGTCTGCAGACAGATCCTCTTCAATCGCTGCGGATACCGCACCGGTACCGCCAAGGATATAGATCGTTTGCGCTTGGAGTCGCTCGATCTCCAGCGCAGTGTCAGGAGAGAGTGATTTACTGTTCGTTAAAAGTATCGGGGCATCATAGGCTGCCGCCAGGACAGCACCGGCTAAAGCGTCCGGAAAATTGTTATCACGGACCAGGATCACGGCATTTGAACCTGCAGCCCATCCCTCCTTGGAGATTTCAATCGCAGTTAACGTCCTGCTATCCCCTGCAAGTCTTTTATTTTCTACTGCCTGGGCAGCATACGCTTGTAAAGGCATAGCAGGAATCGTAATTGTGATTACCAGTGCAATAGAAAGTAGAAATTTCAGCCAATTTTTACGAAAGTTCAATTCTTTTTCCTCCTTAAAATTGAAAAGATAAAATAAAAAAATAACACCAAGAAGAATTATATATGGAATAATGTTTTATTTCCTTCTGAAATTACTGGGAAAATGCTTAATGGCGGCCCAATAGGCCGCCAAATCCTGATTACAAAATCTCCTCTTATCGTTTCAAACTTACCACTTACCTCGTCCAACATGGCCTGCGATTTCTGCTTTGCTTCTTTGTTTGATGACCCAAGCCTCGTCATGAGCTTGTTTAAACAAAGCAACGCATGGCGGGTCAAGATTGATTTCAATACCTTCTTTTGCTAAATCTTTTATTCTCATCGCTAATTTGATGATTTCCATGTGGATGTCATTGGTCCGGTCTGAATTCAGGATCTTTTTGGCATCTTCTTCAGATAAGACGTTGAATTTTTCCTTCGGCGCTCCACATTTCGGACAAAAATTGGGGGCCTCGCTTCCCTCATGAACGTAACCACAAACAGAACAATCTTATCCAGCTCTTATAAATTGTATCTTATATTCTTCAAATATTCTATGGAGAAGAAACCTGGCTATCCAGCACCAGGTTTCTTCTTTTATATTAAGAGGCGCTTCTCATGGCACTTACATCATATGGCCTGTCTTGCTTATTGGTTCAATTTTTTTGTGAATTACTTTTATTTTATGTTAGAATATAGTCCTTACGGTTTGCCCCACCAAGCAGACCGACCTTAAATGATATTAGAATGGTAAGGTATACACAATGATTTTCTTTGGACATTTGGGATTGACAGGATTGGCTGCCAAAGCAGCCGAAAAATCCTTAGGAAATATTCAAATTGATTATCGAATCGTCTTTGTCGGGTCCATTTTGCCCGATTTGATTGATAAGCCGATCGGCCGCTTTTTGTTCGCGGAAACCTTTCATACCGGCAGGGTATTTGCGCACACCGTATTGTTTCTATTTCTCTTATTGGGGATCGGATACTACCGTTGGCAGCGGTACCGAAAGAATGGCTGGCTGGTGCTGGCTGGAAGCTGTCTTTGCCATGACATTTTTGACGCCATGTGGGTGATTCCTCAGACATTTTATTGGCCGCTTTACGGCCCAAAATTTTATGCTTCAACCGAAGCGTCATGGCTTCAGGCGGATTGGATCAAGCTGATGACCGATCCGGCATCTTATGTACCGGAGATTGCAGGGCTATTAATCATCCTGTATTTCCTCCGGAACCTGATTGTACACCATCAGGTTAAAGATTTCCTTAAAAACGGGGGACTATAAGCATTTTCGACGATGATTCTCCATAGCATTGCGGTACTTAATAATTAAGCGGGCTGTTAGGCCCGCCGAAAGGATACGTATTAACTTTCTTTGTTATTGAGAATTTATTATTATATACGAAAAAACCTAAATTGAGTTTATTGATGCCGTCTTTTTCCACGCCGTCTTATTCCGCCTCCCGAAGCCGCTCGACAATACTTTGCTTGTCAGTCAGGGCATACGATACCAGAGGAATCATCACGCCAAGCACAAGCAGGAAAGGCAGTACGCTCAAAACCGGCCATAAGATAAAATGATAACTGAAGAACCACAGAAGGCGACAAAATGCTTTGACAATCAAAAGTGAAAACAGCGTGGTGAATACGAACGACAGGATGCAAGTGCCAAACGTATAATAAAAACCTTCAAACATTAACATGCGGCGCAGCTGCTTGCGTGTCATGCCAATGCTTTGCAGCATCGCAAATTCCTTGCGTCTAGTCAGAATGCTGGTGAGAATGGCATTGACAAAATTGAGAATGCCAATCAATCCGATGATTAAGCTGAGTGCCCCGCCAATCATCACAACAGTCATTTGCATACCGGAAAACTCCTTGAGGGAAGTAAATTTTGAGGTGTAATTCATAACAGGTTCCACCAGACCAGTGTAGCTTTGCAAAAAACGCTCCATCGCTGCTTCCTGATCTTCGGAAACATTAAAAGCATAGCTCATTATAGCAGGCATTGTGACTAATTTTTTGTAGACATCCGCCGGAAGATAGAAGTTATAGTCCCATCCTGTGCGGTCGGAATTGGAAAAATGTTTAATGGCTACATGGCCCAGCACGATAAACTCCTGCGTCGTGTACTCTCTATCAGTAAATGCTTCCGACGTTCCCTTATAGTTATGAAGCGTGACCGTTTCACCCACTGCAAAATGCGCGCTGTCCATTTTCGGAATGCTGTTGTCATCAAGTTGAACGCCTTCCAGAATATACTTGCCGGTGGCCAGCTTAGCATCATCCAGTTCCCCGTCGATCAGCTCCAGCCGCTGAAGCGGCAGGTCTTCAAGACCATAGCCCGCAGCAAAGAAGTGACCATAAGGGTTTTTATTATAATCCTGGGCGGTGTTTTTTTCGTCCTCGACGGCAAATCCTTCCTCTCTGCCTCCGTACAGTCTTCCACCTTCCTCAAAACCGGGCTGCGCTTTCACCGCCTGGATAAAGCTCTCGGTGGTCTGATTTTCGGAACCGGAGAAGTCATTTTGAAAATAATCGGCATGGGCAATCAGAAAATCGGTGTCTACAAATTTAGCAAGGAACTTATTTATGTCAATACTCTGAGACAACGTAAACACCGTGTTCAGCAGCACAAGGCTTAAGGCCATGTTAATCACGACCAAAACGGTACGCCTTTTGTTACGTACTAAATTAGCCAGGGCCATCCTGGGCATTTTCCCGCCATCCGTAGTCTTTTTCAGTTTGCCGTTTTGTATTATATTTCCGTCAGTATAGCGTACTGCCTCCACCGGTGAAACAGCGGCGGCGATCCTGCCCGGCTTAAAGGTGCTGATGAGCACCGTGACCAAGGCAAACAGCGCAGAACCGATAAAAATCCGGGGGTTTGCTGAGACAGAGACCGTACTCCCGGCATAGGCGGTATTGTTCATGATGATAGGAACAATCGATCTGCCGATGAAGAAACCGATAATCAGTCCGATTGGAATGCCCATAGCGGAAAGGATCAGCGCCTGTCTGCGGATAATCCGGCGGATCTGCGTCCCGGTTGTGCCGATGGTTTTTAAGAGGCCATAAAAGCGGATGTCCCGAATGACGGAAATTTGAAAGATGTTGTAGATAATCAGATAGCCGGTAAAAACGATTAATAGTAAACCCAAAAGCAGTGCCATAACAGTACCTGCGTCCATACCAAAGTTTGTGGAGAGGTATGCCCAGTTCACATTATGCGCCAAATAATTCGGCGCATTTTCGTCAATCGAATAACCGCTGTCGGTAATGACTTTGCTAAGCTTCCCCTCTAAATCCATACTATTTTTGAACATAATATACGCATTAATGGCACCGGCAAGCGAGCTATCTTCCTTATAGGTATTATGCAATTCAGCCAAATGGGCATCCACATAAGCCCGGGAAGCAAAAATCTGTCCCACGTTAAAGACGGGATCGCTCTCCCACCAGCCGGCAAGGAAAAAATTGCGCTGTATTTCTTTCCCACGGATATTCAGTGTCAGCGTAAGCGGCGCGCCGACCTCAAGTGGAACACCCATTAGCTCCAAAGTCCTGGTATCGGCAATCACTTCCTTTTCAGCTACAGGTTTGTGTCCGCTTGTGGGTTCGCAAAATCCGAGTTTCAACCCGACATCATCGTAATACCAAAACTCGGCACGGCGCTTTACAAACGCTTTGTTTTCCACACCATCGCACAGTATACGGTTATAGGCAATTTCTTTGATCAGCGGATGTCCTTTGATATTGTCATATTCCTCGTCGGTGATATATTTGAGCACAGCGTGACCGTCACCGCCTGCCTGCCTCATTGTGGCCTGCTGAATACTCTCCACCGTACCGATCCCCATAGTAAAAAGGGAGGTAAGAAGCACCGTTGTCAAGGCAATGGCAATGATCGCAATGATATTGCGGGCTTTATTGGCCCGAAAACTCTTCTCGGCCAAATGGCGAATCGCTTTTTTGTTTTCTACTTTGATCATTTGCTTTCACCGCCCAAGATTCTCCCGTCTTCAATCCGGATGACGCGGTCGGCCAACTGGGCGATTTCCTCGTTATGGGTAATCATAACAATGGTTTGACTAAACTTCTTGCCTGTAACTTTTAACAGACCCAGGACATCTTGGCTGGTTTTACTGTCGAGATTTCCTGTCGGTTCATCGGCAAGAACGATAGCAGGCTTAGCCGCCAAAGCTCTGGCAATTGCTACCCGCTGCTGCTGCCCGCCGGAAAGATTGTTGGGCAGATTGTTCAATTTGCTTTCAAGCCCCAATGTCCGGATGATTTTATCAATATAGTGTTTATCCGGCTCATTGCCGTCGAGCTGAATCGGCAGGATCATATTCTCGTACACATTTAATACAGGAATCAGATTATAATTCTGAAAGACAAAACCGATTTTTCTACGGCGGAAAATCGTCAGTTCTTCGTCTTTCAACAAAAAGATCTCCTTTCCGTCTACCGTGACTGTTCCGCTTGTAGGACGGTCAAGCCCACCCAGCATATGCAGAAGCGTCGACTTTCCGCTGCCTGATGTGCCTACTATCGCAACAAATTCCCCGTTTTCCACCGCGAGGTCGACACCGTCTAAGGCTTTAACGATTGTCTCTCCGCCACCGTAATATTTTTGCAATTTGCAGGTTTCAAGTATGGGCATGATGTTCTCCTCCCCCAAATCGAAAATAGTCAATATTGCAGTGCCTGCAATATTGACTATATCACAACAATCTTTCAACGTTCTTTCTAAAGTCTAACAGTTTTGACAGATTTCATTTTATTCCTGCTTCACTTTACTCCCGGTAAAAATACCGAAAAGGTAGAACCGCTGCCCAGCTGTGATGACACCTTAATATAACCGCCCTCGGCTGAGATGATCTCTCTGGCCAAAAACAGTCCAAGGCCAACCCCTTCCTGATTGTCCACGGCTCGCGAGCGATAGAACCGGGTAAATATTTTACTTTGTTCATCCTCGGCAATCCCAATTCCATTATCGGTAATATCGATGCGGCAGAACAGTTCATAGGGTATGACTTTTATATGAATACGGCCACCGCTTGGCGTATACTTTACAGCGTTATCGATGATATTATACACAGCTTCCGTCGTCCATTTCAGATCAAAATAGGCCCAACTCGCTGTATCTTCCAGATCAATCAAAATGCCTTTGGCCTCTGCCTTTGGCCTGATTTGCGCCCGTACTTCATCCAGCAGCTTTTGAATGACTTCCTCTTTCGGTGAAACAGTCATAATGCCCGTTTCCAGCCTTGAGGTTTTCACCAAAGCACTGATAAGAAAATTGAGCTTTTCCGCCTGGGCGGACAAAGCTTGCATACAAGCTTTACCGTCTTCCGGCAATTCGTGTTCGCTGAGCAGCTGGGCATAAAGCAGGATATTGGCAAGGGGTGTTTTGGTTTGATGGGAAATGTCTGAAATCAGGCTATTTATTTTATCCTTTTCCGCAAGCAGGTTCTGCGAAGATACTGTACAGATGGAAAGGTACCTGGCCAACTTCGCTTCCACCGCCGATAAAGCAGATTCATCAAAAATACCTTGGGCAAAGCTGCCGTTTATGGCTGTGTCCAACATGTTCGCTATTCTTGCGAGCGTTTTCTTTGTTCTTTGGTGGTAAAAGACAATCGCCATCGCGGCTGCGCCTGCCGCAGCAAGGGCAAACCCGATACAGATGCAAGCAAGTGTATTCATCTCACCGTACCGCCCATGTGTAGCCAAGGCCATAGACTGTTTTGATATATCGCGGTGAAGACGGAAGATCTTCCAATTTCGCACGCAGTCTTTTGATCGTCACCGACAGGGCATTTTCGTCAACATACTCAGCCCCGTCGGTCCAAATCCTGTCCACCAAATCGGCACGGGGAACAGTCTTCCCTCTGTTTTCGATCAAAATCCGGAGTAGTTTCTGCTCGGTTTTGCTGAGTTCAATAGGATTGCCGTCTCGCCAAAACGCCATCTTTTCAAAGGAAAAAGAAAACCCGTCAATCATTACGGTATCAGAAAGCTGCTGCCTCAACTTCCGCAATTGGACGCCCACTCTGGCCCGCAGCACCATCAGACTGAAAGGTTTTGTGATATAATCATCCGCCCCAAGCGCTAACCCGGTTACAATATCCGTCTCCAGATCATTGGCAGTCAGGACAATAACAGGCAACACAAGCGTCTTACGGACTTCCGCCAAAAGGTCAAGACCGTTTCCATCCGGTAGATTGACATCGAGTATTACCAGATCGAAGGCCTTGCTTTGCAGCTGTTTCTTGGCGGAAGCGATATCATAGGCCTGTACAAAGTCACAATGATCTTCTTTGAGGGCCAGGACAATGCCTTTGCTTAAGGTGATATCATCCTCAACGATTAAAATGCGGTTCATCATGCGCCTCCTGTCTAACAGTCGGATAGAATAAACTCAGACGGCACCAATCTTCCGTTAAGCTTAAAGCCGAATATAGATCTTACCAATTTCCTGCCCAAGCTCCAGGAAACTGAGCCTGTGAGGTCTGACTGAATTTGATTATTTTCCAACTCCCTGAGATATCCCTTTAATTTCTTGCTGTCGATAGGAAATACCTGCTTTAATTGCTCGTATCTGTTCCAATTCCATTTGGGATATATTTTTGCGTAGAACTTTGCTGTTTCATCAATACTGTATTGAGAAAAGAAATACAAATCGTCAGGTATGTAAACCATTTGAGCCTTAACCTCAGGATTTTCGTAGACCGGCTTATGGTCAATCGTCACTGTTCCTTGATCCTGGCGGTATAATCCGGTTAAATGCTTAATCAGCGTCGTTTTCCCGGCGCCATTCGGCCCAAGCAGGCCATATACCGATGCTTTCCTGACATGAATATTTAAGTCATCCAAAACTTTATTTTTGTCAAAACATTTGGTCAGATTTTTAACCTCAATCAATTTTCTTGCCCTCCTTCTTAAAATATATTTCTTCGATCCTGGAGATAAGCCGCTCTTTGGGTATATTCATGTAGGCAAGCTCTGAGACAAGTTTATCTATCTCCAGCATCAAGTCACCCCTTCTTGCTTGATTGACTTTGTCATTAAAGGGTGTAACAAAGCTTCCTACAGTTCCGAATTTCTGGTAGGAATTACTTTTTGTGAAATAAAATGACAGAATTGATCTTTCCGGGCATAATGGCCTGGGCATAGGCGCCGAATGACAGATGGCGCATGCATCTGCACCATGTCGTTGGCAGCTTCCATCAATGTACGCATTCCTGTTTGATTTTTCAGTTTGGTCAGGACCATTTCCAGCCATCGACCATTGCTGACCTCTACTTCACAAGTCCAATTAAATTTCCGTACCCTTCCCGCTCCATATCTTCTTTGGGCACGAACCGCAGCGAGGCGCTGTTGATACAGTATCGCAGACCGCCGGATTCCCTTGGTCCATCAGCAAACACATGCCCCAGATGAGCGTCGCCGGCGTGGCTCCTGACCTCGGTCCGCAGCATGCTATGGGAAGTATCGGTCTTTTCCCAGACCACATTGGGGTCAATAGGCTTGGTAAAGCTCGGCCAGCCGCATCCTGATTCGAATTTATCCGAGGAGGCAAAAAGCGGCTCGCCTGTTGTAATATCCACATAAATGCCCGGCCGGAAAGTGTCCCAGAACGCGTTATGAAACGGCGGCTCGGTGGCATTATTCTGCGTCACTTCGTACTGCGTTCCGGTCAGGGTTTGGCGCAGCCTGTCAGGATCCGGCGCATGATAATCGGCCGGGTTGATAATGGCCGCTGCCGCCTTCGTGAATTTATCCTTGCCGATGTGACAGTAGCCATCCGGATTTTTATCCAGATATTTTTGGTGGTACTCTTCCGCCGGACAAAAGTTCTCCATTGCTTTTATCTCGATCACGACAGGTTTATCGTAGCTTTTTTGCAGCTTGGCCACGGATCGTTCTATCACCGGCAGATCATTAATATCCACATAATAAATCCCGGTACGGTATTGGGTCCCCTTGTCGCCGCCCTGCCGGTTGAGCGAGACCGGATCAATCGCCTGATAATATAATTCCAGCAAGAATTCCAGCGGCACAATCTCCGGATCATAGTCTACATACACCGTCTCGGCATGTCCGCTGCCGCGCTGACACACATCCTCATAGGTCGGGTTCGCGGTCTTGCCATTGGCATAGCCCACTTGCGTGGAATGAACCCCGCGAATAGACGCAATCAATTTTTCCACACCCCAAAAACAGCCGCCCGCAAGATAAATCTCAGACATAACAGACCCTCCATGACATTAGGTGAACATCAGATGATTATATAATACTCCCGAAGCATAGGCTTTATCCATACAAAGAAATCCAAGGCTTGTTCAGATGAATGCCTTCAATAACCGAATAAATTGTATGCGCATACTCGAAAACAAGCAGGAATCCAGCTGTTCTACGCAGCCGGATTCCTGCTTATGATTGACACTACTACCAATGACCTATATGACCCAATATTATTATATGACTTGTCTATCATAAGTGTTCAAATTTTACATAGGGTAAGCGCTTTGCCTTTAAGGTTACAAACCTGTTGTCACTGTTGTCAAGCTTATCCCATATGATGCCAATAAAGTACAGGAAAGACGGTATCAATATGAGCGATTTGCTGACAGAACGCACGCCGCCTGTCATCGCGGCTGAAATCAATACGATTAAACAACAAACCAGTAAAATTCTGCTGGCCAGCG
>VMEE01000073.1 GCA_009910795.1 Dehalobacter sp. CP | reverse complement strand
TTATCGAACTCACTGATTGCCAGGTGAGTTGTAGCCGATCCCTGAGGATCTAGGTCTATTAGCAAGACCTTCTTCCCTTTGGCAGCAAGGCAGGCCGATAGATTGACGGCGGTGGTAGTTTTGCCACAGCCCCCTTTCTGGTTTGCTATTGCTACTACTTCCATGCATTAAGAATTACGCCTTAAGACTTAAGAGGATATCCATTAAGGATTAAGCCTTAATGCTTAAGGAGAGAAAAGGGTGAAGACCTCAGTGCCTACCCATGGTTCTTATGATTCTGGCAAACTCTTCTCAGATTCGATTTGTGGAATAACTGGCATTCCCAAAGGCGCATTGGAAGAAGATACGAATCACAAAACATCATTGAGCGCATCAATAAGGGATTGAAGCGCAGAAGCAGCCCTGTGGGAGCATTCCCGAGTGATCAATCCCTGATGAGATTAGCAGGATGCATCATGATAAATAAAAATGAAGAGTAGATCATGGGTAAAAAGTATTTAACGATGGACGAAGAATAATGATAATAGGATACATGCAGTTACGAAATACCATGAAAATGTCCGGTGAATCCGGAGCAACAGATTATCCACGCTCCAGATTCGTCAAACTTCTGACCTCGTAGCCTGTTTTGCATATGACCTGAATCATCTCATCAAGACTCATTGAGGGCTGCGTACAGCAATCGAGTCTTAGCGGAATCAATACCGACCACAGCGTCCTCCGAAGAGGACATCAGTGACTGATCCTGCCCAAATGCCGAACCAAGAGCGGGGGTGATCGGCGAGAATCTAAGCAAATAATTGGGACAAAAGGAACAATAGGTTTGATAGGACTAACAAGTTCCACTGGAAACATATATATAGGAACGCGATCCGTAGTGTGTATATGGAGTTAACTTTGCAGGTCAAAGAGGATAACGGAAAGGAAATCTCTTACAGATGTGTACCATTCATGGAAGGTCATGTGATCGAAGAACCCCTTTCCCAAATCCAAACCACACCCTCTGAGAATGCTATAGACAAGACAAAAGTGAGAGTTGTCATTGAGGGAGATGAAAGGGTTCCTTTGAAGGTGCTTCGAAGAACAAGCGATGGATACGGGAGGTTCTCTCTTGGGAAAGGCGATGAATGTGTGACAAATAAAGACCTTCTTGTTATTGTTCTGGAACCAAGAGACCCAAATGATAGAATATTCATGGAGCCGACTAGGCGCAGAAAGACTCAGATCTGATTCAATCCCTAAGTTGGACACGGATGCCCTTTATCCCCGATGCAAGCATCGGGGTATTGCTATAAAAATAAAGTCTCTGAGTGGATCGATATGCTCTCTTGCTTCCGTTAACGTACACTACATGAAGGTATCCTCCTTCAAAGCTGCCAAAGCTGAGTCTTTGCCGGTCTTGTTGTCCAGGTCCAGGAAGACCCGCCTATCTTGTAGCCATTGCATAGCTTCTTGTGGCCTCATACTCGAAGGCAAGCATGTCGTATTAGATATAGATTACGACATCGATATCAAAAGACGATACGATTTTCGAGGATTGGGAAATTCTAAGTGGTACACAAAGTGATGCGCCATTTCGTAAATAAGACCACATTTGTTAGGCACTTTTGAGCCCAGTTCTGGGTCGAAAAGGGCAAGGGAATCAATGCCAATTATGTCTTTGAAATTATGGTTCTATCACATTCGCACCACTCACAGCTCGACCTTTAATCCTCAAAGCTCACTATCCTTATCCATGGAAATCGAGCTCCACCCAGCAGTCTCCTTGCTCCCCGAGACCTTCAATATCCTTGTTGCCCCAGTGGAGATGCTGGTCGAGGCCCTGAACAGTCACCTAAACCTGCAGAGATACAAGGTCCTCTACATCCCTGGCAACTACTCCCGCATACTCAGCCGGCTCGACCGCAAAATCACCGAGCTGGAGATCCGCCGGGCCTTCACAGTCTTCCAGCTCATGACCATCCTGGAGGAGAACCACCATAGCTTTCTAATCATTGAGCATGACCCTATGCTCTACGAGGATGCCAAAGAGATGGTCGAGTATGTGGCCCAGGCCCTGAAGCAGACCTCTAGGGAGGCTACCATCCTGCTCTACTCGCCTGCTCTGGATCCTCATCTGCAGAAGATAACCGAGCTGGCCGATAGAGTGTTCTGCTTCTACGAGATGCCCAGAGCTCCGGCAAAAAGCCGAGCAAAAGCCGAGCAGAAGATGCAAGGGGCTCAGGCCACTCTGGAGGCTTTCTCATGAGTCTCTGGAAGCGGCTCATTGAGCCCAGGAGGGCAGTCAATCCCAAGGTCCTGGAGCTCGAGACGGCCAAGGAGATTCTGGCAGAGGTCTTCCATACCCGGCCTGCAGACATAGAGGATATGATCCAGAGGAGGCTTGAAGAGAGGAGCTTGCCCAATGAGGGGAACATCTGGCCGGAGGAGAGCGAGGCGAAGCTGTGGCCTGCGACGTTCTGTGTGGGTGAATAATCATGGGCCGGAGTTTCGAGAGCGTGAGAATGGATGTAAAGAATGTTTCAGCCAGATGGCTGAATGCCAGCAAAGCACTGAAGAAAGAAAATCAGATTTACGGGTAGAAGCTTGCGTAGATGTTGAAGGGAGACTAACAAGCTCAATTCCACTCCACAATCCAGATCTCCTCTTCTGTCAGCTCATAAGCTCGTGACCAGGGCTTCAACACCGAAGCATTTTTCATAGTTAGTGACATCGCCAAGTATAGCATCAAGGGATTCGACGTTTTGTCTAGTAGTTATGGATAGAGAGAAGAGGTACTCATGTCACGCCTGACCGAAAAAGAACAACAAGAGATAATCCGCTACATCGAAGCCGATAAGCCTCTGCCCGACAAGTATCGCTTTCTGCTTTTTGAGGATAAACGTGAGGTAGAGCTGGTTTGGAACGGCAAGACGAATGAAGTCTGCAACATCGTGCTTCCTTTTCAGGTGATCGAGCAAGTGGACGAGCCGCGAGCCGAGAAGGACACTAATTTCCAGAAGACACTCTTTGACCTGGACAACCGCGGCCGCCAGCTCAAAGGCTGGACTAACAAGTTGATATGGGGCGACAACAAGCTGATCCTATCAAGTTTGAAGAACGGCCCGCTCCGTGAAGAGATAGAGGCGCAAGGCGGCATTAAACTGATCTACATTGATCCGCCCTTCGACGTTGGCGCAGATTTCTCGATGGACATCGAGATCGGCGGCGACACATTCACCAAGAAGCCCAACATCCTGGAGGAGATCGCCTACCGTGATACATGGGGGAAGGGAGCAGACTCCTTCATCGCAATGATCTACGAGCGGCTGATGTTGATGCGGGATTTGCTTGCTGAGGATGGGAGCATCTACGTGCATTGTGATTGGCGGGTGAGTAGCTACATTCGGTTAATTCTGGATGAAGTGTTCGGAAAGGACAGCTTCAGGAACGAAATTATCTGGCAACGGACAACGGGACATAGTGATTCGAAAACTTACGGCCATGTTCATGATATGGTCTTCTTCTATACCCGTTCAAATATATACAGATGGACTAAGCAGTATACGCAGTATTCGGAAGAATACATCAATGGATTCTATCGTTACAAAGAGTCCGATGGCCGAGAGTATAGAGTTAGCGATCTTACGGCAGCAGGAGTAAGAAATGGCAGCTCTGGATTACCTTGGAAAGGTATTGATATAGCTGCACGGGGAAAGCATTGGATTTATGCGGTCGAGAAGTTGGATAAGTTGGATGAGGAAGGGAGGATATATTGGCCTGATAAAGAAGGTGGCATACCGGGGTTGAAGCGGTATCTGGCAGAAATGCCAGGAGTGAACTTACGGAGCATATGGACAGACATCCCTTCCATTTCACCACAGGCAAGAGAACGCACCGGATATGATACCCAGAAACCTGAAAGTCTGTTAGAGAGGATTATCACTGCGAGTAGCGAAGAGAACGACCTAGTAGCCGATCTCTTCTGCGGATCCGGTACTACCGCAGCCACGGCTGAGAAGCTGGGTCGCAAGTGGATTGTCGCCGACCTTGGCAAATTTGCCATCCATACGACTCGCAAGCGCATGATCGGCGTGCAACGCCAACTAAAAGTGGAGGGCAAGGGATACCGAGCCTTTGAGATCCTCAACTTGGGCAAGTACGAACGCCAACACTACATTGGTGTCAATCCCAACTTGCGTGAGGCCGAGCAGCAAAAGCAACTTGAGGAGAAGGAAGCCGCTTTCGTTGACCTGATCCTGCGAGCCTATCGGGCGGAGAGGACCGAGGGCTTCACCACTTTCCACGGCAAGAGAGCTGGGAGACTGGTGTCAGTGGGACCGATCAACATGCCCGTGACACGCCTCTTCGTCGAGGAGGTCATTTTGGAATGCCGGAAGAAGCACATATCTCGTGTTGACATCCTCGGATTCGAATTCGAGATGGGCCTATTTCCAAATGTGCTGGATGAGGCTAGGACGAAGGGGATCGACATCGCTCCCAAGTACATTCCCGCAGAGGTATTCGATAAACGTGCGGTGGAAAAAAACCAGGTCGTCTTCCACGACGTGGCCGCGATAGAGGTCAAACCTCTAGTCAAGAATAACCGCGTAGCTGTGGAGCTGACCGACTTTTCTGTCTTTTATTCACAGGATTCGATTGCTGCTGCGGAAGCTGCGCTCAAGAACAAAGCAAGCAAGATTGTTGTCGAGAAAGGCCGGATCGTCAAAGTGAGCAAGGATAAAGACGGCATCGTCAGTCGTGAAGTACTCACTCAGCACTGGACTGACTGGGTTGATTACTGGGCAGTGGACTTCAACTTCGAGAGCAAGCGCGAGATAGTGCGTGTGCGGAATGAAGATAGCGGCGAATATGAGGAAGTCTGGACTGGCGACTACATCTTCGAAAACGAGTGGCAATCCTTCCGTACCAAGAAAGATCGGTCTCTGGAACTGACAAGCGTATTTCACGAATGCAAACCTGGACGGCGAAAACTTGCCGTCAAGGTGGTGGACATCTTCGGCAATGACACCATGACTATTGTCGACATCAACGTAGGAGAGAACAAATAATGGCACTCCATCCCAACTTTCCCGGATCACCACATGCTATCCTTGATCCAGCAGTTCGCTGGTTCCCAGCCGATGAATCCTTGCGTGAGACTAGCATGGACAAGCTCATGCCACCATTAGTGTCAGATCTTCGCAAGAAAGTAAAGATATGGCGCGACAGTGGCTATACGGGTGCAACTGACACCAGCAAAAGCCTGTTAAATTGGTGGTTCAACACCCCGCACCTGTTGCCCAAAGCAGACGGCACAATGGCCGAATTTCAGTACTTCTTTGCCCAACGCGAGGCCGTGGAGACAATCATCTACCTCTATGATGTGGCAGCCGTTCGTGATAAATACGACCTGATGCGCTTCGACAGTTCCGGTTCGGTTACCACAAGCATGTTCGACGAAACCTGGCGGCGTTTCGTTGTCAAAATGGCAACGGGATCTGGAAAGACGAAGGTTTTGAGCCTGGCGTTGGCCTGGAGCTTCTTCCATAAGCTGTATGAGCCTGAATCAGGGTTATCTCGCAATTTTCTGGTAATTACTCCCAATATCATCGTTCTGGACCGCATTAAAAAGGATTTTCAGGGCCTGAAGATATTCTATGAAGATCCAGTATTGCCTGATGATGGTATTGGAGGCCGCAATTGGCATGATGACTTTCAACAACTTAATCTGCACATGCAAGACGAAGTGCATATCATTCGCCCTACAGGTAATATCTTTTTGACCAATATCCACCGCGTCTATGCTGGCGACGACATCCCTGCATCTAGTGACGATGAAAATACGATGGACTACTTCCTGGGCAAACGACCTACGGGAGCCACTACCGACTCCAAAGTAGATCTGGGTATGATTGTGCGTGATATCGATGAACTGATGATCCTCGATGACGAGGCACACCACATCCACGACCCGCGCATGGCCTGGTTTAAATCCATCGAAGACATTCATAATCGCCTTAAACTAAAGGACTCGGCCCTTTCTCTCCAAATAGACACGACTGCAACGCCAAAGCACAGCAATGGGGCCATCTTCGTGCAAACCGTAACCGATTATCCATTGGTTGAAGCCATCTCTCAGAATGTCGTCAAACACCCCGTACTGCCAGATGCCGCCAGCCGGGCAAAACTGATGGAGCGCCAGAGTGCCAAGTTCACCGAAAAATATGCCGACTACCTTCACCTGGGAATGATCGAGTGGCGCAAAGCCTATGAAGAGCATGAAAAGATGGGTAAGAAGGCCATACTCTTCGTTATGACCGATGACACCCGCAACTGCGATGACGTTGCCAGTTACCTGGAAGGCAATTATCTCGAATTGCAGGGCGCAGTTCTGGTCATCCATACCAAGAACAATGGCGAGATTTCTGAAGCAAACTCCGGCAAGGCCAAAGAAGAACTGGATAAATTGCGCCAGCAGGCGAATGCTATTGATAGCTGGGATAGCCCCTACAAAGCCATAGTTTCAGTGATGATGCTCACTGAAGGATGGGATGTACGCAACGTCACCACCATCGTAGGGCTGCGTGCCTATTCGGCCAAGAGCAACATCCTACCGGAACAGACACTTGGGCGAGGGCTGCGCAAGATGTATCCAGGGGGCCTAGAGGAGTATGTCAGCGTGATCGGCACAAATGCCTTTATGGATTTTGTGGAATCCATCCAGGCCGAAGGTGTAGTGCTGGAACGCAAACCGATGGGCGAAGGCACAGGGCCAAAGACCCCATTGGTGGTAGAGGTTGACAAGGAGAACGTCAAGAAGGATCTCGATGCCCTGGATATCGAGATTCCCGTTCTGACACCTCGCATCTACCGGGAATATAAGAACCTAGCTGATCTGAATGTGGCTGCACTGGGTAGCGCAAAGATTCCATACCTATCATTCACTGAAGAACAACTGCGTGAGATAGTCTTCAAGGATCTCACTACGGGCGAAATAACTCACACAACCATCCTTGATACAGCAGGGATTGCCGATTACCATAGCGTTATCGGCTACTTTGCCCAGACCATAATGAGAGAATTGAGATTAGTCAGTGGTTATGATGTGCTTTATGGTAAGATCAAAACCTTTGTGAGGGATGAGTTATTCGACCGACCGGTAGATCTGGAAAGTCCCAACACACTGCGTAATCTGTCAGAATTGGAAGCCACCAAAACTGTGATCGAGTCTTTCAAGAGAGCTATCAATGCTCTTACCGTGCGAAATAAAGGTGATGCCGAAATACGGGACACCATCAAGCTGCGACAGACCCGTCCATTTGTGGTTAAGGATCAGGAATACCTTATCCCCAAAAAGAGTCCATTCAATCGCATTATTGGGGATAGTCATTTAGAACTGCTGTTTGCCGCTTTCCTAGAAGGATGCGACGATGTAATCTCTTATTCCAAGAATTATCTAGCAGTGGGTTTTAAGCTGGACTACGTGAACGCAGACGGGGATATCTCCAACTACTACCCGGACTTCGTGGTTAAAGTGACGGACAGAGAAACATTCATTGTTGAGACGAAGGGACAAGAAGACCTGGACGTGCCGCTCAAGATGCAACGTCTAAGGCAATGGTGCGAAGATATCAACCGGGCGCAGACCGACAAAACGTTCGATTTTGTTTATGTCGATCAGGAGAGCTTTGAGAGATACAAGCCCACTAAATTTAGGCAACTGGTTGATGGTTTCAGGGAGTACAAAGAGAACATATGAGCTCACTAAGGTTGGCCAGTAGATTGATAGATTAATCTGGAAGGTTCGGAATGCGGGTCATGTAATTCGGAAGGATGCGAAGGTGCACCTCCTGCAGCTCCCTTAAGGGCCTCTGCCTTTATCTTCCTAGCCTTCTGTAATGCTATCTCGTGGTCTACCTTCCTGCAGCTCCCTAGGTGCACATTTCGGACCTTCCCGCCTTCTCTCCATGAGGCCATCCAGTAAAGATAGGTCTTGCTCCTTTTCTTGGTGGTCTTTGCCTTCTCCATCTGCCAGAGGGTGAGATCTTCCAGCCTGGCAGCTCCTTTGAGGGCCTCAGCCTCAGCCTTCAGCTCATCGGCCCGCCCTTCCATCCTACGGGCCTCTCTCCTGGCATCTGGCAGGATCTCAGCCGCTTTCATGGCTGCTCGTGCATCTCTCTCCGGCGGCGGTCTTGTGCATAGTAAATAGTTCTATGACATTTTACTTAAACCTTTTGATAATGTCATAGAACTATTCCCTTCGCATGTTTCAACGTTTCAGATTGTTTCAATCGCCCTCTTCCTCCATGCCACAATGCATTTGCTACGTTGCATCCCTGGCAATATCGCCGGCTCGGATAGG
>VMEE01000072.1 GCA_009910795.1 Dehalobacter sp. CP | reverse complement strand
TGGTTATTTAGCTGATCGAATTTGACTCTGCCAATGTGCTCGGGATGCTCCCTAAAGAAAGCCTGCGATATTTCGCCTATGATCTGATTGTAGGCTTTGCACAAGATCTGAAATTGCTCTTTCCGGGCCCCCGGCGTGAGGTCTGTATTGCCCACTTCTACAGCAAAGAGGCCATGGTGTAGGTGGACATATATACCGCCGCCAGAATAAAGGCAGTGGACGTTCTTTTCTATTCCTCTCTCTCTGAGATAATCGACATGGAATTGGGCCGCCGCTTCGACTGCCTGTTTGACGGCAAGACTCCGGATATCTCCAATGCCGTCTATGTCCGTGCTCAGAGTAAACGCTAGGCATTCCGCAAGGGTCCCCAAAGGCACCTCTGGCCGGCCTGCCTTCTTGTCCCATTTCGAATCTGTCTCAAAGATCGCCTTCTCCAGAATGTCTAGCGTGGCATAAATAGTTCGCCCGCGCTTGATTGTGTCCTCGTAATCAGCCGGGCCTCTGAGGGCAACCGTGTGGTTGATGTCGTCGGTTCCTTTGTACCAATGCTCATCGCTGTTGAGGGCTCGGGCCCCCTGCTCTCCCCGGCAATATCGCAGGATAGTATCTTTGACCTCGGGCCTCTGGTAGTGCTCGATTGTGACATCCGTTGCAGGCATAGTCACCGCCTCCACTGCCTCGCGCTCACATGGCCGGGCCTCTCTCGGAGTTGTGGCGGGATTCTCTGCAATGCTCGCTCAAAGGCCGCATCCATCAACTCCTCCATGCCAGAGAATCCAGGCCGCTTGCGATCTTTGAGATAGCACACTCGCTTGATTGCTGATATTCTCCTCTACCTACGCGCAACCGAGTGACAATCCACCAAGAGCAGCGCTCACGGACACATTCTTTTTGGCTCAGTGGGCAAATTTCGGCCATTCAATCCACCGACCGGAGGTGATATTTGCCCAGCCGGAGCACCGCGATCTCGTGCCCCCCCATCTCGCGGAGCTGCGGCTCCATCTCCTCGGGAAAAGAGCAGCAACCCCATGCAAACACCGCGATGCAAAAACCATCTTTCGCGAAGACTCTGAGCAGTTGGCCGCGGGCCTCTTCAAGCTCCTGGAGACGGTGGGCTTCATGAACGGTCACCTTGACCTCCTCCTGATCGTCGCAACGTCAGACTTCGCAAAAATTTCTTCTAAGTCATCGTCGAGAATGTGATAAGGCCGACCTTCCGCATCGAAGGCGCGCTCAGAGGCCAAAATCGATTTATACGTTGGACAGCTATATTGCAACTAGGACACCTCACAACCGTGCACGGTGTTCAAGGCACTCGCGGCGTGGTCTGGACAACTTTCACCGCGAGGCCTGCTTGTTCTTCCTTTTTCGGTATTATGTGGCCTCGCTTGAAGCTTCTCGCTGCGCTCACCGAAAGAGCGTTTTTCTTCCAGTTGCATTAACATGCACCCTTTCACTCGCTGGAAGTGCCCACGGGTGCCGATCGGTTAAGCAGAAGAGAGGGATCTTTTTCTATCATATCGAGAGCAAGACCCACTAAAACCCTCACAAAAGAACTTTGAGGGATTCTCAAAACAGTCGCGTGCTTAGCTACTCGCTGCCGCGTCGCGTTGGGCAGCCTTACGCCCATAGGCTGAAGGGGTTGCATTTTAGAGACACCTCAATGAAGCTTCCGCTCAATGGGTACCAACCATTATTGGCCCTCTATTT
This sequence comes from Dehalobacter sp. CP, assembly GCA_009910795.1. The sequence continues at coordinate 3,699 of VMEE01000072.1, read as the reverse complement.
GTCGAAAGCTTTGAATTCCAAATACACGCGGTTTCCCGCGCAAACAGCGTATTTCATTTCTGGTGCTCTTCTTTTCCTTTCAATCCTAATCGGACGCTAGCCAATCATTTCACATGCCCATAGCGTAGTATCTCAATCTGAGCAAACAACCTATCAGTTTGCGTCGACTAGTTAATTACTTCTGAAGGTATTTAAACGTTATCGTATGTTTCACGTCTCTGCTTAGCGCCCGCCCGCCGCTGTCCCTGCCTTTCCTACCTGATTCAAAATTATGCAATGCTGCAAAATGATGCAACGCCTCGTATCCCCAACTGTGGTATCGCCGCCAGGTAAGCCTCTTTCAGCTCCTTGAGGTCGATGTGATTGTACAGATCAAATGCCTCTTTCCGGCTATCGCCCCTCAGCTCCTTGATATATTCTCTCCTCATCCCTGCCCGGAAGTGGTGAGTGCAATACCAATGCCTGCATGCGTGGGGTGAGAAGTGATCCTCCAGCCTCTTAGACTCGGGATTATGCAGGCCCGCGCGCCAATGTAGGCAGATTGATCACTATAAAATTCATTCTAGCCTAAAATTTTTTTCACACTCATTAACTAGAATATCTAATTTATTAAATTGTCTCTCGCAAAACGTGATAAGGTTTATGCTGTCTGCAATTCTAACCTGCTTCCCATTTAAGATCGCCACCTTGGGCAAGAATAGCGCTACTGTTTTGCTGGTAGTTGTTGAATTGATTGTTTTTGGTTCCTCAATCTCTGCCGCTTCCTTGCTTCTCATTGTTTCCGTTCGCTCTTCTTGGGAGACAATTGTAGCGCCCAATGAGTAGCCAGCCTCTCGGACCTTCCCGAGCGGCACAACCTTGATATGAATGCTCTCCACTCTGGCATTATGTAAATAAGATAGCTCTTGGTCATGGATCATTTTATGCTGCTCAGATTCATACCATTCAATGAATCCCAGTGCGTGTGCATATTGTTTCTGCATGAAATAAGTGATGCTTCTGGCCGCTGATATAAATGCACTAAAATTTGACCTCAGTATAATGAAATTTATGGTAGTATCATTCTCTATAACTTCAGAATACGATGATTTAATTTGGCTGAGAAAAAGCTCTGCTTCAATCAACTTAAGTCTTGTATCATTTTTTAGAATATCATCATCATCATTCATAGCATCCTCATTCGAATTCGCTTGTATAAAGGTATCTATATACCCAATTGGGGAATGCACGCCCTGAGGCGGATGGGACGAAGTAGGGAAGGGTTCATTGCTTGGAAGGGCGTATTAGTGGTAGTTACCTATTGTGATGTGTACCTTGAGGTGCATAGATGAGCAGTGGGAGTGATATTGTATTGTGCCTAATCAAATCGAAGTATGCCCTCTCATCTCGTTCTATCATCCGATGAATGCTGCCACAGACACAAGTCAAAAGGCCGAAAGAGATATATCTATCCAAATCACCTATTTAGTGTTAGTAGTGTTGTAAGTCCTTCCTGAAAAGGATGAGGCCGCCCTGAGGCGGATGGGACGAAGTAGGGAAGGGTTCACTACACAATTCTTATCTTTTCCTTCAAAGAAATCCATCAATATCGAGATCCTCGGCTCGATTGTATTATAGTAAGATGGATCATCCATGGAATACTTGTGACTGATCGCTCCGGCCACAAAGTCGACCACTTGGATGCATCGGTCTTGCCTGGAGTCTATATGCACAATTTCAGGGGGAACTATGTTCTGCTCCTCGGAATGATTGCACAAACATGCCTTCCATGTAAGGTAGTTATCGAAGTGCTCTCTTTCAAATCCGTAAAGGGACTTATCCACGAATATTTTTGCTACTCCATCGAATTGGTAGGTAGTAACAATCTTCGTTATCAGTGAGCCGCAAATATAGTTATAGAGAGTCGATTGCTTATCTTTCAGCCGCTCATACACCTGGTGTTTGCGCAAAACCACATAGGCAATATCCGTGTCGGTTCTGGTCACACAATCGAGAACACGCGCTCGGATCGTCTGACTGGAGTTATGGAATTTGAGCTCTGGAATTGTCTTATATTTCTTCGGCAATTTTTGCTGCCGAATCTTTTTTATGCACTTGCTGGTCTTATCCGGCTCTCGTGTGATAATCGCGGCTAAAACGAAATACTTGGATGATCGCGGCCCAAAACCAAGATCACCTGATTCATCCAAATAGATCATCCATTCCCTCAGATACCCAATTGAGGGATGCAAGCTAAATAAGCTTCCTTCAGCTCCTTCAGATCGATGTGGTCATAGATATCGATAGCTTCCCGCCTGGCGTCTCCTCGGAGTTCTTGAATGAACTCGCGCCTCATCCCTGCCCGCCTGAGATGGGTGGTGAACCAATGTCGCGTGCAATGCGGTGAAAAGTGCTCTTCCATCCTTTTTGACTCTGGTTTGTGTAGGCCAACGCGCTCCGCTGCTTTGTAGACCACATCAGACACACCGCGCCGTTGCAGTCTATCGCCTTCATGATTCAAGAATAGGGCCGTGCTGCCCTTTCTATTCTCTCCTGCCCGGATCTTCAGCCAACGCCTGAGGATGAAAGAGCATTCATCATCCATGAAAAGAGTCCTATTAGTCCTCTTTGCAGTAGGTTTCAGCTTGATTGAGTTTTCGATAAGATCCACATCGGCAACGTCCAAAGAAATTAACTCATTTCGCCTCATGCCCGTTTTGGCCAGCATGGTTATGATGGCCCTATCACGAATGTTCATGGTGCTGGTGATTAGACGGGCCATGTCCTCGATACTTATCAACTGCCGTTCGTGTGGATCTCCATTATTTTTGTAGCGCTTCAAGTATCTTTTCCGAACGGGTAGCACTGGATTTACTTCTAAATGGCCGGCAAAGATGAGGTATTCGTAGAGGGAAGAAATCACACTAAAGGTTAACTCAATGGTCCTTTGGGCTACCCTGCGCTCCAGCCTGAGGTATCGGATAAAATCTATCAGATTATCCTGCCCTACATCGAGCAGATAGACGCCATTTTCATTCAGGTATCTTATGTAAGACCTTAGAGCAGCGTGATAACCCGGAAAAGATCGTGGGCTCATGCCTCTGATCTTGCAGTCAGTCAGATAGGCCGCTACCAGTGGCTCTTCTAACGGATCCATTTCCAGCCCTTACCGTTGGTTTCAGCAAGACCATATTTTTCCAGCTCTGTTAATTGCGTCCACACTGCTTTGATGGCCTCGGATTCGTTCGGCCCGATGCTCAGCATTTCAAGCAATTGATATCCATCCACGTAGCCACGCACCTTCAATATGTCCACAATCTCGCGTGAGTATGGGCGGATACCCTGGAATTGATCGGCCTGGAATGGCTCAGCACGGTAGCGCCGCAGTTCGGCCTCATATCTCTGTAAAACTGCCTCTTTCTGTCTCAGGTCCTCGCGGAGGGTCTGGTTTTCTGCCTTTAGGCTCTCCAGCTCCTTGATTACCGCGCGCCGTGGCTTATGTTCCTCATCTTCAGCCAATTTCTCTTCTATAATCGATATGCAGAACGTAGATAATGGGGTCTTGGCTTCATCTGCCAGGGCCTGCCAGCGCTCCTTAGCTTCCTTTGATGGAAGGTAAAGCCAAACATATCGTGACTTGTCAGGTTTGACCAATCTGCTCACCTGATAGGGATGTAGTCCTTGAAACTATTTAAACTTACGGGTAAAATGGCGTTTTAG
>VMEE01000071.1 GCA_009910795.1 Dehalobacter sp. CP | reverse complement strand
TGTCCTTTAGGTACAAGGTCTTCCATTAATACGCACAGCATCCGATTTTGTCTGCTTTTTTGCTCTGTCATCATCGTCATCACCCTATTTCATTATACCATTCCAGAGGGTGATATCGTTTGATTTTACAAGACCTTGGGGGAAGTTTTAAATTTCGTCGTTTAGAATTTGAGTACACTAGTATAGTAAATTTCAAAATTGTCAAATATTAAAATTGAGTTATTCTACACCGTTTGTCAACAGACCCTCAATGTCGAATATGACTTACACCCAGGCCCTCCTCCTTCTGGGTTTACCGGCAGAGGAGCGGGAGGAATTCATCGAGCAGAATGATGTCGGCGGTATGACCACCAAGAAGCTGCAGCAGGCGCTTCAGGACAGAGACCAGGCCAATCAGGAAAAGGAACAGGCTCTTCAGGAGAATCAAGCACTTAAAAAAGGGCTGGAGACGATCGACAGCACAATCTCCGAATTAAAAAAGGAGGAGGCTAAGACCCCGTCAAGGCCGACGAATCCGGAAAATATCAAAGCAGAAGCTCTCTCTGCTAGTATAGCTTCTTCTGCAGGTCAAACTGCCCCTTTTACCCACAACCTTAAAACCGAACGTGACCCAGACGCCTACATCAAGTATGTAGAGAAATGCGATACTTGCAGCAAAACGATCGCCGATACCTTCTTCGATCTGACGACAGCGCTCACCAATCTGGCCCATATCGATCCCAACCTGAAAGAAGAAAAAAGAAAAGAAGCCAACCGGCTGATTGAATACATGGCGGAGACGATTAAAGAGTGGCCGCCCCCCAGGAAACCGCTTAGAGTTAATTCCTGATTTTTTTTTGGAACCTTTGGACAAGCCAAGCATAGTATGTACAAGACAGCCGTAAGCTGTCCAATCAAAGGGAAAGGAGATGATTGGAATGGCCGTTGTGTCAGCACCATCCGGCGCGGCTCTGGTATTGGTTTATCAGACCGGAGTCGACCCCGCCGGCGCTCCGATAACCAAACAGCGAACCCTTAACAATATTGTTTACAATGCTTCGAATCAAGCTGTCTATGAGGCGGCTTATGCCATCTTCAGCCTGTCGGAATATACCCTGCTTGACGTTTACTTCAGAAGAACGGATGAATTGACAAATGAGGAGTAAACCAGAGGGTAATTTCAGGCATGAAGGGGGTGATTCAATTGGCTGTGACCACCAACCGAACAGCAAGATTAACTTTTGTAACTGCCGGAGGGAACACGTTTTCCCTAACGGTTCCCCAACCGAGGCAGGATATTCAGCTCACTGAAGCCATGAGCGTTATGAACGCGCTTATAGCAGGCGGGATATTCCTCACGACAAACGGTGCCCTTACAGGGGTAAAGGATATAAAGGTCATCGAAACAACGAGCAATGACCTTTACGATCCTCCGCAAGTGTAAGCGGGCAGCACCGGCATTAGAGATTAAGAGCGGGGGCGGGCCGACGGCAATTAGGATTTGCCGGCGACCTCGCCCCCGCTCATCTTTTGCCTGATCACTGTTCATATTATTATATGAACCCTTAGCTAAGTTTGAACTATAAAAATTTCAAGAAATAGTGCATAACCCGTCTTAGATATCATCATATCCTCAACCTCAGAACATCCAAAATGGATCCTTACAGGAATACAATTGAAACATGGCTAACTGAATATGAGCAAAACCGTTATGTCAGGAACTACCATGGTTTTTGACCACAGCAGCATAGGGCTGTTTGGCAGGTCTACCTATCTAGTCCCCACCGGAGGGCCTTCCTCCATCACCATTTTGCCTTTCGTGGTACACCAGATCCGGACGTGAACCTCTCAGCTCATCCGGCTCCCATTATCCTGCTTCTGGCAGTACCCCTAATCCAGTGTGCAAACATTCTTCTTTTCCCTTGAGGTTGGCCAAATCCTCAATATCCTTGTCACTTTATGCTATTGTTTTATAGTCTTATTATTTACTCATGCAGACTGAGCACGCAGGGCAGCCGACAAACCTATAAAGGATCTGCACCGGTTCAATAAATTGCTGGGATCGTATTTTAAAATGAAACGTCCATTTACTTCAAAATTTAGGGTATGAAGTCATCCTATCTCCGCTTAAACAGACAGTCTGATTTTCCCTGTTTCCCGAAAAGATTAAGCCCACCCTTTCGGGCAGGCTTATTGGTTATACTCTTTTTGAAGTTTAAAGGATTAAAGTCTTCAGGGCAGCACCCTCATCGATGGACATATTACTCGCTCGTCTCAAATCGGATGTTTTTCTTTTTACCGTTTTCATCAAGATAAGCAACCCGTTTGATCATCGCATTTTTAATCATTCTCCGGCACAGCAGACAGGGTTCCCCCGATGCTTGTTCTCCATCAAATTCATAGCCGGATATGTAGATTGTGGCTCCTTGCATTTTTACGGGATCACCGGCAATAATCGCATTTTGTTCAGCGTGAACCGCCATACAAAGCTCATATCTTTCCCCTTTGGGAACATTATACCGTTCCCTGACACATTCCCCGATGTCAATGCAATTGGGTTCCCCTCTGGCAGCGCCGTTGTAACCTGTGCTAACAATAATATTGTCTTTGACAATCACTGCGCCATAATTGCGCCTTAAGCAGGTCGACCGCCTGGCCACCAGCTGGGCAAGATCAAGGAAATATTCGTCCCACGCTGGCCTGGTTTGATTTTTCATCACACTACTCCCCGCATTCCGCTTTCCTTCGCCAAAAAGTTCACTGAATTTTTGTCTGCTAAGATAATTCTCTATTTTTAGTATACTCGTGCCAGACGCTGCTGTCATTATATCTGCTAGGATCTTTTTCTGTTCATTTTTCTGCTTCTTCTCTGTTGTTTATTCTTTTGATCCGAACAATCTGTCCCCGGCATCTCCGAGTCCCGGAACGATATAGGTGGATTCATTTAAGCATTGATCGATGGCCGCAACGTAGGTTAGGTTAGTTTAGTTTAAGTTACTTATACAAAGGAAATCTTCCGCAAATATCTTTGACAATCGCTTCGGCCCGGGCAATTCTTGAAGCATCACTGCCGGCAGTCAGCGTCAGGTCAATCGCCTCAGTGATCAGATCCATCTCGGCTTCCTTCAACCCTCTGGCCGTGACCGCAGGCGAACCGATCCGTATACCGCTCGTTACATTGGCCCCCTGAGGATCAAACGGGATCGTATTTTTATTCACGGTAATGCCGACACTGTCCAGCCGTGTTTCAGCTTCTTTGCCGGTCAGCCCCTTGCGTCTGACATCCAGCAGCAGCAAATGGTTGTCCGTACCGCCTGAAACTAAACGGAATCCTCTTGCTAGAAATCCTTTGGCTAATGCCTGGGCATTTTGCAAAATCTGCTGCTGGTATTCAACAAATCCCGGCTGAAGAGCTTCACCGAAAGCAACGGCCTTGGCTGCAATCACATGCATCAGCGGGCCGCCCTGAATTCCGGGGAATATCGCTTTATCAATCTTCGGCCCGAATTCCTCTTTACAGAGAATAAGCCCGCCTCTTGGCCCCCTTAAGGTTTTATGGGTTGTGCTGGTTACAAAATGCGCATAGGAAACGGGGCTCGGATGAAGACCGACCGCCACCAGACCTGCAATATGCGCCATATCAATCATCACATAAGCGCCAGCTTCATCGGCGATTTCTCTGATCCGTTTAAAATCGATCTGACGAGGGTAAGCACTCGCTCCGCCGACAATCATCTTTGGTTTATGAGCAAGCGCCAGTCTATGCAGATTGTCGTAGTCGATCCGTTCTGTTTCCTTATCAACGCCATATTCAATAAAATTGAAATACTTTCCCGAGATGTTGACCTGACTCCCGTGCGTAAGATGCCCCCCATGCGACAAGTTCATGCCCAGAACCGTATCCCCAGGATTCAGCATGGCAAAATAAACTGCTGTATTGGCCTGTGCTCCTGAATGGGGCTGAACATTAGCGTGTTCCGCATTAAACAGTTTTTTAACTCTTTCCCTGGCCAGATTTTCAACAATATCAACATACTCGCATCCGCCGTAATAACGTTTTCCCGGATATCCCTCAGCGTATTTGTTTGTCAGGACCGAACCCTGAGCAGCCATAACTGCCCTGCTGACAAAGTTTTCCGAAGCAATGAGTTCAATTTTATTTTCCTGTCTATTTTCTTCCAGCTCTATGGCTTTTGCTGCCTCAGGGTCCTGGGACGCTAAATATTTCTGAATATAATCCATCTGAATATCCACCTCTATCATAAAAATAATTAGAATATTGTTTCCTTTTCTGGCATCTTATCAACCTTAAAATCATTCTGTTTAGCATATGCTTCCGTATAAGCTTCTGTCCTGGCCGCCTCAGTCGCAGGGATAAGCAGCTCTCGGGCCGCCGACATATTTCGGCCGCGCTTTGGCAAGGTTAAGGTGAGCCGCGCCGAGATTTCGGACGTCAATCCTTAGTGGAACAGCGACCGGGCGGAGATGCATGCCAATCAACGTGTCTCCGATATCGATCCCTGCATCAGCCCTAATCTGTTCGACAGCAACAGGATCGAAAAAATTTCCCCAGGCAGCCAGGGACATTGCCCCGCCTGCTGAAAGCGACGGTATCACCACGACGGGTTCAAAATTCAGCCTGTCAGCCGTACTTCTTTCCACGATGAGCGCCCGGTTTAAATGCTCACAGCATTGAACCGCCAGAAAAATCCCAAGCTTGTCCGCCCATCTCCGAAGTGGTTCGAACAGAACATCAGCCACTTCTTTGCTGCCTGCTTTGCCAATCTTTTCCCCGATAATTTCACTCGTGCTGCAGCCGACAACCAGCAGCTGCCCAGGCTTTAGTCCAGCTGTATCCTCAAATGCCTGAAGAATATGCTCCCACTCATCTTTGATTTGCCGAAGCATTTCCTTCTTATCCGTCATAGTACCCTCACGCCTTTCTTATTTTTTGGGCCAGTATCCTCAGCCTAAAAAATTAAGATCGCTGCTCAAAATCGCTGATCATATCTACTCTTCTGGCATGTTTCCACCCGCTGAAGGATGTCGTCAAAAAAGTCTCGACAATATCCAGCGCAACGCCCTGACCAATTACCCTTGCTCCGAGTGCTAAGATATTGGCATTATTATGCTGCCTCGCCATCTTGGCCATATAACTGTCGGTACAAAGGGCAGCCCGAATTCCCTTGACTTTATTGGCTGCGATGGAAATCCCTATTCCGGTGCCGCAGACCACGATTCCAGAATCCGCTTTACTTTCAATCACTGCTTTCCCGACATTGAAGCCATACCCCGGATAATCAACGGAACTGTCGCTGTCTGTACCGCAATCTAGAATCTCGTGGCCTTTTTCCGCAAGAAATTCTTTGATGCACTCCTTAAGCTGATATCCTGCATGATCTGCACCCAATGCAATTTTCATTTCTGCCTCCTGAACTCCGTAGTTTTTATCATCATTTTTTATCTAGCATTTACAGGCGCTAACTGTTCCCTCGATACCGCCGTACTCCGGCTTTGATCATTTCTTCAATTTCTTCCGCACAGAACCTGTATGTTTTCAGAGATCCCAGCCATGGGTCGGAAATTTCTTTATCCAAACCGGACCATTCTCCGAGTTGCATGATTTTATCCTGATATTCCGGATAAATACCGGACAGTACTTTTTTCTGAGCTTTGGTCATTGTCAGGATCAGATCAGCAGCAGCGAGCGTATCTTTTTGCAGCCTGACCGCCCGATGCCGCTGGGAATCAATTCCCTTTTCCTGGAGAATTTCCCCTGCATACGGGCTGATGGGATCGCCATCCAAAGCCTGAATCCCGGCCGAGAAAAGCTCATACCCTTCCGGAAAATATAAGCGGGCAAGACCTTCTGCCATCGGACTGCGGCATGTATTTCCTGTACAAACAAACAAGATTTTCATAGATATCATTATACCCTCTTTTCCGGACTAGTAAATTAAAATTCGATTGACTTAGAAAACAAGACCGAAGGCCATTCTCAGGCCAATCAAAAACAAGATGCCGCCACCGACGGCTTCCGCTTTGCTGCCGGCCCAGGTGCCGATTCTTCGACCAAGAAGAATACCGCCTCCTGTCATGATACCTGCTGTAAAACCCATGATCAGGGTTGCCGGCAGGATCATGCTGACAAACGTACCCAGAGAAAATCCGACACTCAGTGCGTCAAGGCTGACGCTTCCTGCCAGAACGAAAATTCCGAATCCTTTTAAACTCGGGATGTTTTTTTCTCCCGATCCCCGAATGGCACCCAGAATCATTTTACTGCCAAGCCAGAGCAAAATGACAGCTCCGATCCCAACTGCAACATTGCCAAACAGCAGTCCAAGTTTCTGTCCAATCCACAAACCCAAAAGCGGCATGAAAACATGAAACACTGCCACGACAGTACTCAACCGCAGCGCTGTTTTATTGTCGATCCCAATCATTCCCAAAGCAAGCGAGAAGGAAAAGGCATCCATCCCTAGTGCTATTGATACCGCTATGATCCATATTAATTCCAAGTGTTTTCCTCCTTAGTATCGGTCAGATTGAGATACCTGCTCCCTGGACCAAAATTTTTTTTGCCAGCTGCTTTCTTCAAACGGTTCATAAAAGCAAGCCCTATTCCTTCTTCTGCAATCTCCTCCGCCAGAATGGTGTCGATGTTTTGCTCGTCACACAGTCTCAGTCCTTCAAACAGACGGCTGGCAGCTGAATCAAGATTATTCCTGGAACCAAGTGCAAATATCATATCGGCCTTGCCGGTCGTATCTCCGGTCAGTCTGGCGACCGTTTCGTCCAAACACAGTACTGCAGTCCTTGCCGCGTTGTTTTTGTTCCTCAGATATTTCGTCATCTTTTCAGCTTTTTCAGAGGTGCTACCACTGAATAAAATGATTTTACCTTCCGGTGCGTAATGTCTATATTTCATACCAGGCGATCTGGGCTCTACGGTCGGCTGTCCGTGATCAGCACTGCGGTCCAGTTCGACCTTCCCCAGCACTGCCTGAAGCTGTTCAAGCGTAATTCCTCCCGGGCGCAAAATTGTTGGTAGTTCCCCGGTCAAATCGAGCACCGTCGATTCAAGACCCACTGTACAAGATCCGGCATCAATCAGCAACGGAATCTTCCCTTTCAGATCCCGCCAAACATGCTCCGCATTGGTCGGACTGGGCTTCCCCGATATATTCGCACTCGGCGCGGCCAACGGACAACCCGCTGCTTCAATCAGGGCCAGGGCAACAGGGTGACTCGGCATTCTGACCGCCACCGTGTCCAGTCCTCCGCTGACGATTTCCGGAATATGTGCTCTCTTGGGCAGTACCAGCGTTAAAGGTCCTGGCCAGAAATTCCGCGCGCAGACTTCAGCCTGCGGCGGCCAAACACGGACAAGCTGCTGTGCTTCGTCCAAGGAAGCAACATGAACAATCAGCGGATTATCCGAAGGTCGTCCTTTTACCGCATATATTTTGGCACAGGCTTCGCTGTCCAGCGCATTGGCGCCAAGCCCATAAACGGTCTCGGTAGGAAATGCCACGACTTCGCCCTGTCGGAGCAAAGCTGCTGCTTCCTGCAATTCTTTATCCTGTATGATGCTGTCCGGCCTCAGCCGAATTCTTTTTGTCTCCATGACAGCTCCTTCGTGGCCCTATCCAAACGGCGGTTTCAACCGGTTATTAACGAAATACTATTCCTTGCGGGCCAGCACTATTCTATCCAGACCAGCGTAATCAGAAAATAATTCGGTTTGATATCCGGCGGCCTTAAATAATTCCCGAACCTGGGTTCCCTGGGAATACCCGATTTCCACCAAAATTATTCCCCCATGGCTCAAGAATTCTGTTGCATTCATAGCAATCCTCCGGTAAAAATCCAGACCATCTTTTCCAGCCAGCAGGGCTAAGACAGGCTCTTTCCTGACTTCGGGCGAACACTCCAGAATTTCCTGTTCTGAGATGTACGGAGGATTGGAAACAATCAGGCTGAATTTTTCTCCCTGTACCGGTGCAAAAAGATCTCCCAGACGAAAGTCAATATTCACGTTCATCTTGGCCGCATTGATTTTAGCGACAGTCAACGCTTCAGAAGACATATCAACAGCGACAACGGACGCCTGATTCCAATAATAGGCCACAGCAACGGCAATTGCCCCGCTGCCTGTGCAAAGATCAAGAACCTTTGTAGAAACTTCCTCATTTTCTCGTTCTCTACCTATATTCTTGCCCAATTTCAGGACTTTCTCAACTAGAAGTTCCGTTTCTGGCCTCGGGATCAGAACGCTTGGGTCCACAAAGAAATCAAGACCCATAAATTCACGGGTCTTAAGCAGATAAGCAAGTGGTTCCCTCTGACCACGTCGTTTCAGGAAATCATTATAGATCTCTTTTTCCGGGGAAGCGATTACCCTGTCACGCTCGGCATATAGTTTGTCTCTCGTCGTTTTAAGCACAAAGGCCAGAATAAGATCCGCCTCTACCCGGGCGTCAGCTACCCCGCACTGCGCTAAATACTGTGTGCCTTGCCGAAGCAGCTCCATTGGCCGATGAGCATCAGGTCTGTCTGTCATACCCGGTAAACTCCTGCTTTCATCTTTGTCCATTAGACCGAAGCTTTGAGCCTTTCGGCATGATCGGCCGAAATCAATGCCGTAATGATTTCTTCGATGTCACCCATCAAAATGCTGTCCAGTTTATGCAGTGTAAGGCCGATACGATGATCGGAAACTCTGCCCTGCGGATAGTTGTAGGTTCGAATGCGCTCACTGCGGTCACCTGTCCCTACCTGGCTTTTACGTTCCTGGGCAATCTCGCCGGCTGCCTCTTCTTGAGCTTTTTCCAACAGCCTGGCTCTGAGTACTTTTAAGGCTTTATCCTTATTCTTGTGCTGGGATTTTTCATCCTGGCAAGAGACCACGATCCCCGTCGGCAAGTGGGTAATGCGGACTGCCGACTGTGTCGTATTTACAGACTGACCACCAGGGCCGCTGGAACAAAAAATATCGATCCTGATATCGTTCGGGTTAATCGCAACATCGACTTCCTCGGCTTCAGGTAGTACGGCAACCGTCACGGTAGACGTATGAATCCTGCCGCCGGATTCGGTCGCGGGAATCCGCTGAACACGGTGAACACCGCTTTCATATTTCAGTCTGCTATAAGCACCCTGTCCTTCGATCATAAAAATAATCTCTTTAAAGCCGCCAATATCCGTGAAACTGGCACTTAAGGGTTCGGTCTTCCAGTTCTGACTTTCGGCATATTTTGTATACATCTTGTATAAATCACCTGCAAACAAAGCCGCTTCATCTCCGCCAGCACCGGCTCTAATCTCCATAATGACGTTTTTCTCATCATTCGGATCCTTCGGCAGGAGCAGGATTTTCAAATCCTCTTCCAGCTTTTTTTTGCTCTTTGTTAATTCATCCTGTTCGGCCTCGGCCATTTCTCTCATTTCAGGATCGCGTTCCTCGTCAAGCATGCCTTTCAGATCTTCAATCTGCCGGTTTATTTCTTTATATTCTCGAAATACTGCGACTATATCTGTAAGCGCCGACTGGCTTCTGGCATATTTCTGAAAATCAGCCTGATTGGCGATGATCTCCGGCTTGGCCAGGAGTTCTGTCAGGTCGTCATATTTTTTTTCTATCTCTTCGAGCCTGTTTAGCATGTTTTAACCTCTCCCAAATGAATTTTATCTATGAAAGTTCCTGTCCGGTCGCGAGTACCCCGTTAAGCGCAGCAATCGCAACCTCAAGTTGGGAGTCGTCCGGTTCCCTGGTCGTAAGCTTCTGCAGCAGAAGGCCGGGAACTATGATCCACTTTAAAAACATCGATTTGGAAAATCTCCCTGACAGCTTCAAAAGCTCGTACGAAATTCCAGCTACTAGCGGCATCAGGATGATTCGGGAAACGATACGCCACCACAGAGGATCCACGCCCAAAAAGGCAAAAACAAAGATACTGACGACAACAACAATAAGCAAGAAGCTCGTCCCGCACCGGGGATGCAGTCTGGAGTATTTTCGGATGTTTTCCGGATTCAGTTCCACGCCAGCTTCATGCGCAAATATTGCTTTATGTTCTGCCCCATGGTATTGAAATACCCTCTGAATATCCTTTAATCTGGATATCAGAAGGATATATAGAAATAACACAATAAGACGAATGAGGCCTTCGACAATATTTTGCAGTACGGTACCCGGAAAAATATCTGTCAATAAATGAGCGGAAGCTGTCGGTATTCCGACAAATAACAGGAGTCCGGCAGCAAAGGCAATAACGATCGTTAACACCATCGCCCAAAAGCCAAGCTCCTCTCCTTCTTCTTCGCCGACAGCGCGGTCGGCGGAAAACATCAAAGCTTTGGTTCCAATTACCAAAGATTCAAGCAGTGCAACAAAACCCCGAATGATCGGCAATTTAAGAACTGGCTTCTGAGACCAGGGATGAATATCTTGGGTCGTTACTTCAATCTCTCCGTTGGGTAGACGAACAGCCATCGCAATCGCCCGTGGCCCGCGCATCATTACGCCTTCAATCAGCGCTTGCCCTCCATATTGAACAGGTTTTTCCATAAATTTAAACCTCCAGGCCTAATAACCGAAAAGCAGAGCTTACGCTCTGCTCCTTGTTTTTTACAGGCAACGGCTTCAGACCGTTGTTATTGCAAACCGTATTTCTTTTTGAAACGATCGACTCGTCCACCAGCGTCAACAAATCGCTGAACTCCAGTGTAAAAAGGATGACACTTGGAACAAATTTCGACCTTGATATCCTTCTTCGTACTACCTGTCTCTATAATATTGCCGCAAGCGCAGCTAATGGTAGTTTGTTCATATTTCGGATGAATTTTCTCTTTCATGACCCGTCACCTTCCTTCCCAATCAGATCCGTCTCAATCAAATACAGTCAACTCTAAATATTCTAGCACATTCTTTGCCTTTCGGTCAAGAAAAAAACAATTCAGAAGGCTTCTTTTCGCAGCGTTTTAGCAGGCACCTTTAATTGCATATTTGGGCTTTTTGGCAAAACAATGTTTGGCTTCAATAAAACGGACCGTACCGGTCTTGCCCCTCATCACCACAGTGTGCGTCGTGGCACCCTCACTGCTGTATATCACGCCTTTAAGCAGCGGTCCTTCGGTAATTCCGGTTGCCGCAAAAAAGATGTCATCCGTATTGACCAGATCATCGAGTGTCAGCAGTTTATTGATATCCATAATACCCAGTTTCCGGGCTCTTTCAACATCTTCTTCATTCTCCGGCCAAAGTCTCCCCTGCATTTCCCCGCCCATACAGCGCAGGGCAGCAGCGGCAAGCACTCCCTCAGGAGCTCCGCCGACCCCCATCATCACATCAACTCCGCTGCCTTCCAGCCCGCAGGCGACAGCCGGAGCGACATCACCGTCGGTAATCAGGCGTATTCTGGAGCCGCATTCTCTTACCTGACGGATGATCTCACTGTGGCGGGGCCTGTCGAGAATAACCACCGTAAGTTCCTGAATTTTCTTATTGAGTCCCTTGGCTATGTTCTCGAGATTTTCGGCAACCGGAGCATCCAGATGGATACGTCCTGCAGCCTTGGGACCAACAGCAATTTTATCCATATACATATCCGGGGCATGCAGAAGTCCATATCTTTTGGTCACAGCTAAAACCGCTATGGCTCCCGGCATTCCTTTGGCAACAAGATTTGTTCCCTCGAGGGGATCGACGGCAACATCAACCTCGGGCTTTTCGCCCGTGCCAAGTTTCTCCCCAATGTAAAGCATCGGGGCTTCGTCCATTTCTCCTTCGCCGATCACGACCGTCCCATCCATGTGTACGGTATCAAACAAAGATCTCATAGCTTCCACTGCCGCATCATCGGCTTCATTCTTCTGTCCCATTCCTACCCAGCGCGCTGAAGCGAGTGCTGCTGCTTCCGTCACCCGGGCAAATTCCATGGTTAATTCTCTTTCCATCTCTTTTTCACCCTTCTTAACTTAACTTCTTCCAGTCATCCAAAAATTTATTAATTCCTGCACTTGTCAAGGGATGCTCGGATAATTTGCTCAAAACGCCAAAAGGTATTGTCGCAAAATCCGCGCCGATCTTAGCCGCTTCAAGGACGTGAACAGGATGACGGATACTGGCGGCAATCACCCCGCAGTCCAGATCATGGACCTCAAAAATTTCGCAGATATCGGCCAGGACATTCATGCCAACCTCCCCGATATCGTCAAGTCTTCCTAAAAAAGGGCTGACATAAGCGGCTCCCGCCCTTGCTGCCATCAGTGCCTGAACAGGGCTGAACACCAATGTAACGTTCGTCTGGATATCTTCTTCCCGCAGCGTCTTGACGGCTTTCAAACCGTCAAGCGTCATTGGAATTTTGACGACAATATTTGGATGAATATCTGCGAGCTGCCGGGCTTCCTGGAGCATACCCTCATAATCGAGCGCTATGACTTCCGCACTGATCGGGCCATCGACGATCCCGGCAATTTTATGGATCAGGGTGTGAAAGTCCTCTTTTTCTCTGGCTACCAAAGAAGGATTCGTCGTAACACCGGCGATGACTCCCATGTCCCATGCCCGGGAAATCTCTTCTGTATTGGCTGAATCAAGAAAAAAACGCATAGGTCAAATTCCTCCTTCAATAATATCCGGCCATAGTAAAAAACCTACTCGACCTCCGTAATGATATTCTTTCTATGATTCCCCTTCAGAGAATCGTTGATGATCCGCATCTCGTTTTCCTCTAAAGTAATTGCTCCCATTTGTTCTAGTATGCGCAAAATGTCTTTATTATCCGTATAAATAATACCCATTGCCTTGCATAAATCGCAAATCAATTCTACACTTTCAGGTAATATTTCTACAGTTAGGTTATGATTTCCGCATTTGCAGCCAAGCTTTTTCCGTTCAACCAGCCTGCCAAGTATCTCTATAACGCCATAGACAACAAAAAAATCATCTGTCATTACATCAAGATCTTCCTGATCGCTTGTTAACTCCGAAGCCAGTCGGACAAAGTTCTTTTTAATTTCCGTGCACAATTCCATGACACGTGATTCAGGCCCGATATAGCCTACTGGTAGTTCCTTGTCGCTGCATCCCAGACGCAAAGGTTGTTCTCCCCAGATCAACTCCCTTCTGGTAACCAAGTGATGCGGCATCCCGCAGTAAATACAAGAATATTCTATGCCGATTTTCTTGCTCTCAAAACTGATGAGCGTCAACAATGGAGTACCACACGTACAAATGAAACTGTTCTTTCCCAAGTGAGCAAAAGAAAATACTGATAATGTTTTAAACTGAAGTTTCCCGCAGTGGGAACAAAGCATCCCAATGGTTGAGACTGCCTGAATAATCATTCTTTAGGCTCACCTCCCACACTGTCAGCCTGTTGGTTCTTTCCGCTCCATGAAATCACGGTATTAGGCTCCGTGGCCTTGCCGCTCTTTGCCCCGTGGCCGTCTCAAATCAGCGGATCGGCATCGGCTTACGTATGCCGTATAGCTTATAGTTCTCCAAGTAAAATATTATTCCTGCCTTAGATTTTTTAGAATATTAGAATTACCGCTTCTTACCATTCATTGTACCGTGGCATTAGACCTTACATGGCCGCCAAAAAGCCAGACTTTCGTTAAAGTCTGGCCGGTTAATCCGTTGATCATTCAAGCCATTATTTTAAGCCACCGTTTCAATTCTCAGAAACATGATCCGTACTGATAATTTCTCCAACCTGTTTTTTTAGTTCATTTAAATCAAAAGGTTTAACAACGAAACCGGATACTCCCAATTCCTCAGCCTGCTTATAAAAAATCTGATCGCCATATGCTGTCATCATGATGACCCGGCTTTTACAATTTGTCTCCCTGAGTTTGGTTAGAACCTCAATTCCACTCATTCCAGGCATCTTAACATCCATGATTATCAGATCCGGTTGAAATTCCGGAATAATCTCGAGCGCTTTTATTCCGCTGCCGCACGATTCAATCTCATAACCATATTCTAAAAAAACTTCGGTTAGAAGTCTTCTGATCCCATTTTGGTCATCCACAATCAACATCTTCAGCATCAAAGCCCCCCTTTTTTATAGCTAGATTTGTAGTTGTCAATAGATTTTAAAAACATCCATTGCGCTAAAAGCAATATGATTTGACAAAGATCGCCATACTACCTTTTATTTGACAATTGTTCTTCGCTGGGAGACAAAAATCCTTCATTAATTATCCTTATTCTCATTATTTCTCCATTTTTTTTATACATCCGCAGAATCCTGGGATTGGCCTGAGTCCTTCGTAAGGGAATCACAATCTCGTCACCGGCTGAGCAAGACGCGCTGCCGACATCGAGTACCGTAAGCTGCATCCCAATTTTCCCTGCAATCCTGACGGTTTGCCCGTTGCAAAGCAGTTTTTCCCGGCCCAGCTGAATGCCCATCAGGGCTGCCATATTTTTGACAATTATTTTCGCGAGATCCACAATGTTTTGAGGCACAAGCCGGGGCTCAATCCCAAACCCATCGGCATAACCTACCGGCACCACTGCCAGAGTCGTGTCTTTTTTAGCCTTGTAAACACTCTGGTAGCCGACAAAGGTACCTTTTGCCGCCTTTTGCAGGTGAACAATTCTTGCTTTGGCCAGCCAAGGGTCTTTTAACCGCAGCCTGCCTTCAAATGCCGGCGCAGGACAATGACCAATCAGGAGTGTTCCGACTCTGACCATATTGTAATGATACTCCGGAAAATCCAAATAGGCGGCGCTGTTGCAGACGTGCTTTAGCGGGATCCGAATGCCTGCTTGTTCCAACGTTTGAACATAAGCCAGATATTTTCCATTCTGCGCTCTGGTATAGGCACGATCACGCTGAGCTCCCCGGGCAAAGTGCGTGTACGCCCCTGTTACTTCCAGCTGAGGAGCTTCTCGCAACGCTGCAGCTAATTCCTGCAGCTGATCGCCCGTAAAACCGGTACGTCCCATACCCGTTTCCAGCTTCAGCTGAATCCCGGCTTTCGTTCCCAACGTTTCGGCGAGTTTGTTCAGTGTCGGTATCCAGTCCAGCTGTGATACCGTTAGTTCAATATGGGCCTGGATTGCCGCCTGCCAGTATTCCGGGCTCGACGGGCCGAGCACCAGGATTGTACCGTCAACACCCTGGTTTCGCAGCAGCAACGCTTCAGAGATGGTGGTGACAGCAAAGGCCGTACATCCTTCTCCCTGCAAGGCTCCTGCTACTTCCGCAGCCCCGAGGCCGTAGGCATCTGCCTTAACGACTGCCATGAGCCGGCATCCGGCAGAAAGCCCGGCCATGATTTGTCGGTAATTATAGATAATGGCATCCATATCTACTTCGATCCATAGATCTGACATGACAAGCCCCTCTTTAACAAATGATATTAAAAATTATTTAAGAGATCATTTAAGAAATTACAAGGAATGAATTATTTATGCCGCGGCCTGCGCATCCGGGCAAGCAGTCCTTTCAGTTTCCCGGAGTAAGCTTTTTCAGCAATCTGCCAGATCACATACAGGACAGGCCTGTAAACATAGTCCCACTCCCCGATGAATTCTGTAAACTCGCCATTAAAACCTTTTTTAAATTTATACAGTCCATACAGCGGGTTACTCTCGGCCAAATCCCCGGATACTCCTCTGAAATCGTAGAGCGTACAACCATTGGCTTTGGCCCAGCAAATCATTTCCCACTGAATCAAATAGTTGGGCATGACATTGCGATAAGAATTTGATGATGCCCCATAGATGTACCAGGCTTTGTCCCCTGTGATGAAAGCCAGCGTTCCTGCAACAATCTTTCCTTCATATTCGGCAACAAAAAGTTCGGCAAAACCTGCCGGCACCAGCGTATCATACAGATCTTCAAAATAGGTATAAGACCTCACCAGGAAATTATCCCGCTCGGTCGTTTCCTTGAGTACACGGAAAAATTCCGGTAGATCCTCTCTTGATCCTTTCCGGATCACGACACCTTTTTTAGAGGAAAGGCGGATATTATAGCGGGTTTTTTGATGCATATTCGTGAGCAAGGTCTCTTCATCCGGCGAAATGTCCAGACGGAATACAAACTTCGGCTGAACACCTTCAAAATTCTTTCCTGTATCCATTTTTTTAAAGCCCTGAGCTTTCAAAATACCTGCCAGAACCTGATCGGTTGAAGATACATCAGGATCAATCTTTAAGAGAATCGCCTTGCGCTTTTGCGCCAGCTTCCTGATTGCTTCCAGGACGGCTGCCATTTTTTCGCTGTCGTGCATAGCAACGACCGGACCGCGCGGACAGTAGAAAATGGGGGTCCCCAGCAACGGCAGTTTCCTTTCGAGAATTGTTGCAGCAGCAAAAATCTCACCATCTTTTTCCACTGCAAGCCTCCAGGGTTTCCAGCCCGTTCTTCCTTTAATGTCTCCCCATTCCCATAATTGCATCGCATGCCCTTTGGGATGCTTACAAATAAAGGAATTAAACTTTGCTTTATCTTCAATTGTGAGCCACCTTGCCGTAAATTCCATTTTTTTCACTCCTCCCAAAGACATTTCATTCTATCATCTTCGGAAATACAATTCATAGAAATACCAATCACCCTGTTCGACGTGAACCGGTTGACTGGCAAAAAACGTTTTTCTTCATCCTGTTATCCTATTAATTTTAAACGTAATCATATGATCTTAAACATCTGTTGTTTGCTGTCTTATATTTCCTTCAGTGTTGCAGTGACAAAGTTTTTGAAGAGTGGATGCGGCCGGTTCGGTCTGGACTTAAATTCAGGGTGAAACTGAGAAGCCACAAACCAGGGATGATCCGAATATTCCGATATTTCAACGAGTCTGTCGTCCGGGGATGTGCCCGAGAATACCATGCCGTTCTTCTCAAGGATTTCCCGGTAATAATTGTTCACTTCATAGCGGTGACGATGCCGCTCATAAATCACTTCACTGGAATACGCCGAGTTGGCAAGGGTATTCGGTTTGACCCTGACCGGAGAAATCCCCAGACGCATCGTCCCGCCCATATCTTCAATATCTTTTTGTTCCGGCAGCAAATCGATCACGGGATACTCCGTATCAGGGTTAAATTCTGTACTATTCGCGCCTTTTAGCCCGCAGACGTTTCTGGCAAATTCAATGATGGCACACTGCATCCCGAGACAAATGCCTAAATACGGTACTTTGTTCTCTCTGGCATACTGGATCGCCTTGAGCTTCCCTTCAATCCCTCTGTTTCCGAATCCTCCCGGTACCAGGATGCCTTTAATTCCGGTAAATATCTGCCCCAAATCTGCCCCTGAAACCTCAAGCTCCTCAGAATTAATCCAGCGAATTTTTACACCGGCCCCCTGATCGATGCCGGCATGGCGCAAGGCTTCTGCTACGCTCAGGTAGGCGTCGGGTAAAGTGACATATTTGCCGACAATCGCAATTTCTGTATACCTACATGGAGACTTAATCTTCAAGACCATTTTTTCCCACGTTGACATATCCGCTTTGGGGGCTTTAATACCCAAACAGCACAGAACGATATCATCCATACCTTCTTCCTGAAGACGAAGCGGAACCTCATAAATCGTCGGAGCTGTGGTATTCGTTATGATAGCTTCTTTGTCAATATCACATAATAAAGCTAGTTTTTCTTTGAGATCATCGTCAATTGCTTTGTCAGCCCGGCAAACCAAAATATTGGGCTGAATTCCGATACCTCTAAGTTCCTTGACCGAATGCTGCGTCGGTTTGGTCTTAACCTCACCGGAAGCCGACAGATAAGGAAGAAGGGTGACGTGGATATAACAGACATTCTCTTTGCCCATATCTCCACGGACCTGACGAATAGCTTCCAAAAACGGCAGTGACTCCATATCGCCGACAGTCCCGCCAATTTCAGTAATTACAACATCGGGATTACTCTCTCTGGCAACCCGGTAAATACGTTCTTTAATCTCATTCGTAATATGAGGAATCACTTGAACCGTGCCGCCAAGATAGTCGCCTTTGCGTTCCTTGGTGATGACCGACCAGTAAATCTTTCCTGCAGTCACATTGCTGTTTTTGGATAACGGAACATCAATAAATCTTTCGTAGTGCCCGAGGTCAAGATCGGTTTCCGCTCCGTCATCGGTAACAAACACTTCTCCATGCTGGTAAGGGCTCATTGTTCCAGGATCGACATTAATATAGGGGTCAAATTTTTGGATTGCGACCTTGAGTCCCCTTTTCTTCAATAAACATCCCAAAGAAGCGGCTGTTATTCCTTTACCAAGGGAACTTACTACGCCTCCGGTAACAAATATAAATTTCGTCATCCTTTTCTACCCTTTCCTTATCTCATAAAATTCTAAAGTCTAGCGTCCTGTGCTACGTTGTATGTCAAATTAATTAACTTCCAAAGATAAGTTTACATTCTTTCCGGGGCCGATACACCCAGTATCTTCAAGACATTCGCCAATACCTGTCTGGTTGAGCGAATCAGTCCCAGCCGGGCTGTCCGCAAATCGGGATCCTCAATCAGAACACGCTGACTATTGTAAAAAGTATGGAATAGCGCCGCCAAGTCAAGCACATACCTTGCAAGCCTGTGCGGTTCGGTTAGTTTTGCTGCCAGCACAATTTCCCCAGGCAGATCCGCCAATTTCTTCAATAGATCTCTTTCCTCCGCAGAAACAAGAAGCGCCAGCTGATATTCACCAGGAATCAGCTGCGATTCGAAACCCTGTTCTTCCGCCTGTCTTAAGATACTGCACAACCGAGCATGCGCATACTGCACATAGTAAACCGGGTTATCGGCGGACTGGGATTTGGCCAGGTCAAGGTCAAACTCAACCGTAGAATCCGGGTCACGCAGCAGGAAGAAGAACCTGGCTGCATCTTTGCCAACTTCATTAATCAGTTCCCTCAGCGTGATATACTGACCGGAACGCTTTGACATCTTGACGGTATCACCGTCCTGAATCAGCCTTACGAGCTGCATGAGGATGACCTGAAGAGAATCAGGGCTGTATCCCAGAGCCTGCATTGCGCCTTTCATGCGGGCGACATGTCCATGGTGGTCTGCTCCCCAGATATTGATAACCTTTTTAAAACCCCGTTCGAACTTATTGCGGTGATACGCAATATCCGCTGCAAAATAGGTCGGAACCCCATTGCCGCGCACAATGACTTCGTCTTTTTCATCTCCCGGAAGGATTGCTTTCAGCCAGAGAGCACCTTCCTTTTCATAAATATATTCTTTGTCTTCCAACCGCTTCATCGTCTCACGAATATAGCCGGACTCATGCAAAGACTTTTCACTGAACCATACATCATAGAAAACGCCAAAATCCGCCAGCGTTTCTTTGATATCATTAATTTTTTCTTTAAGAGCATAACTGACAAGAATATCCCGGCGGGTCTGTTCTTTCACTCGGACATATTGATCTCCGTCTTTTTCAATGATATTTTTGACAGTATAAATCAAATCTTCACCATGATACCCGGCCTCCGGGAAAGGTACTTCAACCCCCATAAGCTGGAGATATCTGGCTTCCAGCGATAGAGCAAAATTATGAATCTGATTGCCTGCATCATTGATATAAAATTCCCTGCTGACCTCGTACCCGGCCATCGCCAGCAGTGAGGCCAAACTGTCCCCCAAAGCAGCTCCTCTGGCATTCCCCATATGCAAAAGGCCTGTCGGATTCGCACTGACAAACTCAACCTGAATTTTTTCACCCTGGCCGATGTTGACAAACCCGTATTTTTCACCCTGGGCAGATATTTCAGGAATTACGCCTGTCAGCCAGGCAGGATCCAGGCGGAAATTAATAAATCCGGGTCCGGCTATTTCACTTGAGGTAATCCAGGTATCTGCCGTATCCAGATTATCAATAATGATTGCTGCTAGTTCCCGCGGAGCTCTTTTTGCCTGTTTGGTTAAAAGCATAGCAATGTTGGTCGCCAAATCACCATGCTCACGTTCTCTTGGTTCTTCTAAAACGTAAGAAGGTATTTCCTGAAAAGCCAACGCTCCTTTTTCGCGTGCACAGAGGATCGCCTGTTCTAATTTTTTACTGATATTTTCCCTGATTTTCTCATAAACGCTCAAACCTGAAGCTCCTCCTTCATAGGACCGCTGGAAAATGTACATAACTAAAATAAATTTTAATACATTTTCAGTAAAAATACCAGCGCCCAAATAATTAAGCAGAAAAAGAAGGTCTTTCTCTGCTTAATTATTTTACATTTACCAATTATATTGGAAATGCATTTTTTTTCAATACTTTTTTTGTTAATTCTTGTCTTAATCCTTACTGGATTAATTTTCCAGCAGGCGTATTGACAACCCTGCTGATTTTTTCTTCCGTTCCATTCAGCGCATTGATATAAACCATATACTCCTCCCCAAATGCCGTCCCTCTGAATTCATAACAAAAGGCTTCATTTGTCCCTAATTTTGAGATCACCGCCATTTTTGTTTCGATGATCTTAAATTCTTTCTTGAGTTTTGCCTTGGCCTGCTCCAGTGTAAGCACGC
This sequence comes from Dehalobacter sp. CP, assembly GCA_009910795.1. The sequence continues at coordinate 90,200 of VMEE01000071.1, read as the reverse complement.
GATTCAGATTTCGTTGATGATGATACGCATAGTAGGGGTTAGCGTCGAAGCCAATGATCTGACCGTTATCTGTCGCTATGGTCAGCCTGATCTTGTCAGGATACAGCAGTGTCCCGTTCTCCCGCGGAACTGCATCAACCAAAACATAGGACCCGAGATCCTCGGAAGAAGTTACGACCAGATCCCATCCTATCCTGGCCAGAGAGGCATAGGCACTATCCAAGGTTTTTTTAACATCGAGCTGGCGATCGTTTAATTCACGCTGGTCCCGGTAAAACGTGACGACACCGCCTTTTTTGCTGACCTCCAAATAGCTGTCCTTATACGTAAGATTAAATCCTCCGAGGAGGTTGTCGCTTAAACCGCTTAACTGTGGAGCCGCACCTGTCTGCCCCAAATCTTCAAGAAAACGCTTGCCAACCTCCACGGCTTTGTTTTCATTAATTTCTCCTTCCGGTAAACCAAGCGGCTTATCCACATAATGCTTGTCCAGTTCTCCCTGATATGTGAATGGAGGATATTTCTGAAGGCTGACATCAAGCTGCTTCAACCCGCCTCTGACAGAAGTTGGCGTTTGGGCAGCTGCCTGTTGATTTTGCTGATTGGTCTTTCCGCTGTTTTCATCACCCTGAGCAGCGGTCTGAATGGATTTTCCGAAACCGATTTTTTTCAGCAATCCTTTGGGTTTGTCCACCCAGGCGAGGTTCTCGGAATTAAACTGATTGTAAACTTGCTGAACTGAGCGGTTGATTTCTATCACTCTTTCATGCATTTTGTTCAATGTGGCCTGCTCCTCAGCACTCATCACGGCGGCAGCAGCCGTCTTGCGGGTCATGGCCTTGCTGAAATCGCCGACCTGGTTGATAAACGTGTCAACATAGCTAATCCCGACCTCGTCTGCCGGCAGCTGGCCAAGGCGGCTGACCGCACTTTCGCTTCCCTTCCAAGTTTCTCCGAGATAAAGCACCCTTTGGGCCGTGCTACCCGCAACCTTTGCTTTGGCTATACTTGTTTCCACTTCGTTTAATGACGTCACAAGATCCGTAAAAGCCCTCGAATACTGGTTCTCTGTTTCCGTCTTATACTCTTTGAGTTCCCTAAACTCATAATAACCCCAGCCCAGAGAGAAAATCAGCGCAATCCCTAACGTCAGGGACAGCCAGGAAAGCAGCTTTTTTTTTGATTCAGCGTTCATCGGTACCCCCCCTAACGTGTAAAAATATGTTTGCCAATTTTTTTGATCTGCGGTCTTGACCAGACAAATTTATTGGTGGTCTTGTCGGGATTAAAATAATAGACCGCTCCATTGGTCGGATCAGATCCGTTCATCGCTTCCCTAGCTGCCTTAATGGCGGTTTCATCAGGTTGAAGGTTGATCTGACCGTCATCTACTGCCGAAAAGGCCTTTGGCTCGTAAATGACACCGGCGATGGTTTTCGGGAAGGAGGAACTTTTAATCCTATTCATGATACAGGCCCCGATCGCCACCTGACCAATATACGGTTCACCGCGGCCTTCCGCATAAACACACCGAGCCAGCAGCTGAAAATCGGCGTTCTTAAAACCTACCTGTTTTCCGGAAGAGGTAGTACTTTCACCTGTCAGTCTTTTTAACTCCCGAATCGTTTTGTCTCCGGCTATGCCGTCAGCTTTTAATCCTCTGCTTTTTTGAAATCTTTTGACGGCAGCCATTGTTGACTTTCCATAAATACCGTCAACTTTCCCGACCTGATACCCGAGTTGGACCAGTTTGCTCTGCAAGGCTTTGACTTCAGAACCTCTGGAACCCTTGGACAGTGTCCGGTCTCCAAGAGCAGCCTGACTGGCAGCAGAAAGAACCAGACACAGAATAAGACTTACCGTTATAATACTGAATATTTTTTTTTGTTTTTTTTCATTGGAATTCTGATTCATGCTTTCACCTCACCCGAAGTTATTTCTATTGCACCGCATTTCTTTGCTGTTTTTCATGCCAGCTCCGATTCAGCTTTCTTCTTATTCTGGCTTGGTTAGCAGCGGTTTATCCGCCAAAAACCATCTGTTCTGCCAGTCCAAATTTTTACAGCCAGCTTATTTATAAATTTCTATGATTATTACAAAGAATATAAGGATATTACTTTCTCAAACTTTTATAAATATTTCTATATTTGGCTTGTTTGGAGAGGTAAATCTCTAAAATGAAGAATATTCTGACACAGTGGGATATTATTTGACTTTTTTATCTCTGATTTCGCATTGTCAATCAATGATCCGAAAGGAGAGTATGGCCTTGACCATTCAGAAAGAAGTCATTGAAGATTTGAAGTCAATCTGGGGGGACCGGATAAACTTCAACGCCCTGGAAAGAAAAATTTATGCCCACGATATGGGAGTAATGCCCTCCATGATCAAACCCTTTGCCGGTAATCCTATTCCGGACGGTATTGTTCAACCGTCATCCGAAGATGAACTTGTTCACCTCGTGACCTATGCGAACCGGCATCAAATCAGCTTAATTCCAAGAGGGAAAGCAACATCCGGGTATGGCGGCGTACTGCCGGTTGACGGTGGGCTAATCGTCGAATTTAACCGGATGAAAAAAATCCTCGATATCTCCGAACAGGAAAGCAGTGCAACTATACAGCCGGGCGTTGTCTGGAATGAACTCGAGTATCACCTGAACCAAAAGAACCTGACGCTGGCGTTATACCCGACAAGTGCTCCTTCTTCGACGGTCGGCGGATGGCTTGCGCAGGGCGGTGCTGGAATCGGCAGTTATGAATTCGGCTACTTCCGAGACAATGTACTGTCTGCCAGAGTTGTCTTGCCAGATGGCTCTGTCAAATTCATGCAGGGTTCGGATCTGGATCTGGTTTCGGACGTTAATGGAATCACTGGTTTAATTAGCGAGATCAGCATCCGGGTTAAAATGCTGAAACCAATGCATGTCAAAGCCATCGCTTTTGGCAATCCGGACCATCTTGCAGGATTCATGAAAGATCTGTTTTCCCGCAAAGTGCCTTTATGGTCGGCATCGTTTATTAACCCGGACGCTGCGAGGTTAAAGAATAATCTACCGCCGCATTATCATCACGGGGAGCGAGTCTCGGATGAGCACAGACCGATTCTGCCCGAAAAATATATAGCGATTCTGTCTGTACCAACGACCGTTGCGATCTTGTTCAGGCCGATGTGATGGAAATCGCCGAAAAAAACAACGGAGAATTTCTCTCCGCCGAAATCGCCCGACATGAATGGGATGCCCGTTTTGAACCCGTCAGGGCCAAGAGAATTGCCCCTTCCCTGATTCCAAGCGAGGTTATTATCCCGCTGGAAAACCTCGATAAAGTCATTCAAGAGATTACGGCCGAGGTTAAGCACCCATTTATTCTGGAGGGCTTTGCGACAAATTCCCAGGAATTTGTTCTGCTGGGTTTCATCCTGCATGATGAAAGGCAGTTTAACTTCAATCTTGCTTATGCGCTTTCTCTGTCTATTCTGAACACCGCTCAGAAATACCAGGGCAGACCGTATGCGTCCGGCTTATATTTTATTGGGTTCGTCGAAAAGATCTTTGGCAAGGACAGGGTCAAAAAACTGACCGCATTCAAAAAGCAGGTTGACCCGAATAAAATGATGAATCCGGGCAAAGTCCTGGACAACAGTTTTTTGTCCAGGGGAATTGAACTTGCAGGTACGCTTGACCCGATCCTCAAAATATTCGGCAATTTGGCCAAAGCCAAAGATCCCGGTGAAGTATTCAAGGAGAGAAAAGGCATTCCGGGTGACATTGTCTGGTATGCCTACGCCTGTTCGCAATGTGGCTACTGTGTCGATCAATGTGATCAATATTACGGCCGGGGTTGGGAGTCCCAATCCCCGCGCGGCAAATGGACGTTTTTTAAACTTCTTCTGGAAGGGGAAGTCGAATTTACCCAGCGTGCTGTTGACACTTTCTTGGCCTGCACGACGTGTGAATTATGCAACAGGACCTGTCAGCTGGATTTGCCGAATGAATCTTCCTGGCTAAAACTGCGGGGGCTGCTGGTAGACGGACTCGGGTACAGGACATTTCCTCCTTTTGAAATCATGGCCAATACGATGCGCCAGCAGAGCAATATTTGGGGCGGATACGCTAAGGACAGGGATAAATGGATCATTGACGAGGTTCGGGACAGTATCCAGGAAAAAGCCGAATACGCCTTTTTCCCTGGCTGTACCTCATCCTTCGTCGAACAGGATATTGCCCAGTCTACTGCTTTGCTGTTAAAGGAAGCAAGGATCAAATATGCTTATCTCGGCAACAAGGAACAGTGCTGCGGCATACCGATGCTCGTATCCGGACGCTGGGAGGTCTTCAATGAAACGGCGGCTAAGAATATTGCCACGATGAAGCAGACCGGGGCCAAGACCGTTATTACAACCTGTCCGGCCTGCTGGCTGGTCTGGGAAATCTATTACCGCCATTGGGCCAAAGACAACAATATTGAATATGATCTGCATGCCAAACATTATGCGGATGTTTTAGCCGAAAAGATTGAAGCGGGAGAGTTTAAGCTTGCCAAAGAACTTAACCTTCAGGCAACCTACCATGATCCTTGTCATATGGGACGGGCCGGAGCCAGGTTTAAAGGTCCACGTACGCTGATCAACGCAATCCCCGGCTCAAACTTCAGGGAAATGCGTTTTCACCATTATGATGCGCACTGCTGCGGCGCCGTGATCTCTCTAGTGGCTGATCCGAAGGTCGCCTCTGAGATTGGTGCTTCCCGGATTGAGGAAGCGATAGAGTGCGGTGCGGATACGATTATTACCGCCTGTCCCTGCTGCAGGGTGCAGTTAAAAATCTCGGCCGAGGATAATCATCTGCCAATTAAGATCCGCGATTTATCTACGCTGGCCGCCGAAAGCCTTGGCTATGACATTCCGTGCTCAGATCCGGTCATCGATGAGAAATGGGCTGTCTTTGACAGGATGATCCGAATGATGACCCCCTGGGGAATGGCCGATATGATGGCCGGTCTAATTCCGGAGATGATTGAAGCCATGCCGGACACATACAGGAACATGATGAAAATGGTGATGAACGCGCCGGAAGTGTTCAAAGAGCCGATGATCTCCATGATGAAAAGCGTGATGCCTTCCTTATTCCCCGGATTGCTACCGGGCATCATGGATAAAGTCATGCCGCGAATGCTTGAGAAAGTAAGCGAAGCCATCCCGATGCCGGGGTACCTCGAAGAACAGATGCCAAACCTGATGCCCAAAACGATGGAGGTACTCATGCCTAAAATGCTAGACGAGATCATCCCGTATTTCCTGCCGAAAATGGCGGATTATTTGAGAAGGAAATAAAGCCTGGGTAACCTTAATCCAAGAAAAAGCGGACTGCCTTGTAACTTGTCTCTGAGGGACGTCTCAGTAGAATAAACAGCCGAAAAGCGGATGGCACCATGTCGTCAACCTTAGCTTAACTCAAAAAAAATGCTGATAACAGTCAAAAACTATTATCAGCATCATATCGGTTTAGAGTTACTCTTGTTTAGGGGTTCACCCCAACCTTTTACATAGAGCCTCAAATCTCTTACTTTTGAGCAATTTAGTGGTTTATTTATTATTCTCAGCAAAAACGTCCTTGAATACCTGGACGGCTTTCGCGCTGTCCACCGGGAATCCCATTTCTCCGAGTGTTTCACCAATGATTTCGAGCGCTTTGCAGAAAATATCATTCGTGGTGTTCCCCATATGTCCCAATCTGAAGCCTTTTCCGGCCAGAGAAGCGAGTAATCCGGCTACGATCAGCCCTTTCTTCGCGAGTACGGCTCTGAATTCGGCATCGTTGATTCCTTCTGGATAAAGAATGCAGCTTAAAGTCGGAGCAGCGACTTCTTCCGCAGCAAAAATATTCATGCCCATGGATCTGACCGCCGCACGGATTGCTTTGCCAATCGCTGTATGCCGACGATAACGCGCTGCCGTTCCTTCGGCCGCAATGATTTTCATAGCTTCTGCATAGCCATAGATCATATTGATCGGGTGGGTCGCAAAATATTTCTGGGGCTCTTTCATGACCGGGCTCCAGTTGTTGATATCCATATAGTAACTGTTGATACCATCCATTTTCGCTCTGGATTCTAGGGCTTTCTGTCCAAAGGCCACAATCGCAAGTCCAGGAGGAACCCCGATCGCTTTCTGAGATGCGGTCAAAACAACGTCAATCTTATAATCGTCAGTACCATAGGCTTTGCCCATATCTTCTTCAAGTCCGCCGGAAGCACATACGCCGTCTAAAATAAAGAGCGCGCCATACTTTTTGACTGTCGGAACAACTTTGTCCAGATTAGCAGCTACTCCCGTTGATGTATCCGCGTGGGTTACCGTAACAGCTTTAAATCCGCCTTGCTGCAGCTTTTCTTCAATCTGAGCCGGTTCAATTTGTTTGCCCCACTCAGCAGCCAGTACTTCAGCTTCAATCCCTAAAGCTTTCGCTACTCCGATAAAGCGGTCTCCAAAATAGCCATGGCTTACGATGAGCAGCTTCTCACCGCGGGCAACCGTATTGGCCAGTGCCATTTCCATGGCTAGTGTTCCGGATCCGGCGATAACAAAAACTTCGCCATCCGTATTGAACATTTTTCTGGTCTGAGCGAGAGCTTCGCTGAAAATACCTGCAAAACGCATATCCGTATGGGACATTGTTTCCCGGGAAAGCGCCTCATAAATTTCGTCGACTACAGGTGTCGGGCCGGGAATTAAGAGCATTTCTTTATTGGGCATTGGGAATTTCCTCCTTGAAAATAGAACATTTAAAAATTGTACTCCAATTAGGGATTATATCATTAATTTAGTCTCTACGGCTAATTCTGTCAGAATATTTTCCATTAATGCCGCAATAATTATTATTCTAGGACTAGTAAATCTGTATGTCTCATTTGGGCAAATATTTAAAAATAATTTTTGCTAGACATCTGCGGATTTCACGGTTCTCGGGAACGGGATGACATCACGGATATTGGAAATCCCGCTTAAATACATGATCAGGCGCTCAAAGCCGAGGCCGAAGCCTGCATGTTTTACCCCGCCATATTTTCTAAGTTCAAGGTACCAGCCATAATGCTCCTCACTCATTCCAAGCTGAGCAATTCGTTTTGTCAGCAAATCTGTTCTTTCTTCTCTCTGACTGCCGCCGATGATTTCACCGACACCCGGAACAAGCAGGTCCATCGCAGCCACCGTCTGCTGATCATCGTTTTGCCTCATGTAAAAAGCCTTAATCTCCTTGGGGTAATCTGTAATGAAAAGTGGTTTTCCAAATACCTTTTCGGTTAAATAACGTTCGTGCTCAGTTTGCAGGTCTAATCCCCATTCCACAGGATAAGCAAAATCCATATTGGCTTTCTTTAAAATCTCGATGGCGTCGCTGTAGGACAGACGGCCAAATTCCGAATCTAAAACATTGTTCAGCCGGGCCAGCAATTCTTTATCGATAAACTTACTAAAAAACGCCATTTCGTCCGGGCAGTGTTCCAGCGCATAAGCAATCAGATACTTCATCATTTCCTCGGCGAGATTTTGGATATCGTTTAACTCTGCAAAGGCAATTTCCGGCTCAATCATCCAAAATTCGGCTGCATGCCTGGCCGTATTGGAGTTTTCTGCCCTGAAAGTCGGTCCAAATGTGTAGACATCTTTAAACGCAAGGCAAAAACTTTCGGCATTCAGCTGTCCGCTTACCGTAAGATTTGTCTCCTTACCAAAAAAATCCTGACGGTAATCCACTGCTCCCCGGTCATCACGCGGCAGATGATCAAGCTTCAGTGTGGATACCCGAAACATTTCTCCCGCTCCCTCGGCATCACTTCCCGTGATGATTGGCGTATGCACATAGACAAAGCCTTTATCCTGAAAAAACTGATGCACGGCCATTGAAATGACAGACCTGAGTCTGAATACAGCCGAGAATGTATTGGTCCGGGGACGGAGGTGCGCAATCGTTCTAAGAAATTCCAGACTATGCTTTTTCTTCTGCAGCGGATAATCAGCCGGACAGGCATTTTCGATTTGGATCTTCTCGGCTTTTAGCTCAAAAGCCTGGTTTGCCCCCGGAGAGGAAACCAGTATCCCTTCCGCAGTTATGGCGGAACCGGCTCCGAGTCGGCTGACTTCGGAAAAGTTTAGCAAATCCTGACCATAGACGATTTGTAGGTTTCTGAAGCAACTGCCGTCATTGAATTCGATAAAACCAAATTCTTTGGATGCTCTGACCGTCCTTACCCAGCCTGAGATTTGCAGACGCTCCCCAATCTTAGCCTCTGTTGCCTCATAAATTTGCTTTACAGCTATACTGTTCATCATTAACTCCTGTTTATAATTGATACACCCTTCAGTTATTCTGATTTTACGTTTGGCTGTATTTGCTGTTTGATCTTGCTCTCCCGATATTCCTGGACAGCTTCGCTCCACTGATTTCTGGCCATATTGACATATTTTATGTACCGGCTTTTGTCAGGATGTTCACTGACTGTAGAAAAATATTTGACAGCTTCATTGTATTTTCCTAGTCTGCGGTTCAATTCACCGATCAAATATAAAATCTGGATTTCCGGAGTCAATTCCGGATTGAAATCCGTATAAAGAAAAGATTGTTCATATTCGGTACAGGCCAGGTTCATAAATCTCATCTCTTCTTCAGTAATTCCGGCTCCGCGGTAAATCCACGCCAGGCGGTGACAGATCCTTGCCAGCACAACATGTTTTTCTTTAATCAGCTGGGCAAAGTAGATCGCTAGCTTAAACGTTCTGACTGCCATTTGATAATCCCGCTCTCCGCAAAAGTCTTTACTGTGGTCCATCTTGCCGGAGATCTCCTCGAGGGTTTTTTTGCGAACATTTTGTGCCATGATTTTGGAAAAATCCTCTGTGAAAGAAAAACCGCAATGAGGGCAGACCATGACATAGTAGAATAACGGACTATTGTCACCTTGCTCAAATATCTGACCAAAATCACTGTCGACCTTGCGCGGCTTAATGAACCGCGACCGGATTTTCTTGGTCACGAATTCCTGACCGCATAAAAGGCATTCGACCTTTTTGTCGTAGAGAGGCTCGAGCTTTTCAGTTATATCCTTTTTATCCATCATAATCCTTATATTTCCTTCTCATCTTTAAAATTACCCTATCCATATTTTATTCTTTTTTTAGAAATAATCTATAGGTTATTTTTCGCGTCTTTTGGAGGTTTGAGCCCAAAAAACTGATAATAATGGCACTCAATTCTTCCATTATATAATTTCCGGCTTTTATCCCACCTTTTTTTAATGAACCTTTCTGGTTTTGGCAGCGAAGTGAGCATCTGCAGGGACCAATCTTCGAGTCTCTCCAGAACCTCGCCAAGTTCCTGATAAGCAGTTTCAGCTTCTGCTGCTGTTCCAAGCCTTTGCCCGTATGGAGGATTCGTAATGATACAGCCATATTTAAATCTGGAGCGGACTTCTTTGACCGGTAGCCTCTGAAAAAATATTTTTCCTTCCAGACCTGCTTCTCTGGTGTGTTCCCTGGCTAAGCGTAAAGCAGCTGGATCAATATCCGAACCATAGATTGCAAGTTCCTCATTTCTTTGCCAGAGATCTTCTGCTTCTTCTCTTGCTTTTCGCCAATGTTTTTCCGCAATGTTCGTCCATCGTTCAGCCGAAAATGCCCTGGCCAGACCAGGTGCCCGGTTCTGCCCGATAAAAGCCGCTTCAATCGGAATCGTTCCTGTTCCGCAAAAAGGATCCAGAAGAACACGGTCGGGTTTCCAGTAGCTAAGATAGACCATTGCAGCAGCAAGTGTTTCTTTTAATGGAGCCTCCCCGGCCATTTGCCTATAGCCGCGTTTGTTTAATCCCTTACCGGAAGTATCGATGGTCAGCGTAACAGTATCTTTCAGAATAGAGACCTGTACGGCATAGAGGGCTCCTGTCTCTTCAAACCAGCTGACGCCATAGGTATCCTTCAGTCTCTCCACAATCGCTTTCTTAACGATCGCCTGGCAGTCTGGAACACTATGCAGCTGAGATTTAACCGATTTTCCGGTCACCGGAAAACAGGCGTCCACCGGCAGCCATTCCTCCCAAGGCAATGCTTTCGTTTGCTGGAATAATTCCTCAAAGCTTCGGGCTTCAAACTCACCCATCTTCAAACTGATACGGTCCGCACACCTCAGCCACAGATTGGCCCGGCAAATCCCTTCTTCATTTGTTGTCCATGATATCTTACCGTTCTGAACCTCTGTATTTTCATACCCCAGATTTTTAAGTTCCCGCGCAACGACAGCTTCAAGCCCAAATGCCGTTACTGCGATCAGTTCAACCCTTGCCATTCAAACACTCCAGTAAAGCTAAATTTTACGCATAACCTACACATCAAAAAAATACAATATTTACTAACTTTTTTACGATAAATGACATTTCTTTCTGTAACCAAAATAAATGGACAGGCTTTAAAACCATTGGAAATAAACGATTTTCTTCTAAAAAACAGTCAAAATATTTTTTTTCGGCCTTTGACAGGCATCAACATTTTTCTTCCTTATTGTAGTGTATACTGATAAAGGTTGCAAAATAAGAAAATTTTAGAAGGAGGAACGACAGTTGAGGCCTGTTGTAATGGTCATCGACGACGACACAAGTATAGCCAATCTTCTGTCAACAATGCTAATTGGCAACGGCTATACTCCAATTATCGCGTCAAATGGATATTCAGCTCTTACTATGCTGAAGAGCTGCCCTCACCCAAATTTAATTCTCACAGACTATTCCATGCCTATACTCAATGGCTGCGAATTTATTGAGAAGATTTCAGCTCAAAAAAATCTGAAAAATATCCCGGTAATTATGATTTCCGGTTCAGATATTGAAGAAAGGAAGCTGCCGAAAACCACAAATTTCAAGGGGATTATCCAGAAACCGTTTAAAATCAATACGGTTCTTGACGTTATCAAGCATCACGCAATCAATCATTGCGATTCTTCACTCTATCCTGCTTAAATTCGCACTTAAATTCCAAACAGAGTTTTTGCATTCATCGATATATCGGAAAAGGTGTCAAGTCAATAATAACCATAATACGCAAAAAAGGCAAAATTAATGCCTTTTTTTCTTTAGATCTTTAAACCCACTGCGTCTCGGCAGTGTTAAAAGTCTTTGTTTTTATAGTCATAAGGTAAATGACACTAATACGCAAACCCTTCCCAAGCTGCCTGATCGAAGGAAGCATTTCCCCCTCGGTCAGATCTCCCGCCAGGATCAATGTTTTGATCTGATTGATGATTTGCTGATAGATCGGTTCGCCGCTCATGTGTGAAATAATGATATTCATGCATCATCCTCATCTATTTAAAGCAAAACCCGTTAACGATTCTTTATTGTCCGTTTCTTTCATAAAATTCAATAACCGTTTCAAAAGGCACTAATAAAAAGATATGTAAGACTATGTCGGAAAGGAGTAGCTATGCAGATAAAGATATTATTAAAGACCGCATGCGCTGTGGTTGTTGCCTTGCTAATCCAATATCTGTATCTGGAAGGACCGGCAATTGCATCCTTCCAAAACGACCGGACGTATGAATATCAGGTAGATAATTATGCAGTCAAAGCACAATTCCCAGCTACAACTGAAGTGCATTTGACTCCCGACAAAGGAGAGGAAATGCGTCTGAACATCTATTTTACGGACAGTAAACTCAGCTTCAGGGGATATCTCCAGATCTGGAGGGCAGACGACCTGGAGCATTTCCTTCAAGACAGCAAAGCCAGAAGTACTTATAACTTTATAAGCTATGTTCTAAAACGTACGTCCTTAAATCATTGGAACGGATTTGAAGAAAGCTGGTCAGCTGATTTTGGCGAAAATGTTATCAGCTCGCAGGAATACTGGTTGGAATTGAATGACAACAACGAAGTTGTCAGAATCTCCTTTTTTACGGATCAGGCTTTTTTCCCCGATAGCACGAGCAGCGCCATTCGTTCGATCCTGGATTCTATATCTGTCAAAAATCATTGATTTGTTTACTGCTCATCTTGTTAACTCCCTCGTACCACGTCAACTCACTAGTTTCACCAGCACAATTTCTGGTCTGCTGCAGAACCTGAACGGGAAATGGGTACTTTCCCCTAAGCCGCAATTGATGATCATACTTGTGCTTTTATACTGAAACTCTCCATAATCATACTTTGGAAACAACGCTTGTCCCGGAACATAAATAGCCCCGAGCAGCGGCAGCCTGATTTGTCCACCATGCGTATGCCCGACAAGCACCAATTCTATCTCATCCTCGGCTGCTTTCGTTAAAATATCAGGGGCATGAGCCAGCAGTATTTTCGGGGCCTGATCGGATATCCGGCCTGTGGCCTTACTCAAGTCATCCCTGTACGTATACGGATCATTGACCCCGACGATCCAGATATGGGAATTTCCGATGCTGTACGTATACGCCTCGTTTTGAAGAACATGCACTCCCTCATTAATCAGAGGCTCCCGGATATGAAACTGATAACGCCATTCGTGATTGCCCGACACAAAGAAAATCGGTTTGGGACGAAGCCCTTGAATCAATTCCCGGCCGGCGGTGAAATCAGCATTATCTTTATCAATGAAATCACCGGTAAGCGCGACCATATCAAAGCTGAATTGATGGATCAAATCAAGCAGGGTTTTTTGCTCCCGGCCATATCTTTTGCTATGCAAATCCGTCAGATGCAGAATCGTGAATCCCTCAAATTCTTTGGGCAAATTGGCAATCGAAGCGCGATACTCAGTTACAGCAACTGAATACCGCTCGTAATATAGAAAAAAGGTGGTTACGATTATCCCGATTCCACCTGCAATCAACTGACGGCGAGTCAAATGATATCTACGCAGAAGATAACCTCCCTCCACCCCGGCCGTTCCTCTGATCTTTTAGGGAATGACTGGATTCAGTGATATAATACTGTTATTATACATGATCAACGTCTTCTTTCCTAATCTTACCACAGGGAGGAATTGCCTTTGCTACAGGTTAACGGTGAAATAGAAGGTATAAAAAACAGTATTCTTAAAAAGTTAGACGGTTTCTATACTTACCAAATTCCTAGAGACCATTTGTGGACACAGGAACTCATTGAACAACTTGCCGAAATCTCTTCGCAGGTGAACAAGGAAATTGCCGTGTATGCCGACCGCAAAGGCCGGATCACCGATGTCAGCATAGGAAATCACAGTACCGTGAAGCTGGCTGAAGTGGAGCAGAAACACAGCCTGCAGCGCCTTTCGGGCACCCGCTGTATTCATACCCATCCCAAGAGCAGCGGTTTATTGTCTTCCATGGACATCAGTTCCCTGAAGCAGTTGAATCTCGATGCAATGATCGCCATCGGGATCCGGAATAACCGGGCTGAAGACCTTTATGTTGGCATTCTGTCACCTACGAACATTGAGGAGGTCAATATTTTCGGACCCCTTGCGGCTGATATAGATGACTTTGCGTTGCTCTTTCAAAATATCGAAGATGCCGACAATGTACTCAGGAAATTGCCTGCAGAAAAAGCCAAAACAGGTGAACGTACCATACTGGTTGGACTGCAGACACGGTACAGCAGAGACCTATACGGAATCAGCGAAGCGGAAGTCTCGTTTGCTGAACTCGAAGAACTGGCCAAAACAGCCGGCGCCTTGATTGTCGGCCATTTGATGCAGAAAAAAGAAACCCGCGATTCCTTAACGATCATCGGCCCGGGCAAGCTCGAAGAGCTTCAGCAAATGATCCAGACACGCCAGGCTGATCTGGTTATCTTCGACGAAGAATTAACCGGAACCCAGCAGCGCATCCTCGAAGAAAAGCTGGGGTTGAAAGTTCTGTCCCGTACAGGCCTGATTCTGGATATATTCGCCCAGCATGCCCGTTCCAGGGAAGGAATCCTGCAAGTAGAGCTAGCCCAGCTCGAATATAGACTTCCCCGCCTGACAGGAACCGGTGTAGTGCTTTCTCGTCTGGGAGGCGGCATCGGAACAAGGGGACCAGGTGAAACAAAACTGGAAACTGACCGTCGTCATATCCGCTCCCGGATTGCTCATCTGAGAGAACGCCTTGACGATATCCGTAGACAACGCGGTGTTCTCCGCGGAAACCGCCAAAAAAACAATATCCCGGTTCTGTCCATTGTCGGTTATACCAACGCCGGGAAATCTACCCTTTTAAATGCGTTGTGCGGCTCGGATGTCTTGGCCGAGGACAAACTGTTTGCTACGCTTGATCCGACAACCCGCAAGCTTCCCTTAAATAACGGCAGTACGGTCCTGCTTTCCGATACGGTAGGCTTTATTCGAAGACTTCCGCCTAATTTGCTCGATGCCTTTAAATCAACCCTGGAGGAAGTCGTATTATCCGACCAGATTTTGATTGTGGCTGATGCTGCTGATCCTCAGGTCGAAGACCACATCCGGATTGTCGATGAAATCCTGGCAGAACTTGGTGCAGGCAGTAAACCGACCCTGATTGTCCTCAATAAAGTTGACCGTTTGCATCCGGACAACCGGATCAGCCTTTGGCGCGAAACGCGGCCTGTTGTAGAAATTTCTGCTTTGCAGAGGAGCGGGTTGGAAGAACTGAAGCAGGCCATCGAGAAAGAACTGTTCAGTGACCACATTCAGGTTAGTCTGAAAATTCCTGTTTCCGATGGAGCCGCATTGGCCTGGCTATATGCGAATACGAAAGTTCTTGAAGTCGTCTATGATGAACAAGTTACCCACGTCGAAGCGGAACTCGCCGCTTCCTTACTGAGCACTGTGGAGAGATATAGAGTCTCTGCTCCATGATAGCACTGCTCATGCCTCTGAACCGGTAGTTCCACTGCCTTTCCGCTTTTCGTTCTATTACAGTTGACTTACGGCTAGTTCAATTAACAAACCAATGGTAAGCAAAATCCCAAAAAGTGTATTGGTCTGAGCCACACTTTTCATTCCCGGCATCATTTCAGCCGGGAATTTTTTGTTGCGGAATCCGTTCAAGGCCTGAAGAGCATTCGGAATGCTCAGCAGGACCAATAGTGCCCAGACAGGCAGAACACCTGCCAGGGTAAGTACAACTACCCAAAGATTGGCCACCAGGAACATTCCCGCCATGAATTGTACAGCCCTGCGGTGTCCCAACAGAATGGCGAGTGTATGGCGCCCGTTCAGCTGATCCCCTTCCCGGTCACGTATGTTGTTGGACATCATGATTGCTCCGATTAGAATCAGATTCGGAACAGAAATTAAAAAGACGTCCCAGTTAATGCTGCCGGTCTGAACAAAATAGGCAATCAAAATAATTCCTGATCCCATAAAGAGCCCGGCCAGCAATTCTCCAAAAGGCGTATAGGCAATCGGGTAAGGCCCACCCGTGTACAAATAACCGACAGCCATACAGCCCAGGCCAATCAGGGCCAGCCACCAACTGCTGCTACTGCAGATGTAAATACCCAGCAGTGATGCAATCAGCAAACAAACCAAAGCCAGACTCAGAACTGTCCCTGCTTTTATTCCGTCCCTGGTGATCGCACCGGCGATGCCAACGGATTCCGCTGTATCCAGTCCCCGGATAAAGTCGTAATACTCATTAAACATATTCGTGGCTGCCTGGATTAAGATTGAAGCAATCAGCATTGCCGCTACCAGTCCCCAGTTTAAGCCGTCTCTAATCTGCCAAGCCAGTGCCGAACCAATCAGAACCGGTATGAATGAGGCCGTAAGGGTGTGCGGACGAAACAACCGCCATAAAACCTCCCTGCGGTTTGATTGCATCTTGGCCCCCGAAGGGGATGATTTTGTTTCCATTATGATTGCTCCTTTGACTCAGTCTATGATTATTCGGTTCCTCATCATTCATTCGAAGTTCGTTTTTATCTTGTGCTGGTCAGAAGCTTAAAGCCGATTGCTCCAAAGATGGTCGCCGAGACAATATTCATAACCTTGGAAAACCCGGGCTTCTCTAAAATCCAATTTCCTAAAGAGCCGGCCGAGTAACCGATAAATCCAAAAATCAGCGCAACAAGCCCCATAAAGATAAGCCCTAAGAATATCATCTGCAAAGGAACGCTGCCAAATTCAGAATTGACAAACTGAGGCAGGAATGCCAGGAAAAAAAGGGCGACTTTCGGATTGAAAACATTCATATAGAAACCTCGCAGCAGCAGGCCGCGGTGATCGAACCCTTGTTGGTCAACACCGGCAGTCAGCGGGTCATTCCGATGTTTGATCGCTTTATATGCCAAATAAAAAAGATAAAGCGCCCCGCAGGTTTTAAACAGAACAAAGGCGACTTCTGACGTCTTGAATATGACAGATAGCCCCAGCGCCGCGGCCAACGTATGAACCGAATTACCCAACGTCAGCCCGATTGAAGTAAAAATGCCTGCCTTCTTTCCCTTGGCTATACCCTGGGTTATCAAAAATACAATGTCCGGACCGGGTGCCAGGATCAGTACAATGGACGAGGTAATAAACAGCAGGACCGCAGATAATGAAAACACGTTCAGTTCTTCCTCTCTTGATTTAAAGCTCCGGATCGATTGCCTTTGGGCAGCAGTCTGTAAACTTCAGCATAGATTTCGCTTAAGGGAAGGTCATGCTCCCTGGCAAGTCTTTTACAGTCTTCATATTCCGGTTTCGATTTGATTCTTTCCGCATCTAAATAAGAATATTTTACATTGACCGGACCGTACCGGGTCTGCATCAGCATATTCTCCCGGCGGAGTATCGTTTTTTCAACTGGATAACTGCGCAAACCAATCGCCGATGTTTCCCGCAAAATAACTTCCCCGACAGCTGAGATCCCTTCCTTGTTGACTAAAGCGCTTAATTTTGACCCCGGCCGCCCCTTCTTCATGATCACCGGCGTTTTAAAGACGTCCAGGGCTCCGGCAGCAACCATCTTTTCTTCAATATATTCATAGAATTC
The DNA here is from genome assembly GCA_009910795.1 of Dehalobacter sp. CP. Next base: position 73,264 of record VMEE01000071.1, on the reverse strand, counting down.
CGGATTCATATCATCAATATTCGTTTCCAGCATCCACTGTCTTTCCTGCTGTCTGAATCCGGGAGCAGTCTTTTCAGCTCTCTCCCCAAGATATACCCGTAGAATATTGGGTATTTCCAAATCCCGCCGGCCAATCCCATAACCGGTCCGGTGAATGATCATATCCACATTGTCCGTATATTCTTGAACATTCGCAGCCAGAATAGCCGCTCCTGTGGGCGTCGTCGTCTCAAAAGGCACGATTCCGGTCTTTACCGGGACACCCTGGAGCAGCTCTGTTACGGCCGGTGCAGGAACTGGAAGCAGGCCGTGCTCACAGCGCACAAATCCACCACCAAGTTCCACACTGGAAGCGACGATCCTGTCAGCTTGCAAGTATTCCAGGCAAACAGCCGACCCGACAATATCGAGAATCGCATCCACAGCCCCGACCTCATGAAAATGGACTTGCTCGGCCTTTATTCCATGAACCCTTGCTTCCGCATCCGCCAGAATGGCAAATGTCCGGATGCTTCTGTCTTTCACAGCTGCTGACAAATCAATTTCCCTGATCATTTTAGTGATATCGGCTAACGTTCTCGCCTGCTGGCTGGAATGGTGGTTCACGGGATCTTCAACCGTTATCTCTACGCGTGTGCCTTCAATTCCATGCTTGCTTTCAGAACGGATGTTTATTGTATATTGCTCATTGATTTGAAGTTTAGCCAGCTCAGCGAGCAGATGATCCTTTGGGACGCCAAGATCGAGCATCGCTCCAAGATTCATATCTCCACTTATGCCGCTGAAACAGTCATAATAGATAACTTTCATCAGCCACCTCTTTTTACAGTTGCCACTACATTCGTTCCCAAAAAATCCCCCGCCGGCAATAACCATTGCTCTGTCCATAACCAGCTGGGCGTTGCGTAAGATCCTAAATACTCAATTCAACATTCATTTGAATAATCCTTGTGATTTTTCGCAGAATTGTGCCGCCATAACCATAAAAAGTTGTTCCCGTTCTCATTCAGAAGATAAGTCCAGGTTACTGAAGGAGTTTGCAGGACTTCTTTTTTGTGCACAATTCCGTTCTGATCAATTTGAACGGTATGAAACGCACTGACAATTTCCGTCTCAATTCTATCGGACAATTCTCGAAAGCCTTCCATAGCAATGCGGTTAAACTCCGTTAGCGGATTTTTTTTGCCCAGCGCTACCAAATAAATGCTCTCCCGGACATCGGAGATATAGGCAAGATATTCCGCCCAACATTTATCCAGATAATGAAGCGTAAGCTGTTTTTCAATTTTTTGCATAAGCTTCGTTCCATATTTCTCAGACAAAGACAGATATCTTTCCGTAGCTTGAAGCTGCAAATGATGCAACACCGTTTCATCTCTCAGGATCCGGAATCTTTTCTCAACAACGATCCGCCGCTGGTGCTCAATCATCGAGGAATACTCCCACAACTGTCTCCGGATATCTTCATGATATCCCTCAATCATTTTGATTCCTCTCGTTATTTCGAGTCTGACAACAGGATCTGAAACGGGACCTTCCTGATCCTGAGGACAATGGTCTTTCGGAATAAAGCGGGCAAGCTGATAATTCTTGATCAGTTCATCTTCCAGACTGATAAAGAATCTGCTTTCTCCCGGTTCACCGTGTCTTCCAGCTCTTCCCCTGAGTTGATTGTTCACCCTGCGGCTTTCAAAAAGACTTGTTCCGATGACATATAAGCCTTCGGCAGTCATCACTTTTTCTTTTTGTTCTTCCCTGGCTCCGCCCAGCTTGATATCGATACCTCTGCCGGCCATATTCGTAGAAACCGTAACCGCTCCCGGTTCTCCGGCCTGCGCAATGACTCCGGCTTCCATTTCATCGTTCTTGGCATTTAAGACCCTGCACGCGATTCCCGCCTGACGGAGGTCAGCCGCCAAAGACTCCGACTCTGCGACGCTTCCTGTTCCGACCAGTATAGGCCTGCCCCGGAGATGTACCCTGTTAATCTCTTCGAGTAATGCTTTTTGCTTGGCTTCCCGGCTTGTAAATATCCAGTCAGGATGATCTGCACGGATACACGGCCTATGGGTAGGAATGACAACAACCTCCATGCCGTAAAATTCGTTGAATTCACCGGCTGAGGTTACGGCCGTTCCTGTCATTCCAGAAATCTTCGGATATAAGCTTAAAAAATGCTGCAGCGTGACTGATCCCAAAATCATCCCGTTCTTCCCCGAATTTATACCTTCTTTGGCCTCCACGGCTGCCTGAATGTCCTCGGGCCAGTGGCGTTTGTCGGCAATACGTCCCGTATATGGATCGATCAGTTCGATCCTGTCGTTGCGAAGAATATAGTCCTTATCCCTTTTGAGCAAGACCTCTGCATGCAACGCGCAGTTTACCCTAGCCAGCAGCTGAAGATCTTGGGCCTGGTAAAGATTACTTTTGTTCAGCATTTTTTCTATATGCTGAAGTCCGCTGTCAGTTAAAAAGACATGATTGCCGTTCTGGTTTAATTCAAAATCCAGGAGAGGCCGCAATTCTTTCACCAGTCCGGCGAGGTGGGACAGATCCTCTCTGCCCCCGCTCATTTCTCCGGCAATCACCAGCGGAATCCGTGCTTCATCAATTAAAATTGAATCGGCCTCGTCAATAATTGCATAATGAAACGGGCGCTGAACCAGCTCCTGCTGCTCCAAACAAAGGCAATCCCGCAGATAATCAAAACCCGCTTCTTTAGCCGAGGCATAGGTTATATCCGCCGAATAAGCCTTTTGCCGTTCCGTTAAAGCCATACCTTCGCTGACACATCCAACCGACAGTCCAAGAAATTCATAGACCGGTCCCATCCAGCTGGCATCCCGGGCTGCCAGATAATCGCTGAATGTGAGGATATGTACACCTTTTCCGGCTAAAGCGTTCAGATAAGCCGGCATGACTGCTGACAGGGTCTTACCTTCTCCAGTCTGCATCTCAGCAATCTTCCCCTCATGCAACACAATCCCCGCAATCAGTTGTTCCGCAAAAGGAAACAGGCCCAAGACCCGGCGTGATGCCTCCCTGGCCAGCGCAAAAGCTTCCGGCATCAGCAAATCAAGCGAACTTCCGCTTGTGGCCAGGAGTCTTAAACGCTTCCCGATTTCTTTTATTTGCTTCTCGTCTGCCTGAGCAAGTCGGTACTGTTCGATTTGTTTCAGTATGGCATCATAGGCTTTCAAATTATAGGTCAGCGCATACTCCCGCTGCCTCATAAACCAGCTGATTTGTTCCAGCTTCGCTTTGAATCCGGCTGGATTGAGTCTATCCGTAAGAAATTTAAACATAAAAATACCTCTCCTTATAAATATACAGAAATTCCGCTGTCAGGAATTAATACCGACAGCCATTCCGGATTATTACAAAGAAAGGTTTCTGACAAGTTTCAGGAGATGGAACATAATAAGCAGCATCAGCGTGAAGAAAAAGACAATATCCAAAGATAGGGTAAAGTGGTTCGAAGCACTCGCAAAAAGAGCAGCAGAAAGAAACAGGCTTCCGCATAGCATTTGACACAGGAAACCATTGCGAAGCGCCTCCCTCTCAGCAATATACAGCCAGAGTAACACCGAACAGGCTGCATAGGCCCGGGATTGCATCCCCTGTAAAATTGTTTTCCGGATCCTATTTACCACCGGAATGAGTACTGAAATCATCAGCCCCAGGATAAACAAATCCAACATTCTCATACCCTCTTTGAATCTTATTATACAAAATATCTTCGCTTAAAAATATCCCATTAGAAAAAATAATCTACGCCAATCCGTGTATAAACATAGAAAGCCCTTGTCAGACGGCAGACATATACCCTGCACGACAAATATCCTCCCCCCAAAAAAACCGAAGAAAAATGAACAATAATTAATATCAACAAACCCTAAGCCTCTACTTGCTTAGGGTTTGTTCTATGTGGAACATCCATAAATTGAGCTTATAAAGTCTTTGCCATCTCATTTAATTCTCCGCACATTGCGGTAATTTCCTCAATACTGGCTGTGACTTGTTCTGTTGCTGCAGCCTGTTCCTGGCTGGCATGCAATGAACTTTTACTCATATCTCCAGCATCATTCACTTTGGCTTTAATGGTATCCGTTAATTCCTGGATTCGGGGAACAGTGCTCTTAGATTGTTCTGAAAGCTTTCTTATTTCTTCCGCCACAACACCAAATCCTCTGCCTGATTCCCCGGCTCGGGCGGCCTCAATTGCTGCGTTCAGACCAAGCATTTTTGTCTCGTCCGCTATTTCTTTTATGAAGATAGAAACCTTATTAATTTCTTCAGAAAGGCCGATAATTTCCTTAATATTGTTGTTCAGATTTTGTTCGTTGGAGTGAATACTCGTAGCCTCCGCTGCGAGCTCTTCAATTGCTGCAGAAATTGCAGACAAGCCATCTTCAAGATTTCCTGAAATAATGCGCAGGTGTGCTGCTGTTTTTTTGGGGATAATGACTCCCAGAGAAGCGACTATTTCGTCAGGATTGTCTTCGTCAAAGAGCGGGTAATTTGTTTCTAAAACAGGGAAACCGTATATCTCTGCTCCACCTTCTTCTGAAATAGGCTTTTTCGTTTTGATGGTCCGGGAAGCAACATCTTCTTCCTGAATAACATGGCCAACAGGAAGAGACGATATATCAAATTTTCGAGAAGCCTGCCGGTAAACAACCTGAGTTAAATCCGTCATGTAAATAACCGAACCTTCCTCGAACATCTCAGCCAAAACAGGGGCAAAATCCTTAAAGGCAGCAGCCACAGGGTGTAATTTCGGTAGAAAAACAGAAAATGCACCGAGAACATTGTCAGTATCATCAATAATTGGCATAGCGACAATGATGAGTCGTTGACCATAGACGATCCGGGGAACATTCTGTGAGACTGTTTTTTTATTACGCACTGCATTCATCATCACGCTGTTGCTCTCAACATGATACCCAACCTCAAACGAATCTAAGTGGAAAGAATCTGAAGAAAATCTCCAAACAATTGTATCTCCTTCCGTTACGCAAAACATAATTCCGCCCGGAACCAGATGGCCTAGGGTTTCTGCCAAGGATTTGCATGAATCTAAAGCCGAAAATTTAATCATATTTGTTCCTCCATTTTTAACTAACAGATGCAAATATTTCGTTTTTTAATTTCGTGACATCCAGAAGCATAATCAAGCGATCCTCAACTTTACAGATCCCTTTGATGCAATTATTGCCTAAATGAGCGATTTCGACATATAAACTTTCGATGGACTCTTCACCTACACTCAGAACCTCCGAAACGTCATCCACAATATTGCCTAAAAGCATTCCTTCCAGGTTAAGTATCAGCAACCGGCTGTCATTTTCTGTTTCCGTGTTTTCAAGACCAAATCTTTTTCTAAGGTCTACCACGGGAATAACTTGATCTCTGAGGTTTAACATACCTTCTATGAAAGAAGGCATGTTCGGCACTCTGGTAATGTTTTTGGGAATTCGTATTATTTCCTGGGCACAAGAAATGTCAATGCCGTAATCTTCTTTGCCCACAGCAAACACCACCATTTGAATATTTTTCAAAATATCACCCCCTTTTTATAGTTATTTATATCGTATTTTTTATGCTATCGTTTAAATAGGTTATATTTATATCAAAACGATAGACTAAAGCTAATAATCCCAAACAGAAACTTTTTTAATAAATTTGAATTTAAAATATTTCCCAAAAATAAGAAAAAAGCAACAAATATTATTATAGCTTTATAAATAATTAATATTGATAAAATATTTAGATAATTGAAACAATATTTGGCTAAACGTACTAGATAAACGAAGGAAAGGAGAAAAATGTGATGCAGCAGAAAGAAATAGTCAGAAAAATTGTCGAAACGTTTTATGGTGCTACAGAAATTACAACCTTGTACGTCCCGTTAACACTGGTTAATCACCCTTCAATTCTAAGAGGATCCAACTATACATTCTTGATGGACTATTTTGAGTTTGGTGAAATCATCAATTTTCTTACAGCTTTGTTTGAACAAGACTCTTTTGACTTGAATACTTATCATACTGTTATTACCAAGAACTTCTTTGTCTATAACATTGTAAGGATCGGGTACAAAACAAAAAAAATAGGAGCGGTGGTTTCTGGGCCGCTCATCGTTCATGATCCTCCAGAAATAGTTCTGGATAATATTCTTAGGTCTCGATTATTATCCTTTCAGAAAAAGCAGGAGTTCAAGAGCGCGTTGAAAACAGTGCCTTTGACCACTTTAAAACGTATTGATTACCTGGGAAGATTGCTCCTTGTGTTATGTAAACCCAATGTCAAGACATTAGTCGGCTCGAAGCAAAGTTTTCACTGCTGGGAAGAAAGAGATCCCAAGGCAGGATATAAGAATTTGCTTAATCCCTGCCTGGAGGAGGATAGAAAAAGCCATTATGACATGATTTATTTTTTTCTTAAGAGTGCTAGAGATAACATCATCCGCGGAGATGAAAGAGGAATACAACTGCTTCTCAGAAAATCCGGGGACTTGCTATGGCAAACACGGGCCTACGATAAGCAATATATTTCTTCCCTAAAATTAAATTGCATCATTACAGGCAGTATTTGCTGTCTTTATGCCATTCAGGGAAATGCTCCCTATGAACGGATGATGTCTCTGCTGGAGCGTTTTATTGTCAAGATAAATAAACAGAGTTCACCTGAAGAGATTATTATTCAAATGGTAGAAATCTCTAAAGTGTTTACACACGCCGTTTCTGTCTTAACCTGTAAGGAATATTCGATCCATATAAACCGGGCTTTACAGTATATCAAACGTTATTATGCTGAAAAGATCACTTTAAATCAGCTGGCTAGGTATCTTGGCCTAAGCCCTTCATATCTTTCCAGTCAAATAAACAAAGAAACACACTTAACACTTGCAGGCAATATTAATAAAATCCGGATTGAGCAAAGCAAGGATCTTTTGCTGAATTCCAATAAGCCCATTAAGGAGATTGCTGATGCGGTGGGATATAACTATCAAAACCATTTTAATTCTATTTTTAAAGGCATAGTTGGGATGACCCCGCTAGAATTTCGAAAAAAGGGTTGTTAAAATAAATTAAAACTAGATAAATTAAAACATCCGGCACATTGCTAAATGCCCGGACGTTTTTTAGTCTCTATTATTAAAATTCTGGGAACAAGTCTTTTATTTATCCAGATGTCATCTAATCTCCAATATCGGAGATTTCTTTAAGTTTCTTGCTTCGTGGCGTATACGCGGGCACACCTAACGGCTTACAATGTCAAATTGTCAAGGTGTAGGTGTCGTTTGACCATAGGTCAAAATTTAAAGCGAATAAAGAAGTGCATTGCAAATGGCTGCAGCAACATTGCTTCCGCCTTTTCGGCCTCTGGCTACGATGTAGGGAACGCCGGAAAGCATGATCAGCTCTTTAGACTGCACAACGTTGACAAAGCCGACAGGAACTCCAATCACCAGTACCGGCTTAATCTGTCCTGACCGAATAAGCTGGTCCAGTCTGATCAGTGCTGTAGGTGCATTTCCGACGGCGATGATCAACGGTTCCGTAATGGTACTGGCCTTCTCCATGCAAACAGCCGCGCGTGTGCTGCCCTTTTCTTTAGCTTCCTGTGCTACATCCTGATCGGATATAAAGCAGTAAACCTTTCCGCCATATGCGCCTAGTTTGCCGGCATTAATTCCAACGCTGGCCATTTTTGTATCTGTTAATATCGATGCCCCATTTTTAATGGCACTAAGCGCAATCTGCACGACATTGTCGGAAAAACACAAGCTATGAACATAATCAAAATCCGCCGAAGTATGGATCACCCGCTTGATGATTGGGGCTTTCTCCATATCCAGTTGGATATCCCCAAGCTCTTCTGTGATGATCGCAAAGCTTCTTTTTTCAATCTCCTCTGGCAGTACATTTTCAAATCGATGCTCCATGATTATTTACCTTCCTACTTTTTCTGGGTTAATATTGGGGGGTTCATTTTGATTCATGTCTTATTTTAGCTTTCTTTATGCGCTACGCTTACTCCAACAGGCCAGACCGATAACACAAACACCGGGTTCTGTCCCGTAAAGAGATGATAATTCGCCAGCTTTCTGGCTTTGGAGACCATTACTTGAACAATCTCCACGTCATAAACAGTCTGATCGTTATAGTAATCCATGGCTTCATTCAGGGTTTCCAGCGTAATCGCATTGATAACAATTCCCGCAACCGGGTTTTTGGCATAAACCGTATCGAGTATTTCCTTCAAATTGCCGCTGCTGCCGCCGATGAAAACCCTATCCGGTGGCGGAAGCTCTGCGATTCCGTCCGGTGCCGTATTTTTGATAACAATAAGATTCTTCACACCGAATTTCTCTTTATTCCTTTGGATGAGCTCTACCGCCTGATCTTTTTTTTCGATCGCATAGACAAATCCATCCGACTGCTGCAGTGCCATTTCAAGTGCAACAGAACCGGTTCCGGCTCCAATGTCGTAGGTGGTATCGCCCTGGCGGAGACGTAGCTTAGAGAGAGAAACCGCCCGGACCTCCTGTTTGGTCATAGGCACATCACCACGCACAAACCATTCATCTGGAAGCCCGTGCGTGATGCAGGCCCGGTCCAGCGGCGTTACATTTTCAATTATCATGACACTCAGTGAGGCGAAGGGCTGTTCAATAAATTCTTGGGCCATTCCGGTGCAAATCCTCTCATCCGAATAGGATAGGTTTTCACCAATACTGACTTTGACATGAGCTAAGCCGAAATCACAAAGTCTCCTGCAGATGGATGCCGGGTTCTGGTCTCCACCTGTCAGAACAAATACCTTCCTGTTATTCATCACTTTTCCGACGATATTGTTGGCTCTGCCGTGCAGGCTGCAGATCACGGCATCGTCCCAGGCAGTTCTGAGCTTCGAAGCAAAATACTGAAGTGATCCGATTCCACAGATCAATCGGATATTTTGAAAAGCTACAAGGTTTTCAGATTCCAGTGTGCTGAGGAGCGACTTTGCCAGGCTGTAAAAACCAACATCCCCAGACACCAGAATAGAAACTTCATAGGTGCATGTGCCGGCCGATTGCAGCGTATGCAGAAGTTCCCTGATCTGCCGGTCATGGGTTGCATAATATAAATCTTTTCCATTTGCCAAGTCCATCAATCCTGCCAGGATACGCTTGTCACCAATCAGACACTGGCTTCGTTCTATCGCCTCCGCTGTCTCACGAGTCTGCTGCAGGAGATTGCCCGGACCCATGCCAATAATGTTTAGCCGCAGCATTTTGCGTCACCGCTCATTTCCTTTATCCGATCGACAACAATTTGTGCAAGTCTCTTATCTGCCCCCAAAGTTTGTCCAAAGCTGATTTTTACATTGGGGTATTCTTTCAAGAATCCATCAATTTCAGCCGGGATATCCTCCAGGATATGAACGCCGTCAAACAGGAAATACGGAATGACCTTGATCTCTGTAACTCCCCGGTCAACAAGTTTTTTCAGGCCAGTTTCCAAGTTGTTATCCGAGAACTGTAGGAAAGCATATTCAATTAAATTGGTATTAAGATCGGACTTCAGTTCTTCCTTTACCATCTCAATGATTTTCTGCAGCGTATTTTCCGTTTCACTTTGTCTGCTACCGTGAGCTAAGATTAAAATTCCCGTCATCGCACTCTTCCCTTTCCAAAAATAATTCCTTAATTGAAGATTCTAACTTCATTACCTGGTGTTCTAATGAAATCGGTTATTCAAATTTAGAGAGATCTTAAGGCCTTCTCTGCACACTCCAGCGTCCGGTCAATATCCACTTCCGTATGGGAATTAGAGATAAATGCCGCTTCAAATTGCGCAGGGGCAAGATAAATTCCCTGATTCAGCATGGCACTGAAGAATCGTCCATACATCTTCGTATCACTGGTCAAGGCATCGGTATAATTATAGACTTCCCGTTCGGTAAACAACAGCGTCGAAAGCGAGCCGATACTGTTTACCGTCGCCTTTAGGCCTCTAGCTTTGATCAGTTCCCGTAATCCGTTGCTTAGTCTTACTGAGAGACTATCGATATGCGTATAGATCTGTGGGTTGTTTTTAAGAATAGAAAGCTGCGCAATACCTGCAGCCATGGCCACAGGGTTTCCGCTTAAGGTCCCTGCCTGATAGACTCCTCCGCAGGGTGCGACCTGCTGCATAATTTCTTTTCTTCCTCCGTATGCCCCGACCGGCATGCCGCCGCCAATAATTTTTCCAAAAGCCGTTAAATCCGGCTTGATGCCAAACAGTTCCTGGGCTCCGCCAAGACCAAGCCTGAATCCAGTAATAACCTCATCGGCAATAAGCAATGTGCTGTTTTCAGTACAAAGCTTTTGCAGTTCCTGCAGGAAACCCGGCTTCGGCAGGACAACACCCATATTGGCAGGTACAAGCTCAACAATCACTGCTGCAACCTGATCTTTATTGTTTTCAAATAAGGCCTGCACACTGCCAATATCATTAAATACCGCTGTCAGGGTATCAACGGCGCATCCCGGAGGAACACCGAGGCTGCTCGGTACACCGGAAGACATAACTCCCGATCCTGCCTTGACCAACATTGCGTCGCTATGCCCATGGTAACAGCCTTCAAATTTTATGATTTTATTTCTACCGGTAAAGCCGCGGGCTGCACGTACTGCGCTCATCGTTGCTTCTGTTCCGGAATTGACCATCCGAATCATTTCAATCGACGGAACCAGGTCAAAGATCAATTGGGCCATCATGACCTCTGCTTCTGTAGCAGCGCCAAAACTCAAGCCATTTTCAGCCGCTGCCGTCACTGCCTTAAGCACTTCCGGGTTGGCATGTCCGAGGATCATCGGCCCCCAAGAGCCGATATAGTCGATATACTCGTTACCGTCTACATCATAGAGTCTTGCCCCTTTGGCACGGCTGATAAAGCGCGGCGTATCGCCGACAGACTGAAAATTACGCACAGGACTGTTGACTCCGCCGGGCATCAGCTGTTTAGCCTTTTCATATAAAATTTCCGATTTCATAGCTTGTACCTGCCTTTTAACTGTTAAATCTTAACCGATTCTTCCTTCACTGATATACGCCGCAATCTCCGGTGCAAAATATGTGATCAGCATATCGGTTCCTGCCCGGAAAAAACCCACGGTCGTTTCACAGATCATCGCGGCTTCATCAATCATTCCGGCCTTGGCTGCAGCCTTGATCATGCTGTACTCTCCGCTGACACTGTAAGCAGCCAGGGGAAGGTCAAATGTCTCTTTGAGCTTGGCAATCACATCCAGGTAAGCCAGAGCCGGTTTGACCATCAAAATGTCCGCCCCTTCCAGTACATCAAGTTCTGATTCCCGGACGGCTTCCCGCAGATTATGATAATCCATTTGATAAGTTTTCCGGTCTCCGAAAGACGGTGCACATCCGGCTGCCTCCCGAAAAGGTCCATAGAAGGAGGATGCATACTTGGCCGAATAGGACATAATCGGTAGGGTCGTAAAATGGTGTTGGTCCAACGCTTCGCGGATGGCTTGTACCCGTCCATCCATCATATCGGATGGCGCTACCATATCTGCACCGGCCTGGGCATGGGATACTGCCACTTTGGCCAGTATTGACAAAGTGTCGTCATTATCCACTTCCTTGCCTTTTAATAGGCCGCAATGTCCGTGACTGGTATATTCGCAAAGGCATACATCTGTAATGACATTAATCTGTGGAAAGCTCGACTTGATTTTCCGAACAGCCTGCTGCAGGGCACCGTTTTCGTTATAGGCCTCACTTCCGGTCTCATCCTTGCGACTGTGCTCCGGTACCCCGAAAAGCAGAACACTGCCGATACCAGCCTTGATGACGGTTTCCACCGCATGTTCAACCCGGTCCGGGCTGTAGCGCTTCTGGCCGTCCATCGCTGCGATATTTTCTTCAATTGCACTGCCTTCCTTGATAAATATCGGGTAGATCAGGGCACTTTTAGAAAGACGAGTTTCACGTACCAACTCCCGGGTAACGTTGTCTTTTCTCAATCTTCTCGGTCTGATCGCTTCCATCGGTACCTCCTTTAGCTGCCATTTACTGCTACTGCGAGATTGCCTCAATCATACTGTCCAAAGTAGCTTTTTCGGCAATAATACACTTCATCCCGTGACTTCGGGCGGCTTTGGCTGTTTCTTCACCAATGCAAACTGCCATCACCTTTGTAAAATCCAGCTGCGGCAGGGCGCTGACAAATCCTCCTACTGTCGAAGCACTTGTAAATGCAGCATAATCAAAATCATAAGATAAGATCGCTTCTTTCGCAAAAATGTTGCTGTCCGATTCGTAGAACGTGTCATAAACCGGAATATCTTCATAGCAGATTCCCTCTTGATCAAAAATACGGTTCAAATCTTCCGAGCCCTCCCTGGCCCGTAAGACCAACACTTTTTCTCCAGGTGTCAGAACGTTGACGAGGCCGCTGGCAAGGCTGACGACGTTATAGCTTTCCGGCATATACTCAATGCGAATGCCGCGCTGGGTAAACACCTTGGCCGTCCCGGCTCCGATAACCGCGATCTTAATCCCGTACAGGTCACGGATGTCTCTCCCCATTTCGTACATTCTGTCAAAGAGAGCCTCTACGCCGGCCGCGCTGGAAAAAACAAGCCAGTTATATTCTTTGATCCGCTCCAGTGCAGCATTAAATGCTTTATTGTCGCTTATTGGTCTGGTTTGGATACATGGGAATTCCAAAGCTTCCCCGCCGAGATCTCTGATCTTCTGACTAAGGACGGAATTAAGTTTTTCCGGACGTGTTACCACCACACGTTTACCTGCAAGCGGACGCTTCCCTGCCCATTCGAAATTCTCGGACAAGGAACAGACCTGGCCGATTACGATAACAGATGGGTTGCGGATTTCCGCCTTTGCAGCGTCATCCGGCAGGTTGCCGACTGTCGTCAGAAGCTTGCGCTGTCTTGCTGTCGTCCCTCTTTCGATGACCGCCGCCGGCATATCCGAAGCCATTCCAGCATCCAGCAACCCTTCGGAAATACTTTTGATCGCCGATACTCCCATCAGGAATACCAGCGTTCCTTTCATGTTTACAGCAGCCTGAAAATCAATATTCGGAGTCTCTCCCTCTTTTGTATGTCCAGTAATGATATGCAGGGAAGAACAAAAGTCCCTGTGGGTTACCGGGATTCCTGCATAAGCAGGAACCGCGATAGCCGATGTTACCCCCGGCACTACCTCGAACGGAACCTGATGTTCATGGAGCAGTTCCAATTCCTCTCCGCCACGTCCGAACATAAACGGATCTCCGCCCTTCAGACGAACGACTGTCCTGCCTTCCAGGGCTTCTTCCAGCAGAATCCGGTTGATCTCGTCCTGCGGGATACGATGATAGGTCGGCAGCTTGCCGACATCTATTTTTTTTGCGTCTTTAGGGATTAAATTGAGGATTTCAATACCTACGAGCTTGTCGTAGATGACAACCTCTGCATTCTGAAGAACACGCAGCCCTTTTACGGTGAGCAGTCCTGCATCAGACGGGCCTGCCCCAACCAGCCAAACTTTTCCCGTTCTCTTTTGCTCCATTTATCTTACCTCCGCAAGTAGTCTCGTTGCCAACCTGTATCCTATTTCCGCCGCATCCCTGCGGTCGCCGGTCATGCTGCCTTTGGCCTTTTCACCGGTTTCAACATCGACATAGAGGCCGGTGATCCTGACTTCTGTACCATGCACTTCGGCAAATGCCGCAGCAGGTGAACTGCACCCGCCGTCAAGTTTTTGAATAAAGGCTCTTTCAGCCAGGGCTGCTGTCTGAGCATCTTTGTCATTGATACACGCCAAAAAGTTGAGATCCTCGCCTTTTCTGCCCTGAATCGCCAGGATTCCCTGTCCGGCAGAGGGAATCATTTCCTCAGTGGGAAACACCCTACTGATACGGTTTTCCAGTGACAGCCGCTTAAGTCCTGCGAAAGCCAGCAGCAGAGCACTGAATTCACCTTCGTCCAGCTTTTTGAGCCGGGTAAGTACGTTGCCCCGCACAGGCTTGACGTCTAAACCGGGATACAGATCTAAAAACTGGATTGTTCGGCGTGCGCTGGAACAGCCAACAGCCTTTTCTTTGTCTAGATTTTCTATAGATCCTGTCCCCTGCGGCAGAACCAGTACGTCCCGAGGATCTTCTCTTTTAGAAAATGCCGTAATCGGCAGGTCCTCCGGTATTTCTGCCGGCATATCCTTTAAACTGTGAACAGCGATATCAATTACACCTTGACAGAGCGCCCTGTCCAGTTCTTTCACAAAAAGGCCTTTTCCTCCTATTTTGTCCAACGTCTGTTCCAAAATGACGTCCCCTGTGGTCTTCATGGTAATAAGCTCAAGTTCCAATTCAGGATGATTTTTTCGGATCTGCTCCATAACAAATTGTGACTGGATCACCGCCAGCCTGCTTTCCCGGCTGCCGACAATTATTTTCCTTTTTCCCATTCGGCTACCTCTATTCTCATTTAATCAAAGTTACTTTTATTGTTTGTTTATTTCATTACGTTATTTATTTGTCATTATTTATTCGTCCAAGTGTTCATTCACGTATAGCCTCAGCTTCTCTGCTGTCTTCTTAGCCTTCGTGTGGTCTTCCCCGCTGGCCGTGAGCCCGATCACCACATTTCCCTTCCTGACCACTGCCGGGAAATAGAATGTACATAGCTCCTTACAATCTGCGACACTGACAGGGATTCCATACCGGGTGCATTCTTCGGCAATTTGACGGTTTACTTGTGTTTCATTGGTTACTGCTAGAACCAAGTCAGCCCCATTACAGTCCCCTTCCTGATACTTGCGACAGAGCAAAGTGACTTTTTCATTACCTGCCAATTCTTGTTTAAGTTCCGGGACAAGTTCAGGCGTAATCACGGTAATGTCGGCATCAAACGGCAGTAATGTTCTGATTCTTCTTGCCGCAATCTTTCCGCCCCCGAAGACAACAATCTTTTTATTCTGAAGAGAAACAAAAAGCGGAAACCAAGGCTGATTCGGACGCTGTTTCAGAGAATAGTCCCAGGCAAGCTTGTGCAAAACCTGTTCCTTGTTGTAAAACGTATGCTGTTGCGCATCTTCTTTCTCATCTATTTTACCCGAACGTTCCAATATCTCCAGTTGTTCCGGCCGCCTGATTAGAATCACTGTAATTCCCAGCTCGCGTGCTGCTTCAATTTTTTCCTGGAATCCTCCGGTCTCTCCGGAGTCTTTTGTCACCAGAAATCTTGCTTGGGATGCTTTCAGCATGGCAATGTTCAGCTCTTTGGAAAATGGGCCCTGCATATAGCTTATATTAGACTTCTTAAAGCCCAGCTTTTCACACTTATCCATTACATCCTGCATCGGAAGGACCCTGGCAAATACCCGCTCCTGATAGTCCTTGATTCTAGTAAACGTTTCAATCTCCTTGCTTCCGCAGCTCAGAAAGACGTTCCCGGTCTTATCATTTAATACCCGTACCGCATCCTCGCTGTTGTCCGCATAAATCATGTTTTCCAATATATTCGTGTTAAATGACGGATTATTCGAGACCAATCTGCCCGGTTCCCTTTGCAGACGGATATAGTCCGTTGCGGTTTCGCGGCAAGCTTCGCAGATATTGTCCGTAACAATTTGGGCGTAAGGATGTGTTGTATCAATGACACAGTCCGGCTGAACCTCCCGAATGAAGGCGGCCATTTCTTCCCGGCCCAAACGTCGCGCTTGGATGTGAAGATTTTGATCCGGTTCAATCAGCTCCCTGCCATAATCCGTGGCCACTGAAACATACACTTTTGCGTTACTTCGCCGCAGCTCATCAATCAGCTCCCTGCCTTCAGTTGTCCCGGCAATGATCCAAAATACCGGCATTTTCATCATTTTCTATATCCTCTCGGTGTGACCAGTTTGTTGTTGATTACCCTTGTCTGTGAATTCCCGATAATGACAGTCGTAAACATATCAACTTTCTTCTCTCTCAATTCAGTCAGGCTGGAGACAATTTCATAATTCTCGCCCTCTCTGCCGATGCTGCGGACAATACCGGACGGCAGGTTAGCATTCTGATAGCGCATCACAATATCGCAAGCCTTTTTCAAATAATCGTGCCTTTTGATACTCGATGGGTTGTATAGTACAATGACAAAATCTCCCTGGGCTGCCGCTGCAAGCCTGGCTTCGATTTTCTCCCATGGCGTTAATAGATCACTGAGGCTGATGACTGCAAAGTCATGAATGAGCGGCGCTCCGAGAACAGCTGCACCGCTGCAGGCCGCTGTGATTCCTGGTATTACTTCGACCTCGAGGAAAGGATACGGCTCTGCCAGCTCCAGCACAATTCCTGCCATGCCATAGACCCCGGCATCCCCGCTCGAGACCACAGCAACCGTTGCGCCTTCCAGCGCCTTTTCAACCGCGGTCCTGCAGCGATCCACCTCTTTCTTCATCGGCGTAGCAATTAA
This sequence comes from Dehalobacter sp. CP, assembly GCA_009910795.1. The sequence goes on along the minus strand of VMEE01000071.1, from coordinate 56,799 downwards.
CTTTTTATCTGGAAACTGATCCTTGATTAAATCGATATAAAGCGTATATCCGACTAAAATATCACTGGCCTTAAGTGCTTCCTGCGCACGGTTTGTCATTTGCTCCGGTCCGCCCGGTCCTAATCCCACGACATATATTTTCATTGCCCTTCTTACCTAACTACTTTCTCTAAATTTGTAAAACATTCATCCCACAGATCCCGGTCAATACTGTCCCTAAACCCAAACAGCACCGAACTTACTGCCTTTTCTGCCACTTGCGCCAGCCTGTTTTCAAAGAATACTTTGTCTTGGTCGCTTAAATTCAGGTACGCAAGATCTTTTTGCAAATTCCGGCATATCCTTTCCGATGTTGAATTGGATATGCTTTGCAGTAGTGGCAGATAACTGCGGATTTCAAATGATTCTATAAATTTGTCAATATGTTCATCAATAATTTCATAAGCCGCTGCTAAAGCATTCTGGTTTCTGAGCTCTGCCTTCCCTAGACCCAAATTGTCCATATCCAGTAATGTAATATTCTCCATATCTCCGACTTTTGGTTCGATATCCCTGGGTACTGCCAGATCACAAAAGATTCTTGGCCTATGATTCTGCGCCAGAGCTGAAATTAAGGCATCAGCTTTAATCGTATAATGTGGGCTGGACGTCACGCTTACCACTACATCCATGTCGGCTAGCACCGTATGGCGTTTTTCGTAATCCACGCCCGTACATTGTTTCGGCAATAAATAAGCTCCGTGTTTACGCTGTCTTAAGGTGATCAAAACCTCCGCCCCGCAATCTGCAAGCTGTGCGGCGACAATCTTTCCCATCTCGCCGTTGCCAATGACCAGACACCGCTTTTCCCCCAAGTCAGGAAAGACTTCCTGGATCCGCTCCAGAGCTTTCGTTGCTACCGATACGTCCGTCGTCGTCAGCTGAATCTGTGTTTTTACTTTCTTCGCCGAGGTTATGGCCATCTGAAAAAGTTTTTCCAGATAAAGGTCAGCAGTACCTGTCTCTCTGGCCTCTTCAATGGCTTTTTTAATTTGGGATAAAATTTGGCTTTCTCCCCAAATCTGAGACTTCAATCCGCAGGCAGTTTGAAAGAGGTGAACAAAGGCCTCACGGGACTGCCGAATAACAAATAAGCGCTCATATTTATCCCTGTCTTCCTTCTCAATTCGCTTCAGACCGTAGAGAATTTCTTTCAAATTAACTAGAGATCCTTCATTTTCGCTGACCCATAGCTCCGTACGGTTGCAGGTGGATATAATTACTGCGCCTTCCACACCATAATTATTTACAGCAGCTTCCATGGCCTGTCTGCTTTGAATCGGTGTAAAGGCAAACATTTCGCGTTCCTTTAATGATGCTTTTTCATGATCGATCCCGATCATTCTAATATTCAAAGCTAACCCTCCATTCCTTCTGAGCAAGAGCTATTGTTACCCCATTCCCGGATACTTTTCGGCTAATCAGCCCTCCGCCTGCGCTTACCATTAAGGCAGCCCGCTCGCAGACATTGCCGACACCGGTAATACTACTTACAAATTCCGATTCTGTATACTTGCCTGGTACGGAAAGAAGTTCATCTGAACTAAAAAAATGCAGTGGCAGATTATTTTTTGCGGCAAAATCAAGCAGCCCCTGTTCTTTTGTTTTGAGGTCAATACTGGCAATGCCCGCGATGGCCTGAAAGCTGATGCTGTTCCTGCTCAACTGCTCAAGGACAAGATCCTCAATACGCTGTAGCGGCGTACCCCTTCGGCAGCCAATTCCGAGATACACCGTCCGGGGAACGATATTCAGCGTTATGGGATAGGGTTTTAATCTGTCATTCAGAGAAACACAAATGCCAATACCCATGTTGTTTTCATTCTTCTCCAATAAACGCGGCATCTCTCCTTCTATGTCCAGCTCACTATAAAACCCGACCGGCTTTTCTGCCAATAGTCGTGCCGAAATTTCTTTCGCTGCTTTCAGATCCGAAATCCAGGCGTTATGGAAAGCTGCCCATTCATCGACCGAAAAAAGCCTGTTTATATCCGTTGCAGTCGTTATCACAGGGATTGCGTTTAGCGCTTCGGATATCCTGTCCGCCAGCATGTTGGCGCCGCCGATGTGGCCGGAGAGGAGCGGTATAACGAACCGTCCCTTTTCGTCAATACACAAAACGGCCGGATCTTTCGTCTTGTCCTGAACAAAGGAGGCGATTGCCCTGACGGCAATCCCGCAGGCCCCAACAAAAATTAGCGCATCTTTTTCTGCAAACTGTCTGCCTGTGAACACCTTTAAATCCGGGGCAATGGGCTCTGCCATGCCGGCTGTATTGACGGCCACGATAAGTTTTTCCGGCTGATAGCAGGCGGTATGATTACCTTGAGCATCCAACATCTCTTTTATTTTCAGGCTGAGAGCGACTCCATTGGCGGTAAAAGCCAGGATGCTTATCTTCATTTCAAATCCTCGGTCCAAGAAGGCAGTGGATCGTTTCCTTCCCGGAATTCATGCGTAAATGCCGGATCGTAAAGTTTAGATCTTTCAAAGTCGTTTCCCAAAAATCTGCCCACTAGAATCAAGGCCGTTTTGGTGATATTGTTCTCTTTAGCTGTTCTCGCCAATGTCCCTACCGTACAGCGGAACTGCTTCTCATCCGGCCAGGTTGCCTTATAAACAATCGCTGCCGGAGTGTCAGCGGCGTAACCGCCTTCCATAAGCTTGGCACTTAAGTTTTCCAGCATCCCTGTACTTAAGAAAATTGCCATGGTCGCCTGATGCGACGCCAGGAGAGCAATGTCTTCCTTAGGCGGTACCGGGGTTCTTCCTTCCATGCGAGTAATAATTACAGTTTGGCTGATATCCGGCAATGTATACTCCTTCTTCAAGGAGGCAGCAGCTCCGAAAAACGAGCTGACTCCAGGTACGACTTCGTAATACTGGCCCTCGGCATCAAGCAGATCCATCTGCTCACGGATCGCTCCGTAAATGCTTGGATCGCCGGTATGCAGACGCACGACCAGTTTACCTGCCCGGGTGGCAGGAACCATCACAGCAAGCACCTCTTCCAGTGTCATCCCGGCACTGTCGTAAACGGTGCATTCCTTCTTCGTAACATTCAATAGCTCCGGGTTGACCAGCGAGCCTGCATAAATCACAACATCGGCCTGTTCCAAAAGCGTCTTTCCGCGAACCGTGATTAAATCTACCGCGCCCGGACCGGCCCCAATAAAATAAATCATCTGACAATCTCCTTTTCTTTCACAATGATCGTGGAAAAATAGCTTGCTTTCCCCTCGGCTACACTGATATCTTTTATAACTCTCTCTGACGGCATCCCGCAGCATTCCACCATCTGGGTATGCTTAACCAGATCTTTGCTGATAAGCTCTTCCTTAACCTTGCCAAATTCCCTTCCTGATTTCATCAGCACCTTGGTTCCGCCCCAGTCCAGGTAATCAAAGGATCCTTCATAGGATGCGGGGATAATGTGCAGTGGCTGGGCACCCTCGCAGAGAGGCACATTGAGCCTTGCTGCTACAGCACAGAAGGACGGGACCCCCGGAATCAGCCGGGCATCATAGCCTGCTTCCAAAACCCGGTTATGCAGATAAATATATGTGGAATAGATTGATGGATCCCCCAGCGTAAGAAAAGCCACAGATTTGTTTTGTTTGAGCTGGTCGATGATCTGTTCAGCTGCTTCCTGATGGCTTTGCTCCAGCATTTGGGCATCCCGTGTCATCGGCATGTAAAGTTCCAGTATTTCTTTTTTGGAGAGGTCCACAGCCTGTTTGGCAATATTCCAGGCGGTCATTTCTTTTTCATCCGTCCGCGGAACAGCAATAAGATCTGCCTCGCTGATGATTCGGACGGCCTTTAAGGTCATCAGTTCAAAGTCTCCCGGACCTACGCCTATTCCGTATAATGCTGCTTTCATGATGGCTTCATCCTTCTTATTTTATTGACTATTTCATCCGCCTGCGGTGTTTTGCCCAGGATACCCTGTTCATTGGAATACAGGATCACACCGGCTTTCACCTTATTCTGCAGGCGGTAATTCACATATTCATCAATTTTTAACATGATGGACTCAAATACCTGGCTTCTAAGCCCGTGCCGGTCTAATACCGTAACGGCCTGCGGTGCTGTCAGGCTAGCCATAATTTCTTTGACTGTCTCCTTCCCGGCACCGTGTAAGGCAGCATGTACGGCGATAACTTCCATGCGGCAGTCCGCATAGCGGGAGTGGGTATTCATAATGCCCGCTGCCAGCTTGACCAATTTTCCGGCATGTCCAATCAGCAGCAGGCCGTCAAAGCCTAATTCCACGGTAAAATCCAGCATTTCACCGATATAATTGCTGCAGTGAATCAGAGAACTCTCCAGCCCCAGCGTACTGCGGACAAAAGTTTCACCGTAATTTCCCGGGCAGACCAGAAGATCTCTGCAGCCCTTTTCTTTCTGCTGATTCATCTCCAGTCGAATCGTATCGATCAGGGCCTTTTCGCTCATCGGCTCCACAATTCCTATTGTTCCCAGAATAGAGATTCCGCCAACAATGCCCAGCCGTGGGTTAAAGGTTCTTCTGGCAATGGCCTCCCCTTCCGGAACTGATATCGTAATTTCCAGGCCTCCCTCATAACCGTACTCGGCACAGACTTTCGCCACTTCCGACATAATCATACTTCTGGGAACAGGATTGATGGCCGGTTCTCCTATAGAACAGGCAAGCCCGGGCTTAGTGATTCTGCCGACGCCCTGGCCGCCATCGACCTGAATATTATTATGGTTCGCTCTGGTGACCGTCGCAAAAATAAGGATGCCGTTAGTCACATCCGGGTCATCGCCGCTGTCCTTTTTTACGGCACACGTCACCTGGTTCAAGTCTCTCCGAACTTCCAGCACCTGCATCGCAACCGGTATCCCTTTCGGTGTCGCAATGGCTATTTCTGTGCACAGGTCTCCCGAGAGCAGCATTACCGCCCCAGCCTTGGCAGCAGCAGCCGCACAGGATCCCGTAGTAAAGCCGCATCTCAGTCTTTTATTCTGTTTGATGACAAAGAGTTCACCGGATTGACTGTTTTGTGGACTGTTTTGTTCATCGTTTAGATGGTGGATGTCATGATTTATCATTTTTATATTCCTTCAATCAGTTTGTATCTTTCCAGTTAATTAAAGCTTTTCTGGCCTCGGATATGGTATTGGCAGGCTGGGCAAATTCAAAGCCATCTTTATCGTGCAAGATTTCCATAAGATGCCCAATTCTTGGAAGTCTGAGATTGATCCTTCTGATTTCCTCCGGATGCGAAAACACTTCCTGTGGCGTACCTTCCATTACAAGCCTGCCGTCATCAATGACATACGTATAATCGCAGTAAAGCGGGACAATATCGATGTCATGCGTTGAGATCACAACGGACAAATTCAGCTCAATTTGCAGTTTTCTGAGCAGCTTCATTAACTCGCTGACTCCAAGTGGGTCAAGCCCTGCAGTCGGTTCATCCAGAATAAGCACTTCCGGCTCCATCACCAGAACGCCGGCAATGGCTGCACGTTTTTTCTGGCCAAAACTGAGGCTGTGTGTGGGCTTCTCTTTCAGGTGGGATATCCCGGTTCTCTTCATGGCTAGATCCACCCTTCTGCGGACTTCCTCCTCAGGCAGCTTGAGATTCATCGCTCCAAAGGAGATATCCTGATAGACACTGGCTGAAAACAACTGTTTATCCGGATCCTGAAAAACAATGCCAACAGATTTTCGAAGCTGTTTGAGACCTTTTACTGAATAATCCAGCGGCAGGCCCTTGAATAGGACTTCGCCGCCTGAAGGCTTATTGATGCCGTTAAAGGAAAGCAGCAACGTTGATTTTCCAGCACCGTTGCTTCCGAGGACTGCTGTCGTTTTCCCCTGTTTAATCCCGAGTGACAGGGCCTTTAAGGCCTGGGTTCCATCACTGTAGATGTAGTGGAGATTTCTGACTTCCAAGATATTTTTAGCCTCCACATTTTCAATCAAGCCATTTTTGGCCATTATAGCAAGCCTCCTGTCCATTGTTTGGAAAACAGCGCAACTGCAATCAGGAATAGGTTAATCAGCACAATCGGAATATATTCCGTCCAATGAGTCTCCGCCTGCTCATGGATCACACTGAGCTCACCGTCATATCCCCTGGCCTCAAGCGCAATATACAGTTCATCCGCCCTCTGATAAGACCGGATAAAAAGCGAAGAAGCCAGACCCGCCAATGAACGGTATCCGGAGGAAAGCCCCGCATAGCCCAAGCGGGAATTCTGCGCCGTAAACATGGTTTCTGCCATTTCCAAAAATACAAAGATAAACCGGTAGATTAGTCCCATCAATTCAACCATTAGTCTTGGAACTTTAAGCTTCCGAAGAACCGCCAGCAGGTCTACCATCGGCGTACTCAGCGATACGTAATACAGACAGGAAACCGCGCCAAGCGCTTTAAAAAACAGATTCGCCGCACTTAGAATACCGGACTGCGACACCCCAATATACATGCCAAATGCATATATAGAGAATACAAAAACATCTTTGTCCCCTGAAACATTGACCGCAATGGTTAAAACGCCGATCACTAAAAAGGAAAGCGGGACAAGCATCAGTCTAATAAAAATTCCAACAGGTGTACCGCCTTTGCAAACGGTATACCAACCCATGATCAGGAGCGTCAAGATTGACACCGCAACGGAATCAGCCCAGAGACAGATCCCCAAAACCAAAACGGCTAAGACCAGCTTTTTCAATGGATTCGTTTGTTTAAGCCTGGATAAATAAGCGTATTTATCGATGTAAATCATTGTTTACCGGTTCTTCCTTTTTCTTACGACCCCGCAGATAACCTAACCCGTAGCCCAAAACACCTGCTCCGACAGCTGCCTGAAGCGCAAACAACAAGCTTTCAATTTCTCCGCTGGGCGGCTCCCAAATCGGTGAGAACCAGGCCTGGTAATTCCCGTTAAGTTCTGTTATAGCTTGTTCAGCTTGGCTGTCAGCCCCAGCAAATTCCGCATTCTTTTGCACAATCAGGGGTATAACGGCAAGCGCTATGACAATCGTAATTAAAATAATATTTGTGATGATAACCCGATTTTTATTCTTCGGTTTCATCGTTTCTACAGACACTTTCAGACCTCCTTTGAAAGTATTTTTAAGTCTTTAAGCTCATCCCCTGCATAGGATGAAATCGCCTTAAATATCAGCACAGTCAAAATACCTTCACTGATCGCCAATGGTACTTGCGTTAAGGCAAAAATACCTAGAAACTTGGTAAGTGATGCCATAACGCCGCCTGTTTCAGCTGGAAACGCCAGTGCAAGCTGCACCGATGTCGTGACGTAAGTCAATAAATCCCCAAGTGCGGCAGCGAGAAACACAGCAAGCCACTGCGGTCCATTTGCTTTCTTCACAATTTTATATGTAGCAAAAGCTACCAGCGGCCCCACAATGCCCATCGAAAAAGTATTTGCCCCCAATGTTGTCAATCCGCCATGGGCCAGTAAGACAGCCTGAAACAGCAGTATGATCAAGCCAATTACGGCCATTGCGGTCGGTCCGAACAAGATAGCGCCAAAGCCAACCCCTGTAGGGTGCGAACTGCTTCCTGTAACGGAAGGAATCTTCAGGGAAGACAAAACAAAAGCAAAGGCGCCTGCCATCGCCAAAAGCATTAATGTTTTGGGATGCTCTCCAACAGTTCTTCTGATAGAAAAAAAACCAGCCAGAACAAAAGGTATTGCCAAAGCACCCCAAGTAATACACCAACCCGCAGGAAGGAAGCCCTCCATGATATGCATGGCATATGTCTGCTGGGGCAAGAACATAAACATAAGTACGAGACCCATTATCCAAATCTTTTTATTTATCATCGTCAAACTCTCCTATATAAGATATGAAACAAAAAACCTCTCAACATCTTACGTCGAGAGGCTCATATGCTAGGAAGTTTTCCTCGGTAGTCTTGCACATACATCCCCCTCTCTATCACTCGTAGAGTATATGGTGAGACACTAAAACAGGTAGGTCTTCTGGCTTAAGCATCATCGATCTTCAGACCTTCCCAGTTTCCCAGTGGTATACCTGAAGAACTCCACTTTCACAGCGGCGTGACCGCGCGGGCTTCTACCCGACTTTCCTTATTCATTGAATGATACGCTTATCAGCTTCATTCAACACCTGTTCTGCCTATTCAGTTTTAATCCTGATTCATTATATCGCTCTTTCGACAAGGAATCAATATTATTTTTACTTTAGCCTTGAACATATTAATTGAAGTATCTTTACCTCCATCAATTCTATTTGTGGTAGGGTTCCCCTTTGCTGATCTTGCACGCCCGGTAAATCTGCTCCAGTAGGATAAGCCTGATCATCTGGTGCGGAAAGGTAAGCTTCGAGAACGACCACCGGTAATCGGCCCGTTTTCGGATTTCATCTGCCGTACCGAGAGATCCGCCAATCACAAAAGTGATCCGGCTCTGGCCTGAAAGCCCTTTTTCATCAAACAAAACGGCAAGTTCGGGTGAAGAAAGTTCCTTTCCCAGAAGATCCAGCAAAACTACATAATCCTGAGGTGAAATTAATTTAAGAACCTTTTCAGCTTCTTTCTGTTTTACTCTTGCTTCGTCGGCAGCTGATGCCCTTTCGGAGCATGGTTCGTCCTCAACTTCAATCATCTCAAGCCGAATGTACGCACCAAGACGCTTGGCGTATTCCTTCAGCCCTTCTTTTAAATAATTTTCTTTGATTTTCCCTACTGCCAGAACTTTGATCTGCAGCATGTTTTCTCCAACTCCAGTCACTATGTTTGCGTCCAAACATTTGCATTTAAAAAACTTGAAGGTTAAATCTCTCTGATATTGGATTATTTACAATGAAGATTTTTTTCAAAAGTGTCAATAATATTGATGGAGGTGAAAAAAAATGAGCAAAACAAGTGAAAGCAAAAAAAAGCTGCTGCAGAATCTAAAAATGGAGGCTGCGGCTGAAATCGGCCATCTTGATTTTGTAAGGGAAAATAACGATCACTATAAAGGCGATGTCACTGCCAGACAGAATGGTCTGGAAGGAGGCCCGATCGGCGGCCAGATGGTCAAAAAAATGATCGCCTATGCCAAACAGCAGATGAAATAGAATAACGGACTCATTTAGTATTCCTAATCTACTTCAATAAATATTCAAAACTTCTTCAGCGTACAATACTGAAGGGGTTTTTTTATTAAATAATCTTCTGTTCGGAATACGGCTCTTTACCTTCTTCAGCGTTATGCGAAGCTGCCGCTCCCTCGCCGGGTGCAGATTGCATTTGCCCGGCATTGTTATTTATTTTATTTCTATTGTTTGTATTGGCATTATTGACTGCTTCCGCCTTCTCCATATTTTTGAAAGCGACTGAAAGCATCAGTTTAATTCTGTTAATCTGATTCACTTGGCTGGCACCCGGATCGTAATCGATTGGCACAATATTCGCCAGCGGGTAGTGCCGTTTAAGTTCACGGACCATCCCTTTACCCGTGATATGATTTGGCAGGCAGGCAAACGGCTGCAGACAGGCGACGTTTGTTGCTCCGCTTTCTATCAGTTCCAGCATTTCCGCGGTTAGGAACCAGCCTTCGCCGGTCTGATGTCCAAGATGCATGATTTTGCCGGCCATATCGGCCAACTCATAAATCGATTTGGGAGGATGGAAACGGTTGCTCTTTGCCAGAGTACGTTTCATTACCCGGCGGTAGTTTTCCAACCGCCAGATAATATAGCGGCTGATAAGTTCGCTTTTCAGTGAGCCAGCGAGTTCTTTTCTTCTGAATATTGTTCCATACGCACAGTACATAAAGAAATCCATCAGATCCGGCAGAACGGCTTCGGCGCCTTCCTTTTCCAGAACATCCACAATAAAATTATTGGCAAATGGATGAAATTTGACGAGGATCTCCCCAACCACCCCGACCTTTGGTTTCTTAACATCCAGGATCTCGATACGATCGAAGTCCTGGATAATCCGGCGGATATTCCGGTGATATTGCCGCAAGCTCATCGCCGCGAGAGTCGGCTTCAGGTCCTTCAGCCATTTAGCCAGGAGGGCATTCGTTTCTCCTTTATTTTTCTCATAGGGTCGTATGGCATTGGTTACGCGCATCAGCAGATCGCCATAAACCGTAGCCATCACGCAACGCTTGATCATCTTCATAGAAAGTTTGAACCCGGGATTGGATTCGAGACCGCCGGCATTAAGGGAAATAACCGGAATCTGTTCCATGCCGGCATCTTTCAGGGCCTTACGGATAAAACCGATATAATTGCTGGCCCGACAGCCGCCGCCTGTTTGCGACATAATGACTGCCGTCTTGTTCAGGTCATAACGGCCTGATTTCAACGCCGCCATAATCTGACCGACAACCAGGATTGAAGGATAGCAGGCATCGTTATGCACATGCAGAAGTCCCTGTTCGACAACATCCATCTCGACATCAGGCAGAATCTCTATCTTATAGCCTTCCAAACGGGTAGCTTCTTCAATCAGTTCAAAATGGATCGGTGCCATCTGTGGAGAAAGAATCGTATACTCATACTTCATTTCTTCTGTAAACATGACTCTTTTTGGTGTCTCAAAAAGCTTATGCGCATGAATTTCTTTTTTGTCTCTTTCCTTCATTGCAGCGAGCAATGACCGTATCCGGATACGAATAGCACCCAGATTATTGATCTCATCAATTTTAACCAAGGTATAGGTCTTTCTGTACTGGTGCAGTATCTCCTGAACCTGATCCGTGGTGACGGCATCCAGTCCGCAGCCAAACGAATTCAATTGGACAAGTTCCAAGTCATCCCTGGTTGCCACAAAACTTGCTGCCGCATACAGCCTGGAGTGGTAGACCCATTGGTCGAGGACGCGCAGAGGCCTTTCCACCTGACCAAGATGAGCGACAGAATCTTCAGTCAGCACAGCGATCCCCAGACCGGTAATCATCTCTGGAATCCCGTGGTTGATCTCCGGATCGGTATGATACGGCCGACCAGCAAGTACGATACCTTTCAGGTTGTTCTTTTGCAAATAGTCCAATACTTCTTCCGCTTTGTTTCTGAGGTCCTGGCGAACAGCATCTCTTTCGGCAAAAGCCTTATCTACAGCACTTGCTGCCTCTTGTCGTGTTATACCCATCGCTTTAAATTCTTCATAGATCCGAACTTTTAAACGCGCCATATCATCAATCGGCAGGAACGGGAAAATAAACGCAACTTCTTTGTTCCTTATTTCATCCACATTGGCATGAAGGGATTCCGGATAAGAAGTGACAATCGGGCAGTTGTAATTATTATTCGCGCCAGCCAGCTCTTTTTCATCTCTCGGAAGGCACGGATAGAAAATCCGCTTGACCCCTTTGTTCAGAAGGTCCTTAATATGCCCGTTGGCCAGTTTGGCCGGATAGCACAGCGACTCGGAAGCTACGGTCTCCATGCCGAGCTCAAATATCTTTTTCGAGGAGCGGCCGGACAAAATAACTCTGAAACCGAGCTCCGTTAGCAGCGTAAACCAGAACGGATAATGTTCATACATATTCAGGACCCGTGGAATCCCGATCTCGCCACGGACTGCTTCTTCCTTCTTGAGTGGTTTATAGGCAAAAAGACGCTCATATTTATAGGCAAAAAGGTTCGGAATATCCTCAGAGGTGCTTTCCAGTCCGGCTCCACGCTCGCAGCGGTTTCCTGTCAGAAACTCCCTGCCGTCCGAGAATTGGTTGACCGTCAACAGGCAATTATTGCCGCATAGGCCACAGTGGCGCGTACGGGTCTCCGTAAGGAAATCCTCCAGTTCATTTTCACCAAGCAGGGTAGTCTGTTCTCCGGCCTGATAATGGTCGCGGGCAATAAGAGCCGCTCCGAACGCGCCCATGATACCGGCAATGTCCGGACGAATGACCTGGCGGCCGGTGACACGTTCAAAACTTCTTAAAACAGCATCATTATTAAACGTTCCGCCCTGAACAACGATTTTCTTGCCAACTTCGGAAGAATTGTGCAGGCGGATGACTTTGTATAACGCATTTTTGACGACTGAATACGAGATCCCGGCCGCGATGCTGCCGATATCCGCGCCTTCTTTTTGGACCTGTTTGATTTTGGAATTCATAAATACGGTGCAGCGGGTACCCAAATCGACCGGGGTCCTTGAAAATAAACCTCTTTGCACAAATTCCGAGAGAGATAAACTCAGGGACTGGGCCAGCGTCTCGATAAATGACCCACAGCCCGAAGAACATGCTTCATTCAGCATGATATTGTGAATAACGCCGTCGCGGATCTGCATGCATTTCATGTCCTGGCCACCGATATCGAGGATAAAGTCAACACCGGGCAGAAAATATTCGGCGCCCTTAAGGTGGGCAACCGTTTCTATTTCTCCGTGATCAACTTTGAGGGCAGCCTTTAGCAGGGCTTCTCCATAGCCGGTCACGACGGAACCGCCAATCGTGGCTCCGGACGGCAAAGCCTGATAAAGCTTTTGCAGAGCAGAAACCGTAGATTTTAACGGACTTCCTCCGTTACTTCCATAATGGGAATAAAGTAAATTGCCATCTTCATCGATCAGAGCCAGTTTCGTCGTGGTCGATCCGGCATCGATACCCAAAAAGCAGGTTCCCCTGGCTTCTGCCAGCGGTCTCTTCGCGACGGAATTTCCTCGATGCCTTTGACTGAAGGCTTCATACTCTTCTTCACTGGCAAACAAAGGCTGGAGGAGGGTAGTGGCCGAATCCGAATTATGCAGATTCGGGATGTTCTCATAGATCACGTGAAGATCGCAGACTTCACTCTGTTTCGAAGCCAGGGCTGCCCCAATCGCCACAAAAAACTGAGCATTATCTGGCACGATAATATTTTCCGGTTTAAGCTTCAAGGTCTCAATAAAGCGCTGGCGCAGTTCAGGCAGGAAAGAAAGCGGTCCGCCCAGAAATGCCACATTGCCCCGGATTGGTTTGCCACAGGCTAAACCCGCAATGGTCTGATTCACGACAGCCTGAAAAATCGAGGCGGCAATATCTTCCTTGGCCGCGCCTTCGTTTAAGAGCGGTTGAATATCTGTTTTAGCAAAAACCCCGCAGCGCGAAGCAATCGGATAAATCTCCTGATGATGCGAAGCCAGTTCATTGAGACCCGCAGCGTCGGTTTTCAGCAAGATGGCCATTTGATCAATAAACGCACCTGTCCCGCCGGCGCAGGTACCGTTCATCCTGAGTTCGGGCGATTCCCCAAAATATGTGATCTTGGCATCTTCGCCGCCCAGTTCTATCGCGACATCCGTATCCGAAATAAATCGTTCAACAGCTTTTTGGCAGGCAATGACCTCCTGAATAAAAGGAATCCCAATCTGTTCGGAAGTGGACATACCGCTTGAACCTGTCACGTTCATGGTGACTTTTTCATTGCGGAACTGACTGTAAATCTTTTGCAGAAGGTTGCTGACTGTATGCTGGACATCTGAAAAATGCCTTTGGTAGCTGCTGAAAACCAAGTTATCTTTTTCATCAAGTATTGCAATTTTTACGGTGGTCGAACCAACATCGAGTCCGATATGCATTTGTTTTGTCATTCACCTGTCTCCTTCTATTTAAACAGCCTGCTCAATCTATAAAAAACAGTGTTTTAATCCTTTAGCATCAAACTTTATTATATCAGGTTTCATCTGTGTAACAAAATAGTAACTTTTTCTGTCCGGCCCTTTGTCTCGTCCTGCTTAGCATCTCGTCCTTATTATTGTATGAGAATGCAGGGAAAAGCGCCTATCCCTATAGAAAATGTGGCTGCCGCCAAGCTTTTGGCGGCAGTCTTTAGCTGATATAGTGCGAATGTCTTCCTATAGCTGATTCGTTCGACCTTTCTAGTTTCTGATTACGCTATTCTGATCTAATTTCTCCGAGGATCGCATCTGTTTTATACGTGCTGCCGCCCCGGAAATAGCTGACAGATACTTTGTCTCCCGGCTTGTATTTAAAGAGTTCGTGTGTCAGCTCCAGAGAATTGGTTATGGCTGTTCCGTTAATGGCCGTAATGATATCTCCGGCCTGGATACCGGCTTTAGCTGCCGCCCCACCGTTTTCAACACTGGCGATATAGCAGCCTGCCGGCCAGTCTTTAAATGAAGCATATTCCTCCGTGTAGCGGTCGTCGATATTGATCTGCAAAGCCGGATGGCTCGCAAACCCTTTTTCAATGAGCTGCTGAATTACAGGCAGCGCATCGGAAATGGGGATCGCAAACCCCATACCTTCAAAGCCCTGGGTATCATTTTTAGCTGAGTTAATTCCGACAACCTGGCCGCTGTAATTGACGAGCGGCCCACCGCTGTTGCCTGGGTTAATCGCCGCATCCGTCTGAATCAGATTGAAGCTGGCTTCCCCCTGCAGCTGAAGAAACCTGTCTGTCGCTGATACCACACCGGCTGTGACTGTACGGGCAAAATCCTGGCCTCCCGGATTCCCAATCGCAACGACGGATTCTCCGACTTTTAAGGCTGCGGAGTCTCCGAGCTGGACAGCCGCAAGTCCCTTCGTACCGTCAATTTTGAGCACGGCAAGATCGGTCCGCGGATCACCGCCGACAAGCGTTCCAGGAACATCCCGACCATCAGCAAGCGAAATCATAATTTTCTCAGCATCTCCAATGACATGATAGTTAGTAACAATATAACCCTGGGTGGCATTGATGATAAAGCCAGAACCGCTTCCTGCTTCACTGAGTCCATCACTGCTACCGGCAAAAATATTCCCGCTATACTGAAAGTTGGCCACACCTACGACAGCAGGCCCTACCGTGCTGGCAATATTAATCACCGGTGACTCCCCACCGGTAATACCTGAGGCTGAAATTGGGGGATTTTCTCCCTGCTGAATGACAACCTTATTACCACCTTCCAAATAATTGCCTCCAGGATATACCGCAGGAACAAGGACGACAGCAATCAAGCCGCCCAGAATTGCACTGATGACAGCAAGCAAAACCGTCGAAACAACCCGGGGTTTTCCGCTCCTTCGTCCGAAATTGTCCCGGTCATTATAATCATCCATCTGACATCCCTCCTATCCAGTATGTATCATGTCTACCTTAAATTTAGTCTGTCAGTTATGCTCTCATGACATACTATCCCAGTGTAATAAGTTCGTGCGGATAATGTCTCGGCGCAACTCTTATTTTTAGATTCGCGCATTTTTTCTTAACCTGCGAATTCCGGAGCATCTCCACAACTGTACTGAGTGCCATTTGCGGCGTATTGTTTTCTTCACTTAAGTGAGCAAGCACGACTTTTTGCGTGTTTTCACCAAGCCATTCCGTCAAGGCCTCAGCAAGCTGGACATTGCTTAGATGTCCTGCATCTCCGCTGACTCTTTTCTTCAAATAGTACGGATACCTTCCGTGCCATAGTGTTTCCAGGTCGTGGTTTGCCTCTACGACATAGGCATCACAGCCCCGAAGATTACGGTGCATCTCTTCTGTGACAATGCCACTGTCAGTCGCTATGCCAAGCGTATGTGTTTTGCCTGTTATTTTAAGACCGTAGCTCTCCCTGCTGTCATGGGAAGTCGGGAAGAGCTTCACATCCATACCCGAAAGATAGATGTCCCGGTCAATAATTCTTTTCTGTTCAGAATTAATATCCCCAAGCACCGTTTCAATTTCCTGCCAGATTCCGGCTGTCGCATAGATGGGAATCTTCAACTTGCGAGCCAGAATGCCAGCCCCCTTGACATGGTCGGAATGTTCATGGGTAATGATGATACCTTCTAGCTGGGGAGCGGCAATATCAATCATTTTGAGGTTTGTAAGCACTCTTTTGGCTGTAATGCCGCAATCCACAAGCAAACTCCTGTTTCCTTCCCCTACACATATGGCATTACCGGAGCTGCCACTGGCCAGTGTTGCAAAATACATCTGTTCACCTTCCCGATTTGTGATTCTCAGTGCTTACTCATCCTGTTGTCGGAAATGTCTGCCGTTACTTGTCTCAGGTTCATTTATCTAAGGTTTAATGTCCTGAGCTCTTGCTATCATTTCCTCAAGCTTGGTCTTCATCTCTCCATCGGTATTGTATTTCAACGCTGTCTGCCAGTACTGCTCAGCCTGCTTGTAATCTTCTTTGCTATAAAACTGGAACATCCCATACCAATACAACACATCCACATTTTGCGGTTCTTTTTCAATTAATTCCTTGTATGTTTCATCCGCAAGATCAGAATCTCGTGAAAGAAATGCAGATATTGCAAGTTTTAACCTTACATCATTGTCGTCTTTCTGGGTCAGGACTTTTTGGTAATACGTTATCGCATTCTGCAGATCTTCCTGATATTCTTCATCGTTAAGCTGAATTGTTATACTCGCTTTACTATAATAAGCGTCAGCCAGGGCCAGCTGCGTTTCGACGTCCTCCGGGCTTTTTTCGAGTGCTGCGCTGAGTTCCACGATGGCTTGCTTCCGCTGATTGTATTCCTGCTCCAACGCTTCCTGGCCCTGGGTATCTTCCGTATTATCAGACCCTGGAAGGGAAATTGCATAAAATGTTGATCCAATAAGGGAAATGCAGATGATCCCTATGATAATACCTACAGTGATCTTTTGAACTTTTTTTCGCATTTTTTCTCCTAACTTGCGACCTTGCTATTACCAATAATAGGAAGGTCTGATTAATCTTTCCTTAGAAACAAAAGCGTCAAAAAAACTCTTCCTTATGTACCAGGATTCTCTTGTTAAACGAGAACCCTTTGCCTGGCTTCTATGATTTTAAGGTAGTATGCGACTTCGAGCCTTTTTTTCTGCAGCTCGCATCCCATCGGATACACTTTAATCAGTTCCCCGCTAAAAGCTTCATTGGCTGCATGGCATCCGCCGCTGCATGAAAAGCGTGCCCAACAGGCGCGGCATTCTTCCTTTGCATAGACCTGCGCCTGGCGGAAGGATTGAACAATTTCTTCCTTCAGTTCACAGTTCGGATCATTCACAGATCCCATTTTATATTTTTCCTTTCCGACAAACTGATGACAGGGGTAAATGTCCCCCTCCGGCGAAACGGCCACATACTCGTGTCCGGCCCCGCAGCCCGACAACCTCTTAATTAGGCAAGGTCCTTCATCGAGACCTGTATTGAAGTGAAAAAAGACAAATTCTTTCCCTGCCTCGCGATATTCCAGCACTTTTTCTCCTAAAATATCGTAGCTTTCTTTGATTTCTGCCAGATCTTCCTCTCTGAAAGCATACTCTTCCTGCGGAGAAGCTACTACTGGTTCCACAGAGATCCTTCGGATGCCGCTGTCCGCCATATGCAGGACATCCTTATAAAAATCTTTATTGAAATGTGTATAGGTTCCCCGGACATAAAAATAATTGCCAACAGCATAACGCGATGTCTCCGGCCGCATTTCCGTAAATTTAAGAATCTGTGGCATAATCCGGTCATAACTTCCAGATCCATTCAGGAAAGGCCGCATTTTGTCATTTACTTCTTTGCGTCCGTCCAAACTCAGTACAACACTGATTCCTTCGTCTTCCAAAAATCTTGCTGTCGCTTCATCCAGCAAGACCGCATTCGTTGTCAGCGTAAACTTGACCTTTTTGCCCGCTTGAGCGGCTATTTCCCGGCCGTAAACAATCAATTCCCTGATAACCGGCAAATTCATCAGCGGTTCACCGCCAAAGAAATCAACCTCGCAATGTCCCCGCTCTCCGCTGTGATCCAATAAAAATTTCAACGCTTTCTTACCGGTCTCAACGTTCATCAACTCGCGGTTGCCGCCGAACGGTCCTGTTCCCGCAAAACAATATTTACAGCGCAGGTTGCAGTCATGTGCAACGTGCAGGCACATCGCCTTGATCACCGGCCGGTCAGAAAACGGTAGTACTGTCTCTTCGGGCTCGCAGGAAAATAACAGCTTTTGATCCTGAAGCACTTTCAATTCTGCCAGGATTTCCTGTTTTTCTTCAGAAGAAAGGTTATGCCCACATTTTTCCAGCAATTCTTCTGAATTTTCCAGGCTGTTTTTCTGCTGATATGTTATCAATTCCTGAATAAAAGCATATGTCTTGTCATCAATCACATGAAGCGACCCTGAATTGACATCATAAGCAATCTGAAGTTTCCCCTGCGTATACACATGTACATTTTTTGATATATTGTAGTTCGTTAATTTCATGCTTCTGTTTCCTCTGCCCATCGTAATCGTATTTAGAACAATTATACCATTGAAATACCTTTGTGAAAAAAGAAAACTTGGCTGACGCCAAGCTTTTTTACAGAACCCCTTTATAGATAACCGTCTGTCTTTATGATGTTTCTGTTATTTTTCACAAACTTGATTGCCAACTGTACAAGAAGTCTTACAAGCCGATTGGCAAGATGTCTGGCATTTTCCGCACCCTCCGGTTTTGGCTGTTGAGGCTAAGCTCCCCTTAATGATTGTCTGAATATGTGTAGCCATGCGTATCCTCCTTATTATTGTTTAGGCTGACTGAACAAGTAGATAACCTTTCCTTCAGCGGAGTACCCGGTAATATCCGCGCTTACCGATGGGACCTGCGGTTCACTGACAAACGCATACCATAATCTCAGCTGATCAGTGTTAACAATTTTCCCCTGGACCTTTTCCCCGCCGATCGTCGTAACGGTTACACGTACAATATTCTTATTCGTTATCTTGCCGTAATAGACCGAATATTGGGTGCCGTCTTCTCCAAGATCCGCATATCGCCACTGCAGGCCATCAGGATAAGTGACAAGCTTACCAACCGCACTTCCTGTCCATTTCCAGCCAAAACTGTTTTTCGTAAATATCCCTGTGCTTAGTTCTTCTTCAAACGTGTAAAACACAATTCCTGAATTGTCACTGACTTGTTCAACTTTTACCAAGTCATATCCTTTGGGAATAAGCGGCTTCGCTTTCGCTACCGCATCATCCAATGAGTTGCATCCGCCTAATACTGCTGTCATGATCACAATGGCCAAAATTGCTGCAATTTTCTTCAGCTTGCCCTTCTTGCGAAACATTCGGCTGCTAGAGTCAGATAACATCCTTTTTCTTTCAGCTCCTTTCGGCTTAACGCCTCACTAAAGCCTCATGTGATATGCGTCCCGCAAAAAACCATTAATTAGCTTTTGCGATAAAAAAACCAGCTTAAAACTGGCCTTATATTCTTAAATTGGAGCGGAAGACGGGATTCGAACCCGCGACCCTCGGCTTGGGAAGCCAATGCTCTACCACTGAGCCACTTCCGCATGATATTTCAAGGCTTTAGACTTCCTAGCATGTTCTAGGACCATGGCATACCTTTGTCGGGTAAGCATTATTATACTTCAAAATTTAATACTAGGCAAGATTATAAGTTCAATTTTTACAATTTCAACGATATTACTAGCTCAGTTGACTCTACCCCAAATTTGGTACAGGTTTTATTTTGTGGTTAATACACTTTTGGGTATCCCTCCTACACTACCAGTTTCAGCACTTTGTCATCCTTTTTCTTAGCCCGCAGTAGCAAGTGCCGCCAGTAACAACATTCCCTCATTTTCCCGATAGATCTGCGCGAATTGGGAAATTGGCAGGGGATTTCGGCCAAATCCAACCTCAACCGTATAGCCCGGTCTCCGGTATTTTTCGATAAACCAATCCTTATAGCCTGCATACGATGTTATTCCGGTCGCTTCTTCCAGCACATAGCCGCTTTTTTCTGCCAAACTGAGTGCAATTTGCCGGTCCCTGGCCGACGCCAGACCTCTGTAATTCCAGTAGATCGCCCTACCTTGGCTGTGGTAGGCCAGAACAAGTCTAAAATTATGATTTCTCGTAAAGTCTGCAACTGCTTTGGATTCAGGTTCGGATTCCGGTCCTGTCCCTGAAAATCTGGTCGGGCCAGGCCCGGTTATTCCGTGACTGGCTTCCGCTTGTTTCGACAACTGCCAGGATGCATCATAATTGTGGTTTAGATCTACGCCACGAATATTGGCCTGCCAGACCTGGCCAAAATCCATCCGGCCTTCATTCCATTTTAGAAGAGATGTGTAGAATGGATGATTTATCCGAAGTCCGTTTAAGACCAGATCAATACCATCTGGATTCACCATAGGGATTAAATAAATTGAACTTTGACCCCATATCTCTCTTATGTTGTATCCCCTGACCGAAGTTCCATCCACATAGTTTTTCAGATAGTTTTCACAGAACTTCATCAGCACAACTGTCGTAATCCATTCCAGTGAATGATGTGACGCATTATAAAATACCTGATTCGGTCCATTACCCAGCCTCAGATAGTAAAGATTCCGTCCCATAATACTTTTCCCGGCAACCCCGGTTTCCAAGAAAGGATAGCGTTTCTGTAACCCGGCAATATCCCGCTGCAAGATTTCGTAGGTATAATTGAGGTTTGTATCGACAATATCAAAAGCATAGGGCACGGTCAACTGTTGTCCTGCTCTTATATTGTCAGAACTGATCCCGGGATTTGCTGCTAAAAGCCGCTGGGTATTGATTTTATAACGGTTGGCAATCTGGTACAATGTATCTCCCGCAGCAACTGTAACCATGATGTAGCCGTTCAATAACGGCAGAAGCTTTTGATAAGTAATTGGACCAATGATTCCATCTGCTTGGAGACCACTGGCCGCCTGAAACTGTTTGACCACTTGCTCTGTATTTGTTCCGAATACCCCATCTACCGTCCCCGGATCGTAACCCAGCTTTTTGAGTAAAGCCTGAACTTCCATTACATCGTTTCCTCTAACTCCGATCTTAAGTACGCGCACCTAAATCCCCCCATCTATGTTCGTTGTTATAATCTATGGGGATCGGAAAGGATGTGTGTAAAGTTTGCGGCAAAAACAAAAACGAGTCCTAACAGCAAAAACCGTTAATAACTCGTTTTACAGGACGTATGGTGCCTCAGGACGGAATCGAACCGCCGACACGAGGATTTTCAGTCCTCTGCTCTACCGACTGAGCTACCGAGGCGTGATCGATTACCAATCTATCGAAACTCAGCTTAATTTAAAAACATGGTGACCCGTACGGGATTCGAACCCGTGTTACCGCCGTGAAAGGGCGGTGTCTTAGGCCGCTTGACCAACGGGCCATAGGCGATGCGTTAGTGAACCATGCTATGATGGTTTCACTCAATTTTTTTGCTCACGTTTCTGTATTATACAGATAACACGACAAATAGTAAAGAACTTTTTTAGATTTTTTATCTTTTATTTCAATTTATTTCAAAACTTTTATTTCAAAGATAGTGTATTTTCTTCAATTGCCGGTATTACATTATACTGTATGGTATTTTGATGGCTAATAAAAAAGCTTGCATCCGTTAAGACACAAGCGTTTTAATCGAGTATTG
Organism: Dehalobacter sp. CP; assembly: GCA_009910795.1. Next base: position 35,429 of record VMEE01000071.1, on the reverse strand, counting down.
GTGAGCCATCCGCGACTCGAACGCGGGACACCCTGATTAAAAGTCAGGTGCTCTACCGACTGAGCTAATGGCCCAGGCCACAATTCATGATTCTATCATTTCGGCCCCTTGGATGTCAAGCAAAACTTTAATAATCCTTGACATCCAAGAACCAGGAATTAATCTGAAAAATTAAAGTAAATTCAGATTCATTATCAAAATCCTTAAAAGATATTACCCCGCGTAATCGTTTGATTGCGGCCAGGCCCGACAGCGAGCATGGTAACCGGAACACCGGTCAGCTCTTCCAAGCGGTGGATATAATTCTTGGCCTGCTCCGGCAGCTGGCTATATTCGCTGATTCCCGTCAGATCTTCCTGCCAGCCCGGCATTTCTTCATAAATCGCTTCACATTCGGAGAGGACTTTCAGACTTTGCGGGAAATCATGAAGGTCTTCACCTTTGTAGCGATAAGCTGTACATATCTTTAACGTGTTCATTCCTGTCAGGACATCCAGTTTGGTAAATGCAAAATCAGAAATGCCGCTGATCCGCACCGCATAACGGGTAATGACAGCGTCCAACCAGCCGCAGCGCCGCGGCCGTCCTGTTGTTGTCCCATACTCTCCGCCTTTTTCCCGGATAAGTTCCCCTGTCTGGCAGGTCAATTCCGTTGGGAACGGTCCTTCGCCGACCCTGGTCGTATAGGCTTTAACAACCCCGACAACCTTGTTGATCCGGGTTGGTCCTACTCCTGCACCAATGCAGGCTCCCCCGGCCACAGGGTTGGAAGAAGTGACATACGGATACGTTCCATGATCCAAATCCAAAAGCGTTCCCTGAGCGCCTTCAAACAGGACCTTTTTCCCGTCACTTAAGAAATGGTTAATTTCCAGAGAAGAATCGCCGACATAAGGCCGGATCCTCTCCGCATATTCCAGGCATTCCTGAAGCACAGCTTCATAGCTGAGCGCTTCCTGTCCATACACCTTTGTAATCAACAAATTTTTTTCTTTAAGGTTATATTGCAGCTTCGCTGTCAGCTCGTCCTTATCCAGGAAATCCAACACCCTGATTCCAGTACGGGAAGCTTTATCCTTGTAAGCGGGGCCGATACCGCGTTTGGTTGTTCCAATTTTTTGGTCTCCCTTATACTCTTCCTCAAGCACATCGAGAATGCGATGGTAGGGCATGATCACGTGAGCATTACCGCTGACTCTAAGGTTGTCTGTGCTTACGCCCTTGTCCTTGAGATACTCAAGTTCTTCAATCAATACCTTCGGGTCAATAACCAGGCCATTGCCAATTACGCAGACCTTTTCAGGATAAAAAATCCCGGAAGGGATCAGATGGAGTTTATAAGTCTCCTTATTAATTACAACCGTATGTCCGGCGTTGTTTCCTCCTTGATATCTGACTACCATGTCGGCTTTTTCGGCCAGAAAGTCTGTTATTTTACCTTTTCCTTCGTCACCCCACTGGGTGCCGATCAGTATGACTGCCGCCAATGCAAATCCCCCATTCCATCACGACTTCAATCCAAACTTCATCTTAACAACGATCACCCCTGTTTGTCAATAAAATCCGAACATTTGCTGTATTCCTAGGCCAAACGTTCGAATATTTGATACAACCAAATATAAACAATAATCTTACCGTGTATTAACCATAATTCTTATCGAGGTTAACAAATTTCGTAAATTCCTTCAAATACCCAAGCTCAACTGTACCTACAGGACCATTGCGGTGCTTGGCAATAATAATCTCAGCAATACCTTTTTTCTCCGAATCAGGGTGATAGTATTCATCCCTGTAAATAAAGGAAATAAGATCGGCATCAGCCTCGATCGATCCGGATTCCAGAAGGTCGGACATCAGTGGCCGCTTGTCCTGACGCTGCTCAACACCGCGGTTAAGCTGAGACAGAGCAATAACCGGCACGGATAGTTCACGTGCAACGCCTTTTAAGCCTCTGGAAATCTGGGCGACTTCCTGCTGGCGGCTTTCTACCTTCTTGCCGACGGTCATTAACTGCAGATAATCAATAATAATCAGTCCAAGTCCTTGTTCCATTTTTAATCTTCTAGCTTTAGACCGAAGCTCTGCGAGGGATATCCCAACGGTATCATCAATAAACATTGGTGCCTCGGACAGCGGACCTACAGCCTGGGTAAGCTTTGGCCAGTCTGAGTCCAATAGTTCGCCGGTCCTGACCCGCTGCTGATCTACCATCGCTTCCGAACAAAGAATACGCTGGACAAGCTGCTCTTTGGACATTTCCAGGCTGAATAACGCTACAGGGACCTTGGATTTTACCGCAGCATTCTGTGCCATATTCAGGACAAGTGCCGTTTTGCCCATCGATGGTCTGGCGGCAATAATAACCAGGTCGGAAGCCTGCCAGCCGGAAGTGATCCGGTCCAACTCCCGAAAATGGGTCGGAACCCCTGTCAGGTTTCCTTTATTGGAATAGAGGTATTCGATCTTGTCAAATGTCTTCAGGAGAATGCTTCGGATCGTAACGAAACCTTCCTTGGACTGTCTTTGAGAGATTTCTACGATCAGTCTTTCGGCTTCCTCCAATAAACTAAGGGCTTCTTCTCCCGCTTCGTACCCTTTTTCTTCAATATAGCCGGCAATGCGGATCAGCTGACGGAGCAGGGCTTTTTCCGCCACAATCCGGGCATAATGTTCCACGTTGGCCGCTGAAGGCACAGATCCGGCGATCTGAGAGATTGTTCCAATTCCCCCGATGCTCTCCAGCCTACCTGCCTGCCTTAAGTTCTCAGCCACTGTAACCAGATCAACAGGGTCCCCCTTTTCAAAGATATCCCTGATGACCAGGTAAATGTTTTTATGATTATCGCGGTAGAAATCCTCCGGACGTAGAATCTCGAATACAGTACTGCCCTTCTGGGGATCAAGCATCAGCGCGCCCAGAACAGCCTGTTCAGCCTCAAGATTATGGGGAGGAACTTTCAAAAGTTCCATGCTCATTTCTCCTCGTTTGCTAGGCTTGTGCAATTTTTATAGCTTCCTCTATATTTTCAACAGCAAGGACTTCAATTCCTTTTAATCCCGCAGGAACTTCTCCGCGATTCTCCGTCGGAATGATCACTGTTTTTACACCGGCCTGTTTGGCACCAAATATTTTTTCGTAAATGCCACCAACCGGTTTGACTTTTCCCTGTATTGAGATTTCACCGGTCACGGCTACATCTCCTCTCAGAGGCTGTTGCTTCAAGGCGCTGTAAATCGCCATGGTCGTAGCAAGTCCGGCCGAGGGCCCGTCTATTCTGCCACCACCAACCACATTGACATGGAGGTCATAGTTCTTCAAGTCTTCTCCTGTCAGGCTTCGGATCACAGCCGCGGCATTAAACACCGCGTCCCTGGCCATTGAACCTGCCGTCTCATTAAAGCGGATACTTCCTTTGCCGGTCTCCCCGTTGAATACTTTCACCTCAATCTCCAGAACCGAGCCAAGGAATCCCGATACCCCCAGTCCGAGTATTCTGCCGGTATCCTTGCCGGCGGTTACCCGTTTTTGAACGAAAGGAGTCAGTCTGGCTGACCTGAGCACTTCTCTGACATCGTCTTCCGAAATCAAGACTTCCTTCTTGCCGGGATTCCTAAACCTGGCCAGACCATACGCATCCAAAAGGATGCTGTTCGCTTTTCGTCCCTCAATCATATATTCACTGATAATTTCCGGTACATTCTCTTCCAACTGCACATTTAGTTTCAGAGCTGCCTGTCTGATAATATGGGTGATATGGGCCGGCTCCAAAGGCTCAAAATAGACTTCGGCACAGCGGGAGCGCAAGGCCGGGTTCAGATCCTGCGGCTCTCTCGTAGTGGCCCCAATCAGTACAAAATCTGCGGGAACTCCTTCATCAAAAATCTTCTTGATATATAAAGGAATCTGAGGATCATGCGGATCATAATAAGAAGACTCAAAATGAACCCGCTTATCTTCCAGGACCTTCAGCAGCTTATTCAGCAACGTTGGATCCATCTCTCCAATTTCATCGATAAACAAAACGCCAGTATGAGCATCGTTGACCAAACCCAGTTTGGGCTCGGGAATACCGGTCTCAGCCAAATCTCTTTTCGCACCCTGATAAATCGGATCGTGAACTGAACCAAGCAAAGGATTGGTGACATCTCGCGGATCCCAGCGCAGCGTCGTACCGTCGACTTCAATAAACGGCGCATCCTTACTGAAAGGAGAATCCGGAAAATTTTTGACGGTTTCCAGTGCAACCCTGGCTGCTGATGTTTTGCCAACTCCCGGCGGACCATAAATCAGGATGTGCTGGGGGAAAGGCGTCGCGAGCTTTGCCAGCAGGGCCTGCAAGGCGCTTTCCTGTCCGACAATTTCTTCCGTCGTCTGCGGTCTCAGGATTTCAATTGCTGAGGATACCGGCTTTGTTGCTTTCATCTTTTCCAGCTGCGCAAGCTTTCGAAGTGTTTGCGCATTCTCAGGACCTCCTGTCTCTTTCAGAACCTGGGTCTTGATCTCTTTGATATATTCTTCGTGTCGCTCCTGCATTTTCTCAGCAACCGCCTGATTTAAACGGTCTTCTACGGAACGCTTCGCAACCGTCTCCGCAATCTGCTCTTCAACCTCCGTCAGAATTGCCGGAATATCTTGCAGGTCCGGCGCCGGTTTGTCCGTGGGATCATCGTTGACAAGCTTTTGTAAGCCCAATACTCGTTCCTCCAGCTTGTCGGAACGCATCAGGGTAAGAGCCTCCAGCTTGCTCGCCTTTAAAATTAATTTATCTGTTCCGTATAGGTTGGAAAGCACGACATACAGCGCGTCTATCTCCAGTTTTAACTGTCCGTCCGCAATCTCCGCAGTATATTTCTCGTGATTTTCCTGCCCCTCCTGTTGTAAAAATTTCTTAAATAAGCCTTTCACGCTGGTCACATCCTTGTGCTTTACTCTTCGGTCTTACTGAGCTTCTATCTTTATCTTCAGATTTGCTGTTACTTCAAAATGAAGCTTTACGGTAACCTGATATTCTCCCAATCCTTTGATCGGTTCCTTGACTTCAATTTTTCTTTTATCTAGTTTGAGTTGATATTCCTTTTCCAATACCTCGGCGATCTCTTTATTCGTTACCGAGCCGAATAAACGGCCTTTTTCACCGACTTTGACTTTGACAATGATATCCATGTTCTCGATTTTTTGGGAAAGCTCCAGCGCCGCTTGTTTTTCTTTCTGTTTGCGCAGTTCTTCCTGTTTTTGTTTATGCACCAGGTCCTGAACATTTCCCTGAGTTGCCTCAACTGCGAGTCCGCGCGGGATCAGAAAATTACGGGCATAGCCATCTGAGACTTCGCATACTTTACCCTTTTTACCGAGTGCCTTGACATCTTCTTTTAATATTACCTTCACGGTTTTTGTTCCTCCATTTTTTCGGGGATCTTTCGGAAATTAAATACTAAATCAAAAAGCCCCGTAAATATTAGACATATGAAAAAGAACGGTGAAACGAAAGCCACTATAATTACAACAATCCAGATCAGCAGATGGGAAAACTTCAAGCTTTTGATCAAATAAGCCAGGCAGGACAGCCCAATCATACTGGTTATCGAAGCTGCAACCGCCATCACATTCATTCCGGTTATTCTCAGAATACTGTTGGCAAAGTAGTCTCCGCCCAAATAGGCAGCAATCCCGATAATTGCCAGCCACACCGCATACCAGGGCATCCTCCATAAAGAAAAAGGCTTAAGTTTGTTCCCAAAAGAAAATATCCTGAAAAACAGGTAGACCAGTCCAACCTCAAGCATCGCAAATATCCCGGCAAAAGCAGGCATTAACTGATAGTAGACCGGAACCATGGTGCGGAGAGTGCTTTCAAGTTGCTCAATTGAAATCCCCTGCTCCTGAAAAGCACTGAACAGGCCTTGCTGCTCATAGAACTGAAGAACTGTAACAATATTCTTTTCCAGATTCTCGGGCTGAAGGGCCTGGTTGACTGAAGGAATGACCGGTAACGCCCCAATGAGCGCAGCCAGCAGCAAACTCCAGAATATACTCTGACTGGTAGAGAGCCCTTTTTCTTTTATGACAACCAACAAAATTCCTGCCCAGGGAGTAAATCCAATCAGGGAGATTCCACTGATTCCAACTGGAATAAAAGCTAAAATATAACCAATTCCTAAAAAAATAGCCGTTCTTCGGCAACCGGTACTTCTGGTCTGAAATAAAACGGAAAAAATCAATAATACCTCGACGATCCAGCTCCAGAAGTCAAATAAAGACGCAAGTAAGGGAAGAAACAATACGATCAATCCGGATACATACCGAAGTTCATCCTTATCACTTATAACCATTTAATTTTCTCCTGTTCAGTCTTCCTCGGGAACAAGATAACCAAGCAAAAGACTCAGGTCACCCCATTCAGTTTCGAGACTAAGGAAATCTTCCCGCTGCCACCGGGACATTTTATTAAACAAAACCCTGTCCAAACGGGAATAGTCAAAGCCAAGCCTGCGGGTAAGCAAATAGCTTAAACCGACCAGGCCGGCCATACTATCGAGAAGCTGTTCCTGGGAAGCACTTAAAGTCCCCTGCTGGACCAGCCACTGAGCTTTGAGAAGCTCCACTTTTAATTCCTCTATGGCTTTCGAGGATTTTACGATATCAATATTGATCGCAGCAACAGACTCCACAACAATACCTCCTGCAAAAAAGTAATGTAAGATTTCGCGAAATCAAGCTGAAACTCCTTCTTCTACTTTTCTCAGAACAAAGAAAACTTGCCCTGTTGCCTAAATTAAGGAAATGAAATAAAAAAAGGGAGCGTTGCTCCCTTTTTACTAGTCAATCATGTAGGGCAGCAACGCGATGCTGCGAGCCCGTTTAACGGCAATCGTGACTTGCCTCTGGTGTTTAGCGCAATTGCCTGAGATTCTACGGGGCAGAATTTTGCCTCTCTCAGTAATATATTTACGTAATTTTTGTGTATCTTTGTAGTCGATGCTCTCAACTTTATCAACACAAAAACTGCATACTCTTTTACGCGGACGGCGTCCCCGTTCCTTTTTTACGGCAGCGTTTGCCAATGAACGCTCCTCCCTTCAAACTAAAATGGTATATCATCATCTAGACTAACTTCATGAGCAAAAGAACCAAAATCATTTTGAGCTGAAGATGCTCCGGCATTATTGTCTTTGGGACTTAAAAATCTGACGTTCTCTCCCAAGACCTCTGTCACCCATCTTTTTTGCCCATCCTGACCGTCATAAGAGCGGACCTGAATCCTGCCATCTACTGCAGCCAGTCTTCCTTTCGCCAAATAGTTCGCGCAGAGTTCAGCTAACTGGCGAAAAACAACGCATGGAATAAAATCCGTTTCTTTCTCGCCCTGGCTGTTCTTGTAATTCCTGTCGACGGCTAGCGTAAAAGATGCAACAGCTACACCATTTGGTGTATAGCGTAGCTCAGGGTCTTTCGTTAATCGCCCGATAAGTACTACACGATTCAACATCTTAAACCCTCCGCATCGTTATTCCTTCTTGGTTGTCATAAACCGGATCACAGCATCAGAAATTTTCATCAGCCTTTCCAGTTCATCAACCGTACGCGCTTCACCGTTGAAGTTCATCAGGATGTAAACACCTTCATTGAACTTCTTAACCTCGTAAGCCAGGCGTCTTTTACCCCAAATATCAACCTTGAGGTCTGTACCACCATTGGCATTGACGATCTCTTCAAATCTTTGAACATTTGCTTTTGAAGCCTCATCATCGAGATCCGGTCTTATAATGTACATCACTTCGTACGCTTGCATAAATGCACCTCCCCTCGGACTAAATGGCCCCACCTCGAGTGTGGAGCAGGGTTATTATGCTACAACACGATATTATAACACTTCCTCATGTCATTTGCAAATAATGATGATCTTGCTAGTTCTGAGAATCTTTCATCTAGACATTAAATCTGAAATGCATAATATCGCCGTCCTGAACGATATATTCTTTGCCCTCTAACCGAACCAAGCCCTTGTCCTTGGCCCCATTCAGACCGCTATTCTCCATAAAATGTTCATATTTGACGACCTCTGCCCGGATAAAGCCCCGCTCAAAGTCGGAATGAATCGTACCTGCCGCCTGAGGCGCTTTGGTTTCCCGGCGGATCGTCCAAGCCTTTACCTCTTTAGGACCTGCCGTAAAGAAGGTTATCAGTCCAAGCAGCTTGAACGCGCTCCTGATCAGCCGATCAAGTCCAGATTCCGCGAGCCCAAGTTCCTCCATAAAGATTTCTTTCTCATCTTCTTCAAGTTCTGCAATTTCTGCTTCAATCTTGGCGCAAACAGGAATGACTTCAGCATTTTCGAGTCTGGCTATTTCCTGTACTTTTTGGACATTGGCGTTATTTTCCCCGTTGGAAGCTTCCGCTTCAGAAACATTCGCGGCATAAATCACCGGTTTTAGGGTCAACAGACTGACACTGTTCAGCAATTCTTTTTCTTCTTCAGAGAAACCAACCAAATTAGCCGGTATCCCCTGGTCAAATTTTTTCACGAGCTTTTCCAATACCTCAGCTTCGAATTTGGCCTTCTTATCTCCGGATTTGATCATTCCGACCAGCTTGGCCTGGCGGCGGTATACGGTTTCCATATCTGCCAGGATCAATTCCATCCGGATCGTTTCAATATCCCGTTCCGGGTCAATTTTACCTTCGACGTGAACAACGTTATCGTCTTCAAAACAACGTACAACATGAACAATGGCATCCACTTCCCGGATATGGGAAAGAAATTGGTTGCCCAGTCCTTCACCTTTACTTGCACCCCTTACCAGACCGGCAATATCGACAAATTCGACAACTGCCGGAACGATTTGCTGCGGGTTCACAATTTTAGCCAGTGCTTTTAACCGAAAATCCGGTACCTGTACAATTCCGACATTCGGATCAATAGTACAGAACGGATAATTGGCCGATTCTGCTCCGGCTTTCGTTATCGCATTAAATAGTGTTGACTTGCCGACATTGGGCAGCCCAACTATTCCTACATGCAGAGACATGTTTTTCCCCCTCAAATTCTAGTTAAATCAGTCCGAGATCCCCTGACTGTTTTCTGCCGTCAGGATTTTTTTAATATTCCTTTCCAGCTTTGCCCTGGTTATCCAGGTCTGATGTCCGCACTTCAGACATTCAATCCGAAAATCCATACCTGTTCTCATGATCTTAAATTCTGTATTGCCGCAGGGATGAGTCTTTTTGAGCCTGACAATATCTCCTACATTAAGATCCATGGTCGTTCAACCTCTCTTTCAAACCAGCCCATTCAGCAACGGTATAGAATTCAGAGGATTATTCAGAATATCCCCCGCAAAAACAGAAATCCCTGATAAAATCAGATCATATCCTTGCATAAACCATGGATAAAGTAAGGAGCTACCCGTCTTAAGCAATCCGGAGTCACCGGTGCTTAACAACGGTGAAAACAACCCCAGGACCAGAGAAATCACGACAAAGGTACTCAGTAAACCAAAAAGCAGTCCTCCCCCTCTATTGATAAAACTTAAGTTTTTTGCTATAGGGGTAATGACCAAAGCGATGATAAGATTAATAATACATGCTGCTAAAATAAACAAGAGCAGGACAGCACCAATCTTCAGGACGTAATCTGTCAAAACAGGTGTGGCCTGACCAATCATGGATTGCCTGATGCTGTCAGCGGCACCGTAGGGATCCGTCCCGGATGCTTTGCTTTCAGCAATTTTGGTCAAAAAATTTCCGATTTTGGGCTCCAGTTTTGCTTCAAGCCCTAAAACGGGTTCCAATAGATTCAGAAATGGTTTGTAAAAAAACACCGCAATGCCTATCGCAGCGATCTTTCCGATAAATCTTGATAAACCGGTAATAAGGCCCTTCCGAAACCCGATCAGGCCTCCCAGAACCAGCAGCGCCAGCATTACATAATCAAATGTATTCACGCTACGCTCTCCTTTACAGGAATGGCGGGGATATGTGCGAATCGAACACACCTCGGAACGTTCTGCGTCCCGACACACGGATTTGAAGTCCGGGAACGACACCAGCCGCTATATATCCCCAAGACCTTTTAGAGTCTGCTGAATCATTTTAACACTTAATGCTTCGAATGTGAACCTTTGTCTTATTCTTTGGCAATTCTTTGACGCTCTTAAAATCATTTTTCTTGTTCATCCAAATTCATTATAATATTTACACTTAAATGCCAATAAAAATATTAATGTCTTTATTCATTAATATTTTCATGTAAATATATTGTTCTTTATAGTTTTATTAAATAGTACTGCCCTTAAATTTATCAGTAATACAATCAAAAAGACTGTGTATATAAATATTATGCACCTGCTGCGGATGCTGAGCGTCGTGTCCAATCCAATAAGCAATATAAACACAAAGAAGAATCTTATATTATTTACATCACCATTTACATGCGTAATTACATTTGCATTTTCATGTATATTCACATGTATGTTTTAATGTAAATATTATATAAAATATAATTACAATTTTTGTGTAAATATTGCGTTATATATTTAACATATTTATATTCTGTATTTCTTATTTTAACTTATATGATATTGTTGAGATCTCTACTTATGGTACAATAGGATAGAATATAAAAGGAGGCTAGATCTCTTGAAACTTGTTGATGCCAGAGGATATTCCTGTCCGGAACCCGTAATTTTTACCAAAAGAGCTTTAGCGGATGATCCTTCAGAAATCATGGTCATTGTCGATAATGAGACATCCAAAATTAACGTTGAACGGTTTTTGAGAGTTGCCGGATATCAGGTCGAAGTTGATCATGAGCCGTCAAATCAATATTCTCTAAAGGGAATAAAGAAAGCTTAGCCTGGATTTTGGGCAGATCCTGGTTTTACCCTGATGTCTCCGTTTCTTTCCGTAACATGAATTGAATCAAAATATTCCAGTAAAGGCACCGCAAATTTACGGCTAGTCTGCCAGCAGTCCCGTGCTTCAGAAACCGTAATCTGTCCATTTTCTTGCAGGTGCTTTTCCAATATTATTTTAGCTTTTTCTATTGCACTTGCTGCAATATAGAATTCTCCTACCTGTTTCCAAACGTTATTTGTTTTAAGATATTCGGCATATTCCAGAAATTTTGCAGCGGGTACCCCGCATTCTACAACCGCAGTTTCCTGCCCCGGAGGATTTAGCCCTGCCTTTTCCCAGATTTTTCGCAAAGCGTCAAGCTTTTGCCTGATATCCTCAGGCAGCCCGATTTCAGATACTGCCTGGACCAGACTGCTGCTTAGCCTGAAATACTGATGATCTGCTCCCCATTCCAAGATCAACTGCCAGCGTTTATGGGAGACAGCCGTTTTCAGGATTCTTTTTAATTCCTCTCTGCCAATTCCTCCGCGCAGCGGATATGTCTTTTGATATTTCATTACTTCCGCATTTGCTTTAAGAGCCCATTCTTCTGCTGTACTTTTAAGCCAGAATAATGATAATCCATCCTCAGCTAAGATTACAACAGTCTGATCATCTTTGAGACGATCCAAAGCCAGCTGAACTTCGTCCTGCCCAAGAGCAGACTTTTTCCTGACTTCATCGGAAGATAAAGGGATAGTAAGCTCTTTTTTTATTTGATCGGTTAAGCCGCCTTCTGCTTTAGACCGAAATTCGGTTATGACCTTTTCTCGAAAACGTTTTTGTTTGGCATTAGCCAGGCTCAGCACAACTCCTCCGCCGATCGTCGCGACAGGTGAATAGTACCTGATTACAAACCGGTCCCCTTTTGCTGCGACAACCGGTTCCTCCAGAATGATTTGGGCAAACCCTTTCTCGCCGGGAGCCAATTCTTCCTGAGCCAGAAGATGAACCCGTCCCAGTGTTTCGGCCGTTCCTAAATGAAAATGTATCCTCTGCCTTTGTTTAATCGTTCTTTGCTCTGACGCGAGGTTGAACAGTTCTACGTCTAAAATTTGTCCTGCGTTGTAATATCCGGGATCAACAAGGCTTGCCCCCTTGGGAATATCACTTACAGCCAGTCCGGCTATGTTTATCGCAACCCGCTGTCCGGCATAAGCCTCGGAGGCCTGTTCGCCATGAACCTGAATATTCCTAATTTTCACGGTTTGTCCTCCCGGTTCCAGACATGCTTCCTGTCCTTTCTGAATCGTCCCTGTGTTTAACGTCCCTGTGACCACTGTTCCAAACCCCCGAATCGTAAAAACCCTGTCAATCGGCATTCTTGACGGAAGATCCAAACGTCTCCCCTCGGTTGTTTGGAGCACAGTCATAATTGTCTGCAGCAATTCCGGAATCCCTTGGCCAGTGACAGAAGATACTTTGCAATACGGAGCATCCCGCAGAAAACTGTCTTGAAGTTTTTCTCTGGTATCCTGTTCAATCATGGAAAGCCATTCCTGATCAACCAGGTCAATTTTTGACAGTACAACAATTCCTTTCTCTACATTTAACATGTTTAATATGTCCAGATGTTCCTGGGTTTGAGGCATCACGCCTTCATCGGCAGCAATAATCAGCAGAACGATATCCATTCCGCTCGCGCCGGCTAACATTTGGCGAACAAATTTTTCATGACCCGGTACATCAATGATTCCTGCTTTACGGCCGTCCGGAAGTGTCAGATAAGCAAACCCCAGCTCGATCGAAATTCCTCTTTCCTTCTCTTCCTTGAGCCGGTCTGTGCTTATACCTGTCAAGGCTTGAATAAGGTTGGTTTTCCCATGATCCACATGGCCTGCTGTTCCAATAATTAAATATTTTTCCATAGCTAATACCTAAAGTACAGGTCAACCCCATATTTTAATGATAGCGTTGACATGGTACTCGTACCTTATATTTATTGCGGATATTTCTGACTCTAATTATAATATGGGTTTGAATTTTTTCATATTCTGATTTTGATTTGCTACGCATAAATATTACTGATTGTGGAAATAATAGCAAAGTATTCTAAAAATTATTATTTTGTATGTTGACTTACATAAACAATCATACGATTGCAATGCCATGGATAGAAATTGCAGCGACCCTATTTCATTTAGCCTCCGGAGGTATCTGCATTGAACCCATTGCCAGGAATTCGAGAAAAAGAGCATCTGCGCGCCCATTACACAGACCGTCCCGGCCTTTACCTGCTTCAGTTAAGGTTGAAAAAATATCTGAAAGCTGCGGCCGGTAGACCGGTGGTTCTATTATGTATAGGGACGGACCGTTCTACCGGCGATTCTCTGGGGCCTTTAACCGGCACAAAACTAGATGGAAAAGGTCTTTCAGGATTGACGGTTGTCGGAACGCTCGAAAAGCCTGTTCATGCAGAAAACCTTGAATCCACCTTGAAAAACTTGTTTGCCACGTATTGCAATCCCTATATTATTGCCCTGGATGCCTGCCTGGGTCAACTTGACTCCGTCGGCTACATCAGCCTGGCAGAAGGCCCTTTGAAACCAGGAACCGCCGTAAAAAAAGAACTGCCGGAGGTAGGAGAAATCCACCTTACCGGCATTGTCAATATCAACGGTTTTATGCAATACATGGTGCTGCAAAACACCAGATTGAGTATCGTATGGCAAATGTCTGAAGTACTATGTAATTTGTTCCAGCGGACTTACTTCTTGTTGAATCAATCGTGAATTTAAATAGTTAGCTCATTCTTCGAGGCTTTTTCGATAGCGAGCTTCTCCTCAGGGCTAAGTTTAACATTGGCCTGCCCTTTTTCGATCCCTTTGGCATAGATTCTGCACTCTTCAACACTATGAATTCCTGTAAGGACGACGCCGGTCTTTTCCTGATTCAGTAAAGCAAGGGCGAAGCTCAGGTCGGCACCCATATTTTCGAAAGAATTAAATCGGACCAGTTCCGCGCGGTCAATTCCGTTGCGGACTTTATCTTCGGCAAGCTTAAGCCTTTGCCCATGCTCTGCAGCAATACGGCTTAATTCAGCAACTTCTTTTAAGTTGGCGCTCAGCAGTTCTTCCAGCTGTGTTCCGGATAAGAACGTCTGCAGGCTGATATAGGATTTTTCAAATTTACTCATACGGACACGTAGAGCATTGGTCATAACAATCGCAATCACGGTAACGATCAAGGCTACAACCGATACTGCCAAGACGACAATCATCTCGGGTTCTAAAACAGAAAACAACAATGATCCCCCCTAAAGAATGTAATAATATGTTCCACGTGGAACATATTAAACTTCAATCTCCCAACGTTCTAAAAGCCGGTTAAGTTCATCCCGGGAATAATAATTAATTTCAATTTTTCCTTTTTCTTCACTTCCTGATACAGCTACCTTGGTCTGAAAACTGTGCCGCAGTTTTTCTTCAATATCATTTAAAGAACTATAGCTCTTGTTTTTCGGTGTCTTCACAGCATTTTTGGCACGTTGCACTTTTTTTTCGCTATTTTGAGCTATCATTTCCGTTTCCCTTACAGATAATACTTCCTCAACGGCCCGTTTCGCCAGGGAAATCTGCTGCTCTTTATTGTCTAAAGAAAGTATCACCTTGGCATGTCCCAAAGAAATTGCTTCTTTATTAATCAGTTCCAGAACTTCAGCAGGCAGCTGGATAATCCGAAGTAAGTTGGCTACAGTAGGCCTGCCTTTACCGACGCGCTTAGCAACCTGTTCCTGAGTTAGTCTATAATCCTGAATTAATCGTGCATAAGCGAGGCCTTCTTCTACAGGAGATAAGTCTGCACGCTGGATATTTTCGATTAAAGCCTTTTCCGTCATTTCCTGCTCAGTACAGTCTCTGACAATACAGTTAATCCGGTCGGTCCCTGCAAGCTGTGTAGCCCGAAAACGTCTCTCTCCCGCAATGATGATGTATCTGTTTCCTTCAGGCTTTACAAGGATAGGCTGCAGCAATCCATGTTCTTGAATGGAATCCGCAAGCTCTTGAAGTTTTTCACGGTCAAACTCCCGTCTCGGCTGGCCAGGATTTGGTACAATATCCGCCAGCATTATTTCTTTAATTTCACTGCTTTCCGTTTCTCTTTCCGTAATCAAAGCGCCAAGCCCTCGGCCTAAACCTTTTTTAGACACGTTCCAAGACCTCCTCGGCTAAATCTCGATATACTTCAGCACCACGCGACTTGCTATCATATAGAATGATCGGCTGACCATGGCTTGGGGCTTCACTAAGCCGAACATTCCGGGGGATAATGGTTCTGAAGACTTTATCTCTAAAATATTTCTTGACCTCATCGACGACCTGAATCGATAAATTTGTCCTCGCATCAAACATGGTCAAAAGTACGCCGATAACTTGAAGGTCTCTATTAATGGAACGTTTGACCTTATCAAGCGTATTGACCAGCAAGCTTAAACCTTCCAGCGCATAATACTCACATTGAATAGGAATCAGAACATCTGTTGCCGCACAAAGCGCATTCAACGTAAGAAGTCCCAGGGAAGGGGGACAATCAATAATTATAAAATCAAATTCATCCTTTATTCCCTGCAAAGCAGTTGCAAGCTTTCCTTCACGGTACAGCTGGGAGACCAGCTCAATCTCGGCACCGGCCAGTTCAATACGGGCAGGCGCAACCTTTAAGTTTTTCAGCT
The DNA here is from genome assembly GCA_009910795.1 of Dehalobacter sp. CP. The sequence goes on along the minus strand of VMEE01000071.1, from coordinate 19,863 downwards.
CTGTATCGGCGATCACACTTTGAATGTTTTCTTCATTGATAATTACATCATAAATACAGCGGGACAACCGATGTTTCATAATGCCACAACCGCTGGTGGCATTTCCCTGTGGATCAAGATCAACGAGGAGAACTTTTTTTCCTTTCTCAACCAGACTGGAGGAGAGATTCACAGCAGTCGTTGTTTTGGCGACTCCTCCTTTTTGATTTGCTATAGCAATGATTCTGGCCAATCTTGTATCTCCTTCCTCACAGACTTGATCAATTAGTACCTAGTCAACCTTAAAATAATAATATACTGACGAGCAGATTTTTGTAAGACAAGGCGAAAAATTAAGGCATACCAGCCATATGGCAATTAACGTCCACGGATGAACTAATGCAGTGATGCCATGGACAGCACGAAGCTACAAGAAAACACAGTATTACATGAAATATGCCGACAGTTATATAAGATTTAGGGTTGACATGGAACTTGGCCTGTAAAAAAAATTTATTTATATCATTATACTACAAAATTATACTATAAAATATTTAAAAACCACTTATTTAATCATTCTTGATCATTTCAGCAGGATGATTACTGAGAGGAGTTTTTTTCGGTTTCCCAGCTTGACGCGGATATTGAGCAGGTGTGTTCAATATTTTTTTAACAATAATCAGAGAACGGTTATCCGCGCCTTCCGCCAATGAATATTTTTCGACATGCTCAACTTCACAGTTTAGGATCCGCAAGGCGTTCTTAGCCAAAGTTATTTCATTTTCAGGATCGATTCCCTTCGCTGCAATAAATCTTCCGCCAACTTTCAGCAAAGGAGTTGCATATTCCAGCAGTACCGGCAGCTCCGCGACTGCTCTGGCCACCGTAATATCAAATCGCTGCCGGTACGCCTTGCTGCGGCCAATATCTTCAGCTCGTGCATGGCAGGTTTCGACCTTCAAGCCAAGGCTATCGCAGACCTCCTGCAAAAAATGAATTCTTTTGGCTAGCGCATCGACAAGCACGACTTTAATTTGCGGCAAAAGTATTTTAATGGGGATACCTGGAAATCCAGCACCGGTACCAAGATCCGCAATAACAATTTGTCCATTGGGATAATAATGCATTATCCACTTGACAAACACCAGAGAATCCAGATAATGCTTAATCACTATTTCTGCCGGATCGGTAATAGCTGTTAAGTTCATTTGTTCGTTCCTCTGGAGTAACAGTAATGTATATTGTTCAAATTTTTCAAGATGTTCGGCGGAGAGTTCCAGACTCAAGACATCCCGGACCTTATCGTGCAAGACGCTAAGCGGTTCCTTAAGATCCATTTTCAGAAATTGATCATTCATCAGAAATGTTCCTCCGCCTTTGTTCCAGATAAATCAATAAAACCGAAATATCCGCAGGACTCACTCCGCTGATTCTCGATGCCTGTCCGACGTTGATCGGCTGCACGCCGTTAAGCCGCTGTCTGGCTTCATTGGATAGACCTTTGATTTTCAAATAATCCAGATTAACAGGCAGAACTTTTTCTTCAAGTTTGATAAATCGGTTTACTTCTTCCTGTTGTTTCTGAATGTACCCTTCGTATTTAATTTGGATTGAGGCTTCTTCTAATGCTTCAGCGTCATACGCCCCCATCTCCGGCATAAAACGTGGCAGCAAATCCGGTATAATTTCCGGCCTCTTCACAAGTTCCTCTGCTTTAATTCCGCTTCGGAGTGGAGTAGACCCCGCCTGGATCAGCAATTCCTGAATATCTGCATTGGCGGGAGAAAAAGTAATCGTCTTCCATTGCTGAAAGATTTTCTCCAGATTGTTCAGCTTCTGCTCAAAAATCTTCCACCTGTCATCTGCAACTAGTCCCAGTTTTCTACCCTTCTCAGTCAAACGCAGATCAGCGTTGTCCTGGCGCAGTAGCAAACGGTATTCCGCCCTTGAGGTCAAAAGCCTGTACGGCTCACAAATCTCTTTATTGACCAGGTCATCAATTAGTACACCGAGATATCCGTCGGAACGCTTCAAAATAAAAGGTTCTCGGCGTAAAGCTTTAAGCGCTGCGTTGATTCCGGCCATTAAGCCCTGCCCGGCCGCTTCCTCATACCCGGATGTTCCGTTAAGCTGTCCCGCTGTAAAGAGTCCCGGGAGATTTCGTACTTCCAGCGTCAGAGAGAGCTGATACGGTTTGACATAATCGTATTCAATCGCATATCCGGGACGCAAAATCTGAACATTTTCCAAACCGGGAATGCTACGGAAAAACATATGCTGGATTTCTTCCGGCAGGCTGGTTGACAGCCCGGCAACATATAATTCCTCACTATCTTTGCCTTCTGGCTCAAGAAAAAGCTGATGGGCCTGCCGCTGCGCAAAACGCACAACCTTATCTTCAATAGAAGGACAATACCTCGGGCCAACGCCTTCCACCACGCCGGTATACAGCGGTGCGCGGTGCAGGTTATTGCGGATAATGCCATGCGTTGTTTCCGTCGTGTAGCCCAGCCAGCAAGGAAGCTGATTTTCCGGGGTATTTCCCCAAAACATGCTTTTAGTTGGCATAAACGAAAAATATTTTGGCTCGCTGTCACCCGGCTGAATTACGAACTTAGAGAAATCTACTGAGCTCTTCAGAATCCGAGGAGGCGTTCCGGTTTTAAACCGGCCAAGTTCTATGCCGCGTAGTTTCAGATCCTCAGACAGGGACCCCGAGGTGATCTCTCCGGCCGGTCCGCCTTCATAAAGCGCTTCCCCAATTATTATCCTGCTTCTGAGGTATGTTCCGCCCGTCAGAACAATACTGCCTGCCTCAAAGACTGCGCCTGTACGCGTGACAACACCTTTAAGTTTATCCCCATCAAAATGGAGCCGCTCGACCAAAGCCTGTATCAAGGTAATCTTGGCCTGATTGTATAGGTTGCTTAACATCCGATGGTGATAAGCTTTTTTATCTGATTGAACTCTTAGTGCATGGACAGCCGGCCCTTTGCCCGTATTCAGCAGCCTGGCCTGAAGTGCTGTCTCATCGGCAACAATTCCCATCTGACCACCTAGCGCATCAATCTCCCGCACCAGATGGCCTTTCGCCGGACCGCCTACGGACGGATTGCACGGCATATGCGCAACTTTATCTAAATTAATCGTAAGCAGCAGTGTATCGCATCCCATACGGGCAGAGGCGAGAGCAGCCTCACATCCGGCATGTCCCGCCCCGACAACAATCACATCATATTTTCCAGCAAAATAATCCACAATTAACCTACTTTCCAATACAGAATCGGGAAAAAATATTATGAAGCAACTCTTCCTGAACCTGATGCCCCGTAATCAAAGAGATTTCTTCGAGGGCTGAACGGACATCGATCGATACCAAATCAAATGGGACATTCGCATAGACAGCTTCAAGGGCTTTTTCCAAAGAGTGAATGCAATTTTCCAGAGCTTGAATTTGACGGATATTCGATAATAACGGATCAATTGTGACGGATATCTCTCCTTCAAAAACCCTATTTAGAATTTCCTTTTCTAGTTCAGCAAACCCAATCCTGTTTTTTACAGAAAACGGCAGCGCAAAAACTTCAGGAGGAAGAAAAGTATCATTAAATTCATAAGAAGACAAAAGATCAATTTTATTAATCAAAACAATCGTTTTATTCGCGTATTCCTCAAGAATTATTCTTTCTTCGTTCGTGAGCCTCCCCGAACGGATCTCGGAGGCATCGAGCAAGAGCAGAATGACATCTGCCATACTAAGCGCCTTCCAGGCTCTCTCAATGCCAATCATTTCGACCGGATCATCACTTTCTCGGATTCCGGCAGTATCGGTAAGGTGCAGCAGTACTTCACCAATCTTGATATATTCATGAATCTCATCCCGGGTTGTTCCCGGAATATCCGTAACAATCGCTCTTTCTTCGCGCAAAAGTGCATTCAGCAGACTGGATTTTCCAACATTCGGCCTACCCGCAATTACCGTGGAAAGACCTTCCCTGATAATTTTACCGGTTTTGCTTCCTTTGAAAATTTCTAAAGAATTTTCTTTAGCATTTAATATTTTTTCAGACAGTTCTTTCAGCGCCAAATCATCAATTTCATCTTCCGGAAAATCAATGGTTGCTTCAATATAGGATAGGATATCCAAAATATCCTGTCTGACTTCATTAATTCTGGAGGACAATCTCCCTCCGAGCTGAAGCAAAGCCAAGTCCGCAGATAGCTCTGTCCTAGAGGAAATCAAGTCAATTAACGCTTCAGCCTGAACAAGATCCATTTTCCCATTCAAAAAAGCCCTTTTGCTGAATTCACCGGGCTCTGCCAAGCGCGCTCCCTGCCGGAGACAGGCTTCAATGATCCTTCTTGCCGGTATCAATCCACCATGACAATTTATTTCATAGACATCCTCACCCGTAAAAGAATGAGGCCCTTTCATCCTGCTGATCAGGACTTGATCAAGCTGCATCGCACCATCATAAAAGTCCCCCAAATGAAGCGTAAATGTTGTGTCGGACAGCCATTTGTCTTGATGGACGGGACAAAAACAAACATCCAATATTTTTTGGGCTTGCTTTCCGCTTAAACGGATAACATGAATGGCCCCTTCTCCGGCCGGTGTAGCCAAGCCGACAATCGTATCATCCATTTTTCTCAACTCCAGAAATAGTAAAACTTAGCGCTCTATCTGAAAATAATAAACCTTTCTGACAGAAAAGTAAAAGGGGTTGCCCCCTTCTACATAATTATGCCTTTTCTATATGATTCCGTTTTAAAGCAATGACAACTCTTCGGTGAGGCTCTTCCCCTTCACTAAAAGTCGTTACTTTCAATTCATTTTGCAGGGCCGTATGAATAATCCGCCGCTCTTGAGGACTCATCGGTTCTAAAACAATTCTATTGCCGCTTTTCTTAACCTTTTCAGCCAGTCTTTTGGCAAGAACAATCAGCGTTTCTTCCCGGCGCTTCCGATAACCCTCAACATCAATCACGATTCTCGTCTTATTAGACAATTTTTTTGCGACGGCCAAATTTGTTAGAAACTGTATGGATTCCAAAGTATCCCCTCTGCGGCCAATCAGTATGCCAAGGTCTAAACCGGTAATATTTATTTTGACCTGTTCATCACGGTTAATTACCTCGAAGTCAGCATCGACGGACATTGCCTTAGTCAACCCTTTGAGAAATTCACAGGCCAGTGCTCCCGGATCATCCTCAAAATTGATTCTGACTTTGGCCATTTTATTGCCAAAAAGTCCAAGGAGTCCTTTTTTTCCCGGTTCTTCCAGCACTTGAACAGTAACCTGATCTCTGCTGACGCCAAGTTCGGCTAATCCCAATTCAATAGCCTCTTCAACCGTTTTTGCAGTTTTATCTGCAACCTTCATTCGTGTACCTCCTCAGTCAACAGAGGCTTCTTTTTTCTCTGCCGACAACTTCTTATTGATATAGACAGTTTGCAGGATCGACACAATGTTCATCGTTATAAGATAAAAACCTAAGCCAGAAGGAAGCGTAATTACGATATAAGCCATAAAGAACGGCATGACATACAACATCATTTTCTGAGTCTGTTCGGCAGTAGCCTCAGCTGTATCTTTTTTCGCACCAGGCTGACTCTTGTTGGGGCTTGTTGCCATCGAGACCTTTGTCATTAAGAAAGACGTCACCCCAGCGAGAATCGGTAAGATTAAATGATAAGACAATTGAAAGCCGTATGCTACAGTAATATTGAAACCTAAAAACCAGACACTGGCATCATTGCCGTAAGGGAAATTTGCCAACGTTCTATAAAATATCCACAAGATAGGAAGCTGTACCAAAATCGGCAAGCACCCCGAATAAGGATTCACCTTTTCTTCACTATATAGTTCCATGATTTTCTGATTCATCTTCTGCTTGTCATTGGCATACTTTTTCTGCAGCACTTTCATTTTTGGCTGCAAATCCGTCATTTTGCGCATGGACTGCATCTGTTTCCAGGTCAACGGGTAAAGAACAATCTTAATGATGATGGTAAAGATGATAATTGCCATACCCCAATATGGCAATCCGATCATGGACGAGAGATCAAACAGCCACTTTAAGATCGCGGCCATTCCCTGATAAACGATATCCACAAGAACCCTCCTTAAACTGGGTCATATCCGCCGGGATGAAAAGGGTGGCATTTGGCAATTCGTATGAGCGATTTACCAATCCCTTTGATGATCCCGTACTTTTTAACTGATTGAATCGCATAATCCGAACATGTAGGATAAAATCTGCAGGTTCGTCCCTTCAGAGGTGAAACAAATCGTTGATAGAAAACGATGATGGAAACAAAAACCGTTTCCATGATTTTACGCATTCTTTCCATCATAAATTCCCGCTTTTCTCCAAATATATAGTACAGATTTTTCAACTTCCTGCAAGGTTGCTTTATTGATTGCCGCACGGGCAATCAAAATCATCTCACAATCCATCTTCAATCCGTCTATATTCAAACGGACAGCTTCACGCATAAGCCTTTTGGCCCGGTTGCGCTTCACTGCATTGCCAACTTTTTTGGAAGCAATAAATCCAAATTTTTTGTTATGTCCTCGAAAGATATATATGACAACTTGTCTTGAGGTATAACTTTTTCCGTTAGTAAAGACACTTTGAAAATCGGCCTTTTTTTTCAATCTGTAAGACTTCAGCAGCATATGGCCCTCCTTGCTTTGCTAAAGGGCGTTCAGTACAAAAAAGGCCACAAACCTGCGGCCCTAAACTGCTAACTTCTTACGACCTTTCAAACGACGACGTCTTAAAACGTTTCTACCGCCAGTACTTTTCATCCGTTCTAAGAATCCATGAACTCTTTTATGGCGACGGGATTTAGGCTGATATGTTCTTTTCAAAGCAAACACCCCCTTATAATTCCAAGAATTAAAAACTCAGCTGGAGACAAGCTATTAGCGGCAACCTTAGCTGCACTTAGATCTATCGGAAACATGTTAGAGTATTTCTGATAGAGCTAATAAAAACGAAAGACAGACTATAGAAAATTATACTCCAATTATTTTTATTATGTCAAGAAAATAACTGGTTAATAACTCGGTGAATACAATATGGAGAAGCTCCGGATTGTTTGTGAAGTTTCCTGGATACTCTGAATTAACTGTTGATAACGAAATGAAAAGTTGTTATGATAAATGTACATGTTCGGCCCATAGTTTGATGATTGGATGTGTATAATTTTTCTTCTTTATCTGGGGTGTTATCCACAAATAACCTGATATTTGTGAATAACTTTTTTTTACTGATGCTTTTGCACTATCAATAAGGGGGTTCTCTATGTCTCCTAATATTATATATTTAAACGCTTTCTGGGAAAATATCCTTGAGAAATTGAAAGATGAATTATCTAAGCCCAGTTTTGAAACTTGGCTGTCTTCAACGAAGCTGGTTGATTTCTCCAACAATCGGCTGACCATCAGTGTTTCCAATGAGTTCGCAAAAGACTGGCTGGAAAGCAGGTATTCCTCGCTCGTTAAATCCACTGTTCAGAATTACCTGAATGCACCGGTTACTCTAAACTTTATTGCCGAGCAAGATCCGTCCGATCTTCCTCCAATAGAAACCCCTGGTGTTAATTTTGGCGTTTTGTCTCATTCCCTGAACCCAAAGTATACGTTTGATACTTTTGTAATCGGCAACGGGAATCGTTTTGCCCATGCCGCAGCACTTGCAGTTGCGGAATCTCCTGCTAAATCCTATAACCCTTTATTTGTCTACGGCGGCAGCGGGCTTGGCAAAACGCATCTAATGCATGCGATCAGCCATGTGATCAGCAAGAATTTTCCTTCGATGAAAATTCTCTATGTCACCGGCGAACAGTTCACGAATGAAATGATTGATTCTATCCGTTATGAAAGACAGGTCGAATTCCGGAACACTTACCGAAAAATTGACATCTTATTAATTGACGATATTCAGTTCCTGGCAGGCAAAGAAGGCACCCAGGAAGAATTCTTTCATACGTTTAACACTCTTTATGAGGCCAACAAACAAATTATTATTTCTTCAGACCGTCCCCCGAGAGAAATACCAACACTTGAGGAAAGACTTCGTTCGCGATTTGAATGGGGTTTAACAACTGATATTAATCCGCCTGACTACGAAACAAGAATTGCTATTTTACGCAAAAAAGCTGAGCTGGAAAATTTTATTGTACCTGATGAAATTATTATTTTTATTGCTTCCGAGATTCAATCCAATATCCGGGAGCTGGAAGGTGCCTTAAGTAAAATAACAGCTTACTGCATGCTCACTAACCAACCGATAACCGTTACCCTGGCAGAAGAGATATTGAAGGATATGATCCCGCAGAAAAACCAAAAATTGATTTCTCTTGATATGATTCAAAAAAGTGTTGCTGAACATTATAAGATGTCCATTCAGGAATTCAAACAGAAGAAAAGAACAAGAACCATTGCTTTTCCCAGACAAATTGCGATGTTCCTATGCCGCGAGATGACGGATCTTTCTTTGGAACAGATCGGTGACAAATTCGGAGGCCGGGATCATACGACAGTCATTCATGCCTGTGAAAAGATCAGTGAACTTAAAAAAAATGATCCGTTGGTTGAAAAGAGTATCAATGACATTATCAGTAAAATTAAATCAAGTTAGAACCTGATGAACCTTTATTTTATTTATTTAAACACACCTTATATTAAAAATTGTGGATATCTTTCCATCATTTCCACATGATATCAATACTTTTATCCAATCAGACAGAAACTATAATTAGCTTTTCAGATCCTTTTATCCACAATTTTTAACGCTATACTACTACGGTTACTACTAAATTAATATCTTATTATGAATAGTGAATAGTTATGTTATAATTTTGAATTGGAGTCAGAATACATAGGAGGTATCCGATGAAAATCTTATGCAAAAAGGAAGATTTGATTTTAGGAATCAACACTGTACAAAGAGCAGTGTCCTCTAAAAATACGCTTCCTATACTTCAAGGAGTCAGGCTGAGAGCAGAAAGACAAAACCTTTGGTTTGAAGCCACTGATCTGGAAATTGGCATCCGCTGCCAGGTTCCGGTCAATGTTCAGGAAGAAGGACAAGTTGTTTTACCGGCCAAGCTTTTTTCAGAAATTGCCAGGAAGCTTCCGGATACCGAAATTAAAATTGAAAGCACTGACAATAATATTAATATCTTTTACGATTCCTCTGATTTTGCGGTAAACGGATATGATCCTGAAGAGTATCCTGAGATTTCTGATATTGAATCCAATGAAAGTATTGAACTTCCGGCTTTACTTTTTAAAAGTATGATTCGTAAGACGATATTCGCCTGTTCAGTCGAAGAAACCAGACCTGTTTTTACCGGCGTGCTGCTTCAGGTGAATAAAGAAAATATAACACTTGTCGGAACAGATACGCACCGACTGGCACTCAGCAATGAAGTTTTGCATGGAAATCAGAAAGAGTTCAACGGGATTATTCCAGCCAAGACCTTGCATGAGATTTATAGGCTAATAGAAGATGATGACAGTATTTTAATCAGTTTTAACAATTCCAGAATTATTTTTAAATTTAACCAGGTTCAAATTGTCACCCGTCTGATTGAAGGACAGTTTCCAAGCTACAAACAGGTTATTCCGGCAACATGCAACACGAAACTTTTGATATATACTCGAAAATTGATGGATGCAGTAGAAAGAGCCTCTCTTTTATCCAAAGACAATTACTTGAAGACCAATACGGTCCGTTTTAATATTGAGAATTCCCATATTAACATCAATCATTTTTCGGAAATGGGTAAAGTATTTGAACAGCTCGAAGTAGAACAGAATGGAGAGGACGTTGCAATATCTTTTAATGCCAAGTATATCATCGACCTGCTTAAAGTTGTTGACACCGAAAACGTGGTTATGGAAGTTTCGGGATCATCTAGTCCCTGTATCTTCAGGCCCGAAAGTAATGATAAATACTTATGTTTAGTTCTACCGCTAAGAAATTAGCATGATGATTCGTGTTTAAACATGTATATTAAAGACTTATATTTGGTTAATTTCAGAAATTATAAAGAACAAAAGATTGACTTCCAGCCGGGAATCAACTTGCTAATGGGTTCCAACGGTCAGGGAAAAACGAATATCCTTGAAGGAATCGGGTATCTTATTAGCGGTAAATCGGCCCGCTGTAAGTCAGAAAATGATTTAATACGCTGGGGGGAGAAAAATTTTTATCTTTCAGGTTCTTTTCTAGTTTCAGAAAGGCTCTTCATGCTGGAGAGTTATTACGAAACCGGAAAAAAAGTCATGAAGATTAACCAATTGGCTTGTAAACGTCTTTCAGATTACGTTGGTACAGTCAATGGGGTTTCTTTTTATCCGGATGATTTAAATATTGTTAAAAAAGGACCCAACGAAAGAAGGCGTTTTATTGATCTGCTGATTGCCCAGATTAGACCTACGCATTTTGCCCTGCTCAATGCTTATTTAAGGGCTGTTCACCAGAAAAATATTCTTTTGAAAAACGAAAGAAATATTAATCTGTTAAGAATTCAGCTCCAGGCCTGGAATGAGCAAATTTGTGCGATCGGTTCCAAAATTATCATTAATCGATCTGAATTTACAGATAAACTGAATACCCACTGCAGAAAGATATTTCAAAGCATTTTTTCGGATGAGGACCATCTCGATATCGTTTATCAAGCCTTAGGAAAAAAGGATTTAGAGCAGGCTTTACAAAGCTTTCCGGAGATACTTGAGAAAAAAATGATGCAGGAAATTGAGAGAAAAGCTGTATTGTTCGGACCCCACCGCGACGAAATAATTATTTATCTGAATGGAAATGATACAAGAATATTTGCATCTCAAGGTCAGCAGCGTTCTCTGGTGCTCAGTTTAAAGCTGGCTGAAATGGAAATCATCCGGAATGAAAAAGATGAATATCCGATTTTACTGCTGGATGATGTTCTTTCTGAATTGGATGAATATCGGAGGGACTATTTAATTGAGTATATTAATACCCTGCAAAAACAGACGATCATCACTATGACTGGTGCAGATGACAGGATTGCGAATCAGAAAGCAGTGGTATATCAGGTATCTAATGGAAATATAAGGAGGAAATAGTTGATGTTTCTACACATCGGTAATAATATTATGGTGAGAAAAGACAAAATCATTCTGATCCTTGATTTGGATAAAGCAGGAAGCAACCAGATTTCCCGCAGTTTGTTAAATAAAATGATGAAAAAGGGAACCGTACAGAATATTACGGAAAAAGGAAAAGAGAAATCCTTTGTGATGACGGATTCGGAATATTATCTGTCTCCGATTTCTTCGTCAACGTTAATGAAAAGATCACAAAGTGGAAGTATTATTTAGTGTATTTGCAAATGTAAGTACTTTTTGATACAGCTAGACTGCTAGGACTTCTGCCAAAGGATTGGCGCCAGCCAAATTTTCTTTAAGGAAGACGATTCGTTGTTTTATTGACCTCCGGAAGCTGGGAGGTCTTCATATTTGAATGAAAGCAGATTTTATAGTATAATATTAAGGTTAAAGGATAAATTTGGGAGGGAACAGCTTTGCAAAATGAATCGGAATTAGCAAATCAAATGAATCCCGGATCTGATTATAATGCCGGCCAGATAGAAGTACTTGAAGGATTAGAAGCTGTTCGTAAGCGTCCCGGTATGTACATCGGTTCCACTAGCAGCCGTGGTTTGCACCATCTGGTTTATGAGATCGTTGACAATAGCATCGATGAGGCTATGGCTGGTTACTGCGATGAAATAGAAGTTATTATTCATCAGGGAGAGAGTATTACTGTTCAAGATAATGGACGCGGCATACCGGTTGATATGCATGCAAAGATGCAAAAGCCGGCAGTAGAAGTTGCTTTGACAGTATTGCATGCCGGCGGAAAATTTAATAACGAGGCTTATAAGGTCTCTGGTGGCCTGCACGGAGTCGGTATGAGCGTTGTTAATGCGCTTTCCGTTAATTTGCGTGTCGAGATCAAAAAAGATGGGAAAAAGTACAGCCAGGAATATTCCCGCGGCAAAACACTGACGGAACTCAAGGAAATCGGTATGTACCAAGGAAGATCCGGAACGATGATTACTTTCCAGCCTGATCCGGAAATCTTCGAAGATATCGTTTATGACTATGAAGTTCTGGCGCATCGTTTGAAGGAGCTTTCATTTCTGAATAAAAATGTCATGATTACTCTGATTGACGAGCGGAACGAGGCCAAAGATGTCTATAATCACAATAATGGGCTGATTGATTTTGTAGAATATTTAAATAAAAATAAAGATCCGATTCATCAGAAAGCGATTGTATTTGAGACGGAGAAAGATAATACAAAGGTTGAGATCGCCCTTCAGTATAACGAAAGCTATACCGAAACCCTGTTTTCTTATGCTAATAATATCAATACTACAGAAGGCGGCACGCATGAAGCAGGTTTTAAAGCTGCTTTAACCAGGGTAGTGAATGACTATGCGCGCAAAAACAATATTTTAAAAGGCAATGAGAATAACTTAAGTGGTGAGGATGTCAGAGAAGGCCTCACAGCTATTATTTCGGTTAAAATAATGGAACCTCAGTTTGAAGGACAGACGAAGACCAAGCTGGGCAATAGTGAAGTAAGATCCATTGTCGATAGCGTGGTTGGCGAAGGTTTATCCACCTTTTTTGAAGAAAATCCGGCCGTTGCCAAAAAGATTGTTGAAAAAGGCTTGCAGGCTACCCGAGCAAGGCTTGCTGCCCGCAAGGCCAGAGACCTCACGCGCAGAAAAAGTGCGCTGGAAAGTACTTCTTTGCCGGGTAAACTGGCTGACTGCACCTGGAAAGATCCAAGGTACTGTGAAATGTACATTGTTGAAGGAGACAGCGCCGGCGGCTCAGCCAAACAAGGAAGAAATCAAAAATTCCAGGCAATTCTGCCGTTGCGTGGAAAAATTCTGAACGTCGAAAAAGCCCGCTTGGACAGGATCCTGGGAAATGCAGAAATCAGAGCAATGATCACAGCGCTTGGTACCGGAATATCTGAAGATTTTGATATTGAAAAAGCCCGTTATCATAAAGTTGTAATTATGACAGATGCTGATGTCGATGGAGCACATATTAGAATTCTCTTACTGACATTCTTTTACAGGTTTATGAAACCTCTTATTGATAATCATTATGTATATATTGCTCAGCCGCCGCTTTTTAAAATTAAAAACGGAAAACAAATACAATATGCTTATAATGATCAGGAGCTTAGCAAAGTTCTTGATACCGTCGGCAGAGAAAAGACAGAAATTCAACGCTATAAAGGTCTAGGTGAAATGAATCCCGAACAGCTTTGGGAGACAACGATGGATCCGGAATCCCGGACCATGCTCGTGGTACAAATGGAAGATGCCATGAAAGCGGATGAGTTGTTCACGATGCTGATGGGTGATAAAGTGGAGCCTCGCAAGGAATTTATTCAAAAATATGGCAAGGATGTACGAAATCTGGATGTTTAAAGGAGCGTTGATTCATGTCTATGGAACTTTTTAACGGCAAAGTTTTGCCCATTGAGATTTCAGATGAATTAAAAAAATCGTTTATAGATTATTCCATGAGCGTTATTGTCAGCAGGGCCTTGCCTGATGTACGCGACGGCTTGAAACCGGTTCATCGCAGAATTCTTTATGCGATGAATGAGTTAGGGATGCACCCGAATAAAGGTTATAGCAAATCGGCCCGACTGGTCGGAGATTGCATGGGTAAATTTCATCCGCATGGAGATTCTTCGATCTATGATGCGGCTGTCAGGCTGGCTCAGAATTTTTCCAGCCGTTATCCTTTAATTGACGGACATGGCAACTTTGGTTCCATCGATGGCGATTCAGCGGCTGCCATGCGTTATACAGAGATGAAGATGGCTCCGCTGGCTACGTATATGCTGGCTGATATTGATAAGGATACCGTCAATTTTAGTCCAAACTATGATGAAAGAGAAAAAGAGCCGGACGTTTTGCCGGCGAAATTTCCGAATCTATTGGTTAACGGTTCTTCCGGAATTGCTGTCGGGATGGCCACGAATATACCGCCGCACAATCTGGGCGAAGTCATCGATGGCGTAGTATATTTGATGGACAGTGAGGATAACGAAGACGGAGCACCTCGACCTGGAATCAGAGATCTGATGAAATTTATTAAAGGACCTGATTTTCCGACCGGTGCCCAAATCATGGGCACGGAAGGAATCATCAGCGCGTACACGACTGGCAGGGGATCAATCAAGGTCCGGGCGAAGGCCAATATCGAAAAAATCGAAAAAAATGGGAAAATGCAGATCGTTGTTACGGAAATTCCGTATGTGGTCAATAAGTCCCGGCTGATTGAAAAGATAGCTGAACTTGTTCAGGAAAAGAAAATCGAAGGTATTACCGATTTGCGCGATGAGACCACAATGAAAGGGATTCGTATTGTGATTGAACTGCGCAGGGATGTTACACCTCAGGTCATTCTGAATCAGTTGTATAAGCATACCCAGATGGAAGATAGCTTCGGGATCAATATGCTGGCGCTGGTTGACAATACCCCGAAAGTACTCAACCTGCAGGAAATTCTGGAATATTTTATCAAACACCAAAAGGAAGTTATTGTCCGGCGCAGCCGGTTTGAACTGAAGAAAGCAGAAGATGAGGCACATATTGTTGAAGGACTGCGCAAGGCGCTGGACTATATCGATGAAGTCATTGAGATCATTCGTTCTTCCAAGGATGATGACATCGCCAAAGCCAAACTGATCCTGCGCTTTGATTTCAGCGACAGACAGGCCCAGGCGATTATGGACATGCGCTTAAAGCGCCTGACTGGTTTGGAACGTGAAAAACTGGATGCCCAGTATCAAAGGCTGATGGATGAGATTGCTTACCTGACGGCAGTTTTGAATTCGGACAAAATGGTTCGTGGAATTATTAAAACTGAACTGAAGGAAATCAGGGATAAATTTGCGGACCCGAGACGTTCAGAAATTACCTTTGATGCGACGAAGATGGAAATTGAAGATCTGATCGCGGATGAGGACGTCGTAATTACGGTCACACACAGAGGGTATATCAAAAGACTGCCCTTAAACACCTATCACAGTCAGAGAAGAGGTGGACGTGGTGTCAACGGCATGTCTACCGGAGAAAATGATTTTGTGGAGAGCCTGTTTATTGCCTCGACACATCATCATATTCTTTTCTTCACTTCACGTGGCAAGGTTTACCGTCTACGGGCGCATGAAATACCTGAGGCAAGCCGGACCGCTAAAGGGACTGCGATTGTGAACCTTTTGAGTCTTGCGCAGGATGAAAAAGTCACTGCGACGATTGCTGTCAAGGAGTTTAAAGACCAATTCAACCTGCTGACAGCAACGAAAAACGGGATTGTCAAAAAGACTTCGCTCCAGGATTACGACACAAAAAGAAGTGATGGCTTGATTGCGCTGACGCTGGATGAAAATGACGAACTGATCGGCGTGCGCCTCACGAAACAAGATGATGATGTCGTGATTGCAACCCGTCTGGGCTTGGCGATTCGTTTCTCTGAGGAAGATGTCAGAGCCATGGGACGGACAGCCCGCGGCGTAAGAGGAATCTCTCTCAGGAAAGATGATTATGTCATTGCCATGGATGTCGTGGATAAAACCGCTAGTGATTTGGAATTGCTGACCGTTACCGAGAATGGCTTTGCTAAACGAAGCGAACTCAGTGAATTCCGGATCCAGGGACGTGGTGGCAAAGGCATTATCGGGCACAGAGTCACTTCTAAGACTGGGCCTCTGGCCGCCGTCAAGGTCGTCACCGCCGATCAAGAACTGATGGTCATTACCGATGAAGGTATTGTGATCCGTCAGGAAGTCAGCGGCATCTCCGTCCAGGGGAGATCGGCCCAGGGAGTCACTGCCATGAGAACCGGTGAAAGCAAGGTCGTGGCCGTAGCTAAATTTGTAAGCAAAGAAGAAGAATAAACGATTAATAAAATGATGTTAACAGGGAACAATAGGACGATTAACAGATCTATTAGGAGGAATCATTCATGGTTGAGGTAGCTTCATGGAAAGTAAAAACAGGCTTGGCGGAGATGTTAAAAGGCGGCGTCATTATGGATGTCACAACACCCGAGCAGGCAAAAATAGCGGAGGAAGCCGGGGCCTGTGCAGTTATGGCCCTGGAAAGAGTGCCCTCTGATATCCGGGCAGCAGGCGGTGTGGCAAGAATGGCCGATCCGACCATTGTTAAAAAAATCATGGAGGCTGTAACCATTCCAGTTATGGCTAAAGCAAGAATCGGACACTTTGTCGAAGCCCGGATCCTGGAAGCACTTGGCGCGGATTACATCGATGAGAGCGAAGTTCTGACTCCTGCCGACGACCTTTATCACATTGACAAGCATAATTTTAAAGTTCCATTTGTCTGCGGTGCGCGCAATCTCGGTGAAGCCCTGCGTCGGATTGGCGAGGGTGCCGCGATGATCCGCACCAAAGGTGAGCCCGGAACAGGCAATGTGGTTGAGGCAGTGCGTCATATGCGGACGGTTATGGCCGATATCCGCCGTCTGACCACCATGCCGAAAGAGGAACTGATGACCGCAGCCAAGGAAATGGCCGCACCCTACGATTTGGTTCTATATGTTGCCGAACACGGCAAACTGCCGGTTGTAAATTTTGCCGCAGGCGGAATCGCAACACCGGCTGATGCGGCCCTCATGATGCAGCTGGGTTGCGACGGTATTTTTGTTGGCTCCGGCATATTTAAATCCTCTGAACCAGCCAAGAGAGCCAGAGCGATCGTTCTCGCAACCACCCATCACAATGATCCGGACATGCTGGCCAAGCTTTCTGAAGAAATCGGTGAAGCAATGCCAGGTCTGGAGATTTCCTCGATTGCTCCGGAGGAAAGAATGCAGGATCGGGGCTGGTGAGCATGAAAAAGAAGATTGGTGTCCTGGCTATCCAGGGCGCTTTTCGCGAGCACTGCAGATCTTTGGAAAAACTTGGAGTTGGAGGAGTTGAAGTCCGCAGCGTCGATGATTTAAAAGAAATCAGCGGACTGATTATTCCCGGCGGGGAAAGCACAGCCATTGGCAAGCAGCTCGAAATTGACGGTTTTGGCGACAAAATTGCAGAAATGGCTGGTGAAGGTTTCCCCATTTTTGGGACATGCGCCGGCATGATTCTGCTCAGTAAAAGAATTGACCAGAGTAGCCAGTATTCTTTGGGGCTTCTGGATATTTCCGTCAAACGAAATGCTTTTGGCCGGCAGATTGCGAGTTTTGAAGCGGATATCCCGGTTAAGGGACTAAAAGGCGGAAATTTGCGGGCCGTATTCATCCGCGCGCCGTATGTGACGGAAGCAGGTCCGGAGGTGGATGTGCTGGCCGCATATGCCGGAAAGATTGTCTTGGTCCAGGATGATCATATTCTGGCCAGCGCGTTTCATCCCGAGCTTACCGACGATACCAGAATTCATGAATATTTCATTAACATCGTTGATCAGTATCGAAAATAGGAGGGGCCCGTTATGCTCGATCTAAAATTTGTGCGCAGCAATCCCGAGATTGTCAAAGAAGCGTTAGCGAAACGCTGTGCCGATATCAACCTGGATGATTTTTTGCGCCAAGAGGAAAAAAGACGGCAAATCTTATTTGAGGCGGAAAATCTGAAAGCGGAACGCAATAAGGTATCTGAAGAAGTTGCCCGGCGAAAGAAAAGCGGGCAGGATGCCGAGGAGCTGATCCTTCAAATGCGTGAGGTTGGTCAGAACATCAAAACGCTGGATGACAGTTTAAACGAGATCGAGCAAAAAATGCTGGAAGTACTCTATTTGATCCCGAATATTCCCGATGCATCTGTTCCGGTTGGTAAAGATGAAAATGATAACATCCAAGTCCGCAAATGGGGTGAACCCAGGAAGTTTGAATTTCAGCCGCTGGCCCACTATGAGCTGGGGGAAAAACTTGATATTTTGGATTTTGCCCGGGCCGGCAAAGTAACCGGGACTCGATTTACGTTCTACAAAGGGCTCGGAGCGCGCCTGGAAAGAGCCTTGATCAATTTTATGATGGACAGGCATGCCGCCAAAGGCTATACGGAGGTCTTTCCGCCGTTTATGGTCAACCGGCAGTCTATGTTTTCCACCGGCCAGCTGCCCAAATTTGAAGAAGACGCTTTTAAAGTAGAAAAAACTGATTATTTTCTGATTCCTACAGCGGAGGTACCGGTCACCAATATTTACAGAGATGAGATCCTTGAAGCAGATATGCTTCCGATTAGATTTTGTGCCTACAGCGCGTGTTTCCGCGCCGAAGCCGGAGCGTCCGGGAGGGATACCCGCGGGCTGATCCGCCAGCATCAGTTTAATAAGGTCGAGCTTGTCAAATTCTCCCTTCCGGAGAATTCCTTCCAGGAGTTGGAGATGCTGACCGCAGATGCTGAAGCGATTTTGCAGGAACTGGAACTTTCTTACCGCGTTATTGTTTTATCCACCGGCGATCTTGGATTCAGCTCTGCTAAAACGTACGACATTGAAGTATGGCTGCCAAGCTTTAATCTGTACAGGGAAATATCTTCCTGCAGCAATTTTAATGATTTTCAGGCCAGAAGAGCGAATATTCGTTTTCGGCGCGGACCTAAGGAAAAACCGGAGTTTGTGCATACCTTAAACGGCAGCGGACTGGCCATCGGCAGGACCGTATCGGCTATTCTGGAGAACTATCAGGAAGAAGACGGTAGAATCAGGATTCCGAAAGCACTGGTTCCATACATGGGCACGGAATTTATCGGTTAGATTAGAATAAAGTTTTTTTGATTAATGCTAAGAGCATTAATGTAATTAGATTATTATATTGTTTGTTGCTTCATTGTTTAAAATTGGCGCAAACAGCTTCTTGTTTAGTTATAAAGTTTATGTTATACTATCTATCGTCTTACTGCTGGAGGGGTGTCCGAGCGGTTTAAGGAGCCGGTCTTGAAAACCGGTGACTCCGAAAGGGGCCGTGGGTTCGAATCCCACCCCCTCCGCCATGCAATCCATATGGCCTCGTAGCTCAGGTGGATAGAGCGGGGGTTTCCTAAACCCTGTCTTGCGGGGGTTCGAGTCCTCCCGGGGCCACCATCATATCGCAAAGGTTTTAAGGCCTTTTTTTATCAGATTTGCCGTTGCGAACGGTAGAAGTACTCGTACTATTTCAATCCTGAATCTGTATTTCCTGTCCAGCATATTTTTATTCTTCTACGGATCTGGCAGGATGGTATTCGAGGCTGAGAGAAATGAAACATGAAGATTGGATGAGACTTGCGCTTGACCAAGCCCAAAAGGCTTATGACTGCAATGAGATTCCGGTTGGCGCGCTCGTTATCGTGAATCAGCAAATTCTATCTGTCGCCTTCAATGAAAAAGAGCAGAAACAAGACCCGACAGGACATGCCGAAATCCTCGCCATCCGGCGAGCAGCCGAGGCGATGGGTCACTGGAGGCTGACGGATGCGACGTTGTATGTCACCCTGGAACCCTGCCCGATGTGTGCCGGCGCGATTCTTCAAGCTAGGCTCAAACACCTGGTCTACGGAGCGACGGATGCCAAAGGCGGCGCTGTTGAGTCCGTGATGAATGTACTGAACAGAAACTGCTGGAATCACAAAGTTGAAGTCACGGCAGGCGTCTTGGAAGAAGAATGCTCAGTACTGTTAAAACAATATTTCCGGGAAAAACGTACCAAAGCCTAAAGCAAAACCCTATAGGTTTTAAAAATATTATATTTATCATGGAGAAGTAGCGAAGTGGTCATAACGCGCCGCACTCGAAATGCGGTTGTCCGCGAGGGCACGTGGGTTCGAATCCCACCTTCTCCGCCA
>VMEE01000070.1 GCA_009910795.1 Dehalobacter sp. CP | reverse complement strand
GCGAACCCTTGCGGGCATGTGGGTTAAGATCAATCTGGCTGCCAGGTCTCCGGGGTCAATGTCCTCCAATGCAGCCCATACTTTCAGGGCTCGGGGGGCATCCGGGGTTATGGCTATCCGGGGTTTACGGTCATTGGGCATATGGGCAATGTGTCCACCAGGGCAATAAGTCCCTTGCGGTCAACCAATGGACTCATA
This sequence comes from Dehalobacter sp. CP, assembly GCA_009910795.1. The sequence continues at coordinate 3,293 of VMEE01000070.1, read as the reverse complement.
AGCGCCTCACTGTGGCCTTATCTCCGGTCCGGGCAGGCATTTGTAAGCCAGAGTTTTTTTATGACCCTTAAATCAAATAATAATGATTCATTATAAAATTGATTCGATCCATCCTGTCAGATGGTCAATTCCTGCAGAAGTGGTTTTGATTTCGATATGAGGATCAACCGCTATCTGTCGCCCTTGTTTCTGTGGAAATGATCTTTCAAGGATATTCCTAGCCCACTCATCGTAGGGTTGCGCTCCGAGAAGTGTACATTCATGTAGTGTCTGGAATGATCGAGTTGGCAAAAGAGAATTTCCGGCTGGAAAGGACTGTCGCAAAAGATTCAGCCAATGGGCCCTCTCCGGCGGAGAAGTTCCCACCAGATTGTAGCGACGATCAGAGCGATGGAAAAAAGGGAGATGAAGTCCACCCCAATGGCGGTTTGTGCTCCGGGATTTACCGCACGAAAAAGTAATGGCATCGGCTCCTCACGATTTCAGAGCATGACCGTCTAGGACTTTCGTGATCAGGGCCTTGTCGTCACTACTCAGATCGATTACAGCCTGATCCGCTGCCAGGAGGAGAACAGCCGCTTTGAGCAGCTCTACCACTCGACAGGGGATGCACATTTCAGCACCCCACTGATTCCAAAATCGCCTTCATCTGATCAAGCTTCGGCTTAAGCTCTGCATGCTGCTTATTGCTCTGCTCTATCCGCTTTTCGCAGAGAGCCTTTAGCCGGTTGTACTCGGGGTCTGCCGCCAGGATCTCATCCGGGGTCTTGCCAGAGTTTGCGCGTCTCGCGAGGTATCCAGATGTCATATTCGCGATCTGTTGCCGCTCAGCGTGCTCAGAGTGCCCGAGTGAGCCCACCTTATAATTCAGCTCCTCAAACATCGGTGCGCCCATTGCATCCAACTCTCTGATAGCCGTCTCCAGAGCCTCCATACATTCGCTGTGGGCCTCGATGCTTTCCTGCAGAGCGTTGAATCTGTCGGGGTCGGCAATAGCCAGCTCTACCTTTCCGCCCTTGCCTGGCAGGGCCGCAAGGCAGGTCATCGTCTCCTGTCTGGCTGTTCTGAGGGAGTCCCTAGACTCTAGAAATTTGCGGACCACGGCAACGGTCCGGTCTGCATGTGCCCGGCTGATCTGAAAGCCGTTCGGCCCGGCCAGCTCCACCCTCTCCTTGAAAAAGTTGAGGGATTCAATGGCGCTCATAGAATCCGCCTCGCGTTGGACACCGGAGACGCGGCCACAACTTTCTTGCTCAGAAGAGAGATCGATTCTTCACAAAGCTTCCTCCTTTCCCATGCCGAATTTGCCGGGTCGAGCATCTTCTCGCGATTCTCTGCCAGCTTCACGTCAATATCTTCTGTCATTTCTTTAGCCTCTCTTTTTGGGCTTTTCGCACATGATAGACACAATCCTATCATCCGCCCGGCTCTTCTCTTCTGGAGTGCTCGCGTTCGCGGCTGCCATTTGTGCGGCGTGTAGCCGCCTCTGCTGCTCATTTCCTGACATTTATTTAACCTCCATACATAAAAGGATCAATCAAACACGATAAGCCCAACGCGCAAACCATATCGTCATGCGTGCCGGGCCTCATCGCCCCATACCGATCTATGCCGGTAGTCTCATCCACATTGATATCAAAATCCATCAGCTCATTTGCTACCGCTTCGGCTTCGGGATTCGCCGGTGAGATGTGGATCTGCCTGCCTTCGCTCAGAACTTGGAGCCTTGAGGCAAACCAGCTTTTGCCGGGCCGATATTCGCCGCTTGCTCCTCCGAGCTTATCGCCATGAACAAACCGGCATGGCACCATATAGAATTTATCGGACAGTCGGGGCTTCAGAAGGTCTACCATGCCATCACCCACGCCGGTAACATCGATATAAAATCGAGGATACGGGGCTCCATATAGATCAACTCCGGGCATATATCGGAACTTTCCGAGAACCGCCTCAGCAATTGCTATCAGCTCCTCCGCCTGTTGTGGGTAGGGTTGGCCCAACGGCAACAACCGGCGCAAGAGTGGGATCACATAATGCGTCTCCGCCCGCCCGGCTTCGTTTGTCCTCTGCTCTGCTAGCGACACCGATATCGCCGTCGGGTCATGCCGCTTTCCGACATCAACCCCTAACATCAAAACTTTTTGACTCATAATAACCACGCCTCCACATCTTCTTTAAACATTTCATCAATATCTTCTCTTCGAAATACTTGAGTTTGTGTATCCAAGAATTTGCAAAAATATTCCTGCTCATACCAATAAGAGCCAATGCTCCGCCGCTCTTCTTCAAGAAATTCGGGGCTGATCCTCGGGCATTCGGTCGCGGGGATTTCATAATATTCCCACAAATCCCGCTCCTCCTTCCAGATCTTATAAAAGTGGCCTCGGGCTCCAAAGGGAGTACTCATGAGGATATGCCTGCCATTGCTCACTGCAAGCATTGGCCTAACGCTGCTAAAGAGTGCATCATCCACCCTAGCCGCCTCATCCTCCAGAAGGAGAGTCACCGCGCTAAAGGACCGCGCGCTCTTCTCGCTGCCAGGCCGGGCCACAAAACGATTACCGTTCGCGAATTTGACCGCTAATTTGGTATCGGTGCTCAGGTAGTCGCTAGGGAGCTCTACCGCCCCTCTGAACTCATCGAACTTCATCATCAATTCGCTGCTCTGATCTTGCGTCGGGGCGATCACCAGGCCGAAGGAGGGCCTCCTATAGATGCTTTCATGCAGGCCAAGGGCGGCGCAGGTGGTGGACTTCCCCGACTGTCTTGAACAATTCAAGATGATCTTCCTTTCCCGGCTCCTCAACAGATCGGCCTGCCAGGAGTCCGGGTGGTAGCCTAAGACCTCCTTCGCCCACAACACCGGGTCGAGGGAGTATGCCAGGTCGTCTCTGATCATCGCAGCACCTCGCAGACCGCCTGTTTTGCGTCCGGGAAAGGATCAAGGGCTCCTATTATCAGGGTCCGAATCTCCACCCACTCGGGATTATTGATGATCGTTATCTGTGGAGCGTCGTTTAATTGGCCCTCCGCCCTCATCCACAGTTCAAGGCAGCTTCGGGCCTCCCTGATTCCCATAAGCGCCGTCTTAAGGTCTCCTGCCTGTTGTGCCTGTGCCAGGATCTCAAGCGCCTTCTCCTTCAGGGACCGGACCTCCTCCAGGGTGTTATTGCCTCGGAACTCTTCCACTTCGGCTTTAAATTCAGGTGATTTTGATACTAATACGGGCAATTTATTCTTAGAATAATAATCCAAGTCTTGATATCGAATCTCTGGAAAATCTTCGACTATCT
>VMEE01000009.1 GCA_009910795.1 Dehalobacter sp. CP | reverse complement strand
TCAAACAGATTGGGTTTGATTATCATATTGTTACCTCTTTCTATTCTTTTCTGTTCCTTTATACTTACCGTCCAGAATTTCTTGCAACTTGAATTTAGGGATAGCTTCAATCAAAGCCTCTTGAATATCCGCCTTCACGTCCTCATCTAGAACATATTGTACACTCCCATTTCTGTCACACTCGGCCGAAGATGCAAGCCATGTAACATATGCATCATAATGATCGAGTATCTGAGCTACAGCACTAGAATTTCCATCTACTGCTTTTTTGATTATCTCAATGCTCACTAAATTACGCTCACTAGGTGCCATGACTAATTGTCCTTTCTGGATACCATTATTCGTAGTTCCTTCAGCGTCCAGGTTCTCCAATTTCGTATTGTACGATCTGACACATCAAAGCGTCTTGCGATGTCAACATCAGCCCAACCTTCCCAGAAATGCAACAAGAGAGCAAGCAATTTTCTTTCTTCTAGTGCTTGCAACGCATTATAAAGAGGCTCATAGGCGAAGTAACAGATAAGCTCGTCAAGTGAAATTTTCATTTCTTCCATTCGACAAATTGCCTGATCAGCTAATTCATCAGGATTCATAATGATGATAGGTACCTTTTTTTCACGCCTGTTCATATTTCGATGCAAATTATAGGTTCGATGGCGAACTACAGTTTTACAAAAACTATCAAATAACTCCTCTGCCAATAAGTCGTATGCTCTGGTCTTCTTGTTCATCGGTTATTTTGACAAATGACAAACCCGTCCACACAAACTTATAAACGGGTAATAAATCCAGATTACTATGTCATTTTGCCGCCCTACAAAATAAGTACCCCTAAGATATCGAAATTTGGAAAGATCCTAGTTATTATTTTGAGATATATTCATGCGCTTATAATGTTGAAGCGGTATTTCGGTAATAATAGACAATCCCACTTGGCTGTTTCAGATTGCTGTGATAGCGTTTCAACCTTTAGCATGGTTTTGTCTTTTAGATTTGGTTGTTGAATGAATCCTATACATTACTTGACATTCTTGAAAGAGTCATCCGCATGATTGCTAACTATGTTACTGACTTGGCCGAGCGAACTGCAGAATAAAAAAGAACTGTGCCACTACCTCTTTTTCATATGTACAGACTTTTCAAGGAAAGAAGTTGTATCCCATACGTAGTTTACTCCTTCGATTTAAAATAAATGCTCGCGCCAAAGGTTGAGCATGCGCCGATGATGATAGGCAGATAGAAGGTAAATAACCGCCACACCAGCAGTGCCAGACCAATCGTTCCCGGAGTATACAGCCCTTTAAAAAAAAGCAGGAATCCGACCTCTTGCGCACCGCTTGAACCCGGCAAAGGCGTATAACTTGCACTGATAAATAATAGGAAGGCAATTGTGAGTATCTGATTCCACGCATAGCCTATCGGATTGAAGGCGTAATACACGCATAGCGCAATGCTCATGAGCGCAAATATACGCAAGGCAGCTAATATGATCTGAACAATCAGAAACTTCGGCGTTCTAAACATTTGCCGGATATTCGTATGGTAATTGTCCATCTCAACATTAATGCGCAGTTGAACCTCGTCTGGTTTTTTAATAAGTTTAAGCTTGATACCGATTCGGACAATAAATCCGATGATTGCATCAACAACCGGTTTATTGGTCGCGATAAGCACAATTAGCGGTACGGAGATAAAATTGATAAAAAACCCAACATTGATCGCCCATCGGACGCTGGAAAGCTGTGTGCTCACGAAGTCCGCATTGCAAATCCACAGCACGGAGGTCACCAAGACAATGGTCACCTGTTGAGAGAAAAATTTCGTAGCTAGTGCTGACGAGCTTATTGAATATGGCACATTATTTTTGCTGAGGTAGTATGCTTCCATAGGTTGTCCTCCAGTTGCACCCGGAGTAATATTGGAAAAATAAGCGCCGATCAGCGAGACGATCATCGCATATCGGAACGGAATATGACTGCACTTACTACGAAGTGCACTGTACAGGGCACACGAATCTGCAAACCAGCATATCACCAAGCCCATGGCTGCCAAGGCAATCCATGTGTAGTCCACAATCATGTTGATTTGTCGCATGTTATTGATATCATCGTTGCCAAATATTAAAAACAAGGTGATCCCAAGCGTCGCAAAGACAAAAGCAATGCCGATCCTGTTGCGTTTCATGATTTACGCCTCATAGTTTTCAGGTGTCCAATGACCTGTCCGGATCATCAACTGATCTCCTATCCTTTTCGCAATCAAGGGTATTGGTTTTCAACAGACTATTAGTTGCTATACCATTCATTTCCGCTAAGTTGGACAAATAAATGGAGTTACTTCTCTTTGATGAACTTTTTCAAGAACAGATCCTGTATCACTTGATATATGTTGCCAGCAATCCAGTAGAGTCCGATGCCTGCCGGCATCGTAATGGTGATGATCCCACTGAAGATCGGCGAGATCATCACCATATACTTTGATAGGTTGGGTGAGGATGTTTGCTCCGGTATGTTGGGCATGGAATATCGCGCTGTTTTTGTTGCAATCCACGATGTGGCAAAAGCGAGTACCGGTATTAACAGCAGGGTGAAATGCAGCATGTTTTCAAAGGAAAGAGTGTGCATGGAAAAAACCTGGGAAGGAATAATCCCAAGGTTGATTCCAAACAAATTCATATTCGGCAGGCTGAACCCATTGAGAATATCCGATACCTGCGTAAGCAGTTCGGGATAGCTGCTGTAGTATCCTAAAATACTCATGTCCTTCATATGCTCCGCTCCCTGATAAGCGGAGGGTATGGTTTGGAACAATTGGTCAATGATTTCTGCCGAAAATCCATACATGTAGGTTAACGGACGTGAAAAGACCTGGTACATACCAAACAGGAGCGGAAGCTGTATCAGCTGTGGAAGGCATCCGCTCAGAGGATTAAAGTGATTTCCCTTATAAAACTGCGCCAGTTTTGCCTGTAATTTCTCAGAGTCGTTTTTGTATTTATCCTGAAGTTCCTTAAGTTGCGGTTGTAACCTGTTCATCACCAGCGTAGATCTCCGCTGCCGTATCGCAAGGGGCAGAAGCATTGTTTTCACACCTATTGTGAACATAACAAGCGCTATGCCATAGTTTTGAAAGGCAATCGTATCATACAAAAACTTAAGAAGGTGTCCCATGGGCACAGCAATAAAGTCGAACATAAACTGGTTCTTCCTTTCGATGTTCAGCTATATCATTCCGGATTTTGTTTAGAGAATATATCAATGCGCTTTCTTTGTTATGCAACAGACGGCTGATATTGGAGCGATGCGCAAATAGAGCCAGTCCGAAGACATAAACCATAAATCCCAAAGAGATCCAATCTCTTTTCTTTGCGCTACACTCATCGTGCTATTCACAACAATTAAACATAAAGCACTGCAAATGTTACCCAGAGAAATCATACGCGTTTTCAGAAGAATAGTGATAAGCACGAAGAGATAAATACAGCTAAAGACAGGATTAACAAACGACAAGACTCCTAGTGCTGTTGCGACGCTTTTTCCTCCTTTGAATTGAAAGAAAACCGGCCATATATGTCCTGTAACTGCTGCCATGCCGCCAGCCATTGCACCGATATTCCCCGCAAGCAGGCTTCCCAGCCATGCCGCGAGAACCCCCTTGCAGCAATCAACAATAAAGACAATAATAGCCGGTTTTTTCCCAGCGTTCGATATACGTTGGTAGCACCTGTTGAATGACTGTCTTTTTCACGAATATCACCCTTGCCCATGCAGCGGCTTAGGATAATCCCTGGTTGAATGCTGCCAATCAGATACTCAAGAAGAACGCATAGTGTTATCGAAACATATAGCTCCATTCGCTTCCTCTGCTTCAGCTTATAGGAGTAACTTGAAACGTGCTATAGAGTTGTCCGGCAATCAGGGCTATCAGGATAATCCCACCCGCAGCATAGGCGATTTTCGTATGTTTATATCCCTGCCAATAGCCGTAAACAAGCCCTACAAGAGACATGACAAAAGAACCCGCAAAGATCAGCGAAACGTTTACAATACTTAGATTGATGCTGTACCCGAATACCATGCCCGCAATCAAAACCGGAATGAACCAGCGAACCGCCAGCCATGCATATTTGATGATTGTGATGGTATTTTGCATCGTTTCACGAAAATCCTCGGGATAAAACACCTTAAATCCCATATAAGCCGTCATCGAGGTAAGGAGAATAAGTAATGTATAAACCTTTATGTGCTCGATATTCAACGTTGAGATTAAGGGTTCAAGCCAAATGGATAATCCCCACCCCAAGAGTGTCAATACCGTCTGGAATGCCGCAAAGACAGCGCTTAACAGAATGCTCCGTTTTAGCGGCAGGCTGCCCTGCGTAGCGCCGATGGCCATGGTCGGCGCCACGTATACCAGCAGGCAGCATAGAAAAAACAGTCCGCTTTCAGCCGCTTTCAGCCGCTTTCATTCGCGTGCACTCTCTTTAGTCACATCACAAAGAAGTTCGCAATTTTGACAGGAACACCGCCACAGTTCATCAGCTACAGGCGCCCATGCAAGCGCAGCGTCAGAACATTTACTGCATAGATCCTCCACATTCTCAGGGCTCATCAGATCGGTGGATTTGGCATCGGCTGCCTGTACCATTCTGGTCAACGCGCCAGGATTATCTAAAAGAGGGCACGGGCGCAAATGGTTCTCATTAAAAGGTTGATTGTTGTGATAGGCCATAAACAGCGGAGCTTGATAAGCTTCCAACAGCGTTTTTTGATGGATGTTTGTATCCGAATAATGGATGAACGCACAGGGTTCAATATCACCAGCAGCATTGATATGCAGATAGCTTCGTCCGCCTGCGATGCACCCGCCTGCATATTCACCGTCATTCCAGAAATCAATCGTAAAAATCGATTTGGTTTTTCTAAACTTCCGAAGCTGGTGATACATGAACTCCCGCTGTTCTGCCGAAGCCATCAATTCCGGAACAGCATTCACTCCAACGGGTATATACGTAAAGAACCAGGCCATTTTGCAACCCATCTCAATCAGGTAGTCGAAATAGGCCTCGCTCCCGATGATTCCCGTATTCTGGCTTGTGTAGCAGCAGCTTGCTGCAAACGGCAATTTGTGCTCTTTTAAGAGCGCCATTGCTTTTTCAACCTTTTGATGCGTACCCTTGCCGCGTCTCGCATCAGTATGCTCCTCATATCCTTCTATGGAAAGCGCAGGGATGAAATTCTGCACGCGGAGCATCTCGTTACAGAAGGCCTCGTCAATCAACGTACCATTGGTGAACGCAAGGAAAGCACAATCGGGATGCATTTCGCAGAGCTTGATAATATCGGCTTTACGCACCAGCGGTTCGCCGCCGGAGTAAAGGTACGCGTAAGTTCCCATTTCCTTGCCTTGCCGGATGATACTGTCGAGCGTTTCTAAAGAAAGATTCATACCGTGGCCGTATTCCGCCGCCCAGCAGCCGATGCATTTCAAGTTACACGCGCTGGTGGGATCCATCAGGATAGCCCACGGAACGTTGCACCCATACTTTTTCTGCCACTTCAGTTGTTTACGATAACCAATCATCGTTGCGTTTACCGCGACATTCTCAAATAACCTTTTCCGAACCCCTGGGTCAATGTCAGTCCATAGGCTAGTAGCGAGCCTAAACCAATTCCCGTCCTTATTGCTCAGCGCATTTTGAGTTTTTTCAAAAGGCTTTTTATCAACACCTTTTTTCTTGGGCAGCAGCGAATCGGCCCTGACCATCCATTTGAGTAGTTTGGGGATGTTTTCTTCCGGATTTCGATCCAGGTATTTCATAGCGGTTTTAAATCCGATTCTCTTGGCGTATCCTGCCGCAGTTCCTTTTGCCATGACGATAGCCTCCATCCTTTCGATTGATTATGGTCAGTATAGAAGGAAACGTCATCGGCAGGTAGCTTCAACATAGGCGATATGTTGATGAATGGCTACAAAATCGTCAATTTGTAGCATAATTGGAAACGCAATTGTAAGACTGTATCATTTCTTCCGCTCTCAGTGAATTCTAATCCGAAATGCGATGCACCCTGTGGTATTTTGCCAAATAAGAGGCATATTGCCGTTATATGCCCATTGAATAAATGCGCATAAATCTTATAATGGACATGTATCCCGTTAACGACATTGTTTCATGGAACTCACAACACAGCAAGGGGGAGGTAATTTCATGTTTTCATTTGGGGAAGATCTCAGGAAAGTAATATTGGCAGGAGTCGGCGCTGTTGCGCAGACCAGCGAGAATGCGCAAAAGTTACTGGATGACCTTGTGCACAAAGGAGAGCTCACGGTTGAACAGGGCAAGGTACTCAATGAAGAACTCAAGCATACCGTCAAAGAGAAAGTAAAAAGCGGTATTGATGTTATTCTCGACGGGAAAAACAAAAATTCTCTTATTGACCAGTTGGATACGATGACTCCTGACGAACTGGAACAATTACGAGAAAAGCTGTCCGCAATGGAGGAAACGCAAAATGCTTCCGACACAGCAAAACCCGAGTGACCACGAAAGTAAGCGCAAAGCGCGGTTTCGTGAGATTCTCGGGCTCCTGGTCAAGCATAACCTGGCATCCGGCATCACTCCGGAAAAATTAGTCCGCCTTTTGGAGGATTTGGGGCCAACGTATATCAAACTTGGGCAAATTATGTCCATGCGCAATGACATTTTACCCAAGGTTTACTGTGCAGAACTAGCAAAGCTCCGCTCAGAAGTGGCTCCAATGTCGTTTGAGGATGTTCAAGCCATCATTGAGGACTCCTGCGGGAGTCCTCTCCCTGAATTGTTTAAAGATTTTGAAGAAACACCACTCGGTTCAGCTTCCATCGCGCAAGCACATCGCGCACATCTGATGAATGGCACACCGGTGGTTGTAAAGGTACAGAGACGCAATATCTTCGATACCATGTCGCGCGATATTACCATGCTCAAGCGGATATCCAGGGTATTTAAATATGTTGGCGGTATCGGAGACATGCTGGATTTAGATGTTATTTTGGATGAATTGTGGCATGTTGCGCAGGAAGAAATGGATTTTCTTCACGAGGCAGGCAATGCGGAGGAATTCTATCAACATAACACGAATGTTTTGTATATTAGCTGTCCGAGAATCATCAAAGGATTGACCACATCTAAAGTGCTGGTCATGGAGCACATTGAAGGTTGTGCAATCAACGACTATACCGCGCTTAAAGCCGATGATTATGATTTTCATGAAATAGGCGAAAAGCTGGCCGATAACTATGTGAAACAAGTGATTGATGACGGCTTTTTTCATGCGGATCCACATCCCGGCAATATTCGCATTCAGGATGGTAAGATCGTTTGGATTGATTTTGGCATGATGGGGCGGCTTTCCATGAGTGATCAAAGGGCGCTGTCCGCCGCCGTGAAAGCAATTGCCCGTCGTGATGTGGGCACGCTTAAGGATGTTGTCATTTCCATGGGGGTCTGTCATGCAAGAATCAATCACGCCAAACTCTATGCGGATATCGATGATTTACTGTCCCGTCTGGGCACGATTGATATGGGCAGTATGGATATCGCGATGATTATTGATACGGTGCTTGAAGTCGCACAAACGCACAAGATCGCCATGCCGCCGGGAATGTCCATGCTGGGGCGTGGCATGGCTACGCTGCAAGGCGTGCTAGCGGAATTGAGTCCGGACGTCAACTTCATCGAAATCATGGCCAAGCATATGCGATCGGACATGTTCGGACGATTCGATTGGGAGAAAGCAATATCCGAGAGCGGACAGTCCATTATGGATTCCGGAAAAAAAGCATTGGATATCCCCGCGCTGCTTGCTGATTCATTACGAATGGCAATGAAAGGGCAAACCAAGCTGGGGATGGAATTACAGGCAGCAGACGACTTCAGAATCATGATCAGCAATTGGGTAAACACACTCGTCAAAGCCATCCTGGTCGCATCACTTTTACTTGGTTCGAGTTTACTGTCCACAACGGACATGCAGCCACAGTTGTTTCAGGTCCCGGCAATCGGTGTGATTGGTTATAGCGTCACATTTGTAATGAGCGTCTGGCTGCTGGTGGATATCAGGCGAAGCAGAAAAAAATAACGTATCCTTGCAAACAGCTCATGTAAAGGAGCAATATGATGGGCAATACAATCGACTATGTAGGAAAAAACAATGAAAAACACTTCTCAGAAGAAGCATTCAACGAGATCGACAACCTTGTCTTATCGCAAGCCTCATACTTTCAATTGGAGTACATTCCTGGGTTCAACCATGAATTGAATTTCCGGGATATCGCGGCGTGTGAAGACACAAGCTTTGCGGGAATGGGGATATTGGAAAAGGACAATCGCAAGTTGCTGGCAAAGCTGGCAAAATCTAAACGCTTTGCACAAGTACGCCTAACAAATTACGTGACGGATACAAACCCGGAACTCGAAAAGCAGTTTTCCGCGACCACCTATTTATTGGACGACGGAACAGCCTATGTGGCTTTTCGTGGTACAGACAGTACACTGGTTGGCTGGAAAGAGGATTTCAACCTTTGTTATGCCGCGCCGGTTCACGCACAGATAGCAGCCGTGGAGTATCTGCAACAGGTAGCTGGTAAACTGCATTGTCCGCTTCGTGTCGGAGGACACTCCAAAGGCGGGAACCTTGCGGTATATGCATCCGCCCACTGTACACAGGATATTCAATCCCGCATTATGGCTGTGTACTGCAATGATGGACCAGGAATGGATGAGGATACCTTTGCAAGCGAAGGTTATCAAAGAATCCAGCAAATAATACATACATTTGTCCCACAATCATCCATTATCGGAATGCTTTTGCTTCATCCGGAAAACTACACGGTTGTGAACTCAACGGGCTTCAGCATCATGCAGCATAATCCCTTTTATTGGCAGGTAGAAGACAATCACTTTATCGTTATCGATCAATTACGCCGTGGAAGCCAGTATATGGATGCGCTCATTAAGAACTGGCTTCGCAGTGTGGATGAGCAAGAACGCATGGTTTTCATCAACACCTTCTATTCGCTGTTGGCGGCAACCAAGGCTGAGACACTGGGGCAGCTTGCGGAAGGCGCACTGAAAAACGGGCCGGCTGTTCTTGCGGCTGTAAGCAACATTGATGATAAAACTCGCAAGATTATCATGCAGGTTTTTTCCGCATTGCTCAACGCAGCCATCAAAAGCTATTCCAAATAAACGAACCGGGTGATCAAAATGGCGGATGAGAAAAGCACGACACGGGATGCTCTGGCTGATAGTGCAGTCCGCTTAGTGTTGAGCGGCATTCCATTCGAGAAGCTGACAATTAAACAGATCACCGACAGCGCCAAGCTTATCCGCCCGACGTTTTACCACCATTTTATTGATAAATATGAAATGCTGGAATGGATTTTCAAAAGCGATGTGATTGATCCTGCCCGCGCACTGATAGAAGTTCAATATTACAGAGAAGCTTTTGGATTGATACTCAAAAGGATAGAAAAGCATCGTTTGTTTTACGAATGCGTATTGAAATTG
>VMEE01000069.1 GCA_009910795.1 Dehalobacter sp. CP | reverse complement strand
CTTTTAAGTAAGATTTGACAGTACCGTATTGAACATACTTCTGCAATTCGCTTATCGGATAAAATGTATCTGGAATACCCACCCTCCATTTTTCAAAATTCTCCTGCATAATTCCCACTCCTTTCTTACAATTTCCTTTTTGTCAATTATTTCAAAGCTTTTGTGTCAATAATCATAAATTTAGTATAGGCTTAATTTATGAAAAATTCTTCAATTCATACTTATTTTGCTTTGCAATGCCGTACGCACCAATAAACCATGACAACATGCTCCTAAGTGTCCCGGCTATTATAACAAAAGGGTGTATTTGTTATATTGAGGGTTGGCTAATAACCTATTTAATTTTATTGCTTAAAAATATTTTTGCCTTCAACTTAAGGCTATGATTGAACACGGCCACGAAGGGGACGTAACGAAATTTTATTTCGCGACGTCCCCTTAACCTATCTAGCCCAATTTTTTCAGCTCATCTTTTATCAGTTAGTACTGCCATCTTCCTCATATTATGAGCAACACAGTGCAAATGCTTACCCTAATATTAGAACCTGATTATCCAAAAAGTATATCATGATTAAGTTTTTTTTGAGTCATAGAATAGAATTTAAACAGTTATAATGTTTACAGGAGGAAAATCATCTTTACGCTCGTCATAGTTTCTGGAAAGTTAATTGACTAATTTTTTTAACGTTTCTGCTAATTTAGAATATAATTCATTTTCATTGTTAATAAAAACTATCAGGGTAATCTTGGCCGTGACTTTTGGTTTCAAGGTTTCCTTGATCTGTACATCTTCGCCTGTCGTGGATAGCATGCAGGTATAGCCGGTTTCAGCAAGAAAAGCCTTGATATGCCCCACAAGCCCTCCCTGCTCTTCAACCCAACCGGCTAAAGACTGTAGCTCTTTGTTGAGCCTATCTCTTACCCACGAATATTCTTTGGCAATGACACGTTCAGTAGATAAAATAACGGCTCCTTCATGGTGGGTAACTGTGATTTCTTCCTGATTGCAGAGCACCGATTTCTCATGCTGTTCATGCTGTTCATGCTGCTCGTCATGATGGTGTCCGCACTGACAGGCTTGGCCTTCGTGTTCATGGTGTTCGTGGTGTTCGTGGTGTTCGTGTGCCATTTTAGATCCCCGCCTTTTCAAATAAATCGTTCCAAAATCCGGTTGAAAGCTCGTTAGTAGCGGATACAGGGTAACAGTACGCATCCCGGTTATATTTCCGGATACTCTCCTGTACTTTTTCCACTGTCGTTTCATCTACCAAATCAATCTTGTTAACTAACACTGACTTCGTATCCTCTAGCTGCTCTGAGACGAAGTTTTCCATAGCACCAACCAATCGGAACCACCGTTTGGCATCAACTACAATAATTGTCATAGCCTGCATCCCGAGTTCTGTCTCCACCGCGCTTTTTATTTTACTCGGAAAAGCAAGCCCAGTTGCCTCAATGATGATCCATTCCGGGCTGTATTCCTTACTAAGATAATTAACTGTATCCGTGAGTTTAGCGGAAGATGTACAGCAGGCGCAGCCGGCAAAAAGGTTCTTGACGGTAAAATCTTCATTCTCTAGTAGAAGGTTATCAATTCCGGCTGTACCGATTTCATTTTCTATGATTACAACCTTTTTGTCGTTCTCATTACCATTAGAAGTTTCAACGAGATGTCTTGCAAGCTGCATTAACACACTGGTTTTACCTGACCCCAAGAATCCGCTTAATATGATTACTTTGATGGCAACCCTCTCCTTTTCAGTATAATCGTGCTTCTGGGCCCTCTCCAGTACTTATATAGAGAAATCTGTTTGCTATTCGGGGATCTTTTTTAACTATGGGGTCCGGAAAAGAGCCATTCGAATATAAGCAAAATCCCCTTGAATAAAATTATCCAGAGGATTTTGCAATCTTTCACTTAAATAATGATTTAAATATTTATTCTATTGAGTGTATTATAACTTATTGACTTCATGCCAGGTTTTCATTAACGCAGGAATTCTTTCGTCACCGGTCATAAAGGCATGCCCTTTTTCGTTCATGAGTACTGGGAACAGTATAAAATTTCCTTTTTTCCCGTATTGCTCTGCACATCTTTTCGTTTCTTCAATGATTGCTTCTACGGGAGCGCCAATATAACTGGCAGGTCCGGATGTATCCCAACCGCCTTCTACAATTAAGCGGCCATGATATTTCGTCAGGATTCCCTCCAAATCATTACAAACCTGAGCAGCATCCCATATTTTAATACCCATTTCAACATAGTCTTCGATGATATCTTCACATTTCCCACATGTATGTTGATTAAAGATAACGCCACGGGAAGTCACAGCCTCAATGATTCTTTTGTGGTGCGGCTTAATGACTTCGCGGTAGGTTTTTGGTGACATAAATAGTCCGCGAGCAGTGGCAAAATCATCAAAATAGATGATGACATCCGGCTTATATACATCGATATATCGGTTTATACAAGCGATTTTGTAATCCGCCATTGCCTCGAAGAATTCATTACAGGAATCCGGATCTTCAATCAAAGCACATAAGGTATTTTCAAACCCCATAAATGCAGCCATCCGTTCAAAGAGACCACATGCATTAAATACTGCAACCGGTTGTTCCTTTCTTTTTTCGTCAGTAAAGTCAGCCAATTCAATTTGTGCCATCTGCTCAATTCCAAGAGAATCAACATCAGGGAATTTCACATATTTTTTCCAATCGGCGATGTCATCAAATAATATTTTTCCTGACTCCGGTATGACTCCCTCAGCCGTGGCTACCCAATTTACGCCAAACGGATCCTTCCCGCCTTGCCATGGTTGGTCTGTATTATTCGTTGCTAACATGCACACTTTATATAGTTCATACAGCAAAGGGGCGAATTCCGGTTTTCCTCCGTTAAGCATGATCTCAAAATTTTCTCTCTGAGTCAGCGTCATATTGATTTACCTCCCTTTATTTAGCAAGATCTTTCATCTTATAAAGATTTTACCAACTCAGCAGCTTTTACTGCAGCACTGCCGGCATCAGGAGCAAAACCATCGGCATTGATTTCATCAGCGAATTGCTGGGTAATAGGAGCACCACCGACGAGAACTTTAAAGCCTGTCAAACCGCTGGACTTGACCGTTTGCACAGCGTCCTTTAATGCTGGCATCGTTGTGGTCAAAAGCCCGGAACAAGCTACTAAGGTAACATTTTGATTTTCTTTGATAGCTTCAATCCATTTTTCATGCGCTACGTCCACACCGAGGTCAACCACGGTGAATCCGGCACTTTCGATCATCATAGAAACAAGGTTTTTACCGATATCATGCAGGTCGCCTGCTACGGTTCCGATAATGCAGGTACCTAAGGAGCTTGAGGTGTCGCCAGCCATCAGCGGTTTCAGAACATCAACACCTTTGGCCATGGCTTTGGCGGCCATTAACATTTCAGGAACGAAGATTTCGCCTGTGGAGAACTTGTCCCCGACAACCCCCATCGAATCTACCATTGCCTGCAGAATTTCTTTTGCTGCGCTTCCTTCATCGAGCGCTTCCTGTACCAATCCAGGAACAAGTTTTGCTTTTCCTGCTTCTACCATTGCTTTGACTTCTTCAATTTTAGCCATTTTTTATAATCCCCCTTAAAATTTTATAATTAAACAACAATTTTGTGATTGAACAGCGCTTATAACTATTTTTTCTGACCAAAACGTCCTTCTCTGAAGGCTCCAATGTATTCCATGCAATATTCATCCTGACCTAAGAGTGCTTCCGTCGCAAAGATCATACCGACCAAATCCTGATTCGTCGGGTCAAGGATCCCGCTGTCCATGCCGGCGTTCATTGCCAGAACGCAGAAGGCCTGATTGACAAGCTTTCTAGCAGGCAAGTTAAACGAAATATTGCTGAATCCGCCGGTGATGTGAATTGACGGATATTGTCTTTTAATCTCTTTAATCACGTCAACAATCATGTTGATACCTTCTTCCGAAGTACAGAGCATTTCGACCAGTGGATCAATGTGCAGACGAGACGGAGCAATATTAAATTCTTTAGCTCTTTTCATGATGTTTGCAAATACTTCGAGACGTTTCTCCGCAGTCTTGGAAATTCCGCTGTCATCGCAAAGAAGCGCAACGCATTCCCATTTGGTATCGGCAATGACCGGGAATACGACATCGATCTTGTCTCCTTCGCCGGATACGGAGTTGATGAGTCCCGGACGTTTGCAAAATTGAATCGCATCGACGCAGGTCTGATCATGCGGGCTGTCGATACAAATCGGGGTATCTGTCACTTCCTGTACCAAGTCAATCAGCCATTTTAAGGTTTCGAGTTCAATTTTGACGTCCGTGGATGCACAGACATCAATAAAATCCGCGCCGGCATCAGATTGAATTTTGGCGAGATTTCGGATGAAGCCTGCATCCTTCTCAGCGATTGCTCTCGCTACAGAAGGAATGGCACCGTTGATTTTTTCTCCAATAATAATCATAGATAGTCTACCTCCAGTAATACTTTGTTTTTCTGGTTTCGAATAATTGTGTTTCCTGTGTTAATTCTTCCAGCTTTCTCATATCAAAATAACGATCTTGTCTCTTTTCTTATCTAAAATATGAAGCTTATTCAGCGTGCAGAATACATTGGAGACCGTTACCTAATGAGCTCCGGTTATTTCAAAAATATTTCTCAAGGGTAAATTAGTGTTGACCTCAATTTACTTATTAACAGGCTTCCCCTGAGAAACGCATAATTAATAAATCAATTTCACAATCCTTATTGTCGGAGTTGTATTGTAAACCATTCGTTCTCGTCCATCGCTGAACAGAAAGTTTACTGCAATTTACCGGTAAGCACATAAACTTATGGATTGCTTCACCCGGTAAAACAACTAATTCACCTCCTCTTTTAGGAATTTGGTCAATCGGATGACTAGGTACATTGTACAAAATAAGATAATTAAATGATTCAGTCTAAATTGAAAATAATCATTTTATAAATGATAATATTTTACAAATGCTATTCAATTAGTGCCATCATGTTTGAATAATTGTGTTTCTTGTGTTAATTCTTCCAGCTTTCTCATATCAAAAATAACAATCTTGTCTCTCTTTCTATCTAAAATATGAAGCTTATTCAGCGTGCAGAATACTTTGGAGACGGTTGCATAATGGGCTCCGGTTATTTCAGAAATATCTCTCAAGGGTAAATTAATGTTGACCTCGATATGATTATTAACAGGCTTCCCCTGAGAAACGCATAATTGATAAACCAATTTCACAATCCGTATTGTCGGATTTAAAAAGTCCATCTCGGCCGCCTGCTTCATAAAGAAATTGCCTTTGGCATTCTCATTTTTCATTATTTCAAAGAGAAGATTTCCATCCATATGAAAAATCTTTTCAAGCTGTTCCCAAGAAAAAAAACATAGTTGGCTATCTTCTAAGGCTATAATATAAGCCGCCATACGATTGTCGGAGTTGTGTTGAAATAAATAGTTGAACATACAATGTTCGCCGCCAAAATAAACCATTCGTTCTCGTCCATCGCTGAACAGAAAGTTTACTTGCAATTTACCGGTAAGCACATAGATAAATTTATGGATTGCTTCACCCGGTAAAACAACTAAACTATCTTTTAAGTAAGATTTGACAGTACCGTATTGAACATACTTCTGCAATTCGCTTATCGGATAAAATGTATCTGGAATACCCACCCTCCATTTTTCAAAATTCTCCTGCATAATTCCCACTCCTTTCT
>VMEE01000068.1 GCA_009910795.1 Dehalobacter sp. CP | reverse complement strand
GGAGTTTTGAGAGAATATATCGATTCCTGGTGGCTATAGCGAAGGGGTCACACCCGTTCCCATCCCGAACACGGCAGTTAAGCCCTTCTGCGCAGATGGTACTCGGTTTATTAACCCGGAAGAGTATGTCGCTGCCAGGATCTTTTATTCCTCGATCGAACAGAGAACCCTGTGGGTGTCTCTGTTTTGTTATTTGTACAATATTTATGATATAGTTTATGCATGAGAAAAGAATTCTGTGCCTTCCTATCCATTGGTAAAATAGTTCTTAGCGAAGATCTGGGAAAAATAACTGCTCTGGATATCTACCCTTTTGTAAAGATGAATAATGACGACCAGCAATCGACGGAGGCCGCGGAGAGTTCAAGCCAGCCCGACTCAGTGCCCGTTTCCGCTGCCGCGTTGCAACAGCTAAAGGAATACCTGGACGGTAAGCGTAAAAACTTTACGGTGCCTCTCAGTATAAAGGGAACAGAGTTTGAGCGCAGGATTTGGGAACAACTAATGGATATACCTTACGGACAAACTAAAACTTACGGACAGCTGGCCAGGGATATTGGCCGACCAAAAGCTTCGCGGGCAGTTGGCAGAGCCTGTGCTAAAAACAAGCTTCCTATATTCATCCCCTGCCACAGGGTGATTGGAAAAGATGGAAATATGACAGGATATCAGGGTGGGATCGATTTAAAAAACGCTTTGTTGAAAATCGAAAGGCTTGGCATTCAAGGCGAAAAAGAATAAAACAAGAACGTCTTGAGTTGGAGAGCTAAAATTGTTAAACATACACGGAAAGGTAATGGGGATCTATGTCTGAGAAGGGCCAAAGCCCGCTGACCAACAGCATTAGAGAGCACCTTGGACGAAATGCAACAGGTTTTCATATGCCCGGGCATAAAGGAGCAAAGGGCTTACCTCGGGAATTCGTTCTTTTGGCCCGCAAGCATTTTATGAAAAGCGATCTTACAGAACTTCCCGGATTGGACGATTTGCGTGCTCCCAGCGCTTGCCTTAAAGAATCTCAGCGTTTGGCTGCGGCTGTTTTTGGCGCAAAACAGACTTTTTATTTGACCAATGGCTCAACCTTGGGTATACAAGCATCCCTGCTGGCAGTGAGCGCTCCTGACAAAAAAATCCTTATCCCACGCAACGCACACATATCAGTCCTAAATGGTTTAGTGCTGACAGGGGGGGTACCTGTTTTAGCCCCATTAGTGATTGAAGAGGAATGGGGCTTCCCGATGGGCATGTCTTTGGAGGGTTTGCGCGAAACTTTCTCCGAAAACCCTGACCTGTCATCGGCGCTGCTCGTTAATCCAGAATATCGCGGAACATCGGCCGAGATCACCGAGTTGCTTCGAATTGTCGAAAAAAGAGGGATACCGGTAATCGTTGATGAAGCGCATGGAGCACATTTATATTTTGGCCGTCGACCAACCTTTTCAGCACAGCGCTGTGGAGCTGATATCGTGGTGCATGGTGCCCATAAAACTTTGCCGGTGATGACCCAAACCAGTTTGTTGCATGTAAACAATGATGAATTAGTCAAGGATGTGCAGCAGGCCCTTTTACTGCTACAGACCACCAGCCCTTCATATTTGCTGCTTGCCTCTCTTGATGCTCTTCAGGCAGAGCTGTATCGAAAAGGAAAGGAACTGCTGGAAAAAAGCAGCGAACTTGCGAATAAACTCAGAGCTGAGGCGCAAAAAATCAGCGGGTTCAGAGTATATGCACCGGAAAAGAGCAGCGGATGGTACCAAGACGAAACCAAAATATTATTATCTTCCGCGGAACTGGGGATAACAGGCTGGGAACTGGCTGAAATCCTGCGTAATGAGTATTGCATAGATGTTGAATTGAGCGATTATTATTATGTACTGCTGTTGATAAATTTTGGTCATGAGATGGCGAATGTAACAAAAATTATCCGGGCACTCAAACGTATCGGGAAAAGGGACCTGAAAAGGAAACGGCTGCCCCAAATAAAAAATCGGGAACTTTTCAAGAAGGGGCCGGGACCAAATGTTTCTCCACGGAATGTTTATTTCGCGCAAAAAGAAAAAGTCGGACCGCAAAAGGCTGTCGGAAGGATCGCGGCGGCTCCGGTTATAACTTATCCACCGGGGATACCTTTACTTTGGCCGGGAGAACAGATAAGCAGAGAACATATAGATTTTTTGCTAGAGACTCAAAGTCTGGGCATGAAACTTTCAAACAGCTTTAACGAAGGATCACTGGAAGTGATGATTGAAAAGTTAGGAAGCTGAAATATTGCGGAGGTATAAAGATGGGATTTGAGGAGCTGAAAGGTCAAAGCCGGGCAGTTGGATTACTGCAAAACAGCATCTGTACTTCGCGCATAGCTCACGCCTATATTTTCTATGGCCCTGATGGTGTGGGCAAGAACAAAGCAGCACTGCTCTTTGCTCAGGCCATCAACTGTATTGCTCCCGAGGGAAACCTGCCTTGCGGAAAGTGTTTAGCATGCCGAAAAATATCCGCAAAAAATCACCCGGATTTTATCCGGATCGAGCCCGAGGGCAATACTATAAAGATATCCCAAATGCGCAGCATGCAAGAAAAGGCTTATTTACGGTGCTATGAAGCAAAATACAAGGTAATAATTATTGACGGGGCAGAAAGAATGACCCTTGAGGCAGCCAACAGCCTTCTGCACATTCTCGAGGAGCCACCAGAGAGAACAGTGCTTGTTTTGATAGCTGCTGATACAGGACAGCTGCCGCTTACGATTCTTTCGCGCTGTCAGCCTATTCCTTTTATGCCGTTGGGCGAGGATGTTCTTAAGGAGATTTTGCAAACAAAGTCTGTTCAGGTTATTTTTCCACTCGGACTTGCCAATGGTTCGGCTGCAAAAGCCCTGGAAATGAACGACACAGAGGGTATATCCGGAATAAATGATGAGGTGCAGAAGTTGCTTGCAGATCTTCAGGAAGGGCGCTACGCGCCCTTGCTTGCCAAGGCAGAAGAGCTGGGCAAAAATAAAGAGCACACCGAACTGATTCTCGATATGCTAAGCGCATATTACAGAGACAAACTTGTCAACTGTCACGGTGTTCAAAACAACCTTCTTGACACCTTAACCGATAAAGATTATCGTATAGAAGAGTGTTGCAATGCGCTCGAACAACTGCGCCTTGCTGCCCGGCAGATCCAAAGAAACGCTAACGTCAGACTGGTTCTGGAAGTTTTGCTTCTTAAATTGAAGGATATTGAAAAAGTATGACCAAGTAAAAAACGAGTTAAACTGAGTATACTTTTATACTATCGGTAAATAATGCTCCAATGTGATATGCATTAGAAATATGAAATACAGAAATATGAAATGCGAAAATACAGAACTCACAAATACTGATCGAAGGCTTGATAAAAAAATATCGATTGAAAGGGGGATGCCCCATGATCAAGGTTGTTGGTGTCCGGTTCAAACCGGCAGGGAAGATATACTATTTCGATCCGGAAGAGCTTGAAATAAAAGCAAACACCGATGTTATCGTCGAAACTGTTCGCGGATTGGAGTACGGCAAGGCCGTGATCGCTAATCGCGAGGTAACAGATAAAGATGTAGTTTTACCCCTTAAGAAGGTGATTCGTATTGCGACAGAAAATGATAAAGCCCAGATGGATGTCAATGAGAAAAAAGAGCAGGAAGCCAAACAGCAATGCCAGAAAAAAATAGTTGAGCATAAACTCCCAATGAAGCTGATAGATGTGGAATATACATTTGATGGCAGCAAGGTCATATTCTATTTTACGGCCGAGGGAAGAGTAGACTTTCGTGAACTTGTCAAGGATCTGGCAGCAATATTCAGAACAAGGATAGAATTGCGCCAAATCGGTGTGCGGGATGAAGCAAAAATGCTTGGAGGAATAGGATGTTGTGGAAGAATGCTTTGCTGCGCAACCTTTTTGGGAGATTTTGAACCCGTCTCGATACGCATGGCTAAAGATCAGAACCTTTCGCTTAACCCAACCAAAATATCGGGGATATGCGGCAGGTTGATGTGCTGCTTGAAGTATGAGAGTGAAACATATGAAAACGGCAAAAAAGGCATCAAGATCCCGGAGATACCTCCGATGCCTGAAGATATGCCGCTGGAATGCTTAGAGGATCTTCCGGAATAACAAAAGAGGATAAGAAAATGAAGATAACCGAACGCTTGATCCAGATGGAACAGCAATTGCAGGATGCACTAAATGAGCTGACTGAGCTTAAGATGCTGGTCTATGCTCAGGAAGAAGAAAATGAAAGACTGCGTCGCCAGCTGTGCAGTTATTCTGATGAGGACAAGGCTGAGATAGAAAAAAACGCCACCAAAATTCAGAAGGAAGGGCATGATAATCTTTCCAGGCTATATCAACAGGGGTTTCATATTTGCCATCTGCATTTCGGGCAGGCCCGTCACGGAGACTGCCTGTTTTGTGTCAGCTTTTTAGAAAAATTATAAGCGTACAGCTTGATAGGAGGACGGGATGGTCCAGCTGAAGGCGGACGAGACCCTCGATGATTTGTTGATCGGTGACCTGAAGGTTATTCAAAAAAAGAACGGCTTCCGGTTTACTTTGGACTCGGTGCTGCTTGCGCATTTTGCCCATGTCAAAGAAGGCGACCGCGTAGTTGACCTTGGGACGGGGACGGGGATAATCCCACTCATTTTAAGCACTCGGGCAGCCAAACTAAGCATTTGTGGAGTCGAGCTGCATGAAGAAATGGTTGAGATGGCAGAACGCTCAGTTAAATTAAATAAAGCTGAAGGATATATCCAAATCCGCAAAGCAGATATAAAAGATATACACAAGACATTAGCTGGCGGTGAAAACACTTTGGTCACTGCTAATCCGCCGTATTGGACAATCAAGGAAGGAAAACACAGCGAGGTTTATTTAAAAGCTACGGCAAGACACGAACTTGTCTGCACTCTGGAAGATTTTCTTGGTGCTGCAGCGAAGCTTTTAAATTACCAGGGACGTTTTGCGATGATCCACCGCACGGAGAGGCTGGTGGATGTTTTTGAGCTACTGCGCAAATATGAGTTGGAGCCTAGAAGGATCCGCTTCGTCCATTCTTTTGCCGGGAAATCTTCCCGGCATGTTTTGATCGAAGCCCGCAGAAAGGCTCCGGCAGAATTGCTGGTACTGCCACCTTTGGTGGTTTACCGGGCGCCCGGGGAATACACGGAGGAAGTAATGGGTTGGTACGGCAAGGGGGAGGATGCTCATGACCACTCAGACTGAAGGGGTGCTTTATTTGGTTGGAACGCCTCTTGGCAACATGGGAGATATTACTTTCCGGGCGGTCGAAACACTAAAAAATGCAGATCTTATAGCTGCAGAGGATACGCGACAGACCAGAAAGCTCTTATCACGCTTTGAGATCAAGAAGCCATTGATCAGCTATCATGAGCATAACAAGCAAAGCCGGGAAAGCGAAATCATCAGGAGATTACATGAGGGGCAGAATATTGCATTGGTTTCGGATGCCGGGATGCCAGGAATTTCCGATCCAGGGAGCGATTTGGTCAAAGCATGTATAGCAAACGGGATAGAGATATCTGTTATACCAGGTCCGGCAGCATTGCTGACAGGCTTGGTAGCTTCAGGCATTGAGACAAAGGAGTTCGTTTTTGGGGGGTTTTTTCCGCGTCAAAGCAAGGACAGAAATAATTTGCTAAATGAGCTTGCTGCTGAGCGAAGGACGATGATCTTCTACGAAAGCCCTCATCGTTTATGCGCAACTTTACAGGATATGCTTTCCTGTTGGGGAGAAGATCGGCTATGCTGTGTAGCCAGAGAACTGACTAAAGTATATGAGGAGTATAAGCGGGGCACGCTGCAGGAAGTGCTTAAATATTATAAGGAAAAAGGAGTCAAAGGTGAGGTCACCCTTATAATAGAAGGATATAAAAAAGCGGAACAAAAAATTGAGTTAGATCAAGCCGTAGGTATACTCAGAGAAAAAATGAAAAGCGGTCAAGAAAAAAAAGCAGCGATAAAGGAGATCGTCGTGAAATATAACCTATCCAGGAAGGAGCTTTACAAATCAATCATTGAGTCTGAAAAAAATGAGGTTCTATAATAAATATTGGGGTGCATAGTAGGAAACAAAGAGAGCATAAGCGAAAACCTAAAAGTAAAACGAACCACTACGATCTTTTTACTTAGGAGGTAACGCAATATGCTCTCTTCCCATTATATAGAAGCAATG
>VMEE01000067.1 GCA_009910795.1 Dehalobacter sp. CP | reverse complement strand
TCATGCTCCGGTTGGGAATAAATATAGTTTTTACTTAGTAAAGGCTTTATAGGATAACGATTATTTTCTTAGCATGGCCACTAAAACTTTGCCTGATCAAGCCAGGTACACTTACGTCTACCACCCATCCCGAGACCATAAAGAGAGATGGAAAAAGATAGCAGCAAAGGCCCATATACCTCTTTCCAAGTTCATCATTGCCACAGTGGACGGCGTGGTTGATGAGAAGGAAGAAATGGCGCCGCGACATGCGCGCGAACTAGAGAGCTTGAAGAATGAAAATAAGGCGCTGCGCGAGGATCTCACTAGAAAAAACATCCTCATTGAGCGATATGAGGTCGAGCTGAAGCGATATAGGGCTGCTCCGTGGAGGGAGACGGATTTCAAAGGCATTCGGTCATTGAATGAGGATCTTGTTACGATTCTGAAAGCGCGTGGCTCTATGGACAGGATGCAATTGCTTGAGGCCCTGGGGATTGATCGCAGAGAGACAGATCTTATCAAAGCACTCAATTCACAGATCGAAGCCCTTGAAGGATTTGGCATGGTCCGAGCAGAGAGAGGTATATTGCAATGGATCGCGTGATAGACCGCTACCTAGAGGACTGTGAAGTTAGGGGCATGGCTCCGGGCTCTCTGCCGCGCTATAAATCCGCCTTGAGGATCTTCCAGGGGTACATGGGCGGGCGGGGGATCGAAACAGCCGATAGGGCTGATCTGGTGGGGTTCATTAGGTATCTGAGGGAGGATCGCAAGACATCACAGAAGACCATTGAAAACTACTTTTCCACCCTCTCCAGCTTTTATGAGTTCCTGGTCTTTGAGGGGCTAATAGGCGCTAATCCAGCCCTCCCTATCCGCAAACGCTACCTTCGACGCTACAAAGAAAATGCGGACGGGCATGAGAGGCAGTTGATAAGCGTTGAGGACGCATCCAAGATGATCAAAGGAGAGCCAGATATCAGGAACAAGGCCATCCTGATTCTGCTCTTCAAGACAGGCATGAGGCGCGGTGAATTGGTCTCTTTGGATGTCTCCGATGTTGACCTGGTGGAAAATACTATCAGGCTCAAGCCCACGGCAAAAAGGAGCAATCGCACTCTTTTTATGGATGATGAGGCAGCCTATATCCTTCGGCGATGGCTCAGAGTGAGGGAGGGCATCAACAAGAGGAAGGAGACTGCCCTCATCCTCAGCTCATGGGGTCATCGGATCTCCAGAAATGATGTATATCGAGCGGTGACTGAGGCGGCGGCCCGTATAGGCTTGCATAACGCAGGTTCCAAGAGGCTGGAGGACCATTTCAGCCCGCATGCTTGCCGCCATTGGTACTGCACACACTTATTCCGGGCTGGGATGAGAAGGGAGTATATCAAAGAGCTGAGGGGCGACAGCCGGAAAGAGGCTTTTGATTTGTACAACCACATCGATCTGAAGGAGCTGAAAGAGGCTTACCTGGCGGCGATACCACAGTTGGGGGTATGATCAGTTTTTGCTGCCCAAAACCTTTTCTCTTGAAATACTGATTGAGGATCCATTGAATAAGGTGTTGTTTGGATGGTTTGCGGCCTGGGAATTGAAGAGCTAGTTATTCTTAATACACTATATGGAAATCGCTGTGTGAGAAGCAATCGCAGCTTCAATTTTGGACAGGTCGCTAGTGCGTTTAGAGCAAAATTTAAAAAAGATCCCAATGATCTCGCAAAAGGACTAATAAAGAAAGGATATCTTGCTTCAGTGCCAAAAAAAGACACTAAATATTACATATCTGACTTACCCAGGACCTGTTATGCATTAAGTCAACATGGTTATAATGCAACAGCTGGTCGAATATTAACGACAAGGGTGCATAAGCTGTAAAGCTAATTTAACATCGATGTCAAAACCACTAAATAGTATGAGGCAAAATTAAGGGTAAATTCGGAGGATTTATGGCGGCACCATTTGAAGGACTGTTTGGAGACACCAGCGAACTCAGGGTAATTCAATTCCTCTTGCCTTTACGAAAGCTGGAATTCAATGTGAGCGAGCTTGCCCGCGGCACAGGCATCTCTCGCCAGACCATGGTCTCTGTAACGAAAAAGCTTACCAAATGGAACGTGTTGAAGCTTACAAGCAAGCACGGCAATGCCAACTACTATGCAATCAATGACGATTCCATGTTTGTAGAGGCATTTGAGACCTTGAATAATTGCATAATAGAGCAAATGGTTGGACAGGAAGAGCTGAACAGGATTGCGAATTACTCATTAGAGCATTCGCTCGTCTGTATCGACACTCTAACTCCCCCTCAATCAAGCTATATCAAAGGTGTTGAATGCAGCGAAACACCTGCGAATGTTTGGTTACGTCCAAGCCAGACTAATCGCTCAGATCAATCAGAGTTCAAAGAATCACAAGAGAATTCGAAAATAGGAATATATTTGGGGGGGAGCAACAATGCAGTTGCAGCGTGAAGAATTCTTTAGAAGAGAACTGGTCGAGGAATTGAGACGAGTTGAGAACATGGTTCGGCAAGAGCCATCCGAAGAAATGAAGATATATTACTTTTCAGCCGCCTATGGGATAACAAATAGGACCTATAGATACTCATTCTCTAAGGAAATACTTATCGCAGACTTGCTGCTTAATGGCGCATATAACATGATGAATGAACGATTGAATCTTTTAAAGGGCGGAAATAAGACTGTCGCCATCGATCCTTTGATTTTCGAGAAAGTTTGTGACGGATTAAGAGACCTGGCGGATTGCTTCGAATCGGGTGAGGACGTCTTTGAGCCGCTTAAAACTATTATCGGGGCGGCATTTGCGTTAACCGGACCAGGGAACTACTTAAAAGTTAAGGGTGACTTGCAGATCTAGCTATAATCCTCATTGTTTGGATGTTTTTCTCCTTAAGGAAAAAGGATCTTGATCTTTTGGCTCAATGAGCCGAAAGAAACTCATTTAGCGGGCATTTCACAGCTGGGGATATGAGAAGATGGGGATAGCGGGGGTCTGCCGCCCACAAATAAGTGCTCTCCGGTTCCCCACTTTTGCTCTTCAAGCTCGTCTCTCAATGAGCGAGCTATCCTATCATTCGGCCGTTCCAACCCTTCCGGTGGCCCCCGTCATATCGGTCTCCCCAAAACGAATGGCCACCAGCGAACATTGTGAATTCAAAATCACCTGAGTTCGTTCCCTCATACCATGTGCCGATCAATGTATCGGCCTCTGTCCTTCCCTCTATTGTCCCATTAGAGTATCTTCCAAAATACCTTGGATTCTCGTTCGCAGTTTCAAGCACAATTTCAAGCTCACCGAAATCCGTTTCCCAAATGCCTATCCAATTGGGCGCGATATATGCGCTTACGAGAATAGGCGTCTGGTTCGTGTCAGAGGCGTATTCTTTTACGCCTTCGCAGGTCAAACGGCGTAATTTGGGTATGCGACCTGGAGAGGCATGATGTTTTAGGTCGTAAAAGTCCTCGGCGTGCATCCCGTCTGCAATATCCCGCAACAGGCGGTCTGCATTTTTTTCTCCGATTTTCTGTTCGCGGAGTGCTACAATATCGTTGGGCAGAAGCCACGTTGTTGAAGCCTCCTGGTTGGGTGTTATCTCCACAGGGGGTATTATCACTTTGCCAATTCGGAGAGGTGCGGGCGCTCCAATGTCGGTATGCGAAGCCGCTAATTTGAAAAGCACGTCGGAGGCTGCTTGACTGAGTTTCCCCCTTATGGCGGGCCGCCCACGCACGCTTCTTTGAGAGCCAGTTTCTATATAGCTGTGACCATCCAATTCGTTCATCGGTGATGATAGTATTTTGAAATTTTTGCATATAGTCGAATCTGCGTAATTGTGATCAAGTAATTTGATAATTTCATCTTGGACCAACCATTGACTGCGTCTCTCTGCAAACAGGTAGGCAATTTTCTTCAGGCAGTCACCCCTATCGTGGAACAGATGCTCTATGCGGTTTTCCAGGGTCGTGGACATGCAAGAGATGATAGGGCAGACTATTATATAAATCTTTTTTCTATCTGGTATTTAAAGAAAAATTCTATTCTTAAAATATATATTCGCACGAAAGTAATGCATGAATCATGAGTTACAGAACCAGGAAGCCACCAATCCACACCGCTGCCGTGTGTCTGCACATGCCGCCCGAAATGAGATCGATCATCGAGGAATACGCAAACCGGCATCATATCTCACTCGGTGATGCGGGTAGATCTATGCTCGAAGCCGGAGCAAAGGCGCTAGGATTTGCAGTGGTATCATGAAAAACGATATGCCAAGAGGCAGCGGGCACTGCCTCAGGGCGGGCGGATCTCCAGCTCTCCAGGAGTATATCCATGATCTATGATGTTCTCCTTATTTATAAGCCTTTCAGATCTGCTCACGATCAAGAGGACGGATTCTGGCCGTGCTCATGCCAACGATGTAAGAATCGCGATCGTGCAGCATGGGAGACTCGGAAGGCGCGCGGGGCGGTGGTGGAGTGACCATCTATCCCACCGAATCATCCCCCCACCGCCTTGCCGAGCTGGAGGAAGGCCGGGGCAAGATGATTCAGGTTCTGACTCGGGAAGGATTCGCCGTCGCCGTGTTCTCCTGGGGGGCAATTTCATTACCGGAGGAGATGGTAAGGCAACTTCGCGAACTTGTGGGCAAGGAGATCGGAATCCTCCGGCTGGATGGCCATTATCATGTCCGGACGGTGAACGATGCCTGACAGCAACGGGCCTCTTTCGCCTCAGGTCGGGCAACCTGGAAACACCCCGAGGACAGAGTATCAACCTTCTCGGGAATGGACCCCTATTTATCCGCTCTATCCACTGGGGCATCCTCGGGCCGGGCAGAAGATCAAGAACGCTCTGCCGATCGACTGGCAGTGCCCTTGCGGAACGCTCCTAGCAGGCTCTAAATCATGCCCCAGGTGCGGCCTGATCCCTCTGGGACCAGTCGGGAAGCTAGGATGGATCGCAGAGATGCATCACCGGGCGGCAGGGCCGCGACTGGAAGCGGATAGGGAGACGGTGACCATGCCCGCAACGGATGTCACAATCGAGCACTACACTCGCCCCGAGGTCCGCGAGATTATCCTGCGATATTGCCAGTATGAGCACGGCTCGCGCGCCCTCAACAGCGATGAACATTGGTACAGGGGAACAGACGACATCAATCACACTGTCGCCCTCAGAGGCC
Organism: Dehalobacter sp. CP; assembly: GCA_009910795.1. The sequence continues at coordinate 3,077 of VMEE01000067.1, read as the reverse complement.
CGGCCGATTACGAGGACACAACCAGGCGCGGGCGAACTGTTTATGCAACTTTGGATATTCTGGAGCAGGCGATCTTTGAGCAAGATTCGAAATGGGATAAGAAGGCAGGCAGGCCCGAGACGCCTTTGGGGACTCTGGCGGAATGCCTAGCGTTTACTCTGAGCACGGACATAGACGGCATTGGAGATATCCGGAGTCTTGCCGTCAAACAGGCCGTTGAGGCGGCGGCCCAATTCCATGTAGACTATCTAAGAGAGAGAGGAATAGAAAAGAACGTCTATTGCCTTTATTCTGGCGGCGGTATATATGTCCACCTACACCATGGCCTCTTCGCTGTGGACGTTGGCAATACAGACCTCACGCCGGAAGCCCGGAAAGAGCAATTTCAGATCTTGTGCAAAGCCTACAATCAGATCATAGGCGAAATATCGCAGGCTTTCTTTAGGGAGCATCCCGAGCACATTGGAAAGGTCAAATTCGATCAGCTAAATAACCAGAAAAGAACATTCAAGACCATCTTCTCCATTCATAAGAGATTGCCGTTCGCCGTTATTCCACTGGATCCAACGGCCATTAAGATCAGCTTCGAGAAGGCCTCTCTACCTCTCTCTGATGAGGTCTTGCAGGAAGGAGCACAATGGTATCAATCATTCGATCCCTCTGAGAGGAAGGCACTGGGAACGCTCCTAAAGGGCAAAATCGAGGCTGTCCGGGCAGTGACCAGGGACAGGCCTGAGGGAAGCACGGACCGCGAGATATCGAGGCCGGAGGAGCCCCTAGACCTGGCGAACTTCGCTCCTTGCATGAAGAATATCATAGAGAAGGCAGAGGACCGGGAAGGCAGGCATCGAGCCCTGGCAGTCTTGGCGACTTACCTGTACCAAATGGGATGGCAGGAGGACAAGGCGTTTGACCTCTGGCTAGAAGTGGCCGATAGGTGCGGCGTAGAATCAAGGATATTTGAAACCACCTTCGGCCTGCTATCTTGCCCTCTCTGCTCCACCATGCTGCAGGATACGGGCGGCTATCCTCACTTAAACTTACACGGCATGGGCTTTTGTGCGCCTGATGAGCACTGCAAAGGATGCCAATGGCCCGGAGACCACCACCTGCAGGTGATTCTGAATGAGAACTTCATCAAACCGAAGGGAGCAGACCAGCCAAAAGGACCAATGATCTTAGAGGAGCAGAGCAGTCTTGAGCACCTGACAGAAGGCGGCAACGCCCACCGATTAAAACGCATTCACGGCGATGATATGCGATTCAACCATACTCATAAAAAATGGTTCGTGTGGGATGGCGGGCGGTGGAAGGTAGACGGCGACGGCAACGCGTCGCGGCTGGCGGAGGACGTGGTGAGCATGCTATACATTGCCGCCGCGAATGCAACCGACTCCAAAACACGGGACAAGATCGCGGTTTTTGCGAAGAGCACCGACAGCCGAAAGGGGATCAACAATATGCTTGCCCTGGCTGCTAACCGGCGAAAGTTTGCCCTCACAGCAGACGACTTTGATAAAGATCCCTGGCTGCTCGGGGCTGGAGAGGTCACAATAGATCTCAAGGCCTGCCAAGCCATAGAACCACGGCGAAGCGATCTTATAACCATGCAGGCCGGAGCGGTCTATAACAGTTTTGCCGATTGCCCGTTATGGGAAAAATTTCTGAAGGACATATTCGATGGGAATGAAGATATCATCAAATATATAAAAAGGGCGGTTGGTTATTGTCTGACAGGCAGTACCTCTGAGCAGATATTCTTCTTCTGCTATGGTACCGGGGCGAACGGTAAGAGCGTATTTCTGGCAGTGCTCCGGGCATTGATGGGCGAATATGCGAAGCAAGCAGATTTCTCCTCATTCCTGATTCAACGAAATGAAAAGGTAAGAAATGATCTGGCAGGCCTGGCAGGTGCTAGGGTAATCACGGCGGTGGAAGCCGAAGAGGGCGGACGGCTATCCATGCAAGTACTCAAATCATGGACTGGCGGCGATCCCATAACGGCAAGGTTCCTGTTTGGGGAGAATTTCACGTTTAAGCCCCAGGGCAAGATATGGCTGGCTGCGAATACCAAGCCTGCCATAACTGAAAGGAATTATGCGGCCTGGAGAAGAGTGCATCTCATCCCCTTCAACGTCACCATCCCGCCAGAGAAGAGGGACCAGAACCTTGAAAATAAGCTAATTGCTGAATTGCCGGGCATTCTTAATTGGGCTCTAGAAGGTCTGAAGGATTACCTCAAAGTCGGGCTGAAGACTCCTGAGGCCGTCACAAAGGCAACGAAAGAATACCGACAGGAGAACGACAGCATAGAATCATTCATCGCCGAATGCTGCGAACTTGGAAAGCTTAAGGTCTGTAAGAACTCCGAATTGTATCCAAACTATGTAATCTTTTGTAATATGTCTGGACTCACTCCATTGTCTCAGCATAAGTTCTCACCTGAAATGAATAGCAAGCCCGGCATTTCTTCCAAAAAAAGCAAGTTTGGAGTAGAATGGAAGGGATTGGATCTCAAGCCCGATTGGAAGCCACAAAAAAACGAGACCAAACCGTCACCGGCATCAGGCGGCCCAAAAGGTGACGGTTTAGTGCCAAATGCGGAATTGAGCTTAGTTTTGCCTCTACGTGAGGGACTTTGCGCATTTGAGAGCAAACCGTCACCAAATCAATCTGCTGATAGCGATGATGGTTTGTCTCAAACCGTCACCCAAGACAAAACGGAGCCTTCTAAGGGGTCTGTTGTGGGAGGCCAAAAAGAGGGAGACGAAGGAGACTCTGTAAATATTTTAAAAGTAGGATTTAGAACCGACTACCGGACCGACTGGAACGGCAAGATGCACGACTTCCAAGAGGGTGATGAGATCGAGGTTGCCCGGTGGAGGGCCGAAGCCTGGCAGAAGAGGGGCATTGTGGACATTGTGGAGGCCGGAGCATGAGCGATATTCCCATCTTAGGATCAAATATCGAGGAGAACCCGGCAAAATTGATCCTAAAGCTTCAGAATAGGCGGAAATGGAAGCACGGCTTCAGCCAATGTGACATATGCAAGTCTAAGCTTATGGCATATCTCGATA
>VMEE01000066.1 GCA_009910795.1 Dehalobacter sp. CP | reverse complement strand
TTCCATCTCTACGAAACCGAAGCCCTTGGGGCGGCGGGTCTCGCGGTCAATGATGATGTTTGCACTCAGTACGGTGCCGTACTGTGCGAACAGGTCGCGAAGTTCCTCTTCGCTGGTGTTGTAACTCATGTTACCAACATAAATTTTCTTTGCCATTCAAAGCATCCTTCACAGGCCATTGCCTGTACAATAGAGTATTTGCTCTTTTTGGCGCAGTCTCGAACGTTTAACCTGTCTGCTAGTGGATTCAGTGAAGAACGCATACATACAAAGATAGGATAAGGGACTAGCTGCAACGCAAAAACCAAAGCAACTGTACGGTAGCATGCCCAAATACTCTTGTCAATGAAGGCCCTCCGCCTCTTTAAACATTTTTTGCAAATATGTAAGAGAAAAGTGCGGTAATATGTGCCGAAAACAGTACAGGGGGTAAAGACTTTATCCTGCTGGAAACCCTTTGCTTGAAATGATACCATCACTGTATGAAACACATCGAAGTAGCTGCAGCGGTTCTGCTTGAAGATAATGCAGTCTTTGCCGCACAACGCGGCCATAGTGGTCCGCTTGCCGGTCGTTGGGAGTTCCCTGGGGGAAAGCTGGAGGAGGGAGAGGATGGTACAGTTGCCATCGTCAGGGAGATCGAGGAGGAGTTGAAGACACAGATCGAGGTTGTACGTCATTTAATCACCGTCGAGCACCAATATCCGACATTTTTTCTGACGATGCATGCCTATCTTTGTAGACGGATTTACGGAGATCTTGAGCTGTCGGAACACATAGCCTCGTGCTGGATCGGCAAGGATGATCTTCTCACGCTTGATTGGGCGGAGGCGGATATACCGGTTGCCCGTGAGGTGGAAAAACTGCTCCGTTGAACTGCCCTTGATTCCTGCCGGTTCTCCAGCGATACTGAAGTCAAGAGAGGGTTTTGTGGAAAGTGTCCTGATTCCATCATTCGACAAGTTCTTTATTTCCTGCAACCTCTATAGGGCTGAACCAAGCAAGGCTGTAGTGCAAATCATCCACGGGGCTGCAGAGTACAAGGGCCGCTACCATGTCTTTGCAACCTATTTGCAAAGGCATGGATTCAGTGTACTGGTCAGTGATCAAAGAGGACACGGGGATTCCATCGATGCGCGTTTTGTGCGAGGTTTCATGCCGTCTATAGAAGTATTGGTCGAGGACCAGTGGTATATAACCCGATTCCTCAAACAAGAGTTTTTTGGACAACCCATTCATCTGCTGGCACACTCGTTTGGTTCAAACATCGCCCGTCTCTATCTGCATTCCCATGATGAGCATATCGCTTCCTTGGTGATGACCGGTTCTCCGTGTTACGTGCTGGGAATCAGGATCGGGATGGCCTTTGTCAAATTGCTGATGCTGTTTCTCTCTCCACACGGCTATGGCTTCATCTCAGGCAAACTTACTACCAGCGCCTCCTTGAAGTGGGTTTGTTCGGACCCGTCCGTCATCGAAGAGCGAAGAATTGATCCGTATCGGAAGAACTTTCGCTATCAGCTGGCGGCCATACATACCATTTTTAACTCGGTGAATGCATTGCATACGTATCCAAATCGCCCGATCAAGCATCCATCACTGCCGATTCTCTGTATATCGGGCTCTGAAGATCCTGTTCCGGGTTTTGCAAAAGGCTTGGCCGATACCCAAGCCTCGCTGAAGCGGATAGGGTATACTCGGATCTTCATGAAAGTATTCCCAGCGATGCGGCATGAGGTGCTGATGGAAAGGGAGAAAGAGCTGGTATTTACCCTGATCACCCAATTTCTGGACGGTAAATATCAGGGCGCAAGGCTTGACGATTGGCAGTTGTGATACGATTGTATAAGAAAGCATTGTTTTCTTTCAGGGCAAAGCCCGATTTCATCTTGTAAGGAGCGATGGATTATGAGAAAGAACACACGAGAAACGATTAGAAGGCCCAAGGATTGGGAAAGCGACCCGGCGTGGGATTCTGATGGAAAAGAGGTTTTCACGGAGGGGGGCAGGAAGCCTAAAACCAAAACAATAGAAAAAGATGAGGTGTTCGAGGCTGATAGGGGGGAAGATTCCTGACTGCAGTCAAATACACATGCATCCTCCCAAGCGATTGGGAGGATTTTTTATGGGGCGTAATAGGTTTCACACAGGTTCAAGGCATTCAGCTTCACTTCTTGGTTGGGAAGGGTCATGGTGTGCAATACCCGTCCGGATGCATTGAGGAAGGAGAACTCCAGGTCATAGACACCAGGATCCAGGTCGATGGAACCTACCCATGCCTCTGAAGGCAGGAAATGAGTGGAACGTACATCAGCACGCTCAGAGACATCTTGGGCGACACGGAAGATCAAGCCCAACAGCTCCTCGGCGGCTGTTACCTTTTCATCCTGTTGAGCAACAGAATCATAGATGGCGATACCCACCGCTTTGGCCATGGCACGCAAGACTGCCTTGGTCTTGGCCAATTCACTCTTCGATCGGAAGGTATCGATCGCAACATCACTGATGGATTCAATCTTTTGCAGGACGGTCTCTTCCTGTCCCGTTGCCTTGACCCTTATGCTCTGCACGTTGGAGTATCGTCCCACCAGAACAGGGTAGGCGATTTTGGCATGATTGGTCGGGCTGACAGAGAAGTACTCCCACCGCTCCTGTTTTTGCGGAGCCTGTCCGCTGAATGAGAGGAGATGCAGCCGTGCCTTACCCTTTTGAGGATCGCTTTGCTCGACCGAAGAGGGAAGGGAGAAGCGGTACAACTGCGGTTGGGAGGCGAAGGCATGCTTTACTTGCTCCTTGGCGTAATATGCCGTTGAACTCTCACCTAATGACTGAGCAACAAGAGAGGCCAGGTAGTTGGTGAGTGCGCTTGTTGAGAAGGAGGCTGCAAAGGTTTCTGTATTGACACCCCCCAAGCCTTGCTGCGAGGCATAGTCACGAACCTGTTTTCTGTACTGTTCGTATTTCTGCTTCAGCAACGCCTGCTTCTCCATGCTGCGGTTGAGTTCAACCAAGGCGGACTCTTCCTGGCCGAGAGCAAGGAAATTCAAAGCCTTGAACAGGTTCAGGTAGATATCTTCATACTCCTCACCTTGATAGGCCTTGGTGTTGTCGTTGACGATGAAGGAGGCGATATTGGCTGTGATGCTCTGGGTATAGGCTTCACGGATAAGCCGTTCCGATTCGGAGAGCAGGTTGTTCGACTCCTGGTAGTTTTTATTCAGACGGGCGAGCATGCCTAAATCGTAGTTGACGATGATCGGTCCCTGGGCTTTCAGCAGACTGGGGGCCTGCATCTGAAGATTTTGGTAGGCTTTGTCATAGTGCCCTTGCATGATATGCATTTGGGAGCTGGAGAGATCAACATAGGATGAACATCCAAGGAACAAGGTTGGACAGAGCAGCAGCAGGCAGAGCAAACGGGTCGTAAAAATCATGTGGTGTGTAGTTCTCATACCTTGGTTTGTTCCCTTCGCCATGGCAACAATGTAGCATTCCTGCCTCATGCACGCAACAAGACAGTACTCAAGAAATGGGGTATTTGTATGTTTAAACCTCTTTTATTCTACACAATAGGCCGCTTATCTGGTACACTTTGTAACGAAACACGCCCTTTATGGGTTTTGGAACAAGGAGAGCCTGAAATGAAACGAACCTTGTATGGGAGCCTGCTCCTTTTTATTATTATGATGTTGCTTCTCTCCTGCCAATCGGGCGTTTCGGTGAACCGGCTCAGCGCTGATGCCGACATCGATTTGAGCGGGAACTGGAACGATACCGATATCCGTATTGTCTCTGAAGCCTTGGTCGAGTCGAGTTTCTCCTCACCGTGGATAACGCAGTTCCGGATGAAGCATCCAGGAAAGAATCCGGTGGTCATCGTCGGCACCTTCCTCAATCGCAGCAGTGAGCACAGCGATACATCCATTATTGCGAACCGTTATGAGATGTCGTTGATCAATTCCGGTAAAGTCGACATGGTCGCCGACCAGTCCTTCCGTGCCTCTGTACGCGATGAACGGGAAGAGCAGCAGTACTTCGCAAGCGAAGAGACCGCCAAGGCCCTGGGTAAGGAAATTGGTGCCGATTACTTGTTGCAGGGAGCGGTTCGAACCAATCTCGACCAGAGTGGGAACCAAACAGTCCGGACCTACTATGTCTCTGCCGAGTTGATCGACATCGAAACCAACCGCAAGGTCTGGGTTGGTGAAGAGACCATTAAGAAGCTCATTAAACAGAGCAAGTACAAGTTCTAGGAGGCCCGATGACCAAACTTGGCAGATTCGCACTCCCGGTCTTGGTTTTCCTGATGCTCGTCTCCTGTACACAGCTGGATGGCTCCCGTTCTGGTGCTCCGATGTGGTTGGATCGTGCATATGACGGAAAGTATAATGAAGAGACATACCTGTGTGCGGTCGGTTCAGGTTCGACCAGGGAACGGGCCGTCGAATCGGCGCTCTCCTCATTGTCCCAGATTTTCAACGCCCAGGTTCGTTCGGTCACCGAGGTGACCAGTCTTTCCAGCAGGGAGACCGATGTTGCAGGAAATGTCACCTTCGCAGAATCTTCGGATATGTTGGAGATCGGGTCTGTCGCCTCCCGGACGGAGCAAATCATCGGAGCGGAGGTCGTCGGCACCTATACCGACGCACTGGGAAGGGTGTATGCCCGGGTAGCCTTGCATCGAAAGCGCACTGCAGATCTCTATCAGAACCGTATAGCAGATCTTTCGACCTCGTTGGCGCAAGCGCGGACGAAGAGTGCTCTCGCCTCGGATGACGTACGTTCTTATTTACTGTTGTTGCAGGCCAAGAGTCTTGCCCGCGAGCAGCAATCGCTGTATGACCAGTTGCAAGTGCTGCTTCGTCAGCCTCAGAAGCAGGTACTGCTCGGCTATGAGCGCGAGCTTGCAGCCCTCGCAGAGCGAATACAGGTCAAGGTGGAAGTCTCCTCTGACAGCCTCAGCACTCCAGTATTGCAGGCGGCCTTCGAGAAGGGACTGCAAGATTTTGGATTCAGGATTTCCGATCAAGGACAGGGTCCGGTCCTCACGGTTGTGTATACTGTAGAGCCCCTTGAGATGGCTGACAGCCCGTATCGATATGCCAGATACACGCTTGCTGTTCAGTTCAAGCGTGGCTCCGAGACCTATCTTTCCTACGAAAAAAGCGAGCGGGAAGCAGCTCTCTCACAGGTCGATGCGGTGGCAAAAGCCTTGCGGTCGGCTGGTAAAAACGGTGTTGAAGAATTCTTTAGCCTCATGCTGACAACGCTTGGGGATGAAACGTAGTGGAGGTTTCACAATGAAAACAAAGTATGCGGTAATCGCACTCGTATTGCTGGCACTTATCTTAACCGGATGTGCATCAACCAAAGTACAGGATGCTCCGGCTCCCGCCCGTCCTGTGATAATCGGTGCTGAAGGCATCCCCCAGCCTGAGTGGGTGTACAAGACCATTTCCACCCAGGATGTCCATTTTGAGACCGGGTATGGAAAGATGAGCGACAAGCAGAATTCCATCAAGCGTGCTACCGTTGAAGCGAAGAACAAGATTGCTGCATGGGTGAGTACCACCGTCAAGGAAGTGGTGGTAACCTATGTCAATGATGCAGGCAGCGGGGACAACCGTCAGGCCCTCGATGCAATGGAAGTAATCAGCCAGCAGGTTGCCGAGGCCACGCTCAGCGGTGTCACCACCGAAGAGATTTGGGTTGATGCAGAAGGGGCTGTCTGGGTTCTCTGTTCCATCCCGATGGCAAATATTGAGAAGAGTTTTGAACCGGCTGCTGTAACGGAGGCCTTCGTTGAAAGCGACGCAGCAGCTGCTGCAAATGCAAAAATGAAGGATGCGTTCGCCAACCTGCTCAAGGGAGCAATGTAAGCTTTGGCGGCTAAGAGTGGCCATGTAATGCTCTCTTTGCTCATACTCCTGGCTTTCAGCAGCTGTGCTACGGTTGGCCGGGAGGGGGGTTCTGATGTGCTTGCTTCGCTGGATGTCAGCAAGTACCCGGGCAATGTATATGTAGGCATCTCAGGTCCCTACTCAACAAAGGAGAGGATGGTTGAAGAGGCCATCCTCTCTGCTGCAAAAAGCATCCATCTCAATCAAGCCATCGCCTTGGACAGTCGTCTGGTTACCTCCTATCACTCAAGCGTTGGACTTACCTCCTTTGCTGTGGATGAGGCCGCATACTTTGACGATACCGCCATGGCACAGACCATTGAGGCCCTCAAGGTCCTCTCGGTTCAGTTTGACGAACAGGCAGGGGCAGTGGTTTTGGTTGCCTATCCAGAGCAGAAGGAGCAGAAGCGCATCTATCAATCGATATATGATGACCAAGGAAGACCCACTTGGTTGAAAACCTACCCAAAGGTTGAAGGGTATCGATTTGGAATCGGGTCTGCAAAGCGCTACTACTTTCTCAATGACTCATTGGAAGCGGCTGACTTCGCCGCCGCCCAGAATTTACTGGATTTGAAGACCGACCATGCACTATCGGTGGAGAAGGTCAGCACCCATGATGAGGTGATGCAACGCGATCTCTATCAGGCCCAGCGGGGTCTTTTGTCCGGTTTTACCATCCTTGCCCGCTATTATGACAAGGAAACGCAGACATACTGGAGCTTGGCCTCCTGCTATGAATAAGGATGTATCCATGAAACGAAGTGTTGTTGTAATCCTGCTTGGCGTATTGCTTCTTGCAAGTTGTGCCACTCCCAAAATTAATCCTGATGGATCGCCGTACTGGACGACCCATACCCCTAAGAGCACTCGGACCATGCACTACGAAGTAGGCTCGGCAAAGCAATCTACGCCTCAGTTGAGTCAGCTGCGTGCCGAATCAGCAGCCAAGGATGCCATCGGTCGATGGGCCTCCACCAATGTGGATAACGCATTGGTGACCTTCATCGAGGAAGCCGGAGAAGTGCTGAAGACGCAGCAGATGCTGGAAGTCCTTCAGAACCTGAGTATCCAGACGGTCAACATCGGTCTCAGAGGCGTTACCTTTGAAGAGCGCTACACCGCACCCGACGGTACCGTATGGGTTCTTGCCTCCTATCCGGTCAAGAACCTCAAGGATGCCTACAAGCAGCAGGCGGTCGAGCTTCAGCAGCGCATGGCCCTTGCCGAGGCACAGGCACAGGCTCAAGTGCTCCAAGCAGAAGCCATGCTTGCATTCCTTGATGCACAGCTTGAGAAAGAAATCGAAGAGTAACCAGTCCATTGCATGTTTCAGGAGCCGGGAGGATTTTCTCTTGGCTCTATTTTTTTGTGTCCACCAGTTGACGTATTGTCGGTATTTTGCCATCTTGAGCAGAGGAGAACCCAGTAAATGAGTAAGATATATATCATTCTGCTAATCATTCTTGTTGTGGTGCTGTTCGTTTCCTTCAAGAATCAGCAGGCAAAAACCGTGCCGGCAAATGCTGCACCATATAAAAAAATATCAGCCGATGAGGCTATGAACATGATGCAAAGCGGCCAAAAGGTGACCATCGTCGATGTCCGCACGCCCGCTGAATTTGCAGGCGGTCATATCCAAGGGGCCATCAATGTTCCCAACGAGAACATTGCCTCCAGCACAGTGCCCGCACTTCCTGACTTGGATGCAACCATTCTTGTCTACTGCAGGAGCGGTTCACGCAGTGCGCAGGCTGCGAGGAAATTGTTGGCGGTCGGATACACGAATGTCATTGATTTCGGCGGCATCATCAATTGGCCGTACGGGGTGGTTCGGCAGTGAACGGAACACTGTTTCTCAAGCATCCCGAGTATCTGACGGTACTGGATGAACAAGGCGCTCTCTACCACGGTGCCGACCAGGAGTGGTTCGGCCTGTTATGGCAACGTAAAGCCGGCTGCGGACCAACCACCGCCAGCCACTTGGTGTTGTACAACCGATCAGGCTCCCGTCCAATCCAAAAAAATGATATGGTTGGCTTGATGGAAGCCATGTGGACCCATATTACACCCGGCATCATGGGGGTTCATCTGGTGAGCCAGTTCACCAAAGGCCTTAAGGAGTACCTCGATGAGCAATCGCTTCTTTACAGCATCACCAGCCTGAAGGTATTGAAGGATCGTTCCCGAAGGGTCTCGTTTGAGCAAATCACCGCCTTCATCGAACAAGAGCTGCAAGCAGACCAGCCTGTGGCGTTTCTTAATTTGTCGGCAGGGGAGGTGAAAAACCTTGACTCCTGGCATTGGGTCACCATTGTGGGGTTGGAACGACGTGAGAGCGAAACGTACATTCATGTATATGATGGGGGTACACAGTGGGTCATCGATCTGAGGCTATGGTACGAAACGACAACAAGGTCGGGAGGTTTTGCCAGCCTACAGAGAGGTGAGAATCTGTGAGACCATGACAGGATCGACTTCAGTTCCTGCCAGCTTGTTCAAGACAGCTTGTTTTGTCTCCATGGACGCTTCATCCAAGCCTTCACGCTCCCAAACCTCGGCGAGTCGGAGTACTCGGGAGATATAGGGTATTTCCTCACCATGCAAACCTTTCAGATAGCCCGAGCCATCCCACCGTTCATGGTGGTGCAGCACCAAGGGAGCCAAATCGATGGTTTCCTCGAAGGTATTGAGAATCCTGAAGCCGGAGATGACATGCTCCTGATACTGGCGCTGCATTGCTGAATCCCTGCCCTTGGCGTTGATTAGCTTTGTGTCCAGTACAACCTTTCCTATGTCGTGGTAGAAGCCGGCACGGGTTATCAGGCTTACATCCTCGCTGCTGGCATGCAGCAGCTCTCCAATACGCTTGGCATGTTGTTGCACCCGTAGTGCATGCTCCCTCTCCTTGGGTGCCTTGGTAAAGAGCATATTGGTAAGCACTTCCAACTGCTGGCGCTGGGTTTCGGTTCTCCTGAGGGTTTTTTGCCGGTACATTCTATCCTCGGCGGCATCGAACAGGTCGTGAATCCTCTCTTCCTTGAGCGTTTTTGTCGCCCAACCAAGGGCAATGCTTCTTCGCCCTGCAAGTACTCCTTTGGAGTCGAGATTGTGCAGGATCCGATCTACAATTTCTTGTGCTGTGTTACTACCGGTATTCGGAAGGAGAATGACAAACTCATCCCCACCGATACGGCTGATGATATCGCTGCTTCTGCAGGATGAGGAGAGAACCTTTGCCACATCGGTCAGCAAGGTGTCTCCTGCAGTATGGCCGAAGATATCATTGGTGAGTTTCAAACCGTTTACGTCTCCGACAATGATTGATATCGGATATGCTCTCTTGTGATCGATTGCGACGAGCGTCTCGTCGAAATATGCCCGGTTGTATAATCCTGTCAGCTGGTCATGGAAGCTGAGATACTCAATTTTTGCAAGGTTCGCCTTGCGTTCGGTGTTGTTGGTAAAGGTGACGACGGCACCGACGACCGCATCTTCCTTGATCTGAGGGTAGGAGTAGCACAGCACATCGAAGCAGGACCCGTCCTTTCTCCAAAATACTTCATCTTCCATCTCCACCCCAATCCCCGTAAGAAGTGTCTTTCTGATCGGGCAGTCGTGTTCGTTGATGAGAGTCCCATCGACAGTACTGTGGTGGATGAGCGCATGGATGTTCTTGCCCAACAACTGCTGTTCACATTCGTATCCGAGCAATGAAAGACAACTGGCATTGCAGAAGGTGCACAACCCTTGTTGGTCGATGCCGAAAATACCTTCGGCGGTGGAGTCGAGGATCAGGCGCAGACTCTGCCGGCTTGCAGCAAGTTCCTCCTCCTTTTGCTGTTTAATCATGGATGTATGAACACTGCCGAAAAGTAGTTTTATTTGGTAGCTGTCCTGCTCCTTGTAGCCGACAGGACTGTTTGCAAGCAGGACGATGCCTGCAAGTTCATGATCGACGGTGTAGGCAACGGTACACAGGGAAGTCAGCTCATTACAGGAGATGTCAAAAAAGTCGAAAAGAGGGCACTTGATGGGCGCATGGTTTTGAATCAAGGCGGAGTTGTCTGCAAGCATGGTTTGAAAAAGTCGGGTGACTTCCAGCGGCAAATCCTTAACCGCAGGGTTTTCAATCCCGTACCATGCCTGGATATGCAATGCACCATTCGAAGAGTCGGAACGCAACAAGAGCCCGATGGGGCTCTTTGTGAGTTCTGATACTCTGACAAGGGCTATCTCCAACTGGTCTTGAGGCTTCTCATACGAGGAAAGTACATCCACCAATAGAGCCGAGCGTTTGAGATTTTGCTTCAAATCCTCTTCCTGACCGACCTGTTCGGTGATGTCCATCACAAAGGTTCCCAAGCCGGGATTGCCATCGGGAAGGACAAGAGGGAACTTGCTGATTCTATATATGCATTTGTTCCAGGCTATGTCCTCCTCCATTCTTCTCTGCCCGGTTGTAACCTCCTCATCAAGATGTTCAAGCTTGATGGCGAAATCAGGGTCCACGAGGCTCGCAATCGTACTTCCCAGCATTTGGTCGGTATGTTTTCCGATGAACATCTCAAGGGCGGCATTCACGAACATGAGTCTTCCCGTCTCATCCTGTATATAACTGATTCGCCTGTCGGAATCCAGAAAATTCTGCAGCAGCTTGATTGAATACACCTGCTTCTTTTGCTGCTCCTCCAGCTTATGCATCAACTTGATTTGGAGAACCAGAAAGAGGGCGATGAAGAGGACGGAAACGATGAGCAGGGTGAACAGTGAGATGGACAGGATCCTGCTTCTTGTCAGTTGATGTTCCTGTGCTGTTCTGTCCTGCAACATGACCAGATAGAAATAGGTGCCGTCGCTGACCAAGCTTTGAACAGAAGCTTGCAGCTTCCGGTTCGGTCCATCAGCCTGGGGAATCGACAGGATCTTTCCATGCAGATCGACGATGCTCTGATTCTTCAGACCTAGCAGTGAGAGGAGCGAACGACCGTTGAGACGGTCGTGGGGGATGGAAAAAAACGTAGAGGTTATGGGATTGGCATGGACAATCGATTTAGTCTGCGCTTCTATGAGCAGCACCGGGCTGCTCATGTGCTTTATTGCCTCGTCGAGGGTCGGCAGGCTAACCGACCACAGGGAGAGAGGCGTAAGGAAGAACATCAAGAGGATAAGCAGAATCCTGGTTTTACGGCTGTTCATCATTGTTCTCTGCAGCAAGTAGCAGGTCCAAAGCCTGTTCGGCGGGTACGGGTCTGCTGTACAGGTAGCCCTGCATATAATCGCAGCCGAGCTTTTGCAACTCTTCTTCCTGCTCCTCCGTTTCAACGCCTTCGGCGATAACCAGTTTGTCTATATGGTGTGCCAAGGAGATGATATCGCTGACGAATCCATGCTCACCGGAATTCTGCAACTTCTCAACAAACGAACGGTCCAGCTTCAGATAGTCGATCGGCAGGGTTTCCAAGCGGCTCAGTGATGAGTATCCGGTTCCAAAGTCATCGATGGCAACCAAAATACCGAGGGCTCTGAGCTCTTCCAGTTGGGTGGCGATGAATTGAAGATCCTGAGCGAAGACCGATTCGGTCAATTCGACTTCCAGCTGGGTGAGCGGTATCTGCTTTTCTTTAGACAAATTAACAATATGGCTGATGAAGGAGTCTTCCATCAACTGCAAGGCGGATACATTGACTGCGACCGATACCTCGTATATACCCCGCATTCGTAGCTGCGTGATGAAGTCACAAGCCAAGGATAGGATTTTATGTCCCAATGCAATGATCAGCTGGCGTTTTTCAGCGATTGCAATGAACTCAAGGGGGTTTATGCCTCCCAACTTTCTACTTTTCATTCTGGCAAGGGCTTCAAAGCTGACGATTTCTCCACCATCGCCATCGTAGATCGGTTGGAAAACGAGGCTGATGATACCATCTTCTCCTCCCAGCGCCTGTTTGATTTCCTGCTCTATGGCATCGACTCTGATGAGTTTTTCCTCAAGCTCGGTGTTGTATGCCTGAATCAGGTGGGAATCTGAGGTGCTGTTCAAGGCGATGAGGGCTTCCTTCAGTAACCGTGTTGCATCGTGGGAAGGCCCTGTACTTTGCACAAGCCCGATCGAAACTGCAATCGATCCGACCAGTTTCGTATCTTCCTTGATGCAAAGCAGTTCCTGACAGATGGCGAGCAAGTGATCCAAGGAAGCCTCGTCCTTGATGACCACGAGAAATCGGTCGTCGGAGAGTCTGAATGGCTGTAGATTCTGTTTTTGCATCGAAATTTCTCTCAGATGCCGGCCAATTTGGATAAGGACACTGTTGCCATGGTCATAGCCGTAAAGGATGTTGACCAATCTGAAATTCAATGGATTTAGGACTATCAGCGCAAGATGCTGACAACGCAGTTCCTCAAGATACGCATGGTAATTTCTCAAGTTCGGCAGACCGGTGAGTTCGTCTAGGTATGCAAGGTTGAGAATACGCCTGTTCTTTTTGTAGACGGTAAATAGTGAGTACGCAAAAAGCAGGTAGAACACCAACAGCGTCAGGCTGATGATGATGGTCAGCCTTAGGATGAGCTTCTCCATCCGTGTTAATTCATAGTAGAGAACCAAGGAGCCTGCGAATGTATCCTTGAGGGTGATGGGAAGATGGAGTGCAAGGTAGTTTCTGCCTTCCCAGACGGTCTTGATGTAGGAAGTCTCGGAAATCGGCAGACCGATGGTATCAGGATAGAGTATGGAGCCTCTGAGTGAGGAGTCCGTTGCAGCGATGACCTCGCCTTCAGGGTCGAGAAAGGCGAGGCGGGTATGTGTCGCATCCTTGCTCAATCGCTCGACGATGTACTGAGGCTCAAACTGGGCGTAGAGCTCTTCGATGTTGGATGCCAGAATACCGACCTGCACCATTCTTCCATCATCGAAGCGATAATAGCCGTACTTGTAGAGAACCCCGCTCTCCGTATCGGCCCTGATGTCCTCGGCACGGAAGAGTTCTGTACTCTCATAGAAATCTCGTACCGGATGGGATGCAGGGGTGATCCATCCTATATACTTGCCGTCGCTTGAATGGGTGATTGTTAAATTACTGTCATATAGATAAATGACATCGATATCAAGATCTTTTGCCATTGTTGCCAACTGTGTGTTGGAAACAGGAGCATCATGCTTGCTCATTCTGATGCCCGCTACCTTCAGCGTGCTATGCATCTGCAGGTCCAGCTGGTGTTCGGCATCGATGACCGTGCTCAGGACACTGGTATAGCTTTTTGCAAGAAGCGAGGCTTCCTGTACTCGTTCTTGATAATAGAATGTCGAAAGGGCGTTGATCACCAAGAGTCCTGCCGCTAAAAACAAGACAAGGATGAGCAGGGAGGGTACAATGAAAGACTTCCAAGAGCTGAGAGTTTTCTTGTTTTTAGGAAAGTCTAGCACACTGAATCTCCCTTGGCATATGTCTTGCATCCTACCATCGGCTTAGGTATGCGTCAACAACGAGGCTTCCCCTATTTGTCGTTCTTCAAGGCTCTCAGATAGGACAAAAATGTTGTTTCATACCGGAGTGTCTGCTTTGGGCAGGCATCGATGCAATGGCCGCATCCTACACACCGGGAAGAGAGAACAGGCAAGCCCGATAATGCCTTTTCCTGTATGGATATCGAGAGGGGACAGGCTCGATCGCAGGCCCCACAGCCAATGCATGAACCGACATCGGTTTGTATGCGCATTCCCCCCAGCTTCGCCAAGGCGGAGAGGGTGGTCCCCAAGGGGCACAGATGGCAGTAAAACCTTCCGTTGACGGCAACCCAAAAGGCCATTGCGAGTATCAGGTTGGCTCCAAGATACCAGAACAATTCAAGCATACGTACAGCACCCATATGGTGTTGCAGTTCGTCGAAATAGGGAATGAAGATCCAAAAGAACGTGAAAGCCAGGGCCAAGACTAGGTAGATGATTCTTAGATGGGTCAGTAGCTGTAACGATTTCTCGCTTTCTCTTCTCTTTTTCTTGGAAAAAAGTGGAATGGCAGGATCAAAAATCTCAGCAGCGAAGCCGTTGAAGAGACAAAGGGAGGAACATTGCAGTCTTCGCCCCAGCAACACGGTGCCGATTGCGATGAAAGCACTGTAGATCCAGAAAAAGCGAAGTGCGAACCGTATGCCCCCAAGACCGAGTGTCTGCAAATGGCTTTGGTAGAAGGCCGAACCTTCATAACCGGCCTGCAGCGGCAGTGTCGTCCAGGGAAGCGGCATGGCAAAGAAGTAAAGCTCGGGATTGCCCGTGGCGATCGGCAGGGTGATATGCAGGATGAGGGCTGCAAGGAAGAACCTCTTGAGGTTCTTCGATCGCATGGTGTTCCGGCCCTTACGACCCGTGATGCGATAGGTGAGGAGGCCGCAGATGAGAATCAAGAGGGTTTTCCCCTCGTTCTCATAGGCATGCCAATAGGGGGCGACGACTTTCGCCAACTCCTTGTCCGGTCCCTGGTTGAGCCCGGCAAGAATGAGGCAGAAGAGGATGTAGAGAAAGAGGAGCACCCTAAGGATTGTTACATCCCGTTTCATACACGCTTGGGTTGTCTGAAGAGGAGACCGAGCGAAACTACAAAGGCGGCCAAAGCTAGACAGACTACGACAATAACCATCGTGTACTGCGAGGCGAAGCCTTCTTGCGAAGTATGCTTGATCAGGATGCCTGTGTACGCCCAGATAAGGGTTATAAGATACGCTTTTTCCTTGGCCTTGAACGCCCAAGCCAGGCCGATGAGTACTCCTGTCACCAAGATTACCGCCGTCCATACTGGTTCGGAGATTCCGAATCCTGTGAATTGGGCTGAAACCAGCAGTGTTGTTACATTGGCGATGGTGGCAACGGTGATCCATCCGAAATAGACGGCAAAGGGGATGCGCACCGACCAGTGAAACATCCTGTCCCCCTTCATGTTCTGAATCAAAAGATTGATGCGGATCAGAAGCCCGAGAATGCACAGCATCAACACTACCGAAAGGCCGATCTTACGATAGTGCCAACTGAAGATCCACAGCGCATTGGCTACCGAGGAGAGGGTGAAAAGCAGACCGATGGTGTCCAGTTTTCCCTCCAGTTTATTGGTGAACTGATAGAGCGTATGCAAGGCGAGCAACAGGTAGATGACACCCCAGATGGAGAAGGTGATGCCTGCCGGCGCGAACAGGTTGGGGTAGGAATCCGAGACAGCGCCGGTATTCATCCCGGCTATCGGAAGAATATTTGCAAGGGCGTTTACGGTAACCATGATCAGGTAGCTGAGGGCGACAAGAACGGGAAC
>VMEE01000065.1 GCA_009910795.1 Dehalobacter sp. CP | reverse complement strand
CAAAAGAAGAACTAAAACAAAGAATTGAACAGTATCTTGATGAGGTTAACGCATCCCCTGTGGTGTTCAGATGGAAATACAAAATGGATGAGGTAAGGGTATAGGGATTATGATATGTTAATTAGTGAACGGAGTACTAGTGTATCGCCAGGACCAGATTGCGAGGTTAAATTGTCTATCCTAAATCTATGTCCTTTTGAGAAAGAATCTTTTTGTTGCTCATCATTCAATAACCTGGATATGTCCCCATTGTCTAACTCAGCATAATTATATGCATTATCAAGGTAAGTCCGACTTCTTTCCTTGAAGAGTTGATGGTATTTTATAAATTCAACACTTTTTGCATACCATATTAAGTAGTCATTTGCGGGCGGAATCAGTTTGCTTGTTTGCCCAGTAGTTTTTAAAAAAATGATTTCGCTCACAAAATTTCTTACTCCAAACACCTCATCCATCAACTCCCTGACATGATGAACATTCTCATCGCTGATCTGCACAAATATACTGCCGCTCTCGCTCAGCAGTTCCCTTGCCAGCAGCAACCGATCCCGCAGATAGGTAAGATAGCTATGGATACCCAGTTCCCAGGTATCCCTGAATGCTTTAATCATTTCCGGTTCGGCGGTGAGGTCTTCGTCTTTGCCGTCTTTTACGTCACGCTTGTTTACGAAGGGTTGGAAGTTTGAGCCGTATTTGATCCCGTATGGCGGGTCAATGTAGATCATCTGCACCTTGCCGCCCATGCCTTCTTTTTCGAGCAGAGAGTTCATTATCAAGAGGCTGTCGCCTGCAATGAGACGGTTAGACCAGTTCTCCTTGTGCTTGTAGAACTCGATTGCTTCACGGAGCGGTTTTTTGTCTTCCTCAAACAAAGACATCTGTTGCGGCCCGGTCTTTTCCTTTTTCACGCTTTCCATAATCCGTCGCGGGTCAATGCGCTCGTGGACATGAAGGCTAACAGTCGGGACATCAAAACTCGTATGTTCTGCCTTACCCGCCCACTGAAGCTGCGGGTCCAGGTGAGGGTCATACTGGTATACTTTCTTTTTCTGCCCGCCATTATCGGTATGGGAGTCTACAAGCCCGACAGGAGGATTGTTGAGTCTTTGCTTGTCTTTGTGCTCGTATTGCTCAAGATGTTTTTGATTTGGTTCAATGGTTTTCTTCCGCGCCATAGGCTCTCCTATATCGGATGTGTTGTTCTTCAGCGTTTGATGTATGCGTTTAGCCCGATGGTAACCGGTTTGCCGTCTATCTCGATATCTGTGACGGTATTCCCTCTGGTGCTGGCAACTACGAGCGTTTTGCCTGATGATGACGGCGTTGGCGTCTCCAGATCAATTTCAATGCAAAGCTTGTTGTCCCTTATTTCAACTTTCATGGCCATTGACTGCCCCCTATAGTATTTGCTTTTTCTTATCAATTTACCTGCTTACCGCGAACGAGTCAATAAAATTGCAGGAGTATTCCTGTTCTATTCACTTGCTTAAAGCATTCTCCATGCGGGAAGAACTGCAAAAACTGCAAGGGGCAATGCTCTCACAATTGATGATTTAAAAACACTGCCGGATATTATAGCAAATCCCGAAGCAGTGCTCTGGGACACAATCGATCCGGCGCTGCTTTATGTAGTAACCGATAAGGACAGGAAGATTAAAATTGTTACGAGAGTGAATTATCAGCTCAAGGGATCAAAAGAACCGGTGAATATTATTGTATCGTCAGGGAAAGTATTAAAAGAAAACCTGACAATTGCACGATACGAATTAATAAAGGGGGAATTATGACGGGGAAGGAGGGGCGCCACATCCCTCATAGGGCACTCATACTGCTAAGCGGGATAAGCAGGACTACTGTCCAACTGGCCACGGCGGCTTTCCAGTTGTCAACCCCATCACTTAATAATTATAGAGCCTTAACGGAGGTTGTCAAGTGAATATCATCGTGAAGATTGAAGACGGAGAAGTAAAAACAATGCTCACAAACCTTATGTCTAAAACAGGCAATTTGAAGCCTGCCATGGAAACTATAGGGCAGATTGTCAGACGGTCGGTGCTTAAAAACTTTGATAAAGGCGGCAGGCCTGCAAAGTGGATTCCCTCAAAACGGGTATTGAAGCATGGAGGTAAAACCCTTGTAGACAAGGCAATACTTAGAAATTCCATAAATTACAATGCATTTTCAAACAGCGTGGAAATAGGTCCGGCTGATTCAGTGCCATACGCGGCTGTACATCAGTTCGGTATCGGCAGGAGATCTGTTATATCCTCGCGGAGAGTTATGGGTGCAATCCCTGCACGTCCATATCTGCTTGTCCAGGATGAAGACTGGGTAGAAACCAAGGAAGCTTTGAAAGATCATCTTATGGAGGGTTCAAAATGAAGCAATCGTTAAATTTGCGTTGTGGCGCACAGAAAAGTACCATTACAATTCTCGAAGCCGATGTTTAACTTAACCGCCGGGAAGCTCCGTCCGAAAGGCGGGGTAGTTCGCACCTAATCCGTGCTTGTATCAGAACCCAGCATGGAAAGTACAAGAATAATACCGGTGATGGTAAGAATATGCGGCCAGTATGCGCATACAAAGAAAAACATGACAATACCGAAGATAAAGCATAAAGGCAGACTCAATAAAATTCCCATAATAGTATAAGGATAACACAACTATGCTAAAAAACAAGATTGAAATAGTCATAGCTGCCAGGGATGAATGGAAGGTTGATGGCGGGAGGATGGGTTTTGCTGAGCGGCAATGGAAAGCAGGCAAGGGCTTGCTGAGCTGGCAGGCTGAGCATCATGAAGGGGAAACAGGCTTTGCTGAGCGACCTGATTCGAGGGCAGGCTCAAGGGTGAGGCTATGCCGGGCAAGAAGAGCAGGGCATCCTCATGCTTTCCGCAAAAGCTCACGGGAGGAACTGCTGGAGAGCGAAAAGGAGGAGCAGGATTTTCTGATCCGGGCGAGGGCAACGGGTTGCTTGAAACCAAAGACAAGGCTTGCCCGAGGGAAAGCAAAGCAAAGGAGGATTGTATCAGGTTGAAAAGCCTGATTTGTTAAATTCCTGCTATGGAATTTATTCTACCTTTGAGGCTTTATATCCTTTCCTGCAATGACAGCTTTGTTGATAATATCCGAGTTATGTTTCAGAATTGCTTTGTTTTGCTCTTTAACCTTGTCCTTTGTCATGCCTAAGGGTCTGACGTTTATAACAAACTGGGCATAGAAAACGT
>VMEE01000064.1 GCA_009910795.1 Dehalobacter sp. CP | reverse complement strand
TCGGGAAAGACCACCACGATCCGCATGCTCTGCGGCATCCTGGAACCCACCTCGGGAAGTGCGGAGATCCTGGGCATGGACCTGCTGTCCGGCCGCGAAGCGATCAAGGCGGATCTCGGCTACATGTCCCAGAAATTCAGCCTTTACGACGACCTGACGGCGGCGGAAAACCTCGACTTCTACGCGGGGATGTTCAGCCTGCCCAGGGCCCTGGCGCGCGAGCGCATAGAAACGGTCGTCAGGATGGCGGGATTGTCCGGAAGGACGAAGGAACGGGTCGCCGGGCTTTCCGGGGGCATCCGCCAGAGGCTTGCCCTCGGTTGCGCGATCCTCCACCGGCCGAGGCTTCTCTTCCTGGACGAGCCCACCAGCGGGGTGGACCCCCGCTCGAGGCGGAGGTTCTGGGACATCATCTACGACCTGGCGTCCAGCGGCACCACGGTCATGGTGACGACCCACTTCATGGACGAGGCCGAACACTGCGACTCTATCGGCTTCATGTACGACGGGAGGCTTATCGCCCTCGGGACGCCCCGGGAGCTGAAGGGCCTCGTGCCGGGGTCGGTCTGGGAGATCCTTTCGGACGAGCCCATGGACCTGCTTCGGGAGATGGAGGGAAAACCGGGGTTCCTTGACGTCGCCGTCTGCGGGAGGAGCCTCCACGTCCTTGCGGAGCCTGGCGCGGAGGCGGCCCTGTCCATGGCGGGCGCGAGGAAGATCGTCCCTTCACTGGAGGACGTGTTCGTCCACCTCGTGAAGGCCGAAAGGGGAGAAAAAGCCGCATGAGACGCCTGAGAGCGCTCCTGGTCAAGGAATTCATCCAGATGGGGAGGGACCGGCTGACACTGGCCATCATGGGCCTCCTGCCGGTGATCCAGCTTCTCATCTTCGGTTTTGCCATCAACACCGAGGTCAAGCACCTGCCCACGGTTCTTTACGACCAGTCCGTTTCGGCCGAGAGCCGGGAGCTGGTCCGGGGCTTCCAGTCGGCGGGCTACTTCGACATCCGCTACGGGGCCGGTAGCTTCACGGAGATGAACGCCCTGATCCAGGGCGGCCACGCCAAGGTGGGCATCGCGATCCCCCCCGACTACCAGGAACGCCTGCGCTCCGGCAGGCAGGCGCCCGTGCAGGTGATCGTGGACGCCTCGGACTCCATGTCGGCTGCTTCCGCGATCAGCACGGCCCAGATGATCGGGCTCGTGAAGTCGCAGCAGGTCCTGTTCGAGCGGATCTCCCCCGGGTCCTCGGGGAACCGGGAACTGCCGGTGGACGTCCGTATCCGGCCCTGGTACAACCCGGACATGGTCTCGTCCCATTACATGGTCCCGGGTATCCTCGCCATCGTCCTGTCGATGACCATGATGATGATCACCTCCATGGCCATTGTCCGGGAACGCGAACGGGGCACCCTCGAACAGCTTATCGTCACGCCCATGAGGACCTGGGAGCTGATGGCGGGTAAGATCCTTCCCTACGTCGTGGTGGGTTACGCACAGCTGACCCTCGGGCTTTTGATCGGCATCGTGGTCTTCAGGATTCCCGTGAAGGGCAGCCTCCTTCTCTTCTACGGGCTGACCTCGCTCCACATCCTGGCGAGCCTGGCCTGGGGCCTCCTGATCTCGAGCATCGCCAGGACCCAGATGCAGGCCATGCAGATGTCTTTCTTCGCGCTCATGCCGAGCATCCTCCTTTCCGGGTTCATGTTCCCCCGGGAGGCCATGCCCGCCTTTTTCCGTGCCATCAGCAACATCCTGCCCGTGACGTTCTTCCTGCAGATCAGCCGCGGGATCCTCCTTAAAGGGGTAGGAATCGCCGTTCTATGGCCGCAGGTGCTGTCCCTTCTGGCCCTGCTCGTTTTCTTCCTTGGGGTCAGCATCCTGAAGTTCCGCAAGACCATTGCCTGATAAATCGGATACAATAGGCGAACCATCCAAGACTTGAAAGGAGATTTCCCATGCGCACACTGAGCCTTGTCGATCCCGAAATTGCGGCTCTCCTGGACAAGGAGGCCGGACGCCAGAACATGACCCTGGAGATGATCGCCTCCGAGAATTTCGTACCGCCGGCCATCCTGGAAGCCCAGGGCTCCATCCTGACGAACAAGTACGCCGAAGGTTACCCCGGCAACCGCTACCACGGGGGCTGCGAGTTCATCGACGGCATAGAGGCCCTGGCCATCGAGAGGGCGAAGAGCCTTTTCGGGGCGGACCACGCCAACGTGCAGCCCCACTCGGGCGTCAACGCCAACCTTGGCGTCTACCAGGCCGTGCTGCAGCCACACGACACGATCCTCTCCATGGACCTTCGCCACGGGGGGCATCTCTCGCACGGGGCCAAAGCTTCCATCACCGGCCGGTTCTTCAATATCGTCCATTACGGGGTCCACCCCGAGACGGAACTCATCGACTTCGAACAGGTGGAGTCCCTTGCCCTCGAGCACAAGCCGAAGATCATCATCGCCGGCGGGAGCGCCTATCCCCGGGTCATCGACTTCGCACGCTTCAGGGGGATCGCCGACAGGGTCGGGGCCCTCTTCATGGTCGACATGGCCCACATCGCCGGCCTCGTGGCGGCAAAGGTTCACCCGAGCCCCGTGCCCTACGCCGATTTCGTTACCTCCACGACGACGAAGACCCTGCGGGGGGCCCGCGGCGGTTTCATCCTCTGCCGGAAGGAATATGCCCAGAAGATCGACAAGGCCATCTTTCCCGGGACCCAGGGCGGCCCGATCCTCCAGAACGTCATGGCCAAGGCCGTGACCTTCCGGATCGCAGGAACCGCCGAGTTCGCCAGGCTCCAGGGCCAGGTGGTGAAGAACGCCTCAACTCTGGCTGCCACGCTTTCCGCGGCCGGTTACCGGATCGTCTCCGGCGGGACTGACAACCACCTCATGCTGGTGGACATGCGGCCCCGCGGCATGACGGGGGTCTTTGCCGAGGAAACCCTGGCGAAGATCGGCATCATGGTCAACAAGAATCTCATCCCCTTCGACACTGCACCGGCCACGGTCACCTCGGGCATCCGCATCGGGGCCGCGGCGGTCACCACCAGGGGCCTGCTGGAGGACGACCTGGAGTACGTGGGGGGGCTCATGGACCAGGCCCTTTCCGCC
>VMEE01000063.1 GCA_009910795.1 Dehalobacter sp. CP | reverse complement strand
TCCGACCGGCAATGGGTTGATGGTCTCAAGAAATATATCCACAAACGCGATGAGGCCGGGCAAATCATCCTCTAGTTTGGCATTCTTCTTAACTCTTGGTGGCAACCCTTTCAAAATCGCAATCATCGAAGGCATTTCTTTAAGCCATAGTTTCATTTTTCGGCGCATTTTTTTATTAAAATCGGCTTTTTGTTGTGCGTTATCATCTCCCCAATCCCACTCACCGGACAACTTCTTTAGTTGGTCATAATCTAGCATGAATCATGCCATGAGTTAATGCTTTAAATATCTATCTGCCAGACTTTAGATATATGGCCTAAATAAGGCCATATGGACCATTATGAGACATATATCTAAATTTGAGCCATATGACAAAATGAATAATTACTTTAAATATACACTCCCATGCATTATTCATGGCATACAGAACTCGAAGACCACCGATACACACGGCGGCAATGTGTATCCACATGCCGCAAAAATTGAGATTGACCCTTGAAGAATACGCAACCCGAAACCGCCTCTCCTTAGCTGAGGCTGGCAGATCTCTGCTTGAAGCTGGCGCGCGGGCATTGGGAATTACAGAGGTATCATGAAAAACGATATGCCAAGAGGCAGCGGGCACTGCCTCAGGGCGGGCAATATTCGACTCCAGAACACCGCGGGGGTATTCTATGTCTCCTTATTATCCCGTCAAGCAATTTAAACTCTTGGGTATATCTCGCTCCTTCGATTCAGAAGGCCGTCCGTATCCTATTCACGACGACGACCTAGACGAGATTTTAGCGAAGTCTGACTTCGCAACGACCAGGAGGAGGTCAAGGTGACCGTTCACGAAGCCCACCGCCTCCAGGAGCTCGAAGAAGCTCGCGGCCAATTGCTACGGATCTTCACAGCTGAGGAGCAGTGTATTGCCACCTTCGAGTGGGGTGTGATGTCTCTGCCGCTCGATCTACGCGAAGAGCTGACCGCCCTGGTGGGGCATAAGATTGCGGTGCTCCGGTTGGGCGGGTATCATGTCCGCGAGGTGGACGATGCCTAAAAGACTGCCAGTCTCCAGCGGTCAGAGCACCGCCCATGCAGGCGAGAGCTATCTAAAAAATGTGGTATTCCCGGCATGGATTTCAGCCTTCGGCCCGAGACCCAACTTCATCCTCAGCTCCGGCAGGCAGGATAGGGAGTGGCTGGAGTGGACAGACGAAGGACGGCACCATGGCCTTGCGGCCTTCGCGGTGGATGCTGAGGGCCTGGTGAGTAAGGAGCCTATCAAGGCCATCCCGAGAAGGAAGCCCTGGGTGAGCTCAAGGCAGTGGGGAGGGCGATAGGATGGCCGCAATTTTTGACGGCGCGGAGATCCGGCGGAACTGGCAGGTTTACCGGGAACCCGGCGAAGTCGCGGAAGTTCGAATTCTGAATGCTGGAAAGTGGCTAGGGACGGTGAGCGGCTATTTTGACAACGAAGACAGTTTCACTAAAATTGTTTCCGAGCTGGCGTCTGATCCTGATCATCCCGTCCCGGCAATCTATTTCACCATCAACCCGGTGTCACCTGACCTATTAGCGCGAGCAGCAAACCGAACGATCGCTAAAGCGAAAAACACAACCAGCGACGCCGATATAGTTGCTCTGCATTGGTTGCCCGGTGACCTGGATTCGAAGCGCCCGGCTGGAATCAGTAGCACCGACGAAGAGCACGACGCGGCAATAGCCAAAGCCTATGAGGTGCGGGGAAGGCTGATAGAACTAGGTTGGCCGGAGAATGCGTTTGTTCTGGCGGATTCTGGCAACGGCGCTCATCTGGATACCAAGATCGATTTACAAAATGTGCCGGAGGATGTGGCGCTTGTCAGGCGATGCCTGGAAGCGATGGACTTCCTTTTTTCAGATGAGGCAATCCATGTCGATACGACATCGCAGAACCCCGCCCGAATCTGGAAGGTGCGGGGAACAATGGCGCGGAAGGGCGATAGTATCCAGGAAAGGCCGCATCGATTGTCCCGGTTCTTAGAAGTGCCGGAGACGATGGAGACCGTCACCAGGGAGCAATTAGAGGCTTTGGCGGCCATGCTGCCAGAGCCCGAGAAGATATCACAGCCTTCTCAAAGCACCGGCGGCCCGGCTTTTGATCCTGTGGAATACTGTCAGGCTCACAACCTACCAGTGCATCATTCGAAGACATGGGCCGACCCAAGCGGCACTAAATGTACGGTCGCCGTCTTGGAGCAGTGTATTTTCAATCCAGAACACCACTTGAGCGCGGTTATCATTGGATGGCCCAATGGTGCGCGGTCCTATCGGTGCCGGCACAATAGCTGTTTAGGCAAAAAATGGAAGGATGCGAAGGCCATACTTGAGCCGGACACGGACTCATTCGACGGCATACCGACTATGCCACCACTTACGCGAGTGCGCGCGAATGTGATTGAAGCGGCGACGGGCGTGCACATTTTCAATGCCGCGGACGATCCAAGCCAGAACGAAATTTCTGAGGAAGAGCTTAACGCTTATTCGCTGCCAGCAGGCCCAAAATTCGAATGCAATCTACCAAAGGACCATTTCATTCAAAGGTTTATGGCCTACGGCTCTGATATCTCAGATGCATACATAGAATATTGGTTCGCCGCTGGTCTCTTCTCCCTGGCAGTGATCGCAGACAAGAAAGTAAAAGTTGAACTCAAGCAAGGCATCATTTACCCTAATTTATACATATCAATAAATGGTAAATCGAGCCTTGCACGAAAATCGACAGTCGTTGATAAAGCGGAAGCCATGCTTTGCCAGGTAAAACCGTCTCTCTTGCCTGCGATGGTGCCCACCGAGTTCAGCCCGGAGGCATTCACGGAGCACATGAGCGATTATAATCATGCTACATGGGTTAGAGACGAAGCGGCGGGAGTGCTATCCCTCATGAAAAAAGACTACATGAGGGGCTTTAAAGATTCGTTAATGCAGTTGTATGACTCCAAACCCTTTTACCGAAAGCTGCGAACTTCGCAGAGGAAGGGCGCTAAAACAGAATTCAGAGTCGATGATCCGTACTTAAATCTGCTATGGGCGACCACGGACGCAAGTTTGGGCGCAAACACTGAACAGAATGACACTCTCTCTGGATTCATGGCCCGGTTTTTATTCTTCTTCCCGCAAGGAAATAAGACAAAATGGTTGCCTCTGGAAGAAGGGACGACGGCCAACAGCATCTTTGAGGGCGTGGTAAAGGAGCAGCTAGCAGAGATCGCCGCCCAACTAAAAGAGCTGCAGGAATGTCAGGCCATGCACTTCAGCCCGGAGGCGGCGGCGTATTATAATGGATGGCAGAGAGTCCGAGAGCAGGAGTGGACCGCGAGCAATGATGGGAATGCCATGCAAATCTATGCCCGGCTTGCCCCCACTGTGACGAAACTTGCGATGCTCTTTGAATTGGGAATGCCAGGGTTTGACCCCTCCAGGCAGATCAGGGTTGAATTCATCGAGGAAGCTTGCGACCTGGTGGACTCCTATTTCATGCCCACCGCCCGAGCCGTCTATGATCTCGTGGGCGCAAATGCTGAGAAGAACGTGATTGATCGTATAATCGCCTATCTGAAGAAGCATAACGGCAAAGCAACGCGAAAAGAGATTCTTCGGGACGTTAAAATCAAGAGCACGGATTTCGGTGAATTCATCGCCACAATGATAGAGAGCGGGCAGGTCGAAACCAAAACAGTTAAGCGCGGAGGCAAAGGGAGGGATTCTGTATATGTTGTCCTTTTAGATCCTGCCGAAGTAGGGAACGTAGCTAACGTAGCCAAGATAGCCAAAATAGCCAAAGTAGAAGAAATTCGTTCTAATTCTGAAACTGAGGGAAAAAAATCTACTTTGGCTACGTTGGCGACGAAGGCTACTTTCCCTACTAAAGCGACGCAGCCCCAAAAAACGGATAGCTCCGCCGCAAAAGAAGATCCTGACTTCCAGCGATTCAAATCAGGGATGAAAAAACGAACCTGTTGCTTGTGTGGCCGGAAATTCCCCTATGATCTTACTCCCTACTTCAACAAAGGGCAGAGCGGTTTCATTTGCGCTACATGTCACATGGAAGGCCCCCCTTCGGAGCCTGAGAAGGTAGATTCTCAGACGAAGCTGGAGGCTGGAGCATGACCGAACCCGACGCCCTCCGACAGCGCCGCCGCTTCCTTTTAGAGCAGCTATCGAGAGCTGTGGATGCGATCAGGCGGATTGATGCGAGGTTATCAAGCCTGCTGGAAGGCAGGAGACCAGGAGCAGGAGCAGTATGAGCGTGAACGAAGGACTGGATAGCGATTTCTTCAAAAGCAATATCCGAGGTTGCAACCGATGAGCCATGAGGAGTACAGGAACGCACCGAAGAGGGGCACTACCGCATGGGACGATGTGGAGGACTGGAGGGCATTGCAGGCCATGAGTCCGGAGGAGAGGCGGCGGTACTGTGGAGGAGATGGGAAGCGATGAAAAAAGGCAAATCGAGGACCAGGAATGCAAGGATCGATATAATGAGAGCCAATGCCGCCAACGCCCGGCGGAGAGCCCGGAAGTATGACAAGCAGGCATACGACAGGCCATGTGGAGAGGAGCAGTAGATGGGCAAGCGTGCCGATCCGTTACAGGGGTACGGATGTGATCCAAGATGTAAATGTGGTCAATACCCCGGACATCTTGAGTTAGATAAAGCCTACTTGAATAACGAGATCTCCCTTCAGCAGTATGCGGATAAGGTGGGATGCGCCAAACCAAGTGTCGAGCGACATGTGAAAGGACACCTTCCCGAAGCACTCCTGAAGGCAAAGGATATCGAGGACGTAGCCAACGGTGACAGCTTGTTGGATGAGCTGAAGAAGGCTCAGGAAAGGACATACTCACTTCTCGATAAGGCAGAGGAGGCGGCTAATACCAAGATCTATGGGGCTCCTGTGGCCTACCTGAAGGAGATCCGAGAGCAACTAAAATTCATAGCAGAGCTCGAGGGCAAGCTATCCAGTCAGCCCCAAATCACCATAATCAATAACCCCGAATGGGTAGAGCTTCGAACCCTGATCATAACGGCCCTGGAGCCCTATCCAGAAGCACGCGAGGCTGTAATCCATGCAATCCGCCAATGATGACCTGGCATATTCGCTGGATCCGGTCTTGTGGGCTCGCGAGGTCCTAGGCTACCACCCTGATCCCTGGCAGGCTGACCTTCTCCGGAGCAGATCGAAGAAGATAATCCTCAACTGCAGCAGGCAGAGCGGGAAGAGCACAACTTGTGCCGCCTTAGGGCTCCATGAATCGATCTATCGCCGTCCTTCCTTCGGCCTGGTGATAGCTCCGACACAAGACCAATCATCAGAATTGATGCTCAAATTCGATGAGTTCCGGGGAGCCGTAGAACTGCCTTCGGACTATCTCAGTACCGACACCAAGCTAGCTGTCAAATTCGCGAACGGCAACCGCTTTGTGGCCCGGCCGGGGTCAGAAAAGAGTGCAAGAAGCTTCTCAGCGGTTACTCTGCTGCTGGAAGATGAGGCATCGAGAGTCTTAGACGACCTCTATAACACGGTTCGCCCGATGCTGGCGGTCTCCAATGGCCGGCATATCCTGATGAGTACTCCTTTTGGCAAGAGAGGGCACTTCTTCAAGATCTGGAGCGAGGAGCGGGATTTGTGGGAGTGGTACGAGATCCCGGCAGAAATGTGCCCACGCATATCGAAAGAGTTCTTAGAAGAGGAGCGGCGGACGAATCCGTGGTATTTGCAGGAATATTTTTGCGTGTTCATGGAGACGGTGGATAGCGTGTTTACCTTCGATCAAATAGCAGCGGCGATAAGCGATGAAGTCGAACCATTATT
>VMEE01000002.1 GCA_009910795.1 Dehalobacter sp. CP | reverse complement strand
ATGTAAAAATGGTCGCTTGATATTGATTTCTGGCCAAAGTACTTATTCTCATCCGGCCTATTTGCTCATCATGGCAGGAGTCTTTGAGCAACTATTCAGGCCACAGCAGAAGACCATATACCAGGATCAGAAGGCTATGGAGCTGGAGGCAGCTAAAGAGATCTTGGCCGAGGTCTTCAGGATCAGGTTATCAGAGGTCGATGAGATGATCCGGAGCCGCTTCGAAGCTGAGGATATTGGCTCTATGGGCTCGGAAGATGACCTATGGCCTCAAGAGTTCTGTCTAGTGAAGTGAGCTTTCGCTCCTATCGATTTCGGTAGCTATTGCTAGTGCTTTTTATATCTTCTTTCCCATATAGGCATCAAGTTCTTTATATTCTGTTCCTGCAGTGAGCGATAATCTTCCGCCTTTTTCCAGAACAATTTCTGCCATAATCAACCTCTTTACGGCTTCTATAGTTTCCCAATTTTTAAACGGGAAGGATCGAGCCATTAAAGTAGAAACTTTTGGACTGCCATATGTTATAACAGAAATTGAAAGATCATCTATTCGACTTGGATCCTCAAAGTGATGATCATCCTCGTCCGTAAATTGCATATCTTCCTGATCCAATTTTAAAAACTTAATATATAACTCGTTGCGCCGCTCAAGCTCTTTATATTTTTTTTCTTGATCTAGTTTTTTTTCTTCGATTCTGCTCTTTCGCCATTCAATTAAGTAATTCGTTCCAGAACTGATAAGACCGCCTACCACTGTAGACGCGGTTGATATTAATGCTATCAAGAGCGCTGTATTATGATCAATGTCAGCCATTAGTTATCACTTCCACGAGTGCGGCTAGTTCTTTGCCTTAGTATTTTATATTTTATTGGTGGCATAGTGAGGTCTTCTCCAAGATCCGGATAATTCATCTCTTCAGCCCTTCCCTTATCCTTTGCACCAGCTCGGGATATTCCCTCTCCAATCCTTCCTCAATCCAGTGGCTTGCTACTTCACTGATAGAGAACCGGGGGATGGTCCCTTTCAAGTACCACATGGCAGCCGCTATAGTAGGGCTCCATACGCCTATCATTCGCCGCTTGCTATTTGCAGCCTCGATAGCCTCATCAAGGAGCTTAAGGTCTAAGTCCTTAAGGCTTAATGTTTCATCACTTAATGTTTGGTTGCTTAAGGCTTTATCACTTAAGGATTCTGACTTTTTGGCCTTGATATCACTAAAAACACGGTCCATTAAGTCTCCTGGCATTCGATCACCTCATCAGCAAGTTGTGCATATGCCTTAGATGCTAGCGCTTCAGGATCTATCAGGTGAATGGGCTTCCCATAGCTCGGAGCTTCAGCTAATTTGATGCTCCTCGGAATAACTACCTTAAAGACATCATCTCCTAAGAGTTCTCGGACTCTCGTGATTACCTCTTTGCCCATTTTTGTCCTGGCATCGTACATGGTCAGCAGGTATTTTAGCTTCAGGTCCTGTCCTAGCCCTTCAGAGATCGCCTTTGCCAAATCCAGGATCATCGATAAGCCTTGGATTGCAAAGAACTCTGTCTGGACGGGTACAAGGACCGTATCGCTTGCAACCATCGCGTTAATGGTCAGGAATCCAAGATTGGGCGGCGTATCGATGATGATAAAATCGTATGCGTTTTGGGTCCGCACCTTTGGCTTCAGGATTCTCTCCCTGGCAATGGATTTACCTGCAATCTCCATCTCAGCCTTGCCTAGCCGCTTGTCTGCAGGGATCATATCCAGCCCCTCGATCTCAGTGGGCTTGGTGATCTGTGATAGGCTCAGATCGCCCATCATGGCCTCATACATGGTGTTATCGAACTCACTGATTGCCAGGTGAGTTGTAGCCGATCCCTGAGGATCTAGGTCTATTAGCAAGACCTTCTTCCCTTTGGCAGCAAGGCAGGCCGATAGATTGACGGCGGTGGTAGTTTTGCCACAGCCGCCTTTCTGGTTTGCTATTGCCACTACTTCCATGGATTAAGAATTAAGCCTTAAGACTTAAGAGAGTATCCATTAAGGATTAAGACTTAATCATTAAGGTCTAATCCTGGCTAACAGAACTTAAAGGTTAAAACGAGTGCTATAGATTCATCAAGGAGCTTAATGCCTAATTCCTTAAGGCTTAAGACTTCATCACTTAATGTTTGATTGCTTAAGGTTTTATCACTTAAGGGTTCTGACTTTTTAGCCTTAGTGCTCTAGATCAGGACGCGAGCCTATAACCTCGATCAAGGCTTGATCTTTCTCAGATCAGGCTTGCTTCATCTCTGATCTTAGCTGATCTTCTGCGATCTGAACTATCTTTTGGCCTAAAATCGATTTGGTGGGCATGATTATTGGGCTGGAGCTAATCATTCAACAATTTATATATATTTATGTAATATCGTGTCTCTAGTTTTCCAGCTTTTATTGCTTCCATTTGGGTAAATCCTAAACCCGATTTTAGATAGAGATCGAGAGCATCTTTTTTAGGATCTACCGTTATGTATCTACATCCTACTGATTTGCAAACCACGTTTGTTACGAGGCCAACTGCCCAATTTAGAATATTGGTTCCAATGCCTTGGCGCTCATATCTCTTTACAACAGCCAGGCGGCCAATTAGGATGCATGGAAGATTTGAATATAATGATTTGTAGCTGTCTTTTTTTCTTACCAGATCGTCCCTTCTTAAACGTGGTGCCGAAACAGAATCGGCGCTTAGCGAAACGAAACCAATAACGTCCCCCTCATAAGAAAACAAGTAGGTTCTGCTTAGCATGCACTCCTGTTCACGCCGTGCATCGTTTTTTATAAAATCGTTTAAATCTTCACTAGCACAATAGAAATCGCTAAAATCGTGATCGCTGTTCAATGGCTCAACGCGGATATCATCCCATTTGAAGGGGGCCATTAGAACTTAATCGGATGAGACTGATAAATTCGTTGCGCTTCTTTTAGCTGAAGCTTCTGTTGCGGTGTGACGGCGTAAGCTTCCTCGCTCTGCCAAAACACCTTTGCATCTTCCTCACTTAGAGTTAATCCAAGTCTAAGGGCTCTTGCCATCTCACTCCACTTCCTTTGCTGCAAATGATATGCATGTTTACACATGTAATACATGTATATACGTTTATGCATCATGCACACATGATACCCCTAAGATCTCGATCTTCATCTTCCGAGCCTTCTGCAGGGCGGTATCGTGATCCACCTTCCTGCAGCTCCCCAGGTGGACATTCCGGACCTTCCCACCTTCTCTCCATGAGGCCATCCAATAGAGATAGCTCTGAGTCCCTTTCTTGGTGGTCCTGGTCTTCTCCATCTGCCAGAGATTGATGTCTTCCAGCCTGGCAGCTCCCTTAAGGGCCTCAGCCTTCCGCCTTCAGGGCCTTTCTTCTCTCTCCGGCGGCGGTCTTGTGCATACAATATAGTTCTATGACATTTTACTGGCAGGTCGTTGTGACTGCATATTGTTTAGCCAATAGGATTACTGATAACGGTTTGCTGGAAGCATTACCGTAAAAAAGCATTGAAAAGGCAACTGGTCAAAGTTTAGCCAAAACCTTTTTGCCTGCCTCTGTGAGCCCGTAATATCTGCGATTCCCTGAGAAGATCAGCCCTCTTGCTATCAGTCTATCGAAGGCTTTACGTGTTGCTATATAGCCACTCATATACTTCTGTTGCCCTATCTCCTCTTTTGAGAAGCGTTTGTACTCGTTTTGTGGCCAACCGTAATATTTAGCCATTACATCCTTAAGATCAATGTCGCCATACTCATTGAGTTGCATTGTGAGCATTGTTTTTTGTAGTTCGCTTAATCCTCTACCCATATGCCATAGTTTAGCCATTAAGATATATAAGTCTATTGGCTAAACTTACTGGCCGGGATGCAAGTTGTTCATAGCGATCCCCTCCGGCCACTGATAGCGATTCCGATAAGCCCATTTCCCAGAGCGCATACCCATGCCTTATGAGGTCGAAAGCTTATTTATAAAAATATCTTGTGGCCGTATGCCTGAAAATAGAGCCGAAAAAGAGAGACGGATTCTTGCGGGTTATATGTAGTTGGCCTTATTGGGCCTGCCTGAGCTCACCACACGGCCTAAGATTGGAGAGAAATCTGACCATTGCGACCTAAACAACTCAATGATACTATAGCGCATAAGTGGACATATAACAACGTTTATGGAGCCTCGCTCTCTTGTTTATGCGGCGCTCCTGCGTCGGTAATCTACCGATAATGAGTTGTTGGACATGAAAACCGCAACAATAGACATCGTCTAAGTAGATGTGCTTATGGGGAGTCAATCCGATGCAATCAACTCCTCGTTTGACCGTAATTCAAGCTAAAGAGGATCGATCAACTCAATGAAGGTGGACTACCCCTGCGTCAAGAACGGCAATTCGATTCGCACGTTCTTTGTTCTTGGCCGGCCCCGCTTAAGCTTTCCTGCTCCCAGGAGTCGCGCAGAGTCTTCTGCCATAAGCCAAACTCCAGTTTTTGCCGGAAAAACGGGCAATATATTTCATTGTGGGCATGAAGATCGTGATAGTACGTATAAGCCAAGGCCCGACACCCGCCGCCACAGATCGGCCCCAAAGGGCACTCATTACAGATGCGAATTTGGCTATAATGAAACTCATGGAAGAACCTGCTCACGGGTGATCTTGCCACGATCTGATCAAGTCTTCCCTCTCTGATATTCCCCACCACCAGATCAGAATAATGCAAAGACTGACATGGATAAATTGAACCATCCGGAGCAATGCTGATAATGGAACTGCAAGCGCTGCAACGGGGAAGTTGCTGCAATTTCAGCAAATCATTTTCAACTGTACCGCCCAGTTGTGCCATTTTTGCATGAAACTGCAATAGCGTAGGGAGGAGTTCCGGGAAAGACAGGAAAAGACCGTTGTTGAATTCACTCAGATCATTCGGAACATACGCGGTCGGGATTGCCCGAAAACAGCCCAATTCTTCGGTAATAAATTGCGGGTAATCGAGGATATGATCAATATTTTCTCGATTGATAACCGGCCGACACTCCAGTTTTGTTTCCAGCGAGGGGTTCTCCCGCAGGAAGTTTGATAAAGCTCTGATGCCGGCGACGGTTCGTGCATAAGTGTGACTCCCCCTTAAATAGTCGTGTTCTTCTTGATGCTTGCTATCGAGACTGACGACGATGAGGTCGAAGTTCTTGCAGATGTCGGGAGCATTCTCCGCAGTGCAGAGGGTTCCATTTGTGAGCAGGTTGGTTCTTAAACCAATTTTTTTCGCCTGAGCGGCCAGCTTAAGGAGGCCGGGAGACAAAAGCGGTTCCCCGCCCGTAAAGACAATGCTTTCCCCGCCGATGTCGGAAAATTCTTGAATGATCTCTTCGAATTCAGCGAGAGTGAGTTCGGTCTTATGGTCGTTGGCAGTGCGAAAGGTTTGATTGTAACAATAGCGGCATTCCTGATTACATTTATTGGTCAGATGGAGGTAGAGCCGTTTTAATTTCACCTCAGCCTTGGGAACTGAATCTGGATTCGTTTCCTCTTCGACTTCATTCCCACCTGCAAATAAAAATCCCGCAGCGGTCATCTCATTCAAAAAAGAAATAACGCCGGGTCTGACCACCTCTGGCGACAAGTGATATTTCTCCGCACACTTTGCGATGATCTCATTAACTTCTTGGTAGTTGCGGGCAAAGTTCAGGATCGTCGCACCATCCTCATTGACGCTGACGACTTTGTGCCGGGATATTGCATAAAAGATGTAAGACTCCCCATAGGTAAACTCGTAAACGCTTTGGGGATAACCTATCACCTTGACCTCCAAGTCAGGCATCTCATGCGACCTTTCACAACATTTTCTTGGTTATTTGATGAACGCGAATAAGCTCGCCGGCAGCGAAAGAGTTCTGAATGACGGGAAATTTGGCGAATCAGATGAAGTATTGCGAGACTATGTGCCAGGTTCCCTGCCTTGGTGAACGCAGGGAAACCGGGTGAAATGTTCATGGTCTAGGTTGCCGTGCCACAATCTTGATTGCAGTGGATATTTCCCTGTTCTGAATCACAGTTGTCTCCCCAACCTGTCCAGGGATTACAGGAACAACGGCATTGCTCGAACTCTTCAATAGTCACAGCCGCGAACATCTTCGGCGTGAAAGTGATCTCCTTAACCACGCCGGCATCACTCTTGACATATTGTTGCGACCATTTCGGGTCAGTCGCCAGCTTGGTTGCCACATAGGTCTTGTAATCTGCTTCCAGCTTCTTTGCTATATATTCCTTGAATTTAGCGTCCATGATCGTTTCTCCTCTTGGCTGATGCAATGGTTTCGTGACCGCATCTTTTATCCTTTCTGCATTAAAAATATTTGCATCCAGGTGATTCCTTCGTACTCCATAAATACCAGTTCATCGTCTTGAATGCAGTTTAGTTATCGATTCTAGGTCGGCATGTTACACGCACTAATTTTATACAACCTTCAAGAGCACGATATGTGGTCAGCACAATTTTATAAATATGCTTTGGACCTCGAAAGGT
>VMEE01000062.1 GCA_009910795.1 Dehalobacter sp. CP | reverse complement strand
CATTGGACTTGCTCCAGGAGTTGCAAAGTGACACGGAAAACCTTTTCTTCTCCCCCTTTAGCATTTCAACGGCCTTGTCCATGACCTACTTGGGGGCCAAAGGAGAAACCAAAGCCCAGATGGCGCAAGTACTAGGCTATGAGAACATAGAGGATGCCGCTCTATTGGAAACCTACCAGGAATTGTTGACTTACTATAATGGCGTAGACCCGGAAGTGGACTTCCTAGTAAGCAATTCTATATGGTTTCGACAAGGGGAGGCCATTCAGCCAGACTTTTTGGAGAACAATCAAACTCACTTTTTCGCCCAAGTTGAGGAACTGGATTTTGCCCAACCGGAAGCAGCTGATACCATCAACGGATGGATTCATGATTCTACCAAGGGATTGATTCCCCAGATGATTGAACCACCCATTCCAGGGGATGTGATGATGTATTTAATCAATGCCATCTACTTTAAAGGGGATTGGGTTCACACCTTTGATGAGAAGGCGACTCAGTCAGCTCCTTTCTATAGCTATGGAGGCGAAGAGGTAACGGTGAATATGATGTATCGAACCGGACCCGCTAGCTATTATCAAGGGGAGGGATACCAAGCCCTTAAAATGCCCTACGGGCAGGGCAAACTATCCATGACCATCCTCTTGCCGGAGGGCGATATTATCGACTTTGTTTCTGATCTCACGGAAGAGTCTTTTCGAGAAGCCCGATTATCTCCATTGCCCCAGGAAGAAGTTTCCATCTGGTTGCCTCGCTTCTCCATATCCTATGGTATCAAGAAACTCAATGACTCTCTTATCCAGTTAGGAATGGAGCTGCCCTTTTCAGAGTATGCCGACTTAAGCGGTATTCGAGAGGGCACATATATCAGTCGCGTCCTCCACAAGGCCGTGATTGATGTAAACGAAGAAGGCTCGGAAGCCGCCGGAGTCACCGTGGTAGAGGTTCAAGAAACGGCAATGATGGAACCCACGATTTTCCGATGTGATAAACCCTTCCTGTTCCTTATCAGCGAAGAAGATTCTGACACCATTCTGTTTATGGGTACGTATATGGAGCCTGAAAATTAGCAGGTCCCTATTTTTCTTCATATTATAGGCTCTATGTGTTATAATATATACATCCTTTCTGGTAAATCTTACGAAAAAATCGAAAAGAGGACCACAGGATGTTATGGGAGTTATCTGGAAATCTATAGAGCACACCTTAAGCCAACCTATTTTGCGTTGGCTTTTTTATTAGGGAGGTGATATGTATTAGATTAGACCGTTATTGCTGGCTGAGAAAGAAGGTGAACTATATGAAAAAAAAGATGTTATCAATTATGTTGATTCTCACATTGGTATTATGCACGGGCATTCCTGCTTTTGGTAATACTGTTGATGAAAATCAGGTCCCAGTCAGAATGGCCTTTGAAAACGAATCTATACCCGTTGGTTGGATTCATGATACTAAAACGGTGGTGATTGGAAGTGATAACCAATTAACCATGAGCATTGGTAGTAAAACCATCCAATACGATGGCTTGACTTATGAGATGGACTACGCCCCTAAGCTCATTGCTGGAAAAACCTATGTTGACAAGAGGTTTTTCGAAGAATTCCTCCTTGCCAAAGTCGAGGGAACTACTGTAGAATTCCCTTCGTTTATTGCAACATTATTGACGAATGATTATCCCTCGAAAATTGACATTTATCAACAACCCGTAGAGGGTGAAGAGGCTTTTCTGAAAGCATTGAATGCTCAAACGGGTTGGGACTTTGCTCTGGAATTGGGGAAAATCGGAAGTACAGACATGGGCTTCCGAACCGCTGGAACTCCGGAGGGGAAGGAAGCCGCCGACTTAGTTTTTGAAAAATATCAAGAGCTAGGCTTGGATCCAAAATACAATACCTTCAAACTGTACGGATGGAGATTCCTGGATGCCTCCTTGTCGGTAGAGGGTGTTGTCGGTGATTTGCCGGTAGTATCTGCCGTTGGAAGCAAAGCCACGCCAGATGATGGAATCACTGCAGAAATGGTCTTTGTCGGTACCGCGTCAAAGAAGGATTTAGAAGGTGTAGATCTGACTGGGAAGATTGCACTCGTAGCGGCTGACTTGGATTACCATCCCTGGTATTCCCAAGTGGCTCATTCCGTTTACTTAAAAGGTGCCATCGGGCTAGTCTACTATTGTGAAAATTATTATAGCCAATATGAAGGCTATGAAGCTTTCAATGTGCAGGACTGGAGTGGTATTGAACTGGATTTACCTGTACTCAATATCCCAAAAAAATATGGGTTGCTATTGAAGGACCAGTTGGTAACCGAAGGCTCTTTGGCCACGACGTTGGTCTCTAAAACTACTATTGATGAAAATGCGGATGGGTACAATGTTATCGGCGTTATTGAAGGACAAAAATATCCGGATGAATTTGTCATAGTCAATGCGCATACCGATGCTTATTTCACTGGATTTCAGGATGATTCCATTGCCATTGGCGGAATGATTTCTTTTGCGGAAGCCATCCAAAACAGCGACTATAGTCCAGACAGAACCATTGTATTCTTATCTATGGACGCTGAAGAATTTGGTGCTATTGACATGGGTACCGACTGGTTAATCGGTTCCTGGAATCTGGTCAATAGCGACGATTTTATCTACACCGGAAAGACAGTAGGAAGTCTGACCTTAGAACTGATGGCTTACGAAGGAGCCAAGGAATTTGAAATGAGAGCTTCCGACACCCTTCACGAATTCATCTTGAATACAGCAAAGGGCTTTGATTACGAGGCTTTTGAGGGGTTGGGAATTGTAAAGAATGAAATTTCCAACATGTCTGATGAGTTTTCTATCGCACTCCAAGGGATTCCTACATTTAGAACCAACACGCATTCCTTTGTGGTAGAAAATATTTATCATTCTCAGTTCGACACACCGGAAACCACTTCCTTCGAAAAGTACCAAGAATGTCTGGAGAGCTACGGTTCATTATTATTACGCATGGATAAGCTTGCCGTTCATCCCTATGATTTGACCAACACGATTGACCAGTACAACAGTGCCGTTGACTACGACAAACTGGTGGCATTGGGACTGGGCACTTCGTTGAAGACGGAGGCGGAAAAGTACAGTGATATTGCACAGGAATTGTACTTCACCAATGCGTTGATTCTGAAGATGTATGACCAGGCCGTTCAATCAAATTTGGACACCATTGCCGTTGACGAAAAAATAGAAGCCTATAATCAAAAGATGCGAGATACGGTAAAAACCATTATCGTAGGAACCACTCATCTGGCGGGAGAATCGGTTGCCTTTGAGCTACCATTCTATGTGAAATTGTACAACACCTTGTCCACCGGAATCGCAGCTTTAGAGGAAGGGGATGGAGCGGCCGCTGCCAAGATTTTTAATGCGCTACCCGCAAGTTACTATGCCGATTACAACGAGTATGAAGTTTGGTACCATACCAATATTGATAACATCAATCCAAAAAATCCGGATCGATACATTTATTGGGGAGAAGACATCAAAGTTCAATACATTGACCATTACACAATGACTCGTAATTTAGATGAAAAAGTAGCGCAAGGCGACACGAATTATTCTGCAGAAATTAAAATCGCAAAATCTTTCCTCCCGCAAGTAGAGAGCAATTTACGAAATGCTTATCGGGATGATTTGGCTATGTTTAAAGCGGCAAACGCAGGAGCGCCTACGGAGGAGGCTTTGGCCATAATTGACCTCCTGAATTAGCTTCTTCGGAATATCAGAACTTCTTTTCACAAGCCGGTTGGCAATCAATACTGTGAAAAACGAAGGGAGCTGTCGTATCAGACAGCTCCCTTTTCTTGTTATTTTCCAATTCACAACCTACTAATAAATTCTTCTATCCTATGCCTCCTTGGCGGCCGGTTTTTCCTGCTCCGGAATATCGTGAACATCCGTTATCTTTTGTACATCCGGAGTGGTGTATTCCTGTTTCATGAAGAGACACTTCTTGGGACAAACATCCACACAGCTTTTACATTGAATGCACCCCATTCGATGGATGGTCCAGGTACGTTCCTTTCTGTCCACGATAATGGCATCGGAGGGACATTTTCGCTGACACATCCCACAAAGGATACAGTCCGGCTCATTGATTTCGATATGGCCCCTGGTTATATCTTGCCATACACGAGGCACCTGAGGATACATTAAGGTGGCCGGTCTTCTAAACAAGCTTCTTAAAACCACTTTTCCCATTCTTAATTGTGACATCCTCTCACCTACCTTTCTGTACAGCTGATGCAGGGGTCAATGGTGAGCACCAGAATCGGTACGTCTGCAAAGCCGCATCCCTGAAGCATTTTTGTTAAAGCGGGTACATTGCTGAAGGTGGGTGTTCGAACTCTCATTCGGTCCAAGAATTTGGTTCCGTTCCCTTTGGCATAATATATGGCTTCCCCTCGAGGCTGCTCGATACGCATGAGGAATTCTCCTTTGGGAGGAGTGCCCTTCACCGGCACATCGATAGGCCCGTCGGGGATCATTTCTACTGCTTTTTCGATAAGATCGATGGACTGATATACTTCCCGGATTCGTACGACGGTACGTGCATAGCTATCCCCTGCCGTTTCAATCACCGGTTGGAACCCCAGCTCCATATATTTTCCATGGCCCGTTAGCCGGGTGTCGTGAGCAATTCCGGAAGCTTTCGCCATGGGCCCCACAGCGCAACACTCCATGGCATCCTCTTTGGTGAGAACCCCCACACCTACGGTACGATTCTTCACCGAGTCGTCTTCCAGAAATACTTCTGTCAAATCTTCCAGCTCCACTTTCATTTTCTTTAAAGTTTTCACCAGGCTCTGCAAGGTTTCCTTATCCATGTCCCGGCGAACACCACCCACCTTGCACACAGAAAAGATGATTCGGCCTCCCGTGGTCTTCTCAAAAAGATCCAACACGGTTTCCCGCAATCGCCATACGTGCATAAACAGGCTTTCAAACCCAAAAGCGTCGGCCAACAATCCCAACCACAGCAGATGACTTTGAATTCGGCCCATTTCATGCCAAATAGTTCGAAGATATTCGGCGCGATCCGGAACTTGAATTCCCATGAGCCCTTCTACCGAAGAAACATAGCCCCAGCCATGACCAAAACTACAAATCCCGCAGATTCGTTCGATAATATACACCATCTCTGTAAATTCTTTTTTCTCCACCAGCTTTTCCAACCCCCGGTGGATGAACCCGATGGAAGGAATGGCCTCAACCACGATTTCATCTTCCAATACCAAGTCCAGATGGATGGGCTCCGGCAGCACCGGGTGCTGGGGCCCAAAGGGTATTACTGTTCTTTTTCCCATGGTTTATGCGTCTCCTTCCTGTGCGGTTTTTGTTTCTTCCGGAGCCGCCTCAGTCTCTTCTTTTACTTCCGGCTTTTCATTTTCGCTTTCCGTAGCCCTCTCCGGAGGCTCCGGCTTCCAGGGGTGTGGCTCGTTAGTGGTGTAGAAATGTCCCCCGTAATTCAAGTCCATATGTTTGAATTTCACATCAAATAAATCCTGAAGTTCATTTTCAAATACAAAGGCAGACCAATATACTCCGGTGATGCTCATAATTTCTTCATCCACCGGCATGGTTACCTTGTAGTTGAGAAGGACATGGTCCAAATCATAGGTGTAAAGGAGTTCGTATCCCTCCGGAACTACGGAAGCGCAAATCTGCACCAGCCGGTATCCTTCCGCCTTTCGGTCCTTGGCCGTCTCGTAAATCATCCCCGTTTCCAAGGGGTGGAATTCTTGCACTAAATAGCTTCTATTTTCCATTGGTCACAACCTCCATAATTAAGGGGCGGTGCTCTTGACCATACACCTCATCGTAATGCTTCTTCAGGGCCTTTTCTGTTTTTCGTTTTACCTTAAGACGCTTCTCTTCCAAGATAGCCAGCCCCTTTACCACACCATCAATAATGGCCTCCGGCCTGGCGGCACATCCCGGTACATACACGTCTACAGGAACTACGGTGTCTGCCCCTCCACTAATATTATAACATTCTTTGAACACGCCGCCATCACAAGCACAAATTCCTACAGCAATGACGATTTTCGGCTCCGGCATTTGCTCATAAATCTGTTGAATGACCGGCTTGTTTTTTTCATTAACGGAGCCCGTCAGCAGAAAGACATCCGCATGCTTGGGGTTGCCGGTGTTTTTTATGCCAAAACGCTCGATGTCGTACATGGGCGTGAGGCAAGCCAGCACCTCGATGTCGCATCCGTTGCAGCTGGACCCATCGTAATGTATCATCCACGGGGATTTTGTAACAAAGGACATTTGATTTCCTCCTCTAATTCTCCAGTATACCTTACATAAAGTTCAAAACCAGAAGATTGACAAATCCCACAGTAATGGCAGTAAACCAACCTACCTTCAGGGTTACTTCCCACTTCATTCTGGCGTAATTGTTGTCGATAAACACTTCTATAAAATAGGTGAGGAGGGCTATCGCCACACCCAGCACCACGCTCCATGCTGTTCCGTTGACAAAGAATAGGAACACCAGCCCCAACAGGAATACGTTTTCATACCAATGGGCAATCTCCACCATAGCCAGGGTTTTTCCGGAAAATTCCGTTTGCAGTCCTTGTACCAATTCCTGGTGGGCATGGTGAGACATGGATAGGTCAAAGGGGGATTTTCGAAACTTGATAGTAAGAATTCCCGTAAACCCGATGAACACACCAATGAGATAAATAAAAGGCATGGTCTGGGTTTGGATGATGTCTTCTACCCGAAAACTTCCCGTAAACATATAGAAACCTACCGCTGTCATGAGAACCATAGGTTCGTAGGACATGACCTGAAGCAGCTCACGTTCCGCACCGATTTCCGCATAGGGAGATCCGGCACAGTATCCGGCCACAATGAGAAATGCACTGGCCAAGGTCAACACAAAGATGGCTAGCAGCAAGTCTCCACCTGCGAAGAAAAATCCGCCGGTGATGATGACAAACAAGAGGAAGCAGAACACATAGAAGTCCTGCACTTTATTAACGGTAATCTGCTCTTTTTGATAC
This sequence comes from Dehalobacter sp. CP, assembly GCA_009910795.1. The sequence continues at coordinate 2,891 of VMEE01000062.1, read as the reverse complement.
AGCTTCAACACGTCGTAGAAGGGCTGGAGAATGGGAGGCCCCACTCTTCCCTGCATCCTGGCAGTGACAATACGATCGGCTCCCGCCAGAAGTCCGCCTACCAGAGGGGCAAACAGGAGATATAGCAGCAATGCGATGATGTTCATTCCCATTATAATACACCTCCTGCCATAATTCCAAGTACCGATACGATGGTTAGGATACTAAGGATGTTCCCAATTAGGGTCATCCTTGCTTCCCCGAATATACTTTCTACATACCAGTTTCTTAGAGATAGTTCCACTTCATTTCCCATGGAGCCATAGAACTTGGTGCTATCTCCCGTATTGACTCCCGACAGATACATGGACACGATTTTCTTTTTTCGGAAATGCCGTTTATTGAAGAACAGAACTGGCAGAAGAATAATCAACGCCACCATCCCGCTCATAATTTGCAAATTGCTGGAGGACAATGCCAGGGCTTCCACAGAACTGAATATTGTCTGCAGATACGGCACCACTGCATACGTGGATACGGCTGGGAACAGGAGACACATAATGATAACCATATACACCAGGCAGTAGAAGGTAAACCACTCGGATTGATGCACATGGGCTTCCAGATTCTTGGCCTTCGCCATAATGGCTGCCATTTTTCCCAACCACTTGGTCCAGTAGAACGCAGTGGCAGCACTGCCAAAACAGATAATTACCACCAGCGGAATATTCCCGGAATCCACGAAGGCGGTCATAGCGGCCCACTTGGAAACCAACATTCCCAATGGTGCCAGGAACATGCCGGAAATACCCACCATCATAAAGAGGGCCAAGCGAGGCATTTTGGAAAAGAGACCATCCATGTCTTCGATATCTCTACTATCCAGGCTATGCTCCGCGGTACCCACACAGAGGAACAGCAATGACTTGGTGATGGCATGAAAGATGACTAGCATAATGGCCGCCCAAACCGTCTCGTTGGTACCGATACCGGCACAGGCAATAATCAATCCCAAATTGGCCACCGTGGAGTAAGCCAACACTCGCTTGGCGTTACTCTGAGAGATGGCGGCAAAGGAAGCCATCAGGAAGGTAACTCCTCCTACCATCATGGCCATAATCCCCGCGCCGTTCCAACCCAGCACCGGAGACAATTTAATAATCAGAAAAACGCCCGCCTTTACCATGGTGGAAGAGTGTAGTAGCGCCGAGGTGGGTGTAGGCGCTACCATAGCGCCCAGCAACCAACTGGAAAAGGGCATCTGCGCCGCCTTGGTAATCCCAGCAAATACTAGTAGTGCTACGGGAACTACCACGCTATATCCCATTTGTCCATACATCAGCACAGTGCTCAATTCCAAGGTATCATAGTAGATGCCCAGTACCAGAATGGCCAGTACAAATCCGATTCCCCCCAAAAGGTTCATGGTTAATGCCCGGAAGGAATTGTTCACGGCTTCCTTGGTCTTGGTAAAGCCAATCAGGAAGAAGGAACAGAGGGTGGTGATTTCCCAAAAGAAATACATCCACACCAGGTTGTTGGATACCACCAAGCCAAACATGGCAGACAAAAACAAAAACATCAAGAAGAAGAACCAGGGCCTACGATCCTTTTCCCCTTCGTGATGTTGTCGAAAATCTTTCATATACCCCAAGGAATATACGCAAATCAGGCTTCCTACGATGCCGATAATCAATACCATAATGAGAGAAAGCCGATCGATATATAGGTTGCTTACCACTTTTATGTGGTGTCCATGGGTTATTTCAAACCAGACAAACAGCGGGGTTTGAATTAAGGCGAAAATAGCGGGAGGATACTTTTTATGTTTTACCGATAAGAATACGATGACCCCTGCCAAGACAATTTCGATAGCCATCATCAGAGAACCCACTTGGGTCTCCTGGGCGGCAAACACTTCTCCTCCAGTATGGAAATACATCGCTCCCAGCAACAATGATGCGGCTGCGATGACTACGGCCCCTCCAATCACCACGATATCTCTGAACAAATCCCCTTTGATCAGCAATAGCAACAAGGCGATGAGGAGAGGAAAAAAGATCAGGAATAATAAAGTTGACATGATTTCCTCCGAGTTGTTGCGTATATTGTATACAAGGTGAGGTCAAAAAAAATTCCCCCACCTCTCTATTATACCGATGGATGGGGAAATGACAAGGTTTTTTAACAAATACGGGGGAGTCCCTCGCCCACAAGAGGGGGTACTCTTCGAAGACCGCCCAACCGGGTCAGAAGCTCCACTCCGGTGCCTTCCACCACCCGACCCACTATGGCTGCATCCTTTCCTTTCTCTTGTTCGCGGAGTGCTGCAAGGGCTTTTTCCCCTTCTTCCCATGGTAGCGATAATACCAGTTTCCCTTCATTACCCATGTACAATGGATCCAACCCTAATATTTCTGAAAAGCCCTGCACCGAACGGGAAACCGGTATTCTTTCTTCCTCCAGGCGTATTCCTACACCGGAGCTTTGGGCCAGTTCATTCAACACGGTACCCAGGCCTCCTCGGGTGATGTCTCGCATGGTTTTGGGATGAAGTCCTGCTTCAAATAAGGCTTCTACCAATCCATTTAAAGGGGCATTGTCGCTTTGAATCTGGTTTTCGATATTCATACGATGACTTAGTATGGTGGCATGATGGTCTCCTAGGTTTCCGGTTACCAGTATGGCATCGCCGGGTTCCAAATTGGCGCCTCGTACATTTCTGCCGGAAGGAATTCTCCCGATGCCGGTGGTGTTGATATAAAGACCACCCCGGCCATCGATGACCTTCGTGTCTCCGGCAACCAGCAGGATGCCGGCTTCCTTTGCCACAGCCGCCATGGACTTCACCACCTGGCCTAGGGTTGCCAAGGAAAGTCCCTCTTCCAATATAAAACCGCAGGTCATGTATT
>VMEE01000061.1 GCA_009910795.1 Dehalobacter sp. CP | reverse complement strand
TTCGGTGCCAATGACTAAAGCTTCTTTTGAGCCATCCATCAGTAGAATCGTTTTTCCGGACAAACAGCCATCTACGACTTCATCGATCGTCGAAACTTTTTGAACCATTCCCACCGTAAGCAGCGTTGTCTGAATAATACTCATATTATTCAGTAATGATGTATCTTGTTTGGCGCTTAACCGGATATCATACATCAATGGTTTTATAATACTTTCGTTAATTATGGCTGCATCCGTCATCCCAGATAGGAAGATGATCGCACCACGCGTAAGTCCCTGATCACCAAAGTTAAATTCCCGCACATTAACATCATAGCTATTTCCGAACATACCTTTTAGAGCAGTAAGGTTTTTGTTCAGATTGTCGAAAAGGTTAGAGTGAGAATTCCCTGAATGATTGGCGTCAGCGCCGTTATGATTTACTAACTGCCAAAAACGCAGTTTAGAATGAATGTAGCGGAACATACTGCTTTCATCCTTCCACTTTGAACCTAACCTTACCTATTATTTCCAGTTAGGAATGAAGTTAAACCATTGATCATTGTTATCGAACATTATCTCTTTATTGGCCATGATCAGCTTTATTTATGCGCTATCTCTAATCATGTTAATATCACCGTTAAAGCTTTCAATAAAAGCATTCTGATTCGGTTTTCCGTTTTCCGGGATCAATAAATAAACGGTTGATCTTCTTTTATAAGCCCATTCGCTTAAGGCGTTACTTGTAAATTCAGGACCGTTGTCTGTCAGTATTTCTTCCGGGGTATCCCGGAAGAAAGCGGCTTTGTTTAATATGGACTTAACGCGCTTGCCGGTGATCGACGTATCGACTTCCAGCGCCAGACATTTCCGTGTTGCTTCATCTATCAGAGTTCCCAGCGAACAGCAAGTTCGTCAAGGCGCTTAATTATTACTTCGTTCTCCGGATTGATTATTGGAATATATCTTTTAAATGTTCGGTTTATGCTGAGAAACCTGCAGACCCGACGTCCACTAAGATTAAACTGTTCTTGGAGCTTACATGCTATTCTTTTTTGAGCGCAGGCTTAAGTCGTTTTTTTTTCAACTACCCATTTCAAACTATTAAATATAAAAAAAGCTAAAACCACTTCAATGCAATATAAATTATGACATTTTGATGGTATAATTACTCCAGTCAAAGTTTCCTTACTTTACAATAACAAGGAGTACACATGAGGTTAGTCAATATCAAATATGTTCAGGAAGGATCTTTGTTGGCCAGACCGATAAGAAACTCCTACGGCAGGATACTTCTCGGTGAAGGAGTCGTGCTTAATAAGAACTATTTAGCAAAGCTTAAAGATATCGGCTACGATATGGTATTCATTCAAGATGAACGGTTTCAAGATGTTGAAATCGGTTATGCCATTACCGACAGGACCAAAGAGATTGCCTATAATGCGGTCCGGGGAGTTACCGATGAATTGGAGAAACATCCGGAGGCAGAGATAGATGCGGATTCAGTCCGTTTTGCGGTTCTGAATCTTGTTCAGGATTTGCTCCGCAGCTTTGATATCCTTAGTAATCTGACTGATATTAACGGCTACGACGAATATACGTATCATCATTCGATCAATACCACAGTCCTGGCTTTGATGCTCGGAATCGGCAAAGGCTTTACGCAAAATCAGCTTTTGGAGCTTGGGATGGGAGTTCTGATGCATGACATCGGAAAAACAAAAATACCGAAAGAAATTCTGAACAAAAAAGGTAAATTGGAAGAAGAAGAATTTCAGCAGATTAAGGCCCATCCGCTATATGGTTACGAATATATCCGCGGAAACCGCGACTTCAGCATCCTGTCTGCCCATGTTGCGCTGCAACATCATGAAAAATGGAAGGGCGGGGGCTACCCCAGGGAGCTAAGAGAGAATGAAATTCATGAATACGCCAGGATTGCCTCTGTCGCGGACGTGTATGAGGCCTTGACCAGTAAGCGTCCTTATCGCGATGCAATGCCGCCTTACCTAGCATACGAATATATCATTGTTCATTCGGGGCTACAGTTTGACCCTGAGATCGTCCGTATTTTTGCTCAGTCTGTGGCACCGTATCCGACAGGAACCGGTATAGAGCTCAGCAATGGTTTGCGCGGTGTTGTTATCAAACAAAATCCTATATTGCCAACAAGACCGGTGGTCAGGGTAATTGCTCAAGGCGATCAGGCCCTGGACAATCCAGATGACCTGGATTTATCCAAGCATTTATCTACGATGATCACCAGCATTGTGGATTATTGATGAAGTATTATTCCTCTACGAAAATTGGAACGAAGGCGGCAAGAATATGGATATCCAAGGCCTAAATGTATGAACACGATAGGGAGACCTTTCGTAGCATTGCTGTGGGAGGTCTCCTTATTATTGGTTATATTCCGAACATTAGAACAAAAAAACAAAATAATGTTCGGATTCTGATTGACCCTGTATTTGTTGTCGGGTAAAATATGTTTAGAATTTATTGCAGATAATTATTGTGGATTTGTGATTATTTCTGCTCACAAATAAGAAAAAGCATTTAAAGGAGGAAATGAACGAATGATCTCTGTTGGTGTAATCATGGGCAGTGATTCTGATTTTTCCATCATGGAGGAAGCAGCAAAAATTCTGCAGCAATTCTCAGTACCCTTTGAAATGAAAATATCTTCTGCTCACCGCACGCTGAAAAGAACCGTGGAATGGGTGGAAAGTTTTGAGAAAAAGGGAGGAAAGGTGATCATCGCCGGAGCCGGTATGGCCGCGCATCTTCCAGGTGTGATTGCCGGAGCCACGACACTCCCTGTTATTGGTGTCCCGATCAAGAGTGGCGCTTTGGAGGGGGTAGATGCGCTTTATGCGATTGTGCAAATGCCTCCGGGTATCCCGGTCGCCGCGGTCGGGATCAACGGTGCCCGCAACGCAGCGCTTTTGGCTATAGAAATGCTGGCGATTGCTGATCCGGAACTGCAGGATCAGCTGAAAGCTTTTAGACAAAAAATGGCGGCAGATGTTGAAGCCAAGGATAGTGCGCTTCAGGATAGACTGAAAGCTTAGAAAATATTAAGATAAAGGAGAATTTCTGTGATAGAAAGGTACACGCTTCCCGCTATGGGGAGGATATGGCAAGATGAATACCGTCTAACGCTCTGGCTGAAGATAGAAATTGCAGCCTGCGAAGGATGGGCGAAAAAAGGAAAGATCCCGCAAGAAGCTGTCGAAGTGATTCGTCAGAAGGCCGCTTTTTCCTGGGACAGGGTCAAGGAAATTGAAGAAGTCACCCAGCACGACGTGCTGGCCTTTTTGACCAATGTTGCTGAAAACGTCGGAGATGAAGCCAAATATATCCATCTTGGGCTGACTTCTTCTGATGTACTAGATACATCGCTCTCACTGCAGCTGGTTGAGGCTTCCGAAATTCTGCTTGAGAAGATGGACAAGTTGATTAATGTTTTGGGCAGAAAAGCTCTTGAATATAAAGATACGCTTCAAATGGGAAGATCACACGGGATCCATGCCGAACCGATTACATTCGGCTTAAAATTCGCACTCTGGTATGACGAAATGAAACGGCAGAAGGAGCGGCTGAAATATGCGCGCGAAGAGATAGGAGTAGGCCAGATTTCGGGTGCAGTTGGCACGTTTGCGAACGTTGATCCTGCCGTGGAAGAATGGGTCTGTGAGAGCCTGGGCTTAAAGCCGGCTCCAGTATCAACCCAGATTATTCAGCGGGACAGGCATGCATTCTATGTAGGCGTGTTGGCCGGAATTGCTTCTTCACTTGATAAGATTGCCACGGAAATTCGTAATCTGCAGCGGACGGACGTCCATGAGGTCGAAGAACCTTTTGGCAAGGGACAAAAAGGTTCTTCAGCGATGCCGCATAAAAAAAACCCGGTTATTTCGGAAAGAATTTGCGGAATGGCCCGCCTAATCCGCGGGAACGCCCAGGTTGCTTTTGAAAATGTAGCACTCTGGCATGAAAGAGATATATCCCATTCCTCAGCTGAACGCGTGATCCTTCCTGACAGCACCATTGCACTGGATTATATGCTGCATAAGATGATTCAGACTTTGGAAGGATTAAGAGTGTCCCCGGAACAGATGATGACAAACATTGAAAAGGTCTATGGCCTGATCTTTTCCCAAAGGGTTATGCTATCACTGGTCGATAAGGGCATGAGCAGGGAGACATCCTACGCGCTGGTACAAAAAAATGCAATGAGAGCCTGGGACACCAAAGTACCGTTTAAGGATTATGTGCTTCAGGATGCTGAGATCATGCAGTTTCTAACCAAAGAAGAAGTCGATGCGCTGTTTGATTATGAGTATCATACGAAAAACATTGACTATATTTTCCGCAGAGTCGGACTACTGAAATAAACGGTTTATTAAACGATTAAAATTGAATATGGGTGTTAATTTGGACATTGAATACTGGAGGGTTATGATATGGAAAAGCTTGCAATGCTGTATGAAGGCAAAGCCAAAAAAATCTATGATACGAATGACAAAAATGTTTTCTGGGTCGAGTATAAAGATGATGCAACTGCCTTTAACGGGATAAAAAAGGGCACCATTGTTGATAAAGGGATCATCAACAATAAGATGTCCGCAATGATGTTTTCCTATCTTCAAAGAAACGGCGTGGATACACATTTTGTTGAGCTTTTAAATGACAGAGAACAAATTGTTCGCCGCCTGCAGATGGTTCCGCTGGAAATCGTTGTCCGTAATATTGTAGCCGGCAGTCTCGTAAAGAAGGTTGGCAAAGAAGAGGGCTATCCTCTGGCTTCTCCTGTACTTGAGCTTTATTACAAGGATGACGTGCTCGGTGATCCGATGGTTAATGAAACCCATGCGATTGCGATGGGATGGGCAACGATCGAACAAATCAACAAAATGAAGGAAATTGCTTTGAAGGTCAATGAGCTTATGACCAAAATTGTTGCCAAGGCTGGGATTGATCTGGTTGACTACAAGCTGGAGTTTGGTCTGATTGACGGTAAAGTCATGCTCGGAGATGAGATTTCTCCCGACACTTGCCGCTTCTGGGACAAAGATACCGGAGAAAAGCTGGATAAGGACCGTTTCCGCCGGGATCTCGGCAAGATTGAAGAAGCATATGCCGAAGTATATACCCGTCTGAAGAACGCCGTAGAAAATGCTTAAAGCGATCCTAGAATATGATGCTGAAACATAATTGCTAGAGGACAGAGACAGTATATGACAGTAGATGAAAGGAGTTCTTGACTGTGGATTTGCTCTGGGATGACAAGCCCAAAGAGGAGTGTGGTCTCTTCGGAATTTTTGCTCCTGAAAAGGAAATTGCCCGTCTGACTTATTATGGCCTTTATGCGCTGCAGCATAGGGGACAGGAAAGTGCGGGGATTGCTATTTCCGATGGAAGAAAAATCGTTGTAGAAAAAGGAATGGGCTTGGTATCCGAGGTATTTTCGCCTGATTTACTCGCAGGTCTGCAAGGGAAAATGGCGATCGGACATGTCCGGTATTCAACAACGGGTTCAAGTCTGTTATCGAATGCACAGCCGCTGGTTGTTCATTTTCAGAATGGGATGATGGCGCTCGCACATAATGGGAATCTGACGAACGCCGTAGAAATCAGACAAGAACTTGGCAGTCAGGGAACAGTCTTTCAGACAACCATTGACAGCGAAGTCATTCTAAATATGATTGCACGTTACCGCAGGCATAGCCTGGAAGATGCAATTATCAAAACGATGATTGACATCAAGGGAGCCTATGCACTGCTAATCATGGCTGAAGACAAAATTGTCGGGGCGAGAGATCCCCATGGTCTGAGGCCTTTGTGTATCGGACGTCTGGGAGAGCGGTACTGTTTCGCTTCGGAAAGCTGTGCACTTGATACGATTGGCGCGGAATTTGTCAGGGACGTTAAACCAGGAGAAGTCGTGACAATTGACGAAGCAGGGCTTCATACCCGTTTGGGTACACCGCAGGAACGGATTGCTCCCTGTTCATTTGAATATATTTATTTCGCACGGCCTGACAGTACACTGGATAATCTGAATGTCTGGGAAAGCAGGAGGCAAATGGGTGTTCAGCTGGCTAAAGAATGTCCGATTGAGGCTGATGTGATTATTCCGGTTCCAGACTCCGGGACGCCGGCCGCTCTGGGCTATGCCCAAACGCTGGGTATCCCTTTTGAGGAGGGGCTGCTCAAAAATAGGTATGTTGGACGGACGTTCATTCAGCCAACGCAGGAGTTAAGAGAAGTTGCTGTCCGGATTAAGTTGAATGCCAACAAGCAGGTCATCCGCGGACGTAGGGTTGTGATGATTGATGATTCGATTGTCAGAGGGACAACGAGCTCCAAGCTCGTCGAGATGGTCAAAGGATGCGGCGCCAAGGAGGTTCATCTACTGATCAGCTCACCTCCGGTGAAGTATTCCTGTTATTATGGCATCGATACGGCTGAAAGGGAAAAATTGATTGCCAATCAAATGAACATTGATGAAATTCGCAAGTTTGTAGGAGCGGACACCCTGTACTATCTGTCGGAGGAAGGGCTGAAAAAGGCTTTAGGTAGTGATCCAGTTTGCCTGGCCTGTTTTAACGGTGATTATCCGACCACTGTTCCGAAGAAGTTCTCCAAAGAAGACATGGAGTGTTAAACGAACCGTTAGGGGGAGTAATCATGGGAATTACCTATAAAGATGCCGGTGTGGATATCCAGGCCGGAAATGAAGCTGTGGAGAAAATTAAGCCTGCCGTAGCTGCAACCTGGCGGCCCGGAGTTTTAGGGGGACTCGGCGGATTTGGCGGATTGTTCAGCCTGGATCTGCAGAAATATTCTGACCCCGTGCTGGTTTCCGGTACGGATGGTGTCGGAACAAAATTGCGCCTGGCTTTTCAGTTAGATAAGCATGATACCATCGGCCAGGACGCTGTTGCGATGTGCGTGAATGATGTTCTGGTCCAGGGTGCCGAGCCATTGTTTTTCCTCGATTATCTTGCGGTAGGAAAGCTGGTTCCGGAAAGAATTGCCTCCATCGTAGGTGGCGTGGCTGAAGGCTGCCGTCTGGCAGGCTGTGCACTCATTGGCGGCGAGACTGCTGAGATGCCCGGCTTTTACGCTGAAGAAGAATATGATATTGCCGGCTTTGCTGTCGGTGCGGTGAACCGGGACAAGCTGATCGACGGTTCGGACATCCGCGAAGGGGATATCCTTTTAGGTCTGAAGTCCAGCGGACTGCACAGCAACGGCTTTTCTCTTGTCCGCAAGATTTTTGCGGAATACCCGCTTGACAAGGTGTTCCCGGAACTCGGGGGGCCACTCGGGGAAGTACTGATTATCCCGACCAGGATCTATGTAAAGTCAGTGCTGGCCCTTCTGGATAAGATGGCTGTTCCCGGTATGGTACATATTACCGGTGGCGGTTTGACTGAAAATATTCCAAGGGTTCTGCCGTCCGGACTTGGAACGGAGATTGTCCCTTCTACATGGCAAGTTCCGCCGGTATTTCAATTAATGCAGAAACTTGGCAAGGTTGAAGATCCGGAAATGTTAAGGACGTTTAATATGGGAATTGGCTTTGTCCTGGTCATTCATCCTGAAAATGAAAAACAGGCCATGGATATTCTGGCTGGAAACGGGGAAGAGCCGGTCAGGATAGGCAGTGTGATTTCTGGACAAGGAGTGAGTTATCGATGAAAGTTGCCGTACTCGCTTCAGGGCGTGGCAGCAACCTGCAGGCCTTGTTGGACGAATGGCAGGATGGACGGCTTCCTGTAGAATTTGTGGGCGTAGGTTCGAATAAAATAGACGCAAAAGCTCTGGCCAGGGCAGAAAAATCCGGTATTCAGATCCGGACCTTTCCGAGGGAAAGCTATGCGGACAAGAACTCTCAGGAAACGGATATCTTAAACTGGCTTGAAGTCATTGATACGGAACTGCTGATTCTGGCAGGTTACATGCAGGTGTTAAGCTCGGATTTTATCCGCAGGGCCAAATATCCGATTTTGAACATCCATCCTTCGCTGCTGCCGTCTTTCCCGGGCTTACATCCCCAAAAACAGGCAGTAGAATATGGTGTTAAAGTCAGCGGCTGCACGGTGCATTTTGTGGACGAGGGGATGGATTCAGGACCGATTATCCTGCAGGAGGCGGTGCCGGTTTTTGCTGAGGATGATGCCGATCAGCTGGCTGCAAGAATTCTGAAAGTTGAGCACACCATCTATCCAGAGGCAGTCAGACTTATTGTGAATGGGAAGATAAAAAGAGAGGGAAGAAGAGTGATTGTCCTCAGAGATTCATAATTGCGAGTACCTTGTCAACCCTAAAATGGCGAGCAGATTTCTTGTAAAGCAAGGAGCTGCAAGACAATGCAGTATTACGAGAAATATGCCGCCAGGATATATAAGATTTAGGGTTGAGTTGGCACGAATCTATCGGCGTATTTAAGGATTATTCGGGGGTTGTTCTAAAGGATAATTTTAGGATTGTTCTGAGGAAATCTCCAAGGAATGATGATAGGGGGTTGACATGATGGTGAAAAAAGCAGTGATCAGTGTTTCAGACAAAACAGGTATCGTAGAATTTGCCGGGGGCCTTGTTGCCGAGGGCTTTGAACTGATTTCAACAGGTGGTACGTATAAGACATTGAAAGAAGCGGATATTCCTGTTCGTTATGTCAGTGAAATTACAGGGTTTCCGGAAATCCTTGATGGCAGGGTTAAAACCCTCCATCCGAAGATTCACGGCGGAATCCTCGCGATTGATACTGAGAAACACCGGGCTCAGTGCGCGGAAAACGGAATTGATTTTATCGATTTAGTTTGCGTAAATCTCTACCCTTTCAGAGAAACAATTGCTAAAGAAGGGGTTACCTTCGAAGAAGCGATCGAAAATATCGATATCGGCGGACCGACCATGGTCCGTTCGGCTGCGAAAAATCACAACAGAGTAACTATTATTGTCAATCCGGAAAACTACGGCAGGGTGCTTGAGAGCCTCAGGGAGAACGGTGGCATCCCATTGGCCTTACGGAAAGAACTTGCAGCCGAAGCGTTTGCGCATACGGCGGAATATGACCGTCTGATTGCCGGATATCTGGAAGGCCAAATCGATACAAAAGCTTCTTTTCCGCAGCATCTCCGTGTAGTGGCGACTAAGGTGCAGGATCTTCGCTATGGAGAAAATCCCGGGCAGCAGGCGGCCTTTTATGTGGACCCGGAGGCCGGAAAAGGGACACTTGCCTATGGCCAGCAGCTCCAGGGCAAGGAGCTATCCTACAATAACTGGATGGACATGGACGCGGCCTGGAAAATCACTGCGGAATATGACAAGACCGTCTGTGTGATCATTAAACATACCAATCCATGTGGTGTTGCGCTTGGAAACTCACTGCTGGAAGCTTATCAAAGAGCGCTGGAAGCGGATCCGGTCTCGGCGTACGGCGGAATTATTGCGCTTAACCGTGTGGTAGATGAGGCCACAGCTGAAGCGATTAAAGAGAAATTCTACGAAGTGGTCGTTGCTCCAGATTTCAGCCCGCGGGCGAAGGAAATTTTGGCTGTAAAGATTAACCTTCGTTTGTTCGCAGTTGGCAGGGAAGCGTGTTGTAAGACGCGGGGCTGGAAAATCCGTACGATAAACGGTGGTTTCCTGGTTCAGGATGAGGATGAAGGAACGACACCGCCTGCCGAATGGGAAGTCGTCACGGAAGCCAAGCCGACCGAAGATGATCTGGCGGAACTAGAGTTTGCCTGGAAAGCCTGCAAGCATGTCAAGTCCAATGCGATCGTTATTTCAGCGAAAAGACAGGTCATTGGTGTCGGAGCCGGCCAGATGAACAGAGTCGGCTCGGCCAAAATTGCGCTTGAGCAGGCTGCAGAAAAAGCACAGGGCGCCTATATGGCTTCGGATGCTTTCTTCCCGTTTCCGGATACGGTCGAACTGGCTCATTCCCATGGGATCAAAGCTATTGTTCATCCCGGTGGTTCCATCCGGGACAAAGAAGTGATTGAAACAGCCAACAGGCTGGGAATGATCATTCTCCATACCGGAAGAAGACATTTTGAGCACTAGGAATAAATATGACTTATTGAGGTGGAAAAAGGATGGCTGACTTGTCTGGTTGTCAAAAAAACGGGAAGAAAATTCTGCTTGTAGGCTCAGGAGGAAGAGAGCATGCCCTTGCCTGGAAAATCAATCAGAGCACTTCTTGTCAGAAACTCTTTGTAGCTCCGGGTAACGCAGGAACAGCGCAATGGAATGTCCCAATCAAGGCCAATGAACTTGACGCTTTGGTTGACTTCGCCAAGGATGAAGGGATTGATCTTACGATTGTTGGTCCTGAGGAACCACTTAGTCTGGGAATTGTCAACGCTTTTCAGGCTGCAGGGCTCAGAGTTTTTGGCCCGTCCGGAGCGGCAGCGACGCTTGAAAGCAGCAAAGCCTTTGCCAAGGAAATTATGGTACAGGCGAAGGTTCCGACAGCAGACTACCGGACTTTTACCGAGAAGAGTGAAGCAGAAAGATATATTAGAGAAATCGGCGCCCCGATTGTCATTAAAGCGGATGGCTTGGCGGCAGGTAAAGGGGTCATTGTGGCAGCTACACTGGAAGAGGCGTTTGAAGGCATCGAGACCATTATGGGCGGGGCCTTTGGTGCTGCCGGAGACAAGGTCGTGGTTGAAGAATTTCTGGAGGGGCAGGAGGTCAGCCTGCTATGTTTTTGCGACGGTGAAAAGGCTCTTCCGATGACTCCCGTTCAGGATCACAAGAGAGCACTCGACGGAGATAAGGGGTTAAATACAGGCGGAATGGGGACTTATTCTCCACCTCCTTTCTGGACCAAAGCGTTAGAACAGGAAGTTATCGATACGATTGCTCAGCCGACGCTTTCAGTTATGCGCCAAAGAGGAACGCCATTTACCGGCGTACTGTTTTTAGGCTTAATGATTACGTCCAAAGGCCCTAAACTTCTGGAATACAATGTTCGGTTCGGTGATCCTGAGACACAGGTTGTGATGACCCTGCTCAAGTCGGACTTGATCCCAATCTTCGAAGCTTGTATCGACGGGAAACTGTCCGAAGTCAAAATCGAATGGCATGCCGGCACCGCGCTGTGTGTGGTCATGGCTGCTCCCGGCTATCCGGGCGAATACAGGAAGGGGATTCCGATCAGTCTTCCGATGACCCAAGAAAACCAGGTAGTTTTCCATGCCGGCACCAAGATGGAAGACGGAAAACTAGTCAATTCAGGCGGCCGGGTACTTGGCGTCACCGTCCGTGATGCATCGATCGCGGCAGCCAGGGAGAATGTCTATGCGCTCGTCGACAGTATCAAGTTCCCTGATGCCCATTTCCGCACCGACATAGGGATTAAAGGACTCAACATCCAATGATTCAATTCCGGTGCTTATTCCAATCGAATAAATTTGGATTGTATTAAAGATGAAGGAGGTTTTAGAATGTTTATCTGCGAATTGTTCCAACAGAAAAAGGTCGTATCTTTTGAGATTTTCCCACCAAAACTTACTTCATCTATAGAGGTCATTTATGATACGATTGATGCCCTGGCACCGCTCCGTCCTGATTTTATCAGTGTTACCTACGGTGCTGGAGGAAGTACCAGCAAAACGACTGCAGAAATCGCATCCATTGTTGAAAACAAATACAACATTAATTCTTTGGCTCATCTGACCTGTATTACCTCTTCCAAAGAACAAATCGAGGAAACACTGACACAGCTGGCAGACAGCAATGTCTCCAATATTCTCGCTTTACGGGGAGATATTCCGAAGGGTGCGGGTGAGACCGGCAGGGCAAGGGATTTCCAATATGCTTCTGATCTTGTCGCGTATATTCAGAACAAACATTCTTTCTGCCTGGGCGGCGCCTGTTATCCGGAAGGCCATCCCGAGTGTCCCGATAAAGACCATGATATTGAAAACCTTCAGCGGAAAGTCGATGCCGGAGTCGGGTTTCTTATTACACAGTTATTCTATGATAATGACGCCTTCTTCCGTTTCCAGGAGAAAGTTGCTAAGCTGAACATTAATGTTCCGATTCTGGCAGGGATCATGCCAATCACTAATCGGGTTCAGATTGAAAGAATATTAGCACTGTCGAATGCACGGATGCCGCAGAAACTGATTAAAATACTTGACAAATTTGAGCATAACATGGAAGCTTTAAAAGATGCCGGTATTGCTTACGCGACCAAACAAATTGTGGAATTGCTTGCGAATGATATTGACGGTGTCCATATCTATACGATGAACAAACCGCAGATTGCGAAGGACTTAGTCCGCAACCTCGATTCTCTTTTCTATGCGGTGAACAGCCAGGAAACCAGGAAGGAAGGCAACCTAGCTTAAATCTAAAACGGTAGGAACACAGAAATGGATAATCATCGAATTGATGCAAAGTTAACCGCTGAAATTCTGGGGGTATCTGTGCCAAGTATCCGCAACTGGGTCCGGCATGGCTATCTCCATCCTTCAGATCCTGACGGAAAGGTCTTTGATCTTGCTGAGGTGATCCTACTTCGGGAAAAAATTACGCAGGGAGAGCTTGACCGCTTAAGGAAAAGGGCAAACAAAGTCAGAGCTGATAAACGTTTTGCTCCGACGGAATACATCTCTAACGAAAGAACACGTAAGCAGGTCGTGGATCTATTGGCATATCTGCTCCGGCACAACATAGACCGGGGATGGGCAGTCTTCATTTTGGCTTTGAATCTTTTTCGGAGCTCGGGAGACATATTGTCCGACGACCTGAAACAGATTATTGATTTCCCGGAAGCTATTTTCCAGCGACAGCATGTCCGCATGGAACTAAAGAATTTCTATCAGGATATCCTCCGGGCATCTGAGAAATCTTCTTTGGAAGCTCCTTTGAAGTCTTCAAACGGAAGGCCAGATTCTCAGCACCTTGAATATCTTTTTAATATCTGTTTCCCTTTTGAAGACGATATACTTGGTCTCATTTATCAAGCGCTGACCATGGAGGGGAATAAATCCCGCCTTGGCTCTTACTTTACTCCGCCGGGCATCACGGATGATGCTGTCCGGGCTTATATCCGCAGCGGACAGAAGGTGCTTGATCCCTGCTGCGGCACGGGACAGTATCTTTTATCCTTTGCCTGGAATATGGACGAACCCGAAAACATCTACGGGATGGACCTCGATCTGACATCGGTAAGGATTGCCAGACTCAATCTGCTGTTGACATGTTCCCGGGATTTTCAGCCTAACGTTATTCACTGCAATACTTTAACCGATATGCGACGGGAATCTTCCGCTTTCGGGAAATTTGATTTTGTAGCCACGAACCCTCCGTGGGGAGCGGAGATTGATCTGGGTGTCCGCCAGAAAATGGCTGTGGAGTTTCCGGAAATAACTTCCGGGGAGTCCTTTTCTTATTTTCTCAGGGCGAGTCTTGATCTGCTGAAAGACGGAGGGGTTATCTCGTTTATTCTGCCAGAATCCATTCTGAACATCCGTGCCCATGCTGATATCAGAGGATATCTGCTTGAGAATTGTCAGATCATCAGGATCGAATATCTGGGCAGGAGATTTAAAAATGTCTTCTCAGCCGTGATCCGCCTTGACCTAAGAAAGGCCTTGCCGTCAGAGAAGGACCAAGTTCTGGTGAAATTTCCGGAACAGGAATACCTGGTCTCTCAGGAAAGGTTCCGAAGTAATGCCTGGCATATTTTTGATATTTATCTGAGCAGCCAGGACGAAGCCATTTTCAGCAAGGTCTATTCGACCCAACATACTTACCTGAAAGATAAGGCCGGCTGGGCCTTGGGAATTGTCACCGGAGATAACAGGAGATACCTGCTTCAGACAAAAGAACAGGATACTGAGCCGGTCTACAAAGGCTCGGATGTGGACAGATTTGTTCTTAAGAAGCCGTCTTCTTTTTTACGGTTTCAGCCAGACAAGTTCCAGCAAACAGCACCGGAACATAAATACAGGACGGCGGAGAAACTGATTTACCGCTTCATTTCTGAAAGACTTGTTTTTGCCTATGATGATCAAGGTAGTCTTACACTGAACAGTGCCAATATCCTGATCCCCGAACCAGGAAACTATCCAGTGAAAGTAATTCTTGCTTTATTTAACAGCAGCCTTTATCAATTTCTTTTTCGCAAGAGATTTCATACCCTGAAAGTGCTCAGGGGAGATCTGGAACTGCTTCCGCTGCCCTTATGGGAACAGGCAGTGATTGACCATATCCTGCAATTAACGAACCAAATCATCGTCGGGGAAGATCAGTTTGAAATCCTGGACCAATTCATTATGGAACAGTTTAGGCTGACGCCCGAGGAACGCCGTCATATCAGAGATTTTTCGGCAAATACTTTTTCTGCGTCAGAATGATTTTCATATTGCATGTATTTTTTCAGCATGAACAGATGACAGGTTATCTGCTATAATTAATACAGCATTCGATTTTTTTGACATCAGCAGGGAGGAGCCTTTGAAATTGAGCGGATACGCAGAGGTGCTGATCGATGTCGCCAACAGGCGTCTTGATCAGAGTTTTCATTATTACGTTCCGGACAATCTCATTATTCAGGTGGGAATGATGGTGGTTGTCCCGCTTAAGCACAGAAAAGTCCGGGGCCTTGTTGTTAGTATCAGTCCTGACCCGCCTGAACTTGACGGTGAGCCCAGATTCCGTAGCATAGAAGCAGTCCTGGAGGAAAACTGTCTGATTCCGCAGGAGCTCATAGAACTGGCCTGCTGGCTTTCGGAGACGACGATCTGCCCAAAAGCACAAGCCCTTCATTCTGTGTGGCCTTTTTTAAAGGGAAAGGGAGAAACCTGGATGACTTCCATGGTCAGCATGGACGATGAAGACGTTAAAGTTTTGGAACTTCTTGATCCGGATACATTTCAGGTCTTAAAAATCCTTAACAGGGCGCGCCGGGGAGGTCTGCCGGAAAATGTCCTGCTAAAAAGAAGCGGAGCGAAGAAAGAACTGCTTGAGGATATGCTTAAGCAGGGATGGATCAAAAAAGAAATCCGATTTTCCGGAAAAGCAAGCAGTCCCGACATGAAGAACCGGGTAGAAAATATAGGCATTGAAAGAAAAAAAAATAACACGTTAAGTCCTGCCCAGGAAAAAGCTTTCCAGGATATTCTAACGTTTCGCAATAAAAATGATGGCGGAACAGTTTTGATCCATGGGATAACCGGCAGTGGCAAGACACAGGTTTATAAAGAGCTGGTGGCAAAAGTACTGGCTGAAGGCGGCGATGTTATTCTGCTTGTACCTGAGATTTCACTTACTTCTCAGATCTCCAGAATATTTCTAGAACAGTTCGGAGACATGGTCGGAATTATTCATTCAGGCATCAGCTCCGGCGATAAATTAGCAATCTGGGAGCAAATTCTGCAACGGAATAAGCGCGTGATTATCGGAGCGCGCTCCGCTGTTTTTGCACCTCTGTCAAACCTTAAACTGATCATATTGGATGAGGAACACGATAACGCTTATAAACAGGATGAAAACCCCAAGTACCATGCCCGGGACGTCGCCCGGAAAAGGATGGAAGACAGAGGCGGGCTTGTGCTTCTGGGCAGCGCTACCCCATCCCTAGAAGCCTATGCGGCAGCCCAAAGGGACAAGATTGGTCTTGTGTCGCTAGAAGAGCGCTTCAACCAACGAGCTTTACCCGTGGTTAATATTGTGGATATGAAACAGGAACTGGCTAGCGGCAATAAAACAATGTTCTCCATGGCACTTAGAAACAAGCTCCAGGATAGAATTGACAACGGAGAACAAAGTATCCTTTTTCTGAACCGCAGAGGTTATTCGACCTTTGTATTTTGCCGTGAATGCGGGTATGTCGCACGCTGCCCGCATTGTGATGTTTCCCTGACATACCACAGTCATCATCAGCAGTTGTGCTGTCACTACTGTAATTACCAACAGGATGTTTTTCACCGTTGCCCGGAATGCAACAGCCGGTTTATTCGTTTCTTCGGCCAGGGAACCCAAAAAGTTGAAGAAGAGGTTTCTGCTTTGTTTCCCGGAGTTGAAGTCTTACGACTGGATACGGATACGACCTCCGGCTCCCGGGAATACAATACAATTCTAGAACGGTTTCGCAGCGGAGAGGTTCCGATTCTTGTCGGGACCCAAATGCTGGCCAAAGGGCTAGATTTCCCGAACGTTACCCTTGTCGGTGTAATCTCTGCCGATCAGCTTTTCAATATGCCCGATTTTCGATCCAGAGAACGAGCTTTCCAGCTGCTGACTCAGGTTGCTGGCAGGGCAGGACGTGGGGCTAAAGGCGGCGAAGTGGTGATCCAGACCTATTCACCTGAAGAAAGATCGATCCTGCGGTCAGCTAAACAGGATTATGCAGCCTTTTTCTGGGAAGAGATTGCTTACCGAAAACAGCAAAATTATCCGCCGTTTGTCCATATCATCAGGATCATGATTTTTCATGAAAAAGAAGATCGGGTAATTAAAGCGGCTCAGGCCATGGCCAACGGCATCCGCCAGGTGCTTACTGATCAAGATCAGGAATATGTGATTTTGGGACCGGCACCGGCTGTTTTGACCAGGCTGAAGAATGAATTTCGCTGGCAGGTATCGGTCAAAGGAAAGAACCCAGCGGTTCTCCGCAGGATCGTACATCAAGGAGTCCGGGCTTTCTATCTTGGAACGAGCAGTTCAGGGATCAATATAAGTATTGAGGTGAATCCACTATCTTAAATACAACATATTTGAGGGAGGTCTGCATGCCACAGTACCGCTTTTGGCCGTTATGTCATCCCTGACACGTCGCTCTTAAGGTGTTAATTGCTTTCAGGCTTTCAGAAATGTATAATTCTATTATATGGTTTTTTTATGGGATATTATTTCAGAAATTGTATGAGAAGGGAGCGGATCCAGCAATGGCCGTTTACCAGATAGTAAAAATTGGAGAAGACATTCTGCGGGAAAAAGCAATAGAAGTCAAGAAAATTACCCCGAATATCATTAAATTGCTCGATAACATGGCTGAGACCATGTATGAGGCGAAAGGGGTAGGGCTGGCAGCTCCCCAGGTCGGCGTATCCAAAAGAGTTGTGGTGATCGACGTCGGAGACGGTCTTTTAGAATTGATCAATCCGATGATTATTAAAAAAACCGGTTCGGAAGTAGATGAAGAAGGATGCTTAAGTGTCCCCAATAAGACTGGCAGGGTGAAACGGGCAGTCGAAGTGGTAGTTCAGGCCATGGACCGCAATGGAGAGATGAAAGAATATCATGCCGATGGATTCCTGGCCAGAGCGATGCAGCACGAAACAGACCATCTTGACGGGATACTTTTCGTCGATATTGCAGACAAGATTTATAATGTGTAGTACCATAGTATCTCGGGTCTGTCTGCGTGCCACAATTCCGCTTTCGGCCGTTGTGTCATCCTTGACCCGTCGCTCCTTGCCATCCATGGCATCGCGACATTAGGCCATCCATGGCCGTCAAAAGGCCGCGCTACGCACTCCATGCTCCGCTTGACGCTGAAATTGTAGCACGCAGACAAAATATGGGGTATAAGATTTATGGCTAAGATTTACTAAATGCGCGAAGAGAAAGTTTTTGCATTTAGAATACGGAACGGGAAGTGACAGTGTCAGATGCGGCTTGTTTTTATGGGAACACCGGATTTTGCGGTGCCTGTTCTGAAGGCGCTCTATGCTTCAGGACATCAAATCGGCGGCGTTTTTACCCAGCCCGACAAACCTGCGGGACGAGGAAACAAATTAAAAGCGAGTCCGGTCAAAGTACTTGCTGAAAAGTATGGACTTGCTGTATTTCAGCCTGCCAGGATCAAAACACCGGAAGTGGTCGGCCAGATCAGGGATTTGCGGCCGGACTGCATTGTGGTGGTCGCTTTCGGACAAATCCTGTCCAAAGAGATTCTGGGAATACCGTCTTTTGGATGCATTAACGTGCATGCCTCACTGCTTCCGGCTTATCGCGGAGCAGCTCCGGTCCACTGGGCCGTGATGAACGGAGAGTCTAAAACCGGTGTTACAACCATGCTGATGGACGAAGGTCTGGATACGGGCGCAATGCTTATCAGCGAAGAATATGCAATCGTACCGGAGGCCACAACGGGTGAAGTTTACGATGCGCTGGCCCGAATCGGCGCAAAGGCGTTGCTTGATACACTCGAAGGATTGCAGAATGGGACCGTTCGGCCGGTACCTCAGCCTAAAGCATTTTCGTATGCACCGCTTCTGAAAAGAGAACATGAGCAGGTGGATTGGTCCTGGGACGCAGCCAAAATCCATAACAGGATTCGCGGGCTGAATCCCTGGCCCGGTGCTTTTACGCTTTTCCGGGGAGAACAGGTTAAAATATGGCTAAGTGAGCTGTCCGGAAAAACTGCCTTATACGGACAGACTGCGCAAAATACTTTGCCGGGAAGCATTTTGTCCCTTGCTAAGGGAGGACTGCTGGTCCAGACCGGGGAAGGTATTTTAAAAATTTCAGAGCTTCAGCCTGCCGGGAAAAAGAAAATGCGTGCCCAGGACTTTTATAACGGATACAGACTTAAAGCGAACGAGCGCTTTGAGTAAACGATCGCGCTCGTCTTTCCTTCTTTTAAGCAAAATCTAAGAATAAATGGATATACTTCTAATAGTTAAAACAATGATTGTTTAAGTGCCTTGAATTATAGATAAGAAGCATGATTCCTATGCTATTTGAGCAGGACTGGCTTTTTAAGGAGGAAGATTATGTTTTACTTAGATTACACAATAATACTACTGATTCCAGCGATTATTCTAACTGTTTATGCTCAGGCCAAGATCAGCGGTGCTTACTCCAGATATTCCAAAATCAGAAGCAGTTCAGGTACAACAGGTGCGGACGTGGCCAGAGCCCTGCTAAATGAAAATGGGCTTTATGATGTTCAGGTAGAACAGGTTGCTGGTAACCTTACGGACCACTACGATCCGAGGACTCATGTTGTAAGGCTCAGCAGCGGTGTATATAACAGCACATCTATTGCGGCGCTGGCTGTTGCTGCCCACGAGACAGGTCACGCAGTACAGCATGCCGACAGCTATGTTCCGTTGAAAATCAGGACAGCTTTTGTGCCTGTAGCTTCATTTGGCAGCCAGGCAGGGCCTGTTTTGATTCTTCTTGGCTTGTTCCTACCGTCGATATCTTTCTTGCTGGATATCGGGATTTATGTTTTTGCGTTTGCGGTCCTGTTTCAGATCGTTACGCTTCCTGTTGAATACAATGCCAGCAACAGGGCCTTAGCTTTTCTGGGAGACAGCGGTATTATTAAAGATGCAGAAGAAATGACAGGCGCTAAAAAGATGCTGAGTGCAGCCGCCCTGACTTATGTTGCCGCAGCACTGACTGCGATTCTGACCTTGCTGCGCTTTGTATTGATTGCACAAGGCCGGGATGATTAATACCGAATTAAGAGAATAAAAAAGATTGGGATAGAAAAATGACGGAGAAGAATAATCCTATTACTGAAGAAAAAACCAAACGTACGCGGAAACGCATAAACGATCAAAACGCACGGCTGATAGCCGTGCGTATTCTTACGCGGGTCGAGAGGGAGGGGGCCTATGCCAATCTCCTTTTGCGTTCCCAGCTTTCCGGACTGACCCAGAGCCGGGACAGGAATCTGGCTACTGCTTTGGTCAACGGGGTATTAAAAAATAAATTGACGCTGGATTATGCGTTGAGAAAACATCTGACGAAGCCGATGTCCGCACTGCCGCAGGAAGTCAGGGCTGTTTTAAGGACCGGTGTTTTTCAGATACTACTTATGGACAGAGTGCCGGCGCCTGCCGCAGTCAATGAGAGTGTTGACCTGATGAACCAGCTCAACCAAACCTATGCCCCCCTTGTCAATAGTGTCCTGCGTAAGGCGGCTGAAACAGGCTGGAATTTTGAATGGCCAGACCAAAAGAGGGAAACGGTCCGCTATCTTTCGGTCAGATATTCCCATCCTGAATGGATGATCAAGCGATGGCTGACAAGGTGGGGGCAGGAAGAAACAGAAGCTTTGCTCAAAGCCAACAATGAACCTTCCTCTACTTCGATCCGGGTAAACACCCTAAAGACAACAAGGCAGGAATTAAAAACCTTATTGGAAAGCCAGGAAATTGAGGTCACGGACGGAGAATACACACCGGAAAGCTTAATTCTGAAAGATTTTGGCGGATTGGACCAACTTCGGGAATTCCAAAACGGATATTTCACGGTTCAGGATCAAAGTTCTCAGTTAGCTGCTCATATATTGGGAGCCCGGGAAGGGGACAGCGTATTGGATGTCTGCAGTGCCCCGGGAGGAAAGACAACCCATCTGGCGCAATTGATGGAAAACAAGGGAACCATTGTTGCTGTAGATATGTATCCCCAAAAACTTGATTTGATTAAGGAATCAGCCGAGCGGCTCGGAATTACGATCATAAAAACAATTGAGGGCGACGCCCGGATTTTGGAAGGGATCGGAGATAAATTTGACCGGGTCCTGGTCGATGCGCCCTGTTCGGGCTTGGGTGTGCTTAGAAAAAGAGCCGATCTGCGCTGGCAGAAGAGAGAAGACGAGATCAGCAAACTGCCAGAACTCCAACTGGCAATCCTGCTGAAAGCTGCCGATCATGTGCGGGAAGGCGGAGAGCTTGTTTATTCGACCTGTACCACGGAGCCGGAAGAAAACTTTGAAGTGGTTAAAGCTTTCCGGCAGCTTAAGCCCGAGTTTGTTTCCGTCGACTTGTCGGGAAGTTTGCCTTTTGCAGCAGAGGAGAGAGATCTGAAACAACTCCGGAAAGGGGTATGGCAGATCCTGCCTCATCATCACAATATGGATGGATTCTTTGTCGCTAAGTTTCGAAGGCCACGGATGGCCTAGTGACGCGATGCTACGGATGGCAAGGAGCGGCAAGAAGATTTTATAGCAAGCCTATATGCTCTACTTGACAAAGCTTTACGTCTGACGGAGAAGCATGTTTAAAATGATGAAATTGGGAGAATAATACTAATTATGGAAAAGCTGGATTGCCGCGGCTGTCTTGAAGGAGAAATGCGTGCAGTATGCCTCGAAAACGGCTTAAAAAAGTTCAGGGCCAATCAGGTTTTCAACTGGGTTAATGCCAGAGGAGTCCATCATTGGGATGAAATGAAGAATATCGGGAGACAGGACAGCGAACGGCTTGACAGGGTTTTCTTTATCCAGCCGCTGACTGTTTTAAGAGCGCAGCGTTCTGCCGATGGGACCCGGAAGTTTTTATTCCGCCTGGCTGATGGAGAAAGCATTGAAACGGTGCTGATGGATTATGATCATCTGACAAGCCGGGACAGACACACGCTATGTGTCTCGACTCAGGTAGGATGCCCTGTAGGATGCCCTTTCTGTGCAACCGGAATGGATGGATTCCGCCGAAACCTGACTGCAGGAGAGATCACCGGACAGGTGCTCGAAATCAGCCGGCTGCTTCAGCAGGAAGATCCGGAATTCAAAGTAACCAATATTGTTTTCATGGGGATGGGTGAACCTTTTCTTAATTATGATGCGGTGATGAAAGCGATTCGAATCCTGAACAGCGAGAACGGTCAGAATATCGGCATGCGGAGAATGACCATCTCGACGAGCGGTGTTGCCCCCAAGATCATTCAGCTGGCACATGACAACCCGCAAGTCGGTTTAGCTGTATCGCTTCATTCAGTCAGAAATGAAGTCAGGGATACGCTGGTTCCTATCAACAGGAGATATCCATTGCAGGAACTGCTGGAAGCCTGCCGGTATTATTCCGGTCAGACGAACAGAAGAGTTACATTTGAGTTTGCTTTACACCAACAGAATGTCTCCAAAGAGGAAGCAGAAGAACTGGTCGTTCTCCTTAAGGGCATGCTGGCCCATGTCAATTTGATCCCCATTAATCCGGTAATCGGCAGCGACGTCCAAAGAACGGGCAAAGAGCGGTTAACGATGTTCAAAAGGGTTCTCGAAATGGGCAAGATTCCTGTTTCGATCAGAGAAGAAAAAGGTCTGGACATTGACGCAGCCTGTGGTCAGCTTAGACAGCGTTTGGAGTGTGAGGAGTATGCGTCTCTTAAACAAAGTTGAATCGATTGCCGAACAGATGGCTACATTTTTGTTCAGTAAGTCGGTGGGCACAATTCAGCCTGTTCAGGTTGCCAGAGAACTAAATAAAATCATGCTGAAAAATAAACAGGTCAGCATATCCCATGTCTATGTCCCGAATGTTTACACCGTAAGTTTAAGCCCTGAGGATTATGCGGTCTTGGAAAGTTTTGGAGAGACACTGCTGGTGGAACTGGCCAAACATCTCTATGACGAAGGGACCAGGCAGGGCTACACTTTTTTGGCGCTTCCGGTTGTGCGGATGCAGCCTTCAGAGAAGATGGATGCTGGCTTAATGAAAACCCAGGTTGAGTTTAAAGATTCTGTTGTCGCCAATTGGCGGATTAACGAAGAAAAACTGCCTGCGGAAGATGAGGAAATGGAAAAAACAACAGTCCTGGCGGATGCTGCAAGATTAATCATGGCATCATCCAAAACAGTCGGCAGGAAAATTCATCCTTATCTCGAAGTTATAAAAGGGACAAACGAAGGTGACATTTACGATCTTGATAAGGAAGAGTATATTGTTGGACGCCAGGAAGATTGTGATATTGAAGTCAGAGACCTGGAGATATCCCGTCACCATTTGAAGCTTTATACAGAGAATAGAAGGTGGTTTGTTCAGGATCTAGGCAGTACCAACGGTACCTATCTGAACAAATTAAGGGTTGACCGCTATATGGTGAATCCTGGAGACAGGATAAAGGCCGGACAAACGCATTTTCAATTTCATGTAGATAAGTAAAGTCGGTGATTGAATGCAAATGCTTACGGTAATTGGAAGGATTGTCTTTGTTGGTTTCATCTATCTTTTTCTCTTACGGATATTGACGGTTATGCTGGCCGATTTAAGGTCGAAGGGAATCATGAGCAAGACCGAATCTGATCTTGGCTGTATCGAGGTCTTAAGCGGAGCTGAAAAGCTGCCCAAAGGACGCAAGATCAAGATTGATTCCCGGGGGCTTTCCATCGGAAGAGGAAAGCACAACGATATCGTCGTTCCGGACCATTACTGTTCGCTGGATCATGTTGAATTTAAGCATAACAGAGGGATGAC
This sequence comes from Dehalobacter sp. CP, assembly GCA_009910795.1. Next base: position 137,541 of record VMEE01000061.1, on the reverse strand, counting down.
AACGCTGGAGGATGTTGGGAGCACGAATGGCACCTGGGTGAACGGAGAACGGATCAACTCCCAGGTCCAGCTTGTTTCCGGTGACTTCATTAAGATAGGCAGCATTACTTTTCTTTATTCGAGGTGGGGAAATGAAAGCAGTTAAGATCTATGAGACCGGTTGTGTTAGAAAAAACAATGAAGATTATTTTCTTATATTGCCGGAGGAGTCATTTTTTGCGGTGGCCGATGGAATGGGCGGACATAATGCCGGGGAAATAGCTTCGAGGATCGCGGTCGAACAATTGGAGGGAAAAGCAGCTGAATTAAAATCTTCGGAGATTCAGGATCTGCAGGACTGGATTGTTCAGGCTGTGAATCAGGCCAATCGTGAAGTATACGAAGTATCGCTTCGGACTGAAGGAACGGAAGGCATGGGGACAACCCTGACTGCTCTGATGATCTATGACAATAAAGCCGTTGTCGGTCATGTGGGCGACAGCAGGATTTATTTATGGAGAAATAAGACCCTCACGCTCCTATCGGAGGATCATTCGATGGTAAACGAACTTGTCCGCCTCGGAGAGCTGACGGAGGAGAAAGCCAAAAATCATCCGCATAAACATGTTTTGTCCAGAGCGCTGGGTGTGGAGCTCAACATTGATGTAGACTGTTTCCAACTTAAAGTACAGGACGGAGATGTTTTTCTTCTGTGCACGGATGGCTTTTCGAATGAGATCAGTGATCAGGAGATTGCTGCGGAGTTTTCCGAGGCCAAATCATGGGATGATCATCTCGAAACCTTGAAGAATGTTGTGATCGAACGGGGGGCTCCGGATAATTTTACGGCTATATGCTGTATTGTGGAGCGGTGAGAACATGTTACATCGTCTATCTTTGAGAGTTCTGACTTTACTAATTCTATGGATGGGACTCGGTGTACTGAAACTGGATGATATGACTGAAAGCGGTTTTTTCCTGCAAGGAGCTGTATTTTCTTTTTTGATCGTAGCAGGTGCCTTGTTTGAAATATTTTTTTGCTATCAAGGAGATCCTTATCTTCTGCCGGTAGTCCAGACCATCCTCGCGATTGGCTTGGTGTTTCTGGCAAGGATCAATCCTGCCCAGGCGGCGGACCAATTTATCTGGGCGAACCTGGGTTTGATTATTTACTATGCTGTCTTTTTTATTTTGCGAGATTACCGCAAGCTTGGCGAGTATCAGTATCTCTGGGGAATGCTGGCCTTGCTTATGCTTCTGCTGACGCTGATATTTGGGACCACCATCAATGGTGCGACAAGCTGGTTTAGGTTTGCCGGGATGGGCTTCCAGCCCGAGGAGCTTGTTAAAGTAGCGCTGCTTCTTTTCCTGGCATCCTACTTAAATGACAATAAAGAACTTTTGCGTTTTGGGACGATTCAGGTCGGGAAATTTTCTCTGCCTGATGCCAAAACAATGGGCCCGTTTGTTTTTATCGGCGTATTTGTTCTCGGCTTGCTGGGTGCCCAGAAAAGCCTTGGGACGGCGCTGGTATTCTTCCTTCTCATGGTGTTTATCCTGTATGTCGCAACCGAAAGACTGCTTTATCTCGTGGTTTCCGTTCCGCTGGTCATGGTGACCGGGGCAGCTGGTTATTTCCTGTTTGATCATGTTCGCGTAAGGGTCGCTACCTGGATTAATCCGTGGGTGGATGCCAGCGGCGGGGCTTATCAGATCTCCCAGTCGATCTTCGCCATAAGCGGGGGAAGGCTTCTGGGGACAGGTCTCGGAAACGGGATAGGTGCTTACCAGATTCCAAATGCGGACACTGATTTTATCTTTTCGGTGATTGCTGAGGAGATTGGTTTTATTGGCGCAATGGCAGTCATCAGTCTGTTTATTATTGTCGTAATGCGCTGTTTCTGCGTCAGCACCAGAGCTGTGGACCGGTTTGGCCAGATCCTGGCGGCGGGAATAGGCATTCTGATCGGTGTGGAAGCACTGATCATCCTGGCCGGGGTGACCAAAATGCTTCCGCTTACAGGTCTGCCTTTGCCTTGGATGAGTTACGGGGGAAGTTCCATGGTCGGACACTTTTTACTCCTTGGGATTCTGGCCGGCATTTCTCATAGCTCAGCTTTCTCCGTGAGTCAAATACCAATCGGAAAGCAGGCAGATGCCTTATGAACGATGGAATCCGCAAAATTGCACTGATCATGGTTTTTAGCTTTGTTTTTCTAAGCCTGGGTCTGGTATACTGGCAAGTGGTTAAGGCCGATGAGATGCTGGATAATCCAGCTAACCGCCGCGCGATTTATTTAGAGGAAAGAATTACCCGGGGCGGCATCTTTGACCGCAACGGCGTTGTTCTGGCAAAGACGGAGCATACCGCTGACGGAAAAGTCAGAACGTATCCGCAGGGTGAGATGTTTGAACCTTTACTGGGGTATGCCACAGTAAAATACGGTTCTGCCGGCATTGAAGCAACGGAGGCGGAAACACTTCTCGGAATGAAGAATCCTTCCATTCTCAGACGGATTCAGAATGCATTTGAATTGCAGAGAACGGGTAATGACCTGATACTGACACTTGATTCCCGTCTACAGGAGACTGCTTATCAGAGTTTGCAGGGCAAGACCGGAGCAGTGGTGGCAATCGATCCGCAAAACGGGGATGTTCTGGCGCTGGTCAGTCAGCCAAGCTATGATGCTGGAGCAATTGAACAAGACTGGGACAAAATTATTGCCGAGAAGGACAGTCCGCTGGTGAATCACGCTTTCTCGTTGTTTCCTCCAGGATCAATTATGAAAGTCGTTACTTCAGCAGCCATTTTTCAGGCAGGACTCGGCACGACGGAACTCTATGATTGTGAAGGTTCTACAGTGATTAACGGGCAGACGATCCAGGAACAAAATGATAAAGCGCATGGCTGGGTCAATTATGATCTTGCTTTGGCCTACTCCTGCAATACTTATTTTGCTCAGTATGGGATCAAAGCTGGTGTAAATCATTTTTTGGAGGCTGTGTCCAATTTCGGATTTGGCAGGGATATCCCGTTTGATCAGTATGTTCCAATCAGTTCAATTACCAGAGATGACCCTTTGCCGGAAAACTTAAGCCTCAATTTGTTTGCCGAGAGTACCTTCGGTCAGGGTCAGGTGATGGTTAGTCCTTTCCATATGGCCTTGATCACAGCCGGAGTTGCCAATGACGGCAAAATAATGGTCCCACATTTGATTGACAGTGTGCTCGATTCCAAGCAAAATAGTATCTATCAAAGGACACCTGAAGTTTGGCTGACGCCTCTCAGTAAGGAAGAAGCAGAAAAAATAACAAGCGGCATGGTATTGGCTGTCAATAAAGGAACAGCATCTCCCGGAGCCATATCTGGGGCCCAAATAGCAGCGAAAACCGGATCGGCGGAACCGGGCGGAGACGGGGATACCCACGCCTGGTATATTGCTTTCGCTCCTGCGGAGAATCCGGAAATAGCTGTAGCAGTCCTGGTGGAACATGGCGGAACTGGCGGCGGAGCGGCAGCGCCGATTGCTAAAGCAGTCATAGAGAAAGCACTTGAATTGAAAGAAGGTGAAAACTAATGGAAAAGATGTTCGGAGGAAGATATGAAATAGAAGAAAAGATCGGGGCCGGAGGGATGGCAATCGTCTACCGGGCCAAGGATACATTACTGAACAGAACCGTTGCTATCAAGGTCCTGCGGGAACAGTACGCTTCCGATGAGGGTTTTATCCGTCGTTTTCGCCGGGAGGCTCAGTCTGCAGCCAGCCTGTCTCACCAGAACATCGTTTCGATCTATGACGTGGGCAGAGACGGGAATGAAGATTATATTGTCATGGAGTATGTCAAGGGCCAGACGTTAAAGGATATTATCCGTACGCAAGCGCCTCTTCCCCAGGATAAGGCGATTCATATTGTCCGTCAGATTGCTGAAGCACTGGTGCATGCACATGCCAACAATATTATTCATCGGGATATCAAACCGCAGAATATTTTAATTACACCGGATGGAAGGGCCAAAGTCACTGATTTTGGGATAGCCAGAGCCGCCTCTTCGGCAACTGTCACCCATACCGGGGATATCGTCGGTTCAGTGCATTACCTGTCACCGGAACAGGCCAAGGGCTCCCAGACCACGGAACAGTCCGATATCTATTCGCTTGGAATCATCCTTTATGAACTAATTGCGGGAAGGCTTCCGTATGACGGAGATACCGCGATTACCATTGCCTTGAAGCATATCCAGGAGGAAGTCGAGCTGCCCGGGAAGCTTGTTGCCGGAGTCAGCCCGGAACTGGAAACCGTGATCATGAAAGCACTGGCCAAATCACTTCAAGACCGCTATAAAAGTGCAGCGGAATTTCTTGAGGATCTCGACAGGATCGAAGCCGGAGAGACCATTGTTTGGGAAAAAAGACAGGCCGGAGACCATGAAGATACCATGCAGACCCAGGTTCATAGGGGTTTGAAGGATAAAGTAGTCCCGAATGAGGCCAAGAATGATGCGCTTCTGCGTACTAAAAAGCGCAGGAGAAAAATTCCAATGCCGGTTATGATTGCGATCGCCGCACTGATTGTAATTGTCGGGGCATCCTCGGGAGTTTGGATTTTCACCCATACACAGGTGGTTACCGTTCCGGATCTTACCGGTAAGACTGTAGAAGAAGCTAAAATTGAATTGACCAAAGACCGTCTGACTCTCGGCAACAGGACCGAAACCTACAGCGATGAAATTGAACAGGGTAAGATTGTTTCTCAAAGCATTAAGCCGAAGAGTGAGGTCAAGGCTGGAAGGTCAGTGGACATTGAGATCAGCAAAGGGGTAGAATACATTAAAGTACCGAATGTAACAACCGGGTATCCGCTTCAGGAAAACGCTGAGAGTACGCTTAAGGAAGCCGGTTTTACGAATATTACGGTCAAAACAATGCTGAGCGCTTCCGTTTCGAAAGGACATGTTTTCGGGCAATCGGTTGCTCCCGGTTCGACCTGGACAAAGAACGGGGAGATCGAACTGTTTGTCAGTGAAGGGATTCAACCAACGATTACCGCTATGCCTGATTTTACAGGCATGTCGCTGGAATTTACCACGGATTACCTAGAAAAATATGATATGAAAGTAATGCCGATTATGGAAGAATCAGATTTATTTCCGGAGAAAGCCGTGATTACCACTGAACCCAAACCAGGCAAACCAATCCAGCAGGGTTCGGAAGTGACCATCGTTGTGTCTCAGGGGCCGGGGCCTCCGGCTTAAAATGATCCAAATATCTGATGTAATCATTTTGATAAGAGGTACAGGCGTTATTTGAATTAGAGCGGAGGAAAGAACAGGATATATGCTGATTCAGGGAACATTGATGAAAGGATATGCCGGCTTTTATTACGTATACGCCGATGACCGGGTATGGGAATGCTCCCTGCGCGGTCGTTTTCGTGTGAAAAAGCAGCAATTTATTCCCGGCGACAAGGTGATGGTTCTTCCAGGAACAGGGGATAAGGCCACGATTGAAAAGGTACTCGAACGTCAAAATTCTCTGGTCAGGCCGTATATTGCAAATGTGGATCAGGTTCTCTTGGTCTTCTCCCTGAGGACCCCGGATCCGGATTACAATTTGCTGGACAGGCTGCTCATTCAGGCCGGAAAAGCAGAAATCAGCATTTTGATCGTATTCACCAAGGAAGATCTGGATGTTGGAAATCAAGCCCCGTCTGTCGATTACCGCAGGATCGGCTATGAAGTCGTCCAGGTGTCGAATCGGACGCTGACAGGAATCGATGAAATTGCTGAACGGCTCAAGGGCAATGTGTCTGTGTTAGCAGGGCCTTCCGGATCTGGCAAATCCAGCCTGATCAATGCGCTGAATCCGGGGAAGACACTTAAAACAGGTAACGTCAGCGACAAAATTGGCCGGGGAAGGCATACAACCAGGCACGTCGAGCTTCTTTCCGTAGCAGGAGGACTTGTTGCAGATACGCCGGGATTTTCATCCCTGTACCTGCCCGAAATGAAGAGAGAGGAACTGCAATCCTACTTTCCTGAGTTTGTCCGGGTTAAACATGAATGCCGCTTTTCAAGCTGCCTTCATGACAAGGAACCTGACTGTGCTGTAAAAGAAGCCCTGAGCGAGAGCCTTATTAATTCTTCCAGATATGAGCACTATCTGCAGTTTTTAAAAGAAGTCATTGAAAATGAGAAAAAATATTAAAAAAACTTGGCTGGCACCAAGCCTTAGCTGCACTTAGTATCAGAAATTAACTTGGAATTTTTTTGATACCCTAATAAAGGGTTTCAGGGCTGAACGAAGAATAATTACAGAAAACCGGATAATAATGATAAGAAACTGCATGCAGCCAAAGGAACAGCACTATAGGTTTGGAAGGAGGATCTTTATGGCCTTGACGATTGCCCCATCGATACTGTCTGCCAATTTTGCCAGATTGGGAGAGGACGTCAGTCTTGTTGAAAATGCGGGGATTGATATGCTGCATATAGATATTATGGATGGACATTTTGTCCCAAATATCTCGATAGGGCCTGCCGTTGTTGGATCGCTCCGCAAGGTCTCCTCGCTGGAGTTTGATGTTCATCTGATGATTGAACATCCTGAAAAGTATGTTGAAGATTTTGTAAAAGCAGGTGCTGACTCCATCACGATTCACGCTGAGGCCACCAGGCACCTTCATCGGGCTATCCAGCAGATCAAATCTCTTGGGGTGAATGTGGGCGTTGCACTGAACCCTGCGACCCCGCTGGAAATGCTGACCTATGTTTTGCAGGAACTTGATGTTGTGCTGCTGATGACGGTGAACCCTGGTTTTGGCGGCCAAAAGTTTATTCAGGAAGTCTTGCCGAAAGTCGTAGCACTATCGGGGATCCTGAAGGAAGTAAACCCGCTTTGCCGTATTGAGGTGGATGGCGGAATTAATGTTGAGACAGCCCGTCTGGTAAGCAAAGCCGGGGCCGAGATCCTGGTAGCCGGTGCAGCTGTATTTGCTTCCCCGGATCCGCAGCAGGCGATTCGTGATATCCTTGAAGCCGCTAAAGAGGAACAGGGTACCAACAAAAGTAAAAGATTCCGGGGAATTAAGCAATGAAGGTTGCAGTCGTGGCAAACGGAGAATGGGATGCTGCCTGGGGCCGCGGCGAACTCACCAGAAATCATATCGAGATGTTGATCTGTGCGGACGGAGGCGGCAACAAGGCCATCGCTTCGGACAGAATCCCTGATGTATTGATTGGGGACCTCGATTCCATTACAAAAGAAAATCTGGAAAAATGTATAGCGGCCAAAACAACCGTCAAACAATATCCCTGCGAAAAAAATGAGACGGATTTAGAGCTCGCTGTGGCCTATGCGGATACATATTTAAATTCTCAGGGATGCTTCCTGGACGAAATCGTTCTTTATGCCGCCGGCGGTAAAAGGCTGGATCACCTGATGGGGAACATCTCGATTATGATTGCGTATGCTGAAAAAGGCAGACGGCTGAAGATGAAAGACCCAAGATCCGATGCCTGGGTGATGCTTAAGGGTAAAGAGAACATCAAGGGGAGTGTTGGCCAGCAGTTGTCGATCGTCGCCTTATCCGATGATGCACGGGTATCTGCCGAAGGGCTGTACTATGAGCTGGATATGCTGAATCTTGCGCATAATTCCCCGCGTGGAATCAGCAATGTGTTTACGGATGAAGATATTTCGATTGAGATTCATGAAGGCAAAGTTCTGGTCTATGTTCAGATACCTTGTTAATCTTAAAACTTACTCCTCAAAATGGGTTGAAAAGCAAAAACCCCGGCTTTAAAGTCGGGGTTGTTTTAATCCAATCACAGTCGTTTCACGATGAAGTTAGACAGCTCGTTTCACTTTACCTGAACGAAGGCATCTTGTGCAGACTTTGACATGGGTGGGAGTACCGTTCACTACAGCACGGACACGCTGGAGGTTTGGTTTCCAGGTACGCTTGGAGCGAATATGGGAGTGACTGACACTCATCCCGGAAGAAACTCCTTTTCCGCAAACATCACAAATACTAGCCATGATTTCTTCTACCTCCTTTTCACCCAAAAATGACACTATTATAGTTTAGCAGAACTTAAAAGAATTGGCAAGAGTAGGTTTTTATTATCGGACGAGGTTTATATAGGTGTTTATATAGGTTTTATACATACTGCAAATGCAAATGTTTTATTCGTATATTATACTACATTTACCAGGTACTGATAAGAAAAAAATAAGGAGTTGTTCCCTGAGGTATTCACATAGTATTTGACGAAAGCTACCGCGTATATTATCCTAATTATATTAAAGGAAACGGTGAATCTTTCAAAATGGAATTTTATTATGCAAAAGATTAAATTTATGCCGGATATAGGGAAAGCGAGGTTGAAGAAGATGGCAAAGTTGATGGAAACAAAACTGGGAAATGTAGAAATATCAGAAGACGTTATAGCTACGATCTCAGGTGCGGCAGCAATCGAGTGCTATGGTTTGGTGGGTATGGCTTCGAGAAAGATTTCGGACGGTGTTTCAGGTTTGCTTAAAAGGGAAAACTTATCCAAAGGAGTGAGTGTCACCCTTCAGGAAGAGGACTTGATCATAGACCTTAACATCATTGTGGGATACGGAATTAAAATATCGGAGGTTGCCTCCAATGTAATGGACAGGGTCCGCTACACTGTCGAGACAATGACAGGTCTAAAAGTGGCTGAAGTAAATGTAAATGTTCAAGGGGTAAGATTTTTAGAATAGTTGAGAATACACTCAGATGATCTTAGGATGAGTAGGAGGATAAATTTTGAAAGCCGTGTCGGACGCTATAGCTCAAAAAATTGACGGAAACGTATTAAAAGATATGATAAGGTCGGGGTCTCGTCTGCTGGAGCAAAGGAAGAAGGAAATTGATGCTTTGAATGTATTTCCGGTCCCGGACGGGGATACGGGTACAAATATGAATTTGACATTCAAAGCAGCATCATTGGCAGCAGACAAGGTAACGGGCAATTCTGTGCATGAAGTCGCAAGTGCCGCTTCTACAGGTTCCCTGATGGGAGCTAGAGGGAATTCAGGTGTTATTTTGTCTCAGATCATGAGAGGGATTGCCAGGGGCTTGGAAGGTCTTAACGAAGCAAATGCTCTCCAGATGGCTCATGCGCTGCAAACGGGCGTTGAAAGCGCGTACAAGGCAGTAATGAAACCAGTCGAAGGAACAATTCTTACTGTATCCAGGGAGACTGCCCGGGGTGCATATATTAAAGCAAAAAGCGGAACGACTGATATTTTGGAAGTTTTGAGGGCTGGTTGTGAAAAAGGTGAAGAGGCGCTGGCCAGGACGCCTGAGATGCTGCCTGTTCTGAAACAGGCAGGTGTGGTTGATGCCGGCGGTCAGGGCTTCCTGACTATTCTATACGGCTGGATCTCGGCTTTGGAAGGCAAGGAAATTGGTTACGCTGAGGTACAGCAGGAGGAGGTCCAGATTCCTGCGGTTTCAGGTATTATTGCCGTTGGAAGCCTGGAATTTCCATATTGTACTGAGTTTCTGGTAAAAGGAAATGGCCTTGATCCCGATGTTATAAGACAGGCACTCCTGGACAAAGGTGACTGCTTGTTGGTCGTGGGCACGGAGGATGTGGTCAAGATCCATATTCACACCCGGAACCCCGGACTCATTTTGGATTATGCCATCAAATATGGTTCTCTGCATGAAGTTCAGATTCACAATATGCTTGCCCAGAATGAGCTAGCGGCCCATCAGGCCAAAAATGTGCCTGAAAGCAGTGAAGCTGCTTATACCGGAGAGCTTGTGGATGTTTCATCAGGGGCGCCTGCAGACCAGGCGGCTTCGGCTGGGACAACAGAGGTCAAGGAATATGGGATCGTTGCCGTCGCCATGGGAGAAGGCATTGCCCAAATCTTCACCAGTCTGGGTGTCGATGAGGTTGTTTTCGGCGGTCAGACTATGAATCCGAGTACCAGTGATCTTGCCGAAGCGATTAGGAAAGTCCCCGCCCGCCATATTTTCCTTCTGCCGAACAACAGTAACATCATCATGGCGGCCGGCCAGGTCAACGAACTGATTGAAGACAAGGAAATCTACGTTATTCCGACAAAGACAATACCGCAGGCGATCGCTTCTTTACTTGCTTTCAATTCCGACAGCCTTCCGGAGGAAAACGTTCAAAATATGACAACTGCGTTCAGACAGGTAAGTTCGGGAGAAGTAACTTATGCAGTCAGAGATTCGCAGTATGGCGAGCTGGAGATTGCCGAAGGGGATATTCTTGGCCTGATTGAGGGAACAATAAAGACGACAGGCAGAGATATTCTCGACGTTGCCAAAAATGTTCTGGAGGAAATGAATTGGCGTGAAAAGGATCTTGTCACCATTTTTTACGGTAAAGACATGGCTGAAGAAGATGTAATCCTGCTTACGGACTGGCTTAGCGAAGAAAAACCGGAGATTGAAGTCGAGGTTTATTCAGGGAAACAGCCACTATATTATTATATTCTCGGGGTTGAATAAACAAAAAACTTCGGCTTCGGCCGAAGTTTTTTTTATCAAGCCGTTTTCTCGATGTAGGTCTTCGAAAGCATCTTGTTAGGGCAGATCTCCTAAGCCAATCTGCTTGGGTAAGTCTGCATGCCACAATACCGCTTTCGGCTATTGCGTCTTCCTTGACGCAAAAAGCCGCGCTACGCCATCCAGGCTTCGCTTGTCGCGGAACTGTGGCATGCAGACTGATCATAAGCTTGATTTAAATCAGTCCGTGTGCAGAGGAATTAATACAAGCTTTCCAAGATGCCTTCAACACAAGTTAAATCTTTCATCGTTCGTGCTCGCTTGACGTCGGCTATGCAGAGAGAAGACGAATAAAACGATCTGAATAGCCGCCAGAATGATCTGCATTCTGGCATGCAGATTGGCTTGAATACCCTTAGGATCAGTCTGGGGGCCACAGTTCTGCTGTGAGCGGAGCATGGAGTGCGAGCCCGGCCTTTTGACGGCCATGGATGGCCTAATGTCGCGATGCCATGGATGGCAAGGAGCGACGCGCCACGGAGGGCACAACGGCCGGAAAGCAGTATTGTGGCCCTCAGACTTACCCTAGCATAATGGTTTTATAAGTAACTAAGCTATAGCAAATGGATGAATGGATGAAAACGGATTACCCCAAATTATTACTGAAGGAAGGTGAGCCGGTGAAGGTTGGGAGTGTTTTTGATTTGCTAGGGCCGGTGATGGTCGGACCCTCAAGTTCCCATACGGCGGGGGCGGTCAGGCTTGGTCTTATGGCTGCGAAAATACTTGGCGCCAAAGTGAAGCAGGCCCGTATCCAGCTGCACGGTTCTTTCGCTGAGACGGGGAAGGGACATGGAACTCATCTTGCCTTGACAGCAGGGCTGCTCGGGATGAAGCCGGATGATAGCCGGATCAGGGAGGCTTCGCGGATTGCACTAGAGGCTGGGATGGAAACGGTATTTGAAAATGTCAATCTGGGTGATGTACACCCGAATTCGGTTCGTTTCCTGCTAACCGGCTGGGGCGGGGGAAAAGCTGAAATCAATGGCTCATCACTGGGCGGCGGGAAAATTCTGATTACTGCGGTTAATGACTTTGACGTGGAGTTTACCGGGGAATATCCTGCTTTAATTGCGATCTATATGGATTACCCGGGAATGATAGCTGAAATAACTAAACTGCTCGCAGGCAAAGGAATTAATATTGCCCAGATGAAAGTCTCCAGAGAAGGCAAAGGGCAAAATGCGCTGGCGGTTATTGAGACGGATGAGCCGATCACGGATATTCTTAGCAGCGAAATGAAAAAGATGCCGATGATCGAGCAGGTGATGTTTATTGAACCCATCATAGACATTTGACGCGGGGGGGTTGGCAGATGCGTTCTTATGGTGAATTAGTGGAAAAAACCGAAAAGCTTAATAAAAAAATCAGTGATATGGTTCTTCAGGAGGAATGTTTGAGGACAGGTATACCGGCTGAACAGCTGTTAAAAAAAATGAAGAACCATTATGCCGTGATGCGGGAATCAGTTGAAAGCGGAATGACCGGAGAATGGAGATCATTGTCAGGTCTTGTAGGAGGAGAAGCTGTTCTTTTGGAGAAATATAGAGAAAGCGGCAAGTCGATTCTGGGTAATCCGGTAAACAAGGCAGCAGCCAGAGCAATGGCCGTAGCTGAGGTAAACGCTGGCATGGGCAGGATCGTTGCAGCACCGACAGCGGGATCATGCGGCGTGTTGCCCGCTGTACTGCTGACAGTTCAAGAAATGTCGGATGCAACGGAAGAAGATGCTGTTCAGACTCTTTTTACATCTGCTGGCCTTGGGATGGTCATTGCGGAAAGAGCTAGTGTCTCAGGTGCAGAAGGCGGGTGTCAGGCTGAGATAGGTTCAGCGGCTGCCATGGCTGCAGCTGCGGCAGTGGAATTGTGCGGCGGATCGCCCGATCAAACAGCGCAGGCAGCAGCATTGGCTTTGAAAAGTTTTCTTGGTTTGGTCTGTGACCCTGTAGCTGGGCTGGTCGAGGTGCCCTGTGTAAAAAGGAACGCCATGGCAGCAGTTATAGCATTAACCGCAGCCGAGATGGCTTTGGCTGGAATCAAAAGTGCGATCCCATTGGATCAGGTCATTGATGCAATGGCTTCAATCGGCAGGGAAATGTCCTGCAGCCTTAAGGAAACGTCCCGGGGGGGACTCGCCGTCACTCCTGCGGCTCAGAAATATAAAGATCATTTGGCAAGGTGAGAATGTGCTGCAATCAGATCATTGGCGAAACAGCGTGAATAGGGCAATGAAAGCCGAGGAAAAACAGGGATTTATTAATACAGGCGCAGTCGGCGGCTTCAGCAGATTTTTACTGGACTTAATTGCTGAACTGGGTGGTGTTTTTTCCGCGGAAAACCTTGCCTCAATGCAGTGTATTGCAGAGGAATATCATGAAGTCAGCCCGTATAAACGACGGGCTTTATGGCGTGAACTCCAGGAACTGCTGGACAAAACGGAAGTAACCGAAAAGTCAGCTGGAGATTTATCTGCAGCAACCTATCATGCTGCAGATAAAACAGCATCTTTAGATACTCCTGGACTAGCTTCTGGAACAATCTGCGGAACAACGACCGAAGAAGCATCCGGAACCTTTCGTACCACAGAGAAAGCCTTAACCAGCCTTAAAGTTCAGACAGGGAGCATCAGTCAGCCCCAAAACCTGCAGTATATCAAAGGTGTCGGACCGCAAAGAGCCAAACAGTTCGAAAATATGGGGATTTGTACTGCTGAGGATCTTCTGCGGTATTATCCGCGTAAATATGAAATCCGATCGAAACGGCGGATTCAGGATATTCAGGACGGAGAGTATGTTACGATTGACGGGATTGTAACTGGAAGCCAGGTTACCAAAGGCAGAGTCAAGGTCGTCAAACTAAATATTGAACAGGACGGCAGAAGCATTCATGCCGTCTGGTTCAATCAAATACATATTCCAAAACAATATCCGGACGGAACAAAGGTCACTGTGACAGGAAAAGCACAATGGCGCACCAGGGTCCCGGAATTGCTTGCGTCCGAAATCATGAAAGGACTTTACGAGGGTCCTGCTCAAAAAATGGTTCCAGTATATTCGGAAACAGCCCGTCTCAATTCGAAAACGATCCGGGAGATCATCCAGGTTGTTTTGCCGCAGGTTGATCGAATCTTTGACGAGTTCTTTCCGTATGAGGAAAACAATTTGATGGAACGGCGGCAAGCCATTAAAGAAATTCATTTTCCGCACTCCGCAGAAAACCTGAAAAAGGCACGCGAAAGACTGGTCGTTGAGGAAATCCTTTTGCTTCAGCTGGCGCTGGCTAGGCTTCGTTCCCCCGGGCCTCAGAAAGCAGGTCTCGTTTTAAACCAGGGTGGAGCTTTGGTCCAAAAATTTGTTTCCGGGCTTCCTTTTCGGCTGACCGGCGCCCAGCAAAGAGTCATCCGGGAAATATTCCGGGATATGGGGAGCATCGAGAGGCCGATGACCCGTTTGCTTCAGGGCGATGTTGGATCAGGTAAAACCGTGGTAGCGATGGCTGCCCTGCTGCAGGCTGTGGGCTCGGGTTTTCAGGCCGCTATGATGGCGCCGACTGAGGTGCTTGCCCAGCAGCACTATGAATCGCTGCAGGCCGCGTTTGAACCTTTAGGGGTAAAAGTTGTATTCCTTGTCGGGAACCAGAGTAAGCCGGAAAGGGAACAAATCTTAGGGCAGATTTTGAGCGGAAAAGCCCAGGTTGTCGTCGGAACCCAGACCCTCATTCAGGAATCCGTCCGGTTCAACGCCCTCGGTCTTGCCATCACCGATGAACAGCACCGGTTTGGCGTCAGACAGCGGACCCTATTGCAGGACAAAGGCGAGAACCCGCATGTCCTGGTCATGACCGCTACCCCGATCCCGAGGACGCTTGCGCTGACTTTATACGGCGATCTTCAGCTTTCGGTGCTAGACGAGCTGCCTGCTGGCAGGAAGCCGATTATCACCAGAAAAATTTCAGACCGCAGCCGCTCCAGCATGGAGAAATTTCTGAAGCAGCATGTCGCTGCGGGTCGGCAGATCTATGTCGTTTGTCCGCTTGTCGAGGAAACAGAAAAATCGGATTTTGTTTCAGCAACCCAAAAGGCTGATGAATTGAGCCGCATTTTTGAAGGAAGCAGCGTTGCGCTTCTGCACGGAAGAATGAAAGGACAGGAGAAAGAGGAGATCATGCAGCGTTTCCGACGTGGGGAGATTAATATCCTGGTTACGACAACTGTCGTCGAAGTCGGAGTCAATGTACCGAACGCGTCTGTGATGGTGATCGAAGATGCTGAAAGATTCGGGCTTGCCCAGCTGCACCAACTTCGCGGAAGAGTCGGACGCGGACAAGAGCAGTCGTATTGTCTCCTGATCAGCAATACCCGGGACAGTGCCCGGCTGAATGTTCTTTGTGAGACAGAGGACGGTTTCCGGATTGCCGAGGAGGATTTGAAGATGCGGGGCCCGGGAGAGCTACTTGGGCTTCGCCAGCATGGCGTACCGGAGTTAAAGCTTACAGACCTGGGAACTGATGGAAGGCTGGTCGAAAAAGCCTATCAACTGCTTCAAAAGGTTCTGAAAGATCCTCAAAAGTACGAAAAAGCCTATCAGGAAGTCAGCCGCCTTTATCCCAAAGAAAAAATCGGAGTGAATTAGTGCTGAGAGCAATTTTATACGATGAACAAGTCACAGTACGTATGATTTTTTTGCACAGGCTCATACTATTTCTTGTTGGCACATTCCAGTCATGGATTGATGCAGAACTTTCAAGGAGGCAGAGGGTATGACAGAGACGAAAAAAGATACGGCAAGTGAATTGGAAAATCTAAAATATGAAATTGCGCAAGAGATGGGTCTTCCCCAAAGAAAAACAAAAAGAAAAAGTAAAAACAGAGAAGACGTAACGAATAAAGAATAAAGAATGACGAATTACGAATGACGAATGACGAGATACGGAATAAAAAACCTTCTGTTGAAGCATTGATTGATATGCTGCAACAAAAGGTTTTTTAGTTACGGTTAAAAGATATTCTTTTTCTTATAATCATTATCGTTATTCGGGTCGATGTAAAAAGTAGATTGTTTAATGGAGGTAGGTCTCAAAATTATGGCTGTCAATTCCGGGATGAATGCTCTGGTTGATCGCTGCAGCAATAATTTTGGCGCTTCTTTCAATTAATTCATCAACTTCCTTGGGTGTAACCATCAGGCTGCCCTCGTAAGGCGACAAGGCTTTCTGCATGACATTCATCAAGACCTGTTCATTTTCCTGTTGATAAATTTTGGCCAGGGAAGGTTCGGATTCCATTTGTTCAAAAAGCTCTTCGATGGTTTTATGCGCGATGATTGCAGCATTGACAACAGTCGGAACGCCGATAGCAATGACTTTGCAGCCAAGGGTTTCTTCATTGAGCCCTTTGCGATGATTACCAATTCCGGAACCAGGATTGATCCCGGTATCCGCTAATTGAATGGTTGTGCCGATTCTATCCAGGGCGCCCGCGGCCAAGGCATCGATCGCGATCACATAATCCGGGCGGACATGTTCAACCAGTCCGCGGATTACCTCCGCCGTTTCGATTCCGGTCAGTCCAAGCACACCAGGTGATATCGCTGACACTTGGCGCATTTTCCCCTCAATTTCTTCGGGGGTATAATGAAAAAGGTGACGGGTGACCATGATTTTCTCGACAACTTTGGGCCCAAGCGCGTCTGGAGTTGCCTGCCAGTTGCCAAGACCAACGATCAGAAAACTGGTATCTTCCTTAAAGTTTAACAATCCGGCGAGATGCCTTGCTAATACTGCAACGATTTTATTGTGCTGCTGGTAGTTGTTTTCTTTGATATCCGGAGCATCGATTGTAATATAATTTCCTTTAGGCCTGCCCAATTCTTTTTCGCCTTTGGCATTTGTGATTTGGATTGCGGTGACAGTTGCCTCTTGAAGTTCTTCTTTTTTCATGATGACGCCCGCTATCTCTTGACCTCTTTCTCCCCGCAGCAAGTCATGGGCTTCCACCGCCAGGTCGAGAGAAATATTCATTTTTTTTAGAAAGCTTGATTTGTTCGATAATTTCATATCGGCAGCAGCTCCTTTTTAAATCTGTTTTAGTATGTTGGATTTCTAACACAGATATTCAAATCAGGAAGATTAATGGGTGAAAGATAAAGTGGAAAATTCAAATTGCGTATCAAATGAAATATTAATTTGAGATTCAAGTCGGAGATTTATTAGATACTGGAATGGAATAATATGTTTCTCGTTTGGAATCAGATATGATATACTTAGAAAATGGGAGTATCCTGTAAAAAAATATTTAAATCAGGTTAGATCACTGTATAATAAAAGGATAAAGTGAAGACATCATATCCAGAGGACTAAACATCGTGCGAATTATTTCAGGACAATGGAAAGGCCGTAATTTAAAAACTGTTAAAGGCATGAATACCCGTCCGACTTCCGATAAAGTCAAAGGGGCGATTTTTAATATTCTTGCCGGCAAGGTAATGAACGCCAGAGTGCTGGATCTTTTTGCGGGAACCGGAAACCTTTCCTTTGAAGCTTTGTCCAGGGGGGGCCGTCATGCAGTTCTGGTTGAGAAAGATACTTCAGCCCTGGAGACAATCAGAAAGAATGCCGAAATTCTCGGGGCAGTACCAAGAACCAGCATACTCCGGATGGACGCAATGAATTTTTTTAAACAAGCAGTTCAGGAACGCTTTGATTTAATTTTTCTTGATCCGCCTTATCGGCAGGGACTGGCCGACATGGCCCTTGCCTATTTGCAGACGCAGCCTCTCTTAAATCCCGGTGGGGTCATCATCATTGAAACTTCTTCAGACGAAACCGTTGACGATGCGATAGACCCTCTGGAAATAAGGTTAATAAGAGAATATGGAGATACCAGGTTATGGTTTATTCAGAACAAAGAAGAGCATGAGGAGGGATAATTCCTTTGGAAAATCATTTAATTGATCTCATTGAACAGTTGGAAGAAGTGCTTGACCATGGAACCAAGGTGCCTTTAACCGGCAAGATCATGGTTGATGAGGAAACAGTATTAGAAATATTGGATGGAATTCGTTCCGTTCTGCCCGAGGAAATCAAACAGGCGAATTATGTTTTGGCTGAAAGAGACCGCTATATGGAAGAAGCCCGCAGTGATGGGCAGAGAATTGTAGACCGGGCGCAAAAGCAGGCTGACCAGCTGCTTCAGGAAAATGAGATTGTTGCTCAATCCCGGGCTTATGCCGAAGAAATTGTCTTAAAGGCGCAGCAGTATTCCCGCGAAGTAAAATTAGGCGCTTTGAAATATTCCGATGATCTGCTTCAGGATATTGAATCAAAAATGGGAGAGGCTTTTCAATCCATCAAGGCCAGCCGGGAAGAATTAAATGCCATGGCCCGCTGGGATGAACGGGTTCAGACCATGGAGCAGGAATAAACAAATTTATCTTAATGGCGGTGCACTTTTTTCCATATTCCAATCATGAAGACAATGAAAAGCAGAGCCAAAATGCATAGGCCAAAATACAGGCTGCTCCATCTTAAGGACAACAGCCAGGAAGCATCACCTCCAGTTGGCTGTACAGGGAGGCCGGTGGTTGGAATATCGCTGAATTTTAGCAGCAGCTGACTGATCAGAAGCGCCAAAAAGGAATGGATGGTTCTACCGGCTACAAATGGAAGGAGCCGAAGATCTGTCGACGCCGTAAAGCTGGATACCTGTGCAAAAACAGAAATCCCCCCCCATCCAAGCAGCAAGGCCAGAACCCCAATCTTGCTGTTCAGGGATGAAAAGGCCTGGACGGCTGCATTACAGCCCAAGGTGGTTTCCAGGAATCCCTGGATGATAGCATTGGCTTCCAGCACAGAAATGGATCCGGCCGAGAGAAGATGGACTGTGTCTGACAGAACGGAGCTTAGATGCGTAACTGCTAAAAGATGGGTGATAACAGAAAAAAAAATGATGTATCCTCCAACCAGGATAATCGTTGACGTACTTTCCCTGACTGCATCAGCCAATAATGCGCCAATGGTTTTATTGTTTTGTTGGAGGTTTTTTAATTCACGCAAAGCCTTTCTCCAGGAAGAATATGTTCTTGGAATGGCCTTTTCGGATGAAACACCATAATTACGGAAAATCAAACCGACCAGCAGGTTGGCGAGATAAACAGATCCTGCAATAATGATACCCAGGGCAGGGTTTCCAAGCATCCCGGATGCCACGGCCCCGAACATAAAACCTGGACTGGGATTGCTGGTAAAGGCAAGAAGTCTTTCCCCTTCGATCCGTGTAATCTCTCCGTTTTTCCTGAGCTTGCATGTCAGCATCGCTCCGATCGGAATTCCCGAAGTATGTGTCATGGCCAAAACAAAAGAGGCTTTGCCCGGCAGACGAAAAACAGGACGCATCAGTGGTTCGAGCAAGATTCCCAGAAAATTGACCAGGCCAAGCTGCAGAAGAAGTTCGGAGACAATGAAGAATGGAAATAAGGCCGGCAAGATATAATTCACCCAAAGCGCTAAGCCTTTGGCGGCAGAACTCAATACTTCCTGGGGATAAATGAACATACAGGTGGCAAGGATTAAAAAGACCAGGATTCTTAGGAATGGCAAGGCAGCCATCACCATCCTTTAGCGTATTTAGAACGGAACACTAAACTGGGGTTGACAGGGCACAAAGATGTGATAGACTCTTTATAATCAGTTTATATATCATTTACTTATTTCACTCATATTTAGGGTATTCCTATATGTGATTTATATAACCGGAGTATACAAAGATAAGAAAGAGAAAAAAATACAATACTATATAGGCAATGTATCTTGATTGGTGGAAGAGAGTAAAGGAGTGTAATTTGTGAAGATTCTCGTGCTAAATTGCGGCAGCTCATCGCTCAAATACCAGATGATGGATATGGAAACGAAGAGTGCGATGGCAAAAGGCCTGGTGGAAAGAATCGGGCTTCCCGGAGCGATGCTTACGCATCGTCCGAAAGGTGGAGAAAAAGAGGTCATTGTTGCTGATTTGCCGGATCATACTGCTGCGATCAAATTGGTTTTACAGGCTGTGATCGATCCGAATTTCGGTGTTTTAGCGTCCCTGGAAGAAATTGATGCAGTAGGGCACAGAGTTCTCCATGGCGGAGAAAAAGTGTCCGGCTCCGTGCTTGTGAATGAAGAGGTCAAACGGGCGATTGAAGAGTGTTTTGAACTTGGACCTCTTCATAATCCGGCCAATCTGGCAGGAATTATTGCATGTGAACAGATGATGTCGGGGACACCTCAGGTTGCGGTGTTTGATACGGCATTCCATCAAACGATGCCTCCGGAGGCTTATATCTACGGGATACCTTACGAGCTGTATGAAAAGTACAAGATCCGCAGATACGGTTTCCATGGGACCTCACATAAGTATGTCAGCCAGCGGGCCGCAGTGGTCATGGACAAACCACTGGAAAAGTTAAAGCTGATCAGCTGCCATCTGGGTAACGGATCTTCGCTTACGGCCGTAAAATATGGGAAATCAGTCGAAAATTCCATGGGGTTCACCCCGCTGGAGGGGCTGATGATGGGCACCCGGTCGGGGGATCTTGATCCGGCCATTGTTCCGTTTATCATGAAAAAAGAAAGGATCTCCGGGGACGCAGTCAATGCGCTGTTAAACAAGAAAAGCGGCGTACTTGGCCTTTCGGGAGTCAGCAGTGATTTCCGCGATTTACAGAAAGCTGCTGACGAAGGCAATTACCGTGCCCAGCTTGCCTTGGATGTTTTTGTTCATGACGTTAAAAAATACATCGGTGCCTATGCTGCAATTCTAGACGGCGTCGACGGGATCATATTTACAGCCGGACTGGGAGAAAATTCTCCTTTAATTCGCCGGTCAGTCTGTGATACGCTGGGCTGCATCGGTGTCAGTATTGACGATGAGAAAAATGAAGCGGTCAGAGGACAGGAAGTGGACATTTCCAAGTGGGGAGCCAGATGCAAGGTCATGGTCATTCCGACAAACGAAGAACTCATGATTGCCTTGGATACTGAGGAAATCATCCAGAAGATGTAATCCTTTCTTGACAAAGAAAAAAGTGATAACTATAATTACAGTTGTTGCATATCGAGGTGATTGCTGGTGATCGTCAATGTTTTTCAAGTAAGGCGGGCCGAGGGTGGGTCAAAAACCTTTAGTTTTCATGAGGAAAATTTTCCGCCTTTGCAGCTTGGAAATGAGTCTTATCGTTTCTTATCCCCGCTTGAAGTGGAATTAAAAGCTGAAAATGTCGGCAAATCACTCTTGGCGAATGGGAAAATATCGTCTGTGATTGCTGCTAGTTGTTCCAGATGTCTGAAAGAATTTTCGTATAATCTGAAGATTGTTTTTGAAGACGAATGGGTCCCGGCGGAATTTGCTTCTGAAGCCGAAGACGACAGCATGCTGGTTTTTGAAAAGGACGAATTCCCGATTGACGACAGGATTGTAGAACATATACTGCTGCAGATTCCTTTAAAGTTCTTATGTTCTGAAGACTGCAGGGGTCTCTGTCTGAAATGTGGCGCTGACCGCAATACGAATCCTTGTTCGTGCTCCACTGAGGATATTGATCCTCGCTTAGAAATATTATCCAAATGGAATAAGGGGGTGTAATATCAATGGGTGTTCATCAAAATAAACAATCCAAATCTAGAGTCCGCAGGCGCAGAGCAATGGATAAGTTGTCCGTTCCTAATCTTGTGGAATGCCCCCAGTGCCATCAACAGAAGCTTCAGCATCATATTTGTGCGAACTGCGGCTATTACAATGGCAAAGAAGTCATCTCTATGGGTGAATAATAAGTTAGAGTACTCAAAAAAACAGATCAAAGCTTGGCGTCAGCCAAGTTTTCTGTATATAATGAGAGAAAGAGGGTATGTCGTGGATGAAAATCGCCGTTGATGCCATGGGCGGAGATCATGCGCCCGGAGAGATTGTCAAAGGCGCCTTAAAAGCGGCCAAGATTCTTCCGGATATCCAGATCATCCTTGTCGGACAGAAAGACAAGATAGACTTACATATACCTGAAGACTTAAAAAGCACGATTGAGATTTATGAATGTTCCGAAGTCATTGAGATGGATGAACATCCGGCCGCCGCGATTAAGAAGAAGAAAGATGCCTCTATTGTTGTCGCCACGAGACTCGTGAAGGAAGGATATGCGGATGCTCTGGTGTCAGCAGGCAGCACCGGAGCACAGATGGCTTCAGCTTTGCTGGGCTTAGGCAGAATTAAAGGAATCAACCGGCCTGCGATCTGCACGGTTCTGCCGACGCTTCAAGGCGGAAAGCTGCTGCTCGATGTCGGTGCCAATCCGGATGCCAAACCGGAGAACCTTCTGCAATATGCGATGATGGGAAGTATCTACGCCGAAAAGATTCTGGGACTTAAAAGTCCCAAGGTGGCCTTGCTGAATATCGGCAGTGAAGAGGGCAAAGGGAACGAACTTGTTCAGTCTGCTTATGACTTGCTGAAACAATCTTCCCTGAATTTTGCCGGAAATATTGAAGGCAGGGACATTCCCTATGGGACTGCAGATGTCATTGTCTGTGATGCTTTTGTCGGCAACATTGTACTAAAAACCATTGAAGGAATGTCGTCATCGCTTTTCCAGCTGATTAAGCAGAAAATTACAGCTGGCACTACCAGGAAGATAGGAGCAATACTGGTTAAACCCGGATTAAAAGAAATTGCACACATGCTGGATTATTCTGAGTACGGTGGGGCCCCGCTTCTCGGCGTGAACGGTACAAGTATTATCTGTCACGGAAGTTCCAAAGAAAATGCTATTTTTAATGCTGTTCGTGTAGCCAAAGAGTGTATCGAAGGAAAAATTATCGAAAAAATCGTCGATGGTTTAGAAAAAAATACGCAAAAATAGGTTGCTGTCATGAAAAAGTTGCTTGCATTATTGATAAATACTGGTACAATTCTGAATAAAAGGCTTTACTGCTCAGAATAATAGGGTAAGAAATAAAACTACCTGAGAGGGGGTGGCATAAATGGATGTATACGAAAAGGTAAAAGCAATTGTTATTGATCAACTGGGAGTAGGCGAAGATGAAATTACTCCTACCACGACTTTCCAAGCTTTAAACGCAGATTCTCTGGACATTGTTGAGCTTGTTATGGCACTTGAAGAGGAATTCAACCTTGATATTGCCGATGAAGAGGTGGAAAATATTCAGTCCATTGCTGACGTTGTGAAGTATGTGCAAGAGAACCAATAAGCCTAGTTCCAAGGCCCCGTAGTTAGGCTACTACGGGGCTTTTAACTCATTTAGGATGAAAGGAGCAATATATGGCCAAAAGAAACCGCCGCGCGTATTTCCATAAGAGCTCCCGGAATAAATACCTTGAACAAACGGGAGAAGTTGAATCCTTTATCAGCCAGTTAGGATTGGAAAACCTGCAAAGCGAACTGATTTTTACAGCGCTGACGCATCCTTCTTTTACTTTTGAAAATCCCAACAGCGGGCTGGAGAATAATCAGCGGCTGGAGTTTCTAGGCGATGCCGTTTTGGATTTTATCATTGGCGAGTATCTCTATCAGAACTATCCGGATAAGCCTGAAGGTGAGCTTACCAAAATGAGGGCTGCAGTCGTCAATGAAACGACGCTGGCTAGAAAAGCCCGCAGTATTAACTTGGGCCAGGCGCTCTTTCTGGGTAAAGGGGAACAGTCCTCTGGCGGCAGGGACAGGCCGTCCATCATTGCCGATGCGCTGGAGGCAGTCATTGGAGCGATTTATTTGCAGTATGGCTTTGAAAAAGTTCGTAAATTCATACTCGACATGCTTGTTCCGGAGATTCTGGAACTTAACGAAGGAAATTATGGAGATTTCAAAACCATGCTTCAGGAAAAAGCGCAAAAGAAGGAATATGAGGTTTGCTACAGGATCATTGAAGAGACAGGACCCGACCACGATAAACGATTTACGGCAGGGGTCTATCTTCAAGGTGAACTGCAGGGAAAAGGAATCGGTAAGACTAAAAAAGAAGCAGAGCAGCAGGCAGCCCATTTTGCGCTGAAAGCATGGGAGGTATAAATTGGTGATACCTGGAATGGACGCAGAATTATTTCTCAAATCGATTCATATTCAGGGATTTAAGTCTTTTGCAGATAAAACAAAAATTGACCTGCAGCCGGGCATGAGCGTCATTATTGGACCAAACGGCAGCGGTAAGAGCAATGTTGCCGATGCCGTACGTTGGGTGCTTGGTGAACAAAGTGCCAAGAGTCTCCGCGGAAGCAAAATGGAAGATGTCATTTTTTCCGGAAGCTCGTCCCGCAGGCCTGTAGGGATGGCGGAAGTATCTCTGCTCTTTGATAATGCTTCAGGTCTCTTTCCGCTGGATTATGAGGAAGTTGTCATTACCCGCCGGGTTTATCGGGATGGAGAAGCGCAGTATTTTATCAACCGGACACCTTGCAGGTTAAAAGATATCCAGGAACTTTTCCTTGATACCGGCTCGGGAAAAGAAGGATTTTCAATTATCGGACAGGGCAGGATTGAAGAGATTCTGAATCTGAAATCTGATGAAAGGCGTCTGCTGATCGAGGAAGTCGCCGGCATCAGTAAGTTCCGCCTGCGCAAGAGAGAAGCTTTGAGAAAACTTGAGGATACCCGGCAAAATGTCGATCGTCTCAGCGATATTATCGCCGAAGTCGAAGCCAGAATTGAGCCGTTAGCCGAACAGGCCGAAACAGCCAGAACAAGCAAGGAATTAATCTCAGGGCTGGAAAAGCTCGAGATTAATTTAATCGTTAATGAACTTTCTGATATACACAGTAAGCTGACCAATGCCCAGACCTCCGAAGAGACGCTTCGTCAGGAATTTACGGCGCTGACAACTAGGGTCAATGAAGAAGAAAACCTGAGCGTACGCGGCAGGTACGAACTGAATCAATTGGAGCAACGCGTTCAAGACCTGCAGGGGGAAATATACGCTCTTGAAAATAAAATGAACGAAGCAGAACACGAATTATCCTTGCTTTCCGAGAGAAGCGGCTATATCCAGGAACAATTTGGGCGCCTGCAAAAAGAACTGGCGGCTGCACAGGAAACGCTGGCCGCATCCGTTGAAAAGAAGGAAAACCTTACTGCAAAGCAAACGCTTCTGCAGGAAATCCTCCAAAATGCAGCTAGGGATCTAAAAGAGAAAGAACAACAGCTGGAAGAGCTTCGGAAATTAAGCGGGGAAGCACGTCTGGAAGAGCTGAAAACGGAAATCTTTGAAGAACTCTCCAACAAGAGCAAACTTGCTAGTGAAATTGCTGAAATTAATCAAAAGAAAGAAGCTCTTCTTCAACAAGAGAAACAATATACCCGAAACATCAAAGCCAAAGAAGCAGAGAAGGAATCTGTGCTTCAGGAAATTACTGCCCAAATCGAGGAAAAACAAAAACTGGAAGCCAGAGAGGTCGAACTTCTGGGAAAAATAGAAAATATCAGGAAGACGATCCAAAACAACAGGTTGGAACAACAAAATGCTGAGACTGCGTGCTCGGAGTTTCAACGTAAAATTGACCAGACCGGGGCGAGACTTCATGCCCTCCATACACTCCAGGACAGTCTGGAGGGGTATAACAGGGGCGTCAAGGAGACAGTCCTGGCTTACCGGAAAGGCCAAATTACCTGTGAGACTATATTCGGTACAGTGGCTGACAATATCGAAGTAGAGGCCAAATATGAGCTTGCAGTGGAAACCGCTTTGGGGAGTTCTCTGCAGAACATTATTGTGGAAAAAACCGAGGACGGGAAAAAATGTATTGAGTACTTGAAAAAGACGAACAGTGGCCGGGCCACTTTCCTGCCTTTGGATGCAATCCGCGGAACGAGGCAGTCACTTGATGACAAAACAAGACGGCATCACGGTTTTCAAGGGCTGGCGGTTGATCTGGTCAAGTTTGAGCCGCGTTTTAAAGATATCATGGAGTCGCTGCTTGGAAGAATTCTGGTTGCAGACAATCTGAATTCTGCGATTGAGCTGGCTAAAGCTAACCAATACCGGGTCAGGGTAGTAACGCTCTTGGGTGACCAAGTCAACATCGGCGGGTCGCTTACCGGCGGAAGCACGAGATCTCAAAGCAGCGGCCTCTTAAGCAGAGCAAGAGAGATTGAAGAACTGTCTCTGAAGACTAAGGACATGCAGGCCGAACTGGAAGAAAAGAAGCAGCGATACACTGCCATAAAGAAAGAGATGGAAGGCCTCGGGGAAGCGAAAGAAACCATTGATATGGAATTGCTGAAAATTAATGGGGCTAAAGATATCATCGATGTGGACAGCAAACACCACGAGGAAAGAATGAACCGGCTGGAACAGGATCTCCGGGTCATCCGGTATGAACTGGATGAAGTCCGCAATGAACTGACAGGATTTGCTGCCAAATATGAAGAAACCGGACACTTGCTGAACGAAACAGAACAGAAGATTCTGGCTCTGCAGTCAGAGCAGACCGAGCAGGAACAACTGCTGAAAGAAAAAACTTCAGAGGCGCAGGAGCTTTCGGAAAAAATTACTGCGGCCAAAGTCGAGGCTGCCAGATCGGAGCAGGAGTCTAACCAGATCATTCAGCAGATCACTGAGGAAAATGAGCGGATTCTGCTTAACAGGGACCTGATCTCAGAAAAGGACAAGGAGATCGTCGGGCTTCAACAGGCTGAGCAGGAACTGTATTCCGGCAAGGAACAACAGGAAAATAGTGTTCAGGAATACACGGTCCAAATTAATGCCCAGAAATTCAAGCTTGTCGAACTGCGCAGGGAAAAAGAATCTTTCTCAGCGAATAATCTCAAGCAGGAACAGGATATTCAGATGCTGCGGAGTCAGGCCAGGGACATGGAACAGCAGATTCACCAGAATGAGCTCAGGATTGCCCGCTGGCAGGGTGAATGGGAATCTGGAAATGACCGCCTTCAGGAAGAATACCACTTGGCCTGGAAAGACGCGTTAAGCTATCTTTCGCCTGAAAAGAAAGACGCTTTACAGGAGAAGATTGCTTTTTACAAACAAAAAATTGAAGAACTTGGACCCGTAAATTATACAGCCCTTGAGGAATACCCGGAAACGCTGAAACGATTTGAATTCCTGTCCACCCAGAAAAATGATCTGGATGAGGCCGGAAGGACACTTCAGGAGCTGATCGGGGAACTAGACAAGAGTATGATCGAACGTTTTCAGGAAGGTTTCACGGCCGTCAATGAAGCGTTCAAAGAAGTATTTAAACAGCTTTTCAACGGCGGACAAGCTGAATTGTTACTGGATGATCCGAACAATCTTCTGGAGACCGGAGTCAGGATCATGGCCCAGCCCCCGGGCAAAAGGGCACAGCTCCTATCGCTTCTGTCAGGTGGGGAGAGGTCCTTTACGGCGATTGCCCTGCTGTTTGCGTTCCTGAAAGTCAAACCGAGTCCGTTTTGCCTCCTGGATGAGATTGAGGCGGCACTGGATGAAGTCAACGTCAAAAGATTTGTGCAGTATCTGCGCAAACTATCCAAACATACGCAGTTTATCATTATTTCGCACCGCAGGGGAACCATGGAATCCGCGGACAGGCTGTATGGAATCACTATGGAAGAATCGGGCGTATCGAAGCTTTTGACTGTCGAGCTCGAAGACAGAATAGAGGCTCCGGCTATCTAAAAGTATTTTTGCTTGGGTTAGTCTCCATAATGGATGGCCGCTTTCGGCCGTTGCGTCCTCCTTGACGCAAAAGGCCGCGCTGCGCACTCCATGCTCCGCTTGACGCTGGTCATCCATTACGGAGACCTAATCTGGAGTGGGTCAAAGGTTTTTAAGCTAGCGTTGCTTTGGAGTCGTATGAGTTGCATTCTAGCATGCAGAGCATTTTCTGTGTGGATATTTTAGAACGTTTTACTAGTTCGACGACACCAAACAATGATAGCTTAAAAACTTTCAATTGCTCCATATTACGTCTCCGTAATGGATAGCCAGCGTCAAGCGGAGCATGGAGTGCGCAATCTGCCGAAAGCGGTTATCCATCACGGAGACTTAATTTGGAGTGAGTGATTCTTTTGAAGCTAATGTTGCTTTGGAGTCGCTGAACTAGTAAAACGTCCAAAATTCTGGCATGCAGACATGCTTGAATAAGCCTATGATCAGTCTGGGGGCCACAGTTCCGCTGTGAGCGGAGCAGGATTGCGAAGCGCGGCCTTTTGTGCCATGGATGGCACAACGGCCGAAAAGCGGTATTGTGGCCCCCAGACTTACCCAAGATTAATTTAATAGCTTGTAAATAAATTTCAGAATGTATGTTCCAGCCTCGGGGTTGGTCGAATGGACCGAGTTGTTAGAATTAACCGAGTGTGCTAAAATTTCAGTTGTGCAAATATTGCTTTGATAGGAGAAGATGAAGTGGCGGGAATATTTTCCAGACTTAAAGAGCGTTTGACCAAAACCAGGGAAGGTTTTGTCGGCAAAGTTGAACAGCTCTTTACCGGCTCAGGCAAAATTGATGAAGATCTTTATGAAGAATTGGAAGAGATTCTGCTTCAATCAGATGTGGGTGTCAATACCACGCTGAAATTGGTTGAAATGCTGCGTGCATCCGTCAAAGAACAAAAAATTAATGACCGCTCCGTGCTGAGGAATACACTGCAGGAACATATTACTGCGCTATTGGGCGAAGAGAGTCCCTTGTCTTTTGCGGCTTCCAAGCCCACCGTCTATCTGGTCGTTGGTGTCAACGGTGTAGGAAAAACGACCACGATTGGCAAGCTGGCCAAAAATCTGCAGGGCCAAGGCAAAAACGTTTTGCTGGCGGCAGGGGATACTTTCCGAGCAGCAGCGATCGAACAATTGGAAGTATGGGGAGAACGGTCCGGGACAGAGGTTATCAAACAGTCGGAGGGGGCTGATCCTGCTGCGGTGGCTTTTGATGCGCTTCATGCGGCAAGATCCCGGAATGCAGATGTCCTCTTGATCGATACTGCCGGAAGACTGCACAATAAAGTGAATCTGATGAAAGAATTGACCAAGATCAAAAAGGTGGTCGAGCGTGAAGTTCCGGATGCCCCGCACGAGGTGCTGCTGGTGCTCGATGCGACGACCGGACAGAATGCTATCCAGCAGGTGAAGCTTTTCAAGGAAGCAGTCGATATAACAGGGATCATACTCACCAAGCTGGACGGTACGGCTAAAGGCGGCGTAATCCTGGGGATCCGCAATGAAGCGGATATTCCGGTAAAATTGATTGGAATCGGTGAAGGGGCAGAAGATTTAAGGCCTTTTGAACCGAGGGAATTTGCCCGGGCACTGTTTGACCGTTCTGAGGAGGAGTAGTCTTGGATTTTGCACTGATTGGCGGTACCGGAATTGAAAATCTGACGCTTGACGATAGGATCGAGAAGACAGTTGAAACGCCGTATGGTTTTGTTCAGCTGGCTGAAGGGTTCATCAGCGGGATTGGAATGGTGTTTTTAAAAAGACATGGTGCAAAGCATACCTGCCCGCCTCACCTGATTAATTACCGGGCCAATATTTGGGCCCTCAAAAAAATAGGCGTGAAAAAGATTCTGGCCACAGGTGCAGTAGGCTCCATATCTGAAGCTTATCGAATCGGTGATATTGTCTTGCCGGACCAGTTTCTCGATTTTACGAAAAGCCGTGCGGCGACTTTTTTTGAGGATGGGGAACAGGGGGTTTTGCATGTCGATGTTTCGGAACCTTACTGTCCCGATGTGCGTAATCATATCATAGAAGGTGCAGTAAGATCCGGCTTAAATGTAAAAAACGGTGGGGTCTATGTCTGTACCGAAGGCCCCCGTTTTGAAACTCCGGCGGAAATAAACATGTTCCGGATGCTGGGCGGGCACCTGGTAGGAATGACCGGAGTTCCGGAAGTGGTATTGGCCAGGGAACTTGGAATGTGCTATGCGACCATGGCCCTCGTAACCAATCAGGCTGCGGGCATTAAAAAAGACCCATTGACACATGCCGAAGTAATCGCTACTATGGACTTGTTGAGCAAAACTGTGGCAGCATTGGTGGAAAGCACCTGTAAGATCATGGATCATGACCAGCGGTGTTACTGTACTACCGGAAGCAAAGAAGCAGGCTTATTTTAAAGGTTGACACCAGCCAAGTTTTCTTAAGAAAGGCGGAAATCGTGTGAAAGCGCTTCAATGGCAGGGAGATCATTTGTTGATACTCGATCAGACGAAATTGCCGTTTGTCGAACAATACCGCGAAATACATTCTTATAAAGAAATGGCAGAGGCAATAAAAAATATGGAAGTTCGCGGAGCTCCAGCAATCGGGGCGGCTGCAGCCTACGGCTTTGCGCTGGGGGCTGCCGAATACCGCGGAAGCGGTGAAGACTTTAAAGATTATATGGGTGAGGTTCGGACCGTTTTGGAAGGAACACGTCCAACTGCTGTAAACCTTTTTTGGGCACTTAGAAAAATGGAAGATAAATTCAGAGAATTTCTGAATATGAATGATATTGGAAATATTCGGGCAGCTTTAATCAATGAAGCGAATGAAATTGCCGAAGATGACCGCAGAATGAACAAACGTATTGGGGAATACGGCAACACGCTGATTCCGGAAAAAGCAAATATCCTGACGCACTGCAATACAGGCAGTCTTGCTACGGTTGAATTTGGGACAGCCCTGGGGATTATTAGGACTGCACATGATTCCGGGAAAAAGATTCATGTCTTTGCAGGCGAAACGAGACCCCTTTTACAGGGGGCCAGATTAACGGCCTGGGAGCTCCTTCAGGATCAGATCCCGTTAACGTTGATTACGGATAATATGGCCGGCTATCTGATGCAGCAGGGGAAAGTCGATATGGTTATCGTAGGGGCGGACCGTATTGCCGCCAACGGCGATACGGCCAACAAGATAGGAACCTATTCGCTGGCCGTGCTGGCTGCTGCTCATCAAATTCCGTTTTATGTGGCGGCACCGACAACGACCATTGATTTGAAAATATCTGGCGGGGACGAGATCCCTGTAGAAGAGCGGGACGATCAGGAAGTTCGGAAAATCATGGATGTAAGGATTGTTCCCGATGAAGTCAGTGTGTACAATCCCGCTTTTGATATTACGTCGGCAAAATATATTACCGGGATTATTACGGAAAAAGGGATCATATCCCCGCCCTATTCTGTAAATATGGTGAAGATGCTGGTAAGATAATACGAAATAGAAAAAACGTTCGGCTCAAATGGATTTTTGTACAGGTTCATTTAAGCCGTTTTTTTCTGCAAACAGGCGTCAAATGATATAGAAGAGAAAGAAGGTAACCCAATGTCCAGGTATCTAATCAGAGCGATGATTTTACCGATGACCGATGCACAGGATTTCTACCTGCAGGGAGAAATTGCGATAGACGGGGACCGTATTGTTTCTGTCGGGGAGAGAGGAACAGCCCCGGCGGGTTTTAATCCAGACAGAGTCCTGGATTTAACGAACCATGTCGTGATGCCCGGACTTATTAACACGCACACGCATGCTGCAATGACACTGCTGCGCGGCTATGCCGATGATATGCCGCTTATGCCCTGGCTGCAGGAAAAGGTCTGGCCTTTTGAAGATAAAATGACACCGGAAGATATCTACTGGGGGAGTTCGCTTGCTCTTTGTGAGATGCTCCGTTCCGGTACGACGACCATGACGGATATGTATATCAGTGAACAAGAAACGGCCAGGGCAGTTTTGGAATCAGGGACTAGAGCACTGCTGTCCCGCGGCATGATTGATCACAATAAAGAAGCCGGCAACAGATCACTGCAGGAAAATATTGAATTATTCCGGAAGTATCATAACGCTGGGGACGGACGAATTAAGATTATGTTTGGCCCGCATGCCCCGTATACCTGTTCAGAAGAATTTCTGCTGACTGTAAAACAGGAGGCCGACAGGTTAGGAGCCGGCATCCATATCCATCTCGCGGAGACAGAATCCGAACTCGCTACGATCAGGGAGAGATATGGAACAACGCCGCTCTGCTGGCTGGAACAACAGGGTATATTGGGAGGACAAATGATTGCTGCCCATTGTGTTTACCTGAATGATGCCGAACTGGATATCCTTAAAAAGTATAACGTAGGGGTTGCCCATAACCCGGAAAGCAATATGAAGCTGAGCAGCGGAACAGCACGGATTCCGGAAATGCTTAAGCGGGGGATTGCTGTCGGACTCGGAACAGACGGTACTTCCAGCAATAATGATCTTGATATGTTTGGGGAAATGCGTTCGGCTTCCTTTCAGCAAAAACTGGTTGGCTCTCCTGAAGACCTCAAAGCCTATGAAGTTCTGAAAATGGCGACGGCCGGAGGGGCAACTGTGGCAGGATTGAAGGATCTAGGTAAACTTCAGCCCGGCTATAAAGCGGATATGATTTCGATTGACTTTGATCAGCCGCATTTCTATCCGAGGTTCTCGATACCTTCACATCTGGTTTACTGTGCCAGGGGCGGGGATGTCAGAACGGTAATCGTCGACGGAAAGATCCTGATGGAAGACAGGAGACTGCTGACACTTGACGAACAGAAAATCTGCCGCGAAGCAGAAAAAAGAGCCAGGAGAATAGCGTCTGAAGTCTGAGCTTTTCGCTATCCTGCCGACCTGGTTAAACAAGGGGAATTCTGTAAAATTTTATAAAGAAATTATTGAAGAATTTACTGGAGAATTTTCTAAAAGGAACTGTTGGGGTAAGCTAAAAAAGGCTTTTTCGAACTCTTTAGCCGGCATGGGCTTGCCCAGATAGTAGCCTTGAATCTGATCACAGCCCAATTCTTTCAACACTTCGTATTGGGCTGCAGTTTCAACGCCTTCGGCGATGGTTTTAATTTTCATAAAATTCGCCAGCACAATAATCGAACGCACAATTTCTTTGTCAAACTCATCATTGACAATATGATCAATGGAGAGTTTGGCAAATTTTATGCGGTCAAATGGAAACATCTTCAAATGATTTAGAGAGGAATAGCCGGTTCCAAAGTCATCAATCGAGATAGAAATTCCGATATCCCTGATCGTTTTGATAATCCCGTGAATATCATAGGCTTCTTCGATTGCTATGCTTTCAGTGATCTCCATATCAATCCATTCCGGAGGAACAGCATAGAATTTGATTGCTGATTTGACCATTTCACCAAATTCTTTATGATTCAGCTGTTTGATCGAAACGTTGATGCCCATTTTCAGAGTGGTCTGATAACGGTTGTTCCATTCGGCAATTTGGCGGATCGCCCTGTTCATCACCCATTTTCCAAGCGGAATAATCAGGTCTGTCTCCTCTGCAATCGAAATGAATTCGTTCGGAGGAATTGAACCTTCAGCCGGACTATTCCAGCGGAGCAGTGCTTCAATTCCGATAAGACTGTTATCCGGTATGCTGAACTGGGGCTGGTAATGAAGTGAAAATTCTTTATCATAGATCGCCTTTCTCAATAAAATTTCAAGCTTTAGATTCCGTTGGAGGATCGCATTGATTTGCTCATTGAAAAAGACGTATTTATTGAACCCTATTTTCTTGGCCTCATACATCGCTATATCGGAATTCTGGATCAGGGCGTCAAGACTTGAAGCATCATGCGGGTAAATGGAGATCCCGACACTGATCGTTATGTGGAATGTATATTTACTGAGCTGGATTGGCTCTGTACAGATGGCGATGATACCTTGGGCCAGCTTCTCAATATCGCCGTTATGATATTTGCCATGGAACGCCAGCACAAATTCATCACCGCCGAAGCGGGCCAGCAGGTCATGTTCAGGATCGGTAAATTTCTGGAGACGCTTGGAAAGTGCAATGATCAGTTTATCTCCGATAATATGGCCATAAACATCATTGATCGTTTTGAACCGGTCAATATCAAGAAATAACAGGACGAGAATATTATCGTCCTGGCAGTTTTTGATTTTTTCCTGCACAGCTTCCAGAAAGAAGCGGCGGTTGTAAAGCTTCGTTACGATATCTTGACTGGAGAGACAATGTAGCTGGCGGTTTTTTTTCTCGAGTTCTCTGGCTTTTTCCGAAAGCTCCCGTGTACGTTCATCAATACGTTTTTCAAGTTCGGCATTCAGCTCTTTTTCTCTTGTTAAGAGACGCTGGTCTTTGATGGAATTCTGAATATGATTGCTCAATATTCCATGAAGAAAGATAATAATGAAAAAAATCAATAAGCTTTGAATATTGAATCCAACAAAAAACAGAATGATAATAGGCCCGACCAATAAAAGTAACCCCTGATTTCTGTAACCTTCGTTAGAATAATCCCCATATAGCGTGAGATCATCAGCCTCTGCTGTTATATTCTGGGGCGTTATAAGCGCACTGAGCGCAATACCAAGCAAGCTTGCCATATAAATCGAATCAATCACTGAATTCGGAATATAAAGATCATGGAGATAGAGATAATAATAGATCAAGTCGAGCAAAGCGAAGGCAAAAACGGAGCCTGATGAAAGTCGGACGGAGGGGGCGATATTTCCGGCCCGGATTGAGAAAAACCAGATGGATATACCGGTCATCATTCCAATATCGAGAAGGATGCTCATAGATAAAGTCCAGCCGCCTTTGGAAATAAGGTAAAGGTTCTCATAGTGCGCATCAAGGTAAATGACCCAAATCAACAGCAGAATGGAAACGGACATCGTCAGACTGTCAATCAGCAGCTGTAGGGCATTCCATCTTCTGAAGCGGTTTAGGGCAAAGATGACAGAACCGATCGAAAGAAAAAAATTGGTGCCAAAATACAGGGTCGCAATATACAAATCATCTATTGGATCAATCCCAAGCACCCAAACAGAATAGTCCCACATGAAGTCACCGACTGCCCAGGAAAGGGAAGCAAAAGAAAAAGACAGCCAGATGTAACGGACATACTTTGGCTGGTTTGGCTTAAAATAGGCATACAAAAGCAGAGAAAATGATATCAGGGCACCAATCGGCGAGAGAATATTCCCCCAAAAATTGGATTGGTTAATGGTCGCAGTAAGGTAAAAAAGATAATAAACAGCAATGAAAACAAAAATTAGTGTCTTATTCTTTGTTACTTTCATATTTATTTCTCCGTACAGTATTTATCCATAATATTATCGGAAATTTTTTTGATTTTCTGAAATATATGTAATATATTACCACGGAAAAATAGCGATTTATACATAAAAATGTAAATACATTTATTATATAGTCAATTATACTCATAATAATAAATGAAGTGAGTAGCTTTAAGAATGCTAAAACTAGACAATGATTTACAAATTTCTTATTATTCTGACTTGCCAATCCCAATCCAACACGCAGTAAAAAACTTGACAACGAAAGTATTTTTGGATAAAATACAAAAGATGTAAAGCAAAAATACTTTACGGTGAGGCCGGAATATCAAAATGAAAGAAATTGCTGAAAAAGCCTTGTTATTTGATTTTTATGGCCCCTTGCTGACAGAAAAGCAAGGAAAAATATGGGATTTGTACTATCAGCAGGATTACTCACTGTCTGAGATTGCTGCCGAAGAAGGCATCAGCCGCCAGGCGGTTTATGATTTACTCAAAAGAACTGAAAAGATTCTGGAGGGATATGAGCACAAGCTTGGACTCATTTTCCGATTTATCCAGGAAAGAGATAAATTCCACCGCATAGAATCCCTGCTGGAAGAAGTAAAAAAAGAAGATTTCTCCAGCGGATCTGCCTGGAAACGTCAGTTGGATATAAATATGCGGATCAAAGAGATTATCGCAGATACGCTCGAATAGCGAATAAAAATACGATGGGGAAAGAAGGGACGCCGGGATGGCAATGTTTGAGGGTCTAAGCGAAAAACTCCAGGCTACTTTCAAAAGACTTAGAGGAAAAGGTAAATTAACCGAAGCCGATGTTACAGAGGCCCTGCGTGAAGTTAGAATTGCGCTGCTTGAAGCAGACGTCAATTTCAAGGTTGTCAAAGAACTGATTGCCCGGATCAAGGAGAGGTCTGTAGGTCAGGAAGTACTAGAATCCCTTACTCCCGGGCAGCATGTGATAAAAATTGTCCACGAAGAGATTATCCGTCTGATGGGTGGGAGTGAAAGCAAAATATCGATTTCCTCCAAACCACCGACAATTATTATGCTGGTGGGACTGCAGGGAGCCGGAAAAACCACCCATGGTGCCAAGCTCGCCAATATGCTGAAAAAGCAGGGGAAACACCCGCTGCTGGTCGCCTGTGACATCTATCGTCCTGCTGCAATTAAACAGCTGGAAGTTTTAGGGGAACAGATCAAGGTTCCGGTTTTTTCTCTCGGTCAGGAAAATCCCGTGAAGATCGCTTCCGAGAGTCTGGTATTTTCGAGAAAAAATGGCAATGATGTCGTCATCATTGATACTGCCGGACGGCTGCATATTAATGAAGAACTCATGGATGAACTGTCCAGGATCAAAGGAAATGTCAAACCGCATGAAATATTGTTGGTCGTCGATGCCATGACAGGTCAGGATGCAGTAAATGCTGCCGATGCTTTTCACCAACAGCTCGGACTTGACGGCGTTATTCTTTCCAAGCTTGACGGGGATACCCGCGGCGGTGCAGCGCTTTCCGTCAAAGCAGTGACCGGCTGCCCAATCAAATTTGCCGGAACCGGCGAAAAAATAGATGCTTTGGAAGTTTTTCACCCTGACCGGATCGCGTCCAGGATTTTAGGTATGGGCGATGTGCTGACCCTGATCGAGAGAGCCCAGCAGAATGTCGACGAGAAAAAAGCCAGGGAACTGGAAGAGAAAATCCGCAAACAAGAGCTTACGCTGGATGACTATCTTGACCAGATCAAACAGTTGCGCTCGATGGGTCCTTTGTCGTCTGTGCTGGAAATGCTGCCTGGAATCGGCAAGCAGATGAAAGGCGTCCAGATCGATGAGAAAGAGTTCTACAAGGCGGAAGCCATCATCTGCTCGATGACAGCGGATGAAAGAAGAAAACCGATCCTAATCAAGGACTCCCGTAAAAAAAGGATAGCGAAAGGGAGCGGAACAACGGTTGTCGATGTTGGAAGGCTTCTTAAGCAATATGAACAAACCAAGAAAATGATGAAACAGCTTTCCGGGCTCCCAGGGATGGGAGGAGCCGCCAAAGGCGGTGCGAAGAAAGGGAAAAAAGGGAAAAAACAAGGCAAGAAGTCTTTCCCCAAATTTCCTTTCCAGATATAGTGTCAATTTCAAATAATTGGAATATACCTTAGAATTATTGGCGATTCCCAAATAACATTTATGTTGTTGAATATATTCTTAGAGTTTGTTGGAGGAGGTGAAATTATGGCAACAACGATTCGTTTGCGCCGCATGGGTGCAAAGAAAAATCCTTTCTACCGTCTTGTAGTATGCGACTCAGCATCCCGCCGTGATGGCAGAGCAATTGAGGAAATTGGGTATTATGATCCTACCAAAAATCCTCATGAAATCAAGATAGATGAGATCAAAGCGCTGGAATGGTTGACTCAGGGAGCTCAACCTTCGGATACCGCAAAATCTCTGCTCAGTCAGACCGGAATTATGGAGAAATTTCATAAATCCAAGTAAGCATGGAGGTGACTCCTGTGAAAGAAGTCGTAGAGGTACTAGCTAAGGCATTGGTGGATCATCCTGAAGAAGTTATTGTGGTTCAGAATGCTACAGAGAGAACTGTGCACCTTCAGTTGACAGTTGCTCAGGAAGATATGGGTAAAGTGATCGGTAAACAGGGCAAGATCGCTAACGCTATCCGGACAATTGTCAAGGCTGCGGCCGTGAAAGACGGACGCAGGGTTATTGTTGATATTGACCAGTAAGGTTGGAAAGGGCTCAGGCCCTTTTTGACTTTACTGGTTCAGAAAAACGCTAAGTGCTTTTTGAACCATCTAAGGACAGCTAAGGCTGACGATGGCCAAGTTTTCTTTAAATGGGATGGATGGATTTCGGAAATTCTTTAAAGGAAAGGGCGTAACGCCTTGGAAAGTGTATTAATTGGAGAGGTCCTGAAACCGCAGGGTATCAAAGGAGAGATCAAGGTATATCCGATTACGGATAATACAGAGCGGTTCAGGGATCTGAAAGAAATTTATCTATCTGATGGAGAGACTGAAAAAATTTTTCATGTCCAGGGGGTAAGGATCGATCCGAAAGGTATCGTGTTCCTGACTTTGGAAGGCATTGCTACCAGGGAGGATGCTGAAAAGATCCGTGGATTTGAGGTCAGGCTAGATCGATCGGAGATTCCTCCGCTGCAAGACCGCTGGTATTACTTTGAGCTTGAGGGAATGCAGGTTTACGAGAATGATATTCTGCTGGGAACTTTGATAAGAGTTCAGGAAACTGGTTCGAACGATATCTATATTGTCCGCGGCGAAAAAACTGAATTCTGTGTTCCGGCCTTAAGAACCGTTGTCAAAAAGGTGGATGTCCAGGCGAAAAGAATGGATGTCATTTTGCCTCCGGGGCTACTCGATGATGAGTCTTAGCATAAAGAGAGGCTGCATATGAAGTTTACGGTACTGACGATTTTTCCGGAAATGTTTGCGCCATTAAAAGAAAGCATTCTGAAAAGGGCTCAGGAAGCGGGCCTGCTTGAGATAGCGCTTGTCAATTTCCGCGATTATGCCGAGAGCAAACATAAAAATGTGGATGATATCCCGTATGGCGGGGGTTCGGGAATGGTTTTAAAGCCGGAGCCTCTGTTCAAGGCTGTCCGGAATTTGCCGGAGCCTGCAGGAAGCCGCCGAATTATTTTGCTCTCGCCTCAGGGGAAAAAATTTGAGCAGCGGGAAGCTTTGAGACTGGCTGGGTATGATGAGTTAGTTTTTTTGTGCGGCCATTATGAAGGATTTGACGAGAGAATACGCGCCCTGGTCGATGAGGAGATGTCCATCGGAGATTATGTTTTAACGGGAGGAGAACTTGCTGCGATGGTGATGATCGATTCGGTGGCAAGGCTCTTACCGGGCGTCCTCGGGAACAGTGTTTCTCAAGAGGATGATTCCCACAGTCAGGGTCTGCTCGAGTATCCTCAGTATACACGTCCTCCCGACTTTGAAGGAATGCAGGTGCCCGAGGTTCTGCTTTCAGGACACCACGCCAACATTGAATGCTGGCGTAGAAAAGAGTCTCTGAGAAGGACTCTCCTGAAAAGAAGTGATTTAATCCCGCAGATAGAGTTTCAGCAAACAGATTATCCACTTCTAGAGGAACTTGCGCTCGATCATCCGGAGATTAAGATTTACCGCGAGAAATGGGAGCATTTAAAGACTGCTCCGAAACGGAGACGACGAATTAAGAGTGAGTAGTATAAAGACCAAAGACCTATTGTGGCAGGTCTGCATGCTATATAGCCACTTATTTAGCGTATTGCTTTTCGTTGTAAGCCTCGTTTCTAGTGCCGTCTTACGAAGTGAATGCTTATGCGTCT
This sequence comes from Dehalobacter sp. CP, assembly GCA_009910795.1. The sequence continues at coordinate 98,584 of VMEE01000061.1, read as the reverse complement.
AAAGAAAGATCTGCATTCTGGCATGCAGATCTGCGTAAATAATCCTACGATCAGTCTGGGGGCCACAGTTCCGCTGTGAGCGGAGCAGGATTGCGTAGCGCGGCCTTTAAACGGATTATGCCATCCATGGCACGCGGATATTGTGACCCACAGACTAACCCTAGATTACTATTTAATAAGATCTGGAGGAAATAATGGGAGAATTATATGTAGCCCTTATTCACGCACCTGTCTACAACAAAAATATGGAGCAGATCGCAACGTCGATAACCAACCTTGATTTGCACGATATTGCCCGAAGCTCAGCTACTTATGGGGTGAATACCTATTATGTTGTCCATCCCGGTCCGGCTCAGCAGGATCTCGCCCGGCGGATCATGGGCTTTTGGCGGGAAGGGTATGGCGCTGAATATAACCCCAATAGATATGAAGCTTTTGAGAAAGTGAAGCTTGCTTCGACGCTGGAAGAAGTTGTCCAGGAAATCAAAAGCAGGAATCCCGGCAAGAAATTATTCACGGTTGCAACGGATGCGAGACTGTATCGGAATACGATTGAATATTCCGACCTGCGCCGGAAACTCGAGGAAACTGATGAGGACTTTCTGCTGCTTTTCGGAACAGGTTGGGGTATTATAAAGGAAGAAATGGAAAAAGCAGACTATATTCTGAAGCCGGTTTATGGTTTTGGGGACTATAATCATCTGTCTGTCCGGTCAGCTGCGGCAATCATTTTGGATAGGCTCAGAGGCCATTAATCGCGATCTTTCGGATTGACAAGGCACTAGAATAAAGTGTTTTCTTTTGGAGAAAATAGTGCTGGGGTGAGATTATGAAAAACACTTTAATTCTGGGTGGGGGAATCGGCGGTATTGTTGCCTCCAATATTCTTAAAAATGCGGCGGGGGATTCCATGCAGGTAACGGTCGTAGACCGGGAAGTAAATCATTACTTTGCAGCCGCTTATCCACTTCTGATGATCGGTCAGCGAGAACCAACGGATATAACAAGGAAGTTAACCAATTTAAAAAAGAAGAATATCCATGTTTTGCATCAGGAAGTACAGAAAATCGATGTAACCGGACATCAGGTCTCAACAAATCAGGGAGTCTTGCCTTTTGACTACTTGATTATTTCTTTGGGAGTGGAGTATCACACGGAGACCGTACCCGGATTCAAAGAATATGCTTTAAATGCTTATGATTTTGATGGGGTGAGAAAGATAAATCAGCAATTAAACAATTTCTCCTCCGGACGAATTGTTTTTTTTATATCTAGCTTGCCCTACAAATGTCCACCTGCTCCTTATGAAATAATGTTTCTTTTGGACCAGTTTTTTCGAAAAAGGGGAATTCGAAATAAAATTGAGCTTATCTTGGTGACGCCGGATTACTCCCCGGAGCCATTAGCCAAGCCCAAGGTTGGGCAAAGCGTAAGGAAAATGCTTGCTGAAAAAGGGATAGAATTGATCACGGAAGCGAAAGTGCTCAGGATTGAGGAAAAAGCTTTAATCCTGGATCATGGCACGAAAATTGCTGCGGATCTTTTGTTGGGTATTGCGCCTCACTGGACTCCGGAGGTATTGCGAAAGTCGAATTTGGTGGATAGCAGTGGATTTGTTGAAGTAGACCTTCACACGCTGGAAACAAATTACCCGACAATCTATGCCATTGGTGATGCTGCAGCGGTAAAGCTTCCGGTAATGGGGGCCTACGCACCGAAAGCCGGCACGTTTGCGCATTACCAGGCAGATGTAGTGGCAAGAAATATCTATCTTCTGTCCAGGGGGGCAAAGCCGGAATATACCTATAAAGGAAAGGGAACCTGAATCATGAATACCGGGTTCGGTCGAGCCCGATATTCATCGGTTCAGTATTATAAAAAGCCAAGCCCATCGATCTCTCTATGGAAGCCAACACGGGCAGCCTATTTGGCAAAACTCGGATTTGAAAAATACTGGTTTGGCCGTTTTATATAATCCCGGAATCAGAGAAGATCAGAAAAAACAGAAATGAAAAGCAGATATGAAGGACAAGCAAAAATTGACGCTGTATCGAAAACTTGAAGAATATTAACTAGAGATTTAGTAAAAAAGATATAGTATATTGCGCATTTTTGGTGTGTGTGGTAATATGATACAGTGTAAAAAACGGATGGTCCTCTGGCTTGATGTAAGAAGTTAAGAACATCTAGGCAAGGAAGGGGGTAATTTATTATGGATTATATTCGTATGATTGAAGAGCAGCAGCTTAAAGATAATATTCCTTCATTCCGTCCTGGAGATACAGTCAAAGTACATGTACGTATTATCGAGGGTTCTCGTGAGCGTATTCAGGTCTTTGAGGGGCTTGTGATTAAAAGGAAGGGCGATGGCTTAAGGGAGACTTTCACCGTGCGCCGTGTTTCCAACGGAGTAGGTGTAGAAAGAACATTCCCCCTTCATTCTCCACGTATTGACAAGATTGAAGTTGTACGTAAAGGTATTGTCCGCAGAGCGAAACTTTACTATCTGCGTGACCGTTACGGCAAATCGGCCAGAATCAGAGAACGCCGCTAATAACAGAGAAGATGGAAAAGAGCTGGAGAAATTCAGCTCTTTCGTTTTCTATGGAGGATTATGAACATTCAATGGTATCCTGGTCATATGACCAGAGCGAAAAGAAAGCTCGAAGAACAACTGGCTTGGGTTGATATTGTCATGGAACTGGGAGACGCTCGTTTGCCGCTGAGCAGCAGGAATCCCCTGCTGAAGCAGCTGCTTGGAAACAAGCTCCGCTTGCTTTTGTTGAACAAATCGGACTTGGCCGACAAAAAGAGGACCGACCAGTGGTTAGCTGAACTTGGCAAAGAAGGACCTGTTTTAGCGATTAGTTCCATGACCAGTGTTGGCGTCAAAAAAATTGTCCCGCTGCTCGACGAACTGATGACGGATAAAAGAGAACGGCTGGCCGCCAGGGGAGTGCGGGGAAGACCTATTCGCGTCATGGTTGTCGGGATACCCAATATTGGCAAGTCTACGCTGATTAATCAGCTGACCGGCGGTTCACAAGCCAAGACGGGCAACAAACCAGGTGTTACGCGCGGCAACCAGTGGATCAGGATACATGATAAAGTCGAGTTGCTTGATACTCCGGGTATGCTTTGGCCCAAATTTGATGATCCCGAAGTAGGCAGGAAGCTGGCTGTGACCGGCGCGGTAAGAGATGAGGTATTCGACCAGGAAGAACTTGCCCAGTGGCTTCTCGCTTGGCTTAAACAGAACTATCCTCAGGAACTGCAAAGCTTTTACAAGCTTGAAGAAACAGACACTGATCTTGAAGGAATTGGCCGTAAAAGAGGCTGTTTGGTTAGCGGTGGCAGGATCGATACCTTCAAAGCCGCCCAGATCTTTCTTCGTGAGTTCCGCAGCGGTAAGATCGCCAAAGTGACGATGGATTAAAATTTGACGCTTCTATACATTACGGAGACTGGTCTCTGGCGTATGTGCCACATTTTATTCAGCTGGGGAGATGAAGGAATGAATGAAATCGAAAGGATAGAGAAACTCCTGGAGATAGAAAAAGGTTTGTTCGCTGAAGGGTATTCACGTATTGCCGGTGTAGATGAAGCAGGGAGAGGCCCACTTGCCGGGCCTGTTATTGCCGCTGCCTGCATCCTCCCAAGGGAGTTTGACCTGCCCGGTCTGAATGACTCTAAAAAATGTTCGGAAAAGAAAAGAAGAGAATTAGCGGGAAAAATTAAAAGGCAGGCTGTAGCTTTTGCGCTGGGAAGTGCGACATCCGAGGAAATTGACCTGCTGAACATATTAAGAGCTACAAAGCTGGCGATGACAAGAGCCTTGGAAAACCTGAAACCCAACCCTGATTACATCATTATTGACGGCAGGGACATGCTGAACATTAATACGGTTCAGAAAGCCATTATTGGTGGAGACGGTCTTAGTGCGAGTATTGCCGCAGCTTCAATTCTGGCCAAGGTCACCAGGGATGAGCTGATGGATGAGATGCATCAGCTTTATCCGGAATATCATTTTGATCAACACAAGGGTTATGGAACCAAGTTGCACATGGAGGTAATAAACCGCTTTGGTCCTTGCCCAATCCACCGGCAAAGTTTCTCCCCGATCAAAGAAATCATTACCGGAACGCAGTACAAGCTTGGGTAATCTTTACGATACGTAAGCTTTTGTGATACGTAAGTATATATTTTAGAACATGCGCCTACATAAAGAAGCTATAAGACAATAGGGTTATTAGAATAATAATTAGCATATATCCGGAAAAAGTAAGGAATAGCTGCACGAAAGCGGCTATCCCTTACTATTCTGAGACGTATTTTTCCATGAGCTCTATATTTATCTTCAACTAACGCGGATTTTTTCTCCAACATAAATTCGGTGTCTGCGTTTTTTTAAATGAGGGTTCAATCTTAATAAAATTACGATGGTCACGCCGTGTAAACGCGCGATTTTTGATAAATTGTCTCCCTTGTGAACCTGATGATGCAAACTAATCACTCCATTCAGTCAAATTATATATCCATATTATGGAATGAAAAAGGTTGTTTGTGTCTGTACAAAAAACTATTTAATTGTAAATGATCGTAATTCTAGATTGTCAAGAGTCTGAAAATCAAAATCATGAATAATTGTAAAGGCTTTATAAGCGGCCTTTATTTTTTGTTTTTTCTTAGACTTTATTTTTCTGAATTAATTTAATTTATCTCATGCAAATTTGCCCTGTCCAAAGCCCTGTACTGTAGTGATTCGGCCAGATGTTCCGCCCGGATATTTTCTGATCCCACCATATCAGCAATCGTTCTGGCTACCCGCAGGATACGGTCGTGGGCCCGGGCACTGAAGAGGTTCTTATCAAAAACTTTTTGCAGGAGGGATTCACCGGCGCTGTCCAATTGGCACAGCACTTTTGTTTCGCGTCCGGTCATTTCTGAGTTTGTCCTGCTCTCATTCAATCTTTTGTACTGAATTTCTCTGGTTCTGATCACCCGGTTGCGGACAATCTCAGAGGTTTCCCGGTTGTCCCCATGCTTTAACTCCCCATAGCTCAAACGGGGCACTTCAAGCTGAAGATCAAAGCGGTCCAGTAAGGGTCCGGAAACCCTCCCACGGTAGTGGCTAACCTGCAGGGGTGTGCAGGAACATTCCCGGCCATTCTCCCCAAAATAACCGCACGGACACGGATTCATCGAAGCGATGACACAAATGCGTGTCGGAAACTCGATTCTGCCTCTCAGACGGATTAACGTCAGTTTCCGATCCTCGAGCGGCTGACGGAGTGCTTCGAGGACTTCCCGGGAAAACTCAGGCAGTTCATCCAGAAAGAGAACACCATGATTGGCCAGGGCGAGTTCCCCGGGCTTAATTTTCTGTCCCCCGCCGATGATTCCGGCAACTGTAGCCGTATGGTGAGGGCTGCGGAAAGGCCTTTGCGTAATCAGCTGTCCATTTCCCCGGATAATACCAGTCAGGCTGTGAAGCTGAGTCACATCAAGACTCTCCTCAACCGTGAGCGGAGGCAGGATCCCGGCAAATGCTCTGGCCAGCAGCGTTTTCCCGGAGCCGGGCGGACCAACCATAATTAGGTTATGCCCGCCGCAGGCGGCAATTTCGAGTCCACGTTTGGCCTGTATCTGGCCATGGATATCCGACCAGTCCACAGATACCTTTTCAAGGATTTCGGCAGAGGGCGGAGAAGGAATTACGGAAAAACTGTCTTCTCCGTTCAAAATCCCCACTAGCTCAGCAAGGCTGATCACGCTTGCACTCTTTATTTCGGTTACAAGCCTCGCTTCGGCCAGATTCGCAGGCGGTATAATCAGGACTTGTTTTTCTGGCTCGCTTTTTAAAGCCAGCGCCATGGTCAGAACACCCGGTATCGGACGCAAAAGACCTTCCAAGGAAAGTTCGCCGGCAAAAACATAGCGGTTCAGTACGGAGTTATTCAGTTCTTCCATGGCAGCCAATATACCCAATGCGATCGGCAAATCCAGACCGGAGCCTTCTTTGCGCAGGTCTGCAGGAGCAAGATTAACTGTAATTCTTTTCAAAGGGAAATCGAAACCTGAGTTTTTCAACGCTGACCGGACTCTGTCTCTGGCCTCTTTCACAGCAGTGGCCGCAAGGCCTACAATTTCCAGACAGGGAAGACCATTGGCAATATCCACTTCGACACTGACCGGCTGGGCCGAGAGATTGTCGACAGACATTCCGCTGACAGAAGCAAACATTTTTTTCACCTCGAAAACAGAATTCGCTTCTGACAGCAAATATCCTTCTATAAAATTACATTAATGGATGAATATAGTAAAATTTTAACGAGCTTTGTGGAATCAGACAGAAACCAGAAAACAGACAGAAACATCAGACAGAAACGTCAATAGAAACGGAAAGAAAATGAGCCATTTATAGTGCCCCTTGGATCCAATTAAACTCGGGAACGCCTTCAGCCATGTTAATGGCGAAAACATCAAACCTGATTTGCGGCCATTGACGATAGTGTTGTTCCAGAAGATAATACGAGGCAATACTTTTAAGCCTTTGGATTTTCCAGAGGCCGATGCTTTCTTCTGCGGATCCCCGGCAATTGGAACTCCTCAGTCTGACTTCGATAAATACAATTGTTTTCCCATCCCTGGCGATAATGTCGATTTCTCCCTTGGGACAACGATAATTGCGCTGGATAATGTTCAAGCCGGCTTCCTTAATATGTTCCAAAGCCATATCTTCGCCCCGCTGCCCCAACTGTCTTTTATTCAATGGTTCAGGACCTCCTAAGAGTAAAAACTCCCGTACATATTCAACGTAACAGATCAACTTGTATATCATGATTAATATTACCAAAAATGACATAAAATAGTAATGTATTGTTGTGAATAATTGTATCATGAAAGAAAAAATACCGCCAGGATGTTCCCGATTCAGTGTTGTTAGCGATTCAAGTTGACTGAACGCTAAGCATATAAAGCTACAGGCTTTCTTCAATCAGCCAGATATATTCCCAGGCTTTCTGGCTGCTTTGTAAACCGTCATACCATGGAATCCCCGAGACGGGTCTTTCGGAAAAATAACGCGCTTTCAGAATGATTTCCGGACGGTATTCGTAATGCATAATATCGAAATTTCCCCATTTGCCGCCCCAGATAAAACCATATTTCTCAAAGATAGCAGAGACCTCCTGGGGATAGGCATTAAGCCTTTTCTGACCTTCTTCACGGGTGGACCAGCGCCAATAATCGTATTTATTACTGTTAAGATCGATTGCGATACCGTAGGCATGGGAACTCAGCCTATTTGTACCGCCGATCAGCCGGTAATTGAAAGCCCCGCTGCTCGGAAAAGAAGCAGCGTACACCTTATGGCTTTGGCGGGACAACGGAAGCAGTTCTTTCATGACCGCTTTTAAGGATTCTGCAGCTTTATTGTTACCGTTAAACTCTACATACTTGTAGCCAATGCTGACTTTGATCAGATTGGACAGGATTGCTTTCTTGCTCGTTCCATAGGCTTCTTTCAGAAGCGGATAAACTCTTGCGCAGCCAGGGTTGTAGTAATTCGGCAAAATCTCCGTAATCTTGGATAAGGGGTAGAGCTGATCCATCATATCCTGGAGGTCGGGGCTCCCAGATTTCTGCCAGGAGTTTTTTTCTTTTCGGTCATCATATAAGATTTTTTTCCCGGATTTTAAAAGGACATAGACCTCATTTTCAGATGCTTTATCCACACCGGTAATGGTTTCGGGATAGGCCAGCATCAGACAGAGGATATCCCTTTTCATTACGGCCTCATATTCCCAATCGGAAACCGGGGACACTGCGACTGCATTTACGGTTATTAGATGTCTGTCCCAGATGATTTTGCAGCCTGTAGCTAACAAGACAATTACAATCAGACTTAAGATAAATTGTTTAAAGTTCATGGCTTGTTCATCCTTCCGGGGAACCTTGAGAAAGGCTAATCATAATTATCTATGCCTGAACAAAACAGGATAGACCTGTAAATCTCGTATAGTGCAATAGCATACGGTAATAATATTCTTTGAACTAAAAAAATCGCGAAGTATAAAATAACAGCGTACGAAAGACCGCAGAAGGGATGTAAGGGGATGGTGAATAAAGATGTTCCAGCAAAACCTCTCATTATCTGGCTCGGGACGAATACCTGTGCCGGCGACATGCTTTCCCTTCTTAATGCCAAGGATCCGGGCTACCAGGAGTTGATCAGCAGCATTGCAGAGCTTCGTTTTGATTATCTTTTGGGCGCGTCCGAAGGCAGTGATGCCATCAACGTTCTTGATGATCTCCAGAAAAATCATAAAGCAGCATATATCCTGGTAGTTGAAGGGAGCATCCCGACGAGGTCCAATGGCCTGTATTCTGTGATCGGTTATCGGAACGGCAAGGCTTGGACGGCTTTGCAGGCAGTGCGGGAACTGGGTGCTGAAGCCCGTTATGTGGTTGCTGCCGGTACCTGTGCAGCGTTCGGAGGAATCTATGCTGCGGCTCCGAACCCTTCTAAATGCGTATCGTTACAGGCTGTTCTGGACAGAAAAGTTATCAATGTGCCTGGATGCCCAATCAACCCCGAATGGATGATGGGCACTTTAAACCATTTAATTCAGTACGGCGAGCCAGCACTTGATGATTATAGCCGGCCCAAACTTTTCTATGGAGAAACCATCCATAACCTTTGCCAGCGGCGGGATTATTTTGACAACAGCATCTTTGCCGCTAAGCCGGGAGAACCCTGGTGTATGTATAAGATCGGCTGCAAAGGGCCGGTCACCTATGCAGATTGCCCTGTCCGCCAGTGGAACGGAGAGCATCTAAGCTGGCCGGTAAAAGCCAATACCCCTTGTATCGGCTGTGCCAGCCCGGAGTTTTCCGATGGGAACGTTCCATTCTTTGAACACTTACCGGATGTAAAGCTTCCTGGGATCAAAGTAACGGCAAATAGGGTGGGCCTATGGACAGGGGTTGTGACCGCGCTTGGTATTGGCGCTCATCTGATGGGAAGCATCCTGACAGGCAGACTTGCGGAAACACTGAAAAAGGATCTTCCAGGCGGGAGTAAGCTAAAAATCAGGCCCCGGCTTAAAAAAGGTCATAAGTAAGAAAACGGCAGGTAAAAGATTGTATGAAGACGCGAATAAAGCAAAAGGAATGACTTCATGAAAAAGATTGTCATAGGGCCACTTACAAGGGCTAACAACTCCTGCGCCGTAGAGGTCACAGTTGAAAACAAAAAAGTGGTAGATGCCCGCTGCAGCGGGATCTTTTTCAGGGGGTTTGAACTGATACTGCAGGGAAAAGACCCGCGGGACGCCGCATACCTTACGGAAAGAATCTGCGGGATCTGCTCATCGCTGCATGGAGCAGCTGCCTCCTACGCCTTGGAAGACGCTGCCGGGATCAAGCCGCCCCGTAATGCCAACATTTTGCGAAACCTGATTACCGGGGCAGATATTCTCCAGAATCATATCCGTCATCTGTATTTGTTTTCCCTGGTGGATTATTTGATCCTGCCAGAGAGAGCCCCCTTTGTTCCAGGTTATACAAAAGATAAGCGGCTAGAAAAAAAGAAAAACGATACGATGGTGCAGAATATGTATTTAGCACTGGAAATAAGCCGCCTGGCTCACGAAATGGTGGCGCTGCTAGGCGGAAAAGCCCCGTTCCCTCATGGGATATTGGCTGGAGGGGCTACAGTTCCGCCTTCTGCCGATGTGGTCATGAATTTCCGGTCGAAGCTCCAAAAAGTAAATCGGTTCATCCAGAATCAGATGGTAGCCGATGTATACATCCTTGCAGACGCTTACAGTGATTACTTTGAACTCGGCCAAAGAGCCCCGAATATGCTTGAATACGGACTGTTTCCATGCACGGAGCAAGACCGGGAGAGATATTTTCCAGGTGGAGCAGTGGTGAACGGCCAAATCCAGAAGCTTGATCTGTCGCTGATTAAAGAACATACGGCAAGGTCCTGGTATGCAGCAGAGCCCGGACCGCGGAACCCCTCTGACGGACGGACTGTTTCCGAACGGGAAAAAGAAAACGCTTATTCCTGGATAAAGGCGCCCCGCTATTTCGGTGTGCCGCTGGAAGGAGGCCCGCTGGCCAGGCTCTGGATCAAAGGAGATTACCGAAAGGGTATATCGACGATGGACCGGATGATCGCCAGGACGCTCGAGGCCCAAAAAGTAGGGGCTTTGATGGAATCCTGGCTCGATGAGCTTGAGCCGGAAGGACGCATATTCTTACCCTTTGAAGTACCGAAAAATGCCGAGGGCATTGGCATTACCGGAGCAATGCGCGGTCCGCTCGGACACTGGCTGCGAATTGAAAACGGCAGGATTGCCCAATACCAAATAATTACACCAAGTGCCTGGAATTTTTCGCCTCGGGATAATCAGAATTGCAGAGGACCGGTTGAGGAAGCGCTGATCGGAATTCCGATTGCGGATGAAAAACAGCCCATTGAAATCGGCCGGGTGATCAGGGCATTTGACATTTGTTCCTCTTGTTCGACACATTTAATAACCACGGGAACACCCGTTAGGGAGATCATGATATGAATTGGAAAAAGCAACGTCATTCAGGAACAGTCAGATTGCTTCACTGGGTCTATGCGCCGGCCGTACTGGCTTTAATTTTTAGCGGGCTTTACATTCACAGCCCATCGCGCGCTTTCGGGTTCAAACGGATGGATTCAGCCCGGAAAACACATGCCGTCGCCCAGTTTTTACTGTTAAATTCGTACCTGGCACGGATTTGCTACGGGATTAAAGACAAAAACTATAAAGAAATCATTCCGAACCGCAAGACCTTAAAGGCAATACCCGAATTCTTAAAATACGAATTCTTCCTATCCGAAAAAAAGACGAAGTATCCCAAATACAATCCAGGTCAGAAAATATTGATTACCTCGCTCGCAGGATTAATCCCGGTCCAGATGATTACCGGGATGACCCTCTACTTCAAGCCCCTGCAGAGAGCGGTCAAAGCGGCAGGAGGATTAAACCCTGTACGCTGGCTGCATTATCTGGCGGCATTAATGATGGTCTCATTCATATCCGTCCATCTTTATTTTACCCTAACAAATAGCCTTAAAAAACTTAAATCAATATTTACAGGCTATGCGTAGATTCCGGTTCAAAGAGCGTGGCGTTTGAACCCAAGGCAGAAAAAGCTAAAAAAAATCATGCAGAGAATCGTACAAGGAAATCGTACAAGGAAAATAAATTAGAAAAATAGAAAAATGAATTGACCATAAAAGAAATACGTAATAATATAATATATGAATACTTATTCAAGTATTCAATCGAGTATTCAATTGATAGAGCAAATACAAAGGAGCGGTTTGTTTTGATGGAGGGAAAAGCGGAGAATTTGCGGTGTGACTGTCTGGTTATTCATGAAGAAATTGTCAGTAAGGTCAAAGGAGCGATGCCGCAGGAAGAAAATCTGTACGATCTTGCCGAGTTGTTTAAAGTATTTGGTGATACGACAAGGATAAAAATACTCTGGGCGCTTTCCGAAGCGGAAATGTGTGTCTGCGACCTAGCCTTTCTGCTAAATATGACCCAGTCGGCAATTTCACATCAGCTGCGGATTCTTAAGCAATGCAGGCTGGTAAAGAACAGAAAAGAAGGAAAGATCGTATTCTATGCGCTGGATGACGAGCATATCAAAGGCATTTTCGGCCAGGGAATGCTCCATGTCAAAGAAGGATAAGAATTAGCGAGGAGAAAAAAGATATGGATACAAGAAGTCAGGAAGCTGTCATCCTGCTTGCCGGTCTTGGCTGTGCAAACTGCTCGGCTAAAATCGAACAAGAAGTAAAAAAGCTGGATGGTATAAAAACTGCAAATATTGATTTTGCCGGCAGTAAACTCTATCTCGAGGTAAACGATTCTGAAAAGATCACAGATATCGCCCTCAAAATTGAAAAAATTGCTTCCCGGATTGAAGCCGGGATAAGAATTACTGGGATCCGGTCCAAAGATATTGGTGCAGCCAGTAAAGAAGAGAAAACCACGGAACAAGAAAAACGAAGAGAACAGAAAGAACAGAAACAACAGAAAGAACAGAAAGAACAGAAAGTGAATGCCGAGCTGGTTTGCTTTGTCATTGGAGCAGTCATTTTTACGGCTGCGTTTCTGCTAAAATTGAAACCTGCCATTGAAATCGTACTGTTTCTGGTCAGCTATTTGTTGATTGGCGGCAAGATTGTCTGGGCGGCACTCCAAAATATTAGCCGCGGCAAGTTTCTTGATGAAAACTTTCTGATGTTTATTGCTACAGTCGGGGCGCTGGCTATTCAGGAATATCCCGAGGCTGTAGCTGTGATGTTGTTCTACCGGGTCGGTGAATTTTTCCAGGACAGTGCTGTAAACCGTTCCCGCCGCTCGATCAGTGAACTGATGGATATTCGTCCGGACTATGCGAATTTAATGAAGGACGATTCCATAAGCAAAGTACCACCGGAGGAAGTCAGGGAAGGCCAGATGATTCTGATCAAGCCGGGAGAGAAAGTTCCCCTCGATGGCACAGTGCTTGCGGGCAGGTCTGTTTTGGATACCTCGGCGCTCACCGGAGAATTTATCCCGAGGGAGGTCGAAGCCGGCAGCAGTATTCTGGCTGGTTTTATCAATAAGACCGGGGTTTTGACCGTGAAAGTTACGAAGGTTTATGAGCAGAGCACGGTTGCACGGGTTCTGGATTTGGTGGAAAAGGCCGCCTCGAAAAAAGCTAAGACAGAAAATTTCATGACAACATTTGCGCGTGTCTATACACCAATTATTGTGCTCGGAGCTGCACTTTTAGCTTTTTTACCCCCGCTGTTTATTGAAGGGGCCACGTTCAGCGAATGGCTGAACCGGGCTTTGGTCTTCCTCGTGGTGTCATGTCCCTGCGCACTGGTGATCTCCATCCCGTTAAGCTTTTTTGGGGGTATCGGAGGCGCTTCCCGAAACGGCATCCTGATCAAGGGAAGCAACTACCTGGAAGGCCTGAATCAAGTGCGTACGGTTGTTTTTGATAAGACCGGCACGCTAACCGAAGGTGTGTTTGAAGTTACCGGAATACAAGCTGCTCAGGGGTTTGATGAAGATACTTTGCTGGAATATGCTGCTGCGGCTGAATATTTTTCAGGTCATCCCATTGCGGCTTCGATTTTGAAACGATACACCGAAGACGATACGAAAAAACTGAATACGAAGGGCATTGATCAGAAAGATATCCACCAGTATCAAGAAATACCGGGCTATGGCGTAAAAACAGTATATCAGGGAAAAGAAGTCATTGCCGGCAGCGCTAGGCTCCTGACTGAGGAAGGAATCTCCCTGACGCAAATACCCGAGGCTGGAACGACTGCCTATATCGCGATTGAGCGTCAATATGCCGGCTATATCCTGATTACGGACAGAGTCAAAAAAGATGTTCATGAGGCGTTGCGGGGATTGAGACAGGCAGGAGTTAAGAAATTGGTTATGCTGACCGGAGACACGAAGGCGATCAGTGAACAGATCGGACAGCAGTTGGGGTTTGACCAAGTTTACGCTGAATTGCTTCCCGATCAAAAGGTTGCTGTTCTGGAAACGCTGGAGGAACAAAAGGAAAACGGCAGTAAACTCGTTTTTGTCGGAGATGGGGTCAATGATGCACCGGTCCTGGCCAGGGCTGATATCGGGGTTGCCATGGGCGGACTTGGGTCGGATGCAGCGATTGAGGCCGCGGATATTGTCCTGATGACGGACGAACCTGCCAAACTGCTCGAGGCAATCCGGATTGCCCGGAAAACGAAAGGAATTGTCTGGCAGAATATTGGTTTTGCGCTCGGAATAAAGATAGGCGTCCTCATCCTTGGAGCGATGGGCGTTGCGACAATGTGGGAAGCTGTATTTGCCGATGTAGGTGTGGCTGTGATTGCGATCCTGAATGCAATGCGGGTGTTAAAGAAGAAAAAAGTTAAGGAATATGATATAGTAATATAGGCAAAAACACGCACGTAAAAAAGGAAAGGGAATTTGATGGAAAAGACGGCGAACCAGAATCAGATTAAACCCAGAAGGACATTTGCAATTATTTCTCACCCGGATGCGGGAAAAACGACCTTAACAGAAAAGCTGCTGTTTTTTGGCGGAGCTATCCGGCTGGCTGGTACAGTGAAAGGAAGAAAAACAGCCAAGTATGCAACTTCCGACTGGATGCAAATTGAAAAAGAACGTGGCATTTCCGTAACTTCGAGCGCCATGCAGTTTTCATACAACGGAATTCATATCAATATTTTAGATACACCCGGGCACGAAGATTTTAGTGAAGATACCTATCGCACGCTGATGGCAGCCGACAGCGCCGTCATGCTAATCGATCTGGTCAAAGGTGTCGAAGCCCAGACCATCAAGCTGTTTAAAGTCTGCCGGATGAGAGGCATACCGATTTTTACGTTTATTAACAAGCTGGACCGTTTTGGCAAAGACCCGCTGGATGTCCTTCAGGAGATTGAGGATGTTTTAGGCATTAATACGGTTCCTTTGAATTGGCCGGTCGGAATGGGAAAAGATTTCAGTGCAATCTACGACCGGCGGCATCAATGTCTGGAGCTTTACCGGGACGGCGAACGGAGACGGATTGATACGGGCGAACGCGGACTTGAAGATCCCGCTCTCAAAGACTGTCTTGAACCCGCCTTATATAATAAGCTCTGCGAAGATCTGGAACTATTGGATATTGCAGGGGATCCGTTTGATGAGGAAATGATTCAGCAGGGGATGCTGTCTCCGGTCTTCTTTGGCAGTGCGCTGAGCAGTATTGGTGTCCAAACTTTTCTGGAGCAGTTCCTGGAAATGGCGCCTGAGCCAAGACCGCAAAAAAGTTCGGTTGGTTACATTCAGCCAACTGATCCCCAATTTTCAGGTTTCATTTTTAAGATTCAGGCCAATATGAACCCGGCCCACAGGGACCGGATTGCGTTTATGCGGGTCTGTTCGGGCAGGTTCGAACGTGGAATGGCAGCCAATCATGTCCGAAGCGGTAAGAAGATCAAGCTTCCGCAGCCACAGCAGTTCTTGGCACAGGAACGCGATATCCTGGAAGAGGCTTATCCCGGAGATGTGGTGGGTTTATTTGATCCGGGCATTTTTCGGATCGGCGACACCCTGAGTGAGGAAGGAACCTTTGAATTCGAAAAGCTGCCGCAGTTTGCACCGGAGTATTTTGCTAAGATCATCAATCTGGACTTTTCCAAATACAAACAGTTCCAGAAGGGAATCAAGCAGCTGACGGAAGAAGGGACAGTGCAGGTCTTCCGGACCTTTATGGATGGGCCGGAGGAACTGATTGTCGGAGTTGTGGGCAAGCTTCAGTTTGAAGTCCTGGAATACCGCCTCGAAAATGAATATGGCACAAGAATCCAGCTTCATCATCTTCTGCATCATATGGCCCGCTGGGTCAGAAGCGACAAACCTGTTGATCCGGCCAATTTGCGCGGACTCCGTAATCTGTGCGTCAAAGATCAGGATGACCAGCTGGTCGTTCTTCTTGAAGATGAATACTACCTGGACAGATTGAAGGACAAATACTCGGAGATCACGTTCCATACATCCTCTAACGACTAAAACGCTATTTTCAAATGATTTATCAAATTATAATTAAAATTCATTGAATTAGATTAAAATCATTTGCTAGGGTTGTCTGTAGGCCACAATCCGTTCAAGGATAAAGTCGAGATCCTGGCTATTCTTTCTGTCCTGTCCATTTTTTTTATTAAGCAGCGGAGCGAAAAGATCCCCTTTATCCTTCAGCCTGCTGCTGATATTCAGCAGATTAAAATCCTGGGGTTTGACCCCGCGCCGCAGCTCTTCCCATTCCAGCGGAGCGGCAACGGAGGCGGAGGCTGTTGCTCTTGGTGAATATGGACTGATGATGGTTTTGCCCTGCCACATCTGCAGATAGTCAAAATAGAGCTTATGGCCTCTTTTGGCGACACTGCGCTCCAGGGTAATTTGCCGGGGGTATTTCTGGCTGAAATAAACCGCGAAAAATTCATTGATTTTTCTGGCGGTACCGTAATCATACTTCCCGCCTGTCGGAATATGGATCTGAAGTCCGCTTGCCCCGGAAGTTTTGATATAGCTTGTAATCTGAAGCGCTTGAAGCTCTTCAAAAATCAGCAGAGCCGCTTCCGTGACATCCTCAAAGGTCTGGTCTTCGGAAGGGTCCAGGTCGAAAACCAGTGCAGAAGGATACTGATCCCTGTCATAGGGGTTAAATGGAATGTGGAATTCCAGACAGGCCTGGTTTCCGAGCCAAATGAGGATTGCTTCTGATTCTAAAAGGATATACTGATTATCCCGCCATTCGATCGTCGGAATCCACCCAGGGGCATAATCAGGGATGTTTTTCTGAAAGAAGGACTTGCCCTGGAAACCATCAGGATAACGGATCGTCGTCAGTAGATGGTCTTTGACGTGAGGCAGAAGGTACGGGGCTAATTCCAGCAGGATTTTTAAATAATCAAGCTTGCGGATACCGAGGGCGGGCCATAATAATTTTTCAGGGTTGGTTATATTGAGCGTCTTGCCGTCGAATTCCAGGTTCATTCCATGATAGTTTCCTTTCCTTGCGCTTCAGAGGCAGGATCTTTGCTGAAACCAAGAATCTTAGGGTGGCGGAGACTCCTGCTGTCTGTCCATTCCAGGAAACTTACCCAGCAGGTCAAGTCCGGTTTGAGCCAGGTCGTATCCTTCATTTTCTTGAGGTTGTCAAACGGGCTGCTTTTCTGGGTATAATCCGAAGCGTAAGCTTTGAAAAGCTGGAAGTCCTTCTGAGACAGTCCAAGACTCGCATTCCCGATGTAGAGGTACTGGTCTCCCTGGAAGATACCAAGCAGCAGTGAGTTTGGAAATTGCTCTTTCCAGGATAATCCGCCGACAATGGCCAGGATTTTTTTGCTGATTTTGGTTTTGAACCAGTCATTATGTTTTTTGCCGGCTTGGTAACGGCTGTTCTTTCTCTTGCTAACGATTCCCTCATAATTTTTTTCTTTCATTAGCTTAAACAGAGCTGAGCCGTCCGTAAAATCATCGGCAACCGCGATGTCGGAAGAAGATGACACCTTGGCCCGAAGAAGATCTTGTCTCTCTTCTAGAGGCCGGCTGCGCAAGTCTGTGCCATTAAGGAACAAAAGATCAAACAAGATGTAGCAGACCGGGTATTTTTGCTGATAGACTGGCAGATTAGATAGGTTTCTGAGGCGTTCCCGATTCATGATCAGATGAAAGGATGGTCTGTTCTCGGTATTGAAAACAACCAGTTCACCATCCAGTACGGCCTGATGGCCGTTCAGCAGTTTTGGAGCTATCTGGATTTCAGGATAGAAAGAAGTTCGCTCTCTGCCACTTTTGGTATAGATCTGGAGGCTGCCGTCTTCAATATAGGATATCCCTCTGATACCGTCCCATTTAATCTGGTGGATCCACTCATCACCGGTCTTGATTTCTGATGCCAGGATAGGTTCCATTACTTCCAGTAGTTTCATATGAATCTCCATTCTGGGTTTGGTCTGGACGCCACAAGTCCGCTTGCGGCTGATTATGCCCTCCATGGCATAAACAGCCGCGCTCCGCATCCGGCTTCGCTTAACGCTGGAATTGTGGCGTCCAGACCTAATTTGGGGAGTTATCAAAAATACAATGTACCAGACATTTAAATCTTTATAGCAGGGTCTGTTGCCGTAGTTCCAGCGTAAGCGGAGCGGATGTGGAGCACGGCTGTTAGACGGCCGCGGATGGCCTAATGTCGCGATGCCATGGATGGCAAAGAGCGACTGGCCATGGAGGCGCTATCTGCCGAGAGCGGAATGTGGCGTCCAGACGACATGTACTAGCTTGCTGTCGTCTCTGTTTTGCTTCTGGAGGGCTTTTTGGTCTCTTTTAAACTGGCCTGAAGGGCTTCCATCAAGTCAATGACATTACGGTGGGGCGCTTCAGGTGCAATTTCTATTTCCCTGCCTTCAATCTTTTTATTGATCAGCTCTTTCAGTGCTTCCCGGTAATTATCCTTATATTTTTCCGGCTCGAATGGTGCAGTTAAGTTGGCAATCAGCTGGGTCGCGATATTAAGCTCTTTTTCGTTGACACCCTGCTGCTCGCTGATCCCCGGTACCTCGCTGACGGGTCTTATTTCATCCGGATAGAAAATGGTTTCCAGGACCAGGACCTTGTTGTAAACCCTTAAAGCAGCCAGCGTCTGTTTATTGCGGATGGTCATTTTAGCCAGGGCAATTTTGCCGGTATCATTCATGGACTGCCGCAGGAGATGATAGGCTTTGCCGCCGGTATCCTGCGGAGCCAGGTAATAAGATTTGTCGTAATAAATCGGATCAATTTCCACAAGATTAATAAAATCAAGGATTTCAATCGACTTTTCTTCCACTTCAGATTTTAAGGCGATAAGATCTGTCTCATTGATAACAATAAAATGACCGGTTTCATATTCGTACCCGCGGACGATTTCTTCTTCTTTTACTTCTTTGTTACATGTCGGACAATGCTTTTGATACTTAAGAGGAGTACTGCACTCCTTATGGATGTATCTGAAATGGATATCCTTTTCTTCCGTAGCAGCAAACATTTTTATGGGAATATTAACCAAACCAAAGCTTATGGAACCTTTCCACATTGTATGCATCCTGTTTTAGCCCTCCATTTTTCAGATATATGTAGTATGAACATTACGCGGTAAAATATGAAAAAGCCTGGTGTTGTGGAATAGACAGAAAAAAGCAAACTTGAATAGTGGCTCAAAAAGAGGTAGAATCAAAGAGAAAATTACTTTGAATATCAAAATAATCTTGAAAAATTAATGAATAAAGGGAACCGTTAGAAAGAATTAATGTTTGCAAAAAATTACGCAGAAATTTGCTGAAGAAATTATTGGAGGGCTGTATTTTGAAGTTACCTGTGTTAAAAGTAGGAGGTCTGATCCCGAAGTATCCGATCATCCAGGGCGGAATGGCTATTAGAATTTCCACTTCTCGGCTGGCTGCGGCTGTGGCCAACGCCGGTGGAATAGGAATTATTGCTGCGACGGCTTTGGATGAAACTGAATTAAAAGGCGAAATCAGAAAGGCCAGGGAGAAATCCAAAGGAATCATCGGAATAAATATTATGTTTGCAGCAACGCGTTTCAAGGAGCTTGTCTGTACTGCGCTGGAAGAAGGCATTGACCTGATTATCCAGGGAGCCGGTTTTTCCAGGGACATTTTTCGTTGGTGCGCTGAGGCAAAAACCCCTTTAGTCCCGATTGTATCGACGGCCAAGCTTGCCAGGATTTCTGAAAGCCTGGGAGCGGCAGCGGTCGTAGTAGAAGGGAAAGAAGCCGGAGGACATCTCGGAACAGATCAGTCTATGAGAGTTCTTGTTCCTGAGATCAAGGCGGCTATTTCTATCCCGGTCATTGCAGCAGGAGGTATTGTGGATACCGGAGATTTACAGGAGGCATTTAGCCTTGGTGCTAACGGCGTGCAAATGGGGATCCGCTTTGCTGCCAGTGAAGAGGCGAATGGAGCACCGTCCCTCAAAGAAGCTTATCTGAGAGCAACGGCAGAGGATATTGTCATCATTCAGAGCCCTGTCGGGCTGCCCGGGAGAGCAATCCGAAACAAATTTACAGATGAAATCCTTTTGGGGAAAGTAAAATCCCCACAAACATGTGAGGGCTGTTTAAAAAAATGCACAGCAACTTTTTGCATAAAGGAAGCCTTGATCAATGCCCAACAGGGTAATTTGGATCAGGGACTGATTTTTTCAGGACAATATATTGAAAAAATAACTGAAATCCTACCTGCAGGGAAGATGATCCGTGATTTGGTTAAAGAATATGAGGAAATTGAGGAAATGTGATCATTTAAAAAAGAGGATGGAAACGAAACCATCCTCTTAATCAGTACTAGAGTTTTCCACCGTTGTTCACCATGTTACTTTCAGCAAATTCAATCATCTTTTTAACCATATTTCCGCCGATTCTACCGCCAATTTGGCCGCCAATCCGGCCAGCATCCCTTGATGTGATGTCTCCATTATATCCCTTGTTTAACTGGATGCCCAACTCATTGGCTACTTCATATTTGGCGTTGTCCAGATACTGTGCATATTCCTGCGGTCCGCTGTTCATGATACCTAACTCTTTGGAAACTTCATATTTTAGTTGATTCAAGTCAGAATTCCCCAAACTAAATCACCTCTTTATTTTTTCTTATTTTAGTTTGTTCAATTCTACAGCGCAAATACGATGAAATGTTTTGCTATTCAGGCAAAAAAAAGACAAATCTTTTTATGAGGAAGAGTTACAGAAGAGTTACAGAAGAAATAAAACAAAGGGAAAAAAATACAACAAATATTCAAAAATGATATGAATGCAGACAACCTTTTTCTTTGTCTGGCCGGATAAAAAGCATAATTCATCTTCTTTCTGCATAAAAAAATGATATAGACTGTCTGGATTTTATTTAGAAAGGAGTTTCGAATCATGCAAGTTGCGCTCCCTTTGACAGAATCCAATCAGCCCACCCTCGTTCCAAAACAGGTGATTGGCCTAACAGCACTTCTACTGGCCGGAACTGCCGTAGTCCCCTCAAATCCTTATGCCCTGCAGGAGATTGCCTCCTTGCGTACGAAGATTACGGCAGCTCCTGCTAAAACGGTTGACGAAGGCCCAATGCGGACCGACAATATTAGAATTATGGAGGAAAAAGCTGGCAATAGCAGCTTTTCTTGTGTAAATGTCAGTACGCTTTCCCTGATAGAAGCAAGCAAAGAAAAAGCAGAGATTCAGGCCGGTATCGTAGCTTCGGTACTAACCTGGGAAGGGACTGCCTATAAATGGGGCGGCCGGTCTAGATCCGGTGTCGACTGTTCAGCGCTGGTTCAAAGAGTATTCCTTGAGAATGGAATTCAACTTCCAAGGACATCGTACGAACAATTCAGAGAGGGGGTTGGCATACCTAAAGCAAGATTACAACCTGGTGATCTGATCTTTTTTCATACCAACGGAGCGGGAGCAAGTCATGTAGGAATCTATCTCGGGGATAACAAGTTTATTTCTGCGGCCAAGCATTGCGTACAGATTTCTTCGATGGATGAGCGTTACTGGGCGGAGCATTACCGGGGCAGCAGAAGAGTGATTGCGTGATACTGAGGACAATCATCTGGCAAGTATGTTGATATAAAAGACGGATTCTTGACAGAATAATCAATAAACTCTATAATCAAAATAATCTAGAATTTAGGCAAATCGCTGCAAGGGAAGGTATTACCTCTCGTCTCCATGGGGATGGGAGGTTTAGTTATTTCAGATACTGGGGGTAGAGTCAGATGAAGATTCTGGTGAATAACAAAGTGGCAGAGGCTGGAATTCAACTGCTGCGTGAAGAACATGACGTGGATACCTATTGTACATTATCTCAGGAAGAACTGATCAAAATGATTCCGAAATATCATGCTCTGGTCATCAGAGGCGATACGATTGTCAGCAGTGAAGTCATTGAAGCTGGCAGGAATTTGAAAGTAATCGGAAGGGCCGGTCTGGAAGTTGAGCATATCGATATTCAGGCAGCCACAAAGCAGGGGATTGTTGTCCTGAATGCCCCTCAGGGCAACAGTGCTTCTTCCATTGAATATACCATCGGGATGATCCTGGCTCTGGCCAGAAGGATTCCTCAGGCTTATTCCTCCGTCAAGCGCGGAGAGTGGCAAAGACAGAAGTTCCTGGGAATGGAGCTGAAAGAAAAGGTCTTGGGCATCATCGGCCTGGGGCGGGTCGGCATGGGCGTGGCCAAGCGGGCCAAAGCGTTCGATATGAAAGTGATTGCCTATGACCCGTTTTTAAGTGATGATAAAGGCAGAGAGCTGGGGATCGAGCTGGTGGATATGGATGAGATCTTAAGTAAAGCAGATTACCTGACGCTGCATATTCCGGCGACAGTTGACACGCGCAATCTGCTGAATAAAGATGCGTTTTCTAAAATGAAAAAGGGCATCAAGATTATTAACTGTGCCAGAGGCGGAATCATTGATGAGGAAGCTTTGATCTGGGCACTGCAGGAAGAGATTGTGTCCGGGGCAGCTTTGGATGCGTTTGCTGAAGAACCTCTTCAGTCAGATCATCCGCTGGTGAAGATGGAGAATGTGGTCTGCACTCCCAGGATTGCCTCCCGGACGCAGGAGGCTGAAAATGAGGTTGCACTTTGCGCAGCCCGCGGAGTGCTTGCTGCGCTGAGATCCGAACCGGTCTCAACTTCACTGAATATTCCGCCTGTATCAAGAGATGTCATGAATATGATCAAGCCTTACCTTCACTTGATGCAAAAAATGTGTGTTCTGGCTGTCAAACTGACTGAAGGAAGAATAAAAAATATTGAAGTCCGCTATAATGGAGATATCAGCACTGCGGATACCAAAATGCTGACGCTGGCAGCCATAAAAGAGGTCTTAAATCCAATTCTTCAGGAAGAGGTCAATATTGTCAACGCGCCTGAAGTTGCGAAAGAACGCGGCATAACCGTCAAGGAGATCAAAAGCAAAGAGGCGCAAAGCTTTGTTGATCTGATCAGCATTACCGTTAAAACTGATTTGACTGAGCATAAGGTAGCAGGCACGCTTTTCGGCAAAAGCGAACAGCGGATTGTGGAGATCGACGATTTCAGGGTTGAAATAGATCCTTCGGGGTGGTTCCTGCTTATCTCACATGAGGATTATCCGGGAATGATCGGCAAAGTCGGGACTGTATTAGGTGAGCATAACATCAACATTACCAGTATGCAGGTTGGCAAGATCAGTTCCATGAGCAGAAACATTATGATTGTCGGTATTCAAACCGAAGCCGATTCGGAAGTCATCGGCAAATTGAAAGAGATTAAGGGAACCGAAAATGTTGAAGAGATTTTCTTCAATAAATATCTGTCCTAAGGGGAGATCGGCATGAGCATCAAGTTTGGCACGGCCGGAGTGCCTTTGTCTTCCAAGGAAGCATCCACCGAGGCCGGAATCCTAAGAATCAGGGAACTCGGAATGGATGCGATGGAAGTCGAGTTCGTTCACGGGGTGAGAATGAAGGAAGACAAAGCGTTAAAGACCGGGGGAACTGCGAAAAAAGAATGCGTATCCCTGTCTTGTCATGCGCCTTACTATATCAACCTGAATTCCAGTGAAACGGAAAAAGTTGAGGCAAGCAAAACAAGGATTATTCATACTGCCAGGATTGCCAGGATACTTGGGGCCGGAAGCATCGTCTTTCATCCGGCATTTTATTCCGGGGATACTTCGGATACCGTCTTAGCCAGAGTAGTCAAAGAACTCAGCGATGTCCGGCAGGAACTTGATCAGGAAGGTAATCAAGTCATCCTGAGGCCTGAAACGACAGGCAAACCCTCCCAGTTTGGCGATCTCGGCGAAACGATCAAAATAGCGCAGGAGGTTCCGGGTGTATTGCCTTGTATTGACTTCAGCCATCTGCATGCCAGAGCCAATGGTCAATTCAACAGCTATGACGAGTTCTGCGCGATTCTTGAGCAGACAGCCGAAGGGCTTGGTGAGAAGTGGACAAGCAATGCGCATTTCCATATTTCCGGGATTGAATATGGTCCGAAAGGCGAAAAGAGACATCTCGTTTTGCAAGAAGCTGACCTGAAATTCCGGGAAATCCTTAAAGCCTGCCTGAGCTTTGGCATCCAGGGAACCGTGATTTGTGAAAGTCCGAAGCTTGAGGAGGATGCTCTGATCCTGCAAAAGGCTTATTTGGAGCTAAATTCTTAAGGCAGTTTTGGCAGTTCTTACATTCATAGACGGTTATCTCCGACCGATAATGATACAGTGTTTGCGGGCTCTTTGAGCCCGCATTTGCTATTTTACTCAACTTTTGCTGCCTAATTTTCAAATCATCAATATCAGACGGCAACGATAGATTTTAAAGGAATAAGGAGAAACTTGTAAATTGCACATGTACCTATTACAATACACTCGAACGAGAAATAAGAATTCGTTAATAAATATTAAAAGCTATGAGATAAGTTTTCTAATCAATATTAGGAGGCTTCTGTCTCATAGCTTTACTGTTATGTAATTTTTGCTGTACTGGAAATCCCAAAAATATCATACGATGAATAATTTTTAGCTTCTGTATTCTTACTCTATAATATTACTGTCAATTTTATTCATCAGTGTCAATATTTTGCTCATTTTGTTGAAAATAGATAAATGAGCGCAATGGTATTTACATATGTTTGATAATATAGCAATATATAGATGTTCATTGGGGGGTGATATATGTAATATTAAAGAATTTAATATCAAAAAGTATTTTTTTAAGGAGGAGAATAAATGTTTAAAGCAAAAAGGATGTTATGTCTTGTTCTGAGCTTATTAATGTTGATTTGTTTTACTATGCCGGTTTATGCAATCGAGTCAACAAGTAAAGTTATTCAACTTTCGCCAGATGTACAAACAGAAAAAATACTGGATAATGTTGAATTAATTATGAACACAGACAGTGCAACATTAACTGTAAAGGATCATAAAGAGAAAGATGCAGGGCTAGAATCTTATACCGTTACTATTGACAAAGAAAATAAAACGTATAAAGCCAGAAAAGCAACAGGTAAAGAATTAGAAAAAATTACAAGCACAATAGAAAGGAACAGCCCGTCTTCTAAGTCTGGTTTATCCAGTCGAGGATCATATTCTTTAAGAGTTGCTGCAACAACATTTGATCCTCCTGGATATGTTCTATGCCAAACTTATAATGAGTTATATTGGTATAATGAAGGGACTACCAGTTATTTACAAAGCAGATATGAAGGCTATTATGCGGCTAATCCATCAATTCTTGGTACACATTGGTACTGTAATGGTCTTTATTGGACGGGCTTAAGTCAGGGGGTGCCTTCAGTAACTAGCTCAAATACTGCTGATTTTTATAACTGGGACTTCATTTTACCTAATTATGCAACATATGTAAGCCATAGCATAACTTGTCAAGGTGGCTGGAATGGGAGTGCTTATTATACGGCTTCAACTACAAGGAGTGGAGAGGATTATTTTTTATTAAGCTTTAATTACACGACATATTAACTTTGGGTTTCATTGATGTATCTAAATATTTTACCAAAAACCTTCATTTATTGATTTATTGGAGGTTTTTGAATATGAACAATTGTTTTATTAATATTTCTTTTGGAAGATTTTCAGCATTGAGTAAATTGATCATAACAGAGTTGTTAAAACCATGGTCTCATAAGAAAACTATTTGATTCAATGTCAACTATTCACGACAATATTGTGAGTATAATTAATTAACATTTTAAATTTTTCTTTTCAATTTACGAGGAGGTAAGTCAATGAAGTTTCCCTCTTATCGCATACAAAGTAATTATTATCAGAAAGTTGGAGCTTTATTTGGAATTTGTGGCTCGGTAATATCTATTACATTATGGGTAATCCTTATCTTTTTTGCAAAAGGGCAACATGCTTCGAAACTATATATAATAACCCAAATTCTACCTGGGATTGTAGGGCTAGTATCTTCTGTTTTAAAAAAAGTATGGCCTTTAATCATAGTATTCTTAATCTTATTGCCATTAGGTTTATACATGGCAATGAACCCTAGTATTTTTAGGTATTTCGGATTAGCTCTAGCTTTTTATCTGTTCTCGATTATATTACTATTGGTTGGAAATAGGATAAGAAAGAAAAAGTTACCTGAATTTGAAGGTCAAGATATCGTAATAGAACAAAATAACGATGATATTTATTAGAAACTTGACTTTGGAAATAATGTAAGGCCGATAAGCGAAGAAGAAATTACTTGGAGGATAACTGCGAAATAGAAGAAAATGATAAATGAAATTAATTTTTGCTGCGAAAGGTTTGATTTCTCATTACGTGGCAACGATAAGCCAGAAAAAGGTTAGTCTTTATTTAGACAAACCTTTTTCTAGCTGAAATATTTACAGCCCGTAGATAGATTATAAATTAAAACGACCCGTCTTCATTCCCGAACACTTCGGATAAATCATGAGCGTTTTCAAGCAGCATGTCAATCCCCAGCTTCTCCCTTAATACCTCCCGGATGTTCTGCGCGGACATCGGCTCGTCTTTTTTCCCCAATTGGAAAAGCCAGTTGGGAAACCCGATGGCTTTTCTGGCGTATTTTGGGCCGAACATTCTCCGGTACTCCGGCAGACCGGCCGCTACCTGAACAACGATAGCGTCCGCTGCGATCTCCCAGCCTGAAGTATCTGAAGCTTCGGGGATGTGCTCATACGCTTTGTCCATCCTATATAAATGATACTCCAGCCTGGGTCCGGCCCAGTAATATGCCTGGATAAAATCCTCTGCTTCGAAGGCGCAGCCCGGCAGATCCGGGAAAACAACCGTATATTTACTGCTTATTTTATTCCGCTCAATAATGGCCGGGAAAACATATTTGCTCTTCATCATCCACCATCTCTTACTGCGCATTTCCGATAGGGTAAGCTTACCTGCTCCACGTCTCGTCTTTAAGCCACACATTCAGAAGATCGTAAACTTTATTCTTATAAATGATATACGTCTCCTTGTCATTAGGGGCGATTTGGAGCAGCTTATGCTTGACTTCCTTCATGGTTTGATCCAAGTTTTCACAGAGGAAGGCGATATGGTTGGCCCTGACTTTGAGCGACGTATTCAGGAAGTTTGTTTTCATCCGCTCGTAGCCCTTGGCGGCTGAGCTTTTTTGGAGCGATTCCAGCGCATCATTCAGCTGCCTGGCCGTTTTAGCGAGTTCTGCTTTGGACGTCTTGACGTTCTCCAATTGGACCTTCAGATGGGCGAGTTCTGATGTCAGCCCGGTGATGATATCGCTTTGGTCTGCCACTGTTTTCTGGAGATCTGTGTTCTTTTGTAAGGCCAGGTCTTTTTCTTGCCGGGCCTGCGTCCGTTCCTTGACCGCTTTCCTGAGTTCCTGCTTGGTCATCCCCTCGATATCCATATCAACGATAAATTGCGCCCGTTCCTCCTTTGGGACTCCTAAGAGGATCACCGCCTGGCTGTAGTTTAAATTCGGAGCCGGATCCGAATTTGAGGAGCTAAGCTGTCCTGCTCCGTACTCTTTGAAGATACGCATCAGTTTATTGGCCCTGCTCTGAGAGAAATCGACCGACTCCTCCAGCCACTTGCCCCATTCTCCAAACTTAAGCAGGGCCTTGGCCTCCGTCAGCCGCCTTCCAATCTCGACAGCGGCGGCAAGGTAGATCCTCTCCGTCTGGTATTTGATCATGTTAATTTCAGCTGCTATGACATGCGGCGTGCGTCCGCTGATGATATCCGTTAGTGTATCAGATACCGTATTAGATAATGTATCAGTTACTGGATTAGTCACTGGATCCGTCAAGATATCCACACTCCTTGGGGCTGATTTCACTCATAGGATACGTGGCCAGGCTTAAAAGTGTGACAAGCTCAGTCGTCAGGCTTTTTATTTTAGGGAAGAAATCTTTTATTTCCCCAAATCCTTAACATCGGACAATCTCTCTCATAGTATATAAGGTCGGGAACGAACAAGCCCGGCTTGTCAAACTGTTGAAGGGAGGGATGAACCATGGCAGTGACAGAAATAACTTTGGATTCGATCGTGTCAACAAAATACCAGACCGGGACTTCGCCGGCAGGCGGCCCGGTGACCCAGAAGAAAAGCCTGAATTATGTGAAGCCTACTGCCACGAGTCAAGACATCTATGATGTTGCAGCGGCTCTATCCGGTTTGAGCCAGTATCCGCTGCTGAATGTTGTGCTCAGCAAAAACTGGGAGCTTACGGATGAATAAGCAGCGGCAAATCTATCTGAAAGACTGGCTAGGTTTAGTGTGAATGCCAAGGTGATTGTCAAGGCAAATCTTCAGGGGGTGATTAAAATGGCGATTATTACAAGCAAGGTGTTAAAGCTAACTTTTCTCACCACCGGCGGCAAATCCTTCATTATTTCCGTCCCCCAGCCGAGGGTGGACCTGACGCTGGCTGAGGCCCAGACCGCGATGGAAACGGTTATTGCCAAGAATATATTTAACAGCCCCAGCGGCGAACTGGTCACGATACGGGATATCCGGGTAATTGACATGACTACGAACGATCTGTATGATCCGCCGGTAGCATAAGCAATTTGCCCATAGAAAAGGAGGCGCTTTTTGAACTGCACCCAGTTCTTAAGGCTCCTCCTTCTTCAAAATAAATGGTTTAGGCAGGAAAAATATGGAATATGTCGAATCGCTGTTGTTGGAGGGATCATGATGAGGATAATCCAGGAAAAAATCTTTCGAGCAAGTATTTTGACCATTTCAGGGATCGGTAGTCAAAGACTGCGTCAGCTGATAGCCTATTTTGGGAGTGCTGCTCAAGCTCTGGAAGCGCCTGCCGGTGCTTTTTCCGAGTTAGCCCATCTCGTTTGGGTGAAAGAATTTCTGCAGCACAGGGCAGAACTTGATCTTGGAGCGTTTCAGGAAAGACTGCAGAGGAAAGGTATATCCTTGGTTATGCCGGGAGAGTCAGAGTACCCATGTTTACTGGCCGAGTGTCCGGATGCACCCCCTGTGCTGTTTTACAAAGGTGTGCTTCAGGCTCAGCAGGAGGGAATAGCGGTGGTGGGTGCGAGAAAGGCTTCACCCTATGGCAAAGCGGCGGCATCTTTTTTAGCCGGTGGGATTGCCGGAGAAGGTTATGCTGTGGTCAGCGGTTTGGCCCGAGGCATTGACACGGCAGCGCATCGAGGAGCACTTGAGGCCGGTGGAATTACCTGGGCCTTTATGGCCGGAGGGCTTGATACGATCTATCCGTACGAGAATACGAAGCTCGCAGATTCCATTATGGAAAAAGGCGCACTGTTAAGTGAGTATCCACCGGGTATTCCGCCCGAGCCAGGACAGTTCCCGGCCAGGAACAGGCTGATCAGCGGTTCGTCCCGCGGAGTCATTGTGGTTGAAGCAGCCGAAAAAAGTGGCGCACTGATTACAGCTGACTGTGCCCTGGAACAGGGACGGGAGGTGTACGCTGTTCCAGGTCCGATCTTCAGTAAGCTAAGCCGGGGAACACATCAGCTGCTGCGGATGGGCGCAAAAGTAACGGAGGACATGAAGGATGTACTGAGCGAACTGGCTCCGTTCACACCCGAAAACAGGCTATCCGAAGTTCTGGCATGTCGAGAAGGAACGACTCGGGTAAGGTCTAAGGGAATGAGGCAAACAGAATCGAAATGGGCTGAAATCCTGGGGTGTTTGAGCGATATTCCGCTGCATATTGACCGGTTGGCTGTCTTATGCCCGCTTCCGGCTCAGGGCATTGCACTGGGACTGCTGGAGCTCCAGCTTGCCGGAGAGATTTTGCAGCTGCCAGGCCAGCATTATGTCCTTCAGCGTTAAAAACGTTATTCATTTGTACAATATTTTGTTTTACCATTGTGGTTTTGAAAATAAATGGTATAATTTGTGTTGCTATTTTTTTTAAGGGTTAAATCAGAAACGATGCATAGGATTAAGGAAGATAATTTAGTAATATTAATCAAATTTTAATCAATATTGATACAATAGAATTACATTGAGAGAAATCATGAGGTGAAGCATGTCGAAAACTTTGGTTATCGTTGAATCCCCGGCCAAGGCAAAATCCATCAGCAAATTTTTGTCTAAGAATTATACGGTCAAAGCTTCCATGGGACATCTGCGAGATTTGCCAAAGAGCCAGATCGGGGTTGATGTCGATCATAATTTTGAGCCGAAATACATTGCAATCAGAGGACGCGGCGATTTGGTCAAAGAGCTTAAAGCTGCAGCGAAGACTGCCGACCGTGTCTTGCTGGCGTCCGACCCCGACAGGGAAGGTGAAGCGATTGCCTGGCACTTGACGCACTTGCTCGGTCTGAATCCCGAAGAGCTGAGCAGGATCGAATTTCATGAAATAACGAAACCAACGATTCAAAATGCCGTTAAAAAACCTCGCAAACTGGATATGCATCTCGTAGATGCCCAGCAGGCGCGCAGGGTTTTGGACAGACTGGTGGGCTACAAATTAAGCCCGCTTCTGTGGCGGAAAGTTAAAAAAGGTTTAAGTGCCGGACGTGTTCAGTCTGTTGCGGTCAGAATGATCTGTGACAGAGAAGAAGAAATCCGCAACTTTGAACCGGAAGAGTACTGGACTCTGGATGCGGAATTCTTGTGCCGGGGCGGCAGTTTTGCCGCCAAACTGCTTCATAAGCAGGGCAAAAAGATCACGATTTCGAGCCGCGAGCAGATGGATGAAGTATTGCGGGAACTTCGGGCGGCCGCATTCACAGTCGGAGAGGTAAAAACGAAGGAAAAGCGAAAACAGCCGGCGCCTCCTTTTACGACCAGCAGTCTCCAGCAGGAAGCCTACCGCAAATTAAACTATACACCTAAAAAGACGATGATGCTGGCCCAGCAGCTCTATGAAGGACTTGATCTCGGGAAGGCCGGTACGGTCGGATTGATTTCGTATATGCGTACGGATTCTGTCCGGATCGCCGACACTGCACAGGAAGAGGCCAAAGGTTTTATCATCGAGACTTACGGCGAAACCTATTATCCCGAAGAGCCGAGGAAATTTGCCAGCAAAGGCCGGACCCAGGAAGCGCACGAGGCAATCAGACCAACATCCGCTCTCAGGACGCCTGAATCCGTCAAAGGCTTTCTCGGACGGGAGCAGTTCAAGCTTTACCGGCTGATATGGGACCGTTTTGTCGCCAGTCAGATGAGTGCGGCGGTTTATGATACGATTACCGTAGACGTTCTGGCTGGTGATTACCTTTTAAGAGCCAATGCTTCAGCAGTGAAGTTTCCGGGATATCTCACCGTCTATGAAGAAAGCACTGATGAACCGGAAAAACTGGATAATGAGGAAAACTGCCTGAAAGGAGATCTCAGCATCGGGCAGAAGCTGCAGTTAAGGCAGCTTCAGGAGAAGCAGCATTTCACCGAGCCCCCGGCGCGTTATACTGAGGCAACCTTGGTCCGAAAAATGGAGGAAGAGGGGATCGGGCGTCCGAGTACGTATGCGCCGACGATTGAAACGATTCAAACGAGGGGCTATGTAGCAAAGGAAGACAAGAAACTTGTTCCAACCGAGCTTGGTGAAATTGTGATCAACTTGCTGAAAGAGCATTTTCCGGATATTGTCGACCAGGAGTTTACAGCCAACATGGAGGAGAAGCTTGACGATATCGAAGACGGAAAATCGGATTGGAAGAAAATTGTCGGAGAATTTTACGGCCCGTTTGCCGATACACTTGATAAAGCTGAACAGAAGATCGGCAAAATCAAAGTTGAGGATGAAGTTTCAGATGAAGTCTGTGAACTTTGCGGCAGGAATATGGTCATCAAGATGGGACGGTTCGGAAAGTTTTTGGCTTGCCCCGGTTTTCCTGACTGCCGGAATGCGCGGCCTTTACTCGAGGAAATCGGCGTGAACTGCCCGAAATGCGGAGAAAAACTTGTCGTCAGGAGATCGAAAAAAGGACGTAAGTTTTACGGCTGCAGCAAATACCCGGACTGTGATTTTATTTCCTGGGAGAAACCGGCACCTCACCCTTGTCCGGAGTGCGGCGGGGTAATGACCGAGAAAAGTACCAGAAAAAACAAAAAATATGTCTGCATCAATCATGACTGCAGGTTTACCGAAGAAATCAAGGAAACAGAATAAGAATTAAAATCTAAGAACGATACTACACGACTAGGATGGGTACTATGGCAAAAGCGACAATCATTGGCGCGGGCCTTGCGGGGCCCGAAGCTGCCTGGCAGATGGCCCAGCGCGGGATTGACGTTGATCTTTATGAAATGCGTCCGCTGAAAAACACACCCGTTCATCAAACGGAACAATTTGCCGAGCTGGTCTGCAGCAATTCGCTGAGGGCTGCCGGCCTTGAAAATGCTGTCGGGCTGCTCAAGGAAGAAATGAGGCGTCTGAATTCGCTGATCATGGCGGCAGCAGACCAGACTTCTGTACCGGCCGGAGGGGCTTTGGCTGTTGACAGGAATCTTTTTGCGCAAATGGTTACCGATAAGGTCTCCGGTCATCCGAATATTAATATCATCCGCGAGGAAGTGAAAACAATTCCGGCGGACGAAAAAGTGATCATTGCCACAGGGCCGCTGACAACGGATGAACTTGCTGCGGATATTCTGCGGCTGACCGGGAAAGAGGCGCTGTCTTTCTTTGATGCGGCGGCACCGATTGTCGATCTTGAGACCGTTGATCTGTCCAAAGCTTTTTGGGCATCCCGCTATGACAAAGGCGAGGCAGACTATCTGAATTGCCCGCTCAGCAAAGAAGCGTATGAAACTTTTTATGAGGCCCTGATTCAGGCCGAAGCTGCCGAGGTTCAAGGTTTTGAAAAAAATCTGGTGTTTGAAGGCTGTATGCCGATCGAGGTCATGGCCCAGCGTGGACTCATGACGATGGCGTTCGGGCCGTTAAAACCTGTCGGGATTATGAACCCGCATACCGGTAAAAAACCGTTTGCTGTTGTTCAGCTGCGGAAAGAAAATATCCAGGGAAGCCTTCTGAATTTGGTTGGCTTCCAGACACATTTAAAGTGGAGCGAACAAAAACGCGTGTTCAGGCTGATACCAGGCTTAGAACACGCTGAGTTCGTACGTTACGGTGTCATGCACAGGAATTCGTTCCTGAATGCGCCTGAAGTCCTGAATGCTGATTTTAGCTGCAGGATGAAGCCAGATCTGTTTTTTGCCGGTCAGATTACCGGCGTGGAAGGTTATGTCGAATCCGCCGCCAGTGGGCTTTTGGCCGGATTGAATATGGCCCGTCTGCTGAATGGACAGGATACGCTTGTCTTCCCGCCTGAAACAGCGCTTGGCGGACTTGCCCGCCATTTGGAAGGTTCGCCCAGTGTTCATTTTCAGCCGATGAATATGAACTTTGGTCTAATCACTCCTCTTGGAGAACGAATCAAAGGAAAACGCGAAAAAAATACAAGGTTATCGGCAAGAGCCCTGCACGAGCTGGAAAGGTTCATCGAAGAAAAACAACTCCAGTACATTGATCTTTTAATAATTTGACAAATATATTTATTGGGGTCTGGTCTGTGCGCCACATTCCGCTCTCGGCAGATAGCGCCCTCCATGGCGCTAACTGCCGCGCTCCGCATCCATGCTCCGCTTACGCTGGAACTGTGGCACACAGCCCCAGCTATGAAGGTTTAAATGTCTAGTTATTTAGAGAACGGTATACTAGAATAGGTTCTCAGAATAACGCTAACTCCAAAAAAGCTTATACTACTCCAGACTAGTCTCCGTAATGGATGTCCAGCGTCAAGCGGAGCATGGATTGCGCAGCGCGGCTTTTTGACGGCCACGGATGGCCTAATGTCGCGATGCCACGGATGGCAAAGAGCGACTCGCCATGGATGGCACAACAGCCGAAAGCGGTCATCCATTACGGAGACTAACCCGAAATAGGCTTTATGAATCGGTCTAATACATAATGAATGAGGTGGTGAAACGAAGTGCTGGCAGATGAAGCCCTTGATTTGTTCTCCGCTTATCTAAAAACCAGAAATTCTTCCGAACTGACACTTGCCGCTTATCAGAGTGATATCATTCAGTTCTTGGAATTCTCTGCCCATGAACTCGGAATCGAGACCGAAAGTCTTGAAGTTAGCCAGATTGATAAATATATTGTCCGCAGTTACATTGGTCAGATGACAGAAAGGGAACTGAAAAGAAAAAGCATTGCCCGAAAAATCGCTGCAATGCGTTCTTTTTTTAAATATCTCTGCCGCGAAGAAATTGTCAGCCAGAACCCTATACAGAAAATTGCAACGCCCAAAGTCGGCAAAAATCTCCCGCGTTTTCTTTTCCAGGAGCATATGGAAAAGCTTCTGGAAGCTTCCAATCAGGATGAAAAGAACGGACTGCGCGACCAGGTGATTGTCGAACTGCTTTATGGTTCGGGACTTAGGGTAAGCGAGCTTGTCAGCTTGAATAAATCAGATGTCGATATTGATGGCAGCCTGATCAGGGTGTTCGGGAAAGGGAAAAAGGAGCGGATTGTTCCTTTGACGGAACCGGCGGAAGAGGCGGTCAAAAGGTACCTGCTGCAGCGGGATGATCAACAGGAAGCGCTGATTTTAAACTACAAAGATATGCGGCTAAGTTCGCGCTCAGTGCGCCGGATCCTGGACAAACTGGAGAAAACCGCTAAGCTTAACCAGCATGTTCATCCGCATATGCTGCGTCATACATTTGCAACGCACCTGCTGGAGGGCGGCGCGGATTTAAGAAGTGTTCAGGAGCTGCTGGGGCATAAGAAATTGTCTTCAACCCAGATTTACACGCACCTGTCCAGGGAAAAACTTCGGAGCGTCTATCTGAAATCTCATCCAAGAGCAAAATGAAGTAATATTTAGAATATTCATAAAAGCTACTGCATTTTTGAAAATTACCCTTGACTCTTCAGAAAATTATAAGTACACTGCAAATTGAGGGGGAACATATTCATGTTTCATGCAACGACGATTATCGCGATCAAAAAGGAATCAAAAGTGGCTATTGCAGGTGACGGCCAGGTTACCATGGGACAAGCGACAGTGATGAAACATACGGCCCGTAAAATCCGCCGTTTGTATCAAGGAAAAGTCCTGGCGGGATTTGCTGGTTCTGTGGCCGATGCTTTTACGCTTTTCGAAAAATTTGAAGGAAAGCTCGAGGAGTATCACGGCAATTTGCAGAGAGCCTCAGTAGAGCTGGCCAAAGAATGGCGGACGGACAGGATGCTCAGAAACCTTGAGGCATTGCTGATCGTGGCCGATAAAAATACGATTTTGCTGATTTCCGGCTCAGGGGAAGTCATTGAGCCTGACGACGGTATTGCCGCCATTGGATCAGGCGGAAATTACGCGCTGGCTGCGGCACGCGCCCTGAATACACATACGGATCTTAACGCGGGAGAGCTTGTCAGGGAAGCCATGAAAGTGGCTGCCTCTATTTGTGTTTATACCAATGAAAATATTGTCGTGGAAGAACTGGAGGACGCGGACTGATGGAACAGCTTACACCAAAGGAAATCGTCGCCGAACTGGATAAATATATCGTTGGGCAAAAACAGGCCAAAAGAGCCGTAGCCATTGCCCTGCGCAACAGATACCGCCGCTCGCTTCTGCCTGCAGCCCTGCAGGAGGATGTTCTTCCGAAGAATATTTTAATGATCGGGCCTACGGGGGTAGGCAAGACAGAGATTGCCCGGCGCCTGGCTAAGCTCGTCAAGGCTCCTTTTACCAAAGTGGAAGCCACGAAGTTTACCGAAGTCGGCTATGTCGGCAGGGACGTTGAATCGATCATCCGGGATTTGACCGAGATCGCTTTACGCATGGTCAAAAGCGAAAAAATGCAAGAAGTTGAAGCTCAGGCTGAGGTGAATGCGGAGAAACGTCTTCTAACAATACTTGTCCCGGGCAAAAAGAAAGAATCATCCAATATTAATCCATTTCAGTATTTATTCAACCAGGATAATGAACCGGAAAAAGAAAGCCCTGCTTCTCCGGAAGTAGAAAAAGACAGGGAATTCCTCAAAGAAAAGCTTCAAAAAGGAGAGCTTGAGGAGCATACCCTTGAGATCGAAGTGGAAGAAAGCTCTCAATATACGGATATGCTTGGTGCTTCAGGCATGGAGCTTGGCGTCAACATTCAGGACATGATGGCCGGAATGTTTCCGAAGAAACGCAAAAAACGCAAAGTAACCGTCAAAGAAGCCCGCAGAATTCTGGCTCAGGAAGAGGCCCAGAATCTGATTGACCAAGATGAGGCGGTGCAGGAAGCCATTCGCCGGACCGAGCAGGAAGGCATCGTTTTTATCGACGAAATTGATAAGATTGCCGGCAAGGAATCTTCAGGCGGTCCTGATGTTTCCCGCGGAGGGGTCCAGCGAGATATTCTGCCGCTGATTGAAGGATCCACCGTAATGACCAAGTACGGTCCTGTCCGGACGGATCATATTCTATTTATTGCTGCAGGCGCTTTCCACGTAGCGAAACCTTCCGATCTGATACCGGAACTCCAGGGAAGACTGCCGATCCGTGTCGAGCTGGAATCGTTGAGTGTTGCAGATTTTAAACGGATTCTGATTGAACCCCAGGCTTCACTGATTAAACAGTATGGTGCGCTGCTCTCAACAGAGGGCATAGACGTCATTTTCTCCGAGAATGCGATTGAAGAAATAGCCCAGATCGCTTACAATGTCAACGCTTACACGGAAAATATCGGGGCACGGAGACTGCATACCATTGTCGAAAAAGTCTTGGAGGAGCTTTCGTTCGAAGCTTCAGAACTGCCGGAGGATTATTCCATCACTATTAACCGGGAGTATATCCAGAAACGGGTCGGCGATGTTGCGAAGAATCAGGACCTGTCAAATTATATTCTTTAAATTCGTATTTCAAAATTACTAACATCAATATAGTTCAAGTTTTTGAGTTCTGAGTACCAAGAATAAGGGGGGTAATCTGTGGAAATTTTACTAGAAAAGACCAGAAAAATTAGCGGACTCATTCAGCGTGCTGCCGGAAAACCTGTGGATTTTGACGAGATGGCCAAAGTACTAAGTCAGGAGATTGCTGCCAATTGTTATATTGTCGGACGCAGGGGGAAAATCCTCGGCTACAGCTTCATGGACGATTTCCACTGCGGGGAAATGGAACAAATCGTTCTTCATACGGAAAGATTCCCGGAAAGCTACAATGAAGGTCTACTAAAAATGACCGAAACAAAGGCGAACACAACGCAAGTTGCGAATGCCTGTGTATTCAGCAAGCATCACGAGTGTGTTTTTGGCAATAAGATGACAACAATTGTGCCGATTCTTGGAGGCGGAGACAGGGTCGGGACGCTCGTTCTGGCCAAATTTGGCAAGCAGTTTCGCTCGGAGGATTTGATCCTTGCAGAATATGGTGCTACCGTGATTGGTATGGAAATCCTGCGCGTCAAGGCTGAACAGGCGGAGGAAGAAGCCCGCAAGAAAGCTGCTGTACAAATTGCGGTGGGAACACTGTCTTACTCGGAACTCGAGGCAGTTGAGCATATTTTTGCTGAACTGGGCGGTGGCGAGGGGCTGCTGGTAGCCAGCAAAATTGCCGACAGGGTTGGCATTACCCGTTCGGTGATTGTCAACGCGCTGCGCAAGTTTGAATCAGCAGGCGTGATTGAATCAAAGTCTCTCGGAATGAAAGGCACGTATATCAAGGTTCTGAATGACTATCTGCTGGACGAGCTGGATAAGTACATTAAACGGCATCGTTAAAGAGAAGGGTAAATGATTATGGATGCGCAAGAATATGGTTACCGCATGAAACCTTTGGTAATTCCGGGAGTGCTATATATCATCCTGTATCCGCTGCTGATCGGAGGGATACTCTTTTTCTACGCTTTACCGACGCTTTATTTGCTGATCCTTTCCGGAATTTATGCTGTTACGATTCTCTTGATCCTGTTGATCTGGTTGACGGCGAAAACGAAACGGATTGTTATTGATGATCAGGCGATCATCTTCCGGTCCTTATTCCGGAAAAAGACATTTGAACCGAAAGATATCCGTAAAGCCTCATTCTTTTGGACCAAAAACAATGAAGAAATTGTGCTGCTTAAAGCCGGGAATAATAAAGTGTATTACCTTACTGATCTTTATTTTCCCTATAATGAACTGCTTACAGATTTAGAGGAGTTTATTATTTCTCATAATATCCGGTCCAATCTGGCCGCCCATTACGGGATTAATTAAAGTTGCATTCGGGAGTAGGGTATGATATTCTATTCGCAGTGTGATTTTTTGGAGTACACACGCAGTGGGACTTAGCGTACAAGTTCTTTGCGCAAGCAAAGGGTACCAGGAATGAACCTGCGGAGGAAAAAAACAAATGAAGAGAGGAGGTGTTACACAATGGCTGTAATTTCTATGAAGCAACTCTTAGAGGCCGGTGTACACTTCGGGCATCAGACCCGCCGCTGGAATCCTAAAATGGCTCGTTACATTTTTACGGAGAGAAATGGTATCTATATCATTGACCTTCAGAAAACCGTCAAAAAAGTTGACGAGGCTTTCAATTTTATCCGGGATATCGCAGTAAACGGCGGAACTGTACTGTTTGTAGGTACAAAAAAACAGGCTCAGGAATCTGTGAAAGAAGAAGCTGAACGTTGCGGCATGTATTTTGTTAACGAGCGTTGGCTCGGCGGAATGCTGACGAACTTCCAGACCATCCAAAAGAGAGTCCAAAGACTGCATCAGCTCGAAAGAATGGAAGCAGAAGGCGTTTTTGAAGTTCTTCCTAAGAAGGAAGTCGCTGCGCTGCGCCATGAAATGGGTAAGCTGGAAAGATTCCTTGGCGGTATCAAAAACATGAAGAAACTTCCTGATATTTTATTCATCGTTGATCCGCGTAAAGAAAGAATTGCCGTGGCTGAGGCAAGAAGATTAAATATTCCGATCGTAGGAATTGTCGATACCAACTGTGATCCTGACGAGATCGATGTTGTGATTCCTGCCAATGATGACGCGATCCGGGCTGTAAAACTGCTCACCGCGAAAATGGCTGATGCCATCATCGAAGGACAACAAGGAAGTCTTGACAATACTGAAGAAGCTGAAGAGAGCAATCAAACCGAAGACGAAGAATAGTTAAAAAAACAGGGTGAGATTGGGGTATGTTCTTCATGACTTACCCTGTTTTTATATGTGTCGTAAAGTATTCAATAAAGGAGGGTTACCGTATGGCTGAAGTTACTTCTTCTCAGGTGAAAGAACTCAGGGAAAGAACCGGAGCCGGAATGATGGACTGCAAAAAGGCATTAACCGAATGTAATGCCGATATGGACAAAGCGATAGATTTCCTAAGAGAAAAAGGTCTGGCTGCTGCTGCGAAAAAAGAAGGACGAATTGCTGCCGAAGGGACTGTAGAAGCCTACATTCATGGAGGTGGCAGAATTGGCGTTCTGCTCGAATTAAACAGCGAGACCGACTTTGTGTCCCGTGGAGATGAATTTAAGCAGCTGGCTAAGGATATTGCGATGCAGATCGCCGCAGCTAAACCGCTTTATGTCAATAAAGAAGATGTTCCGGCTGACGTTGTTGCCCATGAAAGAGAAATATTTAGGGCTCAGGCATTGAACGAAGGGAAACCGGAAAAAATTGTTGACAAGATGGTTGACGGCCGCATAGAGAAGTTCTATAAGGAAGTTTGTCTTGTAGAACAGCCTTTTATCAAGGACCCCGATATTTTAGTCAAAGACCTGGTCATGGCTAAGATTGCCAAAATCGGTGAGAAAATAGCTATTCGCAGATTTACCCGCTATGAGTTGGGTGAAGGAATTGAAAAGCGCCAGGATAATTTTGCCGATGAAGTCATGAAAGAAATAAATCGATAAGAGAACACTTCGGTGTTCTCTTTTTTAGGGGAACCAGAAAGGTTTATTGCTTCTTGCGTATAATACAGCGTATAAATGCTTTCTGTTACATCTACGTACAGCGACAAGAGGATTTTTATCTTTGGTGTAGAAATAAACTAAGTACGGAGGTTCGTTTATGACAGATGCACGTTACCGCCGCATCGTATTGAAACTAAGCGGAGAAGCGCTTGCCGGGGAGCAGGGTTTTGGAATTGCGCACAGCATGCTGGAGTCTGTCGCCAGACAGATTTCTGAAGTCCAGAAGCTTGGTGTGGAAATGGCACTGGTCGTTGGCGGAGGAAATATTTGGCGGGGTATTGCCGGGAGTTCTCAGGGAATAGACCGGACAACTGCTGATTATATGGGAATGCTCGCTACTGTAATGAATGCCTTAGCGCTGCAGGATGTTCTGGAACAACACAACATTGTCACGAGAGTATTGTCGGCGATTGAGATGAGGCAGGTAGCAGAACCTTATATCAGAAGAAGAGCGATCCGCCATATGGAAAAGGGCCGTATTGTGATTTTTGCAGCGGGGACAGGCAATCCCTATTTTTCGACAGATACGACGGCGGCTTTGCGGGCTGCAGAGATTGAAGCAGACGTTATTTTAATGGCCAAACAGGTTGACGGCGTATTTGACAGTGATCCGATGAAGAATCCTGATGCCAAGAAATTTGATAGACTGACCTATCTTGATGTACTCAGCAAAGGGCTGGGTGTGATGGACTCCACAGCAACTTCGTTGTGCATGGACAATGATATTCCAATCATTGTTTTTAACTTGAAAGAAAATGGCAATATTATTAAAGCACTTAAGGGAGAACCAATAGGTACCTATGTGGGGAGGTAACGAAAAATGCTCAATGAATTTTTGAATGACGCTGAAGAAAAAATGCATAAAACAGAGGAGGTACTCAAGAAGGACCTCGCATCTGTCAGGGCAGGAAGGGCGAATCCGGCAGTTCTGGACAAAGTTTCTGTTGATTATTACGGGACTCCTACCCCAATTAATCAGCTGGCCAATGTCTCAGTCCCTGATCCACGGATGATCACCATTCAGCCCTGGGATAAATCTTCGATTAAGGATATTGAGAAGGCGATTCTTAAATCGGATCTTGGACTTACGCCTTCCAATGACGGCATGGTCATCAGGCTAAATATTCCGCAATTGACAGCGGAACGCCGTGCAGAGATTGTCAAGACGGTTAAAAAGAAAGCGGAAGATGCTAAGGTTGCTGTCCGGAATATCAGACGGGAGCTTATTGATGAGATAAAACAGCTTGAGAAGGACAAAACTGTCTCTGAGGACGATTCCAAAAAAGGACAGGAAAAAGCGCAGAAACTTACCGATAAAACTGTGAAGGATATTGACGAGATCCTCGAGAAAAAAGAAAAAGAAATTATGGAAGTGTAACGTGTTGCGCTGGCTCGGGAAAAAGTGGGACGACGTTCAAGAGGAATTGACACAAGAAAGCGCGAATTTCTGTTATGAGATAACCAGCCCTGTAGGAAAGGCTGTTCCCTGCGGAGATTTACGTGTGGCCAGAATAAGTTGTACCAATGGTTATTTGAAATTTGTTCTAATCCATGATAGATTTATATAGGAGTTTTTGTTTGGCCCCCTACAGAACAGGGGGTCTTTCCGCAACCGTTCTAGTACCTCGATAACGCTAATATACATGACAGGGTACTACTACAGAGATGAAGAGGAATACTTGTGATAATCTGGAAAAAAGACAGTGGAGATGTTCAGCTGAAAAACATTGATATGAAAAGAATCCCTCGGCATCTGGCAATCATTATGGACGGAAACGGAAGATGGGCCCAGCAGAAAGGATTGCCTCGTTCTGTCGGTCACCGGGCGGGAGTAGAAGCACTGCGGGAAGTCGTCAGGGGCAGTGATGAGCTTGGAATCAAATATCTGACCGTATATGCTTTTTCGACCGAGAACTGGAAAAGGCCGCAGTCGGAGATCGGGATTCTTATGTCGCTCTTGAAGGAGTATGTCCGCAAAGAGCTTGCCGAGCTGCATGCGAACAATGTTAAGATATGCATTTTCGGGCAGGAAGAAGATATACCGAAGGATGTCCTGAAGGCTTATAACGAGGCTTGTGAAAAAACAAAGAACAATACCGGATTAGTGCTGAATGTAGCTCTGAATTACGGAAGCAGGATCGAAATCCTCAAAGCAGTCAAGGAAGTTGCGCAGGAGGTCCAAAGCGGAGCGTTGAATGTTCAGCAAATTACCGAGGAAATATTTGAAAAGCATTTGTATACGAAAGATTGTCCTGATCCGGAGCTTCTCGTCAGGACTTCAGGTGAAATGCGCTTAAGCAATTATCTGCTCTGGCAGGCCGCCTATTCAGAAATCGTGATTGTGAATGAATGCTGGCCGGATTTTAACAGAGCATCATTATTTGAAACGATTCGGATTTTTCAAAACCGGGAACGCAGGTTTGGCGGCGTAAAAGAAGGTTGAGGGATAGAAAATGGTTAAGAGAATCTTGAGTGCTCTGGTCGGAGCCCCCCTTTTATTGGTTTTGACCTGGCTCGGAGGATGGTATTTGTCCATTGCTGTTGTGATTCTGGCTTTACTTGGACTTAAAGAGTTTTTGCAGATTGGACAAAAGGCCGGTTTAGTAAACAAGTTATGGCCGGCAGTCGTTTACAGCATCTTGTGGCTGGCTATTTTTCTTCTTGGCCGCACGGAATGGATGCTGCCGCTGGCAATCATATGGTTCATGCTGACATTTGGAAGTTATGCGCTGCGCTATCCAAATCAGTCTTTAGCGTCTTCAACGTATTATTTTCTGGCACTGATTTATCCGGTCTTTCTGTTTACCTATCTCTACTCCTTAAGAGAAATTGGCGTTTCTTGGTGTTTTCTTGTTTTCTTATTGGTCTGGCTCACAGATACCGGAGCTTTTTTTGTCGGGAATACGCTTGGTAAAAGAAAGCTTGCCCCGAAAGTCAGCCCGAACAAGACAGTCGAAGGGGCTGTTGGCGGCCTGGTGACGGCTTTAGTCTGCGGTTTTGTTTTCTGGTTGATTACCAAGCAAGCAACTCTCCCGGCTATCCTTGTCCTGTCACTCTTGACCAGCATTGCTTCCCAGATCGGTGATCTTTTTGAATCCGCACTGAAACGGACTGCCGGTGTGAAGGATTCCGGCAGGCTGATCCCAGGCCATGGCGGTATCCTGGATCGCTTTGACAGCTTTTTGTTTGCGCTGCCGTTGGTGTTTTTTTCTATTAACCTAGGATTGGTGGGATAAGCATGAACGATACGACCAAAAACTCCCTAAGGGTGAATCTAAACAGGTTGGTTATGATCGCAGCTGCATTACTCAGCCTGAAACTTTTTACCTATGCGATCGTCGAGTTTTTCCCTGTCTTTGGCTCAACGCTTGGAACAGTGGTCTCGGCCCTGCTGCCCTTTATTTTGGCATTTATCCTTTCTTTTCTGCTGGAACCGCTTATATTAAAACTGATTAATGTGCTTAAAATCAAGAGAACCTACGCATCTCTGCTTGTGGTGATCCTGGTTTTGATTGTGTTTGTGCTGCTGCTGGTTTTGTTCGGGAGCCGGATATACCGCGAGTTAGCCGAACTATATACTGCTTTTCCGATGATTTATCAACAGACCTTGGCAATGCTGACAGAAAAGATCGGCTTAATTCAGCAGTTTATTCAGCTGAATCCTGAGATCAATAGTGCGATTCAGTCCAATATGGAAAAAATACTTGCGGCACTCCAGGTCATTCTTAAAAACGGCAGTCTTGGCTTG
This sequence comes from Dehalobacter sp. CP, assembly GCA_009910795.1. The sequence continues at coordinate 55,296 of VMEE01000061.1, read as the reverse complement.
CTGAATTTTCTGGGTGCGCTGCCGGGCTTGATGTTTGTGATTGTGATTACAACTGTAGCAACACTGCTGACGAGCATGAGTTTTCCGGCCGTCAAGGAATGGCTGTTTGGCAGGGTAAAAGGGAAATATCTTGGCAAAACCAGACAAATTGCTGCAGACCTTGGTTCAGCACTGGTAGGATTCTTAAGAGCTCAGACCATTCTTGTCTGCATCACATTCGCTGTGATCACAATTGGACTGTTGATCATCGGTAATAGCTATGCCTTTACGCTTGGCATTCTGTCCGGCCTGCTCGATCTGATACCGGTTATCGGACCGGCCCTCATATTTATTCCGTGGATCTTGGTACTGCTTTTTACCGGCAGTATAGCCTCGGCAGTCAAACTCTTGGTCATCTACCTTGCCGCTACAGTGATCCGGCAGATCCTGGAACCAAAGATTTTGTCTCAAAATATCGGGCTGCATCCGCTGGCCACCCTGATGTCCATGTACGTTGGAATGAACCTTTTCGGAGCAGTAGGACTGCTCATCGGCCCCGCTCTGGTCGTCATGTATGAAGCCGTCAGGAAAGCCGAAGTTTTTAAGGGAGAATAGCAAAGCCATTCAAAGCCACTCTCTTAAAAGATCCACTCTAAGTAAAACTTAAGCATAACGAATTAGGATAGAATTGGAATTGGAGATATCAAAGTGAAAATAATTTCGGTCTTAGGCTCCACCGGTTCAATTGGCACGCAGACACTGGATGTGGTCAGAAACTCGGAAGGAAAATTAGCTGTTTATGCTTTGTCGGCCAATTCCCGGGCCGACCTTTTTGAACAACAGATCCGCGAGTTCAGGCCGAGGATTGCCGTGATGATGCAGGAAGAAAGTGCACTTTTCCTGAAACAACGGGTTGCTGACCTGTCTGTCAAGGTGCTGGCAGGTATGGAGGGACTGCTTGAGGCGGCGACTGCAGCAGAGGTTGACACGGTTGTGACCGCTGTCAGCGGCAGTATTGGTCTTGAGCCTACACTGGCTGCACTGAACGCAGGAAAAAATATTGCGCTGGCCAACAAAGAAACGCTCGTTGCCGCAGGGGAACTTGTAATGCAGACAGCAGAACGGAACGGCTGTTCCGTTATTCCTGTTGACAGTGAACACTCTGCTGTGTTCCAGTGTCTCAGCGGCAACAAAAATGCAGTTAAAAAAATTATTCTGACTGCTTCAGGCGGCCCTTTCAGAGGATGGGACAGGGAAAGGCTGGCTGATGTAACACCGGCAATGGCGCTGAAACATCCGAACTGGAATATGGGCGCCAAGATTACCATTGATTCAGCAACCATGATGAACAAAGGTTTGGAAGTTATTGAGGCAAAATTTCTTTTCGGCGTAGATTATGACCAAATTGATGTTTTGGTTCATCCTCAGAGCATTGTTCACTCGATGGTCGAATTCCGTGACGGCACTGTTCTTGCCCAGCTTGGCATACCGGATATGCGCATTCCGATTCAGTATGCGCTGACCTATCCCGAACGCTGGGAAAACCGTTTACCGGAACTTTCGCTTGCCGGAAAGAGCTTAACGTTTGAGAAGCCTGATTTGGCCGCTTTCCCGTTTTTGAAATTCGCTTATGCCTGCGGTCAGACAGGAAAGACACTTCCTGCGGTCATGAATGCTGCCAACGAAATCTGTGTACATGCTTTCCTGGCAGGCCGCATAAAATATCATGAGATGCACGAACTTGTGGAACGCACTTGTCAGGTCCATCAGGTTCAGGAGATAAAGGACTTGGATACCGTACTGGCTGCGGACAGATGGGCTAGGGATTATGCTGCATCGCAAATAAATCTGGGTTGAGGTGAATGGTTTGTTTGACATCTTAAAAACGGTAATTGCTTTTATCGTAATATTTGGCGTTTTGGTATTCGTACATGAATTTGGGCATTTTATCGTAGCCAAGAGATCGGGGATTAAAGTGCTGGAATTTGCTTTTGGCATTGGGCCAAAGCTTTTTGGGTTCCAGGGTAAGGAAACGCTTTACTCCGTCAGGATACTACCTCTGGGAGGATTTTGCAGATTCTTAAGTGCTGAAGAAGTCGAAGAAGGCGATCAGGTCAGTAGGGAGGAACTGTTGGCCCGAAGTTTTGAAAGCAAATCAATTTGGAAGAGAATGGCCGTCATTGTGGCCGGACCGCTCATGAACTTCATCCTCGGTGCGGTGCTTTTTGTGGTTGCTTTTGCCTTTTTTGGCGTAGCCGTAGCCGATAACCAGAACCTAATCGGTGAGGCGTCACTGGGTAAACCTGCAGCCACGGCGGGACTCGCCGCCGGAGACAGAATTATTGCGATCAACGGCACAGAGACTCCAGACTGGAATTCTGTAACGCAGCAAATTCACACCAACCCCGGAGAAAAGATGTCGTTTACCGTAGAAAAAGCGGATACGAAACAAATTGTCACGGTTGAGATTACCCCGGTTTATGATCAGGAGCTTGGAAAAGGATTGATCGGGATTACACCTTCTTATACCATGCAGAAAGTATCCGTCCTGAAATCCATCCAATATGGTTTTCAGCAGACGGTAGAGTTTACCAGACAACTTGTCCTTTATCTGATCCAAATGATTACCGGCAAGGTGCCGGTCGAACTTTCGGGTCCGATTGGTGTTGCCCAGGTCATCGGGGAAGGCGTAAAACAGGGAATGTCGTCGCTATTTACCCTGGCCGCTGTGCTCAGCATCAACTTTGGTGTATTAAATATTCTGCCGCTGCCGGCGCTCGACGGCGGTCAGCTGGCCGTGATGACTTTTGAAGGAATCCGGCGTAAGCCTTTAAGTATCGAAAAGAAAGGCTGGATTCAGCTGACAGGCTTTGCGCTGCTCATTGCGCTGATGATCGCGGTGACGTATCAGGATATACTGAGGATAATTACGAAGTAAATTTCATTTGAATAATGATTGCCGGATGAGTTCCTAAAATCCTTGAATTATAAATATCATTTTACATTTTGCTTAGGTAAGTCTGCGAGCCACAATATCGCTTTTCGGCCGTTGTGTCCTCCTTGACCCGTCGCTCCTTGCCATCCATGGCATCGCGACATTAGGCCATCCATGGCCGTCAAAAGGCCGCGCTACGCAATCCTTGCTCCGCTCACAGCGAAACTGTGGCCCGCAGCCTGATTTTTAGGGTAATTGGCATGACTTATACGGAAGTTGCAGTTCTTCTATGTAGAGAATACAATTATAGTTCTCTTGCTGGGAATTCATACTAGATTTTAATCACGAATAAAAAGCGTGTTTATCTGATTTGATTTAAGCACGGATTATTCTTTAGCCTTTAAGTTCCCAACGCTATGCAAACGAATGATGTTAGCTAGGTCAATCATCAGCTGAATGCATCCAATCGATGATATCAGAGCGCTTGAAGGAGCTTGGCAGGCTTCTTCTTCATAGAGATACTTTCTGGCTCCTTGATCTAGCTTGCAAATTAAACTTAAGATTAGTCTGGGGGCCACAGTTCCGCTGTCAGCGGAGCACGATGCGGAGCGCGGCTTTTTGTGCCACGGAGGGCACAACAGCCGAGAAGCGGTATTGTGGCCCACAGACTAGCCCAAGATAAACTACGTCAAAATAGGAGGGTTTATCGATTGAAACGCAGGATTACAAGAGAAGTGAAAATCGGATCGGTGGCGATTGGCGGAAATAATCCGATCGTGATTCAGTCGATGACCAATACGGATACCCGGGATGTTCAAGCCACCCTCAATCAGATCAGGCACCTAGCGGAAATTGGCTGTGAGGTTATCCGGACGGCTGTCTTAAATGAGCAGGCTGCGCTTGCGTTGAAAGACATCTGCAACCTAAGTCCGATTCCGGTAGTTGCGGATATTCACTTTGACTACAGACTTGCACTTAAAGCTGTTGCCAATGGGGTTCATGGACTCCGAATCAATCCGGGAAATATCGGTGAGCGCTGGAAGGTACAGGAGGTTATCAACGCGGTCCGCGAAAGAAACATCCCGATCCGGATCGGAGTCAACACCGGATCTCTGGAAAAGGAAATCCTTGAGAAATACGGCGGACCGACTGCGGAAGGGATGGTCGAAAGCGCTTTGGGCCATGTCGGCATCCTGGAACAAGAAAACTATCATCATATCAAGATCTCCCTGAAGTCGTCCCATGTTCCGTTGATGATTGACGCTTACCGCATGATTGCCGATCGGGTGGACTATCCGCTGCATATCGGGGTAACTGAAGCCGGTACGGTCAGATCCGGGGTGGTAAAGTCTGCAATCGGTATAGGAACGCTTCTGGCTGAAGGCATCGGCGATACGATCAGAGTCTCACTGACAGGCGATCCTGCAGCAGAGATTCCGGTTGCCCAACAGATTCTGCGGGTACTGGATCTCAAGAAAGGCGGATTCGAATTAATCAGTTGTCCGACCTGCGGCAGGACTCAGGTGGATTTAGTTCATCTGGCTGAGGAAGTAGAACAGAGACTTGAAGCTTTACCGGCACCATCCAAGAGGGTTTCCATAGCCGTGATGGGCTGTGTGGTCAATGGCCCTGGGGAAGCCCGGGAAGCCGATTTTGGCATTGCAGGAGGAAAAGGCAGGGGGCTGCTTTTTGCACGGGGTGAGGTCATCGCGCAGCTGCCTGAAGATGAATTAGTGCCGGCTTTGATGGAGAAAATCGAGGCGGATTTAAGTCTATCAGAAAAACTCTAAACATTTTCTGATAGATCTTTAAAAAATAAATCTGAGGTTTTCCGGTTGTTTAATCCTGTGTGAAAATGGTAATATTGAAGAGCAAGAACTTTTTAAGAGCAAGCACTCGTTGAAAGGAAGAAATAAACAATGAAAGTTAGCCAATTATTGAATCCGACCTTGCGGGAAGTGCCTGCAGAAGCCGAAGTGATCAGTCACCAGCTCATGCTGAGAGCCGGATTTATCCGCAAAGCTGCAGCCGGGATTTATACATATCTTCCTCTGGGACTCAGAGTCATTAAAAAGATCGAGCAAATCGTGCGCGAAGAGATGGATGCCAAAGGCGGACAGGAAGTCATGCTGCCGATTGTCCAGCCGGCTGAACTGTGGAAAGAAACCGGACGCTGGGATGTCTATGGTCCGGAGATGTTCCGATTAAAAGACAGGCATGACCGGGAATTCTGTCTCGGACCCACGCATGAAGAAGTCATCACCGACCTGGTCAGAAGTGAAGTCCGTTCCTACAAACAGCTACCGCTCCTTCTGTACCAGATTCAAAACAAATACCGTGATGAAAGAAGACCACGTTTCGGACTGATGCGCGGCCGGGAATTTATCATGAAGGACTTGTATTCTTTTGACAGGGATCAGGAAAGTTTACGGGAAAGTTACCGCAAGATGTATGAGGCTTATGAACGGATTTTTACGCGCTGTGGACTGACTTTCCGTGCTGTCGAGGCAGATGCCGGTGCCATTGGCGGAACAGGCGGAACCCATGAATTTATGGTGCTGGCCGAATCCGGAGAGGCTGCGGTGGTATTCTGTCCAGATTGCGATTATGCTGCCAATGTCGAGAAAGCTGAATGTCTGCCGCATCCAGACACTGATCAGGATATTCTGGCAGGCCGGACAGGTGAGGTTCATACCCCCAATATCAAAACGATTGACCAGCTAGCCGATTTCTTAAAAATCAACAAGTCTTCTCTGATAAAAACGCTTTTGTATAAAGGTGACGACCGTTTTATACTTGTCCTGGTTAGGGGAGACCGGGAAGTCAATGAAATCAAGGTCAATAATATGCTCGGACCGTTCCTGAACCTCAGAATGGCTGACCCGGAGGAAGTCCGGGAGGTTTTCAACTGCGAGCACGGGTTCATCGGGCCGGTTGGACTTAAGGATGTCTATGTTGCCGCAGACCTTGAAGTAGCTGAGATGAAACAGGGAGTCTGCGGAGCCAATAAAAAAGATTATCACCTGCTCGGTGTTGCTTGCGGAAAGGATTTTATTCCTGCTGTAATAGCAGACCTCAGAATGGTAACGCCGGGTGAACCCTGCCCGAAATGCCAGCGATCGCTCCAGGAAGCCCGTGGGATTGAAGTCGGGCAAGTCTTCAATCTTGGTACGAAATACAGTCAGGCCCTTCAGGCAACCTACCTCGACGATACAGGTAAGGAAAAGGTCTGCTATATGGGTTGCTATGGGATAGGCGTCAGCAGAACAATGGCTGCCGCCATTGAGCAGAATTATGATGAGAACGGAATTATCTGGCCAATGCCGATTGCCCCGTATCATTGTATTATTGTCCCGGTTTCCTTAAAGGACGAAAATGTCGTTGCCACTGCTGAACGGCTTTATGAAGAATTAAAAGCCCTCGGAATCGAGACAGTATACGATGATAGGGACGAACGTCCCGGCGTAAAATTCAAGGATGCGGATCTCGTCGGATATCCTCTAAGACTGACAATCGGCGCTAAAGCACTCGCCGAAGGTAAAGTTGAACTGTACAACAGAAGCACCCGGCAAGTTGAGCTGATTGAAGCGGACCGCGTTTGCAGTCTTGTAACAGAAATCATCAAAGAAGCCTGTCGTGCCTAGAGTAGTACACGAATTTTAATATTAGGGCAAGTCTGTGGGATAATGACTTTGGGCCAGTTTGCGGGCCACAATACCGCTTTCGGCCGTTGCGTCTTCCTTGACGCAAAAGGCCGCGCTTCGCCATCCAGGCTCCGCTTGTCGCGGAACTGTGGCCCGCAAACTAATCTTAGGGTTATTCAAGCAAGTCTGCATGTCAGAATGTAGATTATTCTTGAGAATTTATTAAAAGAAAAGAACAGAACAGTGTACTCGTTATACTTCTCAAAGTTACATGCTTAATTTAAGCAAACATTATAATCTTATTATCCAAAGATTCAGTCTGTGTGCCACAATTCCAGCGTCAAGCGGAGCATGGAGTGCGAAGCGCGGCCTTTTGTGTCATGGATGACACAACGGCCGAAAGCGGATTTGTGGCATACAGACCAACCCCAAATAAGTTACATCGTAATATGCAGTGATGTGAATTGCGTTTGGATACAGAGGAGGCATTCATTGGTGTCAACTGCGGCGGTCAAACTGGTAGCAACACCATTTTATCAGGAATTACCAAGTGATGTCAGCATGAGGCTGGATACTTTTCTAAATTACATACTGCTGGAGAGGGTGGAGATTGTTCCTGAACAAAGAAAGTGGATACTCCATCTTTCTTTATCCTGTCCGGTCCAGGAAGAAATTCTGGGCCTTTTAACTGAATCCTTAAAGAAAAGATTAAATAGTGGGAACGAAAATAACGGAATCACGATTGAGATAAAAACAAAAATGTCTCCCGATGTTACCCTAGAGCTGCTTTGTCAAGAACATTGGCTGCAAATCATCCAGGATATTCACGAGAAGGTGCCTTCCCTTAAGGTCTGGCTGAATGCTTCCGTAAAATATGAGGTTGTTAAAAACAGACTGACCTTTTTCGTTCCGAGTATGATGGCAATGGAATATTGTCAGCTGAAACAGGATAGTCTGGAAAGCTTCTTTCGGCAGAAATATGGTCTGGAGGCAAGGATTTTCTGGGAAATTGAAGAGACTGCCGCCGAAGAAGAAATCTATTTTGACGCGGAAAAAGAAGAGCAAAAGTATGTAGAGGAAATCCTGTCCAAAAAGCCTGAGGAGAAAAAAGAGAAGAAAGAGCAGAATGCTGTTTTGCTTGGCAGAGAGATAAAGGGTACGCCGGCTCCGTTAGCCGATATTCATGACGAGGAGAAACAGGTCATTGTGGAGGGTGAGGTCTGTGAAACAGAAATCAGACTATTAAAAAGCGGACGTCAATTATTGTCGTTCGGTTTGACAGACAAGACAAACTCAATAGGCTGCAAACTGTTCTTTGACGAAGGAAAAAAACCTCTGGAAATCAATAAAGGTGACTGGCTCAGAGTGAAAGGGTCTGTGCAGTTCGATCGGTATACGACCGAGCTGACGTTGATGCCAAGGGATATGATGACTGTTTCGAAGACGTCCAAGCCGGATCTTGCGGAAGAGAAACGGGTTGAACTGCATCTGCACACCAAGCATTCGGAAATGGATGGTGTTTCATCGATCCAAAACATGGTGAAGCGAGCCGGTGAATGGGGACATACCGCGATTGCTGTAACAGACCACGGGGTCGTCCAGGCTTTTCCGGATGCGGCTGAAGCCGGAAAAAAGTACGGTGTCAAAATCATCTATGGCATGGAAGGCTATTTGGTCGAGGATGCCGGAACGAATCCGGTCGAGTTGAGCCGCAGCCGTTCTTTCCATATCATTATTTTGGCCAAGGATTATACCGGCTTAAAAAATCTGTATAAACTTGTTACCGCTTCCCATATGGAGTATTTTTACAGACGTCCCCGTATTCCGCGTTCGCTGCTTGATGCCCACAGGGAAGGTTTGATCCTTGGTTCGGCCTGCGAATCAGGAGAACTGATGCGGGCAATCTTGCAAAAGAAAGATGCGGCAGAAATCAAAAAAATTGCTTCGTATTACGATTATCTGGAAATCCAGCCGCTGGGGAACAATCGGTTTATGCTGAAAAACGGTGAGGTTTCCAGCGAACAAGAATTGATCGATATGAACCGGCACATTGTCTCTCTTAGCAAGGAACTTGGTATTCCTGTCGCGGCTACCTGTGACGTCCATTTTCTTGATAAGGAAGATGAAGTTTACCGAAGAATTTTGATGGCCGGGAAAGGCTTTGCCGATGCTGATGAGCAGGCTCCGCTGTATTTCAGGTCAACGGATGAAATGCTCAAGGAATTTGCTTATCTTGATGAAGAGGATGCCTATCGGGCGGTAGTCGCAACACCGAGAATGATTGCCGAACAGGTCGCTGAAATCAAACCGTTTCCGGACGACTTTTTCGAACCGAAGATTGAAGGTGCTGCCGATAAAATCCGGGATATGACGATGACCAGAGCGTATGAGCTGTACGGCAATCCTTTGCCGGAAATGGTTCAGAAAACCTTAAATAAGGAACTGGATTCCATCATCGGCAACGGTTTTGCCGTATTGTATCTGATTGCGCATCTGCTCGTAAAAAGATCGAACGAGGATGGTTATCTGGTCGGATCAAGGGGTTCCGTCGGTTCATCGCTCGTCGCAACTTTTACCGGCATCACGGAGGTCAATCCGCTTCCGCCGCACTATCGTTGTGCTAACCCGGAGTGTCTTTATTCAGAGTTTGTGACGGACGGAATCGCCGGAGCAGGTGTGGATCTGCCGGATAAAATATGTCCGCAGTGCGGCAGGGAACTGGTCAAAGACGGACATGACATTCCGTTTGAAACCTTCCTAGGCTTTAAGGGAGACAAGGTTCCTGATATCGATCTAAATTTCTCGGGAGAATATCAGCCCAGAGCTATGAAATACACCGAGGAGATATTTGGCAAGGAAAATGTTTTCCGGGCCGGAACGATTTCCACGATTGCTGAAAAAACTGCCTATGGTTTTGTGAAGAATTACCTTGAGGAAAGAAAGGTCAAATATAACCAGACAGAACTGAACCGGCTGGTCAGCGGTTGTACGGGGGTAAAAAGAACGACAGGACAGCACCCGGGAGGATTAATGGTCATCCCGAAAGAATGCGATGTTTTTGATTTTACCCCGCTGCAAAGACCGGCCAACGACACCTCTTCAGATATTATTACGACCCATTTCGACTACCATTCCATCTCCGGGCGTTTAACCAAACTGGACCTGCTCGGTCATGACGATCCGACGTCGATTAAAATGCTAGAGGACTTGACAGGGCTTGATGCGAAGAAAATCCGGCTTGATGACACGCAAACCCTCTCACTCTTTTCGAGTACGGATGCGCTTGACGTGACTGCGGAGGAAATCGGGTCCACGACCGGAACACTTGGCATCCCGGAATTTGGTACAAAATTTGTAAGACAGATGCTGGAAGACACCAAACCTTCAAGCTTTTCCCATCTGGTCAGAATATCCGGACTTTCCCATGGTACGAATGTCTGGGTTGGCAATGCCCAGGACCTTGTCTTAAACGGTACAGCTGACATCTCCAACATTATTGCCTGCCGTGACGATATTATGATCTATTTGATTCAGATGGGACTTAATTCCAGCCATGCTTTTAAAATTATGGAGTCGGTCCGTAAGGGCAAAGGACTCAAAGATGAAGATATTGAGGCCATGAAAAAACAAAACGTTCCGGATTGGTATATTGACTCTTGTCAGAAGATCAGCTATATGTTTCCGAAGGCCCATGCTGTAGCTTATGTGACAATGGCTTTCAGGATCGCTTGGTTTAAGATCAATTATCCTGAAGCGTTTTATGCAACATTTTTTACCGTCAGGGCAGATGAGTTTGATGCGGAACTGATCTGCAGCGGTGTGAAAAAGTGCCGGGAGGCTATCAAAGAAATTGCCGCCAAAGGCAACAATGCAACGGCTAAGGACAAGAACCTGCAGACGATCCTTGAGATTGTGGTGGAAATGTACTGCCGGAAGATTAAGCTGCGCAAGGTTAACCTGTGGGAATCGGATGCGGTACGTTTTCAGGTAACGCCTGATGGGCTCCTGCCGCCACTGTCATCCCTGCAGGGAGTCGGTGAAACGGCTGCGGCGAGTTTGGTCAAACTCAGGGAACATGGAACGATCAAATCTGTCGAAGATATCCAGGCCCGATCCAACGGAAAAATCAGCAAAACCGTCATTGAAACGCTTCAGCAGCACGGGTGTCTGGAAGGGCTGCCCGACAAAAATCAGCTGAGTTTGTTTTAAACTGGACATTAGGAATATTGCAGACGGAAACAGTATATGATATAGTAAAAGCAGGAATTTTATTCTAAGCAGATTTTTGGTTCAGAGTGGGGATTACCCACTCTTTCATTTGGTATGATGAAAAAATAAAAAATGCTTAACTCTAAAAGGAGTATACGATGAGCAATTCTATTCTAAACAAAGTTAGAAGTTTGGCAGAACCACTCGTAATGGAGCTGGGACTGGAATTCGTCGATGTCGAGTATGTTAAGGAAGGTGCTTACTGGTATCTGCGATTATATATTGATAAGGAAGGCGGAGTAGAGATTGACGACTGTGCCGAGGTAAGCCATCGAATTAATGAGGTTCTGGATAAAGAAAACCCGATCCCCCAGGCCTATATGCTGGAAGTCTCTTCTCCCGGAATTGAGAGACCGCTTAAAAAGAGAGAAGATTATATCAAATATACAGGAAAGCTTGTCAGTATTAATACGACAGAAGTGTTTGAGGGATACAACCGCTTTACCGGAAATTTAAAAGGATTGGCTGATGACCAGGTTATCCTAGAATATGAGGGGCGGGAGATTGCCATTCCTTTGTCGCTAATTGAAAAGGCCCATCTTACTTTTGAGTTTTAAAATGATTTTAAGGAGGGATTCAGACAGATGAACATGGAGTTCATTGAGGCAATTCACGAATTAGAAAAAGAAAAAGGTATTTCGACAGAGATATTGTTTGAAGCGATTGAAGCTGCTCTGATATCGGCATATAAAAAGAACTTTTCCTCTTTACAGAATGTAAGGATCCATATAGACCGCTTGAATGGAGAAATTAAAGTATATGCCCGCAAAAACGTTGTGGAAATTGCGGATGATCCACGCACCCAAATATCATTAGAAGAAGCTAAAAAAATTGACCCGAACTATTCAACTGAAGATATTGTTGAATTTGAAGTCACCCCGCGTGACTTTGGCCGCATCGCAGCGCAGACTGCCAAGCAGGTTGTTGTCCAAAGAATACGCGAGGCTGAACGCGGATTGATATACGATGAATATATTAATCGCGAGGGAGATATTGTCACCGGTATTGTCCAACGCTATGAACAGCGTAACGTCATTGTGGATCTTGGCAAGGTGGAGGCCGTACTGCCTGCCTCAGAGCAGAATCCCGGAGTAAACTACCAGCCTTTTGAAAGAATCAAGGCCTATGTTGTTGAAGTGAAGAAAACGACCAAAGGCCCCCAAATTTTGCTTTCCCGCACCCATCCAGGACTGATCAAACGATTGTTTGAGCTGGAAGTTCCGGAGATTCACGATGGAATTGTAGAAATCAAAGCAGTTGCAAGGGAAGCAGGTGCACGCTCCAAAATTGCAGTTTACTCGAAAGACAAAAACGTTGATCCGGTCGGAGCGTGTGTTGGACCGAAGGGCAGCAGGGTACAGAATATCGTGAATGAACTGAAAGGCGAAAAAATGGACATCATCAACTGGTCGGCTGATCCGATTGATTTTGTCTCCAATGCGCTTTCCCCGGCCAGAGTCCTGGGCGTTTATCCGCGGTATGAAGACAAGGTGACGTTGGTGGTCGTGCCGGACTATCAATTATCACTCGCTATCGGGAAAGAAGGACAGAACGCCAGACTGGCCGCAAAGCTGACCGGCTGGAAAATCGATATTAAGAACGAAACGCAGGCGCTCGCTCAGAATTTGATCCCGGAAGACGGCTATCAGGATGAAGAGTATGAGAGTGAATACTATGAACAGGCGTATGAACCCTATGAAGAAGGAGAATATACAGATTATGAAGACGAACCCTACGGCGATTATGTAGAAGGCGAGTATGAAGAATCTGAAGAAGAATATCAGGAATATGATGAAGGCTATCAGGACTACACAGAAGAAGGATACGATGAATATGATGACGGGAGTTATCAGGAGGACGAGGACAGCCAATACTACGATGAATACGATGAATCTGCAGAATATGACGGCGATGAAAATGCCCGAAATGAAGACAGTGATGCTGATGTTTCTTATTCAGAATTAGAATCACCTGCTGATGAAGCTTCCCAAGCAGATGAACAGCAGGAAGCAGAGAAACCCAAGAAAAAGGCCAAGTCTTCAAGCAAGAAAAAATAGGCTTCAGTGACCAAAAGTAATTCCTGAAAGGTGAGAAAATGAAGGTACGAAAAATCCCTCTGCGCATGTGTCTTGGCTGCCAGGAAATGAAACCAAAAAAAGAATTATTGAGAATCGTAAAAACACCTGAGGGAGTATTGGAATTTGATCCTTCTTCCAAGAAAAATGGGCGTGGAGCTTACCTTTGCCAGTGTCCAGATTGTCTGATAAAAGCTCTGAAACAAAACCGTTTTGAAAAAACTTTTGGCATCAAACCGACCAAAGAGATGCTGGCCGAAATTGAAAGGCAGATGAATTCTTCTTGACACCAAAAATATTATCATTGCTTGGAATGGCAAGGAGAGCCGGGAAAATTTCTTCCGGAGAATCACAGGTTGAAGCGTTCTTAAAAAAACAAAAGGGCTCGTTATTGATTATTGCAGAAGATTCACCGGGCTCTATCACCAAGTACACGCAATGGGCCGATGATCTTCATATTCCAGTTATGATCTGCAGCACGAAACAAGAACTCGGGACGGCTGTCGGATTATCACCAAGAGCACTTATACTGATTATGGATGACGGTTTCGCCAAAGCAATCATCAGGTTGGGGGACACACCTGAAAATGAGCGGGTTTAAAAGTTTTTATGTCCCCAGTAAGAGATAAGGAGTTGAAAGGTTATATTTCTATTTTCGTTTTTGGGGGGTGACAATGTGACCAATATTCGAGTTCACGAACTGGCTAAAGAATTGAATATATCCAGCAAGGCTTTAATGGAAAAGTTTAATGATATTGGGATACCAGTGAAAAACCACTTAAGTGCGGTATCCACGGAGGAAGTTGAAAAAGTTAAAAAAGCGCTGACCAAGATAGGCGAATCACAGCAAAAAGAAGCAAGCAAGCCGGTTAAGGCTGCCGGGGCTGAGGAAAAAGTCCCTGCCAGAAAAAGGACCGAAGAAGATATTCCCCCGGAAATCATCAGAGATGCAGAAGGTCACAAAAGAAGTCAGGGTCAAAGACCGCCAGGCGAGATGAGACCGCACGGTCAAAGACCGCCAGGTGAGATGAGACCGCAGGGTCAAAGTAACCCACGAGCACACTGCAGGCCGCCACTCACACCGCCACCTGACAACACACCGCAGGCACAAAGTCCGCCAGTTGTGAAGAGACCGCAGGGTCAAAGACCGCCAGGCGAGATGAGACCGCCGGGTCAAAGACCACCAGGTGAGATGAGACCGCAGGGTCAAAGACCGCCAGGTGAGATGAGACCGCAGGGCCAAAGACCGCCGGGTGAATTCAGACCGCCGGGTCAAAGACCACCAGGTGAATTCAGACCGCAGGGTCAAAGACCGCCAGGTGAATTCAGACCGCAGGGCCAAAGACCGCCAGGTGAATTCAGACCGCAGGGTCAAAGACCACCGGGTGAATTCAGACCGCAGGGTCAAAGACCGCCGGGTGAATTCAGACCACAGGGTCAAAGACCACCGGGACCAAGACCGCCGATGAGCGGAGACCGGCCGTATGCGCCGAGACCGCAGGGCGATTTTCGTCCATCACAGCGTCCTGCAGGTGATGACCGGAGACCGCAGGGCGGCGGACGTCCGTTCTCCGACACCGGAAGAAGACCTTCCCAGGGACAGCGTCCGGGAGCAGATAAAAAAGCCCCTCAAACTCAGAGGATCAAGATCGAAGGAAAATCCGTTGAGCTTACTGTCGCCGAGCAGCCGGTAAAACGCCAGCCACCGGAGAAAAAGAAAGCCCACGAGAATAAAGAGTTTTTATTTGATAAACGGCGCAATGATGAAAAAGATTTTTCTTCCATCTTAAGAAAAAATGACCGGAGTCAACCAAACCGGAACCAACTCAATAAGATGGTTAAAGAAGTGGTTCCCAAGCATATTATTATTCCTGAGTCCTTGTCAGTTCAGGAACTGGCGCTCAGAATGAGCCGCAAAGCCGGAGAAGTCATCAAGGAATTAATGAAGCTTGGTGTTATGGCGACCATCAATCAGGAAATTGATGCTGATACAGCAACGATTGTCGCTACTGAAATGGGCATGACGCTTGAGGTTAGAGCCGAAAAATCCATGGCAGTCATTGAGGAAGTAGAAGATGATGCGTCCACGCTCAAATTCCGTCCTCCGGTTGTCACGGTCATGGGCCACGTCGACCACGGAAAAACATCTTTGCTCGATGCGATTCGTTCCGCCAATGTCACCGCATCCGAAGCTGGCGGGATTACGCAGCATATCGGTGCTTATCAGGTAGAAATTAAAAATCAAAAAATTACTTTCCTGGATACTCCTGGTCACGAGGCTTTTACAGCCATGAGAGCGAGAGGGGCCCAGGTCACAGATATTGCCATACTGGTTGTTGCTGCGGATGATGGTGTCATGCCCCAGACCGTGGAAGCGATCAACCATGCCAAAGCGGCCAATGTACCCATCATTGTTGCTATCAATAAAATTGATAAAGAAAATGCCAATCCGGACCGTGTCAAACAGGAATTGACTGAGTACGGCTTAGTTGTTGAAGAATGGGGCGGGGATACGATCACGGTACCGGTCTCAGCCAAAGCTAGACTCAACATTGACACTCTGCTGGAAATGGTCCTGCTTGTTGCAGAGATGAAAGATCTGAAAGCTAATCCGAACCGGAAGGCAACCGGAACCGTTATTGAAGCGAAGCTCGATAAAGGCAAGGGGCCTGTAGCAACTGTCCTGGTATCCAAAGGTACGCTGAATATCGGTGACATTATTGTTGCCGGGCATTCTTTTGGTAGGATCAGGGGGATGGTTGACGACAAAGGCCGCAGAGTAAAAAAAGCGGGACCTTCCATGCCTGTGGAGGTTCAGGGATTGTCTGAAGTTCCGCCGGCGGGAGAAATCTTCAACGTTGTTAACGATGAGAAACTCGCCCGCAGCGTTACCGAAGCCAGAATGGATGAGAAAAAAGCGGAAGAAGTTAAACAAAAATCCAGGATTAGCCTTGATGATCTTTTCGATAAGATCAAAGAAGGCGAAGTCAAAGATTTGAATATCATTATTAAAGCTGACGTTCAGGGCTCTGTCGAAGCTATTAAGCAGTCTCTGGCCAAGCTGACGACCTCGGAAGTACGTGTAAACATCATTCACGGCGGAGTCGGTGCGATCAGTGAATCTGACGTGATGCTCGCTGCTGCTTCCAATGCGATCATTATTGGCTTTAATGTCAGACATGATTCCAACACAAAATCGACAGCAGAACTCCAGGGTGTGGACATCAGGATGTACAGAGTCATCTATGATGCGATTGATGACATTAAGGCAGCGATGGAGGGCCTGCTCGAACCTACCTTCAAGGAAGTCATACAGGGTAAAGCGGAAGTCCGTCAGATTTTCAAGGTGCCAAAGGCTGGAACTGTTGCTGGAAGCTATATAACCGACGGCAAGATTCATCGGTCGGATAAGATCAGGGTAATCAGAGATGGAATTGTCGTTCACGAGGGAGACCTGGAATCTCTGAGACGTTTCAAGGATGATGCCAAGGAAGTTGCGGAAGGATACGAATGCGGGATTGGCTTAAAGAACTTCAATGATCTTAAAGAAGGAGATATCTTGGAAGCCTTTACGATGGAGGAAGTTAAAAGAGAGCTCTAGACCAGCATTGGAGGTTTTCTGAATGGCTAAACACAGGGCTTTTCGCCTGGCAGAATCGATCAAAGCAGAAGTGGCACAGATGATCCGGGAGGATATCAAAGATCCGCGGCTTGGATTCGTGACCGTCACGGATGTGGAGGTAGCTGACGATTTGCGGCATGCCAAAATATTCGTCAGCGTATTGGGAACAGAAGAAGAAATGAAAAGCAGTTTGGATGTTTTAAATAAAGCATCCGGATATCTGCGCAGCGAACTGGGTAAAATCATCAGCCTGCGCTATTTTCCCGAGATCACTTTCAAGTATGATCAGTCTATTGAACATGGCGCCCATATTTCCAAGCTGCTTCGTGAGGTTGGCGCGAAAGGTGAATCCAGCGATGGACAAGACGACGAATAAGGTGATCTCAGAACTGGCTAAAAAATTGGATACAATCTCCGAGGCTGCACTGCTTACGCATATATCCCCGGATGGGGACTGCATTGGTTCAATGCTTGCTTTGGGGATTGCCTTAGAAAGTCTGAACAAAAAAATATGTTATTATAATCCTGGGTTTCTGCCGGTAAATTTGAAGTTTCTTCCGGGTGTGGACAAGATATGTTCTGTTCTGCCTCCAGAAGAGTTTCCAGAAACCCTTATTTTTATTGACTGCGCTGAAGCGGAAAGGGCGTACAGCGGTCTTTGCCCGGAGTTCCTTCAGGGGAAAACGGTGATTAACATTGATCATCATATTTCCAATAACGGTTTTGGTACGGTTAATTGGATTGACGCCGGTGCAGCCGCCACAGGTGAAATGATTTTTCACCTGCTGGGTGAAATGGGAGTTTCCATGACCAAGGAAATTGCAGAGAATCTCTATACTGCGATTATCACGGATACAGGCAGGTTCAGCTACAGCAATACCACAGTCGAAAGCTTCAGGATTGCTGCGGAATTACTCAAAACAGGCCTTGATCTTGTTCAGATCAACAATATACTGTTTGAACAGAAAAGCCTGGCTCAGACCAAACTGCTGCAAAAAGCGCTGACGAACCTGGAACTTCATCAGCAGGGAACGATGGCTGTCATTGTTCTGACCAGAGAAGACTTTGAAGAAACAGGTGCAGATGAGAGCTTGAGTGAAGGCTTGGTGAACTATGCACGCAATATCGAAAAGGTGGAAGCTGCTGCGCTGTTAAAAGAAATTGCCCCAGATGAAATCAAAGTCAGTTTCCGGTCCAATACCTGGCTTGATGTAAATCAAGTTGCGAGCCGGTTCGGCGGAGGCGGACACCGGCGGGCATCAGGCTGTTCTATTAATGGAACAATGGGTCAAGCCAGGCAAATGATTGTATCCGCACTTGAGGAGGCCCTGAACGTTGGACGGGATCATTAATGTTTTAAAACCTGTTGGAATGACCTCCACAGACGTTGTTAGGTGGCTGCTTCGAAAAACAAAAGCCGGCAAGGCAGGCCATATTGGGACGCTGGATCCCGGAGCTGCCGGGGTGCTTCCGATTTGCCTTGGCAAGGCAACGCGGCTGGCAGAATACCACAGTGACCAGGGGAAAAGTTATAGAGCTGAGATTACACTCGGAATCACGACAGATACGCAGGATGCTTTCGGACAGGAACTATCGAGGATTGTTCCTATAGTATCACGAGCGCAATTTGCAAATAAACTGGAGAATTTTCTTGGTGTCATTGAACAGGAACCGCCCATGTATTCCGCTGTCAGAAAGAATGGCAGGCATCTGTACGAATATGCCCGCCAGGGGATCGATGTTGCAAGAGAAAAAAGACAGGTTGAGATCAAGCGGCTGGATCTGGTGGAATGGCATGAAGAGACGTTTCCAAGAGTTCTATTTGATGTGGAATGCTCCAAAGGAACGTATATACGCACTTTATGTCACGATATTGGCGCTGCCCTGGGCTGCGGTGCACATATGTCCTTTTTGCTCAGATTAAGCGCAGGCAAGTTTACGCTGGATTCCACCTACACACTGGAAGAGATTGACCAGGCGCTTGCCGACGGCGATGAACACATGCTCCTGGCTCCGGAATGGGGACTCACACTGCCAAAGGCAAGTATACCGGCCTATCGGCTTGCCGCTTTCCGAAACGGGCTTTCTACCGGAGGGGATCTTGTTGATGCTGAAGTGTACGGGGAACAGCTTCCTGTTCAGGTATTTTGTGAGGGACGTTTTATTGGCATAGGGAATTGGGAAAACGGATGTTTATGCCCCAATAAGGTGATGGGTTAGCAAAGGTTAAAGAGGTACTAGGGGGTAAAGGTTTTTGGAAGTTTGCACTTTGATTCCGGGACACAAATTTGAGCCGACTGTGCTTGCTCTGGGGAATTTTGACGGTATACACCTCGGACATCAGGAGCTGTTGAAGCACGGCTTGGAGAAAGCACGTTCACTGAAGACATTGTTTTCAGTTTTGCTTTTTGATCCCCATCCACTGAAAGTACTTCATCCAGATAGAAAACTGGAATTGATTACCGGCAAGGATGAGAAAATCATGCTATTTGAAAAATTTGGCGTAGACAAAGTGTTCTTATTGCCTTTCTCTCCGAAATTTGCCGAGACAACACCACAGGAATTCGTTGAAAATATTCTGCTGAAGATCGGAGCCGTTCATGTTACCGTTGGCTTCAACTACTCCTTCGGCTGTCATGGCAAAGGAAAACCTGGCGACCTCGAAAAGTTTGGTGAAACTTATAATTTTGGGGTAAGTGTTGTCCAAGCCCAGATGCTTGACGACAGAGTGATCTCTTCGACCGAAATCAGACGTGCACTTCTGAACGGGGATATCGATCTGGCCAAGGCGATGATGGGACGTGCACCTACGATTATCGGAACGGTGGTTCACGGTGACGGGCGGGGTAGGGATATTGGATTTCCGACAGCCAACATAGAGACGCATGAGGACTTGCTAATCCCGAAAAATGGTGTGTATGCTGTTACTGCAAAAATTGACGGCAGGATCTACGGCGGGATAATGAACATCGGGATTGTACCGACCTTTAAAACCGGCCAGGAGAAGACCATTGAGATTCATTTTTTTGATTTTCACGGAGATTTATATCGGAAGGACTTATTTATAGATATTCAGGTCAGACTGCGCGCTGAGAAAAAATTCAGCGGAGTCAAGGAAATCACAGAGCAACTCGGCAAAGACATGGAAGCGGCAAAACAAAAGCTGCAAAAACAAAACTTTACAATATTTATGGAATAAGTTAAAATGACAAAGGTAACCGCTGACTGGGTTCGACGAATCTCCACCGTCTTACTTGGCAGCAGGCGCTTAAAAAATATGGAGGTGCAGAACCAATGCTTACACCGGAGAAAAAGAAGGATATCATTGCGAAGTTTCAGCAGCATGAAGGAGACACAGGTTCACCCGAGGTTCAGATCGCTCTTCTCACTACAAGAATCAATGAGTTGACAGAACACTTCAAGACCCATAAGAAAGATCATCATTCCCGCCGGGGTCTTTTCAAATTGATTGGACAACGCCGTGCAATGCTGAACTACCTCAAGAAATCCGATTTTAACCGTTACCGCACAGTAGTAACAGAACTTGGCTTACGTCACTAAAAACCATCGAAAATATTTTGGTTATTCAATTTATATGTCGATATTTACAGGAGCGTGTTCAGCGCTCTTTGTATTTATGTATTAGGGTATTTATCTTAAGAAAAATTGTCCGGATTGTTTTTTTTGTTCGGGTGCAGGAAATAATAAATAATATGTCGAACACATTCCGGATATAAAAAATTGTGAATAAAAGAAGCGTATTTAAGGAGGTTTCCAAAGTGACTCAAGAAGTCTTGGAACGCTCGCTACAGGTTGGAGGCAGAAACCTGTCGTTTGAAACCGGTATCATAGGTCGTCAAGCCGGTGGGGCAATTTATGCCAGATATGGAGACACAGTCATATCTGCATTTGCAACGACCAGTTCTAAACCACGGGAAGGGATCGACTTTTTTCCTTTGACTGTTGATTTGGAAGAACGTTTTTATGCCGTAGGAAAGATTCCCGGTGGATTCATTAAAAGAGAAGGCAGACCTAGTGAGAAGTCCATATTGTCGTCAAGACTGATAGACAGACCGGTCCGTCCGCTTTTCCCGGACGGTTACCGCAACGATGTACAGATCAGTGCGATGGTCATGTCCGTCGATCAGGACTGTGCACCAGACGTAACGGCTATCAACGCAGTTTCGGCTGCGCTCACGATTTCCGATATTCCTTTTCTGGGGCCTATTGCCGCCGTGGTTGTCGGGCTTGTCGATGGCGAGTTTGTCGTTAACCCGACGGTAGCCCAGACGGAAATCAGCAAAATGCAGCTGACTGTTGCTGGAACCAAAGATGCGATTATGATGGTCGAGGCTGGTGCCAAGGAAGTTCCCGAGGATCAGATGCTTGAAGCGATCATGTTTGCGCACGAAGAAATTAAAAAGATAGCAGAATTTATTGAGAGATACAGGGAAGCAGCCCTGGAAGTGGGACTTGCCAAAGCCAAAAGAGAAGTCACTCCGGTCGAGATCCCTGCGGAAATATCCGACAAGGTCCTGGCCTGGGGTTATGATAAGCTCGATCAGGCTATCCGTATTGAAGAAAAACTGGCCCGCCAGGAAGCTGTCGACAAGGTCAAAGCAGATGCGCTCGAAGTTTTTGCCGAGGAATTTCCTGAGGATTTAAAATTAGTTACGAAAATATTGGATGACCTGACCCATAAAATTGTCCGTAAGCTGATTACCCACGAACATATCAGACCTGACGGCCGTGCTTTGGATGAGATCAGGCCGATTACGATTGAAGTCGGACGTCTGCCTAGAACACACGGTACCGGTCTGTTTACGCGCGGACAGACACAGGTACTCACGGTTGCGACATTAGGAGCTGCCGGTGATGAGCAGATCATCGACGGTTTGGGATTGGAAGATTCCAAACGTTATATGCATCATTATAATTTCCCGGCCTTCAGTGTCGGCGAAGTCCGTCCGAACAGGGGACCGGGCAGACGTGAGATTGGTCACGGCGCTTTAGCAGAACGTGCCTTGCTGCCGATGATTCCTCCGGAAAGTGAATTCCCGTATACGCTGCGTCTGGTTTCCGAAGTATTGGAGTCCAACGGGTCGAGCTCCATGGCTTCCGTCTGCGGCAGCACACTCGCGTTGATGGATGCAGGGGTTCCGATTAAGGCTCCGGTAGCTGGGATTGCGATGGGACTGATCAAAGAAGAAGACCATTTTGCGATTCTTACCGATATTCAGGGTTTGGAAGACCACGACGGTGATATGGACTTTAAAGTAGCCGGTACTGCCGAGGGCATTACAGCACTGCAGATGGATATCAAGATCAAAGGCGTCAACCGTGAAATTCTCGCTCAGGCTCTGGCTCAGGCCAAGGCCGGCAGGATGTTCATCCTAGATAAAATGCTGCAGGTCCTGCCACAGTCCAGACCGAATCTCTCGCCGTTTGCACCGCGGATTATTACCTTTGCCATTCATCCTGATAAAATCAGAGATGTCATCGGACCAGGCGGCAAGATCATTAAGAAGATCGTGGAAGAAACCAAGGTCAAAATTGATATCGAAGATGACGGACAGGTATTTATTGCTGCGGTTGATGGTGAAGCCGGAGACAAGGCAGCTGAGATTATTCGCTCTTTAACGCAGGACATTGAAGTCGGGAAGATCTACAAAGGCAAAGTTGTCCGGATCATGGATTTTGGTGCCTTTGTCGAAGTCATTCCAGGTGTGCTTGGACTTCCGGGAAAAGACGGTCTTGTGCATATCTCCCAGCTCGATGTGAACCGCGTGAACAAAGTAGAAGATGTCGTCAAACTCGGCGACGAGATCATCGTCAAGGCTACCGGTATTGACAAGCAGGGCAGACTGAACTTGTCCCGTAAAGAAGCAATGGGACAGAGCCAGGGAGCAAAAGAATAAGGAATTTTTGCGAGTTTAAGCCTGCAATCATTAATTAATGGAGCTAACTAAACTCAGCTCACAGAAGGCGTCTCATATAATTGAGGCGTCTTTTTTCTATTCTTGGGCAGTGTAGCCTTGCACAGATATGTTTGGAGAATACGCGAGACGTTAAATATGGCATCGCATCCATACTCTAATACGTTATGGCACTTGAAATTAGTGTCTCCGTAATGCATAACCAGCGTCAAGCGGAGCACGATGCGGAGTGCGGCTTTTTGACGGCCATGGATGGCCTAATGTCGTGATGCCATGGATGGCAAGGAGCGACGGGCCATGGATGGCACAATAGCCGAAAGCGGTTATGCATTATGGAGATCCGCCTCAAATAAGTATTTAATAGCCGATATAGAATGACGTCTGTATTACTTCTCATCGTCATATTAATGTAGGGGAGGGGATGCAGATGTCATTTTTTCCTCTGACAAAAATTAAATTTAAAGCAATTACCCTGCTGGTTGTATTTATCGGTCTAACCTTGATGCAAAGCCGGGTCGTTGGAGTCAGCAACCCGAATTTGCCTGTTCCGGTCGATCAGGTTCAGACAGATAATAAAATGATTGCGCTTACCATTAATGTCGACTGGGGGGAAGCGTATATCCCGGAAATACTGGATACCCTTGACCGTTATCAGGCCAAGGCAACTTTTTTTGTGACGGGCAAATGGGCCGCCAAACATCCCGAACTCATTCAGCAGATTGCAGCAAAAGGCCATTTGCTTGGGAATCACGGTTATTCCCATTCGCATCCGGACAACATGACTGTGGTTCAAAATAAAGAGGAGTTAAGCAAGACGGAAAACATAATTAAAGAAGCGACCGGGTGCAAAACAATATACTATGCCCCTCCATATGGGGAAAAAGGAAAAAACGGACTTCAGGCAGCAGATGAGCTGGGCTATACGACCATTCTCTGGACGCTGGATACCATTGACTGGAAGCCGGAGAGCACTCCGGAACTGATCACCCAGAGAATTTTGGAACCTAAAATACGATATGGCGTAAAACCGGAGAAAAAGGGTGCGATTGTGCTGATGCATCCCAAGGAAAATACCGTCAAAGCGTTACCCAATATCTTAGCCGGTTTAAAAAGTGAAGGATTCAGTTTTGTAACAATAGAAAAATTAATAACAAACGGATTAACAGGAAATACTACTCCTTAAGCAAAATGAAGGGGTGGTACAATTGAAAAAAAAATTCTTGGGCATAATTCTGAGTCTGCTGACCATGATACTGACAGCAGGCAGTCCTCTATATGCCCAAAATACCAGGTTATCCGGAGAAATGATCGTAGAGACGTCCAATTTATCCAGCGGAAAGTGGACGCTTCCATATGTAACAGCGCATTCGGCAGTGCTGCTTGATGCGGAAACAGGAGAGCTGCTATATGACAGAGATGGGAATGTCCAACGGCCGCCCGCCAGCACCACCAAGATTATGACTGCAATCCTGGCTCTGGAGCTGACAGAACCTGAGGAGATAACCACGGTCAGTGAGAAAGCCGGCAATGTTGGGGAATCTTCTATCTATCTGGACAAGGGAGACAAGATTAAGATTGGAGAATTGCTGGAAGGGGCGCTCTTAAGCTCCGGCAATGATGCGTGTGTCGCGCTCGCTGAAAATACCGCGGGAAGCCAGGATGAGTTCATACGACTGATGAATCAGAAAGCAGCCTCGTTGGGCGCTTATCGCACAAATTTTGTCAATCCAAACGGTCTGCCCGATCCAAATCATTATTCCACGGCGTTTGACCTGGCCATCATCACCAGATATGCGATGAATAACCCTCAATTTGCCGAAATCGTAAGCCAAAAATATTCAGTTATTAACTTTGAGGAACCGCGTAAGTCTCAAAATGCCAAAAACACCAATAAACTTCTGTGGAACTACCCTTTGGCGGATGGTGTAAAAACGGGAACGACCAATGCAGCCGGGAAATGCCTGGTGGCGTCAGCCAGTAAAGACGGGCGGAGACTGATCTGCGTTGTACTGAATGCCCCGGATCGTTTCGGAGATGCCCGAAGACTTTTGCAATGGGGCTTTGATTATACCGAAATCATTGAAATCGGGAAAAAAGGGGACGTTGCAGGTAACTTCCCGATTTCAGATACGGAAATTCCGCTGGTTCTAAGCAAAGATATCCGGCTCTGTCTTGAAAAAGACACGATCAAAGGCCTTAAAATGCAGATAAACCGAAGGACGGAGATTGACTATCCAATTAAAGAAGGAGACATTCTGGGTCATTATCAAATTTATGCAGGGGACAAGCTTCTTAAAGAAGTACCGCTCCTGGCACAGCATGATGGGGAAAACCCGGACAATCTTCCCGGAAGAGTCCGAATCTTTGTGGACGATTTACTGGATTTCTTTGCTAAGAAAGGATAAACTAAATAGAGCGTTATCAAAGTGCTTAAGGAGGAAGATCATTGCATCGAAAACACGTATTGCCTAACGGGGTTCGAATCATCACCGAAGAGATCGATTATGTCCGTTCCGTGGCAATTGGGATCTGGGTCGGAACAGGATCTCGCAACGAAACGGAAGGGTATGAAGGTATTTCTCATTTCATTGAACATATGTTTTTCAAAGGAACCGGAAAACGGAGCGCCCGTCAGCTCGCAGAATCTCTGGAAGCAGTCGGCGGCCAGATTAATGCGTTTACGACCAAGGAGCTTACCTGTTATTATGCCAAAGTGCTCGATGAGGACCTCTCACTGGCGATTGATGTCTTAAGTGATATGTTTTTTAACTCTCTCTTTGATCCAAAGGAGATGGATAAAGAAAAAAATGTTGTCATTGAAGAAATTAAAATGTATCAGGATTCTCCGGATGAGCTGATCCATGATCTCTTTTCCCAGTATGTCTGGCATAAAGACCCGCTGGGCAAACCCATCCTTGGTATGGAAGAAACCATTCACGATTTAAGCAGCGAAAAGGTTTCCCATTACCTGGAGACACGCTATACACCGGACCAGGTCGTCATTGCGGTAGCCGGAAAGATTAAGCATGAGGATATCATCCGCCAGCTGGCCATGTTCGGTGAATTCCAGAGACAAAGAACAGATTCCATCAAGGAAAACCCTCAAGGGACGACCTTTAGAAAAGCGATAGGCAAGGATACCGAGCAGATGCACCTGATCGTGGGGGTGCCGGGGCTCGGACAGGATCATGAGGATATCTATGTGATGCACGTGATCAACAGCATCCTAGGTGGAGGGCTTAGTTCACGCCTTTTTCAGGAAATCAGGGAACAGAGAGGCCTGGCTTATTCCGTCTATTCCTATCACTCCACCTATGTTGATACTGGTCTGTTTGCGGTTTATGCAGGCACAAGCCCCGGGAATACGGATGAAGTCATCAAATGCGTCCTCGATGAATTGAATAAATTAAAAAGAGAAGGATTAACTGAAGAGGAGCTCATGAAAACAAAAGCCCAGATCAAGGGCAACCTTTATCTGGGACTGGAATCTGTCAGCAGCAGAATGAGCAGACTCGGTAAAACAGAGCTGTCTTTTGGCGAAGTAAAAACACCGGAAGACGCAGTTGAGAAACTGGAAAAGGTCACCACGGGCGATGTCACGAGAGTGATGGAGCGTCTCTGGCAGAAAGACAAAATCAGCATCCTCACGTTGGGACAAAAGGATTATCATACAGATTTTGACAGGATGATTGAGGAAGCTTTTGCGGAAATATGATGCAATAAAGGCAAAGAAAAATGAGGAGGAAGAGGAAAACGATGCTGGAAGAGAGGATCCGAGTCAAGATAAAGAAGATTTCGGACGGAGATGCGGATAGATCCAATGTACCTTTTTATGCAACGACAGGAGCCGCAGGCGCAGACCTGTTTGCTTCCCTGGATCAGGACATGGTTGTGAGGCCAGGGGAAAGGGTCCGTGTTCCTACCGGAATAGCCATAGAGCTGCCAGACCCGCAGGTGGCAGCATTTGTGTTTGCACGCAGCGGTCTGGCAGATAAAAAAGGGCTTGCTTTAAGCAACGGGGTTGGTGTGATTGATTCGGATTTCCGAGGAGAAATCAAAGTACTGATGATCAATCTCGGAAATGAAGACGTTGTCGTCAGCAATGGTGATCGCATTGCCCAGATTGCGTTTATGCCTGTTTGCCGGGCCATTTTTACAGAGGTTGACGATCTGGGTGACACGCTTAGGGGCGAAGGTGGATTTGGATCGACTGGCTTATAGAAAGTCAGTTAAGCTGATTCATTTTATTGTCCAAGTCTTTTCGGCCTTTTCAAAAAGAAAGTCAAAAAGACTGCTAACAAACATAGGATACACGAAATGGTAAACGCAAGCGAATAGCTTTTCGTGGCATCAGCAATTCGAGCGGCCATCAGGGGGCCAAAGACACCTCCGACGCCCCAGGCAGTAAAGACAAAACCGTAATTCACACCGGCATGTTTTGTGCCGAAATAATCATAGGTTGCTGATGGGAAGAGCGAAAGCAAAGAACCGTAGCCTAATCCTGCAATCGCTGCACCCAACGCAATTAATGCCGGAGTATTGTAAGTGCTGAAAGCAAGCATGTTGAGCGCCTGGATCAGAAAGAAAATACGCATCGACCAGGAACGCCCGATTTTATCGGAGAGCCAGCCGGCAATAACCCTGCCGGAGGCATTAAAAACGGCCAGCAAAGCGACCATCGCGTACCCCCAGGAAATACCGGCCTGCGTTTTGGCAATTGAAGAAAGCTGGCTGATGATCATCAGCCCGGCGCTGGCTCCTGCCGCATACATCACCCAAAGCAGATAGAATTCTCGTCTTATAAGCATTTGCCGCCAGTTTAGGCCTCCTGTCGAGGCAGTAGCCGCTGAAGGGGAAGCCGTGCTGCTCTGAGATTGGCTGCTTAGAGTGGAAGGGACAGTCAGTACCTGGGCAAGCAAAACAATAATCAGTAAGAACAGGATCCCTTCAATACGGAAGGTGTTCTCTATGCCAAACTTTCTGAGTAAAGCATTGGTTAATGGTGCGATATAAAGAGAAGCCAAACCAAAGCCGGCAACAACGACACCCGAGATCAGACCTTTTTTCTCTGGGGGAAACCATTTGACTGCGGCAGGTGTCGCAGCCGAGTATCCGAGCCCGATCCCCATCCCGGCAATTAAACCGAAAGTAACGATCAGCATGGTCAGTGAGTGCGTAAAGCTGCTCAGGATTAAACCACTGCCTGCCATGATTCCGCCAAAGGCAGCAATCCAGCGGGGGCCGTACCGGTCTTGAAGATATCCGCCGGGAACCATCATCAAGGCAAACACTGCGCAAGCGACCATATACGGAACAGAAGCCGCAGTTTTAGTCCAGTGAGCCTGCTCAATCAGGGCAGCTGCAAAAACGCTCCAGGTATACAGAACGCCAAGAGCCAAATTAATGCCGGTTCCGGCCAAAGTAACTGTCCAACCCTGTCTCACTCTGTTCATCATTATCTTCCTTTCTTTATCTGTCCGTCAATCCTGATGGAATCCGGCCAGTGTTATCTTTTAGGTATCTTATCAGAAAAGAGATCAAAGGTTTGTGATTCTGACTGCAAAAGCAGTATTCAGCACGTCAACGGAAGATAATAAGGCGTTACCCGTTTACGGAAGAATAATGCTGTTTTTTCCCTCATAGATATGCTTAGGGGGGATTCCTAATGAAAGCCCTGAAGCGTTTATGAGTATTCTATATAGTGTTCTGCTGGCGCTCGGGATTGCCGTATCATTGAGAACCAGAGTAAAAGTCATGATGTGGAGGTCTCCTGAGGCACCTAATCGTTTGGCCAAAGCCATTACCCAGCTGGTCGGGACTGCGGGTGGAATTTATATCTCTTTGGAACTGCTACTGACCTTTCTAGGAATACCAGAAAACATCTGGAATCCCTCAACGGTTTATTTTATAAAGCCACTGGCTGTTTTTTCGCTGATCATTGCGATACTGCAGCCTTATGGTCAAAAAATATGGGAAACGGTCCGGGGCAGGAGTGTGTAATATGCTTTTAAGTGAACTGTCAGGGAAAGAGATTATTAATCTTCATGATGGCGCGAAGCTCGGTTCAATTGGCGAGAGTGATATTAAAATTAGCCCTGAAGGAAAAATCGAGGCAATCATCATCGATTCAAGAGCGGGATACGGAAGGTTTTTTAATAAGAACAGTGAAAAAGAAGGCGGGTATGTGGTCGTCCCCTGGAAAGCCATTAAAAAAGTAGGCAGTGAAGTGATCATCGTAGATATCGATATGTAGGTTTGACAGGTTTCTATTGATATAATAGAATAAGAAGTGTATTAAACCCCGAAAGGCTTCTGGCGCGGGGTTTTGCGTTATCGTATTCAGGAGGGGTATATTTGGACAAAATACGCGTATTTGTTGCCGGAGCATGTGGCAAAGTGGGCATGGAAACAGTCAGGACAATACGTCTGCAGAACGATATGGAGCTTGCAGGGGTATCAGATATTCAGAATCAAGGAAAGGATATTGGATTAGTCCTTGGACAGCAGCCATTCGACTTACAGATTTCCGGCCAGATGGAAATAGAAAAATTAAAAGAACTGCAAGTAGATATTCTCGTTGATTTTACGAATCCCCAATCAGTATTTTCCAATGCCAAAACTGCAATTAAAGCGGGGGTTGTTCCTGTTATTGGAGCGACTGGGCTGGACGATCATGAAATCAGTGAATTGGAAGATCTGTCCAAAGCGACCGGCACAGGGGTTTTTATTGCACCGAATTTTGCGCTTGGCGCAATACTGATGATGAAGTTTGCGAAAGAAACCGCAAAATACTTTCATCACGTCGATATCGTTGAATATCATCATGATCAGAAGCTGGATGCACCTTCAGGCACTGCTTTGAAAACCGCGGATATGATCTCTGAGATCCGGGAACCAATCATCCAGGGACATCCGAACGAATATGAGAAAATACCTGGTGCGCGGGGCGGAGACCTGAATGGCATTCACATCCATTCCATCCGTTTACCGGGACTGATCGCCCATCAGGAAGTTATTTTTGGAGGATCCGGACAGACGCTTACGATCCGTCATGACGCGTATACACGGGAAACCTACATGCCCGGGGTGATACTGGCCATTCGCAAAGCATATAAGCTGACCGGACTTGTTGTCGGACTGGAGAATTTCCTGGATTAGGTTAAGCACCGCGTTTCTCGGCTGCTCATATACTGGATAGTAGTTAACTGGACACTATCCAGTAAGGAGGCATAAACATGAATGCGGTACTTGAAGGAGTTCGCCTGGCAGTAATCGGCGGGGATGACAGAGAAATATTTCTTGTCCCTGAGCTGCAAAAGTGTGGTGCGAAGATCATCGGGCTCGGTCTGGAAAAGTCTCCGCTTGGAGACAGCATTGAACATGCCAAATCTTTTACCGAGGTTATTGCTAAAGCAGATGCGCTTATCTTGCCAATGTTTGGTACAGATGCACGGGGCCTGATCAAGGCAAAGTATTCCAGCTACCCGATCATCTTGAATAATGAAGTTCTGGAATCGATTCCACCCGGTGTTCCACTGTTTATAGGCTGGGCCCGTCCTGCTCTGATCAGTGCAGCCCAGAAGATGAACATAGACCTTGTAGAAATTGCCAACCGTGATGAGATTGTCATCTTGAATTCGATACCTTCAGCCGAGGGGGCGGTTCAGATGGCAATGGAGGCTACCAATATCACCCTTCACGGTAGTGAAAGCTTTGTTTTAGGGTTTGGCCGCTGCGGCATGACGCTGGTCAATTTGTTGAAGGGAATGGGAGCTAGGGTTACATGCGTTGCCCGTAAGCCGGCAGATTTGGCCCGGGCATCAGAAATGGGCGTGCATGTTGCCAGTTTTGCTGATCTTGAGAAGGAAATCAGCAGGGCGGAAATCGTATTCAACACTGTGCCTGCTCTGGTTCTCGGCAAAGAAGTCTTAAACAAAATGTCTCAGGATACCGTCATTATTGATATCGCCTCTATTCCGGGGGGAACAGACTTTGAATATGCTCAGATGCTTGGCATTAGGGCGCAGCTTGCCCCTGGCCTCCCAGGCATTGTGGCACCCAGAACCGCCGGAAAAATGCTGGCAAAACTTTATCCATCTCTGATTCTTGAGCACCTTGTACCTGCTGCAGATGCAGCCACTGCAGCTGCAGTCCGGAAGGGGGTGCCCAAAAATGAGATTTGAAAAGTTGCACATCGGTTTTGCGCTGACCGGTTCCCATTGTACCCTTGGCCGTGTCATGGGGGTGATCAGGCAGCTTGTCGAAGAAGGAGCAGATATAACGCCGATTGTTTCGGAGTCCGTTAATACAGTGGATACGAGATTTGGAAAAGCAGCGTACTGGAAATCCAGTCTGAAAGAGATTACCGGGAAAGACCCGATCAGAACTATCCCGGAAGCAGAACCAATCGGTCCGGGCAAGCTTTTTGACTGTATAGTTATTGCGCCCTGTACCGGGAATACACTTGCCAAACTCGCCAACGGTATCACCGATACACCCGTCTTAATGGCTACCAAAGCGCATTTGCGCAACTTAGGTCCTGTGGTAATCGCTATATCCACAAATGACGGGTTAGGGGTTAACGCCAAGAATATCGGAGCCTTACTCTTAGCCAAGAATATCTACCTGGTGCCTTTTGGTCAGGACAGCCCGCTCAAAAAAACCAATTCACTAGTTGCCCAGATGGATAAAATACCGGACACAATACTGCTGGCCTGCCAGGGAAAACAAATTGAACCGCTCCTGGTAGAAATTACTTCTTCTGAGTAACCAAAATATTTAGTATCCTATGAGACAATAATGATTTATACTATATTAATACTTAGTTGTTGAAAGTGAATTGTCAGAATTATTGAATATCCATGTTTAAGGAGGATCTCAATGCCGAATATTGCAATTGTCGGGGCAACGGGTGTCGTTGGTCAGGAATTTCTGAAAATTCTTGCTGAACGGAAGTTCCCGGTGAATGAGCTTCGCTTGCTTGCGACGAAAAGATCAAGCGGGTCACGGATTTCCTGGCAGGGAAAAGAAATAGAAGTACAAGAAACAACGAATCAGAGCTTTCATGGCATTGATATCGCCTTATTTGCGGGCGGTTCCGCCAGTACGGAGTATGCGCCGGCCGCAGTCAGGAGCGGGGCAGTCGTCATTGACAACAGCAGTGCTTTTCGGCTAAATCCGGATGTTCCTCTGGTTGTGCCTGAAGTCAACCCCGAAGATGTCAAATGGCATAAAGGGATTATTGCCAATCCGAACTGTTCCACGATTATCATGGTCGTGGCACTGAAACCGCTCGAAGCGCTTTCGCCAATCAAA
This sequence comes from Dehalobacter sp. CP, assembly GCA_009910795.1. The sequence continues at coordinate 23,521 of VMEE01000061.1, read as the reverse complement.
CGCATTGTGGTATCCACGTATCAGGCAGTTTCCGGCGCGGGCAAAGAAGGAATTATTGAACTGGAGGAACAAGTGAAGTCGTGGAGTAACAGGGAAAAGATCACGGATATTGATACCTTCCCATATCAGATCGCCTTTAACCTGATACCCAGAATTGATGTATTCCAGGAGGGTGACTATACAAAGGAAGAATGGAAAATGGTCAAGGAAACCCAAAAAATCTTCCACAGGGATGATTTGCGTATTACGGCTACCTGTGTCCGTGTTCCAGTCTTTCGTTCCCACTGTGAATCCATCAATATTGAGACTGAGAAAAAAATCACGATTGATCAGGTCAAGGCTGCGCTTGCCCAGGCTCCCGGCGTAATCTTAAAAGACGATTCGGCGAAAGATATTTATCCGATGCCGCTCGATAGCTCGAACAGGGATGAAGTTCTGGTCGGAAGAATCCGGGAAGATCAAACCATCGATCAGGGGATTAATCTCTGGATCGCAGGTGATCAGATTCGCAAAGGTGCAGCGACAAATGCAGTCCAGATTGCAGAATTGCTGTTATAATAGATAGGAAATAACGGATAAGATTAAAAGAAAAGAAAAGAAAACATAGACGTTATAATAGTAAGGAAAGCAAAATACAAGACAAGTTAAGAAAATTAGAGGAAGGAGAAATTACCTTGCGTATATTGGTTCAAAAATTTGGCGGAACTTCCCTAGCCAATCCGGAAAGAAGAGCGCAGGTCGCGGCTAAGGTTTCCGAGGCTATTAATCAAGGATATTCGCCTGTAGTTGTTGTTTCGGCAATCGGGCGTTCGGGAGATCCCTATGCGACCGATACGCTGATTAAGATGGTTTCAAGCATTTATTCCGAAGTGCCCAAAAGAGAAATGGATTTACTCTTAAGTTGCGGGGAAATTATTTCCGGCAGCATTATGGTTAGCACGCTGCAGGGTCTCGGGTTGGAAGCTGTTCTTTTAACGGGTGGACAGGCCGGCATTATCACCAACAGCAGTTTTGGCGATGCAAGAATTGTCAGAATCGAACCGGAAAATATCCTGGAGCAACTGAAAGAAGGTAAGGTTGTCGTCATTACGGGCTTCCAGGGCATGACCGAAAACGGACAAATTACAACCCTGGGCAGAGGTGGCAGCGATACGACGGCCTGTTCGATTGGCGTCGCACTAAATGCTGAAGCAATCGATATTTATACGGACGTCGAAGGTATTATGACCGCAGACCCCCGGATCGTCCAGGATGCCAAAATCCTTGACGTGATCACCTATAATGATATCTGCCATCTGGCGCATCAGGGAGCCAAAGTCATCCATCCGCGTGCCGTGGAAATCGCGATGCAAAAGAATATCCCACTACGGGTAAAATGTACGTTTTCCGATGCTCCTGGAACGCTGGTCACCAATGTTCAGCCTGACCTCGCGGAGGGTTCGGACATGATCGGCGACAGGATCATTACCGGGATTGCACATACCCCGAATGTCACCCAGATCAAGATCCATATTCAGGAAGAAGAAAATAAACCCAAAGCGATCACCAAAATATTCAAGGGAATGGCTTTAGCGGATATTAGTGTCGATTTCATCAGTGTTCAGCCAGAAACTGTCCTGTATACCGTTCGTGATGAGCTGGCAAAGAAAGCCGTCAATATTTTAAAGAATCTGGGCTTTAACCCTGAATCCGCACCAGGATGCGCCAAGATTGCACTTGTCGGCGGGGGAATTGCCGATGTACCCGGTGTCATGGCCAATATGGCAGAAGCACTTGCTGAGAGCGGCATTGAGATTCTGCAGTCCGCTGACTCCCATACCACGATCTGGGTGCTTGTCAGAAAGGAACATATGGTTCCGGCTGTTCAGTCTTTGCACAAAAAATTTGAGCTTGGTATTTGACAGCCAGGCAGTGCATAAAATAGTTTATGGAGGAAAGAGAAATGTTTGGCAGCGTTTTAACAGCTATGGTGACACCATTTAACGATAAGCTGGAGATTGATTATCCTGCAGCCGCAGTGCTGGCCAGATATTTGGCTGAAAACGGCACAGAAGGGATCGTCGTAGCCGGAACAACCGGTGAGAGCCCTAATCTAACCGGTGAAGAAAAGCTTAAGCTTTTTACGACAGTGAAAGAAGCGGTTGGGGATACGTGTAAAGTCATTGCAGGCGTGGGTACCTATTCGACCCGTGAAAGTATTGAACTTGCCGAAAAAGTCTCAAATCAGCTCGATGGCATTATGGCAGTGGTTCCGTATTACAGCAAACCTTCCCAGGAAGGTCTTTATGAGCATTTTAGAGCCATCGCAGCGGCCACAGACCGGCCGGTGATGCTTTATAACATACCAGGAAGGACAGTCATCAATCTTCTTCCTTCCACAGTCACCAAACTAGCTGAAATTCCGAATATCGTCTGTATTAAAGAAGCAGCAGGATCAATGGACCAGGTCAGTGAACTGAAAAAGGAACTGCCTTCGACCTTTGCGATTTATTCGGGCGATGATTCACTGACCTTGCCGATGCTGTCTTTAGGCGGGGCAGGGATCGTAAGTGTCGCTTCTCATTTGATCGGTACCCAGATGCAAAAAATGGTTGCTGCGTTTAAGGCCAACGATATGGAGAAAGCTTTAAAATGGCATCTGCTGCTGTTCCCAATCTTTAAAGGAATGTTCGTGGCAACAAATCCAGTGCCGGTGAAGTATCTGCTAAATGAAGTCGGCATCAAAGCTGGAGGCTACCGGTTGCCCATCGTTGGCCCGACCCAGACGGAACAGGCTTTCTTAAAAGAATTGCTCACGAATATCCGGAATCTGCCTGAAGAGGTTTGACCTTAAAAATTGCTTTCAGATAAAACTAAAATTAAAAATAAAATTAAAAACTTTGGTTATGCCGAAGTTTTAGTTTTATTCGCGAATGGGCAACAATAGTGTTGGAAGCTGTTCACCCAGCTTGCATATCTGATATTCAGGTACTATAATAAATCTAATGGTGTTGTACGGCTAACCGAATAACGGAATCAAAGAAACCAAGAGGTATTTTTACCTGTTTCTATTTTTGTTTGTGTTTTTTTGTTTTAGTCTTTTTTATCTGGCTCAGATACTTCGGGGTATCTTCTTGTTTTCTTTTGTTTACAAAATTAATAGGATTGAAATTGAAATTAGTAAAGTGAAATATATATAAATTGATGGAGGTATTGCCCTTGCCAAAAGAACACAAACTGCAAATTATCCCTTTAGGCGGGTTGGGTGAGATCGGGAAAAACATGACGCTGGTAAAGTATGACAACCAGATGATCATGATTGATGCCGGTATGGCTTTTCCTGAAGATGACATGCCTGGAATTGATCTGGTCATCCCTGACTATTCCTATGTTATCGAAAACAAGGACATGCTGCTCGGGATTATGGTGACCCATGGTCATGAAGATCATATCGGCACATTCCCGTATCTTCTGAAGGACATAGACGCGCCTGTATTTGCGCCAAAACTTACCTTGGGACTGATCCAGGCCAAATTAAAGGAGTGCAATGTCAACCGGTTTAAATCGACTGTCGTCAATCCTGGAGAGAGTATCAAGCTTGGCGTTTTTAAAATTGATTTTATCCGGGTCAACCACAGCATACCTGATTCTGTGAGTCTGGCTATCCATACACCCCTCGGTGTGATTGTCCATACCGGAGATTTTAAACTGGATCATACCCCCGTTACCTCGGAGATCCTAGATATTTATAAATTCTCCGAATTGGGTGAAAAAGGCGTACTCTGCTTAATGTCCGACAGCACAAATGTAGAAAGGCCTGGTTTTACGATGTCGGAGAGAGTGGTCGGCCAGATGTTTGACGATGTATTCCGTACCGCCAAGGAAAGGATCATTTTAGCCAGCTTTGCTTCGAATATCCATCGCGTGCAGCAGGTCATCACCGCTGCTTTCAAAACGAACAGGAAGGTTGCAATTGTTGGCAGGAGCATGCAGAATTACGCCTCAATCGCTGCTGAATACGGCTATCTGATCATTCCAGAAGGAACACTGGTCGATGTAGAAGAGGTTCTGCAGCTGCCGCCGAATCAGGTCTGTATTATTACAACAGGGAGCCAGGGAGAACCGATGTCGGCACTTTCTCGTATGGCTTCCAGCGATCATAAACAGGTCGAAATCCTGCCCGGTGATACGGTGATTATTTCGGCGAGTCCGATTCCGGGAAATGAGAAATCGGTTGCCCGGACCATCGATCAGTTGTTTAAACTCGGCGCCAATGTGATCCACGAACAAGCATCGGGCGTCCATGTTTCCGGCCATGGCAGTCAGGAAGAATTAAAGATGATGCTGAATATGGTAAGACCGCAGTATTTTGTGCCTGTGCACGGTGAGTACCGCATGCTGATCAAGCATGGTCAGATTGCCGAACAGCTTGGCATTCCGCACAAAAATATTTTTATTGCCGAAAATGGAAGTGTCATTGAGTTCACCAGAAATGGAGCAGGTATCGCTGGAAAAGTGCCATCCGGCAGAATTTTAGTGGACGGACTTGGCGTAGGGGACGTCGGCAATATTGTGCTGCGCGACCGCAAACAGCTGTCTCAGGACGGTATTTTAATCGTAGTCATTGCGCTGAGCCGTTCCACCAATGAAATCGTTGCCGGGCCTGATATTGTGACCAGGGGATTCGTCTATGTCAGAGAATCCGAAACGATGCTGGATGAGGCCAAAGAGAAAATCAAACAGACAACCGAACGCTGCCTTGAAAACGGCATTATTGAATGGGTCACTCTCAAAAATCAGATTAAAGACGTTCTAGGCAAGCATCTGTACGAAAAAACGAAAAGAAAGCCGGTCATCCTGCCAATCATTCAAGAAGTGAAATAAGTTCAACAAGTTCGAACATTTTTTTCCTAAACGGGTTGACAATGTTTTCGCATTTAGCTATACTATCAAATGTTCTCGCAATTTTGGCCCGTTGGTCAAGCGGCCTAAGACACCGCCCTTTCACGGCGGTAACACGGGTTCGAATCCCGTACGGGTCACCATTTCAAATCCGACGTTTGGGGTTTTCCCCGAACATCAGATAAGGGCGATTAGCTCAGCTGGGAGAGCGCCTGCCTTACAAGCAGGATGTCGGCAGTTCGATCCTGTCATCGCCCACCAAACTCGAAGTTCGAAGTTCGAGGCGCGAAGTTTGAAAAGGCATATTAAGATATTGCTTGAAGAGCGGAAGGTACGAACTGAACATCGGGAAACTTACTGCAGAGGAATACGAAGGTTTGAATATCGAACGTCGTGCCTCGAATATCGAATTGGCCCCGTAGCTTAGTGGTTTAAAGCGCCTGCCTGTCACGCAGGAGATCGTCGGTTCAAATCCGATCGGGGTCGCCATTATTTATCAGGTTCTGAATCCATCCTGAAACCGATGGGGTGTCGCCAAGCGGTAAGGCACCAGACTTTGACTCTGGCATACGTTGGTTCGAATCCAGCCACCCCAGCCAGACGGGTCATTAGCTCAGCTGGTAGAGCACCTGACTCTTAATCAGGGTGTCCAGGGTTCGAGCCCCTGATGGCCCACCATCAAAACAATATTATTTCCGAGCCATTAGCTCAGTCGGTAGAGCATCTGACTTTTAATCAGGGTGTCCCGCGTTCGAGTCGCGGATGGCTCACCATCTATCATGCGGGTGTAACTCAGTGGTAGAGTGTCACCTTGCCAAGGTGAAAGTCGCGAGTTCGAATCTCGTCACCCGCTCCAAAAAAATATGCGCTCGTAGCTCAGCTGGATAGAGCGTCTGACTACGAATCAGAAGGCCGGGGGTTCGAATCCCTCCGAGCGCACCATCTTTCAAAGGCATTCGCCGTTATAGCTCAGTAGGTAGAGCGTATCCTTGGTAAGGATAAGGTCACCGGTTCAATCCCGGTTAACGGCTCCAGTTTTATGCGGGAGTGGCGGAATTGGCAGACGCGCACGTTTGAGGGGCGTGTGGTTAACACCGTGCGGGTTCAAGTCCCGCCTTCCGCACCAATTATGAAGCTTTCATCGGAAGAAGGGCCTTGAACGGCCGTAAAGAAAATGCGACCTATGGAAGCATTTTTAGGCCCGGCGTGATAGCGTGCTGAAAGCACGCGGCGCAAGTCCCGCCTTCCGCACCAATCAGCGGTTTACGGAGAAGTACTCAAGTGGCTGAAGAGGACGGTTTGCTAAACCGTTAGAGTGGGTAACTGCTGCGAGGGTTCAAATCCCTCCTTCTCCGCCAGCATATTCCTCGATAGCTCAACGGTAGAGCAATCGGCTGTTAACCGATAGGTTGCTGGTTCGAATCCAGCTCGGGGAGCCATGGCAGGGTAGCCAAGTGGTCTAAGGCAAGCGGTTCATACCCGCTCATCCGAGGGTTCAAATCCCCCCCCTGCTACCAACATGCGGGTGTAACTCAATGGTAGAGTGCCAGCCTTCCAAGCTGGTTACGTGGGTTCGATTCCCATCACCCGCTCCAAAGAAAATAAAATCCTGCGCAATCGCGCAGGATTTTCTATTTATGAGGGTGATGGGAATCGAACGGGAGGAATAGAAAATGCGCCCTATGGAAGCATTTTCCCGACCCGGCGTGATAGCGAGCAATTGGCGGCGCCGCCAATATGCGAAGCGGAGCGATTCCCATCACCCGCTGAGTTGAGGTATGAAGTAGTAAATAAGAGTGAAGAGAACTACCAGAAGGATAACTTGTCAAGATTTTGTCAATGACAAATTTAGAAAGAACTTACAATTAATACAATTAAGTAGTATAATTAAAAATGTATTTTTATTTCTAAAAATGAAATATAAGATTTATGAAGAATTTGTAAAAAATATGTAAAATAAGTGTAAAAAAACTGTAAAATTGATATTAAGGAAGTGAAACAATGCCTCTATATTCGTATGTTGCCAAAGACTTTTCCGGCCAGAGATCGACAGGCGTTCTGGAAGCCGATAGTATTCAGAACTTTTACCGCCAGCTCAAAGAGCGACAGCTTTTTTGCATCGAAGTCAGCGAAAAGAAACAAAGCGCGCAAAAAGCGATTAGTAAGGATAAGCCGATCAAGCTAAAAGTCAAAGACCTTGTCGTGTTTTGCAATCAGTTTCATGCACTATTAACAGCCGGGGTAACAGTCATCAAAGCACTCGATGTAATCTATCAGCAAACGGAAAGCAAGAAGCTCAAAGCAGTTGTTCTCAGAGTTTATGAAGCAGTCCAAAAAGGTGATATGCTTTCCGAAGCTATGCGCAAGCAGGGGCAGGCATTCCCGGAAATTCTCATTAATATGATTGAGTCGGGAGAAGCCAGCGGCAAACTTGATCTCGTACTGGCTAAAATGACGGATCATTTTGAAAAGGAACGAAAGCTTCGGACAAAAATGATTTCTTCTATGACATACCCGGCCATCTTAACCGGCGTAATGATCATTGTGGTTATTATATTGATGACTTTTGTGCTGCCGACGTTTACCGCCATGTTTGAATCGACCGGCACAACCCTGCCGCTGACAACCAGAATCCTTATGGGAATCAGTAATTTTATGAGGTCTTATTGGTACATTTTAATCATTGTGATTGCAGCGATCGTTTTTGCAACAAGACAATACATTAAGACGGATTCAGGAAGACTGAAATGGGATGGAATGAAACTGAAAATCCCTGTTGTAAAGTCGACTTCCATCAAGATCATGTCCGCTAGAATGGCCCGGACACTTTCCACCTTGTTAAGCAGCGGGATTCCTTTACTGAACTGTATAGAAATCACCGCGAAAGTGCTTGGGAATAAAGTAGTCAGTGACGGTTTGTTAGCTGCCAAAGAGGATATGAGCAAAGGAGCGACGATCTCGCAGTCCATCCGCAAGATCGGGGTGTTTCCGCCGATGATTTATTCCATGATCAGCATCGGCGAGGAATCCGGCTCACTTGAGAGTATTTTGGAAAGAACGTCTGCCTATTATGACGAGGAAGCCGATGTGGCAATTCAGCGTATGCTGGCGCTGTTTGAACCGGCCTTGATCGTTGTGATGGCGGTCGTGATCGGCTTTATTGTTCTGTCGATTGTTTCGGCGATGTATGGCGCCTATCAGAATATTTAAGTAAATTATACATAAGAGGGGGAATCTACTTGACTGCTGCATATCTGTCCTTTGATCTTGGAACAAGAAATATTCACGCTGTTGTCGGCCAGGCGGAAGGAAATACTGTCAGAATACTGCGAAGTGCCAGCATCGGGCTCCCGAAAGGCGTGCTCTCTGACGGTTTGATTACGAATAAAGAAGTACTGATCTCAGCCATGCAGGAAGTGCTTGCTTCTCTGAATACTTCCACCAAAGATACCCTGATCACGTTTAACTCCAACAGCGTGATTATTCGTGAATTTGAGGTTCCTTCAGGAAATGCTCAGGAGCTCGAAGCCATGATCAAAAACGAGATTGTTCAATACTTTGGCATGACGGATACCGATCTCGTGGAGTACCGTAAAATCGGTGAGACAGAGACTGAGGGGACAAAAAAAGTCAAGGTTCGGGCAGCGGTCATGAACAGGGAAATCGCTCATGCGTATTACGAACTGCTTGACAGCCTTAAGCTGAAACCAGTCGCCCTGGACATTCACGCGAATGTTATTTCTAAAATTTTCAACGAAAAGACTGCGATTAACAACATTTTGTCGAACAACTATATCATTTTGGATATTGGGTATTCCGGGACGATGATCTATCTGATCTCTCAGGGTAGCCTGAATTTCTTCCGTTCTATCAGCTTCGGCGGAAGAGCGGTGGATCGCCTGCTTGCAGGCCTATTTGCCCTATCTGAAGAGAAGGCTGAAGAAAAGAAACTGGAGTTTCTTTCCGATAAACAAGAGCTCATTGCTTCGGAAGCAGGCGCAACGGAAAGAACGGAGAATAGATCCTTTGCCGTGAAAAAGAAAGGCCATACGTTTGTGATTAAAAAGAAGGGTCTAACTGAAAATGTGGAAGAACCTGTTTCCGATTCAGTTGAGAACACGGTTGAAGAGTTTCGGCCCATTGAACAAGGAAAAGTTTTTACCAAAGAGGAAGCACTAGCCGCTGTGAAACCGCTTTACGGAGAACTGCTCGAAGAAATCCGAAAGGTCATGCAGTTTTTTGCGAACAGGAGCGGCTCCAAGGATTTGAGCCAAATCTACCTGATCGGTGGAGGCGCCAGTCTTACAGGAATACCTGAGTACCTGTCCCAGGGCTCGGTTTGAAAGTTGACCGGCTTAAGACGATCAGTAACATTCAGTATATAGACCATGAGCAGGCACCCGGAGACTATGTCAATGCCTCCGCTGCCCTGATCAGGCTTTGAGAGCAGGTGACAAAATGAATGATTTTAACTTTTTTTCAACATTTGAAAAACAGAAACTGGCCCAGAAGAGAAAAATCAGAAGATCCTATGGAGCGATCCTTGGCGTAATCATTGTTGTTGTACTATTTTACGGCATTATGGGAGCAAGGATGCTCTATTGTTCTTACGCGATTAATAAAGGCGAGGTCTTCCTGAATGCTCCGGAAAACAAAGCCAAGCTGACAGACATTCAGGCCAAGAAAGCAGCTACCGAGAATTTAATCACCTATACGGCGCAAGTAAGTCAGGCCAAACAAAAAATTACGCTGGCCACTAAAGTCAGCAGTGAATTTCTGAATACGATTCAAAAGACGATCCCGGCAGCAGTCAGCCTGAAATCTCTGGAAATCAAAGACTATCAAGTGATTCTGCAGGGCACTGTACCGGCATCGGCGACAGTGGCCGAGTTGGCCCATAACCTGGAGGCAACAGAGCTTTTTTCCAGGGTGCAGGTACAGTTTATTCAAAGTGGTACAGAAACAGCTGCCTATGAATTTTCCATTCTGTGCGAATTGAAGGAGGTGGCTGAATAATGAAGCTGCAGAAACCAAACTTGCAGGGGAAAAAGATTGGGAAATTATCACTCGATACCAAAATCACCGAGCGGGATAAAAAAATGCTGATGGTTCTTGGGGTTGTGATTATCATTGCGCTCAGCTACTATGTCCTTTACCTTCCGATGAGTGCCAGCCTTGAAAGTTTAACAGCCGATAAAGCAATCATGGATCAAAAAGTGGCTGCAGCCAAAAGCGACCTGGAAAATGAACAAAGGATTGTCAAGGCCTATGAAACGCAATTAGCGAAGGGAATGAAGGCTTCTGAAGCCTTCTTCCCCGGCGTCTATCCGTATAAGGAGCAGTACGTGCTGCTCGTGGAAAAGATCGTGAAGGGAAGCGGCGCGACGTTGACGAATCTTGAGTTTTCCGATCCCGAAGTTAGTGGGGTCGTGATGCCGGCGGACAACCGCTATCTACTTCCGGCATATGCCTTGCAGCAAGAAGCGAATACCATTAACCAAGCTTATAGTGACCAGCCAGCAAAAGAGATACCTTCTGCTGCAGGTACTTCCCAGAGTACCGCCACCACCGGTGAAGAGAAGACTTTACCTGCCGATGCGGTGCTGCGGCTGCCGACAACAATTGAATTTACCGGGAGCTACGCCCAGTACCGGACAGTCGTCAGCAGCCTGGAAAAGCTGAACAGGGCGATTGCACTGGAGGCCGTCGAGGCCAAGGAAGAGGATACAGGACTGAAATTCACACTGACTGTATCTTTCTATGCGGTGGAAAAAGTTGATAACGGCGAGGATCCATTCAATGCCTGGACGATTAAAGGCAGTTACGGAAAGTCGGATCCTTTCAATTAAGGTTAAGAATGATTTTTTCCAATAATAGGAATACAAGGAGGGGAGTCATGTGAAAAAAAAATCGGATGGTTATGCATTAGTGCTGACAATGGTCTTATTGGTTGTGCTGTCTGTGTTGGGGACTGCGATCCTGAGTATTGCTTTCGGGGAGACCAAGATGGTCGCGAACCAAGTTGAAAACAAACGGGCCTACTATGCCGCACGTTCCGGCGCCGATGCAATGGCTTCCTATATTATTAGCAACAGCGGCAACAGCAACATCGCTACAATCGTCAGTAATCTTATTACAAAAACCTCATCCAATCCGGGTACAGGAACGGTCGGAAGCAATACTTTTGCGGTACAGGTTAGCAATATATCGAGCGGGGCATACGCGGGAGATTTGCTGATTCACTCCGAGGGAACAGCTGATACCGGAGCCCTCCCGGTCAAAGTTAGCCTGGTTCTGACACAGGCCGTCCGCTCGGCGGTCGATGCAACGCTGTTTTCAGATATTTCCCCGACGATCGGTAATAATACGATAGTCGGCGGAGATCTTGCCACGAACGGTCCTTCGATTAATTACGGCAACAGCAGCCAGATTAATGGCAGTGTTATGTTGGGGCCGGATGCCACTCAGGCAGATATTCAAAATGTTGTTTCCCATGGCGACAGTGTGTCCACCATGACATCAAAGGTAATCTTTCCACCTGCAGACCCGGCCCAGTTTACTACGACAGACAATGGGACATACCCAACGATTACCTTAACGGCAGATGGCCAAAAACTTTATGTGAAGGCACCTTCTGTGGAAGACCTTCATAAAAACAATAATAATCATGTAACGATCAATTGGGCCAGCGGAGTAAGCGGAACTGGTGAGGTTCACCTGCTTGTATCTGATCCGGATTTCTGTATTACAGGACCGTTAACTTTTCCTGCTGGAATTACGTTGTATCTGTATTACAACGGAACCAACACCATCGCCTCAAACGGTCTGCTGGGAATGAACCATGTCTTTATTTACGCGCCGTTTGCCACTTTTAGTGTTCAGGGTGGCGGCAGCGGGAATTTTACAGGAAAGATGATCGTCAAGAATCTGAATCTGCCAAGCAGTAATGTCACCATCACCAACGACCCGACGATCGACCTGGACAGCATTGTCGGTGTGGATACGTACCAGCGCAATGTCTGGTTAAAGCAATAAGAAATCTTAATGCACAGAATAAGGTATAGTTAAGGGAGGGATACCGGAATGCTTCCAAAAAAGGCCAAAGGGTTTACGCTGATTGAGATCATTGTCGCTCTGGGGATCATTGGCATAATCGGCGTATCCCTTCTGACAGTTTTTACAATGGGGATACAGGTCATTGCCCAGGCCAGAGACCGCAACGACGCAGCATATACTGCCCAGTCCCAGGTGGAGGCTGACCTCAATACAGTGAATGCAGCGCCTTCCACGATTACAATCACGATGCCCGATGCGACGACGATTTCGGCTAGTGGTACAGTAATGCCTGCCGAGAGTGCTACTGTGAACGGAAAAGAAGTTTCGATTGATTACTTCAAGTCCGGAAAATAACAGAATTTAGACTGGAGGGGAGCCCATGAAATTCAGCATAAAAACACAAAAAAAGAGCAAGGGCTTTACCTTGCTTGAAGTGATGGCTGTCACTGCAATCATGGCTTTGGTCGTGGCGATCATTTACCCGATGATCACATTCGGAACAACTGCTCTCCACAAGGGACAAGTCAATACCAATAAGCAATATCAGGTGCGCATGGCTGCCGATTTTATCAGCAAGCAGCTGCGCTATGCCGATTCATTTACCTTCCTGACGAGTACACCTACTGCTGCCACCGGCAGAAACGATATTTACCTGGATGCTTCAGGTTTCTTCCACTACAATAACAATGGAACGAGTGCCACTGCGTCCGGAGTTGACAATACCCAAAAATTTAAAATCTCTTTTACGAACACCGGAAAATCAAATTCAGTCATTTTTACAATTGGCGATAAAGATGATGCCAATTATGATATCACCACGGAAATCATTCTGCTGAATTATCATAAAAGCACGTTTCCGACCGCCTCAGGCTCCTGTATCGGTTTTTCGTATACCTTGCCTTCTTCTTTGTAGGGCCGCCTGCTCAGTTGATTTCAGTAAAGAGAATAGTCTGAATGATCATATCCTATGGAGCGTGTAATATGGAAGAAACCGGGCAGTTGAATCAGCCTATCAATGAAGCAGCAGCGTACTACTATCAGCATAAAGATAAAGAATCAGCAGAAAAGGTGCTTGGAGCTGGCAAGGGATTGATCAAATATTTTGCAAGGCTCTACGGCGGAGGCTGCTGTGAGGACGATCTTTTTCAGGCTGGCAGTCTGGGTTTACTGAAAGCTTTGCGTAATTTTGATCCCGATAGGGAGACTAGCTTTATGACGTTTGCTTCACATTGCATCATGGGTGAGGTACGCCATCTGGCCCGTAAAGAAGCCTCCTTCTACCGCCCGGGCTGCATTGTTGAGCTTCAGTCCAAGGTAGATCAGGAAGTCCTGAAATATATGAAAGAAAACGGCGATGTACCTGGTACTGAATACATCGCCGAAAAGCTGAAAATTAAGGAAGAAAGCGTCATAGAAGTCATGCGGGCAGGCTTTGTAAGCTTTGAAGAGATCGACGCTTCCAGGATTCACAGCACAGCCTACGAGACATTTCACCTTCCGATTGAAGACAAACTTACCCTTTATCATGCGTTAAAAAAGCTTACAGATATCCAGCAGAAAGTGGTTCAAATGATTTTCATTAAAGATATGACGCAGCAGCAGGTCGCTTCAAAGCTTGGGATATCCCAGCGGCAGGTAAGCAGGGTGAAGGACCGAAGTATGGAGATTTTAAGAGAGAATATTAATAAAGAATGAAAGCCGGCAGTTTAAATGCTGGCTTTAATCATTGTATTTAATATGGAGAATTGTTCAAATTAACGATAAGTTAAATGCTTTGCTTCTGGATTACAGGGATAATTGGCGGGATGCGTACCAATCAGACTTATTTTTTGCAACAAAGAAAAATGGCTTAGTTTCATATTCACATGTCAACGCAACAATAGGAAAGGCTGCAAAAAAAAGCAAGTATTAACAAGCAAGTTTCTTGCCATATTTTAAGACATTCATTTGCTTCCGCTTTAGTTAAAAACAATGTCGGTTTGGTACAGATACAAAAGCTTCTTGAACATTCAAGCCTGACAACAACCTCTATTTATGCCCATACGAATATTGAAGCCCTTTCTGAGGCTGTCAATGTACTTAACAATTAGATTAAGGGGGTAATAAGTATGGCATTGATTAATTGCAAAGAGCCTGTATTTGACAGGCAGATAAATCAAATATTAAAAATGCTTGAAGAGGGAATAGATCGAGCGGATATCGCAGAAAAGCTGGGGTATCAAAACCATGCTTCTCTTGATAATTACATGAGAAGACGTAACTTTTCTTGGGATACCAGACAAAAGAAGTTTGTGCCTGCGGTTGAACGGTACTCTGGCAAAGGGAAAGATAATACTATTTAATTACAAGGTATATCGAAAACAGCTTTTATAAGATCGCTTTTTAATCAAGGTGAATTGGATGCCAAAGACATTGCCAGACAAGCAGGTTTTGATACACATACTGAGCTGGCTAACTACATGAAAAACAAGGGTTATCATTGGGATTCCAGACAAGGCAATTATGTGGAAGAAGAGGCTGAAACAGTACAGACTAAGGAAGAAATTACTGCTCAAATAAGTACGGACATTTCTATGAACGAATTGCTAAAAAATATCATGCCATTGCTCAGAAACATGCAGATAACAGAAAAGATAATTGATATATCTGAAGCAACACCAGTTCTGCCAAGATACCAGCTTAAAGGGATGTATGGAACAAAAGCGGTAAGAATGGCGAATATGGTATCGGGATAAGGTTGAGGAATATTTGCTTGATTAATTGGTATAATGGCAAAAAGAAAAGAGCCAGCAAAATGCTGACTCTTGAATCAACCGTGGTACCTATCCCCCCGGTTGTCCTATTACCATGTTACGGTTATTTTACCGTTATCATCTCTTTCAGCAGTGAAAGCTGTTCCATCCACAGTTTGAGTCAGTTCAAACACAACATGGTTACCTGAAGTTGAAAGTGCCCATGTTCCTGTGGTAATCGCTCCACTATGTGGAATTGTTGCTCCACCGAAAGCTACTTTTATCGCATTAGCTTGCGCGGGTAATCCACCAGTTTCAGCAATAAGGCCATCTGCGGCTGTGGCAAGCTGCTTGGCATCGACGGTCACCTGCGTGCTCGTTGCTTTATCTTGAAAACCACTAAACTGTGGAATCAAGATTGCTGCCAAAATCCCTAGAATTGCAATAACCACAATCAGTTCAATCAGCGTGAAGCCTTTGTTTTTCTTTCTCATTTGAAGACACATTCTCTTTAACATTTCTTTTTCCTCCATTTTTTAATTATCGTAATTTTTTGAGGTCGTCCTCAAGGTCTAGACGTTTGAATTATACCTGTGGATTTTCCTTTTAGACATCATTCTACATATTTTACAAAATACATACAATTAATTTACAATTAGTTTACAAATCAAAAAATCTATTGTCCTGGCAGGATTTGGGCAATATAATAGACCATAGATATAGAAGCATAGGGGGATATGAACAATGAATGCCATGATGACGCAGACAGATATAATGGTCCTGAGCGGAACATTGCTGCTGGTGCTGTTCATAGCACTAATATTTTACATAAAATACGATATAGTATGTCTTGATGGACTGGCCAGGGGCCTTAAACAGATAAGTAATGCGGATAAGGTACTGTCGTTTGATCAAAAGGGCAAAATGGACACGCTGCTGGATATGGCCTCTAAAACAGGAAACCCGGTTTTAGAAACGCTTTGGAAAGAATATCACCGGGAATATACAAATCGGCTCAAAGGTGAGATCTGTCCGGACATTCCGTATTACTTTAATGAAAACAATATGATCAATATCCCGTGCGGGCGGCAGATGATGGAGCGCGCAGGTTTGACTCTTTTTATTCTGGGTATTGCCGGGTCGCTGATATATCCCTCTTTGTATTTTCTGGGTTTTGACGGGACGGTGACACCGGAAGGCATCATCAGGAGCCTTGGCATCCTGTTTTTGGAGCTCGCAGCGGTCTCCGTAATTGTCTTTCTGTTTAAAGTGGCAGATGCAGCCAGTCTAGAGAGAACCAGGAAAGGGCTATGGGAATATCAATACAAGCTTTCCGAATGGCTGAATCCGATTTCCGAACCCACGGAGATCAGTCTTTTGGTCGAGAGCCAGCGTCAAAACACCCTGGCTTTTCAGGACGCGGTGCAGCGGCTGGAAAACAGATTGGATTCCTTTGAGACAGAGACGATGGCGCCGATGCTTGGAGATACGTTCAGGGAAGCCATCGAACAGAATATTACGCCGGTATTAAAGCAGACTTCAGGCGTGCTGACCGATCTTTCAGAGGCGCTGATCACCAGGCAGGAAAATGGGATGAAAGAACTGGCTCAGACCTTTACTGAAAAAGTCACGGCGGTTACGGCCGACAGGCTGAATACGTTTACAGAAAAGACCACTGAGATTACCGGGGCTCTGGTAACTGTTGTATCAGGTATGAGCAGGATCCAGGAAGCAACCGAACAAAACGCAAAATCTCAGGAAAAACTTTGTGTACAGTCTCTTGATGCACTGAATGAAGCCGGTAAAGTTCAGACACAGGTCTCGGAGGCATTGCGGGCCTCTCTGGACAGCGTCAGGGCGGCAGAAGCAGTTGCTGCAGAGATGAGGGCGTATGCAGTTCAAGGTATGGATAAAGCCGATGCCATGGCGCTGCAGTCGCTGCAGCTGCTCGAAGGGAATATGGAGCAAGTGAAATCGGTCCAGAATGGGATTGCAGAGCTGGCGGGTACACTGCAGGGGCATATGGATCAATCCATCACCATGATTTCCGAAACACTGACCAGCGCAGTCGAAAAATACGCGGAAATTTTTGCAGGGATCGAGGCATCAAGAAAACTGCACGGTGAACAGACGGATCAAAGAATTGGGCAGATGGTGGAGGGCCTAGATCTAAGTTTTTCGGATTTCAGCAACCGGATCTTGAACTCCAGTGCGCTGGCGATAGATAAACTGACCTCTTCCGTAACTGAGATCTCTGAATCAAGCAATCAGCTGCTGGAACAAATTAATGAAAACGCTTCCCAGATGTATGCGGAGATTACCGGCAAGCTGGATAATTCCAATATGCAAATTTCCGGATACCTGGCTCGGGCTGTTGCGGAATATGCGGAGGTCAGCAACAGAATGGAAGCGTCCCGTGAAAAATACAGCGAAGAACTGGATAACAGGCTCAGTCAGTTAATCAAGGCAACCGATGAAAGGTTGGCGGGCTACACAGAGAATATCATGGAATCCCATACGCTGACAGCTCAAAAATTAACGGCAGTCGCGGAAGGTTTCTCGCTATCAAGCAGCAATTTATTGGAACAGATCAACGAACGCGCTTCCCGGCTGTTCAGTGATGTGGCAACCAAGCTGGAAAGTTCCAATCTGCAAATCTCCGGAGATCTTGTCAGGGCGGTTGAAGGATACACAGAAGTCAGCACCCAAATGGAAGCATCCCGCGAAAAATATGGTTATGAGCTGGATGAAAGGCTTAGTCAGCTGATGGCGAAAACCGATGAACGTTTGTCGGATTACAGCAACAGAATCATGGCCTCCAACCTGCAGACAACGGAAAAACTGGCAGATATGGCCGCGGAGGTATCGCTCGAAGGCAAAAATATGCTGGAAAAGGCAGGCCGTCAGGCTTCTGATCTTTATGGCGATTTGCTTAGCAGGATGGATAAGTCCATTGATTCCATGGGCGAAAATCTGGCAGTAAGTATGCGGGCTGCCATGGGTGAAAGCATAGAAATTGTAGAGAAGCTGGCAGTCAGGACTGCAGAAATGAAAGATCTGTATGACGACTACTTCACCCGGATCGCGGAGCAGTCTTCGAAGACCCTGGATGAGCTCGATTTCAGCATTCAGAAGACACTAGCATCCTTCTCATCAGAAACGGCCGAGATCATCAGCAAAATTACGAACAACTCTTCCGGAGCACTGGAATTCTTTGATAAAGGGATTAAGGAACTGGTTGAAAATATGGACGAGCATTCCCGCAGTATCGGTCTCTACGCCAAAGAAATTAATATTGACGTGGCCGATCTGTCTGCAAATCTCAGGCTGTCCGTACAGGAATTTAATGAGCGGATTCAGGACGGGATCAATGGAACCTTTGCAGATTTTGACAAGGGTCTCGGGGAAGTAACCCTGAGGCTGGCCACCATCCTTGAAAGTATCAGAGATTCTGCAGAAGCGCTGCAGAGCGCTTTAAAAACAGGAACGAAGCAGTAAACAGGAGTAAAGTATGCAGAGGTTTACCCCGGAGCGATTAAACAGCACAATGGATGTTCTGCGTGAGACCGTTTTACTGCCTCACGAGTTTGCGGAGCGGGTCAGCCGGAATCGTGAGCCTGAAATAGTTGAAGACGATTTCAGCAGATTCCAGGGCTCTCTGGAGAGCTATGCTTTTTCCCTGGGTAAAAGGGAACTTGAGGATTGTCTTATCGCTTTGATACAGGATGACAGGCCGGAAATGAAGTCCGTGATCCTTCAGATTCTTAAACTGCGGATGAGTCCAAGGCTGATCAGCTTGATCCGGGCGCTCACTCAGTATTTTTATGAGCTTCCGGAAATGAGAAAGGCTTCAAGGCTTGCAGCAAATTCTAGGGATTGCAGTGATAAGCTCCTGCATGAGTTGTTTGATCAGGAAAAGGATATTATTGAAGCTGCGGTGAATCTGATTCATCAAAATGAGGAAATGGTTTCTCCGATGATCACGAGATACAGGTTGATTACAGGGAGCCCTTTTTGCAAAGCTGTAATCCGCAGATTTTTTCAGGATGGAAATGAGGAAAGCTTCCTCTTAAATGAGGATTATTTTTTAGAAATGATTGATGCGGATTCTGAACAGGATTTAGTGCCTGTGGTCATTAATTATCTTGATCAGCCCTGGAAGCAGGCTCCTTCTAGGTCTATCAACCGGAAAATGCTCCAAAGGTTTGGCCTGCCTGAGGATGAGAAATCCTGGATCTGGGCAGACATCGGTACTGATCTGATTGCGAAATATCGTCAGTGGGTTTTCCTGGACATGATGGAGGATTTTTTTGGTCTGGATAACCGAAAATATTTGATTTTCAGCAGGTATTATCAGGAGCTGAAACATATCGGTCTCTACCATGACGATCAGATCATGGTCCTTGATTTTGGACAATTCGGCATCTTAAATCTGAAAGAGATGGCCGAATATTCCTGGCTGATGGAAAAATCAACACTGGAAGTGGAGCTGGAAACCCTGCAGAAAGGGGAAGAACTTCGCTTGATTCACAGGAAGACAGATATCGAGGCCAGAGATGTTATCATTGAAGAAAAAAGCTCAGATATTCTGGTTTTAAATCTTACCGGAGTAGGTAAGCTATATGTTGCAGAGCTAATGGGGGAACTGCTCCGCAGGGGCGAAGAGATCTGGCCGGTCAAGTTCAAGCATGCGATATCCCGCTTTCGGGAAAAAATCTATTAATAGGTGATCCACCCATAGACGAAATACTTAATTGTGAAAGAAACGCCCTGCCCGGAATATTTCTTATACTCCGAACAGGGCGCTTCATTTTATTGCTTTATAAACAAAAGACTAACGGTATAGTGCTATTCGCGGCCAAGTGAAACACGATGCGAAACGCGATTGTTTGCGCCATGGATAGCGTAACAGTCGAAGAGCGGATAGTACCATGCCGTAAGCATCTATTTTAACTTAGAAAATAAACGGCTGATCAAGATACTTCGAGAACAATTCAGGATTCACACATCTCGATTTTGCTTCCTCTAGGGTTACCATCTTCCGTTTGACCAGATTCGCCAGGGAATAATCCATCGGGGCCATACCGACTTTGATGCCAGTCTGAATAACTGTGTCAATCTGGTGGGTCTTGCCTTCGCGGATCATATTCCGGACAGCGTCATTGACGATGAGAGCTTCCATCGCTGCAACACGTCCGGTGCCATCAATAGTAGGCAGCAGCTGCTGGCAGATAATGCCCTGAAGAACAGATGCCAGCTGAACTTTAATCTGCTGCAGCTGATTCGGCGGAAAGACATCGATGATCCGGTCAATAGTAGTCGCTGCGGATGAAGTATGGAGCGTGGACAAGACCAGGTGGCCTGTTTCTGAAGCCATCAGGGCTGTGTTGATCGTCTCAAGGTCGCGCATTTCACCGACCAGGATAACATCGGGGTCTTCACGCAGTGCAGACCGTAAAGCATCTGCAAAGGTATGGGTATCGTCGCCAATCTCACGCTGGTTTATCATGCATTGATTATGGGCATGCAAATATTCGATCGGGTCTTCGATGGTAATGACGTGACTGTTGCGGTGCGTATTCATATGGCGCACCATGGCAGCAAGGGTAGTGGATTTACCGGAACCGGTCGGACCTGTGACCAGGATCAGACCTCTGGGTTTCATCGAGAGGTCTTTCAGGATATCGGGAAGTCCCAGTTCGTTTATGCTTGGAATATCAGGAACAATGACCCTGATCGCGGCTGCCATGCTTTTCCGTTGGCTGTAGACGTTAACCCTGAAACGGCTGATACCAGGGATCGTATAGGAAAAGTCAACTTCTCCCTTTTGCTGCAAACGGTTTTTCACGGGTTCATCCATCAGTTCGTCGACAAGCTCTTTAGTGTCCAACGGAGACAAATACTTGGCGTTTGCCATCGGAGTCAAGATACCATTGATTCTGAACATTGGGGGGAGACCGGTTGTGATGTGGAGGTCAGAAGCTTTCAGTTCCAATGACATTAAAAGTAAGTCCCTGATATTTAGATTCATACAAACACTCCTCAACATAATTAGATTTGATCGGTCTATTCAATACTATAGGTTACTTTTAATAATTCTTCCGTGGTGGTGGTTCCGTCCAGAACCAGACGGGTACAGGTATCACGCAGAGAAATATAGCCAAAGCGGCCGGCAATATGTCTTATCTGATCAGGAGTCACTCCCCGGTTAACCATCTCGCGGATATCCTTGTTGATCGGAATGATTTCATGGATGGCAGTTCTGCCGTGATAGCCTGTGTAATTACAGGCAGGACATCCAGTCCCTTTGTATAGCGGCTGGGGTTCTCGCAGTTTCAGCAGCATCATTTCGGCATGTTCCGGCCGGTATGAAGTTTTGCATTTCGTGCATATTTTACGGACAAGTCTCTGGGCCATCAGGCCGACAACCGCGGAAGAGACGAGATAGGATTCAATTCCCATATCGACAAGTCGGAGGATCGAGGAAGCTGCGTCGTTGGTATGAATGGTGCTTAAGACCAGATGGCCGGTGATGGCAGAACGGATCGCAATCTGGGCTGTTTCGGAGTCCCGGATCTCTCCGATCATGATAATGTCCGGGTCCTGACGCAAAATGGACCGCAGTCCCGAAGCAAAAGTCAGGCCAGCTTTGGTATTGACCTGGACCTGGTTGATCCCATCCATCCGGTATTCAACAGGATCTTCTACGGTGATGATATTGACAGTGGGTTTATTCAACTCCCGCATGACTGCATAAAGTGTCGTGGTTTTTCCGGAACCGGTGGGGCCCGAAACAAGGATGATCCCATTCGGACTTTTAATAATCCTGTCAAACAGCTCAAGATTTTCGGTAGTGAAGCCCAGTTCGGATTTGGTATAGGTACTATTTCTCATCCCAAGGACACGGATTACAATCTTTTCTCCGTGGACGGTAGGCAGAATGGATAGTCTGAGGTCAACATTGTTGCCGTCAATGCTGACTTCGATCCTGCCGTCCTGGGGCAGACGCTTCTCGGCAATATCCATTTGTCCCATGATCTTGATTCTGGTGACAATGGCCTGGTGGGCCGCTTTGGATGTTTTCATGGCTTCCTGAAGTTCTCCGTCTATTCGGTAGCGGATCCGCATTTCATCGTCAGAAGGCTCAATATGTATATCGCTCGCATTGGTCTTGATGGCATGCTGGATCACGGAATTGACTAGTCTTACGACCGGTGCATTCGTCACCTCATCGCCGAACTGGTCGTCAATTCCGGAAAAATCAACAAGGTCATAGGTTTGTTTCAGTTCTTCAATCGCTTTTTCGGCGCTTTCCTTGCCATAATAGCGCTCGATCGCATTCATGATATCTGACGCGGTAGCCATGGCTGGCTTGATGTCAAGGCGGGTGGCCCGTTTGACATCATCGATCGCATAAAAGTCCAACGGATCGACCATGGCAACGATTAGCACATTGTTTTCCTTCCTGATCGGGATCAAGGAATGCTTTCTGACCATTCCTTCCGTAATCAGACCGGTCGCCAGAGGATCTATCGGAGTTTCGCCAAGGTCAAAGTATGGAATGTGATATTGAAATTCCAGCACTTTGAGTAGCTGTTTTTCCGTAATGGATTTCGTTTCAATAAGGATCTCGCCCAGTTTTTTAGAAGTTTTGGACTGCATTTCCAAAGCATCTTCGAGCTGCTTGGTAGTAATCACCTCTGATTCAACTAAAAGCTGTCCCAGTTTTCGCATCGTTTCCGGCATATTTTTTCTCCAATTGATTGTTTATATTTTGTCTATTTTAATTTATTGTATTATAGTGTAAATCAAAAATAAAGAAAAATTGCTAATATTTACAAATCCTGCGAATTTAGATACCCTAAGGGAAGAAAGATTAAAGGAGTGTTTGAGATGGAAACGTTTTTTATGGAACATATTTGGCTGACCTATTTGGGTTTATTTATCATCGGGATTGCTGCCGGAAGATTTTTGAAAATATTAATTAGAAGAAACATGGATGAGGAACACAGAAATTTCCCATCTAAACCGGTCATGGAAATCTTGAATGCGTTCTTGTACTGCGCTGTATTTTGGAAATATGGTTTTTCTGTGGAAACACTGGGTTTTATAATTCTTGGTTCCATCCTTTTGCTGATTGCTTTCGTCGATTTTAAGACTATGTTGATCCCCAACTGGACTGTCCTCTTGATTCTGGTTCTGGGCATTCTGTTTGCTTTCTTCAATCGGGATGTCTCCTGGCTGGAGAGGCTGATTGGCTTCTTTGGAGCTGGATTGGGTTTGCTGCTGATCTATATATTATCGAGAGGCGGCATAGGTGGCGGAGATATCAAGCTGATGGCCGCAGCAGGCTTTTTTCTGGGCTGGAAACTAACGCTTTGGGCAATGCTTGTCGGGTCAATTATCGGTGGAGTCTTTGGGGTGGTTATCCTGGCCAGCGGCAAAGGACAATTAAAGACTGCGATTCCATATGGACCGTTTTTAGTAATAGGTATCATAGGAAGCTTTCTTTTTGGCAATGAAATGATTTCGTGGTATTGGAGTTTATTAATACGCTAAATTGTTTTATTATTTTTAGATTAGATGTATTGTATTTTTGCCGCAAATAATAAGAAAATGCGTAAAGTAACAGGCAATAAATTCTTTTGAAAGAATCATGTGATTTGCTGTTGACAGTGTCAAAACAGCGTGCTATTATAATAAAGCGTCTTGGGGCGGGAACGCCTGAAAGAAGCGCAAAGGTCATTGAAAACTGAACAACAAGAATGAATTAAAAGCTAGACTCGTCAATGAATTTTAGTAAAACAAGAGCTGAATCAAGCTCCGTAAATAGTTTTTATGGAGAGTTTGAT
>VMEE01000060.1 GCA_009910795.1 Dehalobacter sp. CP | reverse complement strand
ATCCGCTTCCCAGAATGGTCAATTCCTGCAGAAGTGGTTTTGATTTCGATATGGAGAGCAATCGCCATCTGTCGCCGTTGCTCTGGTGGAAAAGTGCTTTTGAGGATACTTTCCCGCTCGATCATCATGGGGTTGCGCGGAGGATATAGTCTATTCACATAGTGTCTGGAATGATCGAGTTAGCAAAAGAGAATTTCCAGCCAGAATAGACAGTCTAAAAAAGATGGTGGAAGTGGTCAGCCTTCCAGCTCCCCAGGTGGACATTTCGGACCTGACCGCCTTCTCCCCATGAGGCCATCCAATAGAGATCTTCCGGGCCGGCGGCTCCCTTCAGGGTATCATAAAATCATCGTCAGTTTTGTCGATGGCATACACCTGACAGATAGGCGGCTCAGTATGTCGCTCTCCCCACCAGGCTGCCATTGCCACGGAGAGAACCAGATCATCGTGGTCTTGCTCTCTCCATGCAGAATAGCTATCGTGGGCGGTCACCGGGTCAATTTTGACCTTGAAGGTCAATAGTTCGCTCTGCAAGACTGTGGCCAATGGCAGCTTTTTGGATATCTTCAGCCGTCCACTTTGAAAGAGCACCTGCAGGCTGCCCACAAGATCACGTTTTGGTACTCTCCAGGTGCCACCTTCGCGTGAGACCTTGTCCCCGCCGTGGATCAGCACGCCCACGGGATCGAGCCCGGCCTGCCTGAAGAGATCGACCACTGGAGCCCCTACTCCCGTTTGATCGACCACAAGGTCCGAATTATACGCCAGGGCCGGATGATGCCACATCGATGAAACTTTGTCCACAATCTGAGGATAGGGCACGTTTCGCACTCGCTCCAAATGTCTCACCTGATAAACATTCTCCAGGCGGTTCCCGACACGCTCCAAGACACTGACAGCCGTATAGTCGTTAGACTGTCCCAAATCCAGGCCAATGAAAAATTTAGTCAATATTAATCAACTCCAAACAATGGTTCAACTTCATCGCTTATCGCCGCTGCTATCTGATCGAATGTAAAAACGCTGTCCACCGTCTCCATGAACACGCAACAATATTCCTGCAAATACCACGGATTCGTCCTCTTCTCTTCTTCCAAGAACTCAGGGCTGATCCTGGGGCACTTCTCTGCCGGTATTTCGAACCACTCCCACAAATCCCGCTCCTCACTCCATATCTTGAAGAAGTGCCCTCTCTTGCCAAAAGGAGTACTCATCAGGATATGCCGGCCATTGGAGACCGCGAGCATTGGGCGAACCGTGTTATAGAGATCGTCTAAGACTCTCGATGCCTCATCTTCCAGCAGCAGAGTAACCGATGAGAAGCTCCTTGCACTCTTTTCCGACCCCGGCCGGGCCACAAAGCGGTTGCCGTTCGCGAATTTGACAGCTAGCTTGGTGTCGGTGCTGAGATAGTCCGAAGGTAGTTCAACAGCTCCCCGGAACTCATCAAACTTCATCATCAATTCTGATGATTGGTCTTGTGTCGGGGCTATCACCAGGCCAAAGGAGGGCCGCCGATAGATGGACTCATGGAGCCCTAAGGCGGCACAAGTTGTGCTCTTCCCGCTCTGCCTGCTGCAATTCAGGATGATCTTCTTCGATCTGCTCCGGAGGAGATCGGCCTGCCAGGGGTCCGGGTGGTAGCCTAGGACCTCCCGAGCCCACAAGACGGGGTCTAGGGAGTATGCCAGGTCATCAGCCACGGATCGCATTGATTACCGCCTCACGTGCTTCAGGATAGGACTCCAAGGCCGCTATGATCAGGGTTCGAAGCTCTATCCATTGTGGATTGTTGATGATTGTAATCTGTGGTTGTGCTGCGAGCCTTCCCTCCAGCTCTGCGAGGAGCTTGATCTGCTCTCGCACCTCTCGCAGATATGCAACCGGCGCGCCATAGACGCGCGTATCCGCCGCTTTCTCTGCTTTATCAAGAAGCGATAGAGTCTTTTCCCTGATTTCTTCAAGCTGCGCCATAAGAACATCAGCTTTGGCGATCTCCTGAATATCATTTGATTTTAACAATTCAGTGGGAATATGGCTCTCTTTATGCCTGGCAAGAGCATCTTTCGAAAGGCCGAATTGTCGCGCTAAATTGCGGTATGAATCGCTACAGAGGAGCAGCTTGTTGATTTCTTCAAGGTCTTTATGAGCACATACTGTGCACTGCCTGCCCATCTTCAGCTCTCCTCGTTCTGTGGCTTGTCGTATTGCCGCTGGTCATAGGCCGCCTGCTTCCGGGCTCTCCTCCGGGCATTGGCGGCGTTGGCCCTCATGATATCGGTCCTTGCATTCCTGGTCCTCGATTTGCCTTTCCTCATCGCTTCCCATCTCCACAGTAGCGCCTTGCTTCTTCCGGGCTCATGGCCTGCAATGCCCTCCAGTCCTCCACATCGTCCCACGCCGTTATGGTTCGCTTCGGCGCATTCCTGTACTCCTCATGGCTCATAGGTTGCAACCTCGGGTATTGCTTTTTGAAGAAATCGCTATCTAGTCCTTCGTTCATGCTGCTCCTGCTCCTGGTCTCCTGCCTCCAAGTAGTTCCTCGATTTCGCTATCAATCGCCGCGATCTCATCCGCTGCCTGCGAAATGGATTCAAGAAGATATGCCCGGATCGTTCGCAACCCGGCGACGGCCTCAGGTTCGGTCATGCTCCGGCCTCAACAATGTCCACGATGCCCCGCTTCTGCCAGGCCTCGGCCCTCCACCGCGCAACTTCGATCTCATCGCCCTCTTGGAAGTCGTGCATCTTGCCGTTCCAGTCGGTCCGGTAGTCGGTTCTAAATTCAACTTTTAAAATATTTACAGAGTCTCCTTCGTCTCCCTCTTTTTGGCCTCCCACAACGGAGCCCTTAGAACGCTCCGTTTGGTCTTGGGTGACGGGTTGAGACAACCCATCACCGCTATCAGTAGCTTGATTTGGTGACGGGTTGCTCTCAAATGCGCAAAGTCCCTCACGTGGAGGCAAAACTAAGCTTCTTTCCGCGTTTTGGTCCAAGTCGTCACCTTTTGGGTCGCCTGATGCCGGTGACGGGTTGGGCTCATTTTTTTGTGGCTTCCAATCGGGCTTAAGATCCAAGCCTTTCCATTCAACTCCAAACTTGCTTTTCTTTGAAGAAATGCCGGGCTTGCTATTCATTTCAGGTGAAAATTTGGTCTGTGACAGCGGAGTGAGCCCAGACATATTACAAAAGTTTACATAGTTTGGATACAATTCGGAGTTCTTGCAGACCTTGAGCTTTCCAAGTTCGCAGCATTCAGCGATGAATGATTCTATGCTGTCGTTTTCCTGCCTGTATTCTTTCGTTGCCTTTGTGACGGCCTCAGGAGTCTTCAGCCCGACTTTGAGGTAATCCTTCAAACCGTCCAGCGCCCAATTGAAAATGCCCGGCAATTCAGCTATCAGCTTACTCTCTAAGTCTTGGTCCCTCTTCTCTGGCGGGATGGTGACGTTGAAGGGGATGAGGTGCACTCTTCTCCAGGCTGCATAGTTCCTTTCAGTTATGGCGGGTTTGGTATTCGCAGCCAGCCATATCTTGCCCTGTGGCTTAAACGTGAAATTCTCACCAAACAAGAATCGTGCCGTGATGGGATCGCCGCCCGTCCATGCTTTGAGTACTTGCATGGATAGCCGTCCACCCTCTTCGGCTTCCACTGCTGTTATAACCCTAGCACCTGCCAGCGCCGCAAGATCATTTCTCACCTTTTCATTTCTTTGCACCAAGAACGTGCTAAAATCCGCCTGCTTCGCATATTCGCCCATCAATGCCCGGAGCACTGCCAGGAATACGCTTTTCCCATTTGCTCCAGTACCATGACAGAAAAAGAATATCTGCTCAGAGGTGCTACCTGTCAGACAATAACCAACCGCCCTTTTTATATAATTAGTGAGGTCTTCATTCCCTGCGAATATATCCTTCAGGAACTTTTCCCATAACGGGCAATCGGCAAAACTGTTATAGATCGCTCCGGCCTGCATGGTTATAAGATCGCTTCGCCGTGGTTCTATCGCTTCGCAGGTCTTGAGATCGATTGTGACCTCTCCAGCCCCGAGCAGCCATGGATCTTTATCAAAGTCGTCTGCTGTGAGGGCGAACCGTCGCCTGTTAGCAGCCAGGGCAAGCATATTGTTGATCCCCTTTCGGCTATCGGTGCTCTTTGCAAAACCCGCTATCTTGTCACGCATTTTTGAGTCGGTTGCATTCGCGGCGGCGATGTATAACATGCTCACCACGTCCTCAGCCAGCCGCGCCGCGTTGCCGTCGCCGTCTACCTTCCATCGTCCCCCGTCCCACACAAGCCACTTTTTATGAGTGTGATTGAATCGCATATCATCGCCGTGAATGCGTTCTAATCGGTGGGCGTTGCCGCCTTCTGTCAGGTGTTCAATACTGCTCTGCTCCTCTAAGATCATTGGTCCTTTTGGCTGGTCTGCTCCCTTCGGTTTGATGAAGTTCTCATTAAGGATCTTCTGCAGGTGGTGGTCTCCGGGCCATTGGCAGCCTTTGCAGTGCTCATCAGGCACACAAAAGCCCATCCCATGCAAGTTAAGATGCGGATAGCCGCCCGTATCCTGCAACATTGTAGCACAGAGAGGGCAAGACACCAGGCCGAAGGTGGTTTCAAATACACGGGATTCCACGCCGCACCTATCGGCCACTTCAAGCCAGAGATCAAACGCCCTGTCCTCCGGCCATCCCGCTTGATAGAGATATGTGCTCAGAACAGCTAGGGCTCTGTGCCTGCCTTCCCGGTCCTCGGCCTTCTCGATGATGTTCTTCATGCAGGGAGCGAAGTCCACCAGGTCCAAGGGCCCTTCCAGCCTCGATATCTCACCGTCCGTGCTCCCTGCGGTCCTGTCCCTTGTCACTGCTCGGACTGCTTCGATTTTGTCCCTCAGGAGCGGCCCCAGGGCCGCCTTTTCGGAGGGATCGAAGGATCGATACCATTGTGCTCCTTCGGCCAAGACCTCATCAGAGAGAGGCAGGGAGGCCTTCTCAAAGCTGATCTTAATGGCCGTTGGATCAAGTGGAATTACGGCATAAGGGAGCCTCTTATGCAAGCTGAAGATGGTCTTGAACGTTCTTTTCTGGTTATTCAGCTGATCGAATTTGACTCTGCCAATGTGCTCGGGATGCTCCCTAAAGAATGCCTGCGATATCTCACCTATGATCTGATTGTAGGCTTTGCACAAGATCTGATATTCCTCTTTCCGGGCCTCCGGCGTGAGGTCTGTATTGCCCACATCCACCGAAAATAAGCCGTGGTGGAGGTGCACATATATACCGCCGCCGGAGTACAGGCAATAGACGCTCTTTTCTATTCCTCTCTCTCTGAGATAATCGACATGGAATTGGGCTGCTGCCTCAACTGCCTGTTTGACGGCAAGACTCCTGATATCGCCCATCCCGTCT
>VMEE01000059.1 GCA_009910795.1 Dehalobacter sp. CP | reverse complement strand
GCTTCTGATACACTCACTTTCAGTTCCATCGGATGTTCCTCCTTTTTAAATATCTGTGATTATGGTAGATCACTTATTTTACAGGAGGTACATCCTTAATTGCCACCTCAAAAGAATTTACACAAGAAAATATACACCACCATCAATCTTTTCTATGAAAAGCAAGTCGAACCTAAAAGGGGTATGGCAACGATTCGGGGGAAAACGGGCCATTTGGTTGCAACATGTTGTTAATACGCAATGTTTTGAGGTAAGCCATTCGATCTGATTGTCATATTATAGTCTGGTGACGGAATCCCTCTGTCGAGATTGAGCGTATATTTTCCAAATCTGTTTATATGGCCTGTTATATAAGGACTCAACATGGCAGCAGCCTCGACATCAACATCAAAACCCTCTTCGGCGAGTTCGTGTAATATCCGGGTTATTGAATATACATTATGGAATATTGGGGTTATTCCAACAAAGGTACGAAAACTCTCATAGGATTTTTGATTCACAGTATTAACGACCAGCATTAAGCAATGCCTGCCCCGAGGCTTTTGGAGACCCATCGCCATTTACATACTCATACAGCGTGGTTGTGGTAATTCCCAAACGCCTTGCCACATCCGCTGCAACCGAGTCTGGATCTGCCATTGCAGTCATCGCCATCTGTAAGACGGTTCTGGTCATTTTACGTGGTCGCCCTCCTTTTCTACCCCTTGCTCGGGCAGCTGCAAGGCCAGCTTTTGTCCGCTCTGTAATGAGTTCGCGTTCGAACTCAGCAAGGGAAGCAAATATGCCGAAACACAGTCTCCCGTTCGAAGTCGTCGTGTCGATCTCTGCCCCGGCACCGCTCAATACTCTGAAACCTATATTATTTTGACGCAGCCCGTCAACTGTGTTTATCAGGTGCTTTAGATCCCTGCCGAGCCGGTCAAGCTTCCATACTACCAGAGTGTTCCCCGGTTGCAAAGCCTTCAGGCATGCCTGGAGTCCCGGGCGATTATCCTTGCGGCCTGAATCGAGGTCCTCGAAGATTCTTCCCGCGTTTACGCCTGCCGCAAGCAATGCGTCTCTCTGAAGGTCTAAACATTGAGAGCCGTCCTGTTTTGAAACGCGCATGTAACCGATAAGCATTGATACCCTCCTGCCGCAAGAAAACTTCAGAAACATCATACAACCTTGCGTTGTTTTTCTCAACGGGTTTTATTGCGGTTCTTCGCTCAAAAAAGGTATATATAATATCATACAAGAAAAACGACCGTTTTTCTGATTGTTTCTTGAGGAGATTTGTAATGCCAAGGATGCAAATCCTCGGTACCGTCGAGCTTCTCTAATGAAAAGCTGCAGGATTCGATAGGCATAAAGCCTCCAGGTTTGATTGATTGAACGAGTATTTCAATTGGGAGTATGAGTAAACCTGAAATACCAATATTTGCTGAAAGTTATGAGAAACCCTATGAGAGTTTTCGTACCTTTGTTGGAATAACCCCAACATGAAAGATAAGCCTGCCGGTGGGTGTGGTGGTGTCAAGACTGTTGTCGTAAGATACAAAATCAATACCCGTAGATTTAAGATCATCCAGTGTTATTATGAGGTCTTTCAGCGACCGGCTTCTTAAGCGGTCCAGTTTGTAGACCAGGAGCACATCAAACCTTCGCTTTTTGGCGTCCGCCATCATTTCTTTAAAAGCAGGGCACTTTGTGTTAGACCCGGTAAAGCCCTCGTCTATGTATTCCTTAAAAAGATTCCACTCTCGTTTTTCAATATATTCCCGTAGGGTGTTTAGCTGCGATTCAGTTGATTGCCTGTCAGTCGATACCCTGGCATATATGGCTACAGATTTTTCAGTCATCGCCCGATGATTTGCAGGAAGGTTTCAGGATTAACGATCCTGATGTGCCGGTATGCTTCAAGGTCCGTAAGGTGGTGATCGCCGGAAACAACGAAATCCGCTTCGCCTTCAACCGCACAGGCAATAATAGGGTTGTCCGAGGGGTCGTCCTTTACCGCTTCCACGGTTATATTGCCCGGCACTGTTAAAGAAAGGTCTTCAAGGATTGAAAGGAATTCGTTGATTTCTTCCAGGGATATATTTTTTTGCCTAAGCTCTTTTACAATCTTCGGATATTGGAAGACTCGCTCGATCTCCTGCCGGATGAAAGGGGACATAACAAGAAGGAAGTTTCCATTGATTGCCATCTCTAAAATTCGCCCAGGCTTGCTTTTCTTCGATAGGATGGCGCTTACTATTACATTGGTGTCAAAAACAACCCTCACGCCCTTTTCCTGCCCCGCCTTACCGCTTCGTTTACCAGATTCTCCACGGCGTCGGGGTCGGCGTCGCCCATCTTGTTCCTGATCCGATCGAGGCGGCTGATTGCTTCCAGTCTTTTTGCCTGGATGGACCGATACTTGTCTACAGAGATTATGACGGCAAGGGGTTTGCCCGCCCTCTCTATCATGTAGTCGTCGCCAAGCAGAGAAACTTCGTTCATAATCTGCCCGAGATTTTGCCTTGCCTTGACTGCTGATATCTTCTTTACCATTCGGCTATCCTGTTAATCATTATGGTCATTGTGATTAATATAACCTATCTGCTATTATTGTCAAGAAAATGGGTGAGCAAAAAACAAAAGTTTTATACACACCAAGTAGATTCCTTCCTGAAAGTAAGTATGTGCCGTAGCTTATAAATTATGACTGCTTTCAGCTCGTAATCAATGCCTGATTTTAGCTTGAAATCTAAATTAAATTGGGGCATAATGTAAACAGAGGGTGTACATAATTATGATTAAAATGCGTCTTCCTGACTACGAAGTTATAATCCACATACAATATGACAGCTTAGGTAAAAAACTTGAGGATCAGATTCTCTTGGAGACTAAACCATATGAACTTGACGAATCTACAGAATACCAAGGACGCAAAGATTATCACTGGTCTTTTAAAACATGGGAAGAAGCTGTTTTAGCCGGAAGCATTCTTAAGAAATATTGTCAAAATCCAAACTTGCTGCTTTTAAAAGTAAAGACAAACAAGACCAATGAAAAGCCGATTGTATACAAAGGTTGATCCAAGTTAGGGTCTGCTCACGAAACGGAAAAAATAGCACGCTAAGGTCATGAGCAGTCCAGGCCATGAACAAAAATGGCATAATAACCCCGATGAAGTTCCGGGCCCTTAGGTTCTTGCGAGGGCAAAGGTTTTATCTTATTAATGATAAGGGGTGGCATTTGTAGTATAATTATTATAATAAATAATAGAAAAACTTGTCCGATGACAAAAAAACAACTCCTTCATTACCAATTCTATCTGCTTTTACTCGTAAGAGGGGAAAGGGTTTTCTCAGCTTCACCACCAGTGAATTGATTGCCGCCATAATTCTTATTGGTATTCTTGTTGCTTCTGTATTCATATTATTTCCCCAGACAAAGAAGCGGACCAAAGATGTTACTGCTGTTGATCAGGTTATAGCTGACATACAGCATGCTCAGGCACAGGCCATGGGAAGCTTGGACTCGGCACAGCAAAAAAATATAGTTTTTACAATAGGCAGTAATGCATATTCAATGTCGGGTAAGTTAAGAAATCTCCCAAATGGTGTAACCGTTATTGCCACCAATTTACCGGGCAACACTCTTGCGTTCAATTCACTGGGAGAACCAACATTTGGCCAGGGCAACAGAACAATCACCTTAACCGGCGACACCGTTGTTACTGTGCACGCAATCACCGGTATGGTAGAGAGACATAAATAAACAACACATGAAACTAAGAAAAGATGGTTTTACCGCTATCGATCTCGTTATGGTGATTATCATTGCAGGGATACTTGCTGTAACAGTTGCGGTAAAGTGGCCGGGTAAATCGATTAACATTTATGCCCAGGCAGACCAGGTGGTTCAGGATATACGTTACGCCCAATCCTTGGCCATGGCGCGTGCTACAACCGGGCAGCGCTACCAGATTGTCTTTGCCTCGACTTCATATACAATCACAAATAACATTGGGACAATTATTAAGACAGTTCCCCTGGATACCGGCCTGGCTTTTACAAGCAATGGATTTACGGGTGGATACCTGTCCTTTGACAGTCTGGGGCGACCTTATAACGGCACGGTTCGCATGACTGCTAATCTTTCTGTTGCTGTCACAGGCGGTGGATTTACCAAAACAATCACTGTTTGGCGCAATACCGGGGCAGTAGAGGTTGGTTAATTGTGGAACAAAGGACAATAGAAACTTTGAATACTAATCCGAACAAACACTATATTAACAAAGAAGAGCATCTTGGACTGATCGCAGGGAAAAGGATAAAGGATGGGGGTTTTACTCTTTTAGAGCTAATCATGTCAATTGTTATTATATCGATAGCATCTGTCGGTCTTTTTGCAATTTTTACCACATCTATTGTATCAAGGAATGCTCCGCAGCCTTTTGAAATAACGGTAGGCACACAGTATGTACAGGAAAAATTGGAAAAGATCTACGCGGATAAGAGAAACCCTTCCTCGTCTAAGGGGTTCACCAATATCGATACTGCTCATTATCCACCAGAAACATTAGTAAATGGCTATACCAGGACCACAACGGTGGGGGCATGGCCAGGGAATACGGATTTTGCTGCCTACAGACAGATTACCGTACAGGTCCTGCGTAATAACGTAATCGTTGCATCGGCTACCACCCTTGTGACAAAATATTAGTGGTGAATGATGAAGAAGTGGTCATATAATACATCTCGATCAGGATTTAATCTTATAGAGATGATAATCGTCATAACTGTCTTAGGCATAATATCAATGGTAGCGGTCCCCATTTTTATGTCAGGTTTTAATGCCTTCTTCTGGGCAAGAGATGTGGCTGATGTAACTTCTCAGGAGGAGATTGCTGTTGATCGTATGGTACGGGAAATCAGGACTGTTGATCCGTCAACTGATTTTGACAGTGCAGCACTGCCAAATGCGACAGAGATAAAGTTTGCATTTCCAAAACACGACGGTTCATCAAGCACTGAATGGGTTATCTATGCCCTGCAGGGAACAAATCTTATGAGAAACACCGATGTCCTTGCCGCAACCGTCTCAAGTCTGGCCTTTTCCTATACCAAGCAGGATGGAACAACATTAACGCCACCGTTATCGCTTACACAGGCTAAAAGTATTTGGCTTGTTAATGTTTTGTTGCAGATCTCCGGCAGGAAAATAAGCCAGTCATTAGGGACTACCGTTTTTTTAAGGAAGGGGCCTATAACCAGACCATGATGGAGTTTAATTATATGAAAAATAATTCCGGTGCAGCTCTCATTACAGCAATAATAGTGGTTACTGTAATCGGTTTTTTAGGAGTCATAGTTGCCGCCCTTTTTGTTAGTAAAACTGCAAGTACGACTGACCGCCTTTCATCGGTACGGGCCCAGTTTATTGCAGAAGGGGGACTTGAAAAGGGTATAAAAGGATATAGGGCAGATTGTGACAACCATGCAGGGGAAGCGAATGTTGCCCTGGGGGGAGGACAGTTTACGATAAACCTGTCTACAACAGCATTTGATGGAACCACCCTTCCCGACGTTCAGAAACGCATCTCCTCCACGGGCAATATTGCTGGCGCCGTAAAGAAAGTCGAGCAGATAGTCGCGTGCTCTGCACCGCTTACGGTCCCTTTGGCAATTGCCACCGTCACAACTTCAGTGGGTGG
>VMEE01000058.1 GCA_009910795.1 Dehalobacter sp. CP | reverse complement strand
TGGATTGTCATAGGGCAAGCTTTAGCCCTGTTTATTTTACTCTTTATAATCCGTAGAAAAGCATTTAGTACCTTTCTTGCGGAATTTTAAGCTATGCTGCGTTTCATTGTGCTAGTTTTTCATTTTAACTTTACGGAGTCTGACAGTATTCTTTTTTAGACTTTTTAAATTTTTGCATTATCAAGTGCTTCCAAACCATAACGTTTAATTATGTCGATAAGCTTAAGCGGGTATTTTGAATCCGTTGCGTAGCCACATCTCCGCAAAGCCCAGGCTCCCTGGGTGCTGTCGTGCATAACTTCTCTGAAAGGGCTGTACCTATCTCTGGTCAATAGCAAGTCCTTATGATCCGCCCAGCTTTCCTGGGGATCATTGTATGCACGGAACTCAGCATCTATGCGGTAAGAGACCCCATTATACTCCTCCCATGTGTTCGAAGTAACAGAACCTGCAGGACCGCTTCCTTTGATACCAAAGAGGTTTTTTGATATTTGTCCTGTATACTTATCAACCGGTGTGCTTTGGCCCCATCCTGTCTCCAAAATTGCTTGGGCCGTTTGTAAAGCCGCAGACATACCGGTTTTTTCTCTAGATTCCACAGCCATTACCGCGGCAAACTCCTGAAATTTACTCTTTTCGATTATTGGCACTGGTCCATAAAGCTTTCCTGTATATACCTGTATTTCTAGGCTTGGACTGCTAACTTCTGCGCCATTATTCTGAATGCCGGTCGCCTGGATCAGCCAGCTTCCGTTATGTTTTTCCAGCGGTATCCAGGAATATTCAATAGATGGATCATTGCCACCGCCAATCCTTTCTTTCTGCCCAGTTATTTTGTTTATCAAATAGTAATCAACTCTGTTCAAAGGCGTATTATACTGTGCCTTAAGCTTGACCTCCCCTGTCAACACAGCCTTTGGGCCAATGCCTGCCAGATTGATAAGCGCAGTTTTTGGCAATGTAAAACGAATGGCCCCGGTATCGTAAGTCTTTCCGGAGGTGTCAGTCACTCGAGCTATCATATCCCATGTTCCTGCTTTTTCAGGTCCCGGGAACCACCAGGCACTCAAAAGCCCAGAAGAATTTGGTATTTTTTCTTCAATTCCTGTTTGCACATTCTTTATTATATATTCGACAGAACTTACCAAAAAGTTGCGAGATACCCAAAGCGTCAAAGGCTGTTGACCGGCATATGAAGAGGTGATCCCTTTTAATTGCATTTCTCTGGGAACATTCACTGTCAAGCTCACAGGGGAACCTTCGTAAGCATTGCCCTGATGATCATAAGCGATTGCCCGAACAGATACGACCCCGTTATCTCCCAATTGAGGTGTCCATAGATATGTCCCATATGGATCAGTCTCACTCGATAATGTTTTCGAAACTTTACCCTCTTGAACAAATTCATATTTAACATATTCAACGGCCATATTGCTTTCAAAACTCAGTGAAACAGTACCGTTTATTTTTTGACCTTCAGCAACACCAACCAGACGGACCATCGGTGTGACTTTCATAACTACAGGTACTACACCACCGGAAAGCAAGACTCCTTGTCCGGAATAAAAAGCGGCCGCTATGACTTTGGTGCCGTGAAGCAAAGGATCAGGTTTCCATGTATATGTCGCGTTTATATCATTGCCTCTGGCGATGACCTTCCCTTCGCCAGAAAGGGGTTCAAACAAATAGAACCTTATCTCATTTGCACCGAGTTCTGTCGCCTCTTTTGAATAGGCGCTCAGAAGAGTCGTCCCGCTAATGATCTGATTCTCTTTTATATTATTTATCGTGGTCTGATAGATTTCGAGGAATCCTGCCGATCTTTCTGAATCAACGAATACTGTCCTTGTTTCTGCTTCCCAATCGACATATATACCCAAAATATTAGCTACTAATCTAAGCGGGACAAATGTTCTGTCATTGTATATCAATGGTGCAGTATCACTAATTCCGAAAACGCTTTCTTTATCGCTGGAGCAAAATAGTTTATTATCAATCCATAACAATGCGGTACTCCCATCTTTTGATACCTTTACACTTCTATCTGTCTCGGACCACTCTACTTCAGCTCCGAGATTTTCCGAAATCAAACGCAATGGTACCATGGTTCGAGAGTCCCTGATCATCGGAGCCGGATCAGCAGATATCTCACGGCTATTGATGAACAGCCTGACTCCCTCCGCGGCCTCTGCAGTCGGAGATGATAAATTCAATATCAGCAGTCCTAAGCACAATATTAAAAATATTATCGATATATGCTCTATCTTACTTTTTAACAATCTACCCGCCTCCTTCTTTGAAAATATAATTTCTTCCATTAATCTTTGCTGTAAGGTACAATAACTTCGAACACTTTTATATTCTATAGAATCACGAGGATAACCTATGTCCATAGAAAAAATAATTTATCGGGATAAAGAGATCCTGCTTGTAGGAACAGCTCATGTTTCTCGACAAAGTGCAGATGAAGTTTCCGAAATAATTGAACTGGAGCAGCCCGACACTGTATGTGTTGAGCTTTGTGCATCAAGATATAGATCAATCATGGATCGTGACGGCTGGCAGAAAACGGACATAATCAAGGTCATCCGCGAACATAAATCATCTTTGCTTTTGGTTAATCTGATATTATCCTCCTTTCAAGGACGATTGGCAAAGCAGTTCGGGATACGTCCTGGGCAGGAAATGATCCAGGGTATCCTTTCCGCCCACGCGATCGGTGCTGATCTTGTACTGGCTGATCGTGAAATTCAAATCACCTTTCAACGTTTATGGCACGGATTGGGTATCTGGGATAAAACCAAACTTTTATTTATGATAATATTGAGTATTTTTAACGATGAGGAGCTTAGTGAAGCCGAGATCGAAAAACTGAAGTCTGCGGATATGCTTGCGATGGCTCTTAACGATATGTCTGAAGGATTTCCACAGTTGAAAAATATTTTGATAGATGAACGGGATATTTATTTAGCACAAAAAATCAAGAATGCTCCTGGGAATAAGATCGTTGCTATTGTAGGTGCCGGGCATATGACCGGTGTCATGGACAGGATCACAGATGAATATGACCTTTCTTCTCTTGAATATGTTCCCAGCAAATCAAAAAAAACTCGAATCTTATCCTGGATAATTCCCCTGTTTATTATAATTATGATAGTTTCGACATTTACCATTGATAGTTCTATTGGACGAGGACAAATTCTCTCCTGGATCTTATGGAATGGTACTTTGTCAGCTTTGGGAGCCCTTATAGCTTTTGCTCATCCCATTTCTATCCTTGTTGCTTTTCTTGCCGCACCATTTACATCACTCAATCCATTGCTTGCTGCCGGTTGGTTTGCCGGCCTTTGTGAGGCATACATAAAAAAGCCTAATGTTGCGGATTTCGAGAGTCTTCCGGAGGACCTCGTAAGCATTAGAGGATTTTGGACCAACAAATTCACTCATATTCTTATTGTAGTTGCACTGGCAAACATCGGCAGCACTGCCGGAACTGTAATCGGCGGAACTGAAGTAGTCAAGACTTTTATCAACACCCTGCTGAATTGAAAAGACATTATAGAAATTTCAGGGAAAAATCGATCTAACAACATTTAATTATATATGACAAAAGAAGAACAGAACTATTGAATTTTTGGTACCGAGTAGTATAATTCATTATGTGTTTGTAAGTTTTAGGGGGCCTGCATTGCTGTGTCTTATTTACTCGGTCTTATTGTCCCAGCCTATCTGTCAACTATTGGCCTATCTTTGTTATTAAACAGGAACAAATCATGGAACAATTTCATTATCAATTTATTAAGCGCAGCCGTATCAATGTTCGCGCTTATTTTGCTTTGTATTTATTTATATACTGGAACTAACGCAATTGACTTAGTCTATTTTAAACTCCCAATTTCTTATCTGACCTTTGAACTTCAACTAGATCCCCTATCGGCTCTCTTCTGCATATGTCTTTCTTTGCTTTCATCTCTGGTCGCTGTATACTCGGTAGGGTATATGAAGCAATACCTGACGAGGATCAATATTGGTCTGTTCAACGCTATGATCAATGCTTTTATCCTTTCCATGTTTTTAGTCTTTACCGCAGCAAATTTAGTTACATTCTTGTTTTGTTGGGAAATAATGTCGCTCATTTCTTATGCTTTGGTTGTTTTTGACACGGAAAAAACTGAAAATAGCAAGGCAGGGCTTCTATATATAATTATGACCCATTTGGGGACAGCATTTTTAATGATCGGCATCATGCTACTTTACACCTCAACCGGATCTCTTGAAATGCTCCCGATTGAAAATACACTTACCCCTAAAATAAGAAATTTAATTTTTATCAGTTTCTTGATTGGTTTCGGAGTGAAAGCAGGAATTATCCCGCTGCATATCTGGCTACCGAGAGCGCATCCCGCTGCACACAGTAATGTTTCCTCTCTTATGTCGGGGATCATGATCAAAACTGCAATCTACGGATTTATTCGTTTCACTCTTTATATCCTAGGGATCAATGATACATGGTGGGGAACTTTGATCCTTATTCTTGGGATCATCTCATCATTGC
Source organism: Dehalobacter sp. CP (assembly GCA_009910795.1). Next base: position 10,586 of record VMEE01000058.1, on the reverse strand, counting down.
TTGGTGTCGCTTACGCTCTGATGGAACACAATTATAAAAGGCTTTTAGCTTACCATAGTATTGAAAATATAGGCATCATCCTTATTGGTATAGGGACATCGTACATCGCTTATGCGACAAACCACATGCCTGTTGCAGCCTTGGCATTAGCTTCCGCTTTATTCCACACCCTCAACCACACAATATTTAAAGGCGCCCTGTTCATGGGAGCCGGAGCGCTTCATTATTCCACTGGGACAAAAGACTTGGAGGAACTTGGTGGGTTAATGAAAAGGATGCCTTACACCGGTCTTTTTGTGCTTTTGGCTTCCTTGTCCATTTCTGCTTTACCCCCCTTTAACGGTTTTGTCAGCGAATGGTTAACGTATCAATCTGTTTTCCAGCTTTTTTCTTTTTCAACAAAAGAAGTAACTATTTTATCGATATTATCGGTAGCTGCTCTTGCCATGGCCGGAGCTATGGCCTTGGCCTGTTTTGTTAAATTTATTGGTATTGCTTTTTTGGGCCAATCGCGAAGTCCACATGCGGCAAAGGCAAGTGAAGTTTCAAAATCTATGCTTTTGGGCCTCGGAATTCCGGCGTTCCTTTGTCTGGGGATCGGTATTTTTCCTCAATCTGTTACACTGCTATTAAATTCAGTGATTGTTGACCATTTTAATTTCCCTCTTGAAAAACAAATATATTCATTTGTTTTTCAAGACTTTGCTCCTATACACACCAATAATACTTCAATATCCCTATTGGCAGTTCTTTGTTCTCTTATATCAATTCTGATTTTTTTCTATATTTTGATCAGGTTTCTAAGCCGCAGCAGCATAAAACGTCTGTATAAAACCTGGGATTGCGGTTTTGGTGCGCTTTCTCCACGTACACAGTATACGGCTACCGGTTTTTCCAAGCCTTTCCGCATAGTCTTTCGTTTGCTTTACCGCCCGACAAGAAAACTTTCCATGGTCAAAGGTCCTTCTGATTATTATCCGCTTGATTTAGATTATACGGTATCCACTGAACCGGTTATTGAAAAATACTTTTATATGCCTTTGGTCAAGAGGTTTACTCGTCTCGCTCGAAAAACACGCTTCTACATCCAGACCGGGAGCGTCCATATCTACCTGGTTTATATATTTATAGCTCTGATACTTTTTCTTGTCTATAATTTGATTTATTAATGCTAATAGGGAGAATCAGCATGAATCAAATCTTGTATATCATCATCCAGCTTATTTTAATAATACTTATAGCTCCTGCCGTTAACGGAGTAATTGGAAAAATCAAGGCTTTTTCTCAGAAGCGCAAAGGACCGCCCCTGCTTCAAATGTACTATGATCTGCTGAAATTGTTAAAAAAAGACGTGGTCGTATCCGAAACCGCTTCCTGGATCCACTGCGCCACTCCTTATATCTCTTTTGCCACATCCACTTTGGCAGCGATGTTTTTTCCCTTAACAGGATCCTTGAACAGCATCTCTTTTCAGGGTGATATGATCCTTGCTGTCTATATTCTCGCTGTCGGCAGATTCTTTATGACTTTGGCTGCTTTGGATACAGGAAGTACTTTCGGTGGCATGGGAAGTAGCAGGGAAGTTCTGATAAGCTCGCTGATGGAACCGGCACTGATAATTGTGCTTTTCACGCTTGGCTTGATCAGCGGCTCAACCTCTGTTTCTGATGTTATGCTTAAAAATATTTCGGATGGTCCGTTGATTTATAACCCCCACGTATTATTGATATTTGCATCAGTTTTGATAATTCTGATCGCAGAAACCTCCAGGATACCTGTCGATGACCCGTCAACACACCTTGAATTGACCATGGTCCACGAGGCGATGCTGCTTGAGTACTCAGGCAAATATTTAGCACTTATGGAAATGTCCTCGGCAATAAAACAGTTGATTTTTATTACCCTTCTCGTAAATCTATTTTTACCTTTAAACCCTTCCATCTCAGGTCTTTCATGGCCGCTGGTATTTTTGGCGGGATTGCTTGTATATCTTTTAAAAGTATTATTTATATCCATTATCGTTGCCTTTATCGAGATTCTCACTGTTAAGCTTCGTTTCTTCAGTGTACCTAATCTTGCTGCTATCTCTTTTGCTCTGGCGTTTATCGGTTTTATGCAATATTTTGTCATCGGGAGGTAACCATGGTCGCTTTTCTAGATTCACTCTCTGTGCTTATTCTTGCTTCTGCGATTGCTTTGACTGCAGCGAAAAGAATCAACTCCTATATCAGAGTTTTTTGCCTGCAATCATTTTTACTCTTCTTAGCCACCTTTAGTATAGGTATTAATAGCTTGTTTGCTGACGGACATTTTGATATCTTATTGCTTTCTATAGTAATTTTCATGCTCAAAGTTATCTATATCCCGAATTTGTTGAAAAATATTTATGCTAAAACCGCCTATAAAGTCGAAAAAGATTTTTTTATAAATATTCCAAGCTCGATAATAATATGTATTTTTATAATAATTTTGACCTACTTCTCGCTTAACTCACTTGAAGGACTTATTGATGGTCACACAAGATTCTATCTAGTCAATTCCATATCTGTCGTCCTGATAGGAATGTTTTTTATGATCGCACGCAAAAAAGCGATCGGACAAATCGTTGGTTTTCTAGTACTAGAAAACGGTATGTTTACTACGGCGATCCTTTCGGCTCATGGAATGCCAGTCATAGTTGATTTGGGTATTTTGATAGATTTGCTGACAGCGGTTATGATCATGGGTGTTCTTGTTTTTAGAATAAACGAACGCTTCGACTCGATAGATATTAATCGGCTGAGAAACTTGAGGGGTTAAGATGGGTTTATTGTTAATTATTGTACCGTTGATCGAATCGCTAGGTTATTTTATGCTTCCTTCAAAGAGGAGCTTATTTGTGCTGAATGTCCTCGGATCAGCTTTACTGCTCACCATTGCGGCTTATATTACCTTCCAAGTTCATATCAACGGCCCATTGACCTACCCTTGGCTTAACGGTTTCTTTTATATCGATGCTTTAAGCATATTAGTGCTCGACATAACCGTGATCATCGGATTGCTAGTTGCTGTCTATTCAATCGGTTACATTGGATATGAATATAAGGGGACTGATAGTTTCCCCCGTGTACGCCTGTTTTATGCACTAAAAGCTATTTTTATCTTTACTATGATCATGGTCACTACAACTCAGAATTTTGGCCTGATGTGGATCGCGCTTGAAGCAACAACGCTTGCTTCGGTTTTTCTCGTTGGCTTTGCAAACAATAAGCGTTCACTTGAAGCAGCTTGGAAATATATTATTATTTGTTCTGTCGGTATAGCTTTAGCTTTTTTAGGAATAATACTTTTATATTTTTCTTCATTGCAATCGGCACAGAACATTGCTCCTTCTTTAAACTGGACTTTTTTATTAGAGAACTCTGAACGATTACATCAAGGTATTTTAAAAATAGCTTTTATTTTTATTCTTGTTGGCTTTGGGACAAAAGCAGGTCTGGTCCCTATGCACACCTGGCTGCCGGATGCACACAGTGAAGCTCCTTCGCCAATAAGTGCACTGCTTTCAGGGGTTTTGCTCAACAATGCCATGTACGGTATAATCCGTTTCCTCTCCGTCATTGATAAGAGTCTGCATGATTCTCTATTTACAGGAAGACTGATGATCTTTCTTGGTCTGCTCTCTCTGAGTGCTGCCGCAATATTTATTTTGGCTCAGAAAGACTACAAGCGTCTGCTTGCATATTCCAGCATCGAACATATAGGCATTATCTCCCTGGCCTTAGGAATTTTCACTCCGGTATCTTTATTTGCTGCATTCCTGCACATGTTCAATCATTCAATGACTAAAGCGTTGCTCTTTCTTGCATCCGGAAATATTTTTCAGCGATTTAAATCTAAAGATATTAACCATGTGCGTGGTTTGCTGAAAATAATGCCCTTAACAGGCGGGGTTTTTTTCCTTGGTGCTATGGCAATATCCGGCCTGCCTCCTTTTAGTATATTTTTCAGCGAGCTCGCTGTTACCATTGCCATCTTCTCTGCAGGGCATCAAAATATTGGCATGCTCTTTATATTTCTGCTGGCTTTCGTCTTCTCCAGTATAGCGTACACACTTTTTAGAATTTTTTTTGGTTCGCCAAAAAATCTGCCGGTATCCTTTTACAAGAATAGAGCAGGAGATGCAGTGCTCATTGTTTTAATTGCTGTTGTATCGATAAGCGGTCTTTTCCTCCCGGAACAAATAGTGAAACTTATTAATGCCGCTGTGCTTACTATAAGTGGAGGAGGTTACTAATTATATGCAGCATATAATCGATGATTTTAAGATCGCTTTTCCCGATATGTATAACACCTATCGTCCTCTTCATGATACAGAACTTTATATTGATATTTCTGCTGCACAGATCAAACCTTTTTGTCATTATATTCTCCAAAAATATAATGCTGCACTAGTTTCCATGTATGCAAATGATGAACGGTCGATCAATGGCAGCTATGCAATATATTATGCATTCGCTCTGCGCAAACAAAAAATGCTCGTGATCTTAAAAACTTTGCTATCTCCTGAACAAGCTTCTTTCCCATCGATCACTCCTGAGATCCATGCCGCTCACTTGTACGAAAGAGAGATCCGCGATCTCTTCGGCCTGGAGCCTAACGGTCATCCTGATAAGCGCTCAATGATATTCCATGACAGGCAAAATCCACATTTCTACCCTTTACGCAAGGATTCTGCGGTCAAAACATTTCATTTGTCAAATTCAGCGGATCAACTATCCTCAGAAGATTTCATACGCGTGCGCGGGGAGGGTGTTTACGAAATACCCGTTGGACCCGTTCATGCGGGGATCATCGAGCCGGGCCATTTTCGTTTTAGTGTTGCCGGAGAACCGATAATCAATCTTGAAGCTCGCTTATACTTCGTTCATAAGGGTATTGAAAAGCTTGCGGAAAAAATGTCGATTACTCGAGCTCTTTTCCTGGCTGAGCGGATTTCCGGAGATGAATCCTTTGCAAATTCATTTGCATACTGCCTCGCGGTCGAAAGAGCTGCCGGGATCAAAGCCCCTGAAAGAGCCGCTTATACGCGGGTAGTATTCGCTGAACTTGAAAGATTGACAAGCCACCTTGGAGATTTAGCCGGGATCTGTATCGATGTCGCTTATAGTTTCGCCGCATATCAGTTCAGAATGATGCGCGGTTGGTGTTACTTGCTGGCTGAAGAACTCGCCCATAATCGTTTCTTGCGAAATATTAACAAACCCGGTGGGATCCGCGATGATTTTCTTAAAGATAAGAAAAGCTGTATATTAGAATACTTGACCAAAACAAAAAAAGAACTTGCCGAAACTGTCCGGATAATCAAAACAAATCCACTGTTCATTGATCGTATCGAAAATACTGGCATTCTCAGCTCAACAGCCGCAAAAGACTTCAATGCGGTTGGACCACCGGGAAGAGCCTCCGGACAAACATTTGATTTACGTAAAAATCTTCCCTATTCAAATTATGATCAGCTCGAATTTAAGATTCCCCGTCATCGCAATGGTGATGTTAATTGCCGAATGAATGTCAAGATCGAAGAATGCTTCAGTTCTATCGAACTCATTCTTCAAGTCATGGAAATAATGCCTGCTGGTCAACATTTTGCAGAGATCGGCTTGATTGAACCATTCACTTATGCCATGGGTTACTGTGAATCACCCCGAGGTGAAAATATGCATTGGCTGATGATCGGGGAAAGCAATGAAATCTTTCGCTATAAAATCAGAACTCCCTCATTCTGTAACTGGCCCGCATTATGTGTGGCAGTTAAAGGAAACATAGTACCGGATTTTCCGCTTATCAATAAAAGTTTCAACCTTTCTTATGCTGGAAACGATTTATAATTTGGAGGACAAAATGTTTAAGATTTTTAAAAAGTTTATCCAGTATCCTCGTCTTACCTTGAAATATCCCGACCAACCCCTGAATACCGCTAACATACATGGGAGACCTTCTATATCTTTGAATTCCTGTGTTAGTTGCGGAAAATGCGTTGCTTCTTGTCCTGTCGAAGCAATCGTTTTTAACTCGAAGAATTACCCGCGAATCCATTTGGACAAATGTATCTTCTGCTATACTTGTGCAGAAGTCTGCCCTGCTTTTGCCATTCACATAACTGAAGAGTTCGAATTGGCAGAAAAAAACCCGCTTGCCCTGAGAGGTGAACGAGAGCTGGCTGAAAAAATAAGCAGGACTTCGCATGAACTTTTCGGGCGCAGCCTGCAAATCCGGGAAATAGATGCCGGATCTTGTAATGGTTGTGATTATGAAATAAATGGTTTAAATAATCCTTTCAATGACATAGAGCGATTTGGGATACATTTTGTCGCCTCTCCCAGACATGCTGATATGCTGCTGGTCACCGGGCCGGTTACACATAACATGACTTCTGCCCTTCTGCGCACATACGAAGCAACTCCTGACCCAAAACTTGTTGTTGCTGTCGGTGCCTGTGCTTGCAGCGGAGGTATTTTCAGAGATTGTTATGCAGTTCATAAAGGAATCGGATCGCTCTTGCCAATAGATATTTATATTCCCGGGTGCCCTCCACGTCCGCAGGCTATTTTGTACGGTATCTTAAAAGCTCTTGACAGGCACCCTGCCAAACCCATCGCGAATACTTGACTCCGGCATCGCCGGAGTTTATTATTTAATTCAACAAATGCCGGAGGTGCAAAAAGTGGGAACTCTTTTGATTATTCTCGCCGTCATCATATTTATGTATATGGCTTATAAGGGTTATTCTATAATCCTTTTTGCTCCTATAGCCGCGCTGATTGCCGCTTTGGGCAGCGGATACGGACTATTGCCAGTTTACAGCGAATTATATATGGCTAAAGCTGCTGAATATCTTAAGGTTTATTTTCCAGTTTTTCTCTTAGGAGCAGTATTTGCGAAAATGATGGAAGAAACTGCTCTAGCCGCTTCCATAGCCTCCGCGATCATTCGTTTCGCCGGCAAAAAAAACGCGGTTCTTGCCGCGATCATCGGCTGTGGTATCCTTAGTTATGGAGGGCTGAGCGTATTCGTTGTTTTTTTTGTCATGTATCCTTTCGCCGCTGTTTTATTTCGCGAAGCTGGTGTACCCAAACGGCTTCTACCCGCAACGATTTGGGTAGGTTCCTTTACTTTTGCTATGGCCGCTCTGCCTGGATCGCCGCAAATCCAAAATATTCTACCCACAGCTTATCTTGGTACAACCACTTGGGCCGCACCGACTATTGGCCTTTTCGGGGCTTTGATCTATTTTATTTTCGGCTGGTCATGGATCCAGTATCGTTTCAAAAAGCTAAACTTCATTGGAGAATATTACGGAGAAGGACATCTTAACGAACCAGCCCCACAACATAACGAGCATCTGCCCCACTGCTCCTTGTCCCTTGTCCCCATCGCATTGGTTTTACTGGTAAACCTTTATCTGAGCAACCCTTTTGACTGGTCCTGGGCTTACCATTGGGATGAGAATAGTCTTCTTGCTATACAGGGTTTTCATCTTGGCATGATCAACTCTTCAGTTGAAAAAGTGCGTTCTATCTGGTCTCTGCTTCTTGCCTTGAGTTCCGGAATAATCTGCACAGCTTTTATTGGTATACGCCAGCTTAAGCACACTGGTTTACTAAAGCCGCTTAACAGCGGTACGCTAGCATCTATCACTGCGGCATTGAATATAGCTTCCGGGTATGCCTTCGGCAGTGTTGTAACCAACATGCCCGCTTTCCAATCTGTAAAAACTTCATTGTTAAGCTTTACCCTAGGCAACAGCCCTCTGCTTTCAGCTATTGTCACTACAGATATAATGGTTGCCTTTTCGGGCGGTGCCTCGGCAGGGATCACATTAGCTCTGGATACCTTCGGTAAAGCATGGCTCCAAATGGCTCAAACCGCGGGCATACCAGCTGATGTTTTACACCGGATAATCTGCATCGCCTCGGCTGGTCCGGATAGTGTCCCGCACGCAGGCTCGATGGTGACGATTCTGATGATCAGCGGTTTAACACATCGGGAATCATATTATGATCTTTTTATTTTATTATTAATAAACACTTCAGTAGCTTATATTTGCATGCTCTTCTATCAGCTGACCGGATTAGTCTAAATCTGAAAGAGAGGCGAAAATAAAATAATGTTCATCGATTTGCTACTATATTTTATAACAATTGTTTTATTGACTTTATCATTTATTAAAGATCCTGCTAAAACAACACAAGCCCTGATGAAGGCTTGGAAATCTTTCGAAAACATCCTGCCTCAATTATTGAGCATAGTGATCATGGTGGGTATCATGCTTTCATTTTTTGATGCAGAAACGATATCATCATTGATTGGTGACGGTTCAGGTATAAAGGGTATACTGCTTTCGCTCTTTGTAGGTTCTATAACACTTATTCCCGGCTTTATAGCTTTTCCCACAGCTGCAATGCTTCTCGCTAACGGGGCTGGTTATATGCAGGTGGCAGCGTTTGTTTCATCACTGATGATGGTTGGTATAATTACCTTACCTGTTGAGATCCGTTATTTTGGGTTTCGGCTTTCTTTAGCGCGTAATTCCTTGTCTCTTCTTTTCTGCTTTTTTGTCGCCTGGATAGTCGGAAAGGTGGTAGGCGCCATATGAAAATATTTATGAGGTATCGTTTTTCTGTAGTCTCTGTGTTTATATTGACGCTTATTATTTTTTTTGATCAAAAAATCGGGATGCGTGCTGCCCAACTGGCTATATCAAGTTTTCGGGAAATGGCCCTGATCATTCCGCCGATATTTATCTTGCTCGGTCTTTTAGATTCCTGGATCTCAAGAGAAGTAATGATGCGTCTAATGGGCGATGATTCAGGACTAAAGGGGATAGCCCTGGCTTTTTTCCTGGGCTCTGCAGCGGCAGGTCCTTTGTATGGGGCATTTCCTGTTGCCGGTGTTTTTATGAAAAAAGGGGTGAGTCTGTTAAATGTCTTGATCTTCATTGGTGCCTGGTCTTCAACGAAAATCCCGATGCTTCTCTTTGAATTATCTTCACTGGGAGCCCCTTTCACTTTAACTAGGCTTGCGGTAAATATTCCCGGGATAATATTGATTGCGTTAATATTATCAAAAATCACTCGCAAGAAAGATATTGAAAATTTGTATGAAAAGGCGCGCTTATTCTAGATTTATCCTATAATAAAAGCCGGGATGGCTATTTGCCATTCCGGCTTTTATTTGATATATCGAAATTATCATTCAACTGTTACGGATTTAGCAAGATTTCTCGGTTGATCCACATTGCAGCCACGCACAACTGCCGTATAATAAGCAAGAAGCTGCAGCGGAACTATTGCCAGCACAGGACTGACAATATCTTCAATAATCGGTATATAGACGGCAGAATTAACCGTTTTTAAAATATTCTCATTACCTTCAAAAGTAACCCCTATTACGTGTGCATCTCTGGCAACGACCTCCTTGACATTACTCATTGTCTTTTCATAGGTCTTCTTTTGCAGAGCAATGGCTATTACCGGGGTTTCGGATGTTACAAGCGCTAGTGTGCCATGTTTCAATTCACCTGCAGCGTAGGCTTCTGCGTGTATATATGATATCTCCTTTAATTTCAGCGCACTTTCCTGAGCAACATTATAATCATAGCCTCGGCCGATAAAGAAAAGGCTATTACAGTCTTTGATCTCACAGGCAAGCTTCAAATAAAGCTCTCTGCGGTCTAAAATTTGTTGCGTTTTACCTGGCAATTCCTGGAGTGCCAGCAAAATAGCACTGGCACGGCTTGCGGTTATAGTATTTTTTACCTGAGCCAGGTATACAGCCAGAAGATACTGAGCAATAAGCATTGTTGTATAGGCTTTAGTGGAAGCAACGGCAATTTCAGGTCCTGCCCAAAGATAAATGGTATAATCAGCTTCCCGGGCAATTGAACTGCCAACTACATTAGTAATTGCCAGCACGGCTGCCCCTCTCTTTTTGGCTTCGCGCATTGCCGCTAAAGTATCTGCTGTTTCTCCCGACTGACTTATAAAAATAGCCAGCGTATGCTCATCTACTAATGGCTCACGGTATCTAAATTCTGAGGCCACGTCAACTTCTGCTGGTACTTTTAAAAATTCTTCAATCAGTGGTTTTCCTATCAATCCTGAATGATAGGCAGTTCCACAGGCAACTATAAATATTTTCTTCCATTGATCGACCTGTTCTTTTGTAAAATTCAATTCTCGCAAACATACCCGGTCATCTCTGATCCTGCCGGTAAGCGTTTTTCGGAAAACCTCGGGCTGTTCCATGATCTCCTTTTGCATAAAGTGTTCATACCCGCCCTTTTCCGCCTCTTCGGCATCCCATTCAACATTAAAAACCGGGCGGATAACGGGAACATCATCCTTATCCAAAATAAGCACCTGCTCATCGGTAAGAACAACTACTTCTCCATCCTCAATCAAGTTGATCTTTCTGGTATAAGGCAGTATTGCCGGAATATCCGAGGCTATGTAGTTTTCCTCATTGCCGAGGCCGACGATCAGGGGACTGTCTTTTCTCGCTGCAACAAGCTTATTTGGTTCGAGAACAGTTATTACGCCAAT
>VMEE01000057.1 GCA_009910795.1 Dehalobacter sp. CP | reverse complement strand
CTGATTTGCGCTCTTCCCGGTGACCTCTTCCGGGATATTGGCAGGATCAGCGTTAATAATGGACCCGAGAGGAGGCGACTAATATGTCCGAAAAATGGAAAGACGAACTGACGGAACAGCTTGCCAAAGCCATCCTTACGCTAAAATCCAGCGAAGAGGTCTACGACTTCCTGGAGGATGTTGCAACGATAGGCGAGATCCGGGCCCTTGCACAGAGACTCGAGGTGGCGAGAAGGCTCAATGTCGGGGAAACCTATCCCGTAATTGCGCAGCAGACAGGTGCAAGCACAGCGACGATAAGCAGGGTCAAGAAGTGTCTTGATTACGGAGCAGACGGCTACAAGAATGTTCTCGAAAAGATGAAGTAGGATAACACCAGTCTGGAGTTTTCCGGAGCGGGCATCCCGCCGCAGGCGGTGTGCCCGTTTTTCATAAAAGGAGTGAAAATACCATGGCAAGCCTGTTCCGTTTTTTCGCATTTTCAGCCCTCCTGATCGCGGCTTTTGTGCTGTGGGCTTTTATCGACTACAAGAGGAACAGGAAAAAAGCAGACCGATACATAAGGGAACGGCTTGGGGTATACGGAGGGTTTTCCATGACCCGTTTCGTGAACATGGCGAGGGTCCTTAAGAGCGATCCAGACCGGTTTACCGGGGTATTCTTCCGAAGGGGGACCCACCTTGAGATTGCCGATTTCCACCCCGACAGGGTCATAGATCTCCCCACTGACGGTGTTGTCCTCTCGGATACATCGAGGAACCAGACAAGGATCTTCGTGGAGAGGGGGAAAACCATCTACTCCCTGAAGATCGAAAATTTCACCCCCCGGGGTTTCTCAATTGTAAAAAGAGGCACAGGACGGGTTCAGTTTCTGGGAGAGGAGATGCCAGCCAGCAACAAGGACTGGTTCCTGATCGATCCTGACAATGGAAGGTCGATCTCACCCCCCCTGAAAGAGACCGAACCCTGGCCTGGTGAAGGTTTTTATCTGTACGAAGGATTTGCCCCGACCGAGGGATTTCTCCTTGACGAGGCCGGCGGTATCCTTATGGTAGATGAAAAGAACATGACATCGGCATTCCGCGAGACCACCGGTGATCCCCTGAGGCTTTACGGACCGGAGGATATCATCTCCGTCTCAGTATCTCCCGAAAGCCCTGATTTTCTCGACTTCAAGGTCAGGGACAAGGGGCGCTCAGGGTTTTCCTTCGAATTTGACGATGCAGGAGAGGCCGCTTACTGGATGGAATGGTTTTTGAAGGGCAAGGCGGAAAAAGCCGATGGAAGAGTTGAGCCCAGGTCGAGATTTGTAGCCCTTCCGCCCCTTCAGAACATCTAGATGACGCTATTCTTCATGACTTTGGTTCGGTTTTTCCGGCCTTTCGCTGCTTGTGCCGGATGAATATGGCCTTGTTCCCCGATTCATTGTCGACGGCCCTTGCCTCCACTTCGAAAAGACCTGTCGCCTTTACCAGGGAGCTGAGCTTCCTGAACCCGTAGTTACGCGAGTCGAAGGAGGGGGACTGGTTGGAGATGTGCTGCCCGACATTGCCCAGAGCGGCCCACCCCTCCTCGTCCGCAACAGCATCCACGCTGTTGCGGAGAAGATTGGCCAGCTTGGTATCTCCCCTCAGGAGCTTGGGCCCCTGCGGTTTTTTTGCCGTCTGCTCTTCCCCCGTGTGCTGCCCTGATTCCTCCTCCTCTTCCTCCTTGCCGAGGATCTCAGTGTAGATGAACTTGTCGCAGGCGCTAACGAATGCGTTGGGAGTACCCTTCTTGCCGAAGCCGTATACGGTCACTCCGCCCTCCCGGATCCTTGTTGCCAGGCGAGTGAAGTCGCTGTCGCTGGAAACGATGCAGAAACCGTCGAAGCGGTTAGAGTAGAGCAGGTCCATTGCGTCGATTATCATGGCGCTGTCTGTGGCGTTCTTCCCCACGGTGTAGTGGAACTGCTGGATAGGGTGGATCGCGTAGGAGAGAAGTACCTCCTTCCATCCTTTCAGGTAGGGCGAGGTCCAGTCGCCGTAGATCCTTTTGACGCTTGTTATGCCGTATTTGGCTATCTCGGCGAAAAGGCTCTCGATTATCGAAGGAGAGGTGTTGTCTGCATCAATTAGAACCGCAAGGTTATGCTGTCTTTCAGTATCCGGGATCATCGTTATCCCTCCCCTGGTCTGTTTGGTTCTTCAGCCATTATAAGCCCTCACTGATCATCCGAAAGGAACAGCTCAACGCCGGCAAGCACGTTGTCTACCACTACGGCAAGAAGCGCCGCCGAGAGCGCTCCCTGGAGCACCAGTGCCGGATTCCTGGATATCAGGCCCGAGATGATCGGTGCCCCCAGCCCGCCAGCTCCAATCGTTGCCCCGATCGTTGCCGTTCCTACGGAAATGACCGCTGAGGTACGGATCCCGCCCATGATTACAGGCAGTGCAAGAGGGAGTTCAACGCGGAAAAGCGACTGGGCGGGGCGCATCCCCATTCCTGCCGCTGCGTCCAGAATCTCGGAGCGAACCGATCGGAGCCCTGTCACGGTGTTCTGCAGGATCGGCATAAGTCCGTATATGAAGAGTGCGAAAAGAGCGGGGCGGAATCCGAACCCGAGGGCGGGTACCGCCAGTGCCAGTACTGCCACCGGCGGGAACGTCTGCCCGATGGATGTGATGTCGTCCACGACGGGCATGAACTCCCTTCCGCCTTTCCTTGTGACAAGGATCCCGCCTGCGACCCCGATAAGGATCGAAAGTGCAGAAGAAAGACCCACAAGAGCCATGTGCTCACCGGCGAGCCTCAGCATGCCTGCCCGCTGGTAGATAACCGATCCCTGTGCAGGGAATGCCGCCCTGAGGAACGCTTCCCAGAGAGGTTCTGCGGCCAGAAGGGCCGCGTAGGAGAGGATCATGAGCATTGGGATCAGATACCTGGAGGACCTTTTCGAGGAACTCACCTCTGGCCTCCCGGTTCAAGGGCAGACGCAGCCCTTTTTAGGATCCCGTCGACGGCAAGGGCGAGCAGCACCGTCGGGAGAGCTCCCAGGAGGATCAGGTCAGGAGCGGCCTCGCCAAGGCCCTGGAAGATGAACTGTCCGAATCCGCCGGCTCCGATAAGTGCGGCGACAGCCGTGTTTCCCACGGCCTGAACCCCGGAGATGCGAATGCCCGCCATGATGACCGGTATTGCGATAGGGAGTTCTACCTTCATGAAAAGCTGTTTCCGGCTCATCCCCATTCCCAGCCCGGAGTCTATGACGCTGGGTTCGATCACGGAGAATGCCGAAACGGTGTTCCTGATGACCGGAAGAAGAGAATAGAGGACTAGCGCGATCAGGGCCGGAGCCCAACCTATGCCGCCTATTCCCAGTGCAGCAAGAGGAGGGAAAACCCGTGCGGCCCAGGCCAGAGGGGCAATGAGAAGGCCGAAAAGGGCAAGGCTGGGGATGGTCTGAAGGGTATTCGCGGAGTAGAGAATGACAGAGCGGAGGCGTTTCTTCCGGAAAGCGGCAAGCCCCAGGGGGAAACCCAGGATGAGGCCTATGGTCACGGCTGAAAAGGCCAGGGTGATGTGTCTGAGCATCTCCTGACGGAAGCGGGAGCTGCGGTTGAAGTATTCGACCATGAAGGAGAGCCCGTCAAGACTGCCGGAGATGAAGAGCATCGCCAGGGCCCCATAGAATGCAAGGCAGAATATCCTGAAGAATGGTTCCTCTCTGGCAGCGTTCCTGCAGGAGGACATGATCATATAGGAGCCGAAAAGAGAGAGCCATGCGCCTGACCCGGGCGAAAACCTTGCGAAGGGCATCTCCGGTACATGCAGTCCCGATGCGGCAGATCCGGCCTTCCAGAGTATGAAGATCACGAGGATGCGGGAGAGAGAAGCTGATGTTATCGTTCGCCGCCGTAAGGATTTTAGCGTCGATGAATAGAGCGAAACAACGGCCAGTCCTGCAATTATCAGGATCCCGGGAATACCGGTGGACTCGAGGGCCGAAAGACCTGCGGGTGGAGATATCCGGGTCTCCCTGATCACAAGGAAGGGGAGAATGGCCAGGGACAAAAGGACAATAAGCGAGCCCGATGCAGCCACTCTGTCCGTGCCGTTGCCCAAAAGCCGCCAGCCTCCCCTTCCGAAGATCATTTCCGGGGCCTGCCTACTTAATGAACCCCTTTGACCTCAGGTACTCTCCCGCAACTTTGGAGGGGTCCTGTCCCTCGACCGCGATTTTCGCATTGAGTCCCTGAAGGGTAAGAAGATCAAGCCCCTCGAATACCGGGTCAAGTATTCCGGCAATGGCTGGGCTCTTTTCCAGGGTTTCCTTGCGGATTATCGGAGCCGGTTCGTAGACTGGCTGTACTCCCAGCGAATCCTCAAGAACCACCAGGTCGAGTGCTGCAATCCCTCCGTCGGTCCCGTAGGCCATCGCCGCATTGACACCGTCTCGTCCCAGGGACGCAGCCTGCTCCGTCTGGGCCGTATTCCCTCCGGAGAGTATAAGAAGGTCATCCTTGGCCAGCCTGAATTTGTATGCGGCCTCGAATGCCGGAAGCGCGTCGGGGCGTGTCGCAAACTCTTCGGAGCAGGCGATCCGAATCCTGCCCCCCCGGTTGACGAAGGCGGCAAGATCCTCCAGGGTCCTGATGTTCTCGCTTTCGGCAAGATCCTTCCGCAGCGCTATCGCCCAGGTGTTGTTTGCCGGAGCCGGTTTAAGCCATACGATCCCGTTCTTCTCGAGGTCGAGAGATGAGACTCTTTCAAAGGCCTTTTGGGAGTCCTTCCAGACATCGGCATCCTTTTCCCCGAAGAAGTAGTACCCGTTGCCGGTGTATTCCGGGTATATGTCGATCTCTCCGGCGAAAATGGCCTGCCTTACGACATTTGTCGCTCCTAGACCTGTTTTGTCAGAAACCCTGAATCCGTTCTCCTTGAGGAGCAGAACGATCATCTGTCCAAGAAGCGCTCCCTCCGTGTCGATCTTGGAACCCACTGTCACCTTCTCCGAAGCCTGGGAAGCCGGAGCGCCTGCATAAGGAAGAGGAGACATCAGCAGAAGAGCCGCAAGTGCTATGGCAGCAATGCGAAAAAATCTTGTCCGCGGTGTATCATTGTGCATGTCAATACCTCCTTTGGATCGTTTTACCACGTTACAGGCAATACTAGTTACTTTTTGAAATTCTGTCAAAGAAGGGCTGTTTACAGGTATATGTATGAAAAGTATACTGGCGGGGCCATTTTCACACGCCTTATAAGTGCCAAAAGACCAGACTGGCCACCTGCCAGGGGCTTGTTTCATTTTCCGCAACCTTCGGGTGTTGAGTTGATTTTTAAGAGAGGAAGCTTCTGATGTCGTTTTCTGCCGTTGCCGCACTTGCTGTCTTCATCGCGACGATAGCCCTCATAGCCACGGGAAAGATGAGGAGGAGCGTAGCGACGCTCCTCGGCGCGAGCCTGCTCATGGCCTTCAATATCATCCCGGCCGAAAAGGCAGTGGGTTATATCGACTTCAACACGATCGGCCTTCTTATGGGAATGATGGTCATCGTGGGCATTCTGTCCCGAACGGGGATCTTTCAGTACATTGCCGTAAAGACCGTCAAGCTTACGGGGGGCAACATCCGCCTGACATTCCTGGCTGTCCTCGCTGTTACTGCCATTCTTTCGGCCTTCCTTGACAATGTAACGACCGTTCTCCTTATCAGTCCCGTGGTGATATCTCTTGTAGACCTGATCGACGTCAACCCGGTTCCCTTCCTGATCGGTGAGGCTTTTGCATCGAATATCGGCGGCACTGCGACCCTCGTAGGTGATCCTCCCAACATAATAATAGGATCCTTCGCCGGCTTTTCCTTCATGGATTTCATCCTGAACCTGACACCTGCCGCGCTACTTGTCCTCGCGGCAGTTTCGGGCTGGCTCCTCTTCCATTACCGGGACGATCTGACCTCGTCATCCTCTTCATCGGAAAGGATCGCGCAGGTCGACGAGAGCAAACTGATACGCGACCGTTCCCTGATGATCCGTTCATCTGTTGCCATGGCTTTTGTTCTTGTCGGGTTCGGGGTCCACCATATGCTTCACCTCCCTGCATCCGTTGTGGCTCTTCTTGGAGCAGCGCTTTTGCTGGCAGTCGTTCCCGTCAACGGAGATGAGGTGATCCACAAGGATATAGAATGGCCTACCATAGTCTTTTTCGCGACACTTTTCGTGATCGTCGGGGCGTTGAAAGAGACGGGGGTCATTTCGCTGGTGTCAGCAGGCTTCACATCCCTGCTGAAGGGGCATCCGGTAATGGCGCTTCTTGCCATCCTCTGGTTTTCCGGTCTTGTCTGTTCGTTTGTCAACAACGTGGCTTTCTCCGCGACCTTTGTTTTTGTGGCAAGGGATATTTCCATCTCCCTCGGCGTCCAGGCGGAACCTCTATACTGGGCTCTGGCTCTTGGCGCCTGCCTCGGAGGCAACGGGTCATTCCTCGGTTCTGCAGCCAATGTCATCGTGGCCGACATGGCGGAAAAGAGCGGAAGCAGGATCGCATTCAGGGATTTCATGAAAACTGGTATCAAGGCGGTGCTGATATCCCTCTCGGTGGCAAGCCTTTATGTGATGGCAAGGTGGGGCTGGTAGCCCCATTGACCGCTTTACCTTGAGGCTTCAAGAGAGGATACTTGATAAAGAGCATGCAGGGGAGGTGTCCGGATGCTTGTAGCTGACCTGATGGATCGGGACCTTACAGCCGTTTCTCCAGATACTACTGTCGCGGAGGCGGTGGAAGTGCTTGCTGCTCACCGGATCTCGGGCGTTACCGTCGTCGACGAAGAGGGGCGCGTCTTAGGCTTCCTGAGCGAGAAAGACATAGTAAAAGCAGCCCTTCCAGGTTATTTCGACCTTCTGAACGACTCCTCATTTCTCCCCGATTACGGCCAGTTCCGCAAACGTCTCCAGAGGGTCAGCCTGGATACTGTCGAAAAGTACATGAAGAAGGATGTCATTGTCTTCGAGGAGAATGATACAGATCTGCATGTTGCAATGGTCCTGATAACAAAGAACCTCAAGAGGGCCCCCGTCGTCAGTAACGGGATCTTTGCCGGCAGCATCAGCAGGGCCGACCTTCTGGACTATATCCTGCACTCCCGGAAGGAACCCTCGGATTGACCCGGGAACCGGGGGTCCTGCTCAAATTCTTCGGGCCCTGGAGGGACGCAGCCGGTGTTGACGAAAAGTTCGTCCCTTCTGCCGTCAGTCTCCCCCTTGAGAGCCTTGCGGGGGAGCTGCTGCGTAAGGCAGGAGGTACTGCGGTTCCCCCGGGGGAGGGTCTTGTCTGCCTCTTTGATGAAAGAAGCGGGCCCAGGGCTTTAAAAGATGGTGAACTGATACCGCCGGGTTCGACGCTGCTTTTCCTTGGCATCGTCGAAAGCGGCTAGAAAAAGGGAGTTGAAAGAATGAACGGATATCACGGAAGGATAGCCGTAGTCGACCTGACGGCACGAGCGTCAAGAGAGATCGTTTTTGACGAGGATTTCGCCAGGAAGTATATAGGCGGCTCAGGCATGGGGACGTTTTTTCTCCTCAGGTTCAGCACACCAAAAACCCTACCGCTCTCCCCGGAAAACCCGCTCATCTTCATGACCGGTCCTTTTTTGGGTTCAGGCATCCCGACATCGGGCAGGCACCAGGTCGTGACCAGGTCCCCCCTTACAGGTATCTTCCTCGAATCAGACGCAGGCGGAAGTTTCGGTTTTCACCTGAAGCAAAGCGGTTTTGACGGGTTGATAATAATCGGCAAGGCGGGATCCCCAACCCTGCTTACTATCAAAGACGGGAGGATCGGTTTCGAGGACGCCTCCGGCGTATGGGGTAAGGACACCATGGATACCGACGCCGCCCTCAGGGCCGTTTACGGTAAAAACACCGGAATTTCGTGCATAGGCCCCGCAGGGGAAAAAATGATACCCCTCGCCGGGATATTCCACGACGGGACAGATGCCAGGGCATCAGGGAGGGGCGGAGCGGGAGCCGTCATGGGGAGCAAGAACCTCAAGGCCATAGTCGCCGGCGGAAGCGCCGTCGCTGCCATCTCCGACAGAAAGACCCTGACAGGGCTCATTTCAGAGAAGAATGCTGTTCTGAAAGAAAAGGGAGCAGGTCTGAACCTGTACGGGACTTCCGGTGGCATGGGGCTCTGCGAAGAACTGGGCGACCTGCCGATAAGGAACTGGAAACAGGGCTCCTGGAAGGAAGAGGTAAAGAGTATAACCGGACAGAGAATGGCCGAGACCATCCTTACGGGCAATTACGGATGCGTAGCCTGCCCTGTCAGATGCGGAAGAGTCGTCGGGATCGACGGCAGGAACGTCGGAGGCCCCGAATACGAGACGATGGCGATGCTCGGGAGCAACTGCCTTGTGGATGATCTGGAAGCAATCGCCAGGGCAAATGAGCTCTGCAACCGGCTGGGAATAGACACTATTTCCACCGGTT
>VMEE01000056.1 GCA_009910795.1 Dehalobacter sp. CP | reverse complement strand
GATTTGATGATTTAATTTGTGCATCAAATGTCAATACTTAGTAGTTTTCTCACGTTTCTCTTCAATAAATCCTCCCAAACGGACATCAGAGCAGCTTAACGCAATCAACATATTGATTACTTATTATACCAAGTCATATTTTTATTATCATTATTTCACAATCTAAATTAGATTTCTTATCAAAGATTCGATCTTTTTTTATAATCGTTCTTCCATTTATTTGCATCAAAATAGATGCTGTAGTTTTTATCTTTTTTCCTAAATGATTTTATCTTTCTTGAGACCAATTTTACTCCCTCGAAAATTTTCAGCGGGAGGTCAATAATTGGCACAAACCCTAATATATAAACCAATAGATCGTTCCTGATTTCGAGTCTTTCGCTCATATCATCTAGTTCTCCTAGGACAGACATAATCTCTCCTAATTTGCCGATGGTATCTCGATTTTCAATGATATTAATAATATCACTTATTGTAAACTTATGCGGATCCAAGCTCAATAGTTCTACTATCGGCAGAATCTTTTCATCATTATTTATATCTATTGGATACAATCCAATCTTTTTATCTATTATTTGCTTTACATCGTCTTTTGAGCTTGAGATGGAATATTGATTAAAACATGCAGTAAAGATTTGACCTATTTTTAGATCTATTCTTCTAAAATCTTCGTAAATTTTATATTCCGAACCAACTCGTGTGGACCAATTTTCATTCCGTTTAATTAATTCTTCAAGTTTATTGCCATCTATATTATATTTTTTACTTATTGATTTTAGACTTATTGAATTTATGAGATCTATATTTTCTTTATCGAATGGGATTACCTCATATTTGGGGAAGAGCTCCAATAACCAGGTTTGCCACCCTCCTGATTCGAAATACCGCCTATCATATTCGGTAACAAACGGATAAACAATTCCGAAGTCGTATGCAGTCTTTAAAATGGCCAGTGAATTATCAAGCTTCTTCGTGGGATCGATACATCCTTTTTCAATGAGATCCCACTCGAACCAAATGCTTTCGCTAAGCAGATCCTCTGCTTGAGATTCCGAATAATACCACATTGCATCGGCAATTGATAGCAATCCAAAACTAAGAGTCAGTTCTTCCCAGAGCCAAGGCAAGGGGACTCCTATCTTTCCTCGTCTACCGAAATATGCCAAGTTTAATGAAAGGCTAACTGGATCCAATATAACGTCCGGAGCAAGGATAACATCTTGATTCATAGCCCCTCCTATTCGGTCCTCATTGTGGCTTTTCGAACATTGATTGGCAATGCTACATAATTAGGTTACCCCCTGTTGAGCTTGTTCTATAGATTCTTACGAAAAGGTTCTTCGCAGTCTGCATCCCACGTGCTATTTTACGTTTGGCATACAATACCATCCCACTGCATTTCAAAGGGCTTTGGAAATGATACCTATTTATTGATAAATTTATTATTTGCCTGAAATTTCACCGAATCATGTTGGAGTGTTTATACGAAGTGGGTTTTAGGATCGATCAGTATTCATAGCTTGTATAGCAACAATTAAAAGCAAGAGTGCTCCTATCATGAACGTCCTTATGATAATCGAGATGATCTAAATGGCACCCTCCAGAAAGCCAGATACGAAGCCGATCGAGCAATACGACCACAAGGATAAGAAGCGCTGCAATAACCCTCCTGTGGGCCTGGTGACTCCTGAAACAGATAAAGACGGCAAAGCGAAGGTCTATCAGTACGATCCTCACCTCGATCCTCAGCTCATATGGGCCGGTAAGGCCGAGCATACCTCTTTTAATGTCCCCACCGTCTCCCTGCATGTCCATGAAAGGATAGATCCAAAAACGATTATCAAGGCCGTCCAGCGGCGGAGCCAGGGCACCAGGCAGGTTTCTCTCTTCGAGCTATCGGATGAAAATCCACCCATACGAAGTGCCATTGACTTTTATAAGCACAGGCATAACTGGTCCAATCGTCTCATTGCCGGAGACTCCTTGCTGGTGATGAACTCCCTTCTGGAGAAGGAGGGCATGGCTGGACATGTTCAGATGATATACATCGATCCACCTTACGGCATAAGATATGGCTCCAATTTCCAGCCTTTCGTAAACAAGAGAGATGTGACGGACGGAAAAGATGAGGACCTGACCCAGGAGCCCGAGATGATCAAGGCTTTCAGGGATACTTGGGAGCTAGGAATTCATTCCTACTTAGCTTACTTGAGGGATAGGTTATTGCTGGCGAGGGAGCTGTTGAGCGAAAGCGGCAGCGTGTTCGTGCAGATCAGCGATGAGAATCAGCATCATATAAGAGAATTAATGGATGAGATATTCGGTTCAGAGAATTTATGCTCTGTCATCTCATTTGTTAAGTCCTCTGGTCTTGGCTCCAATTTGCTTCCAAGGCAGACCGATTACCTGATTTGGTATGCAAAGGATATAAAATTAATAAAGTATCATCAGCTCTTTAATGAGAAGGCATTAGACGCGGGTGGAGCATCGGCATACAGTCATGTTCTATTGCCAAATGGCCAGCATCGACGGCTGACCACTCAGGAAAGGACAAATCCATTACTACTTCCGGAGGGAAGTCGAGTCTTCCGATATGGAGATTTAACGAAGCCTGGGCCAGGAAGCAAATATCAAGTAACTTTTAAAAACACAACTTTTAATCCCGGAAAAGATGGTGGGGAATCCCAGAGGAGAGCATGTATCGTTTAATTGACAATGGTAGAGTAGCGATTCAAGGCTCAACTCTTTCCTATATTAGATTCCTTGAAGACTTCCCTGCGTACCCAATAACTAATGTCTGGACTGATACAGGTACTGGGAGTGGCCTTGATAAAGTGTATGTTGTCCAAACGGATACCAAAATCATTAAGCGTTGCCTCCTTATGACCACAGACCCCGGCGACCTGGTACTCGATCCTACCTGTGGCTCCGGCACCACCGCCTATGTAGCCGAGCAATGGGGCCGCCGCTGGATAACCTGCGATACCTCTCGCATAGCCATCACCCTTGCTAAGCAACGTCTTATGACTGCACTCTTTGATTACTATGAACTTGCTCACCCGGAAGAAGGCATTGGCAGCGGTTTCCGGTATAAGACTGTTCCACATGTCACTTTAAAATCCATCGCCAATAATCCTGAGATAAAAGAAGGCATGTCCCGAAAAGAGATCGATTCAGCCATTAAGAAATATGCAGACCAAGAGACTCTTTACGATCAACCCTTTGTTGATAATACTAAGGCTAGGGTTGCAGGACCTTTCACTGTGGAGGCTGTACCTGCTCCCTCGGTCAAGCCAATAATGGAGATAGAGTCGGATCAGCCGGCAGATGCATCCATATCCCGCACCGGCGAGACCTTAAGGCAGGCTGAATGGCGAGACGAAATTCTGAAGACAGGCATCCGGGCCAGAAGCGGAGAGAAGATCCTATTCTCCCGAGTCGAGCCCCTGCAGGGTACGCACTGGCTTCATGCCGAGGCCGAGACCAGAGAAGACACCCCTCAGAAGGCAGTCATCTCCTTCGGCCCGGAGCATGCACCATTAGAGCAGCGCCAGGTTGCCCTGGCCATAGAGGAGTCTCTAAGCCTGGTCCCCAAGCCCAAGGTGATAATCTTTGCCGCCTTTGAATTCGATCCCGAGGCGGCCAAGGACATAGATGAGACCAATTGGCCGGGCATAACTCTCCTCAAGGCCAAGATGAGCGAAGACCTTCTCACCGAGGACCTGAAGAAGAAGCGAGCCAGCAATGATAGCTTCTGGCTTATCGGCCAACCGGATATTCTCCTTGAGAAGATCAAAGAGGGCGATGATAAAGGCAAATACCGGGTAGAAGTGCTGGGATTCGACTATTATAACCCACGCACCGGCACTGTAGACTCCGGCGGCGCTGAAAGAATAGCCATGTGGATGCTAGACACTGACTATGATGGCCGGAGCCTCTTTCCCAGACAGATCTTCTTCCCCATGTCTGGCCCTAAGGACGGCTGGACGAAGCTTGCCAAGAACCTCAAAGCCGAGATAGATGAAGAGCTTATCGAAGCCTATCATGGCCGGGCCTCTTTGCCCTTCGAGCCTGGCACTCATGAGCGCATTGCCGTAAAGATTGTGGATGATCGCGGCATTGAATCCTTGAAGCTCATGGATGTGAGATCATGAGAAGGACAACACCAGATAGGCTGATCATCACCTCACCTTACGATGAGCCGAAACAGCATTGGTCCTATGATCGCGAAACTCGTTCTTTCGATTTGAAGGAGGGGAGGCGTCCTGCAGGTTATACAATCGCGTCAGAGGCTTCCAAGTCCTTCGATGATCCAGGTATCTTCAAGGAGCTATCTCTCGTCAATCGGATCAGGCCGAGAGTTAAAACCTGGCATGAGGGAGGATATCCAGGTGTCACAGGGATCACCAAACGCCTCTTAGAACACTGGAACGATCCAGAGCAAAGAGAGCTAAAGCTATTCTTCTGCCAGCTTGAGGCCATTGAGACTCTTATCTGGCTCACTGAGGCCCCGCCAGCAGATCGTGTAGGCATCGAGATTCCTTCGGATGGCGGCCCTTTCAAGCGTCTCTGCTCCAAGATGGCCACAGGCTCAGGTAAGACCATCGTTATGGCCATGCTCATAGCCTGGCAGGCCTTGAATAAGGCCACATATCCTCAGGACCCTAGATTCTCAAAGCATGTTTTTGTCGTAGCACCAGGACTCACAGTGAAAAGCCGCCTTCAAGTCCTGATTCCCTCTCAGCCAGACAACTACTATGAGGAGTTCAATATCGTTCCATCAGGCCTTCTCGATAAGCTGCGCCAGGCAAAGGTAGTAATCCGTAATTGGCAAGCCCTGAATTGGGAGACGGAAGAGAGGATCGCCAAGAAGAAGAGCGTGGATAAGAGAGG
Source organism: Dehalobacter sp. CP (assembly GCA_009910795.1). Next base: position 2,849 of record VMEE01000056.1, on the reverse strand, counting down.
CGCAAAGAGCAATGAAGCCTATGCGCGAGAAGTTTTAGGTGAGCTTGTTAACTCAAAGAACCTCCTTGTCATAAACGATGAAGCCCATCATGCCTGGCGAGTACCTGCAGAATCAAAGGTCAAAGGTCTGAAGAAAGAGGACATTGAAGAGGCCACCAAATGGGTGGGCGGCCTGGACAGAATTCACCAGGCCAGAGGTATCTTATCTTGCTATGACTTTACGGCAACGCCTTTTGTTCCATCTGGGAAGAAAAGCTCAGAAGAGGCGCTGTTCCCCTGGATAGCAAGCGACTTTGGGCTGAATGATGCCATAGAGTCCGGTCTTGTGAAGACTCCAAGGGTTGTCATTCGTGATGATGGCATCCCGGACGCTAAGAGTTACCGCTCTAAGCTCTATCATATTTATGAACACGTTAGGGATGATCTAAACAGAAAAGCCGAGCCGCAAGAGCCTCTTCCTGATCTGGTGCTGAATGCATATTATCTGCTCGGTAAGGACTGGCTTGAAACCGCTGAGTTGTGGAAAGCGAATCATGTTCCTACTCCGCCGGTAATGATCAGCGTGGCCAACAGGACTGAGACTGCGGCACGTATCAAATACGCCTTTGACCACAAGAGGATTCATATCGATGAGCTTTATGCTCCAGACCGCACTCTGCATATTGATTCAAAGGTTTTAGGAGAAGCTGAATCTCAGGATGCGGCTGGACTCTATTTGGCTGATGCAGAAGAGGGAAACGAGACCGACCCTGAAACAGCCAAGAAACCGTCTAAAAAGGACTCAGCCGAATACCTTCGACAAGTGGTTGATTCCATCGGCAAAGTGGGAAAGCCCGGCGAGCTATTCCAGAATATCATATCTGTGGGAATGCTATCCGAAGGTTGGGATGTAAAGACTGTTACCCACATAATGGGCCTTAGAGCCTTTTCCAGCCAGCTTCTATGTGAGCAGGTGGTTGGAAGAGGACTTAGAAGGACTTCCTATGAGATCAATCCAGAGAACGGACTATATGAGCCTGAATACGTGAACATATTCGGGATTCCGTTTACATTCCTGCCTCATGAATCTGCCGAAGGGCACATACCCCAACCGTCATCACCCAAGACCAAGATTGAGCCAGATGCAAAGAAGGAAAAGTATGAGATTAGCTGGCCGAATGTCCTTCGCATAGATCACATTTACAGGACAAAGCTAAGCTTAGACCTGAATAAGGTCAAGATTTTAGAGATAAAGATGCGGGATACTCTGACCAAAGCTGATCTGGCCAAGATTTTGGAGGGTAAACCCGATACGACCGATATCTCTCAAATAGATTTGGCCAGCCTCGGACTGCGACTGAGAATGCAGAAGATCATCTTCATAGCAGCAAGTGAGATCTTTGATCAGATGCAGACAAGCTGGAAAGGCAGTAAAGAATACCTTCTCGCTCAATTGATCAAGCTTGTGGAGGATTTCATAGCCTCAAATAAGCTGCGGATCACTCCATCGCTGCTGGATCAAGATGCGGGAATGAGACGGATATACATAACCCTCAATATGAATAAAATCGTCCAGCATGTAAGAAATGCCATAAGCGATGAAAATGCTGAATCCCTAGTGCCAATTTTCGATAGCGACCGGCCTATACGTTCCACAAGAGATATGCGAACATGGTATACGGGCAAGCCTTGTGAATATACCAAGAAGTCTCATATCAACTTCTGCGTCTATGATAGCACATGGGAGATGACCGAATCTCTGGAACTTGACAGGAATCCACATGTTGATGCGTGGGTAAAAAATGAGCACCTTGGCTTTGAAATAGCGTATTTCTATCAAGGAGTCATAAAGAAATATTGGCCAGATTTTATAATTCGTTTAAGCAATGGTATTAATCTCATTCTCGAAGTCAAAGGAAGAGATACATTGCAGGACAAGACAAAGCGCAGCTATCTTGATGAGTGGGTTAGGGCAATCAACGAGCAGGGCGGCTTTGGAGTCTGGCAATGGGCGGTATCCAAGGACCCGGCGGATATTGCAGGAATCCTGGAGAATGTTGCAGGAGGAAACCAAAGCTAAACACTGGTGGCGATTCTAAAGGTAAAAACAAAAAGCATAACTTTATAATCAATGTCCTTCGTTAATTCTTTTAAAACGAATGCTAAGTAGCTGGAGAACTTTATGTCCTTTGATTACAATAGCAATGAATGGTTAGAAGAACGCGAAGATATTTTAGAAAAGTGGAAAAAGGATGGTGGACGATGCGCGCGCTGTGGTGTTCATCCGGATTCACCTCATGTGCATCATGTTTATGGGATATCAAAAAGAATTTATCAAGTTCTATGCCCTGATTGTCATGCTGACATACATGATAATCGAGAATTAGCCGAGAAAAGGCGGCCACAATTTTATATATGTAGTTTTTGCGGACACCAATTTCAAGATTGGTCCAAAGACGAACATGGTCGAAATGTTATGATGGATCGGGGCGGTGAACGCCATCGATGCAGTTTCAAGATTAAGTCTAAAAGATAGCATTATTATAATTTCAGTAGTGCTCTATAATCGACGTTCTCCAAGGCCAATAATAAATCCTGACCTGCCGGAGATCTCTTTAAAGTCCCCAAGCGGGCAGGGTACCCGGAGTATAGAAGTATGATTTTATTAAGTCTGTTGGAGGAATGCCAAAGGATCATTTGCAGCCCTCTTGAAGATTGAAAGGGTGTTACAAGAGGTCCAAGAAAGTTTACATGACATTTTCACTGAAACATGCAGAATACCATAGAACCAAGATGCAATATATGGCTGCACGGATAAAGATAAATTTTGGCGAAATCTCTCGGGACAAAGCAAAGACCTTATGAATAGG
>VMEE01000055.1 GCA_009910795.1 Dehalobacter sp. CP | reverse complement strand
CACAAGCGAGTGAACCCCGCTCGTCTTCAGTCCATTTTGGATCAGTACGAGTAGGAGGTGAGAGAAATGAAAGGAAAGATATTGAATGCGAAGGATCTTCTCACCATACGAGAAGAGTACAACCGTTTTAAGGAAGGATTCTCTTGGACTGTAACCATATGCTCGGGTGCCGGATGTGTTTCTTCCAAGGCAGGCCAAGTAAAAGAGCAATTCATGAAAGAATTGGAAAAACATAATTTGCAAGATAAGGTCTTGATTAAAGTCACTGGTTGTATGGGGCTTTGTGACGCGGGGCCACTTCTTCTGATTGCACCGGAAAATGTATTGTATTGCTATCTGACTCCGGAGATGATGCCCCAATTAGTTGCAGAGCACTTCATCAATGGAAAAATTGTGGAAGAGTTCACATATATTGAACCCCAGACAGAAAAAAGAATCCCATATATAAAAGATATTCCATTCTTCCAGGGGCAGGAAAAAATTGTACTGAAGAATTGTGGAGAATTGGACTTTAATTCCCTGGAAGAGTATATTGCACGGGATGGATTCTTAGCTTTGGATAAAGCACTTCATGAAATGTCTCCGGAGCAAGTAATAGAAGAAGTTGCAAAATCTGGATTGCGAGGCCGAGGTGGCGGAGGATTTCCTACTGGAACCAAATGGAAATTGGCCGCAAAGAATGAGAGCGATCAGAAATACATTATCTGTAATGCGGACGAGGGAGATCCCGGTGCGTTTATGGACCGAAGTTTACTGGAGGGAGATCCTTACAATATCATTGAAGGAATGATGATTGCCGGATATGCCATCGGTGCCACCCAAGGTTATGTATATGTAAGAGCCGAATATCCCATCGCCATCGAAAGACTGCAGGCGGCCATCGAGAAGGCCAGAGCTTCAGGGCTTCTTGGACAACGTGTCCTAGGCTCTAACTTCGATTTTGACTTGGAAATTCGAATCGGCGCGGGGGCATTTGTTTGTGGAGAGGAAACAGCACTCATTGCATCCGTGGAAGGGCAACGTGGAGAACCCACACAAAAGCCACCTTATCCGTCGGACAGTGGATTACATGGAAAGCCTACGGTCATTAACAATGTTGAGACATTGGGCAATATTACCACTATTATTCTGAAAGGTGCTGAAAAGTTCAGAGAGTATGGCACTGAAAAAAGTCCGGGAACCAAGGTATTTGCTTTAGCGGGTGATATCCATAATACAGGGCTCGTTGAGGTGCCTTTGGGGACCACCCTGGGAGAAATACTGTTCCAAATTGGTGGAGGAATCCCTCATGGAAAACGATTTAAGGTAGCACAGACCGGCGGCCCTTCCGGAGGCTGTATTACCGGAAACAACTTAAACGTCCCGGTGGATTATGAATCTTTGGCGGAGCTAGGAGCCATTATGGGCTCTGGCGGGCTCATTTGCATGGACGAAGATACATGTATGGTAGATATGGCTCGATATTTTATGGATTTTGTTCAGGAAGAATCCTGTGGCAAGTGTTTGGCTTGCCGAGTGGGAACAAAGCGAATGCTGGAAATCCTAGAGCGAATTACACAAGGAAAGGGGCAAGAAGGTGACGTGGAGTTACTGATTGAGTTGGCAGAAACCATTAAAGACACCGCCCTGTGCGGATTAGGCCAGACGGCACCTAACCCGGTTTTATCCACCATTCGGTCTTTCCGAGATGAATATGATCAACATATTCGTAACGACTATTGTCAGGCGGGAGTTTGTGGGGATTTGTTCATTTCTCCCTGTGAAAACTCTTGTCCGGCTCACATTAATGTGCCGGGGTACATTTCTCTCATTGCCCACGGCCGTCCCATCGATGCTTATAATTTGATTCGGCAGGAAAATCCGCTCCCCTCGGTATGTGGTAGAATTTGTACCCATCCATGCGAGAGTAAATGTCGAAGAGGTCAGCTGGATGAAGCCATCGCCATTCGAGATTTGAAAAGATATGCAGCGGATGAGGCCTTCAAACTGGAAGAACCTTTATCAGACCCTGTGCTTCCAAAGAAGGACAAGTCGGTTGGAATTATAGGATCAGGGCCGGCCGGTCTAACTTGTGCATATTATTTAGCCAAGCTGGGTTATGATGTTACTATTTATGAGAAGCATGAGATTCCAGGTGGTGTACTGGCATATGGCATACCGGAATATCGACTACCTCTGGACGTATTGGCTAAGGAAATTGAGACCATAAAAAGAGTGGGTGTGAAGATTAAGACCAACGTGGAAATCGGAAAAGATGTATCCTTCCAGAAGTTGAAAGACATACATGATTCTATTTTTATCAGTAGTGGTACCAATGTATCCTTATTGGCAGGCATACCTGGCGAGGATTTGCCCGGTGTTCACCCCGGACTGGATTTTTTGAGACAGCAGGATGATTTTACACATGAGGATATGAACGGAGTGATTGCCGTAATCGGTGGCGGAAACACGGCCATTGATGCCGCAAGAGTATCTTTGCGAAAGGGTGCCAAAGAAGTCCACATGTTCTATCGTAGAACTCGGAAGGATATGCCAGCTCATCCTCGTGAAATCGACGAAACCTTGGAAGAAGGCATTTTCCTCCATGAACTATGGGAGCCTATCGAAATTTTGGGAACGGATCGTGTGACCGGTATTCGTCTACAAAAGATGAAACCTATCGGTTTTGCGAATGATGGAAGAAATAAAGTGGGTAAGGTGCCCGGAGAAACCATGACGTTCCTAGCAGACCGTGTAATCGTTGCAGTAAGTCAGCATACGGAACTATATTATACCAGGCCATACCAATTTGACTTATCGGGTAACGATACATTCGTAGTAAATGAGGACACTCAAATGACCAATGTTGAGGGAGTCTTTGCCGGAGGCGATGTGGTTCGAGGCTCATATGTAGCCATCTATGCCATTGCGGATGGGAAAAAAGCAGCACAGTCCATCGATATGTACCTGGGAGGTACTGGTGAATTGTACAAGGGCGATGCCATTGAAATTCCCATGGACATTAACGAAACCGAGTTGGAAGAGCATGAAAGATTTCCAATGGATTTCTTGCCGCCGGAAGTTCGAAAGGACAACTTCCAAGAAGTGGCCTATCGAT
>VMEE01000054.1 GCA_009910795.1 Dehalobacter sp. CP | reverse complement strand
GTGCCCGGCAGAGGTAATATATACAAATGGTTTTCATTTTACAAGAGGGGATTCCTTGAAGAGAGGGGTTGGGCGCGTGAAAAACGGCTGCGTCGCGTGCGGAGACGGCGCGTTTACCGGCGTGGAAGCGCCAAAGAGCGCGGCGATTCTGCTATAATGTTCCGGAGAAAAGAGACGACGGCGCGCAGCATGGGGCCGGCGCACGCATATTCCCCGCGTACGGGAGTTCCCGCGGCGACCAAACACACGTTCCGCGAATGCGCCGCGCCGCCGAAAATACACTAATGTCGAGGTTTGAATGTGAACTTCTTGCAGAGAACGAACAACCCCCTGATCGCCAAACTGCTGATCGACGCCGTCTTGGCCGTTTTCGGCTCGTGGGCGGCGTTTGCGCTGCGTCTTGGCCTGCCGCTCCCCTTTATTTTCGCGGAGACGCTGCCCGTGTACGTGTTCATCGCCGGCGGTCTCAAAATTTTGCTCAATCTGCACTATGCGCTCTTCCGCCAGTCGTGGCGGAATATCGGCCTCCGCGACCTGACGGGGATCGCCCGCAGCGCCGTTTTGTTCACCGCAGCGGCGTCGGCGGCCTCCTTCTTCCTCGGAACGCCCGCCTTTCCGCTCCCGAGAAGTATCCCCCTCATCGACGGGCTGCTGCTGGTGCTCCTCTGGGGAGGAGCGAGGGTGAGCATGCGCCTTCTCCACGAAGGGGGTGTCCGTTCGTCTTTCTCGCGTCTGACGGAAGGGAGGGATACGCGGTCTCCGGCGAAGCGCGTGCTGATCGTCGGCGCGGGTGACGCGGGGCTGCTCATTGCGAGGGAGATGTTGCGCCATGCCGACGCCGGTCTGGAGCCGGTCGGCTTTCTCGACGACGATCCGTCGAAACGGGGCGTGACCTTCGTCGGCCTGCCGGTGCTCGGCGTCCTGCGCGACCTCCCTGCGGCCGTCCGTGCGCACGCCGTCGACGAGGCGCTCATCGCCATCCCCTCCGCGCGCGGCGAGACGGTGCGCTCCGTCTTCGATATGGCGCGGCGCGCCGGGGTGGGGGCGCGTATCGTCCCCGCGATGCTCGAGGTGCTCTCCGGAAAGGTGAGCATCTCGCATATCCGCGAGGTCCGCGTCGAGGACCTGCTGAACCGAGACCCCGTCCGACTGGAACTCGCCGAGATCGCCGATTACATCCGAGGGAGGACCGTCCTGATCACCGGCGCGGGCGGCTCCATAGGGTCGGAGATCGTCCGGCAGATGCTCCCCTTCGAACCGGCGCGCCTCGTGCTGCTCGGGAGGGGGGAGAACAGCCTCTTCCAGATCGAGCAGGAGCTGTGCGCAAAAAAAGTTTCCGTTCCCTTCGTGACCGTCGTCGCCGATGTGCGCAACCGCGAGCGGCTGACCCGCGTCTTCGAACGCTTCCGCCCGCAGGTCGTCTTCCACGCGGCGGCGCACAAGCATGTGCCGCTGATGGAGGAGAACCCCGAGGAGGCGATCCTCAACAACGTCTTCGGCACGGCGAACCTCGCGGAGCTGGCGCTCGAACACGCCGTCGAGGTCTTCGTCAACATCTCCACCGACAAGGCGGTGAACCCCACCTCCATCATGGGCGCCTCCAAGCGCGTGGCCGAGATGATCATCCGCAGTATCGCCGCACGCGCGGGCGAGGGGCGCGCCTTCGTCTCCGTCCGCTTCGGCAATGTCCTCGGCAGCCGGGGGAGCGTCATCCCCACCTTCAAGGAGCAAATCCGCAGGGGCGGTCCCGTTACCGTCACCGACCCCGGCATGACGCGCTACTTCATGACCATCCCCGAGGCGGCGCAGCTCGTGCTGCAGGCCGGTGGGATGAAGCACAACGGCGCGGTCTTCGTGCTGGACATGGGCGAGCCGGTGAAGATCACCGACCTCGCCGAAGACCTGATCCGCCTTTCGGGACTGGAGCCGGGGAAGGACGTGGAGATAATCTTCTCGGGCATCAGGCCGGGGGAGAAGCTCTTCGAGGAGCTGCTGACCGCAGAGGAGGGGACGGACGCCTCGCGCTTCAAAAAAATCTTCTTCGCGCGGAACAACGACTTGCCCGGACATTTCGGCGAACTGCTCGACAGCCTGCGCGGCGCGGCGCTGGACGAACGGCGCGGCGACATCAGGATTTTCCTCAAGCGCATCATCCCGCACGCCCTGTTCGACGCGCCGGAGCGGAGCTGCGTTCTTTGCGGGGAAGAGGCGGTTCCTTCGGTTGAAGGAGAGGGCGCGTTATGACGTTCACACGCCGGTTTGCGCTTTCCGGTGAAAGAACGGAGTCGATTTTCGCAGACGTCCACCCGGTCGCAAACAAGAATATGCGCATGCGGATGGAAAGAACGGAGCCGGTTTTCGCAGACGTCCATCCGGCCGGAACTAAGCGGCGCGATGCGTTGCGCTTCGCGGTCGAATCCTCGCGTGAAAGGCTCGGGCGATGAGCGCCATGTATCCGTTGTGCAAAAGGGTTTTCGACTTCGCGCTCTCCCTCGCGCTGCTGCTCCTCCTCTCCGCGCCGCTGCTGGCGCTTGCCTTGGTGATAAAACTCGATTCGCCCGGCCCCGTCCTCTTCCGCCAGCGGCGGATCGGCAAGGGGAAGTGCGAGTTTCTTATTCTGAAGTTCCGCACCATGCGGACCGACGCGCCCAAGGAGACGCCGACCCACCTGCTGGCCGACCCTTCCGCGTACATCACGCCGCTCGGCGCCTTTCTGCGGCGGACCAGCCTCGACGAACTCCCCCAGCTTTTCAACATCCTGAAGGGGGAGATGAGCTTCGTCGGGCCGCGCCCCGCGCTCTGGAACCAGGACGACCTGATCGCCGAGCGCGACCGCCGGGGCGCGAACGACGTCCTCCCCGGACTGACCGGTTTAGCGCAGATCTCCGGCCGCGACGAGCTGCCGGTGGAGCGGAAGGCCGAGCTGGACGGGGAGTATGTGCAAAAGGCGAGCATGGTGTTCGACCTGCGAATTCTCTTCCGCACGTTCAGGACGGTGGTGCGCAAGGAAGGATTCAAGGAGGGCGGAGGAACGCGGTGAACGTGTTCGCCGGTCTCTGTCGGGCGGGGTCGGGAACGATTTCGTGAAGGAGTGAGTGAAATGCTGTACGTCACCGGCGGTACGGGACACTCGGGGAGCTGGTTCATCGAACGGATGGAGCGCGAGGCCGCGAAGGCCGGCGGAATGCCGCTGCCGTACGCCGGCGTTCGTTGCACCGTCCGGCCGGAGAGCGACGCGTCGCGTCTTGAAGCCTCTCCGCTGGGCATAGAGATCGCGCGCGGCGACCTCGACGATACGGACTTTCTGCTTCGGTCGATGCGGGGGGCGCGCGTCGTGCTCCACATCGCCTCCATCTTCAACTCGCCGAACGTCGCGGAGGCCGCGCAGCGCAGCGGCGTCGAATGGCTCGTCATGGTGCACACCACGGGGCGCTACTCCAAGTACAAGAGCGCGTCCGAAGAGTACATCCGAATAGAAGAGGCCATCCTTTCAATGCGCGATAAAATCGGCGTCACCGTCCTCCGCCCGACGATGATCTATGGCTCCTCCCGCGACCGGAATATGTGGAAGCTGGTGGACTTCCTCCACCGGCACACGTTCTTCCCCCTCTTCGGCGCGGGGGCCAACCTGATGCAGCCGGTCCACGCCCGCGACCTCGGCAACGCCTACTACGACGTGCTCGCCAATCGCGACCGTACCTTCAACCGCGACTACAACCTGCCGGGGAAGCGCCCGATCTCCTACCTCGACCTTGTCCGTTGCGTCTCTCGGACGCTCGCGCAGTGTCGCGCCGACCAAGACGGGAGCCCGAACGGAAGAACAGATGTTCCGAAGAGGCGCAACGTCATCGTCAAAGTCCCGCTCTCCCTTTCGATATTGGGGGCGAAGCTGTACAACGCCGTCAGCCGCAACCCGGTCGTCTCCGTCGAGCAGGTGCTGAGGATGCAGGAGGACAAGGCCTTCGACTTCTCCAACGCCGCGCGCGACTTCGGCTACGCGCCGCTCTCCTTCGAAGAGGGAGTCGTCGAGGAGGTTCGGGAGTATCTGGCTTCGCGGGGTGGACGAAAGGGCGAGGCGCGTTCCGATGGTTGAGCCAAGTCGCGTCTTCTTCGGCGCAGAGTGCTTGCGCTTCGCTTCGGCGTCGGAGTGCGACTTCGCTTTCGACCGGAAGCGCAGACGCCCAGCTTTGAAAGCCGCTCCCCTCAGCCGACCGGGAGACTCCCGATGAAGCTCCTCGTCGTCTGTCAGTACTTCCACCCCGAGCAGTTCCGCGTGAACGACATCTGCTTCGAGCTGGTCCGTCGGGGGCACGAGGTCACCGTCCTCACCGGCCTGCCGAACTACCCGCAGGGCGTCGTCGACGCGCGCTACCGCCGCTTCCGCAACCGGCTCGAGACTGTAAAGGGCGTCCGCGTCGTCCGGTCGTGGCTGCTCGGGCGGGGGAAGGGAGCGCTGCGCCTCGCGCTGAACTACGTCTCTTTCGCGCTCTCGTCGGCGTGGAAAGCCCTCTTCATGGGGACGGACTTCGACCTGATTCTGGTCTATCAGCTCTCGCCCGTGACGATGGCTCTCCCCGCGATTCTGATGAAGCGGCGGGCGAAGAAGCCCCTGGCGCTCTACTGCTTCGACCTGTGGCCCGAGAGCGTGGCCTCGGCGGGGTTCTCCAACGACAGCGCGCTCTATCGCGTTCTGTTGCGGCTGAGCCGCTGGATCTACTCCAAGGCCGACACGGTGTTCGCCAGCTAGCTGCTCTTCGAGCGCTACTTCCGGGAGACGCTCCAACTCGACCTCCCCGTCCTCCACCTGCCGATCTACGCCGAGGCGCTCTTCGACGAGATTCCGCCGAAGACGCCGGGGGAGAGGCTCGACATCCTCTTCGCCGGGAACGTCGGCGAGATGCAGAGCGTGGACACCATCATCCGCGCCGCCGCGGAGCTGAAGGACGAGCCGAACCTTGCGCACGTCCGCTTCCACATCGTCGGCGACGGCTCCGCGCTCGAACGCTGCCGGGAACTGGCCGCTGCTCTGGGGGCGGAGAACGTCCTCTTCCGCGGGCAGCACCCCGTGGAGGAGATGCCCCGCTTCTACGCGCAGGCCGACGCCTTCCTCGTCACCCTGAAGAAGAACGAGGCCATCTCGTACACGCTCCCCGGCAAGGTGCAGTCCTACCTGGCCGCCGGACGCCCCATCATCGGGGCCGTCGACGGCGAGACGCGCGCGCTCGTCGAGCGCTTCGACTGCGGCGTCTGCGTCCCCGCAGAAGATTGGCGAGCCCTCGCCGAGGCGGTCCGCCGTTTCGCCGCCGACAAGGGAGGGCACGCGACGATGGGGCGCAACGCGAGGAAGTGTTACGATGAACAGTTCTCCCGCAGACGATTCTTCCCCCGACTGGAGGAGCTGCTGACACGAGCTGCGCAGAGAGAATCGCTTCACTGAACTCTCGACGCCCGGTAAAACCGGCTGCGAATCGCTTCTTTCCAGCCGGCGCAATGCTATAATTAAAAACCGTATAGCGACAAAATAACGCATATAATGGAGAGATCATGTTTATAAATAAAAGAGTGCTCATCACAGGAGGAACGGGGTCGTTCGGGCAGGCGGTGCTC
>VMEE01000053.1 GCA_009910795.1 Dehalobacter sp. CP | reverse complement strand
ATATTCTGTTTTAGTATTTATTATCACCAAAAACAAATGTCTTTGAATAAAAATATGAATAATATCGGAATATTTTTTGTTGCAATTTTTTCAATAATTTATGTAGAATCAAAGAAAAAAGAACTTCATATATTAAGTGTTATGTGTCGGAAGTGAAGGTATGTCCGTGAGCACAGATAGAAAACCCAAGACGTTTTTTGTCCATCATAGGCTGACCGGACCTCAAAGGGCTGAGGTCGATCGTTTATCAATATCATTAAGGCATCTGCCCGAGAATCTGTCGAGCCTCACGATGACTTGCCCTACCTGTAAAACCGTCTTTCAACCTGACTGGTTCAAGAAACACGAAATATCCATGATACCTGTGAAGCCCAAATTCGAAACCGGGAGAGTTCCATACAGTGGTCCGAAAAGATGGATTTTGCAGAGCATTTCACAGGTATGCCCGAGGTGCAAAACCCATATTCAGATTCCCTTGCCGACGAATGAGATGACAACAAGAGGTTCTCTTTTCGGTGATGACGCTGAAAGAGAGCATGAAGGCAGAAAGGTATCAGTTTATTCTCTCGTAGGTGCCGACCAGGCTTTGCTGCCTGATTTCGAAATGAAGGTTGGAAAACTAAAACAAGGGCTACTGCCAGCCATCTCTCCAGAAAGTTGGAAAATCCATATGAAAGATATTTGGGCTGGCACTAACAGGGCAAAACATCCAGTATATCATTCCTTGAACTTAGAGGATGTGATCGGCTTCGTTGATCAAGCTTTAGCTTTGATAAAGGAAAGCAATCTCTTTGTCTACAATATCGCATTGACCACCGACAAAGGCAACCCGGGCGGCATATCTGACCCAAACGGGTTAAGAAATGAAGCGTATATTCTACTGGTCTTGAATGCGATAGACGAATGGACAGAAAAGAGTGCTCAACCGAGTTTATTTTTCGATTCCGAGAAATATTCACAAGCCAATGAAGTCATTCACGGATGGGCAAGAGATACTTTCAGGGGCAGCCAACACAGCCTTCTATATGGTTTTCTGTCGAAAGGAATCGAAATCCCTGAGCCCAAGTTCGTCTCTCCTGCCTCATTTCCGGGCTTAGAAATTGCTGATTTCGTGAGTTTCACTATTGCGAGATTTCACGATAGAATGTGGAAAGGAAAAGAGATCGAGATAGACCCAGTCCGCATGGGACTTGTAACTTACCTTGGGTATGACTCCAATGGTGATTTACTCTGCAGGCGGCAGGAAGGCTATCCGTGGGAGCAGTTTTTTCACTGAATTCCACATAACCCGGCGTTCCACCGGATCGCTTACGCTCCCGGTGAACTTTTCGTTGGACTAAATTAAATACAGCTTAATGGAAGCAAGTCCATATTTAGCCAACATTGAAGGAAATTTGTGATGAATCCCACAATTCAGAATATAATGAAAACCTCATATAAGGCATTTGAGCAGACCCACAAGCTGCCTCTTTATGTGCGCAGGGCAGCAGAAGCGCTTATAAAATGCCGCACAGCAGAGCTCGGCGGTCATCTCCAGTCATGTCCGGAAGGACACTACCAGAGACAGTGGTACAATTCATGCCGTCACCGCTTCTGCCCTCAGTGCAACTGGATTCGTATAGAACAATGGCTTGAAAAACAGAAAGAAAGAATCCTCGCTTGCGGTCATTATCATATGATTTTTACTATACCCCATGAACTGGGCGACATATGGCTTTTTAATACAAAAGTCATGGCCAATCTTCTTTTTACCTGCGTCAGAGATACGCTTTATGAATTCTTTCTCGATAAAAGACATATAGGAGGAAAACCCGGAATCATTGCAACACTGCATACATGGAGCCAGACAATGATTTTACATCCGCACATTCATTGTCTTGTAACAGAAGGCGGTCTTACCAATGACAGATGGATTAGTACAAAACAGAAAGGATACCTCCTTCCCGTCAAAGCAGTCATGACTGTATTCCGGGGAAAGTTCCTTTATTATATAAACAAGGCTATAGAAAATGGCGTGATAACCCTTCCTGACAGCATGACTATACAACAATGGAAAAACCTGAAGAATAAACTGGGACGCGCAAAATGGAATGTCCATATCAGGGAACGCTATGACCACGGATGCGGCATACTCATTTATCTGTCCCGTTACATAAGGGGCGGCGCCATGTCAAACAGGCGAATCGTCTCGTTTGATGAAGAAAAGGTTGTCTTTACCTACAAAAATTCCGACAGGTCCAAAAAGGAGCGGATGATCCTCCCTGCCAGCCACTTTATCCAACGCTATTTACTCCACATCCCTCACCCGTATAAGAAAGTGGTCCGGTATTACGGCATATATGCATCTACTGCAAAGGATGAATTAATTATTTGTCGGAATATATTCGGTCAGGAAGCAATAAAAGAGTCCGAAGTCATAGACTGGCAAAACTACTCTGATAAAAAAACAGATGACCATCCCGAAAGGTGTCCTGTATGCGGCTCCCGGTTGATAAGACTTATGGATATTCCCAGGGTTCCTCACTTTACCGACAAAGAGGCAATTCTGAATGCTGCCTGATCACAACATAAAAGCCATGAATAATCTCAGGAAAGTAATCTTTTTATTCTGCTCTTGCAAACAACAAGTCAGTATATTATCCAATATAATCCTTAACCGGAAAACCCTCATCCTGACAAAAACAACGAAAACGTATAAAAAACTCTCTTCGATAACCCAAAAATCCGATTTAGTTACAGATTGTATCAAATTATATTTCCCATAGAATAGAGAAAAAGATATAATGAAAAGCATAAGTCCAACAAATCGCTGCAGCCCATCCCCGATAAAGCCGGGTCGGGCTGACCCAAGTGTTGAGCCTGTAGAAAAACCCCCGAATATGCTATAATATCTCTATTCAAAACAGTCTATCCGGGGAGGGGAATAATTGGCAAGATACAAACCATACAATTACAATCAGGGTAAACTAATCCCCATATCT
>VMEE01000052.1 GCA_009910795.1 Dehalobacter sp. CP | reverse complement strand
TCGCTTGCCCCGTCCTATTGGTCAAGCGGTCAGTATTGTAGGGGCTTTGGTTATTGGCGAGGCTGCTGTAGGCGCCGGAATAATCGGAGAGCCTATGGTTATCGTGATAGCTTTGACAGCAATTTGCAGTTTTGTGGTTCCCTCCCAAACAGATTCCGGTAGTATCTTACGATTAATTCTTGTTCTCCTAGCAGGGGCAATGGGAGGGTTTGGGATTGCACTTGGATTAATGGGGACATTTATTCACCTGGCTTCCTTAAGATCTTTTGGCACCCCGTATTTGTCGCCTTTCGCTCCTCTCAGTACGCAAGACTTGAAAGATACATTCATCAGGGTACCTGTTTGGGCAATGTTTACCCGCCCTAGAACGATAGGCTGGCATGACCCTGAACGCCAGGAGTTCAGATTAAGACCCAGCCATCCGTCAGAAGAAGACAAGAGTTAGACCGGCTTGAATAACGTTGAAAACAAGAGGCAATTGATGAAAAATCGTATGGGTTCCATTATAAAAATCATAGTATGTTTCATGTTAATTTTGCCCCTAAGCGGTTGCTGGAGCCGCCATGAGTTAAATTCTTTATCGTTCGTCGTAGGCGTAGGTTTAGATAAAGCCGAGAAGCCCGGAGAAATACAATTGACGACACAAGTTGTAAAACCAGGTGAACTAAAATCTGCTTCTGCTAAAAGTAAGAGCGGCGGGAGTGGTGCGAACGGGACAAACGCTTACTGGAACATAAAAAGAACGGGATATGTTGCCTCTGAAATTATCAGAGATTTTAGTCATGAATCCAGTCATAGGTTATATTTTCCACATAATCAGGTTTTAATAATCGAGAAGAAATTGGCTGAAGAAGGAATACAAAAATATATTGATACTTTTATACGGGATAATGAGACTCGCTTTAATGTTCTGATTGTGGTCTCCGAAGACCGGGCAAGTGAGGTACTTGATGTTTCGCCTGAATTGGAGAAGCTGCCGGCAATAAATATCGCCAAATTAGTTGAAACGCAAAATGTAACGTCTGAATCACCAACAGTTAGGTTAATCGATTTTATTAATCGTTTAATGAGCAAGACCACTGCTCCCATCGCACCTTTGATTAGAGTGACCGGCGACGGAAATAAAAAAACAGTGGAAGTCTTTGGGACAGCAGTTTTTAAACATGATAAATTGATTAGCGAACTGAATAAACGTGAAACACGCGGACTGTTATGGGTTATCAACAAAGTAAAAGGCGGAATGATTGATGCACCTAGTCCTACCGGTGATGGTACAGTGAGCTTGGAGATTACGCTTGCAAAAAGTAAAATGACACCTGTCATCCAAGATGACACGATTCTGATAAAGCTGGATATCAAAGCGGAAGGAATTGTCAATAGCCAGAGTGGTTCAGAAAACATAGAATCACCAATCATTTTCGCCTCTCTGGAAAAAGAAATATCCTCGGAAATCAGAAAGGAAATCATGGCTGCTTTAAAAAAGGCCAGGGATCTCAATTCAGATATATTTGGTTTTGGTGATTTAATCTATTGGAAATACCCCTCAGAGTGGCATGAACTGGAATCTAAATGGGACAAGGTCTTTCCGGACGTTGAAGTAGCGTTAAATATCGATACTAAGCTACGCAGTACAGGCAATATCAGCGCTCCTGCCGTACCTGCTAAGGAGTAATTCATGAGGCTTGAAAGAGGAATCATATCAAGTTCACAGTTGATGTTTTTAGTTGCAGGATATGTCCAGGGTTCTGTTTTGGTGGTTTCATATTCAAATGCAATTACCAAGCAGTATACATGGCTGGTTGTTTTATCGGGATTGGTTATAAGCATTCCCGTTGCCATGGCTTATGTCGCCTTAGCGAGAAAATTTCCCAGTAAGAACTTGGTACAAATCAATAACATAGTCTATGGTTCCTATTTAGGTAAACTGGTTTCCGCCTTGTATATTTGGTTTTTTTACTCTGTTTCATGTTTAATGCTAACATATGTCGGCAATATCATAAAGAATTACATGATGCCGGAAACTCCTAAGTTTGCAATTTGTATTCTATTTGCTTGCATCTGCGCCTGGGCAGTTCGTAACGGAATAGAGGTTCTCGCGCGGACCAGTGTTATATTTGACATGATCGTATTAAGTGTAATCCTAATAACTTTCGTTCTACTGCTGAAAGACATGGAAATAACAAACTTTCTACCGTTTCTTGGCCTTTCCCTGAAGGATTTCATTCAGGGTACACATATCATGGTGGCCATTCCCTTTTGTCAAATTGTAGTGTTTCTCATGATCATCCCCTATGTAAACAAGGGAGTAGAAGCAAAAAAATCTGTTGTCTTAGGATTGATTATCGGAGGGGTCAGCATATTAATTGATACGGTTCGCAATACAGCTGTGCTGGGAGTGGCATCGGCTATTATGGTTTCCCCTTCGATTGAATCAGTGCGCCTGATAGACCTGGCAGAAATCATAACCAGGCTGGAAATGCTTGTTATTATTATATTTTTAATTACAATGTTCATAAAAATAACTGTTATGTATTATGCCACAGTATTTGCGATAGCCCAATCATTTAATTTACGGTCCTATAAGCCATTAGTTCTTCCAATTGGAAGTCTTATTATTAGTTTTTCCATGATGATATTTGATTCTTCGGCGGAAAACGTTGAGTTTGGAACTAGAATAGGGCCTATTTTCACTCTTCCTTTTGAGCTGGGTTTGCCTCTATTAACATTCCTTGTAGCAAAAATACGAAAGTTACCAAAAAAATAGGAAGGAAACGGCCGTGATTTTTTTATTAACAATAACTTTTGTCGCCATAGGATTATTTGAAGTCCCCGCTCTTGTCAGAAACAAGCACTGGCGGGAACTTACCGTCTTTTCGGCCTTTTTTGTGTTTGCGTTTATACTAGCTATATTACAAGCAGTAGATGTCAATATACCCAATCCAATCAAAGGCATTGAATATTTGATTAGGGATATATTAAAAATGAGTTATTGATAAAAAACTCAATAGAATTCCTATTCTGCTTTTATAATGCAGCTTGGTAGATATCAATGATATCTTCAACCGATCCCTGCCTGGGGTTGGTTAACATGCAAATGTCTTTCATTGCATTATTTGCCAGTTTTTCTATATCACCTTCTTTAAGACCCATCATTGATAGTTTTTCGGGAATACAGAAGACAAATGTTGAAAACATTTTTAAATGTTTAAGATTACTTACAAACCTCAAATTGAAACAGACCAATAAAAAAAAACCTTGAACATTCAAGGTGGCCTTAACTTAGCCTCTCTATCTAAAAAAATAAGTCCTTTCAATTTTAACTTTTATTATTTTATGATACACTAACATACAAATGATCCTTTGTTAAAAACGGATAACCAAATATTACCAGACAACAAAATCAGCGAGTCGGAAAGATGTCAGCCTCAATGTCTTTGGCATCAAGCCCATGTGAAAATGGCTTCAGCGTGATTCGGTTATTATTATTTGATTCTTTATTCAGGGGGATTAAAGTATGGAAGAAAATAACTGCTTTATCTATGGGAAAAAAATAGTGCCTGGTATTTTTTTAGAAAGGGGAAATGAACTAAAATTTAAGCGGAATCAAATTATTTATTATCCCGGGCAGCTATTGGAAGGCATACTTATCGTAACAGAAGGCAGAGTAGAAAATTTTATCTATTCCTCTAATGGTAATTCCAAAATCTTTTTCATCTTTGGTCCCGGTTCGATCATAGGCGAAACTAATATTTTTGCGAATGTACCCAATCCACTCTATTATAAAGCATCCGATAATTCCAAGGCCTTATATGTAAGTAGAAATACGCTTGTTGATATCTTGAAAACGGATTATAATGCTGTTGAATATTTGATGGAATCAATGGCTAAAAAAGTAGTAACTTTCTACTACCAGACTAATGATCTGACTTTTGGTGAGGCAGAAACTCGAGTATGCAATACATTAATTCAACTTGCCAAATATTATGAAAAAAAGAATAGTGATAATACTGTTAGTCTGAATATTAAAATTACGCATCAGTTTCTTAGTGATATATTGGGTATTAATAGAACAACAGCATCCAAAATAGCTATTAGCTTAAAAAAACAGAATCTCATTAATGTTAAAAGTGGAAAATATATTATTACGGATATAGATAAACTATCTGCTTATAATAAGGCTATAACAGAATAACTACGAAAAAATTTATCGACAAAGCTTCATAAAGTATCAATATTTTCAAAGGCAAAGAAAATATGTAGCCCAGACAACAAAACCCCTGTTGTCTGGGCAATATGTTTTCTTTTTTTATTTTGCTATCTTTATCTCAAAAGAGCTATAGCCTTTAATCACAAAACAAAATCTCAATGTCTAAAGGGGGTATCTAAAAAAAAGTTAAACAAAACGATTAAGTGTCCGTAATCATGGCAGATCAAAAAAAGGAGAGTGATTTTTATGTGGTTAATCTGGATGGCGGCAGGAGCTTTAGCTGTCTTTGTCGCCCAAACATTCAACAAGCGCTTAAAAGAAAAAGGAATTGTATTAAAATGGTACCAATGGGGAGTTTTTGTTATCTGGTATGCCCTTGGTTATTTGGCCATTGATGTTATCTGTCTCAGTATTCATGAAAATGAAATAAGAGCAGCCGCAATTATGGGGGGGACTCTTATAGCCATCATGCTGGCATTACTGCCCCTTTTTAGAAAAATGCTTAACTCTGGCAAAAAGAACCCAGTTAACATAGAGAAAAAGGGGGAAATGGCATGAAGACTTCCAGAAGAAATTTCTTAAAAACAGCACTAGCGGCTGGAGCGGCCTTAAGCGTTCCTGCTATCTTAGCACCGGAAGAAGTCCAGGCCAAAACCGTAGACAAACCAATTTACGAGTTAACAAAAGATTTTGGCCGTTACCCACAAAAGAATCATATGTATACTCGTATGTTTTGGGATAAGGAATACGTGGCTTACAGAGCAACTTTAAAGCAGCGTGATGTTAGTGTAAAGGATGAGCACGATTCCATGGCTCTGGCTGTTGCTGCTTGGTGGGACCATAATAATGCGGCAGATTGGAACTGTTACGGAATCCCTGCCCAATCACCTTTCATGAGATGGGACGACCCCGTCATTACTATGGACGAGAAGTACGCAGAGGCTTATAATAAGCATACAACTATAATTACCGAAAACGCCATGATTTGGGATGATACAATAGCACCAAACGCTTTTCAGGCAGAACCTGAGGTCTTTAGCCGAAAGGTCAAGAACGCCGGCCTTTTTCTGGGGGCATTTGATGTAGGTATTGCCAAATTAGACCCCAGATGGATGTATTCGGATTACTTTGATTTTAAAGAAAAGGTAAGTAAGCCTTGGCCGAAAGATCCTGCGCAGTTTAAGTATATTGTAGTTACGGCGATTGAGATGAAAAATGACCCAATCCGCGATCTGCAATCCTACAACGCTTCTGCAAGTGTAGGACTGGGCTACTCTAATATGGTTGAGGTTGCTAGCGCTTTGGCCAAATTCATCCGTTGTTTAGGATATCCGGCCATCCCCATCGGTAATGATACGCTGCCAACAGTTCCTGCTGCAATTGAAGCCGGTTTGGGTGAATTAGGAAGAAACGGAATAATTATTACGCCTAAGTTCGGTCCCCGGGTACGGCTCGCAGCGGTGCTTACCGACGCACCTCTGATGCCGGATAAACCTATAGATATGGGAGTTAAAGCATTCTGCAAGATTTGTAAAAAATGTGCGGATAAATGCCCTAATGGTTGTATTGACACCGCTACTGAACCTTCCGATAAAGTATATAACATTTCCAACCGCCCCGGTGTCGTAAGATGGCCGGTTGACGGACAAAAATGTTTTGACTTTTGGAGAATGAACCGTACATCTTGCAGTCAATGCATAGCAATATGTCCGTACAATAAGGTAAAAGGAACAGCCTGGTTCCATGATATTACACCTACGGTCTTAGAAAAATTCCCAATAGTTGATAAGACTATTTTCGAACTGGATAAAGTATTGGGATATGGCTTAAAGGTACCTTTCGAACTTTAATAGAAGACAGTAAAAATAAAAAATTCAGGGGGAGGTGTTGTTTTGCAAAACGCACTTCCCCTACCTCTTTGGAGATGAAAAGAATGAAGAAGCGTTTGCTGCTTAAAAAGATAATGATCATCCTGGCAATCGTTACTTTGCTTGGAGCCTGGTTTATTTCATATAAAGAAAAAACAAAAAAAACGAATGAAAACATAAACGACGACAAACAATATGCTGAAGTATTAAAACAAGCGTATCCGCAAGCAGAAGAATTCCAAAAAATTTCCCCGGAACCTTTAACTTTTTCAGCAAGAGATTCAAATCAAAAAGAGATCGGTTTTGTAGCTTTTGGAGAAGCCAATGGTTATGGCGGCCCTTTAAAGATTGCAGTAGGTATAGATTTAAACGGACAAATTATTAGCACCATTATTGCCGAACAAAGTGAAACCCCTTCTTATATAGCAGAAATCATCCAAAAAGGTTATTTGGACAAATTCAAGACTGCAAAAGTAACCTCCCCTTTTGTTCTGGGAGTAGACCTTAATGGAATCTCAGGTGCCACCATCTCCTCAAAAGCCATAGCTAAAGCGATTCGCAACGCATCCCATACTGTCGGCAAAACAGATCTGAACCTTGAAGTCAAAGAAATAAATGAACCATGGAATTTTGGAGCGGCAGAAGCTGCCGTAATGTTGGTATTCATTTGTGCTATCATTTTTTCCTTCTTCACTAAGCAATTGAATCTTCTCTTTAAAAGGAAATTAAATCTTCGATTGCCAATTATTCTTTGTAGTATGATAGTACTTGGCTTTTGGCTTAATCGTCCAATTTCTATGCAATATTTGACAGGCGCGATGTTAGGTTTCTTTCCTTCAATTCGGGAAAATTTTTTATGGTATTTAATCTTATTTACTGGCATTGGTTTGCCATTATTCACAGGAAAAAATATTTATTGCTTTTGGGTTTGCCCCTTTGGCGGTTTACAGGAAATAATCAATAAACTTTGTGGGGTAAAATACCGTTTAAAAATTGCCAAAATCTTTAAAGTAACGCGTTATTTCTTGCTATGGCTTGGTATTTTTCTAGTAATAATCAATAACAATACGGCTTCAGGGAATATTGAACCGTTTGGAACAGTATTTGGCTTCAAAGGAACAGGATTTTATTGGATAGAACTTATTACTGTATTGGTAATAGGGATATTTAGCTATAAGTTCTGGTGCTATTTCTTATGTCCGATAGGCGCAGTAATGGACTTGTTATGTAACGTAAACCATGTGGTTACAAAAAAATTGTTGCAAGTCTACAGAAGATTAATTTATAAAAAAAGCCACGAAACATCTGCCTCTTAAACCTAGTCGCCAGCAAAACCTAAAGCCTGTTGAAAATAATATCACTAAAGCCTCTTTTTATGGATTTACGGATTAGAACTGCTTAACACAAATAAAAAATCCAAGAACACCGGATATCAGTGTCCTTGGCAAAACGTGTCTACTATCGGACTATCGGTACCTTTCTCAGTGAAGCTAACTGACCCCATCATCCCATTTAACGTTAGACATCTTCATCATATACTTCGTAGCAAATAATTACTCCTCTTGTTCTTTCGACAAAACACAACATATTTCTGTGTGATTGGTCCACGGGAACATGTCCACCGGTTGTACGCGCTCGATTCGATAAGTATTCCGGCAAAGCACTTTTAAATCCCTGGCCAGTGTGGCAGGATTGCAGGATATATAGATGATTCTTTCCGGACTGATCTCAAGCAGTCCTTCAAGGACTTCCGGCTCCATGCCAGCCCGGGGCGGGTCGCACACTACGAGGCTCGGGGTTCCGGAAAGTGCGGCCATCTTCTTCTCGACTTTCCCTTCCACAAAGCGGACATTGGTGATGTTATTGTCCGCGGCATTGTCTTTTGCATCAGCGATCGCATACGGATTTTCCTCGATGCCCAATACCTTTTTGGCTTTCCGGGCCAGCATTAGGGTCATCGTACCGATACCGCAGTAGAGGTCCCAAACCTCATCTTTTCCAGTTAGTCCGGCCCAATCAAGTACCAGTCCATACAGCACGGCCGTTTGCACCGGATTGACCTGCAGGAAAGACCTAGGGGAGACTTTGAAGCGTAGACCGTCTAAGTGTTCATTCAGATGCTGAGCCCCGCTTCCCTCAAACTCGTTATTTCCTCGGGGAATCGCGATTGAACAGCTTTGGGGAGAAAATTCCACTTGTCCCTTCAAATGCCTGATTAGCTGATCCAGTTCTTTCGTGTTTTCCGTATTGCCGTCAAAGACCAGCAACCCCTTGCCCCGGTTACTTTCTCGGAACGTGGCTGTCTTGGTTTCCTCGCAGCATTCTCCGATCACCTGCTGCATTTTTTTTATTCTGTGGTTGATCTCCTGACTAAGCAGAAGACAATCGTCAAAAATCGTTACATCCTTGGACTTACCACGATAATAGCCAAACCGGCCTTTCCGATCACGGTGCAAAACCGCTTTGTTGCGGTAGCGCCAAGGGTCGTCCATGCCTAGAACCGGTTCGACCTGAATATTGGTGAATCCGCCGATTCTCCGCAGGGCATCTTCCACCCACCTTTGTTTCCATGTGAGTGTGGTCTGGTACTTAACATGCTGAAGGTTGCAGCCGCCGCAGGCTGAATAAACTGAGCAGGGCGGTGATACTCTTTCTTCGGACAAACATTCAATTTCTACAATCCGTGCTCGCCTGTAGAATTTTTTCTGCTCCGTCAGCTGTACCCGGCCTTTTTCCCCTGGCAGCATTCCCGGGACAAACGTGGTGATCCCGTCGGTATAGCCGATGCCGGATCCGTCGGAAGCCAAGCGGACGATTTCTATATCCAGGGTTTTACTGCTGCTACGTTCTTGATAAACGGGAGGATTATCTTCAGCGCCTGGCCTATGATCTTTTTTTACCATGGAGCTTCTTTCCTCTCTTGGTGATCTCGTCGGAACATTATCTTTCCTCGGCGCAGTCTCGCCTCAGCCCAATCCTTATTTAGCCTCGCTGCCACCACATCAGGACAACCATCAAAATATTCCAGACCCCGTGCGCAATGACTGAAGTCCAAAGGCTCTTGCTTCTTTCGTATAGGAAAGTCAGCACCAGGCCTCCAATCACCAGCGGTACAAATCTTATCAGATCGAAATGCATCAGTCCAAAAAACAGTCCTGCAAAAAGAATGCCCTTCGCTTTGCCATACCCCTGGCGCAGCGGAGGATAGATCAGTCCCCTGAAAATCATTTCCTCTTTAAGCGGTACGATAAAACCGCCTAGCAGAACCAGCGGCATCAGCTGCCAGATAGAATCAACGCCCTCAACGACCAGTGCAAAGCTCTGGGGTTCGGGCTGCCCGAAATATTCCACGAGGACATTTCCCAGAAGACCTACAGCAAAGAACAGCACGATCCCGCCGCCCAGTCCGGCTAGAAGGCATTTCCAGTTTAAATTGGTCAGCCCCAAATCAGCAAACGATCCGCGCAGGATCTTGAAAAATAAAAACAGTGCAACAAAAAAGAGTAGACCCTCGCCAAAACCGATGACAAGATAGCTGATATACCCCTTCAGATAGCCAAGGTTCTCTAGCGGCTTTAGCCAGCCCAAAACAAATTCCAGAACATAGACAATAAGAATCAGGTAAAGAGCCTGCCAGAAGTTCCATCTGGGGTTTTCCAAAGCGTTCATTTATACCTATCTCCAGTTATGTTATTTTTAATCATGGATGTTCAGTCTCGGCATATTTCCATCTGAGAGTAATTCTACTTCTTTTTCAGTTCCATAAAGGTCTTTGTAAATATAAATCAGTTCCTTATCGAAAAGTGAGCGTTTCATATCGACTGCAAGGGATCTTACATGCTTCAGAATCTTATCGGCTTGCTCAGAGGTAAGCTCTCTGCCATATTCCCTGAATTTCGCTTTAATCGAGGCTGTACCTGAGTGCTTGCCGATCACAATCTGCCTTTCCAGCCCGACTTCTTCAGGGCGAAATACTTCATAGGTTTTCGGGTTTTTCAGGGCACCGTCGACATGAATACCGGATTCATGCGCAAACATATTACTGCCTACAATGGCTTTCCAGGGCGGAAGAATACGTCCTGAAGCCCTGGAAACATATTCGGATAATTCCACAAATCGCTCCGTAACAAAGCCAAGGTCCGTTTCTTCCAGGTATTTCAGAGCCATGATGACTTCTTCCAGCGCTGCATTGCCGGCTCTTTCTCCAAGACCGTTCACGGTTACGCCGATAAATCTGGCTCCGGCCTTCACTCCGGCTAAAGCGTTGGCCGTCGCCATCCCAAAATCATTATGCGTATGCATCTCTATATCAATATTGGCGCGTTCTCTTAAGGTTTTGATTCTATCAAAGGTCAGAAAAGGATCGAGGATGCCAATCGTATCACAGTAGCGGAGACGGTTTGCACCGGCCTTTTTGGCCTCCGTCGCAAATTCCACGAGATAGTTCATATCTGATCTCGAAGCGTCCTCAGCATTGACGGAGATATAATCGACATGCTTTTTCGCAAACTCCGTTGCTTTGATCATCATATCAAGAACTGCCCCGGGCGTTGTTTTTAATTTATGTTTGATGTGAATGTCCGAGGTCGATACGGAAATGGCCACGGCATCACAGCCGCAGGACAGCGATGCTTCAATGTCCTTGATCACGGCGCGGTTCCAGCCTATGATACTGGCTTTCAGTCCGAGGCCGCAGATACCTTTGATGGCATCAAGTTCTTTACCGCCCATAATCGGTATTCCCGCTTCGATCTGGTTAACCCCGATCTCGTCAAGCATCCGGGCAATCCTTAATTTCTCTTGATTGGAAAAGACAACCCCGGCGGTCTGTTCCCCGTCGCGCAGGGTTGTATCCACAATCACCAATCCGGTATCCGGTACTTTTCCCATTTTATCCACCTCTAAACGTGTTCATTCTTATATTATTTAAGCTTATCTTATTATTTTGGCACCATATTCCGCTCTACTGTGCTTTTTATTTGCACTTAACAATAACCTTTATTTTGCGTTATATTACATTTCATCGCATTTTACTGTGCCAGCTTTTCTTTCAGCAGTTTGTTGACCAGACCGGGATTAGCCTGTCCTTTGGTTGCTTTCATGACCTGACCGACTAAAAATCCAAGTGCACTTTCTTTGCCGGCTTGGTAATCAGCGACGGATTTTTCGTTAGCAGCAAGAATGCCGTCCACAATTATTCCAAGTTCACTTTCATCGCTGATCTGGACAAGTCCTTTCTCTTTTATGATGGTCTCCGGATCCTTACCGGTGTTATAGATTTCTTCGAGCACACTCTTGCCGATCTTGCCGCTGATATCGCCTTTCTTGATCAGCGTCAACATCCCTGCCAGCTGTTCCGGAGAGACGGGCGAATCTTCAAAGGAGCGTCCGTTGGTTTTCAGCAGGCCGCTTAAATCTCCCATGACCCAGTTGGCAAGAAGTTTCGCGTCATCGATTCTGGCGAGTGCCTGGTCAAAGAATGCTGCCATCGCTCTGGCTGCGGTAATGACCCCTGCGTCGTATTCCGACAGGCCGTGGGACTGCAGTCTTGCTTTTTTGGCGGCAGGCAGCTCCGGCAAGGAAGCTCTGATTCTCTCGACCCAATCTCGGTCGATCACGAGCGGCATCAGATCCGGCTCCGGAAAATAGCGGTAGTCGTGGGCCTCTTCCTTGGATCGGAGAGACAGCGTCATTCCTCTGCCTTCGTCCCAGGTCCTCGTTTCCTGAATGATTTCTCCGCCGTCGTCGAGGGCTTCAGCCTGACGCTCGGTTTCGTATTCTAGACAGCGGCGGACGGAGCTGAAAGAGTTCAGATTCTTAGTCTCTGTCCGTATGCCAAATTGCTCGGTCCCTTTCAGGCGAAGCGAGACATTGATATCAAAACGGACGGAACCCTGTTCGAGTTTGCAGTCGGAAATTCCGGCATAATCCATGATCTGGACCAGTTGTTCCAGGTAAGCCAGAACTTCATCTATAGAGCGCATATCCGGTTCCGAGACAATTTCCAGAAGTGGTACACCCGTCCGGTTATAATCAACCCCGGAACTGCTGGAAGTCATGATAGTCTCTCCGCTGTGCACCAGTTTTCCGGCATCCTCTTCCATATGAGCTCTCGTGATGCCAATACGTTTATTTGCTCTATTCACCGTAACGTCGAGCCAACCGTTTTTGCAGATCGGCAGATCATACTGAGACGTCTGATAATTCTTTGTTAGGTCCGGATAGAAATAGTTCTTACGGTCAAATTTGGAGAATTCGGCGATCTCGCAGTTCAAAGCAAGACCCGCCTTGATCGCGAGATTGACGACTTCTTTGTTCAGCACCGGCAGGACGCCTGGCAGTCCCAGACAGACCGGACAAACATGCGTATTCTGCTCGCCGCCAAACTCCGTCGAACAGCCGCAGAAGATCTTGGTTTTCGTAGCCATCTCAACATGGGTTTCCACGCCGCAAACCATTTCATATTTATCAGTAAAAGACATCTAGCGCACCTCCTTGAGCAGCGCAGGTATCTGCAGATGATACTCAGTATTTTGTTCAAACGCATAAGCGGCTTTGTACAGCGTACCTTCTTCAAAGTGCTTGCTGATCAGCTGCATTCCGACCGGCATGCCGCCGACAAATCCCGCCGGCGCTGAGATGGCCGGCAAACCGGCCAGATTAACCGGGATCGTATAGACATCTCCCATATACATCGCCAAAGGATCTGATTTTTCGCCGATCTTATACGCAGTGGTGGGTGCCGTCGGAGACAACAGCACGTCATATTTTTCAAAAGCGCGATCAAAGTCCTGTTTGATCAGCGTCCGCACTTTCTGGGCTTTCAGGTAATAGGCGTCGTAATAACCCGAGCTCAGGGCATAGGTCCCGAGCATGATCCGGCGCTTGACCTCCTGACCAAAGCCTTTTTCCCTGGTCTTTTTAAACATCTCAATCATATCGTCGGCTTCCGCACGGTAACCATAGCGCACTCCGTCGTAGCGGGCCAGGTTGGAGCTGCATTCAGCCGGAGCAATAATATAGTAAGCCGGCATTGCAAATTCCGTATGCGGTAGTGAACAGCGCTCGATCTCCGCCCCCAGGCTTTCAAAAGTCCGGATCGCCTTTTGTATAACTTCAGCAACATCCGGGTTCAGACCGGAAGCAAAATATTCATCGGGAATCCCAATTTTGAGGCCTTTTACATTATTTTCTAAAAACTGGGTATAATCTGGCTTAACAAACGGTACTGAAGTCGAATCTTTCGGATCATGGCCGGCAATCGCATTCAGGACCAGGGCATTATCCCTGACGTTCGTCGTAAGCGGTCCGATCTGGTCAAGCGAAGAAGCAAAGGCCACAAGGCCGTAGCGTGACACAGCACCGTAGGTAGGCTTCAGACCAACGACTCCGCAGAAAGCTGCAGGCTGGCGAATGGAACCGCCAGTATCCGAACCGAGCGCAAACGGTACTTCTCTTGCTGCGACGCAGGCCGCCGACCCCCCGGAAGAACCACCCGGAACTCTTTCCAGATCCAACGGATTCGCAGTCGGATGGAAACCGGAGTTTTCGGTAGACGATCCCATCGCAAATTCATCCATATTCAGTTTGCCGAGCAGCACGGCTCCTGCCGCCTTCAGCCGTTCGGTCACCGTAGCGTCATAAGGCGGATTGAAATTCTTTAGAATCCGGGAACCGCAGGTCGTCGGGATTCCCTCTGTACACATATTATCTTTCATGGCCATTGGCAGCCCTTCGAGCGGTCCAAGGCTCTCCCCGCCGGCAATCTTCTTATCGACTTTTGCTGCCTTCATCAGCGCCGAATCTGCGGTAACCGTCAGAAACGCTTTAACCTGGGAATCCGCACTGTCAATATAATCAAGATACGATCTGGTTAATTCCACGCAGCTGATTTCTTTGTTTACGAGCATATGATGTAATTCTTCTAGTGACTTGAATATTGTCATGAACCTGGTACTCCTTTCCGAATCTGAGACACTCAGAGAGACGTTCAATTATCGTTTGTCAGAAAGCAACCTGCTTGTTGATCAGTTACTGATTGAGTTTGTAAATTCTGTTATCAACAAAGCTTTTAATTGGATCAGTCTCTGTTTTATACTAGACGATTCTGGGAACCCGGAAGAACCCGTCCTCTTCGTCAGGTGCATTCATTAAGATTTTATCCCGGCTCATCGAAAGTTTTACTTCATCTTCCCGCAAAACATTAAAAAGCTGCACAGCATGCGCGGTCGGAGAAACCTGATCCGTGTTGAGCTTTTGGAGCATTTCAGCATACCCGAGGATCGAATTCAGCTGCTCCGTATATAATTCCACTTCCTCTTCTGAAAGCTGCAGCCTGGCCAGAAGAGCAACGTGTTCCACTTCTTCTCTGGATAGTTTCATAACTCGATAACACCGCCTTTCTCAAATGGACATATAAATAAATATAACAAAAATGAGCCTGCGGGGCAAGGAAAAGCCAAAAAAGCAAGCAAATCCAAGTTATATATAAGAATTTATGACTAATCGGTATAAACCACGATGAGTAGAAATGATAAAAAAAATAACAAACTGATAACGAGAAGATAGCGAGTAGATTAAATAAGATGATCAGAAAAAAGACAAAGAAAAAGTTTTGGCCGCCTGAAAAAATTAAAAGGTGATCAGATACTTGACGTAGAACTATGTAATTCAATTACATTGGCAAAACGCTGAAACACTCTCATTTTTCTTTAAGAAAAAGTATCAATAATGATGCTTAAGGAGAAAATAATCACTATTTTAAATATACAACTGAATCAGAAAGGAAGTAATGCCAATGGAGCAGAATGTCAGACCCTTTGAAAAGTTTCTTCCGGGAAGTCACCTTATTCTCGGAGAAGCGGGTTCCGGAAAGACCCGCCTCATTTGGTCCATACTCCAGGGAAAAGACTTTGTTGAGGATCATTCTATCAACATCGTCCTGACAGATTCAGAAAAACGCATTTGGTACAATCCTCCCAATAATCCTGTCCACACGATCAATCCTTATGAAACCGATATTTCCTGGGTCACTGAACCTACGAAACCAGGTATATACTACTGTGCCTGCGACTACGCACCCCGAATCATCACTTTTCTGGAATGCCTTGCTACCTGGTCAATCCACGAAAAAAACATAACAAACCGAGTCCGGATCTTCATCGATCTTCCGTCCAAGTACTGGAATATTCCTGAGTTTGCAGAGCAGCTCGGCCGACTCGATTATATTACAGCCAACCGCAAGGAAGAAGACGGCTCACTCATCGAAATATGGGCTGCCATCGGATCTCTGAACAAAATATCCTCGGAAATCAAATCCCTGTTCCAGCACGTAAATCTGATTATGCTTAATCCCCTACCCAACGGCTGGTCCAATAAGCTCCTGAACCTTCTGGATATCAAGTGCGATAATCTGCCGGAGATTGTAGCCGGAATCAATAGTGACATCAAAGATGGCTTTTACTACATCCCAATTACGGAAGAGTACCTCGCTTTAGATCCTAAACCAATTGTAAAGCCGTAATAATTTCCAGCTTGACAGCTGCTGACTTGTGTTAGCAGCTATTTTATTTTCTATGTTTATATTTGCATGTTTACGGAACGTAAGCAAACCGTTCTTCGGCACTTATTCTTCGGCATTAATCAGCGCCTTAAATTCATCTTCGGTATAGACCGGGATTCCGAGTTCCCTGGCTTTATTATACTTTGAACCGGGGTTCTCACCGACGAGAACCAGGGATGTTTTTTTGCTTACACTTGATGAGGCCTTACCGCCGAGCTGTTCAATCAGATCCTCGATTTCGCGCCGTTCCCACGATCGAAGTGCTCCAGTCACCACAATGCTCTTCCCTGCAAGGATCTGGAAAACAGACGTATTCGCTGCGGTCATGGTGACACCGGCCGCCTTCAGCCGGTTCAGGAATTCGCGGTTCGCAGGGGCACTGAAGAAACCCACAATACTTTTGGCCATGATGCCACCGATATCGCCGATTTCCCGGAGTTCTTCCTCGGTCGCATTTTCCAGAGCTTCCATGCTTCGGTACCTTGCGGCCAGGATCTTGCCGACTTTGACCCCGACATGCCGGATACCCATCGCAAAAATCAGTGAAGCCAGGCCGCGCTCTGTGCTTTTTTTGATCGAAGCAAGCAGGTTGCGGGCTGATTTATCAGCCATCCGGTCTAATTGAACAAGGTCTTCGTACTGAAGATAATATAAATCGGAGGCGTCTTTGACAAGCCCTGCATCCAGCAGCTGGCTGACCACAGCGGGCCCGAGACCTTCAATATTCATCGCGTCCCTGGAAACAAAATGGATCAGGGCTTCTCTCTGGCGCGACGGGCAGGAGATATTCTGACAGCGGTGGGCGGCCTCTCCTTCCAGCCGGTAAACTGGACTGCCGCAGGACGGGCAGTTGGCAGGCATTTCAAACACAATTTCCTGGCCGGTGCGTTTTCCGGGTAGCGATTTGATGATTTCAGGAATCACATCTCCGGCCTTATGAATTAATACGTAATCGCCGATCCGGATGTCCTTGTCCCGGATATTGTCCAGATTATGCAGTGTGGCCCTCCCCACGGTAGAACCGGCTACAAATACGTCGTTAAGAACCGCAGTCGGGGTGAGCACTCCCGTCCGGCCCACATTGATCTCAATATCCTTCACCTGGGTCTCGACCTGTTCGGCCGGGAATTTATAAGCAGTCGCCCAGCGCGGGCTTTTGGCCGTATAGCCTAGCTCGCGCTGCTGAGAAAAGCTGTTCACCTTAATGACCAAGCCATCGATTTCATAAGGGAAACCGTGCCGTTCGTCCGTCATCCGGCTGCAATATGCAATCACTTGCTCCATGGTTGAAAACAGCTGATAGTTCGGATTGACATTAAATCCGAACCTGCTCAAGGCTTCCAGCACTCCGGTCTGGGTGCTGATCCCCATTTGTTCGGCCTGAATCAGCTGATACGCAAAATATCCCAGTTTCCGCTGAGCCGTGATCCTGGAATCCTGCTGACGCAGAGAACCGGCTGCCGCATTTCTCGGGTTCGCAAACAGGGAAAGTCCCTCTTCTTCCCGCTCCGTATTCAGCTGGAGGAAGGACTCCTTCGGCATATATCCTTCGCCACGGACATCCACAGAACCTTCGAATTTCCTGTCATCTGCGTTATACAGCCGAAGCGGCACCGCTCTAATGGTCCGGACATTTGCTGTGATCTCTTCCCCTACTTCACCGTCACCGCGGGTTGCCCCCCGCTGCAAAATACCTTCCTGGTAAGTTAAGGCTACCGTCAGCCCGTCGATCTTCAATTCTACGACATATTCCGCATCGGGTGCCATACTGCGCACCCGACGGTCAAAGTCCATCAATTCCTCAGCATTGAAAGCGTTATCGAGACTCAGCATCGGTTCCGGGTGTCGGACCTTTGGAAACTGGGATGCGATAAAACCCCCGACCCGCTGGGAAGGAGAATCAAGTGTGACCCAGTCCGGGTGTTGATGTTCGATCTCAATGAGTTCCCTTAAGTAAAGGTCATATTCGGCATCCGTAAAAATGGGGTCATCCAAGCCGTAATAATGATAATTGGCCTTTTCGATCATATTCTTGAGTTCGACCAAACGGTTATTTTGATCCATACCGGAACCCCTTACCTTATCTTATATTTTTCCTGCGAAGGCTTATTTGCCGTTTCGCCAAAAAAGATTGACCAAAAGATTACCAAATTGTCGGATTTATCATCAGAATAACCCGTTAGATCTTTGACAGTCGGGCATACTCGGCAATCAGTTTCTTAACTTCACCGCTGAAAACAACCGTGATCTCGGCACTGTTCCCTTCGCCTTTTACGGACATTACAATGCCGTGACCGAATTTGGGATGCTCGACTTTGTCACCGACCAGAAAGCTTCCGGGATTAGAGCTAACAATGGACGCTCCACTATCCTTCCAGCTTTTACGTCCGGCAAAGGAGTTGCCTGAAGAGTAAGCATCACCGACGGCATAGTTCCTGGTTTGGGAAGAAAGCCCGAATCCCCTACCGAGAATTTCCCGACGGGAAGTCTCCTCTGTCAGAAGCTCCTCGGGTATTTCTTTTAGGAATCGCGAAGGCACACTGCTCTGGATATGCCCATAGACCATCCTTTGTTCCGTCGTGCTCAGGAAAAGCTTTTCTCTAGCCCGGGTGATCGTAACATAGCACAGCCGGCGTTCTTCCTCGAGCAGAACCTGTTCCAGAAGGCTTCTGCTGCTCGGGAAGATCCCATCTTCCATTCCGACTGCAAATACAACTGGGAATTCCAATCCTTTGGCGCTGTGCATGGTCATCAACTTCACGGCGTCTTCCGCTTCATCAAAACTGTCAATTTCTGCAACCAGAGAAACCTGTTCGAGGAATCCTCCCAAAATAAGCATATTCTGATCAGTCTCCAGATCAGGATCCTCAAGGTAGTCCTGAAGGTTGTTGTCGTACTCGGCTGTTACGGAAAGGAATTCATTAAGGTTTTCTATCCGGGATTCAGCCTCCACAGTATTTTCCGCTCGGAGAGTGGCCATGTATCCTGTATCCCTTATGATCTTCTCCGTCAACTCGGTCAGCGGCACACCCTTTTGAGCTTCTTGACGGAATCCAAGCATCAGTTCATGGAAATTCGTCAGTGTGCCAACTCCTTTGGTCTGGAGACCGGGAATATATGCCACTTCAGCCAGCGCATCCAGAACCGGCATGCCCTGTTCCTCAGCGTACTCCAGTATTTTATCCAGGCTGACTTTTCCAATACCTCTTTTGGGCACATTAATGACCCTGGCGAAGCTGACGCGGTCGGCAGGATTGTTCAGCAGCCGCAAATAGGCCAGGATATCCTTGATTTCGAGGCGTTCATAGAACTTAACCCCGGAATATATTTTGTAGGGTATGCTTTCCTTCATGAAGTGTTCTTCCAGCACCCGAGACTGGGCATTCGTGCGGTACAGGATCGCAAAATCGTTATACCGTCTGCCTTCTGTATCAGCCAGATCACGAATTTTCCCAGTCACAAAGCGGGCTTCGTCATGCTCATCTGTCGCTTTAAAGAGAACAATTTCCTCTCCTTCCGTATTTTCTGTCCAGAGGGATTTCCCTTTGCGATTATAATTATTGCTGACGACTTCGTTGGCCGCCCGCAGAATCTTCTGCGTCGAACGGTAATTCTGTTCCAGCTTCAACACTTTGGCTTCCGGGTAGTCTCTTTCAAAATCCAGGATATTCTGGATATCAGCGCCTCTCCAGCCGTAAACGGACTGGTCGTCGTCCCCGACGACGCAAAGGTTGCGATAGCGTGCAGCAAGCTGCTTGATCAGGATATACTGGGCATGATTGGTATCCTGATACTCATCGACGAGGATGTAACGGAATTTTTCCTGATAGTAGCTTAAGACATCCGGGTTTTCCCTGAATATTTTCACTGTCAGCATGATGATATCATCGAAATCTAAGGCATTATTGCTGGAAAGCTTTCTCTGGTACAGACGGTAGGCCGCAGCCGCTTTTTCGGTAAAGAAATCTCTGGCCTCCGCAGCAAAAGCATCCGGCCCTAAAAGCTTATTCTTGGCATCGCTGATCGTCGCTAAAACAGCCCGCGGCGCAAATTTTTTATCATCGAGATTCAGTTCCTTCAGACACTCTTTAAGCACCGTCAGCTGGTCCCCCGCATCATAGATCACAAAGCTCCGG
Source organism: Dehalobacter sp. CP (assembly GCA_009910795.1). The sequence goes on along the minus strand of VMEE01000052.1, from coordinate 375,382 downwards.
GAATATCCCGGCAGGACATTGATTTCCCGCCTTAAGATCCGCACGCAGGTAGAATGAAAGGTCGCTACCCAGAGCCCCTCACCTTCACTGCCTACCAGCGCAAGAACGCGGTCTCTCATTTCCTTGGCAGCCTTATTTGTAAACGTAATCGCCAGGATGTTCCAGGGATTAACACCTTTGGCCACCAGATGCGCGATCCTGTAAGTCAATACCCTTGTCTTGCCTGAACCGGCCCCGGCTAAAATAAGAAGAGGACCGTCTCCACTTTCAACTGCTTCCCGTTGGACAGGGTTCAGGTCCTTAAGATAATACATTGATAAGATCACCTTTCTTATTCATTTCCAAATTAAAATCTCCGAATATACTCGTTTATGACCGATACAAAACATCATCCTTATTTTACCACATAAAAAGCGAAATGGGAACAGGTGTTCGAGGAAAATAATCAGATTAATAGCAAGAGATTAATCGCAATATCCTTTATCTTTCAATTTGCTGAGATGTGATGTCAGAATCTCATTGAGATCAATACCGTAATGCTCTTCCAGAACGAACATCATGGTTACCGCAGTCTGGGCAACATCCATCAGTTCCTTAGCGACCATCTGCATCGCCTCTGCCTCTTCCACCCGCAGCGCTTCTCCGTTTAAACCCCGGAACTTGCCGATCGCCTGGGCCAGCTCCCCAGATTCTTCCATGATTTTTAACGCGGTGCTTTCAAGGGAAGGATTCAATCTGTTCAACCGCGGCAATGTGATGGTTTTCGTTACTTTTTCGTTCATGCTCTTTCTCCCTTTACAGGCATTACGACATCTTCACTTTGAATATGCATCTTGTGAAATTAAGTTTATTTTCTTCTTGAATTGAGCTCTTCGGCAATCTCTGTTAAAGGAACGTTCCTGTCTTCCAGCAGGACCAACAGGTGGTACAGCAGATCGGAAGCTTCATAACGGATCTCACTCAGCGAATCGTTTTTGGCGGCAATGATGACTTCCGCGCACTCCTCACCGACTTTTTTTAGGATCTTGTCGATCCCTTTGGTAAAGAGATAGGTTGTATAGGCACCTTCCGGCCTCTCGATATTTCTCTGCTTGATAACTTCGGCGAGCATTTCCAAAGTCCTGCCCAAAGAGACAGGAGGTTTGGTATCCGGTTCGCCGCAGCACGTTTCAGAGCCCGGCAGATAGTGAAAACAGGAGTAATAGTTTTCATGACAGGCCATTCCACTTTGTTTCACCTTCAGAAGAATCGTATCCCGGTCACAATCAAACCGGATGTCGATGACTTCCTGGTAATGACCTGATGTTTCTCCCTTGACCCACAGCTGGCTTCTGCTGCGGCTAAAATAACACGCTTTGCCTTCAGTCAGGGTTTTTTTCAGTGCTTCCTGATTCATGTAGGCGAGCATCAGCACTTCTCCGCTTTCGGCATCCTGGGCAATGGCCGGAACAAGACCTTTTTCATCCCACTTCACAGCCTGTACGGCTTTGGAAATATCGATGCTCCCTGACTCAAATCTACTGTTCATCTCGGTTGACTCCTAACTTTTCTCAATCATTATTTTCCGGGGATCTAATTACTAAGATATTTTTTCGATATCCAAATTTGCTTATCTTTTCTGTGATTATCAATTTCTTTAAGATTATCTTCGAACGGGTATGCCTTTTCCTGCCAGATAATCTTTCGTCTCTTTGATGCTGTATTCCCTGTAATGGAAAATGGATGCAGCAAGTACTGCATCTGCTTCCCCCTCCGTCAGACCTTCAGCCATATGTTTAAGTGTTCCGACCCCGCCGCTCGCAATTAACGGAATAGATACCGCTCTGCCAACGGTCCGGTTCAGTTCGTTGTCATAGCCCTCTTTGGTTCCGTCACGGTCCATCGAAGTCAGCAGGATTTCACCCGCCCCAAGTTCTTCAACTTTCCTGGCCCATTCCAGAACATCGATCCCGGTCGGTTTGCGGCCTCCGTGCGTGTACACTTCCCAACGGCCCTCTCCGACTTTGCGGGCATCGATTGCGACAACAATGCACTGGCTTCCGAAGGCGAGAGCCCCTTGTTCGATTAACTCCGGATTTTGAACTGCAGCCGTATTTAAGGAGACTTTATCTGCTCCAGCCCGCAGCATTCTCCGGATATCCTCAATGGTTCTTAAGCCCCCGCCAATGGTAAACGGAATAAACACTTTCTCAGCAGTTCTTCGGACGACATCGACCATCGTTTCCCGTCCTTCGGCAGAAGCCGAAATATCCAGGAAGACAAGCTCATCAGCACCTTCGCAGTCATACAGCGAGGCAAGTTCCACAGGGTCACCCGCATCCCGCAGATGAATAAAATTAGTCCCTTTAACTACCCGGCCGTCATGAACATCGAGGCAGGGTATGATTCGTTTGGCAAGCATTCAATTTGCTCCTTTTGCTTGGGTTAGTTACCGTAATGGATGGCCTGGTGGCGTAATCAGCAGGTGTATAAGTATTGTAAATCAGAAATTATATTCTAGCAGATAACCTGCAGGGCCTCTTCCAGGGTGAAAGCGCCGGAATAGATCGCTTTGCCGACAATCGCGCCTTCAATCGTTATTCCACGGTCAGCCTCCGCTTTCAGCTTCTTCAGGTCATCCAGCGCGGAAATGCCGCCGGAAGCAATCACTTGCAGGCCGGTTGTCTCAGCCATATTGACGGTGCTGGCAATATTCGGGCCGCCAAGCATCCCGTCCCGGGAGATGTCGGTGAAGACAATCCGGGACACGCCGACTTGCTTCATCGCTTTGCCGAGATCCTCCGCTTGGAGATCGGTGCTTTCCGCCCATCCCTGAACCGCCACCATACCGTCTTTGGCATCGATGCCGACAATAATCTGATCGCCATACCTACGGACAGCCTCCGTCACAAGCTCTGGGTCCCTTACCGCGACTGTTCCGAGTATGACCCGGGCCACGCCTAATTCCAACAGTTCTTCGATTCTGGTCAGTGTCCGGATACCGCCGCCCACCTGAATTTTTAACGAAACATTCTTGACAATATCCCGAATGGCTTCATCGTTCACAGGCTTTCCGGAGAAAGCCCCGTTCAGGTCGACGATATGCAGAACCTTTGATCCTCTGTCCTTAAAATCAGCCGCCACCCCGGCAGGATTGTCGGAGTATACGGTTGCATCCTCCATTCTTCCCTGCAGGAGACGGACAACTTTGCCGTCTTTTAAATCGATTGCCGGATATATGATCATTGATTTTTCACCCATTCCCCAAAATTATCGAGCATGACCAGACCCCAGGGGCTGGACTTCTCTGGGTGGAACTGCGCACCCCAGACATTGTCTTTGCCGACCAGCGCAGGAAACTCCAGTCCATACTCGCTGATTCCGGCAATACAGTCCCGATCGACTGGCTGAGCGAAATAAGAGTGGACAAAATAAAAATAAGAATGGTTCGGAATATTCTCACAGAGCCTGTTCGGTCTGACAACATTCAGCGTATTCCAGCCCATATGTGGAATCTTCAAACCCGGCGGAAACTTTACCACCCGGCCTTTCAGAAAACCAAGACCGGCATGTTCTCCATGTTCCTCGCCAATCTCAAAAAGCAGCTGCATACCGAGGCAGATGCCCAGAAAAGGTTTGCCGCTTTGTACATACTGTTTTAAAGGGTCAAGCCAACCGCCTTTCGCCAGCGCATCCATAGCATCCGCGAAAGCGCCGACTCCAGGCAGAATAACTCCGGCCGTACCGGTTAGCTTCTCCGGAGACTCCATGATCTCCGCTGAAAACCCAAGTTTTTCAAACGCCTTTTCTACACTGCGCAGATTTCCGCGTCCATAGTCTACTATGCCTATCATTCTAATGATGTCCTCCAGTAATTACATGCTGTTTTGCCAACTAGTACCTTATCAACCTTAAAAGCGCTATTTTATAAGCTTCCTTTGGTGGAGGGTACGCCGACAACATGGCTGTTTTTCCTTACAGCAAGCCCGAAGGCCCTGCCCACGGCCTTAAATACAGCCTCGAGAATGTGGTGCCTGTTTTTTCCGTCCAGCAGGCATATATGCAGCGTAATGCCGGCATTCGTCGCCAAGGCCCGGAAAAATTCTTCCGCCATTTCTACCGGGAAATCACCGACCATCCCTTCCGGGCAATCCACTTTCCAGACCAGGAATCCACGATTGGAGATATCTGCGGCAACCTGAACCAGGGCTTCATCCATCGGAAACAGGCAATCCCCGACCCTCTCAATTCCGGACTTGTCTTCAAGCGTTTCTTTCAACGCCTGTCCAAGAACAATCCCGCAATCTTCCACCAAGTGGTGCTGGTCAACTTTCAAGTCCCCTCCGGCTTCGATCTCCAGATCAAAATGGGCGAACCGGCAGAAAGCATCAAGCATGTGATCAAAGAAACCGATTCCTGTATCTACGCTTACTCTTCCGCTGCCGTCAAGCGCCAGCGTCAGAGTAATTTCCGTCTCCAGGGTTGTTCTTTTCAGATTCGCACTCCTCATTCTATAGGCCCCCTTATTAACCTTGTCTTTATATTATACATGAAGATACTATTCTTCCGCCATCACGATTTCAAAGCGGCTTCTGTCTGGCCTCTATCGCCCTGGCATGCGCCTCCAGCCCCTCTTTGCGGGCCAGGTATGCAATCTGAGCGACATCTCTTTGCAAGGCTTTTTCAGAATAATTGATTACACTCATTCTTTTGACAAAGGTGTCAACGCCAAGGACAGAGTAAAAGCGGGCGGTCCCTCCGGTCGGCAGGACATGATTCGGTCCCGCAAAATAGTCGCCGACCGGTTCCGGCGTATATCTTCCCAGGAACACCGCTCCGGCATTTTTTACCTTGCCCAGCCAGGCAAACGGATCCTGCACAACAAGCTCAAAGTGTTCAGGGGCAATGCGGTTCACATGATTTATCCCTTCTTCAAGATTTTCAACCAGGATTGCAGCCCCGTAAGTATCCCAGGAAGCTCTGGCAATTTCAGCTCGCGGCAGCACTTCAAGCTGGCGCTCCACCTCAATCACAGTCTTTTCCAGCAAATCGGAACACGGTGAAATGAGAATTGCTGAAGCAAGCCTGTCATGCTCGGCCTGCGATAGCAGATCTGCTGCCAGTTCCTCCGGGACAGCACTTTCATCCGCAAGTATCAAGATCTCACTTGGTCCGGCCAGCATATCAATATCCACGGTTCCATAGACCATTTTCTTAGCAAGGGTCACAAAGATATTGCCCGGCCCTGTAATCTTATCCACCTGTGCAATCGATGCTGTGCCAAAAGCAAGGGCGGCGACCGCCTGGGCACCTCCAACCTTATAGATCTCTTTGACACCGCACTCTGCGGCAGCGACCAGCACCTCCGGCAAAAGACTTCCGTCTTTCAGGGGCGGAGAAACCATGACGATCTCCTCGACTCCGGCTACAGCTGCCGGAAGCGCATTCATCAGAACAGAAGATGGATAAGCCGCTGTTCCTCCCGGAACATAGATCCCAACCCGCTGCAGAGGACGAATGATCTGACCGAGGATACTGCCGTCTTCAGTAGTATCAAACCAGGAAACCCTTTTTTGCTTTTCGTGGTAGGTCCTGACGTTATTGATCGCTTGGCTGATTGCTTCCAGATATTCATCATCTACTTTTCTGTAAGCTTCCCAGATCTCCTGGTCGGTGACCCGCAGTCCCGAGGCCTTCAGATCAACTCCGTCAAACGCGGCAGTCAGTTCATAAATGGCTTCATCGCCCTGTTCACGCACCTTTCGCAGGATTCCTGCCACTTTTTCTTCCAGGTCACGGTCATCGCCGTAGGATTTATTAATAAGCTTCTTCAGGTCAATATCCTGAATTTTTTGCACAGTCTTCATCGTTTTAACCTCCTTTGGCAATGTCAGTCGTACTGCTGGACAAGGACTCTCATTTTCTCTGCAAGTCCTTGGATGCGTTCGTATTTTACCCGATAGGAAACACGGTTGGCAATCATTCTGCTTGTAGCTTCAAGGATCTGGGCGACCTCGGCCAGATTATTCTCCTTTAAGGTCTTACCGGTTGAGACAATATCCACAATCATTTCAGCCAGACCTACCCGGGGAGCAAGTTCAATATTGCCATGCAGCTTGATCGGTGTGACCTGCATACCATGCTCATTGAAGAACAGCTGGGCGACTCTCGGGAACTTGGTTGCCGCTCTCTTATGATTCAGCACGCTCAGGTCATACAGCCCACCCGGCAGCTTCTGCGGCAGGCTCTCCTCCGGCATCGCCACGACAAAGCGGCAGTACCCGAATTTTAAATCGACCAGCTCAGCAACATCTTTGTTTTGTTCAATTACGGTATCCTTGCCGACAAAACCGATATCCGCAGCTCCCTGTTCCACATAGGTCGGGATATCCGTCGGGCGACAAATGATGATCCTCGCCTCTGATCCGGGAAGATCAAACAACAGTTTACGGGAATCGTTTTCTACCGATCTGCAGTCCAGCCCCGCTTCCGTCAGAAGCGCCACTGAATCTGTCAGTAATTTTCCTTTTGGCAGCGCTATGGTTAAATAATTTTTCGGCACAATGCAAAGCCCCTTCCAAAGATTCATGATTAGACCAATGGCCTTTAAATTAATTGTTAACAATGTTAAATATAAATCATGTAAGTTCGAAACTATTCAGCCTGCCCCATTAGGCAGGACATTTATTTATTGCTTTCAATCTTCTCCAGCAGTGCAATTCCGCGGCTGGAAGCCAGGTTCCTGGCATCGGTTTCCGCCAGGAACCCGAGGGCCATCTCCACTTTTTTGCCGCTCTTTCTGAGTTCCCGACAGCGCTTGATCACAGCTCCCGGAGATTGCCCGTAAACCAGAACATCGGCCATATCCAATTCAAAATCTGCAGCCTTCTCGAGCATAAAGCCAAGATTAATTGCAAAGCCTGTTGCGCCGTGGTTCATTCCGAAATCTGCATAGAGACCGTCGTAACGTCCTCCTTCAATCAGCGGAACGCCGATCCCCGGAAGATAGCCTTCAAAGATTGCGCCGGTGTAATACGAGAACCCTCTTAAAATCCCAAGGTCCAGGGATACGTAGTCCTGAACTCCGAATTCCTTTAAATACAAATAGATGGTCCGTAAAGATTCAACAGCTTTTCTTATCGGTTTGATATGCGTCCAGCTCTGGAGCTTATCAAGGACTTCTTCTTTGCCGGTCAGATAAGGCAGGGAAAGAAGAAGTTCCTTTGCCGACTCAGGCAAATCGTTGGAAGAAATGATTTTTTCAAGTTTGACCATGTCCTTGCGGGCTATACCGTCTTCCAGCTCCTCCCTGACTTTGGTTTCAAACTTCATTTCTTCGGCAAGCCCCGAGAAAATCCCGTTATGCCCGAGGTTCAGCTGAAAATTTTTGATTGCAAGCATCTTCATGATTTCTATGGCCAGCGCAATGACTTCAGCGTCTGCAATGTCATTGTCCGAGCCGATTAGTTCAACACCCACCTGCCTGAACTCCCGGTAACGGGCAGAATCATTCCTGTAAACATCACCGCTATAACAGAACCGCAGAGGAAATTGTCCGCCTTTCTGTCTTGTGGCAACCATCCTGGCAATCGGGGTCGTAAATTCCGGTCTTAACGCGAGAATATGACCATTTTTGTCAAAGAATTTATATAGATGGTCATCCTTGTCTGCGTCAGGCTCCACACAGGCTCGGTATTCGAGCCCGGGAGTCGCAACTTTCTGATAGGACCAATTTTTACACACACTGATTGCTTTTCCTTCCAGTTCCTCCAGCTGTGCTAATTCAGCCGGCAGAAGATCGATCATCCCCTCCGGAATTTTAAGCCCCAATGATGAACGTTCCATAATTATTGCACCTCTTTTTTCTGAAAGTTCTTATTCTTTGTGTTTTTTCTCCATCCGCTCGAGAACCATCTTGTAACCGTCGGCGCCATAGTTTAAACAGCGTTTGACCCTACTGATGGTGGCAGAGCTTGCTCCGGTAATTTCAGCAATCCTGGAATAGGTCACATCTTCCTCCAGCATGCGGGCAACTTCCAGCCGCTGCGCTAGGGCCTTGATCTCCGCTACCGTAGCCAGATCCTCAAAGAAGCTGTAACATTCTTCTTTCGTCTTGAGCAGAAGGATCGCTTCAAAAAGAGAATCGGTCAGGGTGTCCCTGATCCTTTCGTCACTCAACATGATTACTTACCTCCGGGGTTATCTCTTTTACACTTTAGTTTATTAAAGTATTCGCCCGGTGTCAAGTACAATATGAATAAAAATCTTTAATCGTGATTCCGTTTAAAAAGATTAATCAGAATTGGCTTGCAGGCCCGATATACTCAGGATATAATCTACTCAACGTCTTATTTTTTTACCCAGAAATGAAGGAAATCGGTGGTTTATTTTACTGAAAAGAGTGAGTGAGCAAATGAGCAAATACTGGAGCAAAATTGCGGCTGGTCAGAGACCGTACGTACCGGGAGAACAGCCGAAAGACAAAAAATATATTAAGCTGAATACGAACGAATGTCCCTATCCGCCTTCGCCCTTAGTTCTCGAAGCGATCAAAGAAGCTGCGAATGAAAAACTGAAGTTATACCCCGATCCGAACGGAGAGGACTTGCGCCAGACCGTAGCCGAATATTACGGCCTGAAGAAGGAGTGGGTATTTGTTGGAAACGGCTCCGATGAAATCCTGGCTTTTGCGTTTATGGCTTTTTTTGATCCGGGCAGCACGATCTTGTTTCCGGATGTTACCTATAGTTTCTACCCGGTCTATACCAATCTGTTTCAGCTGAACTACCGGCTAGTTCCGCTGCGGGAAGAATTTTCTTTATACCCGCCTGATTTCTACGATTCCGAAGGCGGCGTCATTTTCCCAAACCCCAATGCCCCTACCGGCAACTATGTAACGATGGAAATGATAGAAAAAATCCTTATCCGCAATCCAGATAAGGTGATCATCGTTGATGAAGCTTATATCGATTTTGGCGGTGAAACTGCCATTCCGCTTATTACGAAGTATCCGAATCTGCTGGTGATTCAGACTCTGTCCAAGTCCCGGTCTCTGGCAGGCTTAAGGGTAGGCTTTGCTTTAGGTCAGGATGAGCTGATGGAAGGCTTGGACCGGATCAAAAACTCCTTTAATTCCTATACGTTAGACCGCCTGTCAATGGCCGGAGCAATCGCAGCCATGAAGGATGAAGCTTACTTTCAAGCCACAAGACAGAAAGTGATGCAAACCAGGGAAAGAATTGTTCCGATACTCAGGCAAATGGGCTGGCAAGTGATTCCTTCACAGGCGAATTTTATTTTCATATCCCATCCCATGCTCCAAGCCGAAGGGACCTTTACCGCACTCCGACAGCAGGGCATTCTGGTTAGGTACTTCCGCCAACCCAAGATTGACAATTACCTGCGTATCAGTATCGGCAGTGACGAGGAGATGGACAGCTTGCTCCAAGCACTTAGTAAACTAGTACCTTGTCAACTCTAAAATTGTAATATAATGGCGAGCAGATTTTTTATAAGACAAGGACTAATCCCATGATTCCCAAACTTCAGACACATACCCTACCGTGGCTTGTTTGCCGTTGCGGACGATCGGTGTCCGGTAGAGACTTGGATTGTTCAGCAGCAATTCTTCCCTGACATTGGAACTGCTGATTTTGTCCAGGTTTAATCGGAAATAGTCCTTGCTTCCGGTATTAAACAGGTTGTTCAGGCCAACCGCTGCTTTGATGCTCTGCAGTTCCCCTTTACTTAATCCCTTTTGGTCCAGATCAATCAGCTGATATTGAATGCGGCGTTCTTTAAACCAGCGTTCCGCTTTTTTTGTATCAAAACACTTTTTGATCCCAAATATCTGTATGTTCATGAACTCTCCTTAACCTCCGGATCAGGCTTCGACCCGGTATCTTCTGTTCTTTTTGGTTAAATAAAGCTTGTTGTCCATTTTTTTGTATCAAAAATAAAGAATAACACGTAAAAACGAAGATGTCCAAATTTCTTGGACATCCCCGACTACGCAAGCAATTTTCATTTATTTTTGGTCTTACCATCCAGCAGATTCAGCCGTAAGAATTAGAATATTACGCCAAGGGCAATTAGAATCAAAATTGCAATCGCAATAATTGCTACCCCATAATTGGGTACAGCCACTGGTCTGGCAACCGGCATACTGCAGCAACAACCACCTCTATACATCCTTTGGGCCTCCTTTCCGGGACACTTGTATTATTTCGTTATCCTAGAATACGATTCCCATTGCAATCAACAATAATATGATTACAACGACAATAGCGATCCCACAAAGACATCCGCCGCCTAAGCCTCCGCCATAAGCGCCTACAGCACCGTCAACAGCCATTTTTTGCACCTCCTGCTATTCTGTATTCGCTTTATTCTATTCATATTTCCATAATATGGTACTTTATTTTTGTTCAAGGGGCAAAAATATACCCTCCCGAGCAGTTCACTGCCAATGGGAGAGTATATTTTGAGTTTCTTCATCTCATTTGTAATATATTGAAACTTTTATCTTGTTTATCTTCGCGGGAATGCTCTCCTGGCCCTTGGTTCCTTTAGAACCTCAGCCCAGACCACGCCACGCATCACTTCCGAAGATGACAAACCCAGACTGAAAGCCGCTCTTTTTTGGGAAATTTGATCTCTCGGTGTGATCTGCCTGTTGGCATAATCACTGCCTTCGGCTCCCCATGTTCCTTCCTGGTCTGCGGCTCCTTCATCACCGCCAAGGCCTTCAGTGCCCTGGGTGCCCTCGTTCGAAATATACCGATCATAGTCCGATCGTCCTTCTTCTCTCCATTTGTTTTCTGTTTTTTGGACGGTTTCAGCTTTCCGCGGAACTGAAGAAGCAGAAGTTGGAGGGGCAGCAGCCTTTTTCTTGACGGTTGATCCGTACGGTCCAACCTGCAGCTCTCTCTCAGCCTTTTCCACAGATTCCCTGAGCTGTCTTTCCAGATCTTCGAAGAAATTTCCTTTTCTCTTTCTTTCCATCCGGGAAATGTCCCTGTCCATCTCGGCTATCAGAGGTTCGGACGGCGGCATATTGTCCTCCGGCCTAACAGGCCTGCGCTGCGGAGGCTTGTCTTTATTGGCAAAGAAGCTGTAAATTACAACCGCAATAATGATAAATGTTATGATATCCACTGAACATCACCTACTTCTTGGGTATCGTCGTTTCCGGTTCATCTCCTTTGGCTGTGACAGCGATATTATCCCGCATGCGGGTATCTGCAATCACGTTTTGCAGATTGTAATAATCCATAACGCCAAGGCGTCCTTCTTTTAAAGCTGACGCCAGTGCCAGCGGCACCTCGGCTTCCGCATCCACAACTTTTGCTCTCATTTCCTGAACGGACGCTTTCATTTCCTGTTCCCTGGCCACCGCCATCGCTCTGCGTTCCTCCGCTTTGGCCTGGGCAATCCTCTTGTCCGCCTCAGCCTGATCTGTTTGCAGCTGCGCTCCGATGTTTTTGCCGACATCGACATCGGCAATATCAATTGAGAGGATTTCAAAAGCTGTTCCGGAATCCAACCCTTTATTCAAAACGGCCTGGGATATCATGTCCGGATTTTCGAGGACATTGGCATGGGAAGAGGAACTGCCGATACTTGTTACTATGCCCTCTCCGACGCGTGCAATAATCGTTTCTTCACCAGCTCCGCCAACCAGACGGTCAATGTTTGCCCGAACTGTGACTCTTGCTATGACTCTTAATTCAATCCCATTTTGTGCAACAGCAGAGACAGTGGGTGTTTGGATAACTTTCGGATTAACGGACATTTGCACCGCTTGCATAATATCACGTCCTGCCAAATCAATGGCTGCGGCTCTTTCAAATTTAAGCGGTATAGCTGCTCTTTCCGCAGCAATTAATGCGTTAACGACCTTGTCGACATTTCCTCCGGCAAGGTAATGGGCCTCAAGCTGTGCCGGGGTAAGTCCCAGACCAGCTTTATGTGCTTTAATCAATGGGTTCACAATCCTGATCGGTGCGACTCGCCTAAGTCTCATCCCGATCAGCGTGAATATGCCGATATTAACACCGGCTGCCAAAGCCGAAATCCAGAGACCGACCGGAATAAACGTAAAGAGAACCATTAGAATAATCAGAACCAGCATAATCAGTATCACCGTTGTAACAAGTGCTGTTGTCATATGTTTTATGACCTCCTATTCATTTTCTTCCCTGCTCACAATGATTCTTGTACCCTCAACCGCGATTACCTTTATCGCAGAATCTTTCGGGATAAAACTTCCATCTGTGACGACATCGACCCGTTCCCCTTCAATCTGCGCTGTGCCTGCCGGACGGAGCAGGGTCAGGGCTTTTCCGGTTTTCCCGAGATAGTGTATATAATCTGTTTTGGGTGCTACGAAGCCTTCTTCGGTTCTCTGCTTTTCCCCCAAAGCTACCTTGCGCCAGAGTTTTTTCAGCCGACCTGTTTTATACCCAATATAGACCAGCAGCCCTGCCACAATAAGTATGATCAGAAGATACACGACACCCTCGGCGAACGAATCAGCCACTAAAAATACTCCGCCGATCATCATCAAAAGTCCGATGATTCCAGAGACGCCAAAGCCTGGAATAATGAATATTTCCAGAATAACCAGAATGATTCCTACAATAATCAGGGAAAGAGAAATCCCGACAAAAACATCCAAATTCACATCCCCCTTTCTTCGCTTATTTTAGCATAATTTTACTTTTAGGGCTATTCTTTCTTCGTGCTGTCACGCCTCATTCATAAATTCATTCGTAAAGACAGCCGTTTCCTAAACCTTACAATATCCGGCAATGATTAAATTCACCTTAGAGCTTATTCGATAATCTATGATTCATTCTGCAGACAAATATCTGCATTAATCATTTGTCTGCATTAATCATATCTTAAGCTTACTGCTTATAATAATAATCAGAGGTGATATAATGCCTGATTTATTAAAATTCCTTCTATATTCTATTTTTGCTTTTGGAATAATCTTCCTTTCAGCAATAGCTTCTTGGGTCTTTTTGCTTCTCCTGGGCATCGGGATTTCCACCCGCGTCATCTATCAGAAATTTTTCAGCAAGAAGAAAAAGACCACACTCGGGGCAAATGCCTTTCGCCAAGGGACGTGGAATAAAACTGCCAATGACAGTCAGCGGGAATATATGACTGTGATTGATGCGGATAATACAGAGAACGAATACCGGATACCGAAGATATAACAACTTTAAGGAGACAGTAAAAGGAAGAAGCCGATAAACAGTTAGATAAAAAGCTCTATGTCCGCTTCCAGGGCATCCTGCAGATAATCTTTCGCTGTCATAATTTTGACATCCGGAATCATTTCTTCAAGTGTAAAACCCATGATCTCAAGGGAAAGCTTGCATATGTAAAAGCTTACCCCCTTTTTTTGTGCTCCTTTCAGAAAAGCGGAAAGATCGGGTGCGTCCTGGTCTTCCATCATTTGTTTCAGCATGGCTTTTCCAATACCAGCCATATTCATCCGGGAAAGCGGCAGGTCTTCCGGACCTTTCGGTGCCGTCATTCCCAGCATTTTTTCATAAACCGTTTTATCTTCCAAAGACATCTTCTCCGGATCGCGTATCAGGCACAGACCCCAAAAAGCGAAAAAGATACTGACTTTCATGTTGAGTTCGCGGGCCGAATTGGCCAGGATCAAGGCAGCCATCGCCTTGTCATAATCCCCGCTGAACAAAATCAGGCTGAGTTTCTTCTCTTTTTCCATGATAAGCACCACCATTTCTTAGATGTATGCTTTTATTCTCGGTAATGGTTCTTATCTTTATGCAGGCTTGACTGCCTTAGCTGTACATTTTCAAATATCGTCTTCTGTCTTTGGCAATTTCCTGCAATACTTCCAGCAGCCTGCCAACTTCGTGAGGTTCATTGTATAAACCAAAACTGACTCTGACCATCCCGGGTCTGTTTTCCGGAAGATGATCTGCAACTGCGCTTAAGATGGCTGGTTCGACTTTCATGAGCTTTTGGACGTAAGGATGCGCGCAAAAACACCCACTCCTGACAGAAATACCGGCTTCTCCAGCTAGTATATCCGCCAGTTTCTCATGATAAACGCCCTTCATATTAAAGGGAACAATCCCGACTCGTTCCTGACTTTGATCTTCTGCACAATAGATGTCGATACAGTCTATTTTTTTTAGTCCCTGAATCAGTTGAGATGTTAGGGTTTTTTCATGCTTGTACACATTTCGCATCCCGACTGCACTTAAGGTTTTTATACTTGCGGCCAAGGCCAGCACGCCCATTAAGTTGGGCGTTCCAGCCTCATCTTTGGAAGGAGGATCATTCCAGATTACAAAATCGCGGGTTACGGCTTTGACTGTTCCTCCGCCCTGATAATCGGGGCTTCCCTTCAGGAAAAAGTCTTTGGGGCCAATCAGAACGCCGGTCCCAAAAGGCGCATACATCTTATGTGCGGAGAAAACAAGAAAATCGATATGCTTACTGGAAGCGGAAGGCTTCGTATCAAACGGCTGATGAGGAAGCAGCTGTGATCCGTCAACCATGACCTTGGCGCCATATTTATGGGCCCATTCAGCAATTCGATGTACGGGATTGACATAACCTGTTACATTTGAAGCTCCGGCTACAGTTACCAGCTTGACCCGGCCTTTATATTTTTCCAGCTTTTCAATAAAATCGTTAAAAATTAGCCTGCCGCATTCATCCACCTCAATATAGTCGACCTCATACTTTTCCCGCCAAGGAAGGTCATTGGAATGATGCTCCATGGAAGTGGAAAGGATAACACTTTTTATGTATGGATCCATGTCCTGTGACAGTCTGAAGGCCACTTTATTGATAGCTTCTGTGGCATTCTTAACAAAGATCACCACATCTCTTTTGTGGTCTGCACCCACAAAATCCATCACTGTTTTCCTGGCATTTTCATATTTTTCCGAAGACAATTTGGACTTGTAGCCGGACCCCCTGTGAATTGACGAATAATACGGCGCAAAATTGCTGATTTCCTGGAGCACTGAAACAAAAGGCGGCGTCGTTGCTGCATTGTCAAAATTGATTCCCCTACAGTTTTTACCGTTTTTGAGCTCAACCTCCGCATCAATTCCGATAACCAGTTTACCGTAATTCATTTTGGTAATAGCAATACTCATTTTCCTCTCCCCTATAACATAATGATCCCCTCATAGTTTATTGACCAAGCAAAAATTTGTTACTTCATTACGCGCAGACTCATTTTATATTCATGAATCAGCGTCGAGAACTGCTCATTATTGGCTTCCTGAGCCACTAAAACACCGCTTTTTTTTAGTAATCTTTGATGAACTTCTTCCCGGTTGACTAAGAATTGGAGCATTTTCTTTAGTGAAGTGTCCTCAGTCAGTGTGAGATGCCGCAGGTACAGTCTCTTAGCCCTGATCTCCGCTTCTTCATTGATTTTGAGCATCTCATTAATATCCGTACTCTTCTCAACATATTCCATATTCCAGGACTCCTGCCCGGAATTGGCAAGCGGCAAATCAGCAAGGCCAAGCTTTCTGACTGCAGCTGCAATAATCTCCATATGCGCAAGCTCTTCCGAAGCAATCATACCCAAAAGATCACGAATATATGGATTGATCACATGCAGGCGTTGATACATATGACGTGTAAAAGCAGTAAATTCCCCGTCTTTCCCGCCGATATGTTCCAATAAGGTCCAGGCCAGCTTCTCATTTTTCTGCTCAACATAAACCGGATATAGTAAACGTTTCTGGTAACTAAACATCCCAATTCCTCCTGACGGCCATGGCAAATCATTCTTTTAGCTTATTATATTGATGATCCTTTCAACCGGTTCCGGCCCATGCATTTTAAAAAGCCCTCACTTTTGTTCCCGTCGAGCATGTATCGGATGTATGCATATCTGGCCTCGTTGTATTCCTGAAATATTCTCCTGGCTTTCTCAGGAGCATGGTAGACCTTCCAGTAACCGGTCAGCAGAGGTTTTTTATCGGGGAAATAGATAAAATCTGCCACATCGTCCAGTGGGAAGCCCAGAAATAGTCCGATTTCGTGAGGGAAAGGCCCAATGATCCATTTTTGTTTTAAAGTCTGGATTGCCGTATCCTGATCCGTCTCCCCACAATAATCCAGTGATCTTAAGAAATGCTGGTTCTCAGGGATTTGAAGTATTGAAGATAATCTGTCTGCGGCATAAAATAATACGCTGACAGAAGCTTTATTCCTGACAATTTCCTGAACCGTCACATAGGGGTAAAGCCTATCTTTGATTTGATCCCAGGTCTCCAGCGCATCTTTTTTGATGGCAGTGGTAAATGTAAGCAGTTCAGCCGGCTTGGATGCGATAAGCAGCGGTGCGAGATGATAGGTGATATTATCGAGCAGATATCGCCGGGTCTCCTGTTTTTTTCTTTGGCTGGTGTAAGTCGCAATGAAGTTCTGCATATCATCCTCCAAAACCAAATTTTCAATGGTACTAGATTTATTTTCCTAAATGCCAGAACGGATTATACAAAAAACCTGTTTCCTTATTTTTGTAAGGAAACAGGTTTTTTCATCTTGTTATTATATTTTAATACTGTATTTGATCGCTTACTTTCTTCTTTCTTCATTTGAGCGCGAGTTTGTCCATCGCAGCCTGCATGATTTCAGCATCTCTGACTCTTAGAACGACCTGGGCCTGCTCGTTTTCCTTTTCCACAAAACCATACATATATTCAACGTTCACACCCTCGGCAACAAGCTTGTTCAGTTGTCCAGCCAGACCTCCCGGACTGTCGGGAACTTTTAGCACCCAAACCTGGGTAATCTTGACGACACAATTGCGCTCCCGGAGTTTCTCCGCAACTTCTTCCGGATTCTCCACGATAATCCTGAGTACACCATAATCTTTGGTGTCAGCAAGGGACAGCGCGCGGATATTGACTTGAAGGTCAGCTAAAGTATTCAGTGCGTCTGCCAGACGGCCCTGGGCATTTTCCAGAAAAATTGACAGTTGTAACATATGTTTTTCCCCCTTTATTTTTTTCATTTAGGAGAATTTAGCTTAATTGTTTTTCCTTGCGTTTATCAATTACACGCTTCGCTTTTCCTTCGCTGCGCGGGATACTCTTCGGCTCGACAAGACGCACCCTGGCCGCAATATTAAGGATCTCATGTATTTTAGTTTGAAGCCTTTGCTGGAGCTCTTCGAGTTCCCGGATCTCATCGTTGAAGCTTGCCGCATTCACCTCAATCTGGACTTCGAGGGTATCGAGATTGCCCTCACGGTCCACAACAATCAGATAATGCGGTTCGATTCCGCCCACCGACAGGATCGCTTCTTCAATCTGGCTTGGGAAGACGTTGACACCACGAATAATCAGCATATCATCGACTCTTGCCGACACTCTCTTCATCGTCCAGCCGGTGTGGCCGCAGGTACAGCTTCCATAGGTGATGCTGGTAATATCTTTCGTTCTATAGCGGAGTCCGGGGAAACCCATTTTGTTAAAGCTGGTAAGAACTAGCTCTCCTGTTTCTCCTTCCGGCAGAACATTTCCGTCTTTATCTAGAATCTCAGGGTAGAAGTTCTCATCTATATGCAGCCCTTCGCCCTTCAGGCACTCTAGAGAAACGCCGGGTCCCATCGTTTCACTCAATCCATAGATATCAAGCGCCCGAATACCAAGTCTGACCTCAATCTCAGCTCTCATCTGTTCTGTCCAGGGCTCAGCGCCAAATATCCCGACCCTCAGTTTCAAGTCTTCTTTGGTCATACCCTCTTCTTCCAGACTGTCTGCCAGATAAAGTGCGTACGACGGAGTACAGCAAAGAACCGTACTTCCAAAGTCACGCATCAGCATCAGCTGACGCTGGGTATTGCCGCCGGAGATCGGAATGACTAAAGCCCCGAGTTCTTCACATCCGTAATGCAGTCCCATACCGCCGGTAAACAAGCCATAGCCGTAAGCGACCTGTACAACGTCGTTGGACGTAATGCCGGCTCTTCTGAGACCGTTGGCCACAATTTTGGCCCATAACTGAATATCTTCACGGGTATATCCTACAACGGTCGGTTTTCCCGTTGTTCCTGAGGAAGCATGGATTCTGACCATCTTTTCCAATGGCTCGGCAAATAATCCAAAAGGATAATTCTGGCGTAACGCTTCTTTATCCGTCAATGGTATCTTCCGAAAATCCTCCAGGGATTTGACATCACCGGGATAATAGATACCCACCTCAGCCAGTCTTTTCTTGTAGTAGGGAGCTTTTAAGACCTGTTCAACGGTCTTTCTTAAATGAAGTAACAACTCATCCTGAGTCATCCTACCATCCTCCTGCCTCAAACTTATTTTGACACGCTAACTGTTAACAATAGGTATATTATATATCAAGATAATCCATATTTGAATCTGTATTTTTAAAACGCTTTTAATAAAAATTGTAAGTTTTTGTTTTCCTGTTATCAACATAAAAAGGATGCCCTGGATTCCCACGACACCCTCTGCAGTCTGTTATTCTTCTACTGACACCGATGATTTTTCTCTGCTATAGCTTATTTCTATTGGAAGCTTAACAACGTTTCAGCGTCCGGCTAGTTTCCTTAATTGTTCGACTTTATCAAGCTTCTCCCACGGGAGGTCAAGGTCATTGCGGCCAAAATGCCCGTAGGCCGCAGTCTGTCTATAGATTGGTCTGCGGAGATCCAGGGTGTTGATAATTGCAGCCGGACGAAGATCAAACGTTTCATTAATCAACGCGATGATCTTATCATCACTGACCTTGCCCGTCCCAAATGTTTCAACAGAAATGGAGACAGGATGCGCAACACCAATCGCATAAGCAATCTGAATCTCACAGCGGTCAGCTAGGCCCGCTCCGACAACATTTTTGGCCACATAGCGCGCGGCATAAGCCCCGGACCGGTCAACCTTCGTAGGATCCTTTCCGGAAAACGCCCCGCCACCGTGTCTAGCCATACCACCATAAGTGTCGACAATAATTTTTCTGCCGGTAAGTCCTGCGTCGCCTTGAGGCCCGCCAATCACAAATCTGCCCGTCGGATTGATATAATAACGGGTATTCTCATCCAGCATTTCAGATGGAACCACTGGTCTTACGACATGCTCCAGAAGGTCGTTTTTGATCTGCTCCTGGGAAACCTCAGGATGATGCTGGGTCGAAATTACAATCGTATCGATTCTTTTGGGTTTTCCGTCCTCGTATTCAACGGTAACCTGCGTTTTGCCGTCAGGTCTTAAATAGTTCAGCACTTCCGCCTTACGGATTTCAGCCAGCCTGCGGGCCAGCTTATGCGCAAGATCAATCGGCACCGGCATGAATGTTTCGGTTTCGTTTGTGGCATAGCCAAACATCATCCCTTGGTCTCCTGCACCGATCTCACTGATGTCTTCTTCGGATATCTTTGCCTCCAATGCTTTGTTAACGCCTAAGGCAATATCACTGGACTGCTCTCCAATCGAGGTCAGCACCGCACATGTATCCGCGTCAAAGCCATACTTGGCTCTCGTATATCCGATCTGTCTGATGGTTTCCCTTACGACTCTTGGAATATCCACATAACAATGGGTGGTAATCTCGCCGCTTACCAGAACCAGCCCGGTTGTCACAGATGTTTCACAGGCGACTCGTGCTTCTCTGTCCTGACGCAGGACGGCATCAAGAATTGCATCCGAAATTTGATCGCATATTTTGTCGGGATGTCCTTCGGTAACAGATTCTGAGGTAAATAATTTGTAACCCATTCAAAATCACTCCTTTGATCCAATGCCTTTGTCCAAGGCAATCTCTTGCACCAACTTTCTGGCAACTTCCAGCTTGCTCATTTTGGGCAGATCTATTTTTCTGCCATCAGGATAAAGAAAACTAACAATATTGGTATCCGTACCAAAACCAGCCCCTGATGCTGTGACATCATTGACCACAAGCATATCGGTCTTTTTGCGGTTCAGCTTTTCCAGACCGTTTTCAATCACATTTTGGGTCTCAGCAGCAAAGCCAACCAGGTACTGGTGCTTCTTCCGAGCTCCCAAAGCTGACAAAATGTCCGGATTCGGTACTAATTCCAGGATAACAGACTTTCCGTCTTTCTTGATCTTTTGCTGATTGCGGATTGCAGGCCGAAAATCAGCAACCGCAGCTGCTTTGACGACGATATCCTGTTCCGCATATCGTGTCATAACTTCCGCATACATCTCTTCCGCTGAAATAATCCGGACCGTTTCCACGCCGAATGGGGGAAGAAGATCCGAGGGTCCGCTGACCAAGGTCACCTGTGCGCCTGCCTCAGCAAACGCCTCAGCAATTGCATAGCCCATGCGGCCTGAGCTGTAATTTCCAAGATATCTGACCGGATCAAGTTCCTCGCGGGTGCCGCCGGCCGTAACTAGCACTTTCCGGCCTTTCATGATTTCACGGTTTAACATAAAATTCTGAAGGAAATCAATGATCTCCCCAGGCTCACTCATCCTGCCGTCGCCTTCTGTCCCGCAGGCCTGGAAGCCTCTGGCTGGTCCAATCAGATGAATCCCCCGCTGCTGAAGAATCCCCAGATTCTGCTGCGTCGCAAGGTGATGATACATAGCATGATTCATAGCCGGTGCCACAAAGACAGGATTCTGAACGGCCAATAAAACTGTCGACATAAAATCATCGGCAAGCCCAACAGCCATCTTCGCAATGATATTAGCGGTCGCCGGTGCGACCAACGCAAGGTCTGCCTTCTGTGCCAGGGAAATATGTTCAATGTTCCACAGTTTGGGTTCACTGAACATATCCGTATAAACCGGCTGGCCGGTGATGCTCCTGAAAGTCAAAGGCGCAATGAACTCTGTCGCTGATTCTGTCATCACGACAAAGACCTCTGCACCGCTTTTCACCAGTCTGCTGGCAATGTCGACCGCTTTATAAGCAGCAATACTTCCTGTCACACCCAGAAGTACACGTTTACCGCGTAGCATCTGTCGTCACCTTCTCAAAAAAGTCGGAATTGATTTTGCCGTATGCAATCTCAACCAGCGCCCTGCTGACAGGTTTCGTATCCTTAAATTCATTTGCATCCATATTGTTCATGAGTACCCTGGCCCTTTTAGCAGCGGCCACAACAAGGGTATATTTACTATCTGCCTGGGACATCAGAACATCCAAAGAAGGCTGCTTCATCGTTATTCCTCCTTTAAACTAAAACGACTTTGGATTTATCCGGCATTTTTCTGCAATGATGATACTCTTAAGCTTTTCAGCTGCAGTACCGATTTCGTCGTTCTCAACAGCATAATCATAATCCTTCATATTTTTCATTTCCTGAACGGCTTGTGCCAGTCTGCGCTGCACGACGTCAGGTGTTTCCGTTCCTCTTCCGTAAAGCCTTTCAGCGAGCTCCTCCAAGGAAGGTGGAACAATGAAAATAAACACACCATCCGGAAAAGCCTTTTTGACAATTTTTGCTCCCTGCATATCGATTTCCAGTAAGATGGTCTTGTTTCGTTTCAGGACACTTTCCACATGAAATCTTGGGGTTCCGTACAGGTTTCCGCAAAACTCTGCCCATTCCAGGAACTCATTGTTCTCGACCATTTTAAGAAATTCATCCCTGGAACGGAAATAGTATTCTTTTCCCTCTGTTTCTCCCGGTCTTGGTGCCCTGGTCGTTACGGAAACAGAATATTCTAGATCGCCGCACTCGGCAAAAAGCCGCTTACACAGCGTTCCTTTTCCAACTCCTGCAGGACCTGAAACCACAATCAGCAGCCCTTTGTCTTCCATTTTAATCAACCGGATCCTCATTACTGGATTCTTTGGCGGTCAGACGATGGGCAACCGTTTCAGGCTGAACAGCCGACAAAATCACGTGGTGGCTGTCACACATAATGACGGCACGCGTTCTTCGCCCATAGGTGGCATCGATGAGCATTCCTGTATCGCGCGCTTCCTGAATGATCCGTTTAATAGGTGCTGATTCCGGACTTACAATCGAGATAATTCTGTTGGCCGATACAATATTGCCAAATCCTATATTAATTAGTTTGATATCCAATTCCTTATACCTCCCATATTCAATACGCTGCATATCGGCGTTATTACTGCTCTTTTCATCGTGTTACTCGATATTCTGAACCTGTTCCCGGATTTTCTCCAATTCACTTTTTCCCTGAACAATGATATGTGAAATCTCCAGATCATTTGCCTTAGACCCAATGGTATTGATCTCTCTGTTCATTTCCTGAATCAGAAAATCCAGTTTCCGTCCAATCGGTTCGTTGGCCGAAAATGCTTTGGTAAATTGTTCAAAATGACTCCCGAGCCTGACCAGCTCTTCCTCAATAGAAGACCTGTCGGCAAAAATGGCAACTTCGGTAATCAGTCTAGCTTCATCCAGCGAAGTGTCCGCCAGAAGCGCCGCAAGCCTTTCCCTCAATTTTTCCTGATATTCTGCCACAACCTGCGGCGCTCTTACAGTTACTTGATCAACCATTCCGGAAAGGTCATCTAATTTTTTCAGCAAATCCTTGGCCAGTCTCTCCCCTTCAGTCCTACGCATTTGAATTAACTGGTTCAGTGCCTCCTGTAAAGCCATACTGAGATATGGCCACAAGGCTTCGGCATCCGTCTCTTCGTTTTCAACACTGAGTACTTCAGGGAGCGAAACCAGACTAAAAAGATCGCTCTTATACGTGGTATTGAGCAAATTTGCCAATTCCTTCAGAGAATTATCATACGACAGCACTAAATCTTTGTCAACCTTAACTAATCTCTTTTTTTCTTCCGTTTCCTTGATATTCACGTAAATATCAACACGGCCCCGCTGGACTTTTTCCTGCACGGCTTTCCGGAAACGCTCCTCGATGATATTCAGGTTTCTGGGCAGTTTCACCAGGACTTCAAGGAAACGGTTGTTTACAGATTTCATTTCTACTGAGATCTGAACTCCAAGTCCTTGAGCTTCCCCTCTGCCAAAACCAGTCATACTATTTGCCAATTTCCTCAACTCCTTAACGACAATATACCACTCTTTTGTTCTTAAGGGCAAGAATACTATGCTTTGCTCTCTTTACATGCGTTTTAGAGTTATACAAGGTACCAGAAAGAAAAAATTGAGGAGACAAACAGCTCCTCGGTTAAATCACGTTCTCAAGCAGTAGATTGCTTCATCCTACCTAATAGCTTTATACTATCCTGGTCCTTATCCTTTCAATGGCCCTCGCCGTATTCTCCCTAGTGTTGAAAGCCGTCAGACGGAAGAATCCTTCTCCGCTCGCACCGAAGCCGGCTCCAGGTGTTCCGATAACATTTGCCTCTTTCATCAGCTTGTCAAAGAATTCCCAGGATCCTAACTGTCCCGGTGTTTTTAGCCAGATATATGGTGCATTCACACCGCCAAAGACGGTATATCCCGCTTTTTCGAGACCAGCCCGGATAATTGCGGCATTATCCATATAATAATCAATGGTTTCTTTGACCTGTTGTTTCCCTGCCTCAGAAAATACGGCAGCAGTGGCAGCCTGGATCGGATAAGATACTCCATTGAATTTTGTGGTCTGCCTTCTAAGCCATAATTTATTCAGACTGTGCGCTTCCCCTTTGGAATCATAGACCATGACTTCCTTTGGAACGATGGTATATGCGCAGCGGGTTCCGGTAAAACCAGCCGTCTTGGAAAAACTCCTGAATTCCACGGCCACTTCGCGCGCACCTTCGATTTCAAAAATACTATGGGGAACACCGTCTTCCCGAATGAAAGCTTCGTACGCAGCATCAAATAAGATGATGGCCTTATGATCGCGTGCATAATCGACCCATTTCTTCAGTTCTTCAGCCGAAAGTGTCGTTCCAGTCGGATTATTCGGATAGCACAGGTAGATCATATCTGCTTTCGTGCTGGGAAGCGCCGGTTTCAGTCCATTTTCCTGATTACAGGGAAGATAAACGATTCCTTCAAACTGCCCTTTGTCGTTGTTATAAATACCGGTACGTCCAGCCATGACATTGCTGTCCACATAAACCGGATAAACCGGGTCTGTAACAGCCAAGATATTGCCCATTCCAAATATCTCCTGGAAATTGGCGGTGTCCGTCTTGGCCCCGTCACTGATAAACACTTCGTTAACTGCCAGGTCGACACCGCGGGGCTTGAAATCGTGCTCAATGATCTTTTCAATCAGGAACTCATATCCCTGTTCTGGGCCATATCCTCTAAAGGTTTTCTGCTGGCCCATTTCCTCGACAGCCTGATGCATTGCTTCGATGACGGCTGGCGGAAGCGGGCGGGTCACATCACCAATACCCATTTTTATTAAGTCACAGTCCGGGTTTTCCTGTCTGAACTGCTTTTCCCGGCGGGCTATTTCCGAAAAGAGATAGCTTCCAGGCAGTTTAAGATAATTTTCATTGACAAAAGCCATTCTATTCACTCTCCTGTAAATATGTAGTTATAATTCCCTGATGTTGTCTTTACTATAGTAGTCATTCAAGTATGATGATGTCTTATGATTCAAGCGTACTTCCGCGAAAAACACAGACTGCTGGACCCGTCATATGGACCTGCTGACCTTCCTGCCATTCAATCTTCAGGTCCCCCCCGGGCAAATGAACAATCACAGTTCTACCGGTTCTACCAGCCAGTACTGATGCAACCACAGATGCGCAGGCTCCCGTTCCGCAGGCTAGCGTTGGGCCGACTCCGCGTTCCCACACCTTGACGGTTATTTCACCTGAATTGTTTACTTTGACAAACTCCACATTTGTTTTTCTCGGAAACAGCGGGTGTTTCTCGATCGCACGGCCCAGCGTTTCAAATGGAAGCAATTCCAAATCCTCGGTAAAAATAATACAATGCGGATTTCCCATCGATACCGCCGAAAAAATATATTCTTGCCCGGCAACCTCAAGTTTTTGGTTAAGTGCAGTATCCGTTCCGGCCAAAACAGGTATCTTAACGGGATCAAGACACGGCTCGCCCATGTTAACCGTAACATGGTGTACAGCTCCCCGGCAGATCTCCAGTTTGACATTCAGAACTCCAGCCAACGTTTCTATCTTAAGCGAATCTCTCTGAACGTAACCGGCTTCATAAACATATTTGGCAAAACAGCGTATGCCATTGCCGCACATCTCCGGTTCAGAACCGTCCGGATTAAATATCCTCATCCTTGCATCGGCTACATCGGAAGACAGAATCACAATAAGACCGTCACCGCCGACGCCGAACTGTCTGTGGCAAAGCTGGACAGCGGTTTCGGCATAATCCATACCTGTCTGAAAAAGAAAATGATCCAGGCAGATAAAATCGTTTCCCAGACCATGCATTTTCACAAAATCCATAAAGGGTTCTCCTCTCGCTGCCTTTTACAGAGTCTGTTCAAAAGTGACCTAATCGACAAAGGCCCATGGGCCTGCGCCAGCCAAGTTTCTTTAAGAATACTATGAGAACAGCAAAGGGTCAATATTTTTGTCTGAAGTATACATAATGTATGTTTTCATTATCGTAGATTAATTCGCAGGTCCCGTAAGCTGCAATAATACGTAGCTATGTTTGGGTCAGTCTCCATAATGGATGGCCGCTTTCTGTTTATTGTATCATCTTTGACACAAAATCCCGCGCTGCGCAATCCATGCTCCGCTTAGTGCTGGCCATCCATTACGGAGACATATTTTATAATTAGTGAACGCTTTTCTTGAAGCTAAAATTTGGGCTGGATTTAGCTGGCTGATATCTGTTCCGAATAAGTCGTGTCAGGCCGATGATTAAGCTTGGTCCGCAGGCAGCCACCAGAATGACAAACCATTGCCAGCCGACCAGCGCTGTTGTTTTGAAAATTGCCTGCAAAGCCGGAAGATAGATTACCGATAGCTGCATGATAACAGAGATTGCTACTGCCACAACCAGCAATGGATTGGAAAATATACCAACCTCAAAGATTCCGCGGCGTTCCGACTTGCAGTCAAAGACATGGAAAAGCTGAGAAAAAACAAGCGTGGTAAACGCCATGGTCCGTGCCGCTAAAAGGCCGACGCCATACCATAAACCAATAACAAATACAAAGAGTGTCGCTAAACCAATAATCGTTCCCCTGATTAGAATTTTTTGTCCTAATCCCCGTGCAAACACACTTTCCTCCGGCTGACGCGGAACCCTCTTCATGATATCCGGCTCTGTTCCATCCACTCCCAAAGCCATCGCCGGCAAACCGTCCGTAACCAGATTGACCCAGAGAATTTGTATCGGCAGCAAAGGCAGCGGTAGCCCTGTAAGCGTTCCCAGAAACATGGTCAGCACTTCTCCGAGATTGCAGGAAAGAAGGTACCGGATAAACTTTCGGATATTGTCATAAATTCCTCTTCCTTCTTCGACCGCTGCGACGATCGCCGCAAAATTGTCATCAGAGATTACCATAGCCGAGGCCTCTTTGGTGACATCGGTTCCGGTCTGCCCCATGGCGACCCCAATATCAGCTTCTTTCACAGCGGGGGCATCATTGACGCCGTCTCCGGTCATCGCTACAATTTGGCCGTTCTTTTTTAAAGCCCTGACGATTCTAAGCTTATCCCTTGGTGCGACCCGGGCAAACACCGAAATATTCATGACCATGTTGCTTAGATCTTCATCTGTCATCTGATCAAGTTCTATTCCGGTAACGACCCGTTCATTAAATCCGTGAATGATCCCGAGTTCTTTCGCGACAGCCTGCGCCGTCAGCTTATGGTCCCCGGTAATCATGACCGGCTTGATCCCGGCAGCCTGGCATACTTTTATCGCTTTCACCGCACTCGTACGTGGCGGATCGATCATCCCGGTCAAACCCAGGAATATTAGATCATTTTCCACATCACCGTTTGGTTCGCCACGCCGGACATCTTTCAGCCCAAGTGCCAGAACCCTGAGTGCATGCGATGCCATCTCGTCATTGTAAAACAGAATTTGCTTTCTTCTTTCGGAGGTCAGCTCCACCACGCCATCCTTTGTCATCTCCCGCAAGCATAGTCCCAGAACAACATCCGGAGCTCCTTTGACGTAGGCTTTATATTCCTCTTTATTCTTATAAATAACCGTCATCCGTTTCCGTTCCGATTCAAAAGGGATTTCCGCAACCCTTTGTTCCTTCCGTTCCAAAGCCTCCCGCCAGACTCCCGCTTTGGCGGCAGCAACCAGAAGGGCGCCTTCCGTCGGATCACCTTCGATTCCCCAGATGCTGTCCTGACTTTTGCCTCTGAAAAGTCCTGCCACCTGAATTCCTTTCTTAGTTAATACAGCATTATTGCACAGGGCTGCACACCTGAGCAGTTCTTTCAGAGGGCCTTTATCCTTATACGGGTCAGCGCCATGATAATCGCCTTTGGGGTCATAGCCCTGACCCGTCAGCGTAATGACCTGGTTATCGCAGAAAATCCGCCGGACCGTCATTTCATTTTGGGTCAGCGTTCCGGTTTTATCTGAGCAGATTACAGTCGCGCAGCCCAAGGTTTCCACAGCCGGAAGCTTTCGGATCACTGCGTTGCGTTTGACCATCCGCTGTACACCGATTGCCAGTGCAACCGTAACAATTGCCGGAAGACCTTCAGGGATCGCAGCGACTGCCAGAGATACTCCGGCAAAAAACATCTTTTCGAAGCTTTCCCCTTGTAAAATTCCTGTCACCACGACAACAACACAGACGGCAAGACTGATCGTGACCAACCATTTCCCAAGCTGGGCCAGCCTTTTTTGCAGAGGCGTCTCTTCCTCGTTCACCTCCTGAATCATTCCGGCAATCATCCCCATCTCGGTATTCATGCCTGTGGCTATAACGATCCCAAGTCCTCTTCCGTTCACAACCACGGTTCCCATATAGCCCATGTTTTTTCGGTCGGCAACCGGACTGTATTCGTCAATCAAAGGCTGGTTCATTTTAGCGACCGGTTGGGATTCTCCGGTCAGCGCTGATTCTTCCACACGGATGTTCGAGGTCTTCAGCCATCGGATATCGGCAGGTATCCGGTCACCTGCTTCCAGCATAAGGATGTCCCCCGGAACCAAGCCGGAAGCAGGTACCTTTTCCGTCCTGCTATTACGCAGAACCATCGCCTCCGGTGCCGTCAGGGAACGCAGCGATTCCATGGACCTTTCAGCCTTGTATTCCTGAATAAAGCCGAGCACTGCATTTAGAAAAACAATAGCCAGAATGGTTACTGCGTCCGCAATTTCCCCCAGCAGACCTGAAATAAGCGTAGCAACCATCAGCACCAGAACCATGAAATCCTTAAACTGACCCAAAAATAAGAAAACCGGGTTAACCCCTTTTTTTGCAACCAGAGAATTCGGACCAAATTCTGCCAGCCGCCGGCTGGCTTCCCTATCACTAAGACCCTTTTCAGGATCTACTTCAAATCCTTTGCATATTTCTCCGCAGGTTAATATGTGCCATACTTGCCGCTGCATTTCTTGCTCCTCCTTTTCATTTCCATTAGTACATGCTATTCGGCCTGTCCAGAAAAAATTCCCGGATTTGTGTTATACTGATATTGAATTTTGTTGACTAACCCTGCCTAGAAACATTTGAGTTTGAAGGAGTTAACGATATGGCCCTTGACAGTATTACACTCTATCATCTATTGAAAGAGCTTGAGCCGGTTCTGGTTGGAACGCGTATTGATAAAATTCAGCAGCCTGAAAAAGAAGAGGTCCATCTTCTACTGCGGAGTCCCGGAAAAAATTTGCGTCTGCTGTTAAATGCCGGCAGCACTTCCGCCAGACTGCATCTGACTGAGCAAAATAAAAAAAATCCTGTCTCACCTCCGATGTTCTGCATGATTCTACGCAAACATCTCGAAGGCGGCAAGATTATCGGGATCAGTCAGTCCGGACTGGAACGCATCATTACCCTGACCGTACAGAATTACAATGAAAGAGGCGATCTTCAAGATTATCAGCTTATCCTGGAAATCATGGGCAAGCACAGCAATTTGATTTTAGTCGATCCTCAGACCAATATTATTCTGGACGGAATCAGACGGTATTCCCATCTCCTGAGCAGGCACCGGGAAGTGCTTCCCGGAAGATTGTATATCTCACCGCCTTCCCAGCATAAAGCCGAAGCTGTCAGCGATGAACAAAAATGGATGTCAGTCATCCTCGGGTACCCGCTTGACCGAAAAGTCTGTGATGTCCTGGTGAATCTGTTTGACGGTATCAGCCCTGAACTGGCCAAAGAGCTTGTTCTGAGGGCTTGTCTTGAGCTAGATGTGCTTCTTGACAACTGCGGGCAAATTGACCTGAGCCGTCTTTTCCAGGCTTATTCCTTTTTCCTGCTGGCCAAACAGGATACAGCCGCTGATCCGTGCGTA
Source organism: Dehalobacter sp. CP (assembly GCA_009910795.1). Next base: position 346,072 of record VMEE01000052.1, on the reverse strand, counting down.
TATTATCAGTCCGGACGGGACAAGAACATGCCGGCTGCTTTTACCTTTATTCCGTATGTGCAGTACGAAGGTCTCAAACTTCAGAAAACACCGTTCCTAAATGACGCGGTAGATTTGTATTACACCCAAAGAATGACCAGTCGGAAGAATGAGTCCAAAAAAGGCTCGCTCCGCAAGGTTGTCCAGGATCATTTTGTCCACACCAGCAAGAAAGACGTTATCTATTGTGATACAATTGCCAAGGCTCAAAAAGGGCTGGAATATCAAAAACTCGGAGAACTTTTGACGGCCAATCTCTATCAGCTTTCACCGGGTATGAAGGAAGTTACCGTAGAAGACTATACCGATCCCGATTATAAACCTGTTACCATTGCGCTTGACTCAAACCTGACCGGCATTGATAATGCACAGCGCTACTACAAGACCTACAATAAGGCCAAAGCAACAATCAGAAAAACTGAACCATTGCAAGAAGCTGCCCAGGAAGAAATGAATTATCTTCAGACGCTCGCTTTAAGCATTGACCAGGCTGAAGACGATATCGAACTCAATGAAATCTATCAGGAGCTGATTGATCAAGGGTATATCTCCAAAAAACAGGATAAGCATGTGACGAAAAAGAAACAGTCTGCTGGAAAAGAACAGAATTCCTTTTCTCAGCCACATGTCTATCTATCTAGAAGCGGCAAAACCATTTTGGTCGGACGCAACAATAAGCAAAATGACCGGTTGACCTGGCGGGAAGCGAGACCAAGTGATCTTTGGCTTCACGTCAAAAACATTCCGGGTTCCCATGTCATCGTTCCTTTGACCGAAGATGAAGAGTTTCCGGACGACAATACGCTGCTCGATGCCGCGGCACTGGCTATTTATTTCAGTCAGGCCAGGGGGTCAACCCATGTCCCAGTCGATTATACCCACGTGCGGCAAATTAAAAAACCCCGGGGGGCTAAACCCGGGATGGTTGTTTATGAACAAAACTGGTCTCTCCTGCTGACGCCGGAGCCGGATGCTATCGAGCGGCTCCTAGCTACCGAACAATAGATAACTCGATAATCAGCATTCAATAGCTAGAGAAACCTTCGCAAATACCATAAAATAGACTCCGTAATACGTAGACAGCGTCAGCGGAGCACGATGCGGAGCGCGGCTTTTTGTGCCAAGGGAGCACAACAGCCGAAAGCGGCTATGTATTATGGAGTCCTACCTAAATATTCACAGTTTTTACTTGTTTCGGTCTATTTTATTCCCCGGCTCCCAGGTTTCTCCCACGGGATACCCTGCTTGCAAAGCGGGCAATCATCCGGCTCATAAGCTTCAATATTCATCTGGATCAGACTATGCAGTAAAAGTCCGTCAAAATCAGCTTTGCCGCCGCTGCGGTCCACAAGCACGCCTACACCGACCGCAACTGCACCGGCCTCCTTGACGATATGGATGACTTCTTTGACCGATCCACCGGTTGTGATAACATCTTCGACTACGAGGACTTTTTCGCCAGGTTCAAGCTTGAATCCTCTCCTGAGCGCCATTTCCCCATTCTGTCTTTCAGTAAAGATTGCTTTGACGCCTAAGTTCCGGCCAACCTCATGGGCGACGACAATCCCTCCCATCGCAGGACCAATAACGGTTTCGATCTCCATTCCTTCAAACTTTCCGGCCAGCTCCTTCCCAAGAACCGCAGCCTTCCTCGGATACTGAAGTACCTGGGCGCACTGCATATAACGCGCGCTGTGTTTCCCTGAAGTAAGAAGAAAATGACCTTGAAGCAGCGCTCCGGTCTCCTTGAAAATATCGAGAATGTCATTTTCATTTAATCTTTCAGTCGCTGAATGATCAGACACGTTTATTCCACCTTCCAAAATGTGATTTCTGAATTTATCCAGAGAATACCAGTAAAATAACATTTTACATGTATTATGGCACTTAAAATATTCTACCACATTGATTCAGAAAAAAGGAACTATTTTGGTGTGGAATCTATCTTAACTTTTGTTCTGTTCATTTGCGAAAGGAGCATTCCCGTGAATATGAGTACCCATTCAGCATAGGCTACACTTACCGAACATACGCCTCCGTTTAAGACGTGGAGTTTGCCAAATTTTTTATGCGAGTTGTTAATTTACATCATCAATTCCGTACGAAGTTAATTTTGTTGAAATTTGTAGAAAAATACATTGTTATACACAAAATATACTAAGTATTATTTACAAAAATAGTTATTATATTTATTATTTTTTGTTATATAATAGATTACAGAAATATTCCTTACTTTATTTTACATTTCTTTTATTTACTAGTAATCACTATTTTATAATATCTAAAAACTAAAACAATCTATTATTTATGATTAGAAAATAATAGATTATTTACCAAGGTGGTTTAAATGATATATCAGGATTTTGATGTCTATTTCAAAAGTGAGCAGGATAAAGAAGAAAAACTTCTATATGCCTTCATGAGCCTTGAAAAAATACCCGATAGTGTGTTCTGGGTCGATGACGAAGGAAACCTCTCTTTCGTCAATGAAGCCGCCTGCCGGACATTAGGCTACACCAGAGAAGAGCTGCTTACTTTTAATATTAGGGACTTTGATCCTATTGTTGCAGGCGGAATTAATCAAAACATTATTGAATGTGTTGATGTTGATTACGGGGGACTTTCTCTTTTCCGGACATTTCACAAACATAAGGACGGTCATCTAATCCCGGTCGAAGTATTAAGCACAGTCAGACAATTGGTCGGTAATAAATATCTCGCTACATCCATTGTCCGCGACATCACGGACCGGATTCAGGTAGAGGAAGAATTAAAAGAGACGTACAACCGTCTTGAGGTTTTATATAATATTTATCAGGCGACGACAAGTGAAAAGAACATTAACAGACTCATCCGACAAGCTGCCGATATCATGAAAAGAACGTTTGAATTTGATGCTTTTGTGTTTTACTTTTATGATGACTACCTGCAAAGCTCGGCGTTATATTATACGCTTGGACTGCCCAAGGAGATCATCCGCAAAATAGAAATTCTGCCGCAGTATGTCGGTTTTATCGGCCAAAGTCTTACATCAGGCTTTGTGGCATACTCCAATTATACGGAAAAAACTGAAATTGATGAAAACATTAAACAGTTATTTCTTGATTACGGCTTTACTGATGAAATGGCTTTTCCGATCATGTTTGAACAAAAAACGATCGGCGGTATTGGATTGATTAATAAGCATAATAAGCCTTTCAAAGCCAAAGATAAGGAATTGCTGCAGGCTGTTTGCGGGCAGCTCAGCACGGTTATCCAAAATCTCAAGCTGATCCACTCTCTGAGCAAAGAACTGAAAGAGCACAAACGCACGGCTGAAGCTTTAAAAAAAGTGAATGCTGAATTGGAAAAATCAGCATTCACCGACCAGCTCACAAATATTTGGAACCGAAGATGCTTTCTGAAGAATTCGGCAATTGAAATTGAACGTTCCAGACGTAACAAGTATCCGCTTTCCCTGCTGCTTCTGGATATTGACCACTTCAAATTGATCAACGACAACTACGGACATCAGGCCGGGGATCAGGCTTTGATTGAGTTTGCAAATCTTCTGCGGGACAATATCCGGAGCTTTGACTCTTTAGCACGTTGGGGAGGGGAGGAATTCCTGATCCTGGCGCCTCACCTTCGGGCCGGAAATGCCGTGCAGTACGCCGACAGGCTCAGGGAGCTGATCGCGGAACACCCGTTCCAGGAAGTCGGAAAAATCACAGCAAGCATCGGGGTCGCCGAACTGGCCAATACCGATAACATAGATTCCTGGATCAAGAAAGTGGATAACGCTCTCTACCGGGCCAAGGAACAAGGCCGCAACAGAGTAGAGTTCAATGGCGTTGTCATCCTCTGAAATTAGCCCACAAGCTTCCCTGGACATCGTCTACCAGAGATCCTGCTTCAAACTGGTTCCTGCCGTTGGCTTTCGCTTTATACAGCTGGAGGTCAGCTTTTTTGATCAGTTCCTCGGCCGATTCTTCTTTAAGCTCACTGATTCCTCCGCTTACGGTTATATGTATGCCTTCCCGAAAATCAGTTAGCGCTATCTTATATCTTAGCCGTTCCGCCAGGAATAAAACCTCATCCGAGGCAGTATCGGGCAGGATAATGACGAATTCGTCCCCGCCATATCTGCCGATAATATCGGTGCCCCGGCATGCCTGGCTCAATATTCCGGCAACACGGATGATGACATCGTCTCCACATTGATGACCGAACCGGTCGTTGATGTCTTTAAAATCATCGATATCCATCATAATGATAGACAGTGGATAATCAATCCGTTTGGCACGTTCAATCTCTTCCTTGAGTTTCAGAAAGAGATTTTCATGGTTATATAGGGATGTCATCGAATCGCGGACGGATAGGTCGGCCAATATTGTATTTTTAGTTTCAATTTCTTTCTTATAAATCAAGGACAATAATCTGATTCTGAACACCATCCTGGAAAAAATCCAGGCGCACAAGTTCATTATAAAGGCATTGATACGCAGAATCTCTACCGTATATGGATCTGGCTGATAGTATGGAATAACCCCGAAAAAGAAAAGGTAAATGGTAAAATACAAAATAAAACTTGTCAAAGGGGTTAAATAGATAAAAGCTGCTATGCCGAATACCGCAATAATATAGGGATTAATAGAAACAAGTTCATTTTGCGGCAGAACACTAAGCGCGCAGCCAAAAACCAGTAAAATGATTAAATATCCAACTTCTGTACAATAGATGATTTCCTTTCTGTAAACGTTGCATTTCCGGTATACTTGAATAAGAAGCGGAAGCATCAGCAAACTGACCGGAACAAAAATCAATATGCTGATTTCAACGTCTACGACCGCATGCGGAAAAAAGATCAGAAGCAAACTCTCACAAATGCTAAAAAATCCCGCGACAACAATTAGCTTTAAAAAATTGTCTTTCCAAAGCTGACGCGAAAATTCATCCTTGTTTTCTTTTGGAAGAACCGTAAAGTATTTACGTAAACGCTCAAACCTCATGAATTGCCTAACCTCATGAATTTTTTCATGCTGTCAAGTTATGCTGTCATTTTTATGCTGTAAAATATAGCTTCAAATAATATAACCATATCATGTCAACTTATAACGTCACAACTATATAACGATAGCCAAATGCTGTCAATACAAATACTGTTCCTATTTTAATCCCATAGGCGCTCCATGGCTTCCCTGGGATTCTCATTCAAGGTAATCGGTCTGCCGACTACCAGATAAGAGCTTCCAGCTTCCAGGGCCATGCGCGGGGTAAGAATCCGCACCTGGTCATTTCTTTCGCTCCAGGCCGGCCGGATCCCCGGTGTTACGAGAAGAAAATCCTCTCCGCATTCCTCCCGCAGAATTTTTGCTTCCTGCGCGGAAGAAACGACCCCTTTTAAATTTGCTTTCTTGGCGAGCATTGCTAGTCTCAGTACCTGCTCCTGCGTACTGCCCTGCACCCCGATCGATGTTAGGTCTTCCTGTCCCATACTTGTAAGAACGGTTACGCCGATAATGGTTTTGCCGGCCTTTTGGCCGACCTCGGCCGCTCTAGCCATCATTTCGTATCCGCCGCTGCAGTGGACATTGATCATATCCACGCCGGAGGCGGTCAGCACACTTAGGGTTTTTTCGACGGTGGTCGGAATATCATGCAGCTTGAGATCGAGAAATATTTTAAATCCGAGCTCCTTAAACTGTTGAATCAAGCTTAAACCCGAAAACGCATAAAGCTCGAGACCGACCTTCAGCCAGCACCCGCTGCCGGCAAGTGCCCGGGCAATGTCCAGGGCTTTTTCTTTCGTATTGACATCCAGGGCAACGATGACTTTTTCATTTAAACTTTGTAAAGTTTCCATTTTCCTCATCCTTTCTGTGCATGAGCAAGTCCGACGATTTCCCCGACCGACTGATAACCTCTCTGATTGCAATAGGCCTGAATTCCTTCCAAAATTTCAACGGGCGCAAGCGGATTGCCAAAATTAGCTGTTCCGATGCTCACTGCCGAAGCACCTGCCAGCATGAACTCGATAGCATCCTGCCAGGTCAAGATTCCTCCCATCCCGATGACCGGTAGCTTTACAGCCTGATATACCTGATAGACCATTCTGACGGCCACCGGCCTGACTGCGGGACCGGATAATCCCCCCATCGTGTTGGCCAACACCGGCTTCTGGGTATTGAGATCAATCTGCATGCCCAAAAGCGTATTAATCAGAGAAATGATATCCGCCCCGCCACTTTCCACAGCTTTAGCCATCGCTGTAATATCGGTCACATTCGGAGACAGCTTCGCAATCAACGGCAGATCCGTTTCTTTTCTGACAGCAGCGATGACTTCTTCCGCACTCTTGGGATCAGTTCCGAAAGCCATTCCGCCGTGTTTGATGTTCGGACAAGAGATGTTAACTTCCAGGGCTGCAATCCCACAGCCGCGTTGGAAGGATGATGCCATCAGGGCATAATCTTCCAGTGAGAAACCCGAGATATTGACAATCACTGCCGTGTCCAGCGAAGCCAGCTGCGGCAGATAACTTTTTAAGAAAGCCTCCAGCCCGGGATTTTCCAAGCCTACAGAATTCAGCAGGCCTGATGGCGTCTCCGCGAGCCTCGGTACAGGATTCCCAAGACGCGGAAGCGTTGTAATCCCTTTGACTGTGATCCCGCCGAGAATGGAAGGTTCATAAAACGGCGCATAAGCTTCACCGAAGCCATACGTGCCGGAGGCAGTGATGACAGGATTTTTAAGCTTTAATCCTGCCAGATCAGTCTCAAGATTAAATGTCTGCATCCCAGACCACCTCCTGCCCATTCATTACCGGTCCTTCTTTGCAGACGCGTTTTCGTTTCAGTCCGCCGTTTGCATCTCTGACGGTACAGACACATCCCAAACATGCACCTACCCCGCAGGCCATCCGCTCTTCTAAAGAAACTTCGAGCGGAACATCGTTGTTCTGGCAAATCCCCGCGACAGCCTTCAGCATGCCGTTCGGACCACAGGCTGCAGCCTGTAGAAGGCCCTTGCTCAGTAATTGCTGCGTGTTTTTATCAGCTAAATGCTTTTCGAGCAATGCGGTAACCAAGCCTTTCTCTCCGCAACTTCCGTCCAGCGTAGCAAGTTCAACATCCAGACCCTTAGCAAGAAGCTGATTCGGATCGGCACTGACTAGAAATTCTTTGTTTTCTCCGCCCCAGAGGACTTTTATTTTTACAGGAACTTTCTGTGCGGCCTGGATTACAGAGAACAGCGGAAACATCCCTATTCCGCCCGCAATCAGCAGAAGCTCCCCTTTCTCCGGGATTGAAAAGCCCGTCCCCAGCGGCCCCAGCACACTTAAATATTGGTCTGCCGGTATCCTTGAGAGAAGTTCAGTTCCTTTCCCTTTGATTCTATAGTAGACAGTCACTTCTCCGCGTTCAGGGTCGATCCCGGCAATGCTAAGTGGTCTGCGCAGAAGCGGATCACTCGTGTCCGTAACCTGGATATGCAGAAACTGGCCCGGTTGAGCTGTTTTAGCAGCTTCTCCGCTCAAAACAAGTTTATACAAACCCTGGACGGGATGTCCGATCCTTTCATTGAAGACGACTTTTTCCTTGAGGTTCATGATATGCTCACTCCTAGTAGATCGATTTTATTAGCAAAGGCCTTTCACCACGATGGACGGCGCTGCCCATCCATTACGTTGATAAAACCTGCAACTAGTGAAAGTGTGTTCCTTGGAATTCGCCGTACTAGTACAACGTTCTAAAATTTATTGCTCAAATAATTCATTCAAGCCTGATTACCCCATATTAGGTCTGGGTGCCACAAGTTCCAGCGTCAAGCGGAGCATGGATGCGGAGCGCGGCTGTTAGACGGCCACGGATGGCCTAATGTCGCGATGCCATGGATGGCAAAGAGCGACTCGCCATGGAGGGCGCTAGCTGCCGAAAGCGGAATTGTGACACCCAGACAACCCTAGATACTTATGGGCTGCATATATTTGCTTATTTATTTAAAGAACGTTGTACTAGCTGAGTGGTACGATGCTCGGTATATTGGCCTCCAAAACATGCAGCCAGGCTTCGGCCGTATCCATACTGGTAAAGCACGGTACGCCATGTTCAACGGCACTTCTACGGATCGCAAAACCGTCACTGGCAATGATTCTGCCATGTGTGGTTGTATTTAAGACGCACTGGACACGTCCTTTGCGTATCTTCTCGGTGATATCGTCCGATCCTGAATGAAGTTTACCAACTGTGTCAACTTCAATACCGGACTGGCGAATCGCCTTAGCCGTCCCTTCCGTGGCGATGATTCTGAAACCAAGTTTGGCAAAACGTTTAACGAGCCGTATCCCGTCTTCCTTATCGCGGTCGGCTAGGGTGGCAAGCAGCGTGCCGTAAACCGATATCTGCATGCCGGCGGCCACTAAAGCTTTCTGGAGTGCTTTTTCATAATCATAATCAATCCCCATGACTTCTCCGGTTGATTTCATTTCAGGACCGAGAGAAGGTTCAACGAGCAGCAGTTTTGAGAAAGAGAATACCGGTGCTTTTACCGCAACCTTCTCTCCAACCGGCCACAAACCGGATTTAATACCCATGCTCCCCAGCTTCTCTCCAAGAATGACCCGGGTGGCCAATTCCACAATCGGCACGCCGGTAATCTTGCTTAAGAAAGGAACCGTGCGGCTGGAGCGGGGATTGACTTCCAAAACATAAACCTGGTCTTTATAGATGACATACTGGATATTCAATAAGCCTTTGATCCGCAGACTCCGGGCCAGCGAAACGGTTAAGTCCTCGATGATTTCTTTGATGTTGTCTGCAACCGTTTGCGGCGGATAGACCGCAATCGAATCGCCGGAATGAATACCGGCTCGTTCCAGATGTTCCATGATTCCGGGAATGCAGACGGTTTCGCCGTCGGAAATTGCATCGACTTCGACCTCTTTGCCGAGAAGATACTGGTCGATCCAGATGCTTTGTCCCGGAAAATCCGCCAAAGCCCTTGCAAATACGCCCTGGAGTTCCTGAGGTTCATAAACAATTTGCATAGCCCTTCCTCCAAGCACATAGGAAGGACGTACAATCAGCGGATAGCCGATATCCTCTGCAAGCTTTTCAGCTTCTTCCATGTTGGAAACACATCCGCCGCGGGGCCGGCGAGCGCCCAGCTGCTGCAGAACTTCATCAAAGATTCCTCTCTCTTCCGCTCTGTCCGTGTCTTCCACCGTCGTACCAAGAATCCGGTAACCGCGTTCCGCCAGTCCTTTGCATAACCCGATCGCAGTCTGTCCGCCAAATTGGACGACGATACCCTCAGGTTTTTCTTTCTCGAGTACTGCCGTGACATCCTCAATCGTGAGCGGTTCAAAGTAAAGCCTGTCGGCCGTATCAAAGTCAGTAGACACTGTTTCCGGATTATTGTTGATAATGATACTCTCAATACCTGCCTTGCGCAGCGCCTTCACAGCATGAACTGAGCAATAGTCAAACTCGATGCCCTGACCGATCCTGATCGGCCCCGATCCCAGGACGACAACTTTCCGTCGGTCTGTCGGCTGCACCTCATCCTCGACATCATAGCTCGAGTAGAAGTACGGGGTCGTCGCTTCAAACTCCCCGGCGCAGGTGTCGACCATTTTAAAGACAGGCTTCAGGTTGTTTTGGATCCTGAAATCATAAACCTGCTGCTCTGTCGTATTCCAAAGTCCAGCAATCTGCCGGTCGGAATAACCAAGCCGTTTTGCTTTCGCCAGAACTGTTAAATCCCACACCTGCTGCTTTATTTCTGTGGATGTCCTGACAATCCCTTCTATTTTCTTCAAAAAGTAAGGATTCCACTCATTTAACCGATTAATTTCGTCTACAGTCCATCCCCTCCGGAAAGCTTCCGCGATCACGAAGAGCAGATTATCTTCCGGCAGGCTGCATCTTTTCCGAAGAAGTTCATCGTCGATGTACTCCATCTCTTCGAGCAGGATGCCGTAGGCTTTCGTTTCAAGGGAACGCACCGCCTTTAAAAGGGCCGTCTCCAAATTGCGGCCCAAACCCATCACTTCGCCGGTCGCCTTCATTTGCGTACCAATCCTGCGGTCGGCATCGGAAAATTTATCGAAAGGCCAGCGCGGGATCTTCACGACCACATAGTCCAGGGCAGGCTCAAAACAGGCCGAAGTCTTCCCGGTTACCGCATTCGGCAGTTCGGCCAGCGTATAGCCAATCGCTATTTTGGCAGCCACCTTCGCAATCGGATAGCCGGTCGCTTTGGAAGCCAGCGCGCTCGAACGGCTCAAACGCGGATTGACCTCAATGACACAGTATTCAAGTCTTTCCGGATGCAGCGCATATTGAACATTGCAGCCTCCCTCAATGCCGAGGGCAGCTACGATTTTCAGGGCCGAAGTCCGAAGTGTCTGGACTTCCTTATCTGTAAGCGTCTGACAGGGTGCCACGACGATGCTGTCACCGGTATGGACGCCGACAGGATCTATATTTTCCATATGGCAAACCGTAATACTGTTGCCGCAGCTGTCCCGCAGCACCTCATACTCAATTTCTTTCCAGCCGGCTACACTTTTTTCGATTAGAATCTGCCCAATCATACTGGCTTTGATTCCGCTGGCAGCAATTGTTGCCAGGGCATCCGCGTCTTTGGCAATCCCGCCGCCGGTACCGCCCAGCGTGAATGCCGGTCGAACAATCACCGGATAGCCTATTTCTTCAGCAAATTTTAGGGCTTCCTGCACATCCGAAACAATCGAGCTTGCCGGGATCGGTTCCCCGATTTCGTTCATCAAATTCCTGAAAAGCTCCCTGTCCTCCGCCTTGCTGATGCTCTCCAGCGGCGTTCCCAAAAGCGTAACACCGCAGCGGTCCAGAATACCGGCTTTGGCTAGCTGGAAAGCCAGGTTCAGTCCGGTTTGGCCGCCCATAGTCGGAATCAGTCCGTCGGGTCTTTCCTTCTCAATAATTCGCTCCAAAAACTCCAGTGTCAGCGGTTCGATATATACTTTATCGGCAATCTCTTTATCCGTCATAATGGTAGCCGGATTGGAGTTGACCAGAACAATTTCCACGCCTTCTTCCCTTAAAGCCCGGCAGGCCTGTGTTCCGGCATAGTCAAATTCAGCCGCCTGTCCAATCACGATGGGTCCTGAACCAATCACCATGACCTTCTGCCAATTTTGTTTTGGCATTTATATTTCCCCCCATTTAGCGTTTAACATCTCTGCAAAGCGGTCAAATATTTCATCATTTTCCTCAGGGCCCGGTGCAGCTTCAGGATGATATTGCACAGTTAAAACCGGATATTTTTCGTGCTTCAGCCCTTCAACCGTGCCATCATTCAAATTCGCATACATGATGTTAAACCCAGTTCCCCGAAGCGATTCTTCACTGACAGCATAACCATGGTTCTGAGAAGTCATGGTTACTTTGCCCGTTTCTTTGTTCTGAACAGGATGATTTCCACCGCGATGGCCAAACGGCAGCTTGTAGGTTGAAGCGCCCGCTGCCATCGCCATGATCTGATGACCCATACAAATGCCCATGATCGGTAATTCTGCAATCAGTTTCCCCATGTTCTCTGCAATCTCAGGCAAACGGGACGGGTCCCCAGGTCCGTTACTGAGTACAAGCCCCCTGGGACCCAATGCAAGAATTCTCTGAGCGGGAGTCCCTGCAGGGAAAACATGCAGCTGGTAACCCCTTTTTTGCAGGCAGCGCAAAATATTCTTTTTGGCGCCAAGATCAAGTACGGCCAACTCCGGGCCGTTACCGGGAATGACATATTCTTCGTCGGATGTCGCCTGGTACACCCAATGTTTTTCAGGGTCAAAATCCTGCGGCGTGCTTTTCTGCCAGAACGCTGCGGCCTGTTCCAGTTTCTCGACCATTATGCCGGACATCGTCCCGTTGTTCCGGATATAGCGGGTCAACGCCCGGGTATCGACGCCTTTTAAGCCAGGGATATTCTGTTTCATACAGAAATCCTCCAGGCTTCCGTCGGCATGCAGGCTGCCTTCACCAGCCGAGAGCTCCCGAACGATGATACCCTTAAGCAGTACCTTGTCAGCTTCGCTCTCTTCATTATGCCAGCCGTAGTTCCCGATCTGCGGGTGAGTAAATGTCAGGATCTGTCCGGCATAGGACAAATCGGTAATCATCTCCTGATATCCGCACATTGAAGTATTGAATACGACTTCCCCTTTGATCACGTGGTCTCGGCCAATCCAGGGACCAAATTTTTCTCCTTCGAAAGCTTTTCCGTCACTTAAAACCAGCCAAGCCATTATGCTTCCTCCTTATTGTCTAAAAGCTTTCTTCCAGCCATTCGTATTTTTCCGCCGACAATGGTCATTACTGGGAATCCCTGCATCTCCTGTCCCAGGAAAGGGGTATTCGGCGACTTTGTCTCCATTGTCTCCGCAGAAATCATTTCCCGGTATTCCGGGTCAAACAGGACCAAGTCGGCCTGGCTCCCGGTTCGAAGCGTTCCACTCGGCAGGCCGAAACGGCGAGCCGGGTTCGCCGACCATAAAGCGATGACCTGATCCGGGGTTATTTTTCCTTTTAACACGAGGTTCTGCCAGACTGCGGCTAGGACTGTTTCCAGCGCGTTGATCCCAAACGGTGCTTCGGCAAAAGGCCGAGTCTTTTCTTCCCAGGTATGCGGGGCATGGTCTGTCGCCAGCATATCGATCGTCCCATCCAGCAAGCCTTCCAATAGCGCAATCTGGTCTTCTGCCGAAGGAAGCGGTGGATTGACTTTATAAGAGGCATTGGTCAGGCTAACATCCTGATCCGTAAAGATCAGATGGTGCGGGTTCACTTCGGCCGTTACATCCACACCCATTTTTTTGGCTTCTCTGATAATCTGCACACTTTCTTTTGTCGACACATGCGCAATATGGAGTTTCCCTCCTGTTTCAGCCGCCAGCAGCACATCCCTGGCCACCATTACGCTCTCGGCGCTGGCCGGAATTCCTCTTAAGCCGAGTCTCGCACTCATTTCACCTTTGCGCATCACGCCGTGTCCGGCCAGGCTGTCATCTTCACAATGACTGATGATCGGGCAGCCGGTTAGCTTGGCGTATTCCAGTGCCAGACGCATCATCTCAGCGTTCTGGATTCCTTTGCCGTCATCGGAAAACGCCACTGCTCCGCCGTCGAGGATATCCATCATCTCAACCAGCTCTTTGCCAAGAAAACCTTTCGTTACCGCCGCGATCGGATAGACTCTGGCCATAGCGGCGCGTTCTCCCTGCAGCCGCACAAATTCCGTTAGCGCACGGTTGTCAACAATCGGCGTTGTATTGGCCATGGCGAGTATCGAGGTAAATCCTCCTTTTATCGCAGCTCTGGAACCGCTGCGGATATCTTCCTTCTCCTCTTGACCGGGTTCGCGGAGATGCACGTGCACATCAATTAGACCGGGGAACAAATATTTTCCTTCCCCCTCAACCTGTAGCACATCCTCCAGCCGCTGGGTTTCCAGCGCTTCCAGAACGTCTGCAGACTGCAGGTTCCCGGCTAATTTCGCGATAACGCCATCTTTAACCAAGATATCATTGATCCCGGACAATCCTTGGGCCGGGTCAATCACATACGCATTCTTAATCCACAACACTGCCTGTCCCTCCTATCAGCAAGTAAATCAAAGCCATCCGAACGGCAACACCGTTGGTAACCTGCTCTTCAATCACAGACTGTACACTGTCAGCCAAATCACTCGTAATCTCGACACCTCTGTTCATCGGACCGGGGTGCATGATAATGGTGTCTTTGCCGGTTTGTTTTAACCTTTCCTGGCTAAGACCATATAACCTGCTATATTCCCTGATTGACGGAAAGAGGCCGCTTTGCTGCCTTTCCAGCTGAAGGCGGAGAGCCATCACCGCATCGGCCCCGGGCAGTTCTTTATCCAGATCGTAAGAGGTCTTCACACCAAGGTAATTCATTTCCTGTGGCAGCAGCGTCGGCGGGCCAACCAAAACGACTTCGGCACCAAGTTTTTTCAGTCCGAGGACATTGCTCCGCACAACTCTAGAGTGCAGCACATCGCCGACAATCACGATTTTCTTGCCTTGAAGTTCACCCAGTCTTTCCTGCATCGTAAAAAAGTCCAGCAAGGCCTGAGTGGGATGGGCATGCTGGCCGTCACCACCATTGATCACGCCGGCTGAAAGCTCGTCGGCGAGGAACTCTGCCGCCCCTGAGCTGCCATGCCTGATGACCACCAAATCTACTTTCATGGCCTGAAGAGTCTTCGCTGTATCCAGAAGGGTTTCTCCCTTACTTACACTGCTTTGGGCAACTGCAATATTTGACGTATCTGCTCCAAGGATTTTGGCCGCAGTCTCGAAGGAAGTCCTGGTCCGGGTGCTGTTTTCATAAAAAAGCATCACCACAGATTTCCCTCTCAGTGTCGGTAATTTCTTATTGGGTCTTGCCAGAATCTCTTTCATCGGAGCCGCAGTCTTCAAGATATGTTTGATTTCTTCCGCTGTCAGTTTGTCCAGATCAAGCAGGTCCTTGTGCTTCCATTTCATGCGTACGCCTCCCATCAATCATTTCTTCATGCCTGATTTACTTCTCAATCCATTCCAACCTCAAATTTCTTTCCATGCTTTTTAAGTTCGTTTTACCAAAGAATTCGGTTTGATTGTATAAAATATATTCGGAATCTTTGACCCGAGATTTATCTACGTAATGGATAGCCAGCGTCAAGTGAAGCACGATGCGGAGCGCGGATGTTTGCGCCACGGAGGGCGCAATCTTCCGAAAGCGGCTATCCATTACGTAGATTTACCCGATCATCATAATAAAAACCTCCCGCCAAAAGGAAGGCAGGAGGAATTGAATAATCAACTTTCTCGCTTTCCCTTGGCTATCTCTCTGGATAACATTTAAAGGGTCGGACTCAAAATGTTCGTTATGTTTTTTCCTGTAGGAATACTTCTTCACTTCCGTCCGTTTCTTCCAGGCACACAGAAACAATTTCTCTGCTGGAAGTCGGAACGTTTTTGCCGACATAATCGGCCCTGATCGGCAGTTCCCGATGCCCCCGGTCTACCAAAACGGCCATCTGGATTTTCGATGGTCTTCCGAGATCGAGCAGTGCATCGAGCGCTGCTCTGACTGTACGGCCGGTAAACAAAACGTCATCGACCAAAATGACGATTTTCCCATCTAAACTGAACGGCACTTTGGTCTCGTGCAACACAGGTTGAATATCGATTGTACTCAGATCATCTCTATAGAGTGTGATATCAAGCAGTCCGAGAGGAACCGATACACCCTCAAATTCTGCAATCCTTTCTTTAATGCGTTCTGCTAACGGGACCCCTCTCGTCCTTATCCCGATCAGGACAAGATCTTTCGTTCCTTGATTCTTCTCCAGGATTTCATGGGATATCCTGCTGATCGCTCTGCGGATCCCGTCCGCATCCATGATCCTGTTCTTTGGCGTACCTTCCATTTGAGTTCGCCTTCTTTCAAAAATAATAAAGCTGCCTGCAGGAGCAGACAGCCATACTTCACGTACAACATTTCATCTGCCTTACCTGCCTCACGGGACAATTTTAAAGGCAACTGATTCAATTTCATCATAACTAGTTTAGTGTACTAGGCACCAAATGTCAATCGCTATTCTTTAGCTTTTCCAGAACGTCCTGAAATGATTCGGGTGGATCTGCCGTAAATGTCATCTTTTCTCCGGTCCGCGGATGAATAAAACTCAGCGTCTCGGCATGAAGAACCTGCCCGGTCAAGCCAAAAGGATTTTTCTTCGGTCCGTAAAGCGGGTCTCCCAGCACAGGGTGTTTCAAATAGGCCATATGCACTCTGATCTGGTGGGTCCTTCCTGTATCCAACACTGCTTTGATCTCGGTAAATTGCCTAAATCGTTCCAGTACATAATAGTGCGTCACCGCATTGCGGGAATTCTTAAAAACAACCGCCATTTTCTTACGATCCTTTGGATCTCTGCCAATGGGTGCATCCACAGTTCCCGACGGTTCCGACATCAACCCGTGAACGACAGCCCTGTAGCTTCGTCCGACACTGTGCTCTTTAATCTGATGGGCAAGATGATGATGCGCGTCATCCGTTTTAGCAACGACCAACAGCCCGGAAGTATCTTTGTCGATCCGGTGAATAATTCCCGGGCGGATGACACCATTAATTCCGGAAAGGTTTTGGCAGTGATACAGCAGTGCATTGACCAGCGTTCCGCTCCACGCACCAGGAGCAGGATGCACCACCATGCCCTGGGGTTTATTGACCACGAGAAGATCATCGTCTTCATACACAATATCCAGCGGTAATTCTTCAGGCAGAACGTCCAGCTTCTGCGCAGGGGGAATACTGATCTCAACACGGTCTTCTTCCTGAACCCGGTAATTGGCCTTCTTAGGCTGGCTATTGACAAGCACGCATCCCTGCTGGATAAGGTTTTGTATATAACTTCTGCTCAGTGAGGTGCATTCCGCCAGCGCCGTATCCAGCCGCTGGCCGGGAGCTGCCTGAACAAACTGCCATTCCTCACTATCCGGCTCCTCAATAAAATGATCCTGCGTTTCTTCTTCAAAATGGTAATTCGTCATTTGTATCCTCTTTCATTCGCATCAAAAGAATAATCAACAAGATACCGCCGATGACAATCATGCTGTCGGCGATATTGAAAATATAGGACCAGACCCTGAAATCAAGAAAATCAATCACTTTTCCGGTAAGCAATCGGTCCCAGAGATTGCCGAGCGCTCCGCCCCCGATCAGCCCCATGCTTACCCGCATAAGCTTTTGTCCCTGCGGCACTTTTCTTTGAAAATAGAACAGGGCGGCAAGAACAATTACTGAAACAGTGACCAGCACCCACTTTTGGCCCTGCAGCATGCCAAAGGCCGCGCCGGGATTCAAAATATAGGTCAGATGGAAAAAGCCTGGGATAACGACCCGGCTTTCTCCCAGCGTCATATTGCTTTGAACGACCCATTTACTGAGACGGTCTAAGACTAAGACAACGATCAGTGTTACCCAGGTATATAAGAATGGCAAAAGGTTACCCTCCATCTAATGAATCATTAATCCTCAATGATCACCGTTCCGGTATCTCCGTTTTTAAGCCCCAGCGCATTCGCTTCATCGGTATCGATGTGCAGATCCAGCGCATAAGTTGATTTTACTCTGACCAGAACGTTATGAAGAATGCCGCCACGAGGTCCTTCAAAAAGCACTTTCACCATATCCTTATCCTTGATGCCATACTGCAGCGCATCGTCTTCACTGGCATGGATGTGACGCATCGCAGCAATGACTCCGCGTTCCAGACTTACTTTTTTATCTCCGGCTGAAATATCAATACCGGGTGTCCCTTCGGTATTGCCGGAATCTCTTGCCGAAATGTTTAATCCCAGTTTAATCGCATCTGTCACAGCAAGTTCAATCTGGGTTTCATCACGGGCAGGCCCCAGGACACGGACTCCCTCAAGTTTCCCTTTGGGACCGATCAGCGTTACGGTCTCTTCAGCTGCAAACTGTCCGGGCTGACTTAAGTCTTTCTTTTTAGTAAGTGTACTGTTTTCACCAAAAAGCTGGTTGATATGTTCCTCCGAAAGATGAAGATGACGATTGGATATTCCAACCGGAACAGAAAATGTACGCATGATGTTCACTCCTCAATGTTTGTTTGAATGATTGCTCCATGGTCCATGATCGCAACAATTGCTTGTCAAGAAGCTTTCCGACATAAATGACCGCAATACTTTAATGTTTCTATTATAAACCAGATAGCTGCAGATATCCTGCATCGTACGTTCAAGATTCAAAAAAGACTTCTTTGTCTTCAAAGACTCCGATACCGGCAGACCTGGCAATGGGAACTAGAATTATTTTACCATATGAAGTCAAACCCCGCGACGGTACAGGAAGTGTAAAGGCGTTTAAATAGCCTTCACGGTGTCGAATACGTCATAGATGACATGGCATTCGGTTGAGAATACGGAAAACTCGTCTCAGGACGAGTTTTCTATTTGCGATATTCAATATCTCACCGCATCTGTTGGACGTTTCTTCCGTTCTAAATAATGAGCCTGGCAATAAGCGCATAAAGCGGCGCAAGAATCACACTTTTGATCAGCACGATGGCCAGGACAGCAAAAAATGGGGCAAAATCCACCATCATTGCCTGGTTACCAAACCGTATTCTTCGGAAAGGCCTCAAAAGTGGTTCAGTGATATCGTAAATGATCCGAATA
The DNA here is from genome assembly GCA_009910795.1 of Dehalobacter sp. CP. Next base: position 327,801 of record VMEE01000052.1, on the reverse strand, counting down.
AACCTGTTGCTTGGCGAATGAGGTATCCAGGATAAAATACAGCGTATGATTACAAGCCATTCCAGGATCAGAAGGACCTTGTCGATAATTGCGTAACTCCAATAAAGAATCGTAATTCTGATTACCCCCCCAAGATTAATGCCTGTGGATGAATGCCTTCGATTAATTATTGATTTTAGGCCAGAGGATATCCCGCTCGGTCGTTTTGTAATTCAACTCGCCGCTAATGTCCACATTATTTGGGACAAACAGGAAAATACCATTGCCAACCTTCTGCATATTTCCACCTAAAGCATAGGTCGTACCGCTGATAAAATCAACAATCCGCTGGGACAGATGACCGTCGGTCCGTTCCAGGTTCAGAATAACTGATTTGCGGGCTTTAAGGTGCTCGGCGATTCCCTGGGCTTCCTCAAAAGAAACCGGCTCTACGACGATGACCCTTACCTGCTTTTGGGTGTGAATGCTAACCACAGAAGCTTGTTTTCTTTTCAGGGCATTGTCTTTGTATGTTTCCCTGCTGAAGGATTCGCTCGGAGCGGATTCTCTGAGCGCATTATCTCTAAAACTGCTGTTTCTGGACTTCTCTGCTCTTCCGGAATACTCTTCTTCTAATTCTTCAGGTTCGAAATCGTCCTCATCGTCCCCAAAACCCATAATACCTATAAATTTGTCAAGTATCTTTGCCATTTTCATCCTCCATGATTTTAATTTTTTTTATAAGTTTTATGTAAAATATATTAATTCCTGTGCCCGAAAATCGTATTTCCGACCCGGACAATCGTAGTGCCCTCTTCGACCGCAATTTCATAATCCTGGCTCATCCCCATCGACAAGTGGGGAAGACCATCAGGCCCTCCGGCACCTTTTGTCAGTAAATCATCTCTGATCTCCCTGAGTTTCCGGAAATACCCTCTTGTTTCTCCGGGTCCGGCATCAAGCGCACCAATCGTCATCAGTCCGTGGACTGTCACATAGGGAAAGTCGTGCACGCTGTCCATAAAGTCCTGAAGTTCTTCAATCTCGAGACCGGCTTTGGCCTCATCCCTCGCAACATTGACCTGGACAAGCGTCTTCCATCTGATCTGACGTTTTTCCCCTTCCAGATTCAGCTTCTCCAGCAGAGCAAAGCGGTCCAGCGAATGAATTAGCGCGATGCTGTCGTCTAGGTATTTTACCTTGTTCGTCTGCAGACGGCCAATGATATGCCACTGGCAATCTTGCGGCAGCAAGAGGTGCTTGGTCTGCCACTCCTGTACTTTATTTTCCCCGAAAGCCCTTAAGCCTGCCCTGTATGCCTCCATGGTCCTGTCTTCAGGTACTGTCTTGGATACGGCCAGAAGTGCGATATCCTTCGGGCTGCGGCCTGCTCTCGCAGCGGCTGCCGCAATTTTTTGCTGTACTTCCGAAATGTTATTGACTATACTCATTGAACTCCTGCCGCCTGTGTTGGCGTATGATCATTTATATGTTCTACATTTTCCTTGATTTCCCTGCTTTTTATGCAGGAAATGGCTGAATTTATTGACTTTTTTAAAATTAGGACTTTACATACATGCCTTCAATGCCTTGTCTCGGATTAACGACAACCTGGACACCCTCCGGAAGACCTTCGACACAGACTAAATTCTCGCTGCTGTCCTTGACGATGACACCCTGGTAGCGGATCACGCCGTCCTCCAGGACATAGACTCCTTTTTCCTCACCGGAGGTGCACAAGGCACTGGCAGGAACGACCAAACCCTTGGTCGGGGGCCGGAATCTCCAGACAATTTCGCGTATCCTGTTCTCCGTGGTCCCTTGCACATATTGACTAAAGCGGATCACTGCTCCTCCGGGCTGCGCCGAAAGTTTCATGACCGTACCATAGTATTCTTCATCATCAATCACAAACTCGGCGACATCTCCAACAGCCAGAGAATCCTGGATTCCCAAATACACAAACACCCAGCTCGGATAAAGGTTGTTCACCATCTTGCCGATCGGGGAATGCAGACTGACCGTGGTATTCTGACTGTTATCCGCAGATTGACCGTTCTCCTGGGCAGTCTCTGTCTGCTCTGTTTCTATCCCGTCATTTTGCGTCTGGGCCAATAATCTGTCCAGATCCATATTCATCAGATTTTCCGATGTCATGATCTGTTCCAGCCCGTCCCGCTGCGAATAAAACAGGCCCGAAACCGGCGCACTTATCCATATTCCTGCGTCGGATTGTTCATGTCCTACTCCGACAGGGATCACCCGGGCTACTGACTCACCTTTTTTAAATCTTCTTGCTTCCTCGCCAACCAGTACAACGGTTCCTTCAGCCGGTGCCGTCAGTACGGTTTCCGTATTGGCAAATACGGCCTTTACTGTTTTCTCGTGTTGTACAAGGCCCTGATGAACAGTCTCAAACGAAAGTGAGCCAGCAATCCACGATGACCGGTAATCCCAAAGGAATAGACCAATTATAGACAAAACCAATATCATAAAAAATACATTAAATCTTTTTCTGGTTTTTTTAGCCATTATCATTCCTCTTAAAAACAGTACTTATGAGAATCCGATATAAGCGGCCATCCTGCCGGTTATCCCTTCTCTCCTGTAAGAAAAGAATTCTCCGGAATGACAAGATGTGCACATTTGAGCGGTCAATATATTCTCTGCGCGAATTCCGGCGGAGATCAACAACTGACGGTTTGCTTCCTGTAAATCGAGACGGTACTCACCCGGTGCTGTTTCTGAAAGCACGGAAGGTTCGTTCCATTTTTCTCGAAATATTGAAGCGACGGGATCTCCAACGACATAACAGCACGGTCCGATGCAGGGGCCGATCGCGGCCAAACATTCTTCCGCATCAGCTCCGGCTTGAATCATCCTGTTCACCATTTCTTGAACGATATTGGCTGCCGTTCCTCTCCAGCCGGCATGCGCAAGCCCGATGATTCTGCTACGCGGATGGAAAAAGAAGACGGGCACACAATCCGCATAAAAACTAAGCAGTCCTACGTCCTGCGCCGTAAGCATTCCGTCGCAGGACGGCAGCGCCGATACCAAATCCTGCATACCCCTGCCCCGGTCTTTTTCTGCTACAAATCGAACATCGGTACCGTGAACCTGTTCAGCGGCGACACAGTCTTCTGGTGAACGCCCTATTCCGGCCAGAAATATCCGTCTGTTATGTAAAACATCATCAATCGTATCACCGACATGCAAAGCCAGATTCAAAGAGGAATAAGGCGGGCTGCCGACGCCCCCGTCCCTGGTCGAGAACACAGCGGTTACTCCGTGAAGGGACCATCTAGGAATTGTCAGGTAAGCTAGTCCGCCGACCGTTTGTCTCTCCCATGCCATATGATTATACCTCATTGCAGTCAAACCTTAAATCATTTCTATTATTATATCGAAAAAAACCTTTGAATACAGCTCTTTTACAATTTTTAATAGTTGATATTGATTAAATCCCTGCCGTCGACCAGGATTACATCAATACCGATCTTGATCACTTTTTCCCAAGGAACAAATACGTCGCCCGTCCTCCCGCTGCCAAAAAAGCCTTTCGCCCGGGAGGAAGCCATGATAATGATCCCTTTCACAATCCCTTTTTCCAAATCCAGATCAAGGTCGATGACCGGTCCTAGGCGCCGCCCGTCCTCTATGTTGATAATATCGAGTACCCTCAATTCAGAGACTCTCATGGCAAAGCCCCTCCTCTCACTTACTATCATATGAGGAGGGGTTACAATCATGACACCTTAAAAGCAGCGAGATGTTTGATAAGATATTTTTAGGCCAATGCCTATTTGGGACTCAGACATGCTTGCGCATATACTTCAAAGCGGCTTTCTCAAGGCGTGAGACCTGTGCCTGGGATATCCCAATTTCTTCGGCCACTTCCATCTGGGTTTTGCCCTGGAAGAAGCGCAGCGAGATAATCTTCTTTTCCCTTTCTCCGAGTTTGCCCATACCTTCCTTAATCGAAATCGATTCCAGCCAAAGTTTGTCCGACTGTTTGTCATCACCGATCTGATCCATGACAAAAATCGGATCGCCGCCATCATGATAGATCGGTTCAAAGAGAGATACGGGTTCCTGGATCGCATCGAGCGCAAAAATAACATCTTCATGGGAGATTTCCAGTTTCTCGGCAATCTCATTGATTGTTGGCTCCCGCGAGCACTCCGATGCCAGCTTGTCCCGAACCTGCAGGGCTTTATAGGCGATATCCCGTAAAGATCTGCTGACTCTGATCGGATTGTTATCCCTTAAATAGCGCCGTATCTCCCCAATAATCATTGGGACAGCGTAGGTAGAAAACTTGACGTTCTGACCAAGATCAAAATTGTCGATCGCCTTCATCAGGCCGATACAGCCTACCTGAAAAAGGTCGTCCACATGCTCCCCTCTATTGCTGAACCGCTGAATCACGCTGAGCACCAGGCGAAGATTTCCCCGGACCAGCTGTTCGCGGGCCGACTTGTCCCCGGCCTGAAATTTCAAAAACAGTTCTTTCATCTTGGCACCACTTAAGACGGGCAGTTTGGACGTATTCACTCCGCAGATCTCAACCTTGTTTAAGACCATTAAAATACCCTCCAGATGTGGTTTTTTATGGTTATTCTCTGGAGAGTATGCCCTGACAGCAGACAAGTTATTCCAAATCGTTATTCCAGCCGGACAAATTCTTTCCGCAGCCTGCGTATGATGCGTTTTTCGAGTCTGGATATGTATGATTGCGAGATCCCGAGGCGGTCAGCCACCTCCTTTTGCGTCTTTTCTTCGCATCCGCCCATGCCGAATCTAAGCTCCATAATCAGTTTTTCCCGCTCACTCAGACTGCCCATAGCGAGGTCCAGCAGCTGCCTGTCGACTTCCTCTTCGATCGGACGCGAGATGATATCGTTCTCGGTTCCCAGTACATCGGACAGAAGCAGCTCATTGCCGTCCCAGTCGATATTCAGAGGTTCATCAAAAGAAACCTCTGTCCTTATTTTATTATTTCTGCGCAGATACATCAGAATTTCATTTTCAATACAGCGGGAAGCGTAAGTGGCCAGCTTGATCTTCTTGGCGGGATCAAAGGTATTGACCGCTTTAATCAAACCGATCGTCCCGATCGAGACCAAATCCTCGATACCGATTCCCGTGTTCTCAAATTTGCGGGAGATATAAACAACCAGTCTTAGGTTGCGCTCGATCAGCATATCTTTCACCGAAAGGTCCCCATGCTCGAGTCTCGTGATCAGATATTCCTCTTCTTCCAGGCGCAGCGGAGGCGGCAGAGCTTCGCTGCTGCCGACATAAAAGACCTCCCTTACCCGATGCAGTTTCAGGGACAAAAAAATTAATTTTCTCTTAAATGCCGACATTACTGCCCTATAATACTGTTTGATGCGGTTCATCAGGCGATCTCCTCCTTGCCAACTGGCATTTGAATATGTTCCGGATGCAGCAGGGCCACAAATTTACCTTCCGAATTTAGACCATGCGGGACCAAGGCGGCGGTAACGGCATGTTCCCATACTTTTTCCCCCTGACGGATTTTAACAGATCCGAGCCGGATTCCCGGCAGCCAGGTTTGGCCATTGATTCCCCTGGCGGAGATAAACACCATTTTTTGTATACAGGGGTCTTCACTGTTCCAGATATAAGTCCAGGGGTTGGCACTTTCCCTCCAGGGCATAAGCAGAAACCTTTGAATTCCTTCCGGCAGGGCCTGGGCCACAGCTCTTTCTTCCACGACCATCACAGGTGTCCCAGTTAGCGGGTCCCGCAGTTCGTTTCCGGTATCCAGCAGTGCCTTAATCTGTGCCTGCCGGCCATTCTCAAAAGACAGTTCAACCTCGTAGCACACATTATCGAGAAATAACGTCGTTTTTTGGATTTTTTCCCAGACCCGGCAACCTGCGGTCAGAATCAGGGCAATCACAGGCAGGACCCATAAATCCTTTAAAGCCAGCCCTGTGCCTTCCAACCCAAGCCAGCCCGCCAGCGCATAATAGATTCCGGCGCTTAAGGATGCCAGAAGGCTGAAATACAGGAGTCCTTTAGCCAGATCAAGGATTGTTCTGGTTCTCAAAGCCACTGCGACCATGCCGACAGGAACCAGAATTCTGGAAACAGCGATGACCCACGAAGGCCCAAAGATGATGAATACAATTGGCAGCTCGCCAAGAAGAACTGCTCCCAGTAGATTTCGAACCTGAATCTTTTTTCGAAGCAGATGGGCCGTAAAAACCAACAAAAAAGCATCCATAGCCCCATTGATGAACAGAATAATATCCAGGTAGACCATACCCGAAATCCTTTCTGCGCGAAGTTATTCTCATTAACAAATTATACCTCTGTGTTGTGAGAAATCCTGTCGCTTTAAGTGGGCTTGGAATGCGATTTTTTTGGCTAAGGGAATACAGATTATGATGGATATTTGGTTATTTTTTCTTTTCTGGGGCATGGAGCCTTGCCCAAAACACCCCACTCGCACGTTTTCGTAGCTGCTCGCTCTGATCCTCGCCGACAAAATTAACTACCAGCATATTGGTGGTAGTTCGTTAAATATTAACGTTTGTAGAAATTACATTGTCTTGCGGCGGATTACCTGATCCAAAGCTGTAAAGGTCTGCGGTCCCGCAATACCATCTGGGATAAGTTCATAATCTCTTTGGAAAGCGATCACAGCTTCCCTGGTCTTAGGCCCAAATACTCCATCAGCCATTCCTGGGGCATAGCCGAGTTCTTTAAGGATTGACTGCAGTGTAGCAACTTCCGGACCTCGGGAACCTACTTTGAGAAAGGCAGGTTCAGTAAGGGTTCTGTTCAAAGCTGCTGTCGTTACCGGACCTACAATTCCGTCCTGTACCAGCCCGTTATTTTGCTGAAAGGCCATTACTGTTGCTTGGGTACGGGGACCAAAGATACCATCTGGAGTTCCAGGATTGTAACCCAGTTCGATCAGCGCAATTTGCAGCTGTCTGACATCATTACCACGCATCCCTAGCCTGAGAGTTCTAGTTAGCCGAAGGCTCATTGAAGCTACCCCCTCGATGTTAATTATCCTTATATTTTCTAGTAAGTTCTGGGCATTATCGTTTTTATAAGCTTACCACCATCTTATGTTTTCTTAGGGTGACTATGTGAAAAAGACCTGCCCCATCTTTGGGTTTGGGGAAAGAAGCTACCAGGTAATCTCTTTTTAATCTAAGACCGTTACCAAGCTTCCTTACCAAATACTTTCTTGAAAATAGGTACGCTTACACCGCATGATAGGTTATCAAGCCTTCAGTGTGAATCTTCGATACGAAATAATTTCTGAATTTGAAGAATCCCCAAACGCTTGGAAGTTCTTCGGTTATCTAAAAAATACGTGGCGGTGTCGCAAAACTACAAAAAAGTAGTTAAGCAACACCGCCTTCTTCTATCGTTGAATGAAAAGCCAGCAAAATTTTAGGATCTCTGTTTAAAACCCAAGGCTTGAAGTTTTGCTTTTTTTAACAGGCATAAAAACGGAGAGGAAGGATAGAACCAAGCATATAGCTCCGGCCGACAATAACGATGTCATTGGTTTAATCATATTGGTACCAGCAAAATAGAAGAAATCCCGCATCACCTCTACTCCAAAGCGTAAAGGCATCCAGGAATATAACCAAAACTTTGACGCAGAGGAGAGCATTTCATAAGGCAGAGAGATCATTGGAAGCCCGAAAAAGAATACCAGCATGACAAGTACAATTCCCTGAGCGCCTAATCCGTTTACCAGCATTGACTGCATTAGGAAAAAACTGAAGCTTATCAGTGTAAAATATAAACAGAACTCAAAACTGTTCGGAATCGTCATTTTCAATAAGCCGTTTCCAACGATCAAGATAACCAACGAAGCAATGAAGCAAAACGCAATGGCACAAACGATCTGTATTCCAATCGTAAGCGCCTTTTCCGTTTTTTTAGTTGGCTCAACTTTCTTTATCACAAAAAAGAGAAGTATGGATAATATTAAGCCGGTCATCCAAGCCAACATTGTGACAGAAACAGGTGCATTACCATTGGCACTGTGATCAGGAATAACGTTAACTTTGTCAATTGTAAAACTTACGAGCGTATTCTGCTGCAGATTTTGCATTATCTGCCTCTGCGCTTGCATTGCTGCGGCTTGGGCGGAAGCCGTTTGACTGGTTTGCTTTGACGGACTTTGACCGATCTCCGGAGTTTGTTTAGTAGCGCTGGCTAGCTGAGCTGCTAGCTGTGTTCTTAATTTGTCATTGATACCCGTCTCCATTTTTTCCATAACCTGCGTTAAAATATTGGCAACGGTTTGACTCATTCCGTTGTTGATATATACCTCAACTTCACCAGGCGTCTGGTTTGCACTTATGACAGACATCACCTTTTTACTAAAATCCTTTGGAATAATCAGAGCACCATAATATTTCTGATTATTCATTGCATCCATCGCCTGATTTTCGTCAGTGAGAATCGTCCATTTAAAGGCTGAGTTGTCCTGGCTGTCTAATGTTATAACGGAGTCTACTATTTTTTGCCCAAAATTTAAATTTACTCCGGACTGCAAGGCTACTCCCTCATCCTGCAAAACTAAAGCCATAGGCGCACCTTTCAATTCAGCATTAATCGTTGATCCTAAAAGTGCAATTGTCAGCACCGATGCAAATACAATCACCACTGCTAATCCAATCCACAATATTTTTTGTTTTAAAATACCAACAATAAATTCCATCATCTCAACCCTTTCCATAATTTCTTTTTTAGGCTGTAATCTTGGGCTATGTAATTCACCCACACCGCTATTGAAATCAACACAGTGTTGATTTATTATAAAAATATCATAGAAGATTAGCGTGATCAATCAACAGATCATTTGAAAATGTTTATATTTCCGCGTATCTCCCTAATTGTTACATAGGAGTGGTTTTTATGACGGGAATCGCTGGACCAAAAAAGTCCATTCAGACAAAACGCATTTTCATGGATGCTTTCATTGCGTTAAATCATTATAAAATGATTGATAAAATGAGTATTAAGGAGCTTTGCAATCGCGTCGGGTTTAATAGGGGAACATTCTATCTTCATTTCCAGGATATTTATGATTTACGTGATCAAATTGAAAATGAGTTGCTGAATGGTATGAAAGAAATTTTTCTTGAGTTTAGCAAAGATATCATTATAATAAGAGACCCTCATATAGCAAGAAATGCCTTCAGTAGTATACTTGCCTATATCCAAAAGCATCACTTGTATTTTGAAGCCCTTCTCGGCCCAACCGGTGACATTTCGTTTATTAATAAAATCAAAGATTACGTAAAGCTTGTACTCCTTGATAACTTATTATTACGCGATAAGGAAAATAACATAAATAAAGACTATTACGAATTAATTTTAGAATATGGTCTATCGGCTAATGTCGGTATCATCATATATTGGATAAAAAATGGTATGAAAATACCAATAGATGAACTGGCTACCTTATATAACGAACTAATGTTTAATGGCTTGGCTCAAGGTATTTTAACCCCCAATACTTCCTCCCGAATTCTGAAGGAAATATAATGGTTTTTAGTACGAGGACAAGGTATTTAAATTAAATGCGGCCACAGATGGCCTAATGTCCCGATGCCATGGATGGCAAAGAGCGACTCGCAGGGAGGGCGCTATCTGCCGAGAGCGAAATGTGGCGCGCAGACCAGATCCAAATGATTTGATTGATAAGCTTTACTGCGGCATCGGGGTTATGAAGCACAGTAACAGCGAAGAAGCTGGATTTTTAGCTTATATGACTTAATATGGATTGGTCGCAAGTGTGTAAAACATCTTCTTAACGGCATGTCCCAAAATCGACATCATCAATGTCGATTTTGGGACATGCCTGACGGTGGTGAGTGGGTATCTGTAATTCGCTATGTTGTGCCGGTATTCTTCTAGAGTAGTTTTCTTTTTAGAGCCTGATCAGCCTTTCGGCAGTTTTCTGAGTTAATAAGGATAGCAAAAAAGACGCCTTATTGAGACGCCTTCAGCATTGAATAGAACCAACTTTTATGCTTAAAAGTCAGTGTTTATCTTTTATATTTCAGGAAATTCGGAATATCCACGTGATCCTTGAATGGATTGTAGTCATCCATCTTGGCTGTTTCCTGCGGGTTCTTTACTTTTTTGACAAAGCTGGATCGCTGGTCAAAGCCTGTGGCGATGACCGTTACCCGGACATCATCTTTTAGGTTTTCATCGATGACTGCACCGAAGATAATGTTGGCCTCCTGATCGGCTGCTTCGCCGACGATTTCGGAAGCTTCGTTGACCTCAAGCAGGGTCAGGCTCGGACCGCCGGTGATATTCAGCAGAACACCCTTCGCGCCTTCAATCGAGGTTTCAAGCAGCGGGCTCGAGATCGCCTTACGGGCGGCATCGACCGCTCTGTTTTCTCCGGAAGCCTGTCCAATACCCATCAGTGCCGAACCGGTATCGGACATGATGGTCTTCACATCGGCAAAGTCGAGGTTGATGAGTCCCGGAATGGTGATCAGGTTGGAAATCCCCTGTACACCTTGCAGCAGTACGTCATCAGCAATGCTGAAGGCTTCCTGGACCGTCGTATGTTTATCGACAACCTGCAAGAGTCTGTCATTTGGAATGGTAATCAGCGTATCAACCTTTTCCTTCAGTTCAAGGATTCCTCTTTCAGCCTGCATGGCTCTTTTGCGTCCCTCGAACGAGAAAGGCCTTGTAACAACGCCGACTGTCAGGGCTCCAATTTCCCTGGCGATCTCGGCAACAACGGGAGCGGCTCCCGTTCCTGTTCCCCCGCCCATACCGGCGGCAACAAAAACCATATCGGCACCGAGCAGCGCTTTGGCAATCTCGTCGCGGCTCTCTTCAGCCGCACTGTGACCGATTTCCGGATTAGCTCCTGCACCGAGTCCTTTGGTGAGTTTAATGCCGATTTGTATTTTTTCAGCTGCCCTGGACATTTGAAGCGCCTGAGCATCTGTATTCAGCCCGATGAACTCTACTCCTTTAAGACCAACGGAAATCATTCTGTTTACGGCATTGTTTCCGCCGCCGCCCACTCCTATTACCTTGATCCGTGCAAACTGCATCTCATCACTAATGAATTCGAGCATCTTTTCCCCTGCCTCTCCTTATTCTAGTTCTCATCTATTGGTTATGTTTTTCCGATGCAAACGGTTAATAGTCAACCCAACTATATGAGTTCGAGATGAGAAACTATTACTCCTCTTTTTCCGTCATAATATTTAAATTTTTTTGGTTCCAATCAGGTTTTATAATATTTATTAATGATATGCCGGCGAATAATACTGATGTTTTGGAATAATCTGGTGCCAAAGGCCACCACGGCAGCAAGATACAGGTCGACGCCTATTCTGTCCCCGATAAATGCCAGCAAGCTGGCCATAATGATATTGACAATAAAACCGCTGAGGAAGATCGTGCTGTCGAAATGATCTTCCTGATAGGATCTTATGCCGCCCATGACTGAGTCCAGTGCGCCTAAAATCGCCACTGAAAAGTATTTGGTATAATCAACCGGAATACTAAACGGACTTACAAACCCAATGAACAGTCCAATAATTAATCCGAAAACCGGCAGCAGCCACATGATCTATCCCTCGCTATCTTCCTAAAACAGGTTTCCCTGCAGTTAAATCAATATATTTAATTGCTTTTTCAACTGTTTTGTATTCTTCACTGTTTAACAATTCCTGAAGCAGCTTCAGCTTTTCTGTAAACTCGGCGTCAAATCCTATTTTCACTTCAATGCCGGAGGTCATATAAAGGCTTATTTGCCCGTCCGTTGCACTGTGAACCTCTCCAATTAGCGGCAGAAGTTCCGCAGGGGCTTGTCCCAGCAAAAGAAGGGCTTTGTTCAGATTCACATTGTCAATCTTTTGCCCAGGCCCGATTGTTTCAGGGACTTCGATTCCGGTCAGCACTGGGTTGTCTTCCGCGGGCCAGGAATCATAAAACTTCAGAATGACGCCCTGAAGATCCACGACGACAACCCCGTCACCAGTTAAGATCATTGCGACCGGAACACGTTCCTGTACTTTGACCACCAGCGTTTCCGGCAGTTCTTTTTTTACCTGCACCTGATCAATCAGAGGGTGCAGCTTGACCTTCATCGCCAGGGCTTCGGTATCGGTCAAAAAAATATTCTCACCTTTTACGGTCCCCAAAAGCTGTAATACTTCATTCGCGGTGACATTGCTTAATCCTTCTGTCCTGACTTCCTTCACGTTAAAAAAATCCGATTTGGAAAACATATAAAATCCTACAGCAATGAGACAGATCAAAGCCGCTGCGTAGATCCAAAATGTATTTGATCTGGTTTGAGCCAAAATCTTCCTCTCCTGCTCTCGTTTTATCTATTTTACATTATCCGCCTGGCAAGGTGCAACACTATTGTTTGACAACCCGCTGTATTTTTGCTCCCAAAGCCCTGTATTTTTCCTCAAGATCTTCATAACCGCGGTCAATATGATCGATTCTCTCCAGAACCGTACCCTCTTCAGCAGCCAAAGCTGCCAAAAAGAGAGCCGCTCCAGCGCGCAAATCAGTTGCTTCCACAAACGCACCTTCGAGGTTGGGCCGGCCGTTAATAATTGCGGTTCTTCCCTCAACAGTAATCCTGGCTCCCATCCGTCTCAGCTCAGCGACATGCTGGAAGCGGTTTTCGAAAATCGTCTCGGAAACAATACTCGTTCCGTCGGCAATCGTTAACAGTGCCAGGAACTGCGGCTGCATATCGGTCGGGAATCCTGGATAGACCAGCGTTTTAATTTCGAGCGCTTTAAACTGTCCTTTTTGGCGTACCCTGACGCTGTCTCCATAAGGGGTTACTTCAGCTCCCCCCTGGCGCAGTTTGGCAATAATGGGGCTGATATGTTCGGGAATCACGTTTTCCACCAGGATATCCCCGCCTGTCATGACAGCAGCGGCCATATGCGTGCCGGCTTCTATCCTATCAGGGATAACGGTATGTTCCGTACTCTTAAGTTTCGCGACGCCGTCGATGCGCAGGACGTGAGTCCCGGCCCCTCTGATCCTGGCTCCCATTTTATTCAGTAGATTCTGCAGGTCAACAATTTCCGGTTCTCTGGCCGCATTGCGGATGATGGTTGTGCCTTCGGTCAGAACCGCAGCCATCATGATATTTTCCGTAGCCCCGACACTCGGGATATCCAGATAGACATCTCCGCCTCTGAGTTTCCCCGCTGTGGCCTCTATGTATCCATGTCTCTCTTCAACACGTACGCCAAGCTCCTGCAGTCCTTTAATATGTTGATCCATCGGACGTGTCCCAATCGCACAGCCGCCCGGTCTGGATATTTTTACCCTTCCGTTTCGTGCGAGCATCGGGCCTAAAATCAAGTTGGATGCCCGCATTTTCCGCATTAACGCTTCATCGACAATGCAGTCATTCAGTGAAGAGGAATCAATGGTCAGTTCATTTGAGCTGAATTGTGTTTTACAGCCAAGGCTTTTCAGAACTTCGCCCATACAAAGGATATCTGTGAGATGAGGAATTCCCTGCAATCCTGTTTTTCCATCGGCCAGAATGGCGGCTGCCATGAGCGGCAGTGATGCGTTTTTTGCTCCGCTGGTCCGAATACTTCCCTCAAGTCTTTGTTTTCCCGTAATGACATAACGATCCATCGTCATGTCTCCTCCCCCTTTAGCCAATTAAATGACGCGTATTTCTGTTTCGAGCTGAATATCAAATTTTTCGGACACATCTGTTTGAATTACCTGAATAAGCGTTAAAATGTCAGTGGATGAGGCGTTCCCTCTGTTCACAATAAAATTGGTATGTTTCTCAGATACCTGAGCATCCCCAAGGCGGCGTCCTTTCCACCCTGCCTGCTCGATCAGCCTTCCCGCGGAGTCTCCGGCAGGATTGCGGAATACACTTCCTGCATTGGGATACTCCAGCGGCTGATGTTCTTTCCTTTTGGCCATAAGACCCTGCATTTGAGCCTGGATCATGGCCTGATCCCCTGGATGGAGGGACAGCGTACATTCCAGGACAATGCATTCCTTTTCTAAAAGGGAACTGCTGCGATACCCAAAAGCAATCTGGCCCTTCGGTATCATTTCAATTTTTCCCTCGGCCGTCAATACACTAACTTTCTTAACCAAATCACCAATTTTTCCGCCATAAGCACCTGCATTAATGGCTACTGCTGCGCCGAGTGTCCCTGGTATCCCGCAGGCAAACTCAAGCCCGCTAAGGCCGCTCTCTCCTGCCTCCCGGGCCAGACGCATCAGAGAATAACCTGCTTCGGCCGTGACTTCTTCACCATGCCAGCGAATGCTGTCCATGGCTGTAACAACAATCACCACACCCTTGAATCCGTGATCCGGCAGCAATACATTTGAACCCCGGCCCAGAAGCAGAAACGGTATGTTATTCTTCCTGCACCCATCAATCACAGAGACCAGTTCCTCAATGTCCCGGGGCCAGACAGCAAGTTCGGTCATACCGCCGATTCTCCAGGTATTCAGCTTTTTTAAAGGATAATCTTTTTCAATCCTACCCTTTATGTTCGGTAAGTACATGATATTCCTTTCCCTTTTCCTTACAGCATATCTTATGCTGATCCGGCTTGCAGTGTTAAAGAAGTTTATCTCCAGGCAGTCTGCAGGCAGAGATTGATAATGCGGTTCAAAGCTCCAGGCGCAAATACCTCCCTGGCCCGCGCGGCCATTTCTTCCAGTTTAAACGAATTCAACAGCACTTTTTGAATATTGTCCCACAAAATCTCCGCATTCAGTTCCTTATCTAAAATAACACAGGCTGCTCCCTTATTTTCAAAAGCCCTGGCATTATATTCCTGGTGATTTTCAGCCGCATACGGGTACGGGATCAGGATACCGGCCTTCCCTGCAGCCGAGATTTCTGCCAGCGTGGATGCCCCAGCCCGGCAGATGCACAAATCGGAGCAGGCCAGAGCTTCAGGCATATGCTCAATGTAGGCTAAGATTCTCCATTGTTCTCTTTGCCAGTTAATGTTACGCGTTTCAAGCTCATGTAAAATCGTATCATGCGTCGCTGTCCCGGTTGCCCATATCAGCTGGACATCCGGGTATTCGGTCAGTTTTGGCAGGAGTCCGGTCAGTGCCTGGTTGATGCTCAGTGCACCTCTGCTGCCGCCGGTTACCAGGATTGTTCTCTTGCCGGGATCAAGACCAAAGGCCTTAGCTCCGGCTTTGCGGTCAATCTTGCCGATTTCTTCCCTGACCGGCAGGCCGACAACCTGAAGCTTGTCTTTAACCCCAAAATATTTTTCACTTTCCGGAAAAGTCAGTAAAATACGTTTAACCATTCTGGCCAATATTTTATTGGTCTTGCCCGGAAAAGCGTTCTGTTCGTGTAAAACGGTCGGGATACCAAAAAAGGATGCTGTCAGGACGACCGGACCGGATACATAGCCACCGGTCCCTACTACCAGATCGGGATCAAACTCCTTCAAGATCCTTTTCGTTTCCCATAAGGCCCGAACGTTCGTGCCGGCTGCTTTCAGTATTTCGGCGCTTAACTGCCGCGGCATTCCTTGACCGGATATTCCCCGGAATTCGAGACCGTTTTCCGGAATCAGCTTCGCTTCCATGCCGCTTCTTGTTCCAACGTATAGGACGCGAATATCATTCAGCTGCTCCTGCAGCGCTTTGGCGATTGCCATTGCAGGATAGATATGCCCGCCTGTACCGCCTCCGGTTACAATAACCCGCAATTAAAAGACCTCCTCAGATCTGCCCGCAGCCGCAGAAATATTCAAGAGCAGCCCGGCTCCGATCATTGTAAATAAAAGTGATGTACCCCCATAGCTTAGAAATGGCAGGGTGATTCCCGTTACCGGCAAAACGCCTGATACCACACCCATATTGATCATTGCCTGAATCCCGATCAGGGATGTCAAACCCACAGCCATCAAACCAAGAAATGGTTCCGGCGCGAGCATGGCTGTCCGGAAACCGCGCCAGATGAAAAGGAAAAAGAGCAGAACAACAAGTGAGGCACCGACAAAACCAAGCTCTTCTCCAACCATGGCAAAAATAAAATCTGTATGGTTCTCAGGCAGATAAAGAAATTTTTGTCTGCTTTGACCGAGTCCCAGTCCGAATAATCCGCCAGGCCCGAGAGCCAGGAGCGACTGAATAGTCTGATAGCCCTTGCCTGAAGGATCAGCCCACGGATCAAGGAAAGCAAAGATCCTGCGCATTCTGTACGGAGCAGCTGCAATCGCGGCAACCACCATCGCTAGCCCGGCCAGACCAAGGCCTGCCATGTGCCACATTCTGGCCCCTGCGGCCAGAAGCATAAAGAAAACAGTAGCGGCAATTACCAGCGTTGTGCCGAGATCAGGCTGCAGCATAATCAGGGCACAGACCACACCCAGCAAAGCCAGGGAGGGGATAATGCCCTTACGAAATGACTTGATCTGATAAGGGTTTACAGTAAGGAACCTCGCCATGGTCAGCACCATGGCCAGTTTCGCCACTTCGGAAGGCTGGATGGACATCGGACCAAGTCCAATCCAGCGGGTTGCACCATTCACTGTCCTGCCGATTCCCGGGATCTTAACCAGGATCAGCAGAACCAAAGCTGCGTATAAAATAGGTTTCGCCCACTTATGCAGAAACGCGATATCGATCATGACGGCGACACCCATGGCTGCAAGCCCCAGAGCCACCCACAGCAGATCCGCTTTGAAATAATGATAAGGATCCTCATAGTACAGGTAGCCTTTCACAGCACTGGAACTATAGGTCATGATGATCCCGATCAGCAGCAGGATAAGAATCACGCCTAGCAGAACCGGGTCGACCTTTAGGAATTTTCGGATCACATAGCTCCCCCCTCCAAAATCATTCGGGTTCGCTATAATGCTTACGCACCAAATCCTTAAACAATTCCCCTCTTTCTTCATAACTTTTAAACATATCCCAACTTGTACAGGCTGGCGACAGTAAGACGACGTCACCCGGCACTGCCTCGGTAATAGCAATATTGACAGCATCCTTAAAATCAAGCGTCCGGATAATGTTCGGGAACCCTAAACGGACAGCAATCTCCTCAAGCTCCGGAGCCGCCATCCCCACTAAAATCAGACTTTTTACCCTTATACGTGCTTCCTGCAAGAATTCCGTCATATCAAGGCCTTTGTTTTTACCTCCGGCAATCAGCACGATCGGTTCCTCATAGGACTGAAGGGCTTTGATCGATGAGTCAGGATTGGTTCCCTTGGAGTCATTAATATACAGAATATCATCAAATCTGCCGACGATTTCCTGGCGGTGTTTCACCGGCTGGAAATGACGCAGTACGTCAGCAATTTTAGAGATATCGAGTCCGAACTCAAGCGCAGCTGCCACTGCAGCCATCACGTTCTCAAGATTATGGCCACCCCTCAGCAGCAGTTCCCTGCGTCCGATGATCGTCGCGGCAACGCTATGATCTTTTTTTAGGACAATATCCTCTCCGTTTAAGCAGATTCCGTCTGACAAATTTTCCTTCAAGCTGAAGAATACCACCCGAGCCTTGGCTTTAGCGGCTAATTCTTTAACAATCGGATCATCCCAGTTTAGGATGGCTAAATCTTGTTCCGTCTGGTTTTCAAGGATCCTGGCTTTGGCTGCAGCATATTTCTCCAGTGAACCGTGCCGGTCTAAATGATCAGGTGTCAGGTTTAAAAAGATCGCAATGTTCACCCTGGTCTTATTAATCAGTTCCAGCTGAAAGCTCGAAAGCTCTGCAACAACAATCCCATTCTGATCAAGATGTTCAACCTGACCGCATAAAGCAAGCCCGATATTTCCGGCAACAACCGTCTCACGTCCGGTTTCCTTAGCCAGCTCTCCGACAAGCGTGGTAGTGGTCGTCTTACCGTTGCTTCCGGTTATGCCGGCAATCACTGCCCTTGAATCCCTTAAAGCCAGTTCGACCTCACTCCAGAGTGGGATGCCTGTTTCTGACGCCTGGCGGATAAATGGCAGGAGCGGGGAAACCCCCGGTGATAAAACCAGTAAATCGGGCCTGATCTCCTTTAGATCCGGTTCCCTTTCCAAAATAAGATGAGCAGCGTCCAGTTTCAATTCATCTATACCTGTAAGCTTGGCCAAAGGCTGCATATCGGCGAGAAAGACCTCAGCTGCTTTGCTCTGAAGCTTATGAGCCGCAGCTAGGCCGCTTCTGCCACCGCCTACGACCAGCACTCTTTTTTCGGCTAATTCCACAATACGATCCCTCCAACCTTAATTGATCATCAACCAAAAGGCGCTAACTCCAATCAACGTGAAGATGGCTGCAGCCAGCCAAAAAACGCGTACAACCTTTTTTTCGCTCCAGCCGCCCAATTCAAAGTGATGGTGCACCGGACTCATCCGAAATATCCTCTTCCCCCTGGTCTGAAAAGAAACAACCTGAAGAACAACGGACAGACCTTCCAGGACAAAGACCCCGCCGAGAATTAGCAAAACAAATTCACTCTTGCTGAGGACCGAGACCGCAGCCAGCGCTCCGCCCAGAGCAAGTGATCCACAGTCGCCCATAAAGATCCTGGCCGGGTGGATGTTAAACCTTAAGAATCCCAGACAGCCTCCCGCAATGGCCGCGGCAAAAACCGCGAGGTCGCTGGAAGAAACATCGATGCCGTCAATAAATCCTGTCCGCGCAGCCAGATAAGCGATGCCAACATAGCCGACAGCCGAAATGACTGTACAGCCTGCGGCCAATCCGTCCAGTCCGTCTGTCAGGTTAACCGCATTGGACATATACACCACAATAAGTATGACCAGCGGATAGTAGAAAATCCCTAAATCTATTTCCAAAGCCGTGAACGGAAGTTCTACCGCTGTGCCCCTACCAAGGTACAAGGTGGAAACTCCGACCAATATCACCGCAAGCAGGATTTGACCAGCCAGTTTCTGCCAGGCCCGTAAGCCAAGGTTTTGCTTCCTGATTACTTTTAAAAAATCATCCAGAAAGCCAAGTAAGCCAAAGCCTAAGGTCACAAGGAGCATGGTTAGCATTCCGGGTGAATAAGGTTTTTCCGCAATCATCAGCACCCCGGCTGTAATTCCGATTAGAAATATAAGTCCGCCAATCGTCGGTGTCCCGGCCTTGGCAAGATGCCGTTTGGGGCCATCAACCCGGATACTTTGACCAAATTTTAACGTACGCAGGACTGGTATTAAAAAAGGTCCCGCCAGAAGACTTACCAGCAAGGCAACCCCCGCCGCCAAATAGATTTTTTCCGTCACTTCCCGAATGTTCCTTTCTTAGCCTTAATCACTTAATTCGAAGTTGTATACACACAAAACTTAGAGAGAATTACTCTTTCGGGTAGGTCTGCAAGCCACAATACCGCTCTTCAGCGAATTGCGCCATCCATGGCGCAAATGCCGCGCTCCGCAATCCATGCTCCGCTTTTCGCGGAAACTGTGGCTTGCAGACTGATCACCGGAGATAATAGACGTATTTGGGGCCAGTTCAAGATGCTTTGTAGCTCTTTGCAATAAGAGGTGTGCTGCTTTCTATCTATTTTCTTTAGCTAAGCAATGCAATTGAATACCTAAGAGAAATACTTTCATATCTTTCAATCAGTCTGCGAGCCACAGTTCCGCGTTAAGCGGAGCATGGATGCGGAGCGCGGCTCTTTGTGCCAGAGAGGGCACAAGAGCCGAAAAGCGGTATTGTGGCTCGCAGACCAACCCAAAAAAATA
Organism: Dehalobacter sp. CP; assembly: GCA_009910795.1. The sequence continues at coordinate 308,070 of VMEE01000052.1, read as the reverse complement.
TCGTCGTCTACTCTTCCTGACAAAGCGCACCGCTTACGCGCTCCATCCTCATGCCGCGAGATCCCTTAACCAATACCCAGACGTCGCTGCCCATCTCCTCAATAAGTGTCTTTGCCACAGAAACGGCCTCAGCGCATTCGCTGCAAACATGAATGCCGGAGACAGGGAAGCCTGCCTCAGAGGCTCCATGTGCAATATCTTCAGCCATTTTGCCGACCGTGATCAGCGTGTTGATTCCCAGCTCCGCAGCAGTCCGGCCGACATCCCGGTGACCGGGGACGGCAGATTCTCCCAATTCATACATTTCGCCAAGCACTGCAATCGTTTTTGCCCCTCCGCTTTCAGCCAGCACGCGCAGTGAAGCTTTCATGGAGGTAGGATTCGCATTATACACGTCATTAATGATCGTACTCCCGAAAACGCCCTGCTGAATCTCGAGCCTCATCTTGGACAGTTCCAGTTCTTCGAGTGCCTTGGCTCCTTCAGCCAGGGATACCCCTTTAGCCAGTCCAACACTCAAAGCCGCCAGTGCATCGAGCACATTATGCTCTCCTGGCAGCGGCAGGCGAACCTCAGCTCTGTCCTCGCCGGATACCACTTCAAAACACGTCGTTAGCGTTCCGGAGCTTCGGATATTGACAGCATAAACATCTGAAGATGCATATTTACCGGAAATCCCGTAGAAGACTTTTTTCACATCAGCAGTGGCTGCCTTGCTGACACTGAACGCATCCTCCGCATTCAGCACGGCTATGCCTCCTTCCGACAGAGCGTCAACCAGTTCCCATTTGGCCTTCGCAATATTCTCCTGTGATCCTAACAACTCCAAATGTGTTGTCCCTATATTCGTGATCACAGCAACCGAAGGGCTGCAAATATCGCAAAGGGCCTTAACCTGCCCAAGTCCGCGCATTCCCATCTCCAGAACCATGATCTCGGTTCCTGCCGGTGCATTCAGAATGGTCAGCGGCAGCCCAATCTCGTTATTATGGTTTTCCAGATTCTTATGGACCTTAAAGCTTTTGGCAAGTACGGCAGCCGTCATATCCTTGGTCGTAGTTTTGCCGCAGCTGCCGGTAATCCCAATGACCACAGGATCAATCGTTTTTCTCCACGCTATGGCTAAATCCTGCAAAGCCCGTAGAGAATCCTTCACAGCAATGATTGCTTTGCCTGCGGGAATAACCGGAAGTCCGAATTCTTCCAAGCTGCGGGTTTCCGCCAACGTAATTGACGCCCCGGCTTCAAAGGCTTTGTTGATGAATAGATGCCCGTCGGTCTTTTTTCCCCGGATCGCAGTGAACAGCACTCCTTCGGAAGCTGCCCTGCTGTCAATGACGCATCCCTTAAAATAAGCCGACTCCGAACCGTAAAGTCTGCCGCCAAGAATTTCGGCAATTATACCGCTATTCCACATAACCCAATCTCCTAAGAACTTTATCTGCTTCTTCCCTGTCATCAAAATGTATTTTTTCCGTGCCAAGAATCTGATAATCTTCATGCCCTTTGCCGGCGATAAGTACCGTGTCTCCAGAACCGGCTGCCATACAGGCTTCGTCGATCGCACTGCGGCGGTCTTTTATCACCTTGTAATTGGCTGATTTAAGCCCCGGAATAATATCTTTAATAATTTCATCAGGGTCTTCAGTCCGGGGATTATCTGAGGTTACGACAATGTAGTCGCTAAAATGGCCCGCGGCTTCTCCCATGAGCGGCCTTTTTTTTCGGTCCCTGTCACCGCCGCAGCCAAATACTGTGATCAGTTTTCCACCAGTGATTTCTCTGGCCGTACGCAAAACATTTTCCAGACCGTCCGGTGTATGGGCATAATCGACAATAACCAGAAAAGGCTGGCCTTTGCGAATACTCTCAAATCTGCCCGGAACCCCTTTGATACTGTGAAGCGCTTGCACCACAGTCTCAGTCGGATATCCGCTTTCCAGTGCCCAGGCAATTGCGGCTAGAACATTGTAAACACTGAATTTACCAGGGGTACTGTAAAAAAGCTCGGTCCTTTTCCCGTGAAAAAGCACGTCAAATTCAACACCTCTGTCTGAAAGCCTGATATTCACAGCTCGGTAGTCCGCCTCGTGATCAACACCATACGTGACTACCCTGCAACCTGCCTGTTCTTTCAGAAAAACGCAGGAGCCGTCGTCAGCATTGAGCACAGCCAGCTGGCCGGCTTTTCCGCCGTTCAGGCCGGAAAAAAGCAGTGCTTTCGCTTTGAGATATTCCTGCATATTCTTATGGTAATCCAAATGATCCTGGGTCAGATTAGTAAAAATCCCGGCATTGAATACACAGCCGCTGACTCTTCCCAAATCGAGCGCATGCGAAGATACTTCCATCACAGCAAGGTCTACATTCTCCGCGACCATTTCAGCCAGTAAATGTTGAATCTCCGTGGACTCCGGTGTAGTATGCTGGCCGGGATATGCGTTGTTTCCGATTCTGCTGCCGAGCGTGCCGATCAGACCGGTTTTCTTTCCACTTTGCTGAACGATCCGCTCAATCAGGTGCGTCACTGTGGTTTTACCGTTCGTCCCGGTTACACCGACAAGTTCAAGCCGGTCGGATGGATTCCCGAAGACCTCAGCCGCTAAAAAACCCATGGCCTTCCGGGTATCCGTAAATTTAAGCTGGGGTACGGCTAGCGGCAAGAACTCCTCCACGGCTAACGCTGTAGCGCCGGCCTGGACAGCAGCCTCGGCAAACGCATGACCGTCCGCCTGATAACCTCTGATGCATACATATAGATTGCCCGGAGATACCGTTCTTGAGTCATGGGCGATCCCATTAATTACCGTCTGCGTATCTCCAAGCACTTCAACCTGTTTCATACCGTCAATGATTTCCGCCAGTGTTTTTTCAGAACTAGACACGAGCTACACCTCTTCTCAGCTATCTTACCACAATCATGCTTTTTTTTCTAACTCCATCCTGATTATGACATATCGTCTTTATTCGGCCAGGTCAGGATTCAGGCTGATCGGGATCCGCTCTCCCAGGTTTTCAATCGCTTCCACATCCGGGTCACCCACTTCGAGCCATGGAGCCAAGGTTTCTTTGCCTGTTTCGGTTCCAAAATAAAGCAGCACCGTCGAACCTTTTTCGACCTCTGCGTCTCCATGCGGGATCTGGTCAACTACGACCGCACCACTGCCTTTCACTTTCACGTTAAATCCCTGCTTTTTCAGGGCAGCTTGGGCCTCAGCTGAAGTATATCCCAGAACGGAAGGTACAGTGGCGGCTTCTTTGACAGCGGGGAACTCCACACCATAAAGCGGTTCTCCCGGAGTGAGCGGAGCATTCAGATCAGGCTGGACACCAAGATATTTCAGGGAATCAAGCATAACACTCGAGAATACCGGGGCTGCCACAACCCCGCCGTAGAACGGGACACCATCAATAATGACCAGAATTGCCAGACGTGGATGATCTGCCGGTGCAAACCCGATAAAAGAAGCAACATATTCCCCCTGAATATAGCCGCCGCTGCCGACTTTCTGGGCTGTGCCGGTTTTCCCGGCTACCCGGTAGCCGGGAAGAAAGGTCCTTCTGCCCGTGCCATTGGTGACGACAGACTCCAGGATTTCACGCTCGAGCTTAGCCGTATCCTCACTGATGACCCGCCGCACCGTCTTCTTCGCAAACGGGACAAGTACTTCACCTGTCGGTACTGTAATTTCCTGAACCAACTGGGGCTCAAGCAGTGTACCACCGTTGGCAACCGCTGAAACTGCTGTCAGGAGCTGAATAGGGGTAACATTATTGGTTTGGCCAATGGACATCGTGGCCAGATCCAATGCTGTTGCCTTCTTCTTTTTGGCCAGGATACCTTTCGCCTCTCCAGACATTTCAATCCCTGTCTTCTGCCCAAAACCGAACGCCGTCAGATATTGATAGAACTTATCCATCCCGAGGCGCTGCCCCAGCATAATGAATCCCGGGTTGCAGGAGTTCTCGACAACTTCCACCATGGTTTGGGTTCCATGTCCGCCAGCTTTCCAACAACGGATCTTTTTGTTTAAGATTGTTGCATAACCGGGATCTGTAAACCTTTCTTTCGGGTTATAGTCATCCTCTTCAATCGCTGCTGCGAGTGTAATGATCTTAAAGGTTGACCCTGGTTCATAGCCATTTTGGATCGCAATATTTCGCCGGGTCGACGCATTGGACGCTTGGTAGTTATTCGGATCATAAGTGGGTGCAGAAGCGATCGCCAGCATTCGTCCTGTTGAAGGCTCCATAACAAGAATAGAGGCACTCTTTGGGACTTTGCCTTCCATGTTGACACCTTGGCCAGCCATCAGTTTGGCCAGCTCTCTTTCGGCAAAAGCCTGGATGTTTTTGTCAATGGTGAGTTTTACTGTATTTCCCTGAACCGGCTGGATAAATTCATGCTGGCCTCCGGGAATTTTTATGCCGTTTGCTCCGTATTCGGTAAGGATGCTGCCGGATGTTCCTGTAAGTTCTTCATCCCTGGAGTATTCAATTCCTTCCAGCCCCTGACTGTCAATTCCGGTAAAACCTAAAATATGTGCCGCCAATGAGCCATTCGGATAAAACCGTGTACTGTCTTCGATAATACCGATACCCGGGAAATTTTCCCTGGTGATCTCTGCTGCAACTTCCGCAGATACTTTCTTTTTGACATACTCGACGGAAGTCCGTTTCGTAATTTTTTGCAGAACCTGTCCTTGGTCCGTGTCCAGAATAGCGGCAAGTCCGGCCGCTATTTCATCCTGCCGCTTGGATTTTCTGACTTCGGCCGGAATCGCATAGACTGTCTGGGCACTGACACTCATCGCTAGGATATTGCCGTTGCAGTCTTCAATATTGCCTCTTTTAGCTGCGACCGGAACACCGCGGTAATGCTCGGCATCCGCCAGGTCTTTTAGGAAAGGGCCGTCCCGCAGCTGAACAAACGCGAGCCGGATAATCAGAATCAGCAGGAAAAGGCTGCATAGCCCAAATAACAAGAGAATTCTTTTACGCGTCTTGATGTATTGCACCATAGAAAATCTACCCCTTTTGAGCAGAGGTAGATTAAACTCAGGCGACGCTATCTTTGGGTTGAAGCAAAAAAACTAGAAAATATGCTGAATACATTTTCAAATATAGAATTGGCTTTGCCTTCATCCGGCACCGCCGCAGTCTTCTGAGTTTGGTCAACCTCTGCTGTACTCTCAGGCTGGATCAGGCTGCTGGCGATATAGATCGTTCCTTCCGGCTTCTCCATACCCATCGCCAGGGCAACCTTTTCAATTCTGGAAACGGAGCTGAGCTTGTCGACTTCAACCTGCAACAGATCATTTTCTACGTTCAGGGTCTGAATTTCTTTTTGCAGGGCTTTGATTTCCGCAGCTTTGACCACGGTGATATGTACTGTTTTGGCCCCAATCAGACCGAACATTCCAATGATCCCCAACATGACCAAAAGCGCTATGGCCCGGTACTTCAGCATCTGAGAGGTCTTTTTGGACGGGGCGGCTTTTTTGGCCTTTGGCTTGCCTTTATCAAGGATTTGATCATATTCCTGATAGGCAAAGGATTCATTGAATTGTAGTTTTCTCTGTGCTGTTAACATCGTATTCTTCTCCCCCCCTATTTAGACCTTAAGTTTCTCAGCAGTACGAAGCTTGGCGCTCCGCGATCTGGGATTATCATTTTCCTCTTCCCTGGATGGAACAATCGGTTTTTTATTGACCAGCCTCGCCAGGGGCTTTGCACCGCAGCAACAAACCGGAAGAGAAGGAGGGCATGTACATTTGCCCATCCAGGACTGAAATTTGTTTTTAACAATTCTGTCTTCCAAAGAATGAAAGGTAATGACGGCTATTCTTCCGCCATCCTGCAGGCACCGCAGAGCCTGATCCAATGTTTCTTCCAGTACCTCAAGTTCTTTATTCACAGCAATCCTTAAAGCCTGAAAAGTGCGCTTGGCAGGATGAGGTCCTTCTCTGCGCGCTGCAGCAGGGACCGCATTCTTTATGATTTCAACAAGTTGCCCTGTTGTTCTGATTCTATCGTGAATTCGGGCTTCGCCAATAAACTTTGCAATCCTCAGCGCCCATTTTTCTTCTCCGTAATCCCGGATAATTCCGGTCAGGTCTTCCACACTCCAGCTGTTGACGATTTCTTCGGCAGTAAGCGGTTTTCTGCGGTCCATGCGCATGTCGAGCGTTGCATCCTGCATATAGCTGAAGCCTCTTTCCGCTTCATCCAGTTGGGGCGACGAAACCCCTAAATCATACATGATCCCCGCTGCCGGCAATAAGCTATTCGTTCGGATCGTATCCTCAAGTTCCACAAAGTTCTTTTGAAAAACAGTGACTCTTGGGTCATTGGCAAACTTCATGCGGGCATTGGCAACAGCAATTTCATCCTGATCAAAACATACCAGCCTGCCCGAAGCACTCAACCGCTGGAGCAGCAGTGCCGAGTGTCCGGCTCCCCCCAGCGTACAGTCCACGTATAGCCCGTCAGGGTCTGTAAACAGCATTTCAATTGTCTCTTGCAGCAGGACGCTTTGGTGTTCAAAAACCACTTAGGGCCATTCCTTTCTTTGCTTTATCGCAAGCGTACCCACTTTTTGTTCAGCCTATGTACAATGGTGTATTCTCTATATCATTAAACCCATTGCAGCAAGGGACTCAGCATCATCTTCATAATTTTTGGCTGCGTTGGTGCTGTATTCTCTCCATTTCAAGGAATCCCAGACCTCGATTCTATCCATGACACCGACAACAACGACATCTTTTTCCAAAAAAGCACGCTCCCGTAAATTCGCAGGTACCAAGATCCTCCCCTGTTTATCAAATTCGCACTCGGCAGCGCTGGAAAAGAACAAGCGGGTAAATTCACGGGCTCTGGTTTGCGATACAGGAAGCTGTTTCAGCTTCTCCACAAAATCAAACCATCCGTTTTCAGGGTAAAGAAAAAGACAGTCTTCCATCCCCTTGGTAATAAACGACTTATTGCCAAGAAGCTCTCTGAACTTTGCCGGTATGATCAGACGGCCTTTATTGTCTATCGTATGGAGAAATTCCCCCATGAACATAATCTTCACCCCACCAGGCACCACTTACTTACCACTTCAACCCACTATACCCCACATATTCTCTATTTTTTTGAGAATTCCTGCTGCAAAAAAAAGAAAACAAAAAAAATAGGAATTTAGTCCCTATCTTTTATGTTTTCCTTAATCCGCTAACCAAAAAAATCCAAACGTAATGATTAGGTAATGTCCTGCGAATTTTTATTTGGCAGGATTGCAGCAGCAAAATTCTGTTCTTGAAAAAGCTCACGAATCAGTTCCCGCAGAATCAGATTTTTCACCATCTTGGGCAGAACGCCGCTTTGCTTCACGAAAGCAGGCAGGGCGAAGGCTTCCCCGCTGCTCTTTGTTTTCACTTCCCGTAAATTCATACTGACCAATTCCAGAAAATCCTGAAACGAATAGACTCGAAACCTATAGATATCCTGTTCCAGTGCAATAAATTCCAAAAGAGCAATTACCATTTCCTCATAACTTGTTTCTTTTTTCACATCAAGCAAAGCAGCAATCTTCGGTATAATATATTCATAAAGCATCCTCCTGTAAGGAATGCCTTTAAAGCCCAGCTTTTCTCCCAACGCCAAAATTTTTTTCTCACCGAGAGACAGCATCATGCGAATAAAAAAGTCCTCATCCCCTGTTGGTTCGATATAATACTTTTGGCCTTTCAGACGCCTGAACTGCCTTATAACATCGTAATAACCAAGTTTAAGATGATATCTGGCCTGTTCATTGCTGAAATCCAGGATACTGCCAAGCGTCTCGGCGGGAGAAATATATTGAACATGAACCTCCCTGTCCGCAAGCTTTCTGCGACGGCCCAGCGCGTTGGTCCTGATCGCAATGATCTCTTTGAAACCTTTGCTCACCAGCATGTTTAAAGGCAGATTGTCATAAAAACCGCCGTCAAGATAGTGTTTTCCGTCAATTTTTTCTTGCTGAAAAGCAGGAAGGTTTGAGCTCGCCAGTAAATACTCTACAACTTTGCCTTTGGGGACATCCTCCAGAAAAAATTCCACGGGTTTCATATCCGACAGGGAAACCGTCGTAAATCCGAACAACATTTTGGATTCTCTAAGCTTGTCTTCATCCACGATTTCCTGAAGCAGTTTTTTGATAAATGTGATATCCAGGCCTTTGCTGGAGGCAATTTCCTTGGCCTTTTTCATATAGTAAAGCAGTCCGTCATGAGATATGTCCAACTTTTTAAGTTCTTCCAGCCGTACTTCTTCAATATCAAATACCTTCGAGGGAGACATCTCATACCACAGCTCATACGCTTTATCCAGTTCGCCCTGAACAATCATCGCTCCATTCAGCGCCCCGATGGACGTACCGGCCACTGCCCCGTAGTTTATGCCCAATTCCCGCATCGCCTTACAGGCTCCGATCTGATAGGCGCCTTTTGCACCTCCGCCTTCCAAAACAAGACCGTACATCCTTCCACTCCTTCACTCAAACTCCTGAAGTTAATACCGGATAAGGAAAACTTAATCGGCGCCAAACCTTTGGCGGCAACCTCACCTGCTCTTATTTCTATCAAAAATGCTTACACTTTTATGATACACTAAAAAAGCCCTGCGGAATATACCGCAGGGCCTTGTTGTTGCGAGAATGATCGGGGTACTTGGAGTCCTTACTGTCCGACGGCTTTGTTAAGCTCTGCCACCAGATCATCAGGGTTTTTGCCATGCGTGATCGCAGCGCCTTCAACACTCTCCCTTGTTGCAGACGGGCATCCTAGACAGTGCATACCAAGTGCCACAAAAATTTCTGCAGTTTGCGGGTATTGTCTGAGAACCTGGCCGATAACCATATCTTTCGTGATCATTCGATTTCCTCCTGTACAAGTTGTTCAATGCTATTATAAAATATTTCATTATAAGAAGCAAATAAATTCATCCACCATTAGAATTTAGAAATAGATATTAAAATAATTGAAAAGAAAAGTCGATGTTGGGCAAGACCATTTGAATCAGATAGGAAAAATCCTGGTAATGCCATAAACACGTGATCAGAATGCCAAAAAATACTGTGGCTGGAACGATCAGCAGGCGTGAGTGTTTCCCACCGGCTTTCCAGGAGCCTCTGATCCTGGCAGGCAGGAATATAACAGACAGAAGGATATACGTTGCAATCGGGAAATAGTAAGGCATGCCGTATATTGTCAGCACGAAAGCAACGCCAACAAGAACAATCCAGCCGTATTTTCTTTCCATCCAGCATGTCAGCCCCAACGTCCCTGGATTTTGTGGGAAGGCTGAAGCTGCAACCCCAATCTGCAGCAGTCTTAAGACAATCAAAAAGAAGGAGATAAGGATGCAGACAAGTACGAACGGGAGATCCTGTACTTCCTTAAGCCAGGTGAAGTCGTAAGAAATCCAGGGCGGTATGGTATCGGCCGGTAAATCAAAAAGCGGAGAAGCGACAATCGCTCCGAGCGTTCCCATGCGGGCCACGAGTGACAGGCAACACCAAAAAAAAGCTCTGCGCACGGCCCTTTTGGGTAAATCATTAAACAACTCCTGGTATTTCCATTTAATCGAGAAGAAGTTTTGGGCACTCAAAAACACAAGACAGATCAGCCATAAAATTACGGCGACTTTCTCCGTTTTCCATTTGGAATCTGATGGTTGCACCACGTTAGCTGACCTATCGGAATAATAAGTCAGATTTCCCCATTCGCCATGCAATCCTTCAGACAGGATCAAAATATTCTCGGTTACGCTTGAATCAACCGGACCTTTTGGGAATGAAAGTTGATACTGCGAAAAGCCGGAAATCATATCCCCGGCCTTCTGAAGGTATTCTGAGGAAGCCGTGGAATCATCAATGCCTTTGGCAACTGTCCAGGCTAATACCGACGGATGCTTTGCCGCAACGGCAGCAAGATCTTCAAAGACTGCCGGATCCGGTATTTTAGACGATGCCGTGAAACCGACAGGCATTTCCAGCCATACGCCCACGCCAAGCTTGTCCGCGGCATACAGCCAGCTCTCATCAGGAAAGAAGCCCATAAAGCAGATCACATGATAGCCGCCGGATTTAAGGTTCTTCAGAAAGGCCTCCGTCTGGCGCTGATTTCGAATTGTGTAATCCTGTTCCTGGGAAATGATTTTGCCCCGGACGTCCAAGGCTGTACCGTTCATTGTCCATTTTCCGTTTGCTGTTCCCAGCTGACGGATTCCCACCGGAAGCTGAAGACTGTCATAGCCTCCGCGGTTATTGGTTATATTCAAATTAAGCTCATACAGAAAAGGATCTTCCGGACTCCAGAAATGCGCAGCCGGCACCTGAAAAATCAGCTCCGCGTCTTGTTCAAATTTGCCGTTTGTACTCAGCGGAAGCACACATTCGGCGAACTTCTGCTGATTAGCAGTTAAAGCTCCGTTTAAGACCCAAGGTCCTTGCTCCAGCATATCGTGATGCTTGATCTTCACGCGGGCCTTCACTTGCTTTTTCGCTGAATCATACGAAACAGCTATGCTTGATAAATCAATGGTCGTTTCCGATACTGCCTCCAGGCGTACCTGACCGGTAATTTTTCCTTGTTCCGGCCATAACCAGCCGAAAATTCTGTTCTGCTGAACGCTGTTCTTCTCAGTCTTCAGGTACAGCGTGTTTTCCTTGCTGAAATCAAATCTGGAGGCAGGAAAGTTTAAAATATATACGCCGCCGTTTCCTTCAACTTCACCGATCAAATTCACATCATCAATGCCGTTTAAGAATACACTAACCTTTCCGCTTACCCCTTCCAGAGTCAGCTGAGCCGTCTTGTAACTCCATTTGCCGGCAACAGAAAATTTTTTAGCGGCAACATCGAACCCCTGACTCGAAGGTATAATCAAATCTTTGGCCTGGTTGAGGTCCAAAACATCAATCATGCTATCCGTTGCCTCATTTTCATAGGTCAAAGCCTGCTTTAAGCTTGAATAGCTATTCCATTTTCCGCCTAAATCCTGGGCAATCCTGTACGGTTTTGTGACAGGATTATCACTGTATAGTTCAACACCCTGAGTATTTTCCCAGCATATAGATACTGCAAGAGCAGCAATAATAAGCATCGAAACAAGTATGACTGTAAATCTTTTAAACATAAAACCTCGCAAGATCTTGCATTTCCATATTTATTTCGAGCAAAGCCCTAAAAAAACCTGCAAAAATTTAGAAAACTTGGCTGCCAAGCTTTGGCAGCCTTAGTTACACTTAGATCTATCAGAAAAATGTAATGACCGCGGCATTTATCCATCCATGGACATCAAAAATGCTGATAATAGTCTGAAACTATTACCAGCATCCTATTTAGCGTTCTGTTGCTTATAAGTTTACCCCAACATTTGACTAAGAGCCTTATTCTTTGCTATCTTGACAACCTGGACATACCCCATAAAATACCAGGTTATGGGTATATACAACAAAGCCGGTTTTATCAGTGACCATTGCATCCATATCAATCAATGAGCTATGAAAATCGACAACCCTGCCACAGCTCGAACACATCACATGATAATGGTTTACCGGATTACCATCAAAACGGCTGGACATATCCCCACAAGGAAGTTCCAGAAGGAACCCATGTTCCTTGAGCATATTCAGTGTGTTGTAAATCGTGCCCAGACTCACACCAGGGAACTTCGTCTTCACCTGTTTGTAAATCTCTTCCGCAGTGGGATGAGAATCAGTAACTAATAAAAATTCCAAAATTGCCTGCCTTTGGGGAGTAAAGCGTATTCCCTTATCCTTTAATCCCTTTAGAATTTCGACAGCATTCACGGCTTTCAATTCCTTTCGTCAATTGTTGAGAAACTTTGAGTTTGTATATAAATTTAGTCTATTTTTAGAATCATTATAATTATTTGTATTATATACCCACTGGACAAATGCCGTCAATAAAAAGAAAGAGCATCCTTCAGATACTCTTTCTTTATTGCAGTATTTAATTATCCTTCAATAATTGCACCTGAAGGACAAGCGTCTACACAAGCGCCACATTCTGCGCAGGTATCAGCATCGATGACATATTTGCCGTCGCCTTCGCTAATAGCTCCTACTGCACATTCGTCGACACAGGATCCGCATGTTGTGCAGTCGTCAGTAATAACGTATGCCATAGTCCCAACCCCCCTTTTCCTATCTCACCAGCAACTATATCAAAGTGCAGACAAAAAAACAAGTGTATTTTTGAGCTAAGCTATTTTCGGAGAGAAAAATGATTGCCATGAAAACCTTAAAATATTTGAAGTACTAAGGCCTGTATGGCACCTTGTATAATCTCCTCAGGCAATAGGAACAATATGGAAGCATCCGGTTGCTGACGTGGTTGCGGCGAAATATGACCCTGGAAATATCATCGTGTTCGTGTCCGCAGGAACGGCATCTTTCAATCATTGAATTTCCATCTCCCGTTTGTGTTATTGTGAACAAAGAACAATTAACGTAACGTCACATTATTTAGTTCTATTATTCTCCAATCAACCTGTTTTTAAACATCAAAGCATGCGGTCTTTGCCCCGTGAACCCGGTTATTTCTTTTACGCCGAATAGCTTTAACTGCCGGACAACCTCTTCAAGATCACGTCCCACCGTACTTGGTTCATGCGCATCTGAGCCCAGGGTGATTGGGATACCCATCTGGTGAATCAGTTCAAGCAGTTTCGGCTCCGGATAAAATTCCTGCACAGGCTTATACCTTCCGTTGGTATTGACTTCGATGGCCAGTCCTTGCTTCCTAATCGTTTCCAGAGCCCTGGCTGCAAGAATTTTTACGTCTATCCGCGGCCTTATTTTGAACAGTTTGATCAAATCGAAATGCCCGATAATCTGAAACATTCCGCTGGCAGCTGCTTTTTCCACCAGCGCGAAGTACTCCAGGTACAAGCTGTCAGGGTCCCGCCTGAGATGTTCTTCTTCTTCCTCGGGATAATCGAAGAACCATCCGTTAATTTCATGGACAGAACCGATCGTATAGTCAAAAGGATATGAACTGATCCGTTTGCGGATCAGTTCTTCATTCTCTTCCCGATAGTCGACCTCAAGACCTATTCTCACCTGCAATTCAGGATACTCTTCGGCAACTTCTCTGATCAGATCCAGGTTTAGGTCATTCCAGTACATATCATGATCTGCAAAGCCGATCTGAACTAAATTCTTCTTTTTAGCCTCGTCAAGAAAAAGACGGATATTTCCCCTTGTTACTTCCCGGTCAAGATGCCCGAGCAAATGAACATGTAAATCAAGCATAACCTACCTCGTAACCTTTAATATTTTTCTTTAAACCTTAGATCGAATGATTCATCCTACCTAATGATTATCTGGCGGAATATGAAACATCTGTATGCAATCTATTTTCCATAAAAAGCACCAAATTCCTGCAAAAAAACTTTTGCATAGTTTCGTAGAAAACGGGACACAATGGTATTAGTCTCACGTTTTCCAATTTTATCCCCACTCCTCTCTTTTCTTAACTTGCGGCAGATGGTCGCAAGTTTTTTTGTTATTTAATAGGAATATATATTAAAAATCATGTTGTTAGGGCTTCTTGTGTAATTATTTAACAAAAGCCGTACTAGCGTTTGATAATTCAGACATGCGGCTGGTTCAAGCGAATAGAATTAACCGAGTGATCTTATTCTGAAAAGCCGAAGGAGCTGCTGATGCTTGTCCCCGTCTGTTTTACTTTTTTAGGCCTGATGCTATTATTGACAGGAATAAAAATTCTTAGAGATGGCCTGGAAAAGTTCACGGGGTCTTATTTTCAGCTCGTTCTGCAGAGATTCACCGCAACCACCGCGAGAGGATTCATCAGCGGCATTCTGGCGACAAGTATCCTGCAATCGAGCACAGCGCTGACCGTAATGGCAATTTCCTTTGTTGACGCCGGTTTGTTAAGCTTCCAAAATACGCTCGGACTGATCCTCGGAAGCAATATTGGCAGCACGGTAACGCCCCAGCTTTTGTCTTTGCCGCTCAAGGATTTCGCCATATGGCTGATCCCGCCCGGATTTCTAGGGTTTTGGCTGCTGAAAGGCAAAATGAAATTCTTTTGCTATGCGTTGGCCGGCTTAGGCCTGATGTTTTTCTCTCTTTCCGTTTTGGAATCCGCGATGATCCCGCTTGCCTCGACCTCATATTTTCAGGAACGTCTGCTCCATCTGAACAGCAGCTATCTTGAAAGCATTGCAGCAGGTACCGTTCTCTCGGCAGCCCTGCATTCTTCAAGTGCAACGACAGGCCTTGTGATGGTTTTAACAGAAAGAGGCTGGCTTGATCTGCCAACCTCCCTTGCTTTTATTTTCGGAGCCAATATCGGGACCTGCTTCACCGCTTTGATTGTCTCAGCTTTTACCTCAAGATCCGCTCAATGGGTTGCGTTATTTCATGTGTTCGTTAACGTTTTTGGCGTTCTGATGTTTTACCCGCTTCTGGATCCGCTGACCGAGGTGATCAGGTCTCTTGGGGGAAGCCTAAGCCGCCAGATCGCCAACGGCCATACAATTTTTAACATCCTGTCATCGCTTATGGTTCTTCCTCTGCTGCCCTATATCAGTCGGTTACTGGCCAGATCCCGTTAGCGCGTACTGCCGTCCCATCTTAGCTTTCCAACCTGAAGGTTCCCTTTGTCCCTGAAAATATCAACTTTTTGAGCCGGTTCATCAATCTTGATCAGCTCTTTGCCAATGAAAATTTTAATATTGGCGTGGCAGAATTCGATATTGATATGGCTGTTTTTGGATGCCTTGATTGTCGTGGCACTGATATTCGAGCCGCCAAGTTCCCAAATGTAAACATCACCCGAGCAACTGATTTCGCCGCCGCGGCAGACACCATGAATTTTCATACCGCCTTCAATTTTCAAAATGGAATTGTACACGCCTTTGTGGCAGAAGAAATCGCCAGCGCAGCTGATTTCAGAGTTCTGAACATAACTGACATCACAGAGAACACTGGCCGAGGCGGCCAGTCCTTTGGTGGCCATGAAGAAGCCTATAATCTTCAGGGCATTTTTAAGATAAAGCGTATCTTTAAGCTGAAGCGGTCCTAATCCTATCATAAAATGCTTCACCGAACGTATCGCCTGATCAAGCTCCTGGGATACAAACCCGGATTCCTGGCTGTTAAGCAGTCTCTCCAGCTCTTCAACTTTTTTTGGCAATTGTTGGAAATTCCTCTCCAGGATGACCTTGAATAGCTGGCCAACACTCGTATTGGCGGATGCTCCCTGCAGCTGCTCAATCTGATGAACACAGAGCGTAAGCTCTTCACTGACTTCCTGCATGGTTTTGATAAACTCGGATCTAGAGACATGTTTCTCTCCGACAAATATTTTACTGGCTATAATATTATTTCTTACTGCCAGTCCCGTTTCTGCTTTAATATCAGCGCCCGAGATAGAACCCTGTACTTTGACTGTGCCGGAGGAATGAATATACAATCCGTCCGCAACATTGCCCCCGATAAACACATCCCCTGGAAAGTCGATGCTTCCGGTACTCAGATCAACATCTTTGTTTTGAATAAACGCGTTTTCAACCAAGTATGTATTTTTATTGACCCTTACCGGTGTACCGGAACAGGAGGCTTTAACTTCCATATTCTCAGTCAGATAGACATTCTTCTTCATTGTAATGATGAAGTCTTTGATTTTATCAACCTGAGTGGCTTTTCCAAAAATGTTCGTACCGGGGACCCCTTCTTTACCCGGGATCTTCCTGCCCAGAATATCATCCTTCTGGCAAAGGACAATCTTACAGGCGAAATAATCAATTTTGTCTTCATTGCTTTCTTCATTCTGAAATACGGGTTCACCAACATAGTCGATTAGCTGAGGCTGAACAGTTGGAATCGGCAGGGTTGCTTCAGCGATGACAATTTCGCTTTCACCGTCGACTACCATAAAATCCGCCCAAAGATTGCTTTTTATTCCATAAACAATTCCTTTGTCACTGATTTCTTTCAGCAGGTTTGCTTCCGTTGACAGCGCATCAGGTTCAGGGGAAGCATTAAAGGAAACATGTTGTTCCAGTACAAGCTGCGAATAATTCGGGAGAGAATTGGCCAGGACATATTCACCCGCACGGGCATGTCTGACTCTGGCGACAGCTTTGCTGCCGTCCGGCTCAACGGTGATTTTCCAGGAAAGTTCACCCTGCTGGACCAAAGGATAGAATTCAAAGGTATCACCTTTATTAACAGGCATTTCATATTCAATTTCGTTGCCCAGCATAAATAATTTTCCGGCATGTGGATAAGGAACGATGCTTTGAACCCGCGATCCGGGATAAATCGTATATTTGACTTGATCCCAGAGGACCCGAGTATCTTCCTCCTGGGTATCTTCCTGCGGAAAATTTTGTTTGTCCGGATCCGGCAAAATTACGTTTACCTTATAGAGCCTGCTGAAGACTCCCGGTTTCTCTATGGTTTCTATCTGCAGCTCTTCAGGATCACAGCCCCATTCCCGAGACCATTTCTCTCTGATTTCTTCCAACGTTTTACCTGTTGCAATCATTTCTTTCATGGCCCGCACTCTCCTTAAACAACCTGGAAAAATAGTCTGATTTTAAAAACAAAACGTGTAGGACTTTAGTCCTAAAAATCGCATATATTAAATAAAAGTATTAAAATAATAACGAAAATAAGCCAAAAAATTATCTGTAAAATTACAATTTTTTTAAAAAAAGAATACTGTAATAGCATAATTACAGTATTTTATGATTATTCTCTCTCATTTTACTGACTATTTCGATATTTGTCTACAAGAGAATTATTCAGGAATGATTAATAGCTTTGTTTCCTTCGTCTTGTTATCTGAAGCATTGCCATTGTCCAAATTACTTTCACCCTGGCCCAGGCTGTTGCTCTGGTCCGGACTGCCCGTACCCTGTCCAATGTCCGTACCGGTTCCGCCGCCTGTTCCTGTACTTCCGTCATTCAGCTCTGTTCCGGACGAACCTTCACTGCTCCCGCTCGTACTGCCCGAGTCATCGTGACCTGGAGACGCGGCGCCGTTTGGATCTGAAGAGCTTCCGGGTACCGTGATATGGGACTGAAGTTCCGGGCTCAGCAGGTCGAGGACTGTCCCGTCGATGGTTATATCGGTGGTAATCCCGAGCAGAAGATTCTTAGCCACTTGTTTGGCATGATCGGGATTGACTTCCCAGTAACTGATATTGTCAAGATAAAGTCCATAGCCAGGCAGTGTTTGATTCACCATGTTTGAACTGTCGAAAGCCGCGGCTGCCTTGGATAGTCTTAGAATATCCGCGAGTTTCAGATCGCTTTCAACAACTTCATTGATTTGAGGAATAAGCTTGGGTAGTTTAATAATGGTTGAGGGCTGCAGGACTGCTTTGGCCACTGCTTTCAAGACCTTCTGCTGCCGTGCAGTTCTGCCGATGTCCGCGGTGCTGTCTCCCCGGAATCTGGCATACTGGAGCGCCTGAGTCCCGGTCAGATGCTGCTCTCCGGCTTTCAGGTCAATCACGCCGTCAACTTCGTCTCCGGTCTCTTTGTACATATCCATTTCAACATCGAGTTCAATTCCGCCCACTGTGTCGATAATACTTTTAAAACCGTCAAAATTGGTCACGACATAGCCGTCAAGCAGTATGCCCGTCAGTTCGGTAACCTCATCCATCAGCTCAGGAATTCCTCGGTACATCACGACCGAATTGATTTTGACGTAAGAATTTGATCCAGGAAGGCTGACCCTGGTATCCCTGGGAATGGACAAGAGAGAAATTAATTTCGTATCGGGATCCACACTCGCAACAATGATAGTATCCGTATTATAGGAAGTTTGTCCGGGCCTTTTGTCTGCACCGATTAGCAGGAAGCTTATCCGTTTGTTAAGAGAGTCCGTACTTGAGTTTTCTGTGCTGCCTCCCGCATCTGTACTTCCTTGATTTAAGAAAAAGTAGCCAAAGGCAGCCGAACCGGCAATAATCCCTGCGAGCAAAACTGCAATAATCGTAAAAGCTTTCCTTTTTTTATTTTTTTTATTCCTCAAGTCTGTCCCACTCCATTTATCGTAGTCTTGCCAAAGGCATGGGTTCCCCTACGAATCAATACTTTTCCGGGTTCTCCCTTCGATACTCTGCCAATGATCTCGACAGGATGCACATCCCTGTTATGACATTCCATGATTAGCGTTTCAATTTTTTCTTCAGGCACTGCCAGAAGCAACCCCCCTGAAGTCTGAGCATCACCGAGGATCAATTTCCAGTCCAAACTGCACGCTGCTTCCAGATAATCCTCGAGATAAATCAGGTTGGACAACGTTCCTCCGGGAATTGTTCCTTTCTCTAGGCAGTCCCAGGCATAGCCCAAGACCGGAACATTCCCTGCAAAGATCTCAGCCTGCATACCGCTGGCCTTCATCATTTCGTGAAGATGTCCCAACAGACCAAAGCCGGTAATATCCGTACAAGCATTTACTCCGGTCAGGACTGCAATCTCCGACGCTTCCTTATTCAACCGTGCCATGACCTCAATGGCGGCTTTCTCATCCGTTGCTGGGACAATCCCGTTTTTTATCCCAGTCGTGATAATCCCAAGTCCTAATGGTTTTGTCAGAACGAGCAAATCGTTTTCCCTGGCGCTGGAATTAGTCAGCACCCGTTCAGGATGAACAATGCCTGTTACGGACAGACCATACTTCGGTTCAGGATCATCGATCGAATGCCCGCCGATGATTAAGGCTCCAGCTTCTTCAACTTTGTCTTTTCCCCCTCTTAGTATCTCCATTAATATGCTTTTATCAAGCTTATCAATTGGAAAAGAAACAAGATTCAGCGCAGTCAGCGGACGCGCACCCATGGCATAGATATCACTGAGGGCGTTGGCTGCGGCAATTTGCCCGAAAGAATATGGATCATCAACGATTGGAGTAAAAAAGTCAACTGTCTGGACGATCGCCTGATTGTCATTAAGACGGTAGACACTCGCATCATCTGACGTATCAAAGCCGACCAGAAGATCCGGGTTGGACGTTTGCTTTGGAAAGTGACACAAAACTTGTGCCAGGTCACCAGGACCAATCTTGCATCCTCAGCCAGATTTACTCGAGTACTGCGTCAGTCTTATTTTGTCGCCGGACATTGGTTTCCCTCCTTTCGTTTTCTCCTTTGTCGCTCAGTTGTTTTTTTCAAAAGCAATTATAACACAACATGACCTGCAGACCTAATATAAAATACAAAAGGATAAATCAACAATTTAGTAAGTAATTTTAGAATGCTGTAATCGTATTTTGTCACGAACCCCATCCCCGTAAACGGTCTGCAATCACCTGATAATCCTCCGGAAGCAGCGTCCGAGGGTCAACAACAACTGCATCTTTCACAATGCGAGCAAGAATAGGTATGTCTCCCTGTCTTAAAAAACTTTCAAGATCAACTACGGAATTCTGCTTTGGTTTTATCGCACATACGTAAGTCGGAAGCACCGCCGTCGGAAAAGCCCCGCCTCCGACGCAGGATTCAGCGTCCATAACCTGTATTTCTAAACCGGGCAGGCCAGCAAGCATTTCACTAAGCTTCAGCGCGTCTTTCCAAAGATCATCTTTTGTATGGGAAAGCATATTCCAGACAGGTATTTTACCGATTTCCCCTCTCTGATAGAAACGGAGCGTTCCGACCAAGGCAGCCAGGACCAGCTTATCAACTCTCAAAGCCCGAGTAAGTTGATTTTTTTTCAAGCGATCAATCAGTTCCTTTTTGCCGATAATAATTCCGGCCTGAGGGCCTCCCAAAAGTTTGTCCCCACTGAAAGAAACCAGTGAAGCTCCGCTTTTCAGCGTATCCTGCACCGTCGGTTCCTGCGGAAGACCATATTCCGATCCATCCAGGAAACTGCCGCTGCCAAGATCCACGACAACCGGAATCCTCGACTCTTTACCGAGCACCACAAGCTCATCAACCGGAACTTCATGCTGGAATCCCTGAATCCGATAATTACTGGTATGTACTTTCAGCAACATCGCCGTCTCCGGGCCAATCGCCTCCTGGTAATCCTTCAGCCAGGTCTTATTCGTTGCTCCGACTTCCACCAGCTTTGCCCCTCCTGCTTTGAGCACTTCAGGAATACGGAAAGATCCGCCGACTTCCACCAGTTCTCCGCGGGAAACAATGACTTCTTTATGGACGGCAAAAGTATTCATGATTAAAAGTACCGCTGCTGCATTGTTATTCACAACAAGGGATGCTTCGGCCCCGGTCAGCTCTGCCAGAATTTCTTCGATATGGCTGTACCTCGAACCGCGATTTCCGGTTTCAAGGTTAAGCTCAAGATTGCTGTAAACAACAGCCTGTTCCGCAACATAGGCGGCGGCTTCCGGAGCAAGCAGTGCTCGTCCGCAATTCGTATGCAGAATTACACCTGTAGCATTGATGACTCTCTTCATACTTCCATAACCTCTCAATTGTGCTTGGATCTCCTTATACAACCACACTCGAAAGACCGGTACAAATTCTTCAGGCTGACAGTACAAAAAATTCTGAAGTTTTTTAGTTTTTCCACTATTCAATTCTTCGCCATCGTGATTCAGATCATCCAAAAGAATCTTTCTGGCTTTTTCCAAAGCCTTCCTTACAGCCCAGGTAATTACCGAAAGTTCATAACCATTACAGGCATCGGTTTTTGCTAATTCGGCAATGACCTCGTTTACCGGAGGAAGAAGGCGCAGTTTGCTGTTTCTCAAAAAAACACCCCGAATTCTGCAATCTAAGACAAAATGTTCATTCTTACCCGCTTGGTTTTTTTTAGGATTTCGACAAGCTGGATCGTTTAATATTATCATAATAACATTTCAGCCCGCTGAAATAAATCCAAGGGGGAAAGGCAATGGAGCCGTCCGGAACAAAAATATACGACTTCTGCGTGTTTCAAGCAAAAAATAGATCCAAATGCATTTTCTGCAATGGCAAGGATCAGCTTCTGTTGTTTAAAAAACAACCCGTTTGCCCGGATTGCCTGATCAGTATCCGCAAGCTCTACAAGGCAGGCCATTTCAATCCTGCCGGCTAGTACCCAAAACAAAAGGAGCTGTTAGCTCCTTTTCTTTTTCTCGAGGCGTTTTAAGATTTTTACGGCATCTTCCTCGATAATCGTTTCACCGTGCTCTTTGAGAAACGTATCCGTGGTCATGACAGATTCCCCAAATTCGTCCAGTATCGCTTCAGCCAGTTTCTTTTTACGTGGGTTTCCAATATTGCTGATTGTCAGGTAATATTCACCTTCATATTGGAACAACGCGGATTGAAGCTGGAGAATCCCCGGCAAAAGACGGACTGCGGAAACAACATCTTCGAATTCTTCAAACAAATATACCCATTGCTCTTCAGACGCAAACTTCGGAGAAGGGCGTGGATTCTTTTTCTTTTCTCCAAAAGCGGTTTGAATAATATGGTTAATCTCCGCATCAATTTGTTCTTCCTGCTTAATTACCGTTATGACAAATTCATCTTCTGAAGCAACAGTAGCCTGGATCCAGAAAGGCTGATCTAAACTAAAGTCTACCTCATCTCTGGCTTTTGAAATCAATTCCCAAAAAAACTGTTCAGTTCTCGCGGAACGTTGAAACAAGTCAGCAAGAGATATATTGCGATCTGCGAGCTCGGTAAAGGAGATAAAAATGCGAACCGTATTGTCATTTACCTTAAGAATACGCATAAGTTCCACCTCTCCTTTCCATGGACGTGATTGATAAAAACACGATTGCTTAATTATATTATATCATGAGACGTCAATAATCAATTCCATTAAATGTCAAACATAAGCTATGCTATTATATGAAATTGTCAGCTTGTCGGGTTAATACGCTGCATTGAACTACCTCTTTTTTCTGGTGAAGATAAGTGACTTCCACTAAATCGTTCTTATGAAGCTTATGGAAAGCAGCTGCATCAATACTTAACGTGAGTATCTCTTCTCCGCTGCGCAAAGTGAGCGTATACTGCTCAGCTTCCGCCGCGAGGCTTTCGATGACCCCTTTCGATATTGCAGGGTCGTTCAGCCAATCCTGATTGTAATTCATAAACATCAGGGCGTAAATAAAAACGATTAAGACCAGGAAAAGCGATTTGGCTGCAGCAAGAAATTTGCTGAAATGATTCTTTTCGGCCAACGCCTTTCTAAGTATAGAAAGACATTTTATCCCTATAAAAATGCAGACAAGAAAAAGACCGCTCAAAGCCGGCCAACTAATTTTAAAAAGATATAAATAATAGTCGATATGCACTGCTAATCCTTTTTCACTATCTTTTCTTTATCAGCGCCGCATTCGGGACATTGTTTCGGACGACATCTTCCTTCAGAGACCTTTTTGCATACACTGCATTCCCACATAGCCATACTTAGATGCCCCCCTTTTCTGATTCAATTTAAAATCAATTCAATTAGATTAATATAAATCAATACCTAGAAAAAGTCAAGTTAGCCTACCAAATCTCCAGTCACCAGTAAACAGACAGACGGAGCCAATCAGGCCAAAAACTTCAAATCTTCCAGCTCATCGGTTCTAAAGATGAATTCCGGATCAAGCTGAACGATCAGTCTGTCCGTGAGATTGACAATCCCTCCGATAAATGAGGCAGCGACCAAAGGAGGAGCCTGGACAACATTCTCGAGTGTCCTTACCTCAATGATTTCATCAACGGCAATGCCGACAACCTCATCATTAATTTTCATAATGATTGCAAAACCAGCCTCATTCCGGGACGGAATCTCAAATTTGGCATGCAGATCAATCAGTGGAATCGCCTGACCTCTGATAATAATAAGGCCTTTGACATATTCCGTGGACTGGGGTACAGGATGAACTTCTGTCAGCTGTGTTATTTCCTGCACGACCTCAATCGGGAGGCCATATTCTTCGCTACCCAGCAAAAAAATAACGGATTGGGAGCCCATAGTTATCACCTCTTACGCATGTTCTGCTTTTTCGGAAGCCAGTTACACCTTTCCTATTTCATTGACAGCTTTCTGTAAAATCTCATCATTGGTTTGGACCACTTTTTGATTCGCTGAATACGAGCGCGTTACCTGAATCATTTTGACCATTTGCGCATTTAGGTCAACGTTTGATTCCTCAATAAAACCCTGTTCAACCCGGACGTTTTTCGGTAGTATTTCCGTAGGCGGATTCTGGCTGCTATAAAGACTCGTAAGTCCGTCACGATCCAGATCTTCCGCAGGAATGTCCACAATTGTAAGTCTATCTATGATCTGGCTGCTCTCAGTACTGACAATTGTTCCATCCTGCAGAATAGTGAAATCGTCCGGCAAAGGGCCGATTGCTCCGCTTTGACCAAGAACAAGATTACCACCTGCTGTTCTGAGCATGCCGGAAGGATCAACCTGAAAATGTCCGTTTCTGGTATAACGTTCCCCGTCAAGCGTTTCAACGACGAAAAAGCCGTCGCCGTTAAGCGCCACATCGGTCATATTCCCGGTTTCCCGGATCAAACCTGGTTCTGTGCTGTATAAGACTTTCTCCGCGTAGACACCCGTTCCCATGATTCCGAGCGGGACATTCTCCGAAGGCTTGTCACTGGTCGTAGAAGGCGTGAGCCTGCTGACCAGCAGACGCGGAAAAGAAGTGAC
This sequence comes from Dehalobacter sp. CP, assembly GCA_009910795.1. The sequence goes on along the minus strand of VMEE01000052.1, from coordinate 284,408 downwards.
CCGCTCACTTTCCTCCAGATAGCCGGGATTGTTTATACTCTCCAAATTCCGGTCTATTGCCTCACTTTGTTGGTTATTTAAGATCATTCCTGAAGCCGCCGTATATAATCCCCTTAGCAAAAAAACTCACGCTCCTCAAACGAACGTCTATTCTTGGATGGCTATTCTTGAATTGCCTGTTTCAGCATGGAAAGATGCATCGTCAGCATCCTGGATAATGAATTGTATTGAAGTGTATTTTCTGCAAGCCTGGTCATCTCGAGGTCAATATCCACGTTATTTCCGTCATTGCGGTAGATGGTATTCTCATCCTTAACTACAAAGCCGTCTGAAGTCAGCCCTGTCCCGGTAATAGGGATATGGCCGGGCTCTGTGCCGGATACTGTTGCCGTATTGTTTATGCTGTCCATCGTGGCCTGCAAGATTTTATCAAAACTAACATCTGACCTTTTAAAATCGGGCGTATCATTATTGGCAATATTGTCGGCTAAGACACGCTGACGCAGTCCGAGTCCGTCCAAACCGCCCTCGAGTAAATTAAAAATCGGACTATCCAGCCAACCTGCCATACTCATCTCCTCATCGCAATGGTTTGGACCGTCATCTCATCCTCGTCCTGCGTAATCCTGACATCAACCTGATATGCTCTCTGGATCCGTATGAGATCAGTCATTGCCGTTAATAGATTCGTATTGGATTTTTCCAGCATCGCGTTCTTAATGACGCCAAATCCATCTTTCCCAGGGACCCCTGCAGTCGCCTGGCCCGAGGCTTCAGTTGCAAAAAAGACATTGTTTCCAGCCTGTTCTAAGCCATCGGAATTCGTAAAGCGGAAAACAGAAATCTTGCCCAGGGTAACAATGTTGCTCTGTTTTTTCTCTTCCCCAGTAAGGACAGTCGTATCCGCATTTTCTGCCGCTGTCCGTACGCCATAGATGGTACCATCGCTGTTAACACTAATGTCCGTCACATTATCCGGAACTGCCACCTTCGGTTCAAGCAGCATGCCTTCGTTATTGACCAGGTTTCCGGCAGCATCGACGCCGAAAACACCTGACCGTGTATATCCAATTTTTCCATCCGTGGTTTTTACCTGAAAAAATCCATCTCCACAGATCGCGAGGTCCAAAGGATTCCCGGTACTCACTAGGGACCCTTGGGAAAAATCAAGGCGGTTTCCGTCATAGTGATTGACGTGAATCACCGGATTTTGCGTCACAGGCACACCGCCATACTGCGCCATGGTATTGCTTCTATCCTGAACATCGTAACATTCTTCAATGGACAGCAGCTGTTCCTTGAAACCTGTCGTGCTTGCATTTGCCAGATTATTACCAATCATATCGATACGATCCTGAAGCGTTTGTAAATATTCCGTTGACAACTTCATTGTTCGCAATCTCCTTTACCTGCTTAATACTTCTCCGTCAACGTCAAATATCCTTCATTATTTAGCTGCGTTTCAGGTTGATCAGTTCTTCAAGCAGGGTGTCAGAAACCGTAATAACTCTGGAGTTAGCCTGGAATCCGCGCTGGGTTACGATCATATCCGTAAACTCCTGGGAAAGGTCAACGTTGGACATTTCAAGGTATGATGTCATGATATCGCCCTTGTCGCCACTGCCCGCGACCCCAAGTTCAGCGTCACCTGAGTTGTTGCTTTGTGTATAGAAGTTGTTCCCCTCATAATTCAGTCCGCCTTCATTGTTGAACGTAGCAAGGGCCAGCTTAAACATTTCACGGCTAACAGAATTGCCCGTTGCAGCATCCGTGAAAACCCCGGTAACGACGCCTTTGGAATCAATCCCGTAGCTTTCCAGCGTATAATCAGTACCACCGATCTGATACGTCTCTCCCTGCTGGATAATGATATCGGACAACGTGGTCATATCATAATCAGTTGTTGAAGGAAAATGATCATTCGTATTATCAGCTAATGCATAATCTCCATTCAGATACCCTTGGACTTTTGCTCCTGTGTTCGTATCGACCAGCATACCGTTTTCATCAAGATCAAAATTGCCGGTCCGGGTATAATAGGTGTTTGGCCCAATCTCAACAACAAACATTCCTTCTCCCTGGATCATCATATCTGTCGATTTACCGGTATAGGAAGAGCTTCCCTGCGTCATAATCTTATCGACGGATCCAAGCACGCTGCCGAGACCGATTGTAATGCCGTTGGTCCCCCCTATCGTTGCTGTTGAAGGATTGCCCGCAGTGGCTAGGCTTGGAGCTGAAGCTCCTTGGGAAGCCTGCCCGAGCATCGTTGCGAAACTGGCTCTTTCTCTTTTATATCCACTCGTGTTGACATTGGCGATATTGTTACCAATAACGTCCATCGCGGTCTGGTGATTTCTTAAACCCGTAATTGCGGAATATAGTGAACGCATCATAAGGCGTTTCCTCCTGTTAGTTCAATTTTATTCAAAAGTTGTTCTGATACAGACGCATTTTCTTTGCCTTTTGCTTACGGTGCAGCAGCAGAGCCTTTGATCTCTGTAATATCCTCTAAAGACAATTCGGCGTCCCCGACCACCAGGGCCAGCGAACCATCGGACCATTTTACCGAAGTGACCGTTCCGCTCTGCGATGCTCCAGCACTGTCAGTCCAGGTTACCTGTTTGCCGATCATTGCCGCTCCTTGCGTCAACAGAGATTGGCTGTTCAACGTAACCATGCTTTCTTTCAGCTCATCCATCGCTGTTGCCATGTTTGAGAGCTGTTCAAGAGAACCGAACTGGGCAAGCTGGGCAACGAACTGAGTATCATCCATCGGAGACATTGGATCCTGGTTTTGCAGCTGAGCAACCAAAAGCTGCAGAAAGGCCTGTTTATCTAAAGTCGTACTGTCAGTACTGCTGGTACTGGCGTTTGTGGCTGTATCCGAAGTTGTACCGGTTACATTATAGACGCTTGTCATGGTTTCCTCCTCGTTTCAGACACTGACATTAATTCGATTACCCTGGTTACTTGTCGTCAGGTAAGACGTAAATACCGGTAAAATACTGCTTGCTTCTTCTTGAAGGGTTAAGGCTGTTTCCTGCTGGCTGCGGTAGTTATTCCTGTCCTGCGAGGACTGCTGGTCATTCTGGCGGTAACTCATTTCGAGAGTTCCACACGAAACGCCGATCTGCGCCAGACCGTTCCGCAAATCCTGCAGATTGTTCTGAAGCAACGATCCCGTAGCCTGTTCAGAAGCATTGATGATTAGATGCAACTGCCCATTTTCAAGCTTCATGGATACATTCAGCTTTCCAAGGTCCTGCGGCTGCAACTGAATGGAGATCTCCTTAATCTCCTGAGAATTCAGATCCTGTTTGTTCAGGATGCCCAAAACCTGGTCCCAAACCGCACCTGGGCTGACCGATCCTGCTTTGACACTGCTTACATCAGTTGCTGAGCTGGAAAGCGCAACATCAGTCTTGTTTCCTGAAACCAGTATCTGGTTCGGATCTATTGATCTGTCCATCAAATAGTTTTGAGAGTTGTTTCCCGAAGAAGATGAATTCTGCTTGTTTTCTGCAGAATCGTCCGCCGCTGTAACGCCGCTCAGGATATTCTGAGTGGTTGTCTCCAGGGCTGTTGCGGCAGAATTGTCCGCTCCGTTCTTATCTTGAATCAGAGACAATTTGTCAGACAGCCAGTTGAGCAGCTTCGCATTCGTATCCAAAGGTTCTGTTGCTTGATTATTCTGGTTTTTTTGTGAAACAATTTTCCCAGAGAGTTCTTTTAAATATCCTAATATATCATCCAACTCCGCTGGATCGAGAGAATCGGCCGTCGAACCAGAAATCCCTTTAAGTCCGAAAGCCTGCAGGTAGTTCCCGAGGTGTAAACCTTCGCCATTGGTCATAGTCTTATCGGCTTGCCCTGCGCCTGAGGAAAGAACTTCTTCCAAGGCTTGTCCGAGCATCATCCAGGCATCATCGTTTCCTTTCAGTGCTAAACCTGATACCAGGGAACTATTTTGATCTCCATTTGATCCGGAAGTGGCCTCCATGCCAGCCGGAAATAGGTTTTGAAGAATTTGCAGATAAGTGCTTAGTTCCGAAACAGTCCCATCAGAAATGGTGACTTCTCCTGAATCGGAATCCGGACCAGCTTCCGCCAATTCTCCAAGAATTTGTTTATCAGCCTTGTTGGAAGGATTCAATTTCTGCATAAAAAGCGCAAACAGAAGGTTGTTCTGGTCAATGCCCTTACCTTCTTTTCCTGCTGCAGAATCAGTTTTTGTTCCTTCAACATTTACAGGCGTCAAAACATTCGCTACATTCATCCTTTCACCTCCTGTGTACTGTTATTCAATATATCGGCAAATTTTGGCCCGAACTTTAGTTTCTGCCAATAAAAAAACCATTCTGTCCTCCAAAATGGTTTAGAAAATATTCTTTTTCTGTCTTCCCAGATAGCCTCGTAATCGTAAGATGGCCTGAGAATGAACTTGTGAGATCCGGGATTCCGATAAATTCATCACCACCGATATCTCTTTTAAAGTCAGTTCTTCCCGATAATATAAAGCGACCACCAGCTTCTCTTTCTCCGATAATTTCTCAATGGCTTCCGTCAAAATCTGTTTCTGTTCCTCTTTTTCGATCTGGCCAAACGAATCCTGCGAGCTCGGGTCAATAATCAGATCAAGAGGTGAACTGGTGATGTCCTCGTTATCGTTGGAATTGACATCTTCAAGCGACACGAGTGTCATATACTGTCCCTGCAGCAGGGTCGCATTCAATTCCTCAACGGAAATATCGAGGTGCCGGGCTGCTTCTTCCAGGGTTGGGCTGCGTCCAAGCTGGTTTTCCAGCCAGGCATAACCCTGCGTAACCTGCTTGACCTTCTGGCGTGCTGAATGCGGAACCCAATCCATCGTTCTTAATCCATCAATAATCGAACCCCTGATTCGTAACGTTGCATACGTTTCAAATTTTACGCCGCGAGAAGGGTCAAATTTTTGAAGCGCATCCAGCAAGCCAAATACGCCGTACCCAAATAAGTCCTCCTGATCAATATGCTCTGGCAGAGACATGGCTAGCCGGCCTGCAATCCTTTTCACGAGCGGCAAGAACTTCTCTAAATGCTCTTCTGTCCATACAGCTTGTTTGGGTGTATCATATTGTCCTTTATACATGCAGCATACACCTCCTTATTGATCATCACCCCAGCCCATTTTTCTGACAATCTCCGCTCTGGCTGCAGCATCCGGTAACTGATCCATGATCTGGTTGTTAATTTGGCCCGGAACCCGTTTTTTTAGTGACAGAAGGCTCTCTGCAGGCTGCCCCGTCTTATTCGGGGCATTTTCGTCCTGACTTTCCATATCCCCAAGGAAGATATCAATTTTGGAAGGTGTTTTTTCTTCTTTGACCGGAGGAGAGGCCTTATTCCATAACACAATAAGCCCTTTGCCCAAAAGATAAATAAATAAAAAAGCCAGCACGGTTCGTAGTATGATAGCAGGATAACGATAGCCGTTGAATATGGAGAATACCAGAACGATTCCGGCGCTGATAACTGACAATCCAAATGCGTTTTTTTTAAGTTTTTTTTCTGGCTCTGCCATCAGATCACCTTTTCCCCATGGTTAATGGTCCTCACATGCAAATCGCCGGATTGAATGTCAAAAGTGATCGTTCGCCCGAAGTTGCCGCCAACATCGTGGACAAGCAGCGGAATCCCGGCCTTTTTTAATTCCTGTTCCACTGACTGGGCGTTGCGCTCCCCAATTTTCAAGAGCGGTGCCTTATTCCCAAACGAAAACATCTGAGCCCCACCGGCCATTTTGGCTTTGAGTCTCGATTTTATAACCCCAAGCTTAAACATTTCCTCGAGCATCATGGCCAGGCATGTGTCGGCATACTTCATCGGATTGCCCTGAAGGCTCTCCAAAGAGTTGGGTAGCATGATATGGGCCATTCCCCCAATCTGGGATACCGAATCATAAACACATACCCCGATACACGAACCCAGGCCTGCCGTCATCAGCTTGTCAGGAGACCTTTCCACTTTGTAATCAGCCATTCCTACAATGATCGTTTTGCTCATATACCAAATACTCCCAATAATTTATCAAGAGAACCTTTACTCGGAATAAAGAAAAATTTCCCTTCCACTTCTTTAACCCCGGATAATTTTGTATCAATGATCAAAACGTCGTCATCGATTATTCCTTCTTCCAGCAGGACACCGTCAATAATCGCGCCGACCATGTCAATGGCCATGGCCGGAATTGACGGATGCAGGAGGACTCCGGAAAACTTGGACAATGCGATGATGAAGGAACTGACCAGAATATTTCCGACTTCCTGCAGCGCCGACTGCGCCATTTCATCACTGAAGATATCCGGACGTTCCTGAAGTGAAAGCAGTTTTTGGGCTATGACCCTGGCACTTTCAATCGGGAGGACAAAAATAGCCTTTCCGGGTGCGTCCCCCTCGACTTTCAGATAAAGGGCCACCTGGACGGTATCGTATTCACCAAGCGCCTCGCCGAGTTTTTCGAGCGGAACAAGCCATACTTTCGGCACGGACATGTCTATTCTTGCCTGCAACAGTTTAGAAAGTGATGTTGCCGCATGCCCTGAACCTATATTTCCAATTTCCTTTAAAGCTTCCAGCCTGATTGCAGATATCTCCATGTTCAAACCAGTCCTTTCTTACGCATCTCTCGTTGCAGCTCAAACACATAGGTAATAATTTTATCACGCGTTTTTTCAGAAATCTCATAAAACTCCGCAGAAACCAGATAAGAATCTTTTTCTTCTTTCATGCAGCGAACGACAATTGCCGGAATCTGCATCGGCGTATCCCCGATGACAGGCTCCACCAAAACCGGTGTCTTTTCAGGTATGCACTCTCTAGCGTGAAAAAGCAAACCGCCGCCACTCAAATCATGCATAAATCCTTTCTGCTCTATCCCTAAACCGTTTCTCTCCACTATCCTGTATTGGAGAGGACTAACCACCTGAACCCTAACATATTTTCTTCTTTGAACTTTGGATATTTTCTCGGGAAATTCGATAATAAACGTTGGAATAGGAACAGAGAGCCTTTTGATCAGGACGGTCGAAAAGGAATACGCCGACAGGTCGTCAACAAATACCACTTCCAGCTGTGTTCCCTCTCGAAGCGGAATAAACTGGCCGCCAGCGACCGGTACCCCGATGGTTATGATTTTCTGCCCAACCTCTTCTACCCTGGTCTTATATCTGCCCTGATATTCTCCTTCAGGGACAACAATTTGGACACTTAAGCCTTCATATATTTTGTCTTTATAAAGCATCTTCATCACTCCCCAAATACCTCTGACCAGGCTAGTCACATCGTTTGATGTCTGACGTTATCTTAATTTCATTATTTCAATTTCAGCAGAGAAGAAATAAATCCTCTGATTCCGCTGCTTTGAGTCGGAGGCTGCATATATACGCCTGCAACATTTCCGGCGATCCATTGCACGCAGCGATAGGCATAACTTTCAGGATCCGATAACCCGACCGGCTTCTGTTCCATCACGGAACGTCCGACTGATGGGTCGTCGTAAACCCATCCCAATAAACTGATGGGCATACCCAAAAACTTCGTAACCGCATGCTCCAGTCTTTCATAGGCCTGCTTGGCTTCTGCTTCACTCTTAACCCGATTCACCACAATGTTGAGATTCACTTTCCCGGTCGGACTTTTGATTGATTTGATCAGTCCATAAGCATCGGTCATGGAAGGCGGCTCCGGCGTAAGAACGAGAATGACATCATCCGCCGCGCTGATAAAGTTCAGTACGGTATGTCCTAAACCAGCTCCGGTATCAATCAGTAAAATATCTGCCATTTTTTCAAGGCGGCCAAGATTAACAAGAACATTTTTCAGCTGTCCTCTGTCCAAATTTGCGAGCTCTACCATTCCAGATGCTCCAGGCAATACTTTGATTCCTTTGCCAATCGGGTAAAGAATATCTTCAATTCTTTTTTCGCCAGTCAGCAGGTGTTTAATATTGTATTTCGGCGTGATCCCAAAAGCTACATCGACATTGGCCAGTCCAAGATCTCCGTCGAGAATAATCACCCTGTAATTGTATTCGGTCAGAGCAAGCGCCAAGTTCACCACAAAACTGGTCTTGCCCACACCGCCTTTGCCGCTGCTGACTGCAATGACCCGCATATTTCTTGGCATTGCAACTTCTCTTTCACTCGCCATCTGCCTGAGTATACTTGCTTGGTCATGCATATGGATTATCCTCCCCAAGAACGTACCGGGTTAGTTTCTCGGATGTAGCTGCATCAATATCATCCGGGACATTCTGTCCGTTTGTTAAATATGCAACAGGCAAATTGGTCTTTGCCAGAAGATCAAGTATGGAACCGAGAGAAAAGCTCTCATCCAGCTTTGTTAAGATCAGATGCGTGGATAACTCATTGAACCTTTCGTAAACTTTCATCTGGTCTGTCAGGTTGGTCGTGACACTCATGACAAGCATTGTCAGATCAGGTTTGGCCTTGTCCAAAAAAGCTTCCAGTTCATCCATATGAAGGTCGTGCTGTGGACTGCGTCCGGCTGTGTCGATAAAAATAAGTTCTTTGTCGGCATGGATATCAATCGCTTCCTTCAACCCTTCCGGCGTCATGACGACTTCAACGGGAACACCGATGATTTCTCCGAAAGTTCTGAGCTGTTCGACCGCCGCTACTCTGAATGTGTCGGCAGTCACCAGTGCCACCTTTCTTCTTTCAATGATGCTGAAACCTGCTGCAAGCTTCCCAATGGTTGTTGTTTTCCCGACTCCGGTGGGTCCTACCATCGCGACCACCAGTGTCCTGGATTTGCTAGGCCTGATAACCTCGGTGTTTGAACATAACCTTTCTACTTGATTTTTCAAAAGTTCAAATACTTTTGCATTGTTTTTCCACTGGTCTTCGGCAAGATCGTTTCTGATAGGTTCGAGCAGTTCAGCGGCAGTCTCTCTGCTGGCTCCTCTGTCCGTCAGAAAATTAACCCAGTGGGAGTAGGGTTTGGATTCAGCACTGCTGCTTAAGTCCCCTTTGGTGATATGCCCTTTGATTTCTTTTAAAATATTGTGCATCTGTTTGATTTCGGACTGGGCATCATCGGAAATACTCTGCTCTCTAGTGTTTTCATTTTCTTTTTCTCTGTAAGCTTCATAGGCCTTTTTTATCGCATCCGTATTAACAACTTTGACAGGTTCATCCTCCGCTGACTTCATCGCGGCATAATTTTGCTGTCTTTCTTCAATCGCTGCGGTAATTTCCACTTTTGTACGCGCAAAAAAGCCCAGGAATCCGCCTTCTTTAATCTGGCGGGTCTGTAGAATCACTGCCTCCGGCCCAAGCTCCCGTTTAATCTTCCCCATTGTATCTGCCACATTGTCACCGACGAACCGTTTCACCCTCATTAATCCAACACCACCATTCCAAGAGCCTGAACCTCTATTCCCTGTACAAGTTCATTATAAGACAGGATGACCAGGTGAGGAAGCTGACGCTCTGTCATTCTTTTTAAACTTATCCTGACCACAGGAGCACACAACATTACGGGATTGTGTCCCTGCAGCATAATTTTTTCTACTTGGGCCCCTATCCTTTTTAAGAGCTTCTGTATGACATTCGGATCAATATTCACGTAACTGCCGAAGTCCGAGGGGCGAAGATTATCCAAAATCATCTGCTCAATCTTGGGCTCAAGCGTAATTACTGGCAATTTTTTTTGAGGATTTAGGAAGGGCTGTACGATCTGGCGGGCCAAACTCTGCCGGACATATTCGGTGAGCCTGTCGATATCTTTTGTCAAAGGAGCACAATCAGCAAGCGTTTCCAGGATCGTCACCAGATCTTTAACCGATACTCTTTCCCGCAGCAGGTTGCTGAGTACCTTCTGAACCTGCCCTAGACTAAGCAGGTCAGGAATAAGCTCTTCGACAACTGCCGGCGACTGTTCCTTGGCATGATCAATTAATTTCTTCACATCCTGCCGGCTAATAATCTCATGGGCATGCGTTTTTAGAACTTCCGTCAAATGGGTGGCGAGTACAGTCGGTGCATCGACGACGGTATACCCGGAAAGTTCAGCCTGCTCTCTGACCGACGCGTTAATCCATTTGGCATCAAGACCAAAGGCCGGTTCTTTTGTCGGAATACCCTGGATGGAATCATCCTCAATTCCCCCACTGAAGGCCAGGTAATGATCGGTCATCAATTCCCCGGAAGCAACCTCGGCGCCTTTCAGTTTGATCGTATACTGATTCGGCTGCAGATTCATATTATCCCTGACCCTGATCACCGGAACGATAAATCCGAGTTCCCCGGCCAGCTGCCTGCGGATCAGAATAATCCTGTCCAGAAGGTCCCCGCCCTGACCGGCGTCAACCAGCGGAATCAGCGCATAGCCGATTTCCAGTTCCATATGATCAATTCCAAGCATATTCATTACATTTTCAGGCTTTTTGGTCTCGTCAATATCGCTTCTAACCGCTGCCTCCGATTCTTTCTTGGCTGCCTGAGCAGTGTTGCGCTGAAGGTAGTAACCCATTCCGGCTGTAGCGGTGGCGAACATCAGCATCGGTACCTGGGGCATGCCAAAAATTGCAAGAGCTACCAATACCCCAGAAGTAATATAAAGCGCCTTTGGAGTCCTGAACAGCTGTTTGGCCAGATCCTGCCCGAGGTTACTGTCTGATGCAGCTCGGGTTACGATAAGCCCAGTAGCGGTTGAAATCAGCAGCGCCGGGATCTGGGTTACCAGACCGTCTCCGATCGTCAGCAGCGTGTAGGTGTATAGAGCGTCGGTGACCGCCATACCCTTGGTTGCCATCCCGATAATAAAGCCGCCGATAATGTTAATTAGCAGGATAATGATTGCCGCAATGGCATCCCCTTTGACAAACTTGCTAGCGCCGTCCATCGCACCGTAAAAATCTGCTTCCTGCTGGATATGCAGTCTTCGGGCTCTAGCTTCCTGATCCGTGATGATGCCGGCGTTCAGGTCGGCATCGATGCTCATCTGTTTCCCGGGCATTGCATCCAGGGTAAAGCGGGCCCCAACTTCGGATACGCGTTCCGCACCTTTGGTGATGACCAGAAACTGTACCACGACCAGGATACAGAACACAATAAAGCCAACAATCGGATTTCCCTGGATGACAAACTCTCCAAACTGCTGAATGACCTGCCCCGCCTCAGCCTCGAGTAAAATCAGTTTCGTCGTGGAAAGATTCAGGGCAAGTCGGAACAGTGTCATGGTCAGCAGCAAAGAAGGCAGTACGGAAAACTCCAGTGGATCCTTTGTAAAGACAGCCAGCAGAAGAATCAGAACTGATCCAGTAATGTTTAAGGTAATAAGAAAATCAAGCCAGCCTGCGGGTACGCCAATGACCATGACAACAATAATGCCGACAATGCTGATGGCTGCGATAATATCCGTATTTCTTGCTAATCTGCCCGCGCGAGCTGTGGCCATGATGCAGTATCCTCCTGTTTCTTAATTCAGTGTTTTGCGATGATGATACTTCAATATCTATTAAACCATTGGTTAAAGAAAAATCGCTTTTCGGGTAGGTCTCCGCAATATATAGCCGCTTTCGGTCGTTGCGTCCTCCTTGACGCATCGCTCCTTGCCATCCGTGGCACGCAGACTTGCCCTAACATAATGGTACCAGCTCCTCTACGCGGAATAGGACCGTCTCTTTTTGTTGAGACGGAAGACAAACGCGAGGACTTCGGCGACTGCCTTGTATAGTTCCCTTGGCACGGACTGCCCAAGCTCAACCTGGGAATAAAGCGATCTGGCCAAAGGCTTGTTTTCCATAATCACAATATTGTTTTTTTCGGCAACCACCCTGATTCTTAAAGCCATTTCATTCTGCCCTTTGGCAACGACATAGGGAGCAGGATATTTGGCTGTATCATACTTTAGGGCGACTGCATAATGTGTCGGGTTCGTAATAACGACATCGGCCTGCTTGAGATCCTCCATCATTCTGCGCATGGCCATCATGCGCTGGCGTTTCTTAATCTGGCTCTTAATGAGCGGATCTCCCTCAGTCTGTTTATATTCTTCTTTGATTTCTTCCTGGGACATTCTGAGATTTTTCTCATAGTCCCACCATTGATAAAGGAAATCGGCAAATGCAATAACCAGAAAGGCCAGCGCTATTTTCCAGGCCATTTCAAACAACAACCCGCTTAGGAAAATGAGGGACTGACCAACTTCTGCTCCTTGCAGTGCCGAAAATACATCGATGTTTTTTCGAATGACATCGATAAGAAAATAACCAATCACCAGCACTTTGAACAAGGACTTAACCAAATTGACCAGGGCCTTTAGACCAAACATTCTTTTGACCCCTTCAACAGGACTCATTCTTGAGAATTTCGGGATCATAGGCTCGGTAATGAACACCGGCCCCGTTTGCAGAAAATTTACGGCAAAGGCGATCACCAGCGCGGCAGCAAATACCGGAGCCAGGATCAGCAGGCACTGCCAGGAAACATCGATGACAACCTTCCAGAGGGACTGAATATTCCAGTCCACGGAGAGAGTTGCTGTATACGTAAAAATGTTAGCTAACCTTTGAAACACATATGGCAGCCATATTTTCAGCAAACCGATAATTGCCAGAAGCATTACCGCCGAAGTCAGTTCCTGACTTTTAAGTATCTGGCCTTTTTTACGAGCGTCCTGCTTTTTCTTGGGAGTCGCCGGGAACCTTTTCTCAGCTATACACTCCACCCCCTGAACAGTTCAAAAATCCACTGCATCGTAATATCGAAAACTCTGGATACCGTATCTCCAAAGAAAGCAATCATCAAATACAGCATGGCCAAGCCAAAAATGATCTTTACCGGGAATATCACGGAAAACATATTCAGCTGCGGTACGATCTTCGCTAAAAGGCCGACACCGACATCCGCCAGTAATATGGCGCCAAAGACCGGCATTGCAATCTGCAGCGATAAACTTAAGACCTTCCCGGTAATTTCAATAAAAAATTCTGCGCCATAGTTCACCCCGACAGGATTAATCGGCAGAAACTCATAACTTTTGGTCACCGCAGCGATGATATAGTAATGGGAGTTTGTGGCCAGAAGCAGCATCGTTGCAATCATAGCCAGGAAACTTCCCGTCATCGGACTTTGCATACCGTTGATCGGATCGACAACATTCCCAGTCATAAACCCGAGTTGAAAATCAATCAGCTGCCCAGCTCCCTGCATGACCATGGAAAGCAAGTTGATAATGAATCCTATCGTAAGGCCCAGAAGCGTCTCCTTCACCAGTATCCCAATCAAAGGGAGCAATTCATTCGGTATGACAGGGTTTTGGGCTTGAATCAGTGGGTATACTACAAAGGACAGTCCTGCGGCGAGACCAAGTCTTATCATCGCCGGAACGCCTTTTGCGCCGAACACCGGAGCAAGCATGACCATTCCTGCCCAGCGGGAAAAGATAAGCATGAATAAAGTAAGATTCCACTGTAAGTAATCAGACAGGTTCAAATTGCTTCCTCCATTGGGCTGCTTTTAATACCGGGCATATGTGGCAATCTCAGTAAAGAGCGTTGCCGTGTAAGTGGTCATGACATTTAGCATCCAGGGGCCCAAGATAAGCAGAATCACGGCAACTCCCAATAATTTTGGAATAAAGGACAGCGTTTGCTCCTGTATTTGCGTCATTGCCTGAAAAATACTCACAATAAGACCGATAAGCAGGCTTACCGCCAGGACCGGTCCGCCAACAATGACTGCTATCGCTATTGCTTCTTTGGCCATAGCAAGAATTTGATTTTCAGACATTCCGTTTCACCTCTGGCAAATTTCTTGGAAATCCATTTAACTGAAACTTGAAACCAGAGACTTCACCACCAATGACCATCCGTCAACCAGAACAAACAGTAATATCTTGAACGGCAGGGAAATCATCATCGGAGGCAGCATCATCATCCCCATCGACATCAGCGTACTCGATACAACCATATCGATAATAATAAAAGGAATAAAAATCGCAAAACCCATCTGGAAAGCCGTCTTTAATTCACTAATGACAAAAGCCGGGATTAAAACATACGTCGGGATATCCCCATACGTTTTGGGCTGCTCAATTTTTGCCATATTCACAAACAACGCCAGATCTTTTTCCCTGGTTTGTTTAAACATAAACGTTCGCAACGGCTGTTGGGCTTTGTCCAGGGCTTCCTCCTTCGTTATCTGGCTTTGCAGGTAAGGCTGAAGCGCATTGGTATTGATTTCGTTGAACGTTGGCATCATGACAAAAAAAGTAAGAAATAAGGAAAGTCCGATAATGACTTGGGTAGGAGGCAGCGTTTGTGTTCCCAGCGCATTACGGACAAAAGATAAAACGACAACAATCCGGGTGAAAGAAGTCATTAATACCAGAATAGCCGGTGCAAAGGAAAGGACAGTAACAAGTAAAAGGATCTGAACTGCTGAGCCAGTCTGCCCTACATCAAGTGTTATGTTCATTTTTTCTCCTCCTTGAGATAGTACTCAAGTTCAGCAGAGAAAGATTCATTCTTTTGCTTCCTTCTTAACCTCTTCCAGATGCCGGACATCCATCTGTCCATCTTTTCCTGCGGTTGTCGGGCAATTTCTTCAAGAATTTCAGCAGCAACATCAAGATCGTCAATCTCGGCCACCTTTGTGATATGATGATCCGTCCCGCCAAGCACCTGAATCTTACCGGCAATTTCGACCAAATACAGGGTCTGTTGGCCGTTTAAGACCTGCCGGTCAAGGACTCTTACCCACGGAGATTGAATATTGCGCACCGAAAAGCGGTTCAGACGTTTCATCAGCCATAAGGCTACGGCGAGAATAATCAAAAAGACGACAATCATCCCGATCAGACCGGCCCAGGAAAAAGGTTCCGTTGCGGTTGTCGCTGATGCTGCAGCTTCTGAAGCACCCGGATAAGGCTGATTTTCATATCCGTTCATGGCTATTTCAGCGCCTTGGCGATCGCTTCAAGTACTCTTTCCGCTTGGAAGGGTTTGACAATAAAATCTTTTGCTCCGGACTGGATAGCTTCAATAACCATGGCCTGCTGACCCATTGCACTACACATGATGACTTTGGCCTGCGGATCCTTGGTTCTGATCTCTTTCACAGCCTGAAGCCCATCCATTTCGGGCATTGTAATGTCCATAACTGTGATATCCGGTTTCAATTCCATGTATTTGTCGACACCAACCATCCCGTTTTCTGCCTCACCGACAACCTGATAGCCATTATTGGCCAGGATATCTTTGAGCATCATTCTCATAAATGCAGCGTCATCAACAAGCAAAACTGTTTTACCCACTACTCTTCCTCCTTGATCTAGTTTAATGTGTCGATTCTTTCATTTGGATTCACAATTTCTGTGATACGGATTCCAAAGGTCTCGTTGATTACGACAACCTCGCACTTGGCGATAAGTTTGCCGTTAACAATCATATCGACCGGCTCGCCTGCCAGGCGGTCAAGTTCAACGACGGATCCGGGACCCAAATCCAGGATTTCCTTGATCGTTTTTATTGCTTTACCGAGCTCAACATTGACCTGGAGCGGAACATCATAAATCAGTCCCAGATTACTTGGCAGACCTGCGAGCCCCCCCGAAGAAAGCGGTGCAAACTGCGCCGGCTGCACAAAGGTTGGTTGAACCCTCTGGGAAGGGAAATCCACAGGCGGCTGCCATATTGTCTCCATCGGCGAAGGTGGCGGAGCCTGCGACTTCGGTATCTGCGGCTCCGGCTGCACAGACATGGCTGGTGCAGTGTATTGGGGCTCCGGCACTGTCTCCTGTACCGGCGAGGTATACATCTGTCCCAGAAGCCTGTCGGCCATGCCTTTGGCAACTTCAAACGGGAGCACCTGAATCAGAACGCTGTCGATGATTCCTTCTATGATCATTCTAAAAGAAACTCTGATCAATGGTTCATCGGCATTCAGATTCTTGCTTAACTCATAAACCTCATTTTCCTCCTCCGCTACGATGACGCGGGGAGGCGTGATGTCCACAACCGAATTGAACATCGTAGACATGGATGTGGCTGCCGATCCCATCATTTGATTCATGGCCTCTGAGATACCGCTTAACTGGATATCAGATAGTTCATTTGTCGGACTCTTGCCGGTCCCCCCCATCATCAGATCCACAATAATGGAACCGTCTTCGCGGGAAAGAACCAGCATATTGGATCCTTCAATCCCTTTTTTATATTTGACATCAATGAGAACATGCGGCACAGGATAATCTTCAAATATTTTCTGCGCTGTGGTCAGGTCAACTTTTGGAGCAGTTATCTCTACGCGCTTTCCGACAAGTTGAGATAAAGTTGTTGCCGCTGTCCCCATCGATATATTCGCAATTTCCCCCATGGCGTCTTTTTCCATATCGGTAAGCTGAATAGTCTGGCTGCTACCTGAAACAGGCTCGTTGGCCTCTTGGGAATTGATATCCATCGAGCCGGACAGCAAGGCATCTATCTCCTCCTGCGAAAGCATTCCGTTACCCATCCTCATTCCCCCCTTTTTTAATGACATCAGTAATCTGCACTGCCATTCTGTTTCCGAATAAACCAGGCATTCCTCTGAATTTGATGTATTCTCCGACGTAGACAGCGAGAGGATCCTTGATGCCCTGATTCAGAGGGATCACGTCCCCCCGTTCCAGGTTGATCAGATCCTGTATGGTAATCTGGGCTTTGCCGATAATGGCTTTCATCGGTACTCTGGCCCATTCAATCTTTTGCCGGATCAACTCTCTTTCCTCAGGGGATATGACCTTCCCTCCCGAAGAAAACAGCAGCAGATTATTTAATTTTTCTAAAATTGGTTTCATAACAATATAAGGAAGACAAACATTGATCATCCCAGACTGCTCTTCAATCTTCACCTCCATGGTCACAACAACCACCATTTCGTTTGAAGCAACAATCTGGGTAAACTGGGAATTTGTCTCCACATTAATTAGCTGAGGATTACCTTCAAAAATTTCAGCCCAGGCTTCCCCCATTAACTGAACAATCTTGCTGAGCCGGCTGACAATAATCTTACGTTCGATTTCCGTCAAATCACGGTTTTTGGCCGGTTCCATCCCATGTCCGCCGAGCAGTCTGTCCACCAGAATGAAGGCCAGTGAAGGACTGAGCTCGAGCAGACCGTTTCCTTCCAGCGGCGGCATGCTGAAAATTCCAAGGATTGTCGGATAGGGCAGAGAACGGATAAATTCATCATAAGTTACCTGCTCGGTAGACAGCACTTTGGCATCTACGGCAGTGTGCATGTTCCCAGCCAGAAAAGTCGCCAGTGAGCGGCAAAAATTTTCATGGATATTCAGCAAGGAGTTCAACTGTCCTTTGGAAAACTTGTTGGGCCTTTTAAAATCATAAACTTTAATTTTATGAGGGCTGGACATTTTTATGGTTTCTTCATCAACTGAGCCGTCTGATAATGCATTTAGCAAAGCATCGATTTCCGCCTGGGATAATACTTCACCCATCCAATCCCTCCTCCTTTTAAACCATTTGAGATTTGTTAATCATAAATAAAATTTTTGAACAATACTTCTTTGACCTGGTCACCGCAGACATTATTCAGCTCGGTCAGCAGCTCCTCTTTGAGTTTTTCACGTCCTTCATTTGTCCGAATATCGTCAATTCCTTTCGAACCAATCACGGAAATGATACGGTCTCTCAAGAATATCTCTTTTGCAGTAATCTTCTCTTGAGATTTCTTGTTCACGCCTTCCAGCACAATATTCGTCTTTACCATTCCACCTCCGTCGAGGTTGATCATGAATTCGTCTTTCATTTCAATCAGCGGTCCGACTTCCTCCGTAACTTTTTCGACCTGTGCGGTGCCAGAACTGGAACCCGGGAAGATTTTATCTTTAGCAATCGTGCCGCCTACGCCAAGCCCTGCTCCGATAACAATAAAGATAAGGGGTACAATAATTCTTTTAATTTTCATTACTACGGGTTCCTCCTCTGAATTCTGGATGGCAGCGTCTTCGAAATTCTGCAATCCTTTCGATGAGCTCATCAATGGATTCTTTGACGACGTATTTCTTTTCAGTGGTCAGTGTAATGACCGTGTCGGGAGTAGCCTCCGCCGTCTCAATCAAGTCGGGGTTTATTGTAAATTCTTTGTTGTTCAGTCTTGTCAAATAAATCACATCAATCCTCCTGTCATTTCCAGCCTCTGAGGTTCTGGGCAATTTCATCAATCTCAGATTGTTCTTTTTTTAATTTTATCATATAAAAAAGTCTTATTTTTTTTTCTTTAAGCCTTTTGTATTTTTCTGTTTTAATTCGGCATTCCAGCAGCTTTTCCCTTTGTTTTTCGACCCGAACATTTTGTTCTTCGACTTCTTTTTCTCGCTTCAGCAAAATATTCTTTTGATCATAACAGTATCTTTGCCAGAGGTTCAGTGTCTGCGGCTCTTCAAGACAAGCTATTTTTTGTTTCTCGAAGGCCTTGTTCAAAAGCTGCGTTTGGAGATCCCTTTGTTCAGTCAAGTTGTGCAGCGTTCTGAGCTCCTGCGCCAGTAACCCCTGCTCGATGTCCATCTCCTGCTCGGCAAGCCGCAGAGAAGCCTCCAAACGGAATTTGAAAGGCATCACTTATCGCCCTCTTCAAAAACATTTTTCATGAAGCTCAGCATTTCGGCAAAACAGCATTTTTCATCCGTATTCTGACAGACGAAAGCGCATATTTTTTCATGATACTTGATAGCCTGGTCAATCCGACTGCTGCTTCCCGCCACATAGGCACCGATGTCAATCAAGTCCTTGGCTTCGTGGTAGACTGCGAGATGCTCCCGGATTTTCCCGGCGAGTTCCCTGACCTGCGGATCCGCAACATCGCTCATTAAGCGGCTGATGGATTGCAGGATGTCGATGGACGGATAATGGTTTTTCGACGCCAGTTCCCTGGTCAGAACAATATGGCCGTCCAGTATTCCCCTTACAGCATCCGCAATCGGTTCATTATGGTCATCACCGTCAACAAGGACGGTATAGATCCCTGTAATACTGCCTTTTTCGGATAGACCAACCCTTTCCAACAATTTTGGCAGCATGGCAAATACCGACGGAGGATATCCCCTGGTTGCCGGAGGTTCTCCGACTGTTAAGCCTATCTCCCGCTGGGCCATCGCGAAACGGGTCACGGAGTCCATCATGAACAGCACATTTTTACCTTTGTCGCGGAAATATTCGGCGACCGCAGTTGCCGTGAAGGCGGCTTTCATTCTGACGAGAGCAGGTTGGTCGGATGTCGCGACAACGATCACAGACCGGGATAGACCCTCTTCTCCAAGGTCTTTCTCCATAAAATCCCGTAATTCCCGTCCGCGTTCCCCAACGAGCGCAATCACGTTCACATTGGCTTCCGAATTCCGGGCCATCATCCCCAAAAGGGTGCTTTTACCGACACCTGATCCGGCAAATATCCCCATTCTCTGGCCTCTGCCCATTGTCAGCAGCCCGTCGATGCCTCTAACCCCAACGTTAAGAGGCTCACGAATACGCGGTCTGAACAGCGCACTGGGTGGCTTATTATGAAGTGGGTACGATTGATCCGTATTCAAAGGTCTGCCATCAAGCGGCTGACCAAGTCCGTCAAGGATTCTGCCCAGCAATTCAGGCCCGACTTTGACATTCAGCGTTTCATCCTGGGGGATCACCTTATCGCCCGGGGCTACACCTTCCAACTCCCCGAGAGGCATAAGCAGTGTTTTTGTTCCTCTGAAGCCAGCGACCTCAGCAGGGATCGCTTTGGAGTTCGAAGCCATAATATGGCAGTATTTTCCGACGCTGGCCCTCGGGCCATCCGCTTCAACCAAAAGGCCGCTGATTCTAGAGACTAATCCCCGGGCCGAAATAGGCTCGTATTGTTCAATTTTCTGGGCAAGTGCCTTCCAGTCGGCCATACTTCAACTCCTCCTTGAGGTATTTCTCTATCTTTTCCAGCTGCAGTTCGATCCGGGCATCAAATATTCCCTCGGAACATTCCAAAAATGCATCTCCGGCCTTGAGCGTTTCATCGACAATGACCGGATAACCAGGTTTGTACTCAGCCGGGAGATCTTTATACCAATCCCAATCTTTACTGGACAGGTGAATTTTTATGCTCTGTTTGTCACTGGGCAGCAGGGTAAGATTCTTGATGATGCCCAAAAGAATTTCAGGATCGATGTCCAATGAGGTATGAATAATTCTGCTGCAAATCTTCAGGCAAAGGTCTGCCAGTTCCCTGTCTGCTTTATTGAATTCATCCGCCAGGATCTTTTGGGCCATCTCCAGATAGTTTCTGGCCTGCTGGGTAATCACGTCGGCCTGAGACTGAGCTTCTTCAAGCCCCTTATTATAACCTTCCGTGAAAGCGACAGGTGCAATCTCGCTTTTGACTTTTTCCTGATACTCGACGGTTAAGGCTTCGCTTTCTTTCCGAGCATTTTCAATGATTTCAGCTGATGTTTTTTGGGCTTCGGCAATCAGCTCATCGGCTTCAGCCCTAGCTTTCGCCAGGATATCGGAGACCTCCGGTCCCCAGTCTTCCTCTGCAACCGAAGCCGTTTCAGTCACACACTGCTCCATGACCGTACGGTCCTCAGTAACGGACAGCACGGCCAAGGCAGACGAAGTATCGTAAACATTCGTCCTATTTCTGTATTTTTCCGGATCCGGTGACTCCAGAATACGCGGAGAAGTAATTTCAATGACTTTGCTCTTCAGAACTGAGGTTTTAGTAGATAATTTCATCTGCACCACCTCTGGAGATCACAATTGCTCCAGCTTCTTCCAGCTTACGAATTACTTTGACAATCTTCTGCTGGGCCTCTTCAACTTCACGCAGCCGAACGGGGCCCATAAACTGCATATCTTCCTTCAGCATACCGGCAGATCTGCTGGACATATTCGTGAGAATCTTCTGCGTGACATCTTCGTTGGAACCTTTCAGGGCCAAGGCAAGGTCCTTGGTTTCAACTTCACGCAGCACCAGCTGAACAGAACGATCGTCAAGCAGGATGACATCATCAAACACAAACATCTGCCGCTTAATCTGTTCGGCGAGATCTGGATCATCCATTTCCAGAACATCCATGACGGTTTTTAACGTACCAGGATCTGCCCTGTTAAGCATATCAACTACAGACTGCATCCCGCCTGAAGATGTATAATCGGTCGGGGCAAGATTGGAGATTTTGTTTTCAAGGACCTTCTCAATTTCTTTCAGCACTTCCGGGCTTGTTCTTCCCATCAGGGCAATCCTTTTTGTGACTTCAGCCTGCAGATCCTGAGGCAGACTCGCTAAAATCGTAGCCGCTTTGTCCGGGGGAAGGTGAGTCATAATTAAAGAAATTGTTTGCGGATGCTCGCCTTGGATAAAAGAAAACAGCTGTTTGGGATCCGTGCGGCGGACAATGTCAAACGGACGCATCTTCAAAGAAGAGGACAAGCGTCCAATAATATCAAACGCTCTTTGCTGTCCCAAAGCCCTTTCTAATACATCCCTGGCATATTCAATGCCGCCTTGCGCAATGTAATTGCTGGCCAGACACATTTTATGAAATTCATCAATGACCGAGTCTCTCTGTTCCTCAGACACCTTGCGCATATTGGACATTTCCAGCGTAAGCTGTTCGATCTCCGGCTCCGAAAGAAATTTAATGATCTCCGAAGATCTTTCCGGACCCAAGGTAATCAGTAGTACTGCTGCTTTTTGTAATCCCGTAAAAATCCCGCTGCTCATCCTTATTGCTCCTCAGTCAGCCAAGTTTTGACTAATCTTGCCACTTCATCCGGATTTTCCACCGTATATTTTTCGACTTCTTGACGGATCTTCTCTTTTTCGATTTCTTCCGTAGTTTTGGCTTTCTTCCGTGCAAGTTTCAAGTCGGCTTGACGTTCGGCCTCAATCTGCGACGCCAGGATCTGCTCAGCTTCCTGCAGCGTGACAAATCTCGATCCATCTGCCATATTCATCGACTCGATCGCCAATTCTTTCTTTTTCGATCTGGACCGTAAGAATGCAATCAGAAGAGCAATCGCCAGCAGCACACCTCCGCCAATCTCCGCATACAGTAGAATTTGAGCCTTGCGGGCGGCTTCTTCTATCGCCGCCTGCTCTTCAAGCGCCGTCGTCTTTTCAAAAGGCAGTCTGGCCGCCTCAATCACATCACCGCGATCCTGATTATAACCGACCGCGGAAGAAACAATATTTTTGATATTATCAAGCTGTTCATCCGTCACACTGTCCGAATCCGCCAGAACAGATACGGTCAGTCTTTTGATTTGCCCGGGACTTACGACCGTTTCTTCCTGGGTCATGCTTGGCTGGAAATTCTCCGTCAAACTGTTTTTTTCTGAAGTCGAAGTTGTTCCGTTCTGTCCGGTGACAGGATATCCGGGCACATTGGTTTCTGTCCCTGCAACACCGCCGTTAGAAGAAGTATTACTACTTTTCTCTGTGACTTCCTGACGGCTGGTAACAGCCCCGGTTTCATTTTTTTGACTGGTAATCTTTTTTTGATCAAAGTCAATGGTAGCATTCGCTCTGACAATCGTTGTCCCGGTCCCAAATACTTTATCCAGCATCGTTTGCACGGAATTCTGAATGTCGTTTTCATATGTTTGCTGAACCTGAAGCTGGGTCGCGGATAATTTTTGCGGGGAAGTGCTGCTCCCGAGAATGTCGGATAAGACATTGCCATCGGTATCAACAATCGTCACTTTATCAATACTAAGCCCTTCGACCGAATAAGATAAAAGATTTGCGATTGCCCTAACCCGATCTTCCGACATCTCCTTTCCGTATTTTCGTTTGATCGTTACAGCAGCGGTTGTGTCTTTCTGTTGTTCGGAGAACAGCGCATCTTCAGGCATAACAATATGAACCCTTGCATATTCCACACCGTCAAGCGTTCCAATCGTTTGTTCCAGTTCAGTCTGCAATCCCAATACATACCTCAGTTTACGGTCTTCGTCAGTTTCACCGATTCTCATCTGATTCAGATAATCAAAACTGAACTTGCTTTCACTGGGCAGGTCTTGATTGGCTAGCTGCAACCGGACTTCTGCAACATCCTTTTGAGGAACTTCGATAGTTGAACCCCCATCCGCCAGTTGATATTCAACATTCAATCCTTTGAGCGCCTCCGTGATCGCTCCGGCTTCCGTAGTTTCCAAATTGGAAAACAGAACCGTATACTGAGGACGGCTTGCCCAAAAGATAAGGCTGATCAAAGCAGTCGCAACAATAACCGGTGCGGCCACTAGAATAATCCTTTGCGGGCTGGTCAGTTTTTCCCAAAAATTACGTACAGCATTCAGTATTTCCGTTAAGGAAAAATTCAACTACCTTTCCCCCTAGAATTAGATTTGCATCTGCATGATCTGATTATAAGCATCAACAACTTTATTGCGCACAGTAACCGCCAGTCCTAAAGCCAGGCTGGCTTTTTCCATCGCAATGACCGGCGTATGGAAATCATCGACTTGACCCGTGGCCAAATCTGCCGCAGCCTGTTCAGCTTCAGACTGCGTACTCTCAAGCTTATCGAGCGCGTCACTCAGGAAAGAAGAAAAATCAGCGGAACCATTGGTATTGTTCGCTTTGGATGTTTGGGAAGTACCAGAGTTATCCAAAGGGGAAAGCGGAACAATTGTCGTGAAGGGACCAATCGCATTACTCATTTTTTACCCCTTTCCAATCCCGAGGGCTGTGGAAGCCATCGCTTTACTCGCGTTCAGGGCGGTTACATTCGCTTCATAAGACCTGTTAGCTGAGATCATATCAACCATTTCCTCTACAAGGGTCACATTCGGATAGCGCACATATCCGACAGGGATCCCATCTTCGGCTGTTTTGGCCGCGTCCGGATTATTCGGATCGTATTCCAGCCTGAATTCATTGTTATCCTGAACAACAGCAGTGACCTGAACCCCTTCGCTTCTTAACTTGGTGCGGGTATCCTTAAATACATCTGCAAAATCTGTTTCAGATGGGCGAGAAGAAAAGACGGCAACTTCGCGCTGATAAGGAATGGGGTTACCGGCCGCAGTTGTTTGTCCTGTATTGGCTGTATTGATATTGGCAATATTATTGGATATCAGATCAAGCCTAAGTTTTTGGGCGGTAAGACCAGAGGCGCTGATATTCATACCGGTAAACAGACCCATGTTTTTACTACCTCCTTTTCACACACTCTATCATTGTATTCCCGATATCGGGAAGCATTTCGATTCTGTCGGCCAACTTCGCTTCGATAATGGAGCGGGGCATACCGTAAATGATACAAGTCTTTTCAGATTCGGCAATTGCATAAGCCCCTTTATCCTTCAAGGCTTTCATGCCTGCCAGACCATCATTCCCCATTCCTGTCATCACGACACCCAGCACACCGGCTCCGGCTTCTTTCGCCAGAGACAGAAACATTACATCGACAGAGGGCTTGTAAAGTGTAGCAATCGGCGATTCCGTAGTGACATTCGCGGTAAGACCGCTACCGTTTCTTGCCACCTGAAACTGTTTCCCGGCCTGTCCGATATAAACGGTACCTGCTTTCAGCAGCTCGCCGTGCTCAACTTCCTTCACTGTAACCTCACAGATACTGTTCAGCCTGGAAGCCAGGGAGGAGGTAAATCCAGCCGGCATATGCTGGGCGACGATTACGGGGACCGGAAAATTTTTGGGCAGTTTGCTCAGAACATTCTGCAGGGCGCTTGGTCCGCCCGTCGAAGTACCAATTGCAACAACTTCTATTTTGCGGCCAATTGGCTGTATTTGCTGTTTGACAAACGTTGGCGCAGACCCCAGGCTTTTTTTGTTCAAACGGGTAGGATCTACCCCGGCGACACTCTTTATTTTCAAAACAATCTCTTCAGCCAGGGCCGAGAGATTATCTCCTTCTTTGCCCGAGGGTTTCGCGACAACATCAATAGCGCCAAGGTCAAAAGCTTTCATCGTCATCTTAGTGCCGTCAGTTGTTACGGAACTTAACACAATGACCGGCGTCGGCTGCCAGCGCATAATCTCTTCCAGGGCTTCCAAGCCGTTCATCACCGGCATCTCAACATCCATGGTCACGACATCCGGTTTTAGGGCCTGAAGCTTTAATATTCCTTCTTTCCCGTCCTGTGCAGTAGCCACTACTTGAATAGCCGGATCACTGCTCATAATTTTTTTCAGGGACATCCTGATGAAAGGTGAATCATCAACAATCAAGACTTTGATCGGCTTAAGCAATTTGTTCATTCATGCCATCTCCACCCATAAGTTGATCCAGCTTCAGGAGGATGAGCAGTCTTTCACCTATCTTGCCAACTCCGCGGATGTAATTTGAATCCATGCCAAGTGCAATCGGCGGGGGCGGTTCTATTGCTTCGCTGTCCAACCGCAGCACTTCTGTCACGCTGTCAACCATAATGCCAAACACCCTGCTGTCGATTTGCAGAACAACGATCCTGCTTAAATCGGTTTCTTCCCCGGGGGGCATACCGAAGCGGGACCTGAGATTAACAATCGGGATGACGTTCCCGCGCAGGTTGATGACACCCTCAATATAGCTGCGGGCCTTCGGTACCCTGGTAACAGGAGGTATCCGGATGATTTCCTGGACTTTCATAATATCGACTCCAAATTCCTCCGAACCCAACGAAAAAGTAACCATTTGTTCTTCAGCCATGTATTTGAGTACCACCTTTCTTAGCGCTTGATCAAAATATCCTGAAGAAGTGATCCGATGTCCAAAATCAATGTTACTTTGCCATCTCCGAGAATCGTCGCCCCTGCAATCCCTGGCAAGCCGTTCAGATAATCCCCTAGAGACTTGATGACAACCTCCTGCTGGCCCTGTAGTTCATCGACAATAATTCCTACGGTTTTATCGCCCAAGCCAACCACAACGACATAAACTTCCTCATTTATGGTTTCACTTTCGGGCAAATCAAATTTCTGTTTCAAGGAAATCAACGGCAGGGTATTCCCTCTGAGCTGAACCATCGGCAGGCTTCCGACACTCTTGATATCACGCTTGTTGACAAGCAGCGTCTCAACAACAGAAGACAACGGCACAGCATAAGTCTCTTTGCCTACTTCAACGAGCAGCGCCTGAATAATCGCCAGCGTCAGCGGCAGCCGGATTATCATCGACGTTCCAACGCCTTTGCTTGTCTTAATATCAATGATGCCGCCCAAATTCGTTATGGCTTTTTTCACAACGTCCATGCCAACCCCGCGCCCGGAAATATCCGTCACTTGATCGGCCGTGCTGAATCCCGGCAGAAAAATGAGATTGGCTATATCGCTCTCGGATAGACCCTCCCTTTCACTGACGAGGCCCTTTTCCAAGGCTTTTTTGTAAATCTTGTCAATGTTAAGTCCTGAACCGTCATCCGAAACGATGATCGCAATATGGTTTCCTTCATGGTAGGCATCGAGCGTAATTGTTCCTACTCCAGATTTCCCGACTGTGAGTCTTTCTTCCGGTGCTTCTATGCCGTGGTCAACCGAGTTGCGGATAATATGCGTCAGCGGGTCACCAATCATTTCGATGACGGTCTTGTCCAGCTCTGTTTCTTCGCCGTGAATAACAAGTTCAATCCTTTTCCCGGTCTTCCGGCAGAAATCCCTGACGAGACGCGGATAACGGCTGAATACCGTGCCAATCGGCACCATACGCAGCCTCATGACACTTTCCTGAAGATCATTCATCAGACGCCCGAGGTAGACATTTGCTTCATTAAGGCTTGCAACAAGCGGATCAGACTGGTTCTCCGTCTGCAGGTCCTGGCCGATTTTCACCAGTCTGGTTCTGGTAATTACCATTTCTCCAACAAGATTAATCAGATTATCCATTCTGGCTGTGTCTACACGAATCGTATGCACCTGATTAATATCTTTCTGTGGCTGTATATTTGTGTTCTGCTCAGTAGGCTGATTCGCTTGTTTAGAACGGCCCATTTGAATGGGTTCTTCAACGTTCTTCTCTGTCCGGACAGGATTTGCCTCTTCAGCCTGAACGGTTAACCCGATCTCCGGAGCATCTGATTCCGGCAATGTGTAATTCGTGACTTGGGCGTCGTAAATTTCGGATACTTCAAGGATGTCCGCCCGAATGTCTTTCTGCGATTCATTGGTCACAAACAAAATATTGAACTCCAGCGCTTCACAAACTTCAAGCTCATCAATCGAGGGAATGATCTTCACGACATTGCCGAGCAGCTCCAGCCTTTGAATCACCATAACCGCCCTTACTGCCTTCATCATGGTATTCGGTTCAAGCGCCACGTTAAGCCAATAAACTGACTTACTTGTAAATGCTGCTTCACTGACCGTCCCAGTTTCCTCCGGTGATAGGGCAAAGTCAATCCCGGGCTTTTCTTCCTGTTCCTCCACCTGATTTCTTCCGACAAACGGCTTGCTTTTCTGCACCAGAGCTCCGGTCTCGGTGATCGTCTTCATCTGAGAGGTCAGATCACCATAATCGACCAAAATATCTGAACGTTGCTCGACCTGGGCCAACATCATTTTTACTTTATCGGTTACCGCCAGCAACACATCGATGATCTCGTTGGTAACCAGCATCTTTCCCTGTCTCATTTTATCGAGCAGGTCTTCTGCGGCGTGCGTTAATTCAACGATCGGGGTAAATCCCATGGTTCCTGAGGCGCCCTTTAAGCTATGCGCACTTCTGAAAAGATCATTAACCAGCGAAATATTTTCGCCGTCTCTTTCCAGCTGCAAAAGACCAGAGCCAAGCTTCTCAACCTGCTCCTGTGAATCAAGCAAATAGAACTCCAGAAAGTCATCAAGGTCTATTCCCATATTCTTCTCACCTTGGCTCAATTTTCTCCCCCCTTTGTCATCATTATTGTTCCGACAAATTCTTCATATAATTGTTTAAAGAAAACTAAAAATTTTATAATTAACCCAAATTACAAAGTTCGCCGTTTCTTGTTAAAATCCTCCAAATAGTCTAGATTATATGCAATTTTTCTGCAGCATTGTCGAAATTTATAGCTCATTTTATTTTAAGTTAAATCGTAAAATTTTCAAAGCCTAAAATCTAATGGTAATAACATACAAACAATTTACAAACATTGGTTTTCTCCAAAAAAAAATCCCTTGCTCAGGATTTTCTTTTGGGACCGTTTTATTGGAGAACTATTTCGATTTGTCGATAAACCTTGGCTCACGGGACACTGGGCTACCATAGGCAAATTTCATCTTTTTTACCCCTCTGATACGGGAAAGCTCTATTTTCACAGATTCTAATTCTGTCTGGATTTTAGGTATGATCTGCTGATCTATCTCCCGAATCTTATCCAGGGAGATTCCCAGCGCATCATGAATCTCGCAGAACTGACAATATTCAGTATCACTCAGATAAGGCTTCAGCAGCTCATTGCGAAATTGCAAAACGCCGATGGCCTGACAAAGTTCATTTTTCAGCTGTGATGTCTTATCAATATTCAATTTGAAGCCGGCAAACGTCTGAGCCCTGGTTGCCGAAAACTTCTGAAGCAGCGTGTCAAATATTTTTTCTTGCTCGGTAAGCACAAGAGCATCCGCTGTTTCCGGATGGGAAAGGGTCCTTTTATCCTGCTTGCTTGTCTGGTAATCATCCAATACTCTGTTATATTCCGTTAAAACCGCCAAGTGCTGCTCGCACTGCGGAAGAAGACGCTGATAGATTTCCAGTAAGGCACTGATCGTTTTTTTCGGCATCATTTTGCCCCCAAGCGGCTGATCCTGGCTGCTTCGATCCAGACATCCCTGAATGCTTCAAAGAAGTTAAGCACGGGCGGCAAAAAGCTTGCGTCCTTTTTGACATTCGCCTTGATCGTTTCCATATAGTAAAACCGATAGAGCTCACGCAGGTTCTGCGCGATTTCACCGCCATTCTCCATATCCAGGGTCCTGTCCAACTCGCTGATAATATCCTGAACCCGCAGGAGATTGTTATGAATCTCTTCCAGCTTTTTTTCCTCAAAGGCTTTCTCCGTCTGATGCAAAAGCAGAATCACCTTCGAATAAAGCATTGTTATAAGCTTTTCGGGGGAGGAAGTCTCGACTGACGCCTGCTTGTACGCAGTCTGAGAATTTTGATAGGCATTTTGTTGTAACGCTGTATTCATTGCCCAGCCTCCTGACATAAATTAAACCAGTATTAAGTAACCTGTATAAATGAACCTGCATATTTTGAGTCGTGCCTTGGTTTGATGATAATCTTAGCTTTTCGAGTCGGAGCTGGAACTGGAACTGCTCATCGAACTAAGCAGGGAGGTCATATAGGTGCTCTCCGAACTCAACGCTGAGAGCTGTGCTTCCAGCTTTGAATATTGGTTTGTAATCCTCTCCGTGTAGGCATCGATTTTTCCCTGGAAGTCTTTCATTCTGCTCTTCAGGTCACTGATCTGACTGGCATAGCCATCTTCTGTCTGGTCAAGAGACCCGCCATACTTCACCATCGGATTCAGATACTCTTCCAGAATGTTAGCCAGACCCTGGGCCTGCGTCGTTTCGGTTGTTTCTGTGACTGGGGTTACCCCGCCGGCTGTTGCACCGAACAAATTGGCAACACCGTCCGCATCCTCTTTTAGCGCTTCCGCAAATGCATCCGTATCAAACTCCAGCAAAGCACTCTTGCCGAAATTATCGGACGAAGTATCAATACCGACATCCGATAGAAGACTGAACGTGCCACCCATGCTTCCCATCGAATCAGACAGGAGGGTTCTGAGCCTGCTCTGAATGCTCTGAACCGTCGGATCTCCAAATAAGACACCTTTTGTATTGGCCGCTTCATCATAGGCCAAATCTGTTTCAATTAAAGTTTGCAGGGAATTATACTGGTCGACAAAAGCCTGAACAGCTTTCTCCGCATCCGTATAATCCGCTGAAACCGTTACATTGACCGTCGTTCCGACGGCCTCTTTATTCAGGTTCAGGGTCAGTCCGTCAATCGCAGTGGTTACGGTGTTCGACGAACTGGTGATATTCGTAATCCCGTTGATAGTCAGCTGCGCATCCTGAGCCGGCTGAACAACATTCAGCGTTCCGGTAGCAGACGGTTTGATCCCTAGAAAATCAAGCATGTTTCCCGTAGTATCCGTAAAATCAGCAGCATATTCTGTTCCGGTTTTTGATGATACCAGAGCAAGCTGATAGCCGCCGCTGACTTTGACGACCGAAGCATTCACGCCTGCTCCAGCATTATTGATGGAGGTGGCAATATCCTGAAGACTTGCGCCGTCCGCTACAGAGATATCGGCCGTTGTACTCCCGACACTGATTTGAAACGTCCCGGCTGTGAGTCCGGTAAGTGACGTGGAGGCGCTTGCAACATTCTGGACAGTACTTGCGGCCGTCTGTGCTTTAGCAAGCTGGATCACCTCGACCGCATAAACACCCTTCAGCGTCGAAGCGTCGCTGGAAGCTGTGAGGATGGTTTCATTACTCGATACCGCAGAAGTCCCTGTCCAGGTTGAAGACTTTTTCAAATCAGCCAGGGTGTTTTCCAGCGCCGACAACCGCGTATTGATATCCTGCCAGGCATATTTTTCTTCCTGAAGACTGCTCAGGCTGTTTTGCATCGTCGTCAGCGGTTTGCTGTAGTTACTGATTAATGCTTCGGTGATCCCGCTGAAATCATATCCGGATATTCCGGAAAGTGATAAACTCGATGTCATGATGGTATCCCCTTTCCCTAGGCTTTTTCATCCACCAGTAAGCCTACCGAATCCTGAACGGATTCAAGCATTTCGACAACTCTGGCCGGCGGGATTTCACTCAGGATTTCACCGCTTTCCTGATCGATGATCTTTACGACAATCCTGTCGGATTTTTCTGCAACTTCAAACTGCAGTTTTTTATTGAAAAGCCCCATCAGCCGGTTCATTTTTTCCGTCACTTGTTCGACTTCCTCACGCGGAAGCTCTTCTCTAGCCGAAGCAGCATTGTCTTTCTGATCGACTATCAAACGGGGCGCTTCATTTTTCCCCTGCTCAAGTTTCTGGCCGGAAAAAGTATCCTGCGGCATTACCGGATTAAGGTTAGTTGGCTGGACAGCGCTAACCATCTTCAATTCCTCCTCATAACCATTTTTCTAGTATGCAAAAACAAACGATATAGCTGTGCTTATGTTAAATCGCAAATGATATTATATGCTTAGTTACGATGCGTTCTCTTTTGGAAGAAGAGCTGACCGAGATGACCCGGCCAGCTCTTTATCATGCCGGCAATATCAGTAAACGAATTCTTAGGACAACAATTTAAGAACGTTCTGCGGAACCTGATTGGCCTGAGCCAGCATCGCAACACCAGCCTGGCTGATAATCTGATTCTTGGTGAAGTCCGACATTTCAGCAGCCATGTCGACATCTTTGATAGTCGATCTGGCGGACGTTAGATTTTCGGAAGCAACATTCAGGTTGGCAATGGTGTGCTCAAGTCTGTTCTGATTTGCACCAAGCTTGGCGCGTTCGTCGGATACTGCTTTAATCGCATCATCAATCGTTGTAATTGCAGCTGCAGCACCGGCCTGTGTGGTCAGCGTAATGGCACCGGAGTTAACAGTTAACGCCGCGGCAGTCATTGTGCCGAGCGTAACGGTGAGTGTCTGTCCATTGTTGGCGCCAATCTGGAATGTGTAAGTCGCATTGGTGCCATTCAGCAGGGTCTGTCCGTTGAACTGAGTTCTCCCGGAAATATCCGTAATTTCAGTTTGCAGCTGGGTGATTTCCAGCGCTATTTCATTTCTGTCAGCAGTCGTGTTAGTATCCGTAGCCGCCTGAACAGCAAGGGTTCTCATTCTTTGGAGAATGCTGTGAGCTTCGGTCAACGCGCCTTCTGCGGTCTGAATCAATGTAATGGCGCTTTCAGCATTGTCTGAAGCCTGGTTCAAACCGTTGATCTGGCTGGTCATCTTTTCGCTGATGGCCAAACCTGCAGCGTCGTCGGCCGCTTTGTTGATCCGGTAACCGCTGGACAACTTCTCCAAGGAACTCTGCATAGCTTTGTTGGTTGTGTTAAGGCTTCTCTGAGCGCTCAGGCTCGATAAATTGGTATTGACTATCATAGTTTTTCCCTCCATGAAATTTGATATTTCGCATCCTTGCGATTATTTGTTGTTTTAATTTTCTGCCGATGTCTTAACAATATTTTCCTTTTACTTGTTAAGAATTAGGATAGAAGCTTTAGAACATTCTGCGGAACCTGATTGGCCTGAGCCAACATCGCAACACCCGCCTGGCTGATAATCTGATTCTTGGTGAAGTCTGACATTTCAGCAGCCATGTCAACGTCTTTAATCGTCGATCTGGCAGATGTCAGGTTCTCGGAAGCGACATTCAGGTTGGCAATGGTGTGTTCAAGTCTGTTCTGATTTGCACCAAGTTTGGCACGCTCGTCGGAAACTGCAGTAATAGCAGTATCAATCGTTGCAATTGCAGCTGCAGCAAAGGTCTGCGAAGATACAGAAATCGTACTGACACCTAAAGATACATTATTCATTTGATTCAATGTAACACTCAACGTTTGGCCACAGTTGGCACCGATCTGGAACGTGAAGGCATTGCTTGCAGTATTCAGCAGGTTCTTTCCGTTAAACTGGGTTCTGTTGGCAATTCCATCAATTTCACTGTTTAGTTGGGTGATTTCCAGCGTGATTTCGGCGCGGTCAGCAGTCGTGTTAGTATCCGTGGCCGCCTGAACAGCTAGGGTTCTCATTCTTTGGAGAATGCTGTGGGTTTCAGTTAACGCGCCTTCCGCGGTCTGAATCAATGTAATGGCACTTTCAGCATTGTCCGAAGCCTGGTTCAAGCCGTTGATCTGGCTAGTCATCTTTTCACTGATGGCCAGACCTGCAGCGTCGTCGGCTGCTTTGTTGATCCGGTAACCGCTGGACAGCTTCTCCAAGGAACTCTGCATGGCTTTGTTGGTCGTGTTAAGGCTTCTTTGAGCGCTCAGGCTCGATAAATTGGTGTTGACTATCATAGTTTTCCCTCCATGAAATTTGATATTTCGCATCCTTGCGATTTCCATTGTTTCAGGTTTCCGCCGGCAATGGAAACCTGTTCTTACTTATATTTTCGTATATTTGAAAATATTCTTTAGGACCAATTTCCAAATATACAGATGATTATATCTTCCTTTCTTAAAAATACTCTCGTTTTCTCTGCTTTTTATTAAATCTATCATTCATCCAAAAATTAATACTTTTTTTCAAAAAATACCTCATTCTGATATAATATAGTCAATTGGATTCGACCATCGATGTCACTTTTCATAAAGGAGGCTCAGAAATAAGTGTTGATGATTTCTCCGCAAGCGAAAATATCACCTCTGGCAGATATTGAAGATTCCATCAGAGGCTCAAAAATTTCAATCGCTCCTGGTGTTGTTATCGATTCCTTCGTTAAAATAAAGCCTGCCGGAGGTATGGGGGATATTGAAATTGGTGAAAGCAGTTTTATTAACTCCGGCGTTGTAATCTATAGTGGAAACGGCGTTAAAATTGGCCGTGATGTTCTAATTGCTGCCAATTGTACCTTCGCTCCTGTCAACCACGAGTATCATGCCAGAAATCAAAAAATAGTGGACCAGCGATTTATGCCCAGTAAAGGAGGAATCTTCGTCGGTGACGATGTCTGGATTGGGGCAAATTGTGTAATTCTTGACGGAGCTCATATCGGAAATGGCACAGTTATCGGCGCCAACTCAATTGTCAGTGGAACACTTGAAAATTACGGTGTGTATTATGGTCATCCTTTACGCTTAAAAGAATACCGCAAGTAACACGGGGGGGAGATTATGGAAACAACCATTATCGGTGCCAATGGCTTTATCGGAAAACATCTGGTCAATGAGCTAAAAAAACTAGGACAGTCTTATTTTGCTCCTGACCGGAATGATGATTCGGTTTTCCATGTTCCCCTTGGCAATGTCATTTACTGTGCCGGATTATCTTCCGATTTCCGCAGCCGGCCCTTTGATACCGTAAGGGCACACGTTACCCTGCTGTCCGATTTATTGGAGAAATCATCCTATCATTCGTTCTTATATCTTTCTTCCACCAGAATCTATATTAATACGACAAGAGCTGAGGAAGATGCCGATTTAACTGTTAATCCTAGAAACAGTGAAGATATTTTCAATATTTCCAAGCTGATGGGAGAATCCATTTGCCATGCAACCAATAATCCAAAGGTTAGAATCGCGCGACTATCCAATGTCTGCGGCAATGATTTTTCTTCAGACAATTTTCTTTATTCGATCATAAAAAATGCCGTTAGCACCGGGGAAGTGACATTCAGGACTTCACTTTCTTCAGCAAAAGATTATATTGCAATCGATGACGTTGCCAGAATCCTTCTAAAAATATTAAGCGCTGGAAAACAAAAGACCTATAATGTGGCATCCGGTCAGAATATCTCACATCTAATGATCGCAGATCTTCTTCAGAAACTTACCTGTTGCAAAATACACGTCGCGGACCATGCTGTCCCGGTTACTTTCCCTAAGATCAACATTGATCGTATCTCCAAAGAATTTCATTATACACCTTCAGATCCTCTGATATTGATAAAAGACCTTATCTTGAAGTATCAGCGAAATCAACCCAATACGTTTTTAAAATCTTATAAATAAAGAGGACTGTGTATTTTAGGATCCTTATGTTTTAAAAGTTTTGGGCTGACATCATAACATATTCTAAAATTTTCCTCCATAACTATGCTCTGATCTTTCACCGCTATCATATTAAAGCCATGAGGAGGACCTTCTAAATAAACCCGATCGCATGGTATTAATTCAATTGGACTTTCCCCCATGTTCACGTTAGAATTATAATCTCTTATAGCATATATGTGGCCATATCCACACGATTTAAGAAAACAGACTATATCACTATTTTCTAAACCATTATCCCAGTTAACATAATTTTTATGGACTTCAAAAACTATCGTCGGAACAGAAGGATGCTGCTTTAATAGATTGGAAGCCCCACGTAAAACATTTTCTTCTGCACCTTCTATATCCAGCATTATTAAATCAACCATGCCAATACCTTCTCTTAGAATGTAGTCATCAATTGAAATTGTTTGTAATCCTTGGGCTGGTTCAGAATTTTTTTTGTCAAAGGATACCTTTTGAACAAATGCATAAGAATCTTCCCCTACTAAATTAAGTTGACTATTACTATCACACCACAACGGTTGATTCCAAGACCTCAAATTATTCAATTCATTTATTTTTGCATTGTGATTTAATCGTTCAAACTGATCGGAATTCGGCTCAAATGCGTGACAAATTCCACCTTTAGAAGAGAGCTCCTTGCACAAAATAATTGTCTGATCTCCGAAATAAGCGCCGCCTATAATTACATTGTTAGCTTTCTTAGACAAATGTATCAATAATTTTGTGGTTTGCGGCTCCCAAACATGATCTGGCAATTTTGGTTTAGATAAAATAAAATCTCTTGCGATTTTTGTCCTATAGAAGAAGTCGAAAATCAGACCATTTTGTAATTGCTTTCTTATTATACTATTACTACAATACATTTCATCTAGGATCGGACCAGTAATCTCTTCTCTAATATCTCCTTCATATTCAAGGTAGTCTTCAACTTTCCTACAAAGATCAATAACACTTTCTCTTAATAATTCATTTTTGGAAATCCGTTTAAATGCATCGTTTAGTTTCATAATAATATCTCCTTAATCGTTTAATTTTATATCGATATATAGATAACATTTTATCAATATATTTCTAAAATTTTAGATCTTGGATAATATTTAAAATACAATTTTTCTCAAAGGAGGCTTAGAATTGAATGCATCATCGTTGGCTGATATTGAAGATTTCTTAGTGCGTTCAAATACAGTCTTTACAATACAAGAATGGCAAAAATTCAGTATAAGGTGGTTAGTAATGTTATGAATCTTTCATTGGAGTACAAGGAATTCCAGCAGTATGTACTGCTACAACTATCTCATTTTTTCCCTGACAAAAAGACTGTTGACCTTGATAAATATCATAAAGCATTTGACTTAGCTCTAGATCGTATCGATTATTGTTTTAAGCATATTACTTTAAATTCATACTGTAACAAAGGTGAATGTTATCTCAATCATCTTCATTCCGACCAATATGCTGTATTTCTTTGGCTTTTGTCCAATTCGGTCTGGAAAGAAAACGGGGATGAAAATCTCGCGGCAAAACTTTTCTATTTGAACAAGTCCCTGCATAGTTTCAACTGTATGTATGACACAAACCTCCCCGATATTTTTTTGTTTATACACCTGATCGGGACGGTACTCGGAAAAGCAACCTACTCTGATTTCCTTGTTGTCACTCAAGGTTGTACAGTTGGTGCACACCATGGCATATATCCGCAGCTTGGCAAAGGTACATCTCTTTTGCCCAACTCCTCGGTTATTGGAGATGCGCATATTGGAGATTATGTTTCCCTTGGTATAAATACACTCGTTTATGAACAAGACATTCCCGATCGCCATGTTGTTTTCCGGGATGATCTAGGTGCCATCCATACCAAATCAAGCGACAAGCCCTGGTCACAGCAATTCTTCCATTTTGATTTTTCTTAAGCCTCATAATCTGGATAAGATGAATCCCTTACAGAGATCGATGATATTGGAAGCGGCCATTGGATGTTAAAAGACGTATCATCATACTTAAATCCGCTTGCATGGTCCGGATGATAATACTGCGTAATTTGATAAAAAACCTCTGTTTCGTCCTCTAAGGTCTGAAAACCATGTGCAAAGCCTTCAGGAACATAAAGCATGTTTCTGTTTTCCACAGATATTTCGACCCCAAGCCATTGTTTATAAGTTGAGGAAGAACTTCTTAGATCAACAATCACATCAAAGATACGGCCTTTTGTACATCTTACCAATTTTGCCTCTTCATATGGATGTGTCTGAAAGTGCATTCCCCGCAAAGTCCCCTTGCTATAGTTATAGGAAATACTGCACTGGGCCAGGTTTGGATTTAATCCTCGTTCTGAGAATTCCTGCGAACACCATGTTCTGGCAAAAAAACCCCTTTCATCGTGCAAAGGATCAATTTCGATTAAAAAGGCGCCCGGAAGTTTGGTTTCCTTGAAAATCATTCAGAACACCTCAATCCTGGGGATAAGAATGACAAATTTTGCCCCCCAGTTTTTTGCATAAGCCAACTGTTCCATGATTTCGTTCTTTAAATTCCAGGGCAAGATAACAATATAGTTAGGCTTCGTCTCCATAATTCTTTCCGGAGAATAAACCGGAATATGTGTTCCAGGCAAATAGAGTCCTTGCTTATAGGGATTAAGATCAACCGTATATTCAATCGTATCTGTTCCCATTCCGCAATAATTTAACAATGTATTTCCTTTGGCGGGTGCCCCGTAACCAACAATTGTGCACCTTTGTTCTTTGATCCCTTTAAAAAATTGCATAATTTCTTGTTTGATTTTTCTTACATCCTTAGCAAAACGAATATAAGTTTGAATATCATTTAAACCGGCATCCATTTCTTTCTGCAGTAATTTGGTGACGCTATTCATTTTCATTCTGAATACGTCTTCGCTATGTTTGACATATACCCGTAAGGAACCGCCATGTGTAGGAATTTCCTCGACATGAAATACTTCTAACTCAACATGTTCAAAGACTTTTTGTACAGTCAACAGCGAAAAATAAGAAAAATGCTCATGATAAATGGTATCAAATTGATTTTCATTAATAAGTTGTAAGAGATGCGGGAATTCGAGCGTAATCATACCGTTCGAATTTAAGAGTATCTTTAAGCCCTTGACAAAATCGTTCAAATCAGGAACATGTGCCAAAACGTTATTGCCAATTAGAAGGTCCGCTTTAACCCCCTTTTCAACCAGGTGTGTGGCTAAATTTTCACCGAAAAACTCTGTTATAATCGGAATTCCTCTTTTTTCAGCTTCCAAAGCCACATTTTTGGCTGGCTCTATTCCCAATACAGGTATCCTGTGTTTGACAAAATACTGTAAAAGGTATCCATCATTACATGCAATTTCTACCACTTGCGTTTGTTGATTGACTCCGAATCCGTGGATCATCTGTTCAGTGTATGTCTGAGCATGCCGCAGCCAGCTTTCTGAAAATGAACTGAAATACGCGTAATCTTCAAAAATCGCTTGAGGAGACTCAAATTCCTGCAATTGAACAAGATAACACGCATCACAAACATATGCGTGCAGCGGATAAAAGTATTCTCTCTTATTAAGATTTTCAGGTTTAATAAAAGCATTAGAAAGCGGAGATTCCCCCAGATCGGCGAAAGTATGAACCAATGGTTCCCCACAAGACCGGCATATCACTTTACTCAACCCTACTCTCCCCTCAATTTTTCATATTTCTGAATATATTCCAGACTTATTTGTCTTAAATTATCTCCGGACGCATAAGCCTGGTACCAGTCGACCGTCCATTTTATAGTGTCCAAAATATCAAGCTTTGTTTCCCAGCCAAGAAGCATCCTGGCTTTCGAACTATCCAACTTCAACACCTGTGTTTCATAAGGTGCTTTGCTTTGGTCATATTCATAGCGCAGACTGGTTCCCCATTCTTGCATCGCTAAATTCGTCAATTCCCCTACTGTTACCACATGACTGTCGGGAGGGCCAAAGTTCCATGGCTCCCCATACTTTATGCCGTTCATAAAGAGTTTCTCTGCCAACAGGATATATCCCGACAGAGGCTCGAGCACATACTGCCAGGGTCTTATCGCCAATGGATTTCTAATGACCGGTTTTGCATTATCAATGATCGCCTTCACGATATCAGGAACTAATCTTTCCTGACTCCAGTCTCCACCACCAATAACATTACCTGCCCGGACAGAAGCAACAGAAATCCCCAATTCGTTCAAAAAGGACTGGCGAAAAGAACTTGTAATCAGCTCACTGCACCCTTTGCTGCAGCTATAAGGGTCACGTCCTCCGATTGGATCGTTTTCTCTGTAGCTCCAAACCCATTCCTTATTTTCGTAGCACTTGTCGCTCGTAACATTGACGATTGCCCGTACGCTGTTGCACTCCCTGACAGCATCCAGAAGATTGACCGTTCCCATTATATTAATTTCAAATGTTTCCCTGGGGTTTCGATATGATTCCCTCACAAGTGACTGGGCTGCTAGATGAAAAATGATTTCGGGCTTAAAATCCGCGATTACTCTTTTCAAGTGTTTTATATCGCGAATGTTCCCAGAGACAGAAGCCATATGATGTTCCAGGTCAACTTGCGTAAAAAGATTCGGCTGGGTTGGAGGCTCGAGGGCATATCCTAAGATTTCTGCGCCCTTGTTTTGCAGAAGCAAAGATAACCATCCGCCCTTAAACCCGGTATGTCCGGTGATCAATACTTTTTTGCCAATCCAGAATTGATTATTCATTGCCAAGTCACCCACGGGGCCTGCCCACTGTTCCATAAGTCTTCGAGTCTTATCTTGTCCCTTAAAGTATCCATGGGAAGCCAAAAACCATCATGTTTAAATGCAAATAGTTTCTTTTCTTTGGCCAATTCCTCCAAAGGCTCGGTCTCCCAGGCTGTATCATCGCCGGAAATGTAGTCGAATATTTCAGGTTCGAGCACAAAATAGCCGCCATTGATCCAGCTGTCTTCCCCCTCAGGCTTCTCTTTGAATTTCCTGATTCTATTTTTATTCGTACTAAATTCTAGCATGCCATATCTTGCAGGAGGATTAACCGCTGTTAACGTAGCCTTCCCTCGCTGTTCAAGATGAAATTGAATCAACTCCTGAATATTTACATTACATAATCCATCACCGTAGGTAAAGCAAAATGTTTCTTGACCGACATAGTCCCGAATTCGCTTTAATCTTCCTCCAGTCATTGTATCTTGACCTGTATCAATAAGCGTTACTTTCCACGGCTCACTCGTATTGTTATGAATATGCATCTCGTTGTTTTTTAAATCAAACGTAATATCAGATTGGTGCAAATAATAATTTGCAAAATACTCTTTGATGACATATCCTTTATAGCCAAGGCAAATAATAAACTCATTAATACCATAAAAAGAATAGATTTTCATAATATGCCAAAGAACCGGATGCCCTCCTATATCAACCATAGGCTTAGGCCTTACTGTAGTTTCCTCTGATAGCCTTGTTCCAAGTCCGCCAGCAAGAATAACACATTTCATCGCTATTCCCCCAAATATTAAAATTGATATTCTACGCTAACCAAAGGCTTAAAAAATACCTGTTGGCTTTCATCCTCAATTTCACAACATCTCTGGCCTGTTCAGGAAAGACATCCGCTAAATTATCCATAAATACTTTGTCATCTCCCTCAACTTCATTCGTGTCAATGGTTACTTTCTTAACTTGAACGCCTAAAGCCATTAATTCTTTTTCCATACTGACAAGATCAAATACCTTGACATATCCGTTTTGGGCAATAGCTGTTTCCATTCCTGCCATCATACTTAATAACAGATCATAACGCATTGTATTATTTACGGATAAAATGATTTGTCCGTTTTCTTTTAATAACGTCTTCAAAGTTCCAATCAAATCAATAAATTGATCATAATATTGGGCTGGTTCCCCAATGACAACATAATCAAACTTTTCATTCGCGAATTTTTTGCTGATATCGCGATAATCTCCACAAATTGCGCTTTGACAGATCGACTCCAGATCGGTCATATATTTGTACGCTTTGCTAAATGCAAAAAGCTGTACATCCTGCTGTCCTTGATTTCTTAACTTATTTTTCAGCTGTAAGATTGTCGCACCGCATCTTGGATCAATCCCAAGAATTTTAATGTTTTTTTTCCCCTTAGCCTCTTCATAATCAACAAGATTAAGCAAATCAAAATCGTAATGAACATCTGTCCAGGCATCAAGATTATATTTATCTATAAAAAATTGACGGCTAATCTCCAAAGACTTGTTTTCTTTATGCCCTGCACCCGTGGTAATCGATCCAAAATGGAACGTGAAGGTATCAGCGGCAAAAACCAGTTTATATCCCGCTCTGCGAATTCTGAAGCTTATATCGTCATCGGCAAATTCGCCAAAGTAAAATTTCGGATCGTAATAGCCTACGAGATCTAGGACTTCTCTTTTCACAAATAACACTGTTGGCATCAGCCGAACGCGTTCTTCCCATTTATTCGCATCAGAATGATTAAATTTTTTCGCAAATATCTGCATTTCCTCAATATTCTTATACTCACCAAGGATCTGCTGAAAATTACTGATATTGCTTGCTCCTGGAGCTACATAGCCAATTTTCTCATCAGATTCCATGCATAAGATTAGATTTTTCAGCCAACCTTGTGTAAATATAAAATCATTACAGACACCGGCAATATACTTACCTTCAGCAGCCTTCAACCCAATATTGAACCCATTGACTGGTCCCACATTATTGTCCAGATGGATTTTTTTCTTATTGGGTAAGCTGTCAAAGTACTCCTTTGTACCATCAAACGAACCATTATTGACCGTAATTAATTCAAAATCAATTCCTTCAGAATATTGATAAATGCTGTCAATGGCTAGCTTTGTATAATCGAGATGATTATATCCCAGAATGACAATACTCACTAAAGGGTTTGCAGCATCATTGTACATAGATTAACCTCCAACATTTTTATCAAATCAACATGTTCTTACATTGGTTTCGCTGTATTGGTCAATTATCCTCCATATCAGCTTTAAATTGAGCAATTTCCGGATCATTCGGGATAATTTCCTCATAGCCCTGAATAATTTCCCTGGCCTCTTTGAACATTCCGTTCTGAATAAACTGTTTCAGATTGGCTTTCACAATCCGCGCATACTCCTGCATTTCAGCGCTGACTGCAGGCTGCGCCTGAACGTCTATTTTTTTCGTCAGCCTGTCCAAAAGCACTTCTATCCCTTTTTTCATGTCAGGATACTCAAGAAGTGCTTTTTTCAAGTACCTTACATATTGGGCCTGGTCGGAATTTTCTACGAAATGGGCTTTATCAAGACAGTAGAAGAATTTTTCTTCCTTATTGGCCAGAAGATAAGGTTTGTCATTTTCAAATAGTTCCGGCCTATAGATTCTCCTGATATAACCGATACCCTCATAGATGTATCTGTCCAGTACCTGATCGTACTTTTCTTCATCAAGGTTTTCTGCTTGAAGCATGATCCTCCGCAATATTTTGTAAACCCTTTGTTCTTCAAGGGTGGAATCTTTGTCCTGACTCTGCAGATAGGCATCACACAACACAGCAAAATCCAGATATTTTTCATTCAGATATTTGAAGAACAAATCCAGTTCCTGCTCCTGAATTTCAAGGTCAACACTATGTAAGGGGAGCTTTCTCTGCATAACGAAGTAGAACACATCGCCATAATAAAACCCAAGCTCATCAAGCGGAAGGCTCTTCATCTCATCCAAAAGCTGGTTAGGCACGTTCTCCTGCCCCCATAACCTGATTCTGTTTAACAAGCCATACTCCGTATCTTCACGTTGGAAAAGCCGGGCTGCTTCCTCCCGCTTTATTTCGTCCTCACTAAGCAATAAAGTCTCTAAAGCTAAACAGAAGCTTTGTCCCAAGTCTTTTTTAGCAAATCTGTTTATTTTATCGTAGAAGCATTTTATTTCCCGGTACTTTTTAAGACTTAGGTAAAGTGAAATTTGATGAGGGACAGCCTTTTCAATCAGTTCAATAGATTTAAGCTTCTCCAGTGCTTCCAGCGCATCTGTTTTCTGGTCTATTTCCTTATACATTACAGCTAAATCATAGTAAACATCGTCTTTATGAGAAAATGAATTTGAGATAATTCTCGGATCTTTCCCTCGAAACTGATCATAATTTTCCACATAGTATAAATACTTCTGGTAACTTGCAATTGCTTCCTGGTATTTTTTCAACATCCCCTGGGCTTTGGCGAGACAAAACCACAAGTCAATGGCCCATTCCCTGTATTTCAGACCTTCCTGCGCTAGTTCTACAGTTTTCTTATACTCCCCGCTATCGTTGTATAGCATAGCAAGGGTACTATATACATAGAAATAATCCACCGGGTTCAGGTTCTTTCTTTTGGCTGTTTCATAAGCTCTGACCGCAGGTTCCAGAGCCTCTTGATGGTTTTTAAACGTAGCAATCGTGTTGGACAAATAAAACAATAAGCCGACATTATCCGGATCCTCTTCGATAGCATGCCGCAAAATAGGCTCGTAAAGTTTGAGCTTTCGTTCCCTAAGCTCCGGATCATCGGCCGGATAACCATAATGCAGCAGCTGGGCGCCAAGGACTGCCAGCGGTGGTTCGAAGATCGGCTCTTCATGAATAACACCTCGAAAA
The DNA here is from genome assembly GCA_009910795.1 of Dehalobacter sp. CP. The sequence continues at coordinate 241,039 of VMEE01000052.1, read as the reverse complement.
CCAAATTTTGCTGTTTTGCGAAATAAACGCGTGACTACGCCAGTCCCAACTTTACTGGTATTATTGGTTTGAAAAATATTATCGATCTGGATCGCCGCCGCATTAATATTCTTAGAAACTTTTGATGTGATAAATTGAACGATTGCTTCATATCCTCTCAGCTCTTCATCGGCATCCACAAACATAAACCAGTCCCCCCGGGCATACTGCACCGTTATATTCCTCATTTTCGAATAGTCATCTTCCCAAGGATGAAAGTATATTTTATCCGTGTATTTTCTGGCGATTTCCACTGTCTGATCCATTGAGCCCGTATCCACAATGATGAGTTCCGAAGATACTGCGTTTAAAAGTGGCTTAAGGCTTTCTAAACATCTTTCCAGATTTTTTTCCTCATTTTTTACCATCATACCGATGCTTAATTTCAAAACGACCCACTTCCTTTAGCAAATGTCAGTCATCAATTCTTAAATAATTTTTTCACTAGTTCCTGCCCCCAGGATATCAAAGATTTAGCGTTTACATGATACTAAATATAATATCGGCTATACTCCTGTCTTTCTGGAGAATAAATTCTGTTAAAAAGCAAATCAATACCCAGAATCAATATTTTTTAAATCCCTGGCTTCAGATCCGCAATACGGGTTAAAGCAGGTTTATATCCTTCTGATGTAGCTCTGGTATAATATTCTTTCGCCTTGACCATGTCACCGGTTGTTTCATAGTACACGCCCAGATTATAGGCTGCCAGGAAACTTCCCGTTCCGGTCATTGTACTGTACTTATCGGTCTCTCCCAGTTGAAGACAGGTTTTATACTCCCGTTCAATCTCCGGAAACAAGTGAATATATTTGTTCACATCTGAAAAAACAAGCTCCATATAGAAAAGAGCGCATACAAAATGAAAATCCGGATAATCGGCAAACTGCGCTCTTTCTTTTTCGATCATGCCGAGTCCTTTAAGTAGTTTCCCGGTGGCAAGAATATTGTAAAGATAGTCAATCACAACAAGATCTCTATAGCCTGCGTTTAGACCCAGAAATTGATAGCATTTTTTGAAATAGTTGTTTGCCGTCTGATATTGGCCGGATAATTTGTATTGCTTGGCTGTCTGGTAAAGAAGATAAGGGTCACAAGGATGATCGTCCAATTCGAGAAGCAATAAACGTAAATTTCGGCCCGTTTTGTCCGTTTCGTAGTAGCCGTCATGATTCACTTCGATTTCCGTATTGACCCGTGGAAGGTTTGATTTAATTTGCTCATGAACTCTGCCTTCAAAATAAATTCCTTTCGGGATCAACCTGGAAACCCAAGTGCTGGAAGTTCTTATTTCATGATCCTGCCTAATCTTACTGACCACTTTGATTCTGCCGATGGCCTCAGGCTGCTCGATAAAGTGCCGAATACTCTCTTTCGTTCCCTGTGTAAGTACTTCATCAGCATCGAGGATTAGATTCCAATCCCCTGCTGCGTAACTCAGCGCAAAATTCCGGGCCTTGGCAAAGTCATCCTCCCAAACATAATCGCATACTTTAGCACCATAAGCGTGAGCAATTTTTTTCGTATCATCCGTGGAACCCGTATCCGCAACAATCATTTCATCAACAAGATGTTTAACACTGTCCAAACATCTGGCTAAGACCTTCTCTTCATTTTTAACAATCATGACCAATGATAGCTTTCTCATCTTGCTCACTTAACTCCAAAAATTTATCTTTTAACGAGTAACCAAAAATTTTTATTAAAAATCAAACTCTCCAAAAAAGAGAGTTTTTTATCGTATGCTCTTTATTCTTTATCCCTGGGCAAATTCCCCTTTAGCATTTGTTTCAACTGCTCGGATAAATCCGCTTCCGGAAGTTTGGATGCAGCGGAAGCCTTCACATTTTGATTCTGCACTTCTTCATAGACTTCGCTACGCAGAATCTTAATATCTTTGGGTGCTTCAATGCCAATCCTGACCTGATCTCCGACTACCGCAACCACCACAACTTCAATATCGTCGCCGATCATAATTCTTTCATTGATTTTCCGTGATAAAACCAGCATCAGTCCACAGCTCCTTCTTCATCGTTTTTTGTAGCGATAGAATCCTGCTGTGTTGGAAACAGCGGCTGTCTGGATGAATGAATCTCCTCGTTCAGAATCAATTGAACCCCTTTACCAGTCCTCGGATTCAAAATAAGAGGAGCACGCAGGTTAACAGTGGACTGAACCAGATCATTGGCGTGCACCGTAATGATACTCCAAACATCCACCTGATCAGAGGTTCCAATCTCCAAAATCTCTGTTTCACGCGGGCTCAAGTCCACTTCAGGCAAATAGTCCGGGAAAAAGAGTTGTGACCGGACCAAGAAAAAAGCAATTTCCCGGTTGATGGCAGCTTCCAGCCGAGCCAGAAAAGTATCCTCTTCGATATTCAGGAAAAATTCTTTTAACTCTTCAAATCCCGGTATTCCATCAGGGAAAAAGATAACTGATTCAATTCCTTTGCCATCCATTGTCTATTCTTCCTCCTTGGTATGTTTCATACTCATCTCATTTTCTTTTTCATTCTCATTGTTTGATATCAATGGCTTGTCCTACCGCTTTGATTTCGAGGTAGGCTTGCTGCTCAATAAAAGAACGAACAAACGGATACTTGAAGCCGTCTATCGATACCTCGCCTAAATCGGTGGAATAGTGAACATCACCCTGCTGAAGATTAGAATGAACTTCAGCTGGGGTATACTGAATCTCAATGGGTGCAAGCGAAGCAATCGTGACCTCGTTCTCGGGCGGGACCATCGCTTGAAATACCACTTGTCCAATCGGCACATTATTTTCAATCTCGCCTATTTGACGCCCCATTTGAACGATCGTTTCCAGGTCCTGTTGGAATTCAGCATCGGCATTCGCTTTAAGGCTTTGGTGCATAAACCAGATCCCTCCAAACCCCATCGATTCGCGCATTGAGCTGGAGTCAATTTCGAGGTTCGGTTGTGATGTTCGAACCTGAACATTCGGATTAATTTGATCGATCTGTAAATTAGGCTGCTTTTTATTCAGTTCATAACTGGCATCATTAATATTCAAGCCGATCCTAGCAAACTGCTGGTTAATTTGCAGGGTAATCATACCGGCACCTCCCGGCAATCATTTTTTTGAAGAGAGCACGCTTTATCGGAGAAAATCAACCAAAGAAGGCTGGATAATTTGGGCACCGACCGACAACGCCGCCCGGTACGTATTCATGGTGGAGTTATAATCCACAATCGCTGCTGCCAGATCCGTATCCCGAAGGTTGGACAGGTTCGTCTGTGCATTGATAATACTGGTTTCAAGGTTGTTATTGATTGTTTCTACCCTGCTGATCTTCGCTCCGAGTTCTGCTCGGCCATCGATAAACGAGCTTAATAGCGAATCAAGATCAGAGATGGAATTACCGACTGCGGCGTAATCACCATTATTCAGTGCCGTTGAAAAATTATTCAGCGCTGTAAAAAAATCGCTGACCCCGGTCGCAGGATTGACGCCAAAAAGCTGCTGGCCATTGATCGAAATATCAAAACTGACATTGGCGCCCAGTTCGACGGACAGTGATTCGGTATTGCCTGTCCAAAGGCCCGTTCCCGGCCAGGGGGCTGTGTCCGTATTTGTTCCGCTGAAAATATAGCGCGAACCGACTTGGCTGTTGGCCATGACGCCGAGTTGTTCAATAATCTGATCAGCTTCCTTCTTAATTTCACCCAGATCTTCCGGGGAATTGGTCTGGTTGGACCCCTGGACCGCAAGCCCTCTTAACCGCTGCAGCATCGAAGTCATGTTGGCAGTTACCGATTCAACACTGGACATATAGTCAAGTGCCTGGCTGGCATTGTCCTTCCATTGCTTCATCGATGTAATATTTGTCTTCAGCCCTAGAATAGCCGTAATTTTGGACGGATCATCCGAGGGTTTCGATATTGCTTCGCCTGTGGAAATGTTGTTCTGGAGATCAATCATCTTATTGCTGGATTTTTGCAGATTTGACAAAAGGTTGCTGCTGAGAATATTATTCGTTATGCGCATCGCTTATTCCTCCTATTTCGTGACACCCATACCCAGAAGTGATTCCAGCATGGTATCCAGCACTGTCACAACTCTGGCTGCCGAACTGTACCCTTTCTGGAACCTGATCATATTGATCATCTCTTCATCCAAAGAAACCCCTGACAGCGCTTCCCTGGAATTACTGAGCTGCGTGGCAAGTACACTCTGGCCTTCAGCCATTCTGGTGCTTTGTTCCACGTCAGAACCAAGCTCTGCCGTTAACCCTTCGTAGTAGTCCAAGATTGAACTGGCTCCCAGCGCAGTGATGCTGGCCGGCACGGAAGCATAAGTCGTCAGACTGTCCCAGCCTGATGACAGTGACGAGATGGCCAGGGCAATACTGCTGTCACCGGACGAGACTCCCGTAGCATCCGCAATCCCGGTCGCAATGAGATTGACGTCATCCTGAATGTCTTGATTCACAATAATATTCGCGGCCGTTATCGGGCTGGTTAAATCCGAGCTGGTAAAGAAGTCCAGTCCCGTATCTGTCGTGAGTCCCTGACCTGACTGGTGAAGCGCATTGACTGAATCGGCAATAACTATAACCAGTGTATTCAAATTGCCCCTAAATTCGCTCAGATACGTATCCCGCATTTCGATGTCGGCCTGAAGAGAACCCATGCCGCTCCCGAGATCAACCTCAGCGGCAGTTTTTGTCCCATCTGCGGAAGCTTCCCACCACACCTCGCTAAAACCTGTGGCTGCATCTGTCGGAACCGGGTTTTCCTGCAGGTGATATGCTGAGCCGTTTGTGACGAGCACACTATCGGCAGCAGTAGAATTCCCAATTCTCACCGTATAATTTCCTACGGATCTGTCCGTAAAATTGGGATCCAAGGACTCCTCAACGGTAACCGGCACAATTTTGGATAGTTCATCAACAATTTGGTCTCTCTGGTCCTTTAAATCATTTGGGTTGTCCCCTCTGATCTCAGCATTCCGGATTTGATTATTCAGCAGCTGTATCTGATTGGAAAATGTATTAATCTTCGTGATCGTTGTATCAACGCTGTTATTAAGGTCATTCTGCAAAGAAGTGATCTGCTGATCAATATTATGAAAAGTTTCCGTGAGCGATACTGCTTTTTCCCTGACAACGATACGAGAGGCACTTTCCTCCGGAGAATTAGCCAGATCACTCCAGGCATTCCAAAATTCCGACATATCGGAGCTAAGGCTGTAATTCGAAGTTTCATTAAAAAACTGCTCAGTCAGACTTAAGGTTGCTTCCTTTCCAGACCAATATTCGTATTGTGATGTTTCCCTGCGGTACTGCTGGTCGAGATAGGCATCTCTCACCCTTGTGATATCCCTTAAAAAAGAACCCGTACCAATGCTCAAATCCTTGCTGTTAGCAGTAATCGTCAGCGGTGTTGTTGCCTGCATATTGGCGATCTGTCTCGAATAGCCCGTGGTACTGGCATTGGAAATATTTTGACCGGTTGTATCGATGGCCGCCTGAGATGTAATTAAAGCTCTATAGGCCGTTTCCAGTCCCATAAATGTTGAGTACATACCCGTTACTCCTTTTTCATCAAGTCCTTGAGCTTATTGTAGAAAACCTTGTCGTGTTTGAATCTTATGAACTAAAAGTTAGATGCTCTTATTAATCAGATTATTTTGACTGAATTCATTTTTTACACCTTTATTTGAAGGATTTGAGTATGTTGTATGCTTTTGTCCCGTTAGAAGTCTCAGTGTAAAATCGGCAATACTCAAAGCACTTTTAAGCAATTTGGCATTGATCTCATGTAAATTTTTAAGTTGGCTGATGACTTTTTCGAATTCCTGGCCAATCGGCTCAAAGCCCGGAGAATATTGAATCAGATCCATTAAGGTAATATCCTCTGCTTTCTTGCCAACCTCTTTACCAAAAAATTCCGCCCAGTAAAGTCTTTCCTCTTCCAACTGTCCGACTTCGAGCAGAATTTTTTCTTCCTGAGCGGTGATGCTTTCTATTCTCTCAATAACATTGTCCACGAGCGCTTTCTGCTTTTCCTGTTCTAATTCGACCAACTGCCGATAGAAAGCAATTTGCTGTTGTAGGTTATTTTCCAGACCTGCTACATATTCTGCCACTTATTTTCCCTCCATCCCGCTTGGAGAAAGAATTCCTTCTGCAATAGAAGCTGCATCAAGATTAAATTCACCATTGGCGATTTGTTCCGAGATTGCCCTGACCCTATCATCTCTGATGTCCGGCATTTCTTTCATCTTTTGCAGCAGCTTTTGAAAAACTTGCGCATTTTCAGATACGGCCAACTGATCCTTTTCTAAAACCGTATTGACCTTACCAGGCTGCGATACCCGGGTCGCAGCCTGGACACTACCGACGGGGGAAATCGAAGTACCATCTATTTTCATCACATTCACCAACCTGACTGTTTTATCTTTTTTAGTTTTATACAGTTTTCTTATCGTCCAGCAGCCCAGTAATCTGAACAACCTCCATGGATCATTAAGGCCGATTATCTCTTAATATCTCTTAATCTTTCCTAATATCACGATATTATGCCCATTTATAAAGTTTGGAATAATCTTTCTCGTGTCATTATCCGGCAGAATGCTGTATAATATTGGTTGGCTCAATAAAAAACGATCAGAAGCCCTAATGTTTTCGGTTAAGAATTACGTTATTAATAGTGTATAAACGTATGAAGGATTATCTGCAAAGCAGTCATTAATGAAGATTACACAGGAGGAACATCGGTCAATGGATATAACTACCATCTTGGGGCTTGTCCTGGGATTTTTCGGTATCTTATTCGGTTTTGTCTTAGAGGGCGGGCATCTTGGTTCTTTGTTTGCTGTATCTCCCATATTTATTGTTGTTTTCGGCACACTGGGCGCTACGGTAATCGGTATCCCTTTAGACGAGCTTAAGAAATTGCCCAAATGGGTAAAGATTGCTTTCATGAATCAATCCTTCGGTGTGGAGAAAGCCTATTTCACCCTGGTTCATTTTTCCGAGAAAGCCCGTCAGGAAGGACTTTTAAGCCTTGAGCAGGAATTGGAAACCGTCGATGACAAATTTACCAAACAGGGCATGCAGTTGGTTATTGACGGTACAGACCCGGAAATCACCAGAAGCATCCTGGAATCAAATATTGCTGTTTTGGAAAACAGGCATAAGGTTGGGATCACCTTTTTCGAGTCCGCAGGCGGTTACAGCCCGACTTTGGGGATTATCGGAACAGTTATGGGTCTGGTTCACGTTCTTGGCAATCTGACGGATCCCGACAGTCTTTCCGGTTCGATTGCCGCAGCCTTTATTGCTACCCTCTACGGTGTTTGTCTGGCTAACCTGGTCTATCTGCCGATCGCAGCCAAGCTGAAAATAAAAAACCAAATGGAAGTACAGACCATGGAAATGATTCTTGACGGGATTATTTCGATTCAATCCGGAGAGAACCCCGCGATCCTGAAAGAAAAACTCAAAACTCACCTCGGTTATATGCCCGAGAAAGAAACTAAATTTGAAGGTGCATTTGAAGCCAGTGAAGTGAATTATTAATAAAGTACTAAAAGCATTAGAACAGAAGCGGTGATAAAATGAGAAGGCATAAAACACAAGATGGCCACCCCCCTGGTCAGGAACGGTGGCTTGTCACCTACTCGGACCTCATTACGCTATTAATGATTTTTTTTATTGTGATGTATTCGATGAGTCAGGTTGACGCCAGTAAATTCAGGGCAATGGCCCAATCCCTGAGCATAACGCTTGGTGGTGCGGCACCTTCTGCGGTTAACCTGTCGGAAACACAGGCCGGGGATTCTTTCATTGAAAGCGGGAGTACTGAAGATTCAACTTCGACAGGCCAGGATGACCAGCAAGGAATCGAGCAGGAGACCACCCCTTCAGAAGGAACCGGTCAAGGAGATACGGACTATCAGGAAAACCTTACGATCGAGGGCATCAAAGCCAAACTGGACCAGTTTGCGAAAGAAAATGGAATTGAAAATAAGCTCGTATCATCCATTGAGGAACGAGGCCTGGTCATCAGTATTCAGGACACCTTGCTGTTTAACAGCGGCTCGGCAGAAATATCAACGAATTCACGGGCCATCCTGAAAAAAATCAGCACGGTCCTGTCCGCCTCACCGAATTTTATAAAAGTAGAAGGACACACCTGCAACCTGCCAATCCATACCGCAGAATTTCGAAGCAATTGGGAACTGTCCGTACTCAGGGCGACCAATGTCGTCCATATTCTTGTCGACGACGGTGAGATCGATCCCCTTCGGCTGTCAGCAGCAGGGTACGGTGAGTACCGCCCGGTCGCCGATAACAGCACAGAACAGGGAAGAATCACCAACCGCAGAGTCGACCTGATTATCCTGCGTTCCAAGTATGATCTGCTCGAACCGGGCAGCAGCAGTAGCAATACGGCCACAGGTGCCGACAGCAACGGAAACAGCAGCAACTAGCAGGTCGATTCTAAATGAATGATTACCGCTTTAGTAAGCCAGGCTTTTGATGGCCCTATAGATAATATTGCACGTCATTTCCAGTTTTTCTTCGTTGACTGCGGATATTTTGTCTTCCGGCGTATGATTGTTCACCAGCCACTCCTTGCCCAGAATGGTTACCGCAGGGATGCCGGTGCCTGTAAAGGATATTTCATCGCTATGATGGCTGCCGCCAGAAACATGCTCAAGGACCGCCCCATTTACCCTACCTGCTTCTTTCATGGTCTCAATCAAAGTCTGAGAGCTTTCACCGGCTGACCAGAGAATATACTCTCCTACGGCACCATTGCCGACCGTATCAGCGTTAATAACCGCCTTTATTTCGGAGAGCGGGATCAGAGGATTCTGTATAAAATATTTGGAGCCCAGAAAGCCCATTTCTTCAGCGCTCCAAAAAGCCACTGCAATATTGATTTTAGGCGCAAAACCGTCCTGTGCTTCCTTCACCAGCTGACGCATGACTTGAAGAATGCAGCCTACACCAGAAGCATTGTCATTCGCACCCGGATAGACTTCCCCGTTATAAATACCAAGATGGTCAAAATGGGCAGAGAGGATAAGTGTCTGTTCCGGGTTACTCCCGGTAATACCAGCTAAGATATTGGCCACCGGGACCCGAAGTGTATCCGTTTCATCAGGTCGAAAGAGCGCTCTGCCGTCAATCATCTTTTCTTTCATCGAAGGAATTGAAAAGAGCTGCCAGTAGTTGTCCGCGCTAAAAGACTCCAGCAGCAAGGCCTTGAATTGTCCTTCCAGGTAAACAAGTGATTTGGTCTCTCCCGCAGTTCCCGCCCGGCGGCCTTCGAGATTGGCATGAGACAAGTACTGGACATCTTCGATGGCTTTTCTGGAAATCGCCTTGGTTGAGGGCACCCAAACAGTGCCTTCGCCTGAAGCAAACTCAATACTGGAAGACGGAATTCCCAGAAGGCTTCCGAGTTTCTGCCCCCAGGCCCCAGGCAGGACCGTCCAGGGGATAACAAATGCTGCCATTCCGGCTGCAACTTTTAGAAAAGTCCGGCGTGATTTCATATTTTATAATCCTTTCACGGAGGGAGTAACATGTCACTGAAAATCAACAGTTCCACCCAAAAAAATAACTTTGGGATTGACCTTCATCAAACTTCAGAAAAAAAGGAAAGCAGCTTCAGCAATATTTTATCACATTCCCGTCAACTTCAAAGCCAGGAAATGCAACTTTTTCTGGAACGTCTTGAAAAGCAGGGGCAAAAGCTCTCTGAGAACAGATCTTTGGAAAATCTGACGGAATTTAAAACCATGGTCAAAAGTTTTCTTCAGTCAACCTTTGGAAAAAGCAGAAATATGCAGGAGGAAACCTTTTGGGATTACCGAGGCCAGCCGAAAGTCATGGCCAGGGTAACGAAGATCAACAAGGCACTGGAAGAATTGGGTGAACAAGTACTCTCTTCTCAGTCTGAACCTTTAAAAATCCTGGAAAAAATCCATGAAATTAAAGGACTTATTATCGATCTATTCACCTGATATTAAAAACGAGTTGGTCTTTACAATATTTTGGAAAGTTATTTAAAAACGTTGTACCAGCGAAAGGAGTAATAAAAAGAATGATGAACAGCACTGGCATGATTACGGATTATCCTAGATTCGTTAAATCTTTCCAAAATGTCAGCGGTCTTGACTTGAACTATTATAAAGAAAACCAGATGAAAAGGCGAATCCTGAACTTCATGAGCACCAGGGGGTATCAGGAAGATTATACGGACTTCCTGAAAGATCTCAGTCTTAAACCTGACCTCTACGATGCGTTTTTTAAACATCTGACCATCAATGTCACGCAGTTTTTCCGCGATGTCAAGCAATGGGATGTCTTTAGGGAAAAAATTATCCCCGACCTGTTAAAGACCAGATCTTCCTTGAAAATATGGAGCGCGGGCTGCTCAGCAGGCCAGGAAGCGTGTACCATGGCGATCATCATGGCAGAATATTTTCCTGGAATAAACTTCAGTATCCTAGGAACAGATATTGACATCAACGTCTTAAAGCAGGCCCAGTCGGGTATTTATGACGAGCGTGATTTCGCCAGCACCCCCCCCCATCTTCTCGATAAGTACTTCAACAAGTCTGAAAAGAAGTTCCAGATCAAAAACACGCTGACCAGGAATCTGACTTTCAAGGCGCAGAACCTGCTTACCGACAAGTTTGACCGAGGCTTTGATCTGATTGCCTGCCGCAATGTCGTGATCTATTTTACCGATGAAGCGAAGGATGTGCTGTACAAAAAATTTGCAGACTCCTTGAACCCGAAAGGGATACTTTTCACAGGCTGTACAGAGCATTTATTCGGCCAAAGCCAGCACGGCCTTAAATCCGTTTCCTCGTTCTTTTATCAAAAATTATAAAAAAGCTGCTCCCCTCTAAAATCTTACTAAACCTTAAACGAGAGCACAAACCGAATAAGATGCTGCTAATAGTTTACAAACTCTTGGCAGCATCTTTTTGAATTCATCCCAGCGGGTTTATGCTGTCAGGTTTATCCCACCAGGCTCGGTTGTCCCGATACCATTGAATCGTATCCCGAATTCCCTCGTTAAGATGATACCGGCATTGCCAACCCAGCTTCGTTTTCAGCTTCGTGCTGTCCAGCGCGTATCTCCAGTCGTGTCCGGGCCTGTCGGCTACCTGAACCAGCGCATCCGCCGGTTTACCCAGCATGTTCAGTATGGTCCGGGCCATCTCTAGGTTCGATGTTTCCTCCCCGCTCCCAATATTATATACCTCTCCTGGTTCCCCGTCCGAAAGTATCTCCGCAAGCGCCGCACAATGGTCCAGTACGTGGATCCATTCACGTTTATGGGACCCATCCCCATAGACAGTCAGCGGCATATCCTGTAAAACCTGAAGGATACTATGCGGAATAAATTTTTCTTTATCCTGATTGGGTCCGTAGTTATTGCAGCACCGGGTCACGATCACCGGAAAGCCGTAAGTTCTGGCAAAAGCCCTGGCCATTAAATCAGCAGCTGCTTTGGAAGCCGAATATGGGCTGTTTGGACGAATCATGGAATGCTCCGAAAACTGTTCTGCCTCATTATCAAGACTTCCGTATACTTCATCGGTGGAAACCTGAATAAAGCGTTTTCCCGTAAAGCCGTTCTTCTCCCAATGTTCCTTGAAACAATGAAGCAGCGTTAAAGTCCCCATCAAATTGCTTCGGCCGAAAACCAGAGGATCGGTAATACTTCTGTCCACATGCGATTCGGCAGCAAAATTAATCACATCATCGGGGTCACATTCCTGAATAATGCGTTTGACCTCTTTCGCAGTACTGATATCCCCCTGCGTAAAATAATACCTTGGATGAGCTGCCAGGTCTTGAAGATTTTCCACCTTTCCTGCGTAAGTCAGTTTATCAAAATTAATGACGATAACATCCTGGTTGCGCTGCAAAATATATTTAATAAAATTGCTTCCGATAAAGCCTGCGCCACCGGTAACCATAAGAACTCTCATATTCTACACCTCAAATTATATTTTTTCGGCCAGCTCAACTGGCAAACTAGAGATCGATCTGACAGTGGTCCCCAAGAAAAAAAGTACTGACTAAAGAGCTGTTTTCGGGGCTGCCTTGAATGGAAACCTGGTTTCCGATTAAGCTTCCGCTGATTTTCTTGGAGACATTGGCAAGTTGCGTATCCTCTAGGATAATACAATTTTCGATCTCACATTCTGTAATCCGGGTTCTCCTGCCCACTGTCGTATACGGTCCGATAAAGCTGTCCGTAATGACAGCATCATCGTCCAGATGAACTGGCCCCTGAATAATACTGTTCCGAATGGTCACATTGTTTCCCATTTGAACTTTTTCGGCCAGCGCTGCATCAAACATCAAGCGATTTGCTTCAAGAATGTCGTCTAATTTTCCTGTATCCTTCCACCATCCCCGGACCAGATCGCAAGTGACCCTGGCCCCGTTTTTCAATTGATTTTGGATTGCATCGGTAATCTCAAGTTCTCCCCGGCGGGACGGTTTGATTCTGTCAATCGCTGCAAAAATGCTGTGGTCAAAGGCATAGACCCCTGTGATGATCAAGTTACTGATATACTTCTCAGGCTTTTCGTAAAGCGCTGTTACAAATCCGTCTTTCACCACCGCAACCCCGAATTGGGAAGGATTGCTGACCGTATGAAGCAATACGCTGGTGTTGGCCTTTTGCTGGTAGAAATTTTGAATGAAGCTATCCAGCTCCATATTGAAGATGTTGTCTCCAAGGATCATCACAAAATCATCGCGGCCAAGAAAGTCGGCCGCAGTCCGAACAGCATGGGCAAGCCCCAGGGATTTATGCTGATGAATATAGGTGATTGCCGTGCCCCACGCTTCTCCGCTGCCGACCGTTTTTTTTACTTGTTCCTGCGTATCCCCAACGATAATCCCAATATCATGGATACCTGCCCTGGCTATCTTTTCAATAAGATAGATCAGTACTGGTTTGTTGACCAAGGGAAGAAGCTGTTTCGCCTTGGAATAGGTCAGCGGTCTGAGCCTTGTTCCTGTTCCTCCGCTTAAAATCAGAGCTTTCAAATTATTCTCCTGCCTTTAACCGGTAAGATTTTCTATAAAGAGAGGGTTGTCTTTCTAATATAATATTGCGCAAGAACCGCAATGGTGTAACCACGGACAACTCCTCCCATATAATAAAGTGATAGTTGCCCTATCAGAACCTAAAGGGATGATCAAGTAAAAAGACGATTAAGTGGAGGGAGATATAGGAATGGTAGCGCCGCTCCTAAGCTATGTAACCTTTAACCGCCTGGGCCAGACAATCAGGAGCCTTTCAAGTGTCCTTGAAACGCCGGAAAACTTTGAATTAGCAATTGTTGATAATAATTCCACAGACGGGACCTGGAAATATATCCAAAGTCTGAAGGATAGTCGGATTAAATTCAAAACAAGGCTACCTGTCAATCTAGGGCAGGTCTACGCCTCAAATCTGAATCTGTCTAAGAGAAGAGATGATCAATATTTTATCGCTGTCGATCAGGATGTTGTGATTGAAAGCAAAAATTGGCTGACCTACATCCTAAGGGTGTTTAAAAGTACTCCGGATATCGGCTTACTCAGTATTCATGCCGGTTTTCCGCCCCCAAATATGCCCCCTACTACCCCTGTCATCAAAAATGATTTGGTTTATCTGGAATTGACCAAAAACAGGTCTGATTATTTGCAGGATTATATTCCCGGCAGCATCCTGGCCTTGAGCCCTAATCTTATCTCTAAAATTGGCTTTTGGAGTGAAGAAAATAATTTTGGCAGCAGAGAGCTGTTTCTAAGGGCTAATCATTTTACAGCGTTTAAAACAGGAATTCTGATGAACGTGAACATTTCTATCCCGCAACAAGTAACTTGCGGCAAATGCCCCGGTCAGTCCTTCTGCCGTCTGTCAAAAAACGGAGAGACCAAAACCGGAGAAACCTGTTTTACCATCTACGAAAAATTAAACCAAAATAAATTATTTCGAGAACAATACCGCTGGAAATTTGACGAAACAGTTAAGGATCTGCAGAGCGGTGCCCGTTCCCCATACTGCACTTCATTATTCAGCTGTAACTCCACTGCGGAGGAAAACTACAACCTTGACTGGGCAACCGAAAACTTTCAGTTCTATGCATCCAAAGCCAACTGAATATTTGCCAGGGGAGAAAAAAATGTTAAACAATGATGATTTTTCTGAACCGGTCTATGTTACCGAACCTTTGCTTCCAGACTTGGCGGAGACTTACAGCATGCTCGAAATAATATGGCAAAGCAGGCAGCTCAGCAATAACGGGAAGATGGTCCAAGAACTAGAAAGAAAACTGACTGCTTTCCTGGGTGCCCAATATTTATCGGTTTTTGCAAATGGCACGAATGCCTTGCAAATTGCGTGCAAGACCCTGGATCTGTCCGGGGAAGTCATCACGACACCGTTTACCTTTGCCGCTACGGCCAACGCGCTGGCCTGGAATCATCTTACGCCAGTCTTCTGCGACATTGAAGAAGCCACGTTTAATATTGACGCCGACCGTATCGAGTCCCTGATTACGGATAAAACAACTGCCATCCTGCCGGTACACGTTTTCGGCCATCCGTGCGAGGTCGAAAAGATTGACCGGATTGCGGCAATGCACAACCTGAAAGTACTTTATGACGGCGCCCACGCTTTTGGTGTGAAAATAAAGGGTAAGCCAATTGGCGCCTATGGAGATATCACCATGTTCAGCTTTCATGCCACCAAAATCTTTCACACCGTCGAAGGCGGCGCACTTATCTTTCGGGATCAGGACCTCCAGCAGAAAGCCAAGTGTTTGAGAAATTTTGGTCTAAAAGAAGACTACAGTGTGGACGAACCCGGTATAAACGGTAAACTGAACGAATTACAAGCCGCTGTCGGCATTTTGCTCTTAAAAGAAGTGGAAGCTGAAATAGCCCAAAGGAAATATCTTACCAACCAGTACCGGCAAGTGCTGGCTGATGTCCCAGGCATAACCGTCTCCCAGGAGGCTGAAGAAATTACAGCCAATTATCCGTATTTTGTTATCCGGGTTGATCCGACTGCGTACGGTATCTCCCGGGACGATCTCTATAGCCGATTTTCAAGCTTCAATATTTTTTGCCGAAAATATTTTTACCCGCTCTGCAGCAATTTCAAGTGTTTTAAAGGTCTTCCTTCATCCTCCGCAGACAATCTAGCCACAGCCAACAAAGTCGCGGAAAGTGTTCTGGCTCTGCCACTTCACGGAAGAATGTCAGCGTCCGACGTTCAAAAAATAGGCGGCATTATCAGAAAAATAAGAAAAGAAAAATAGAAGACAAATAGACTGAGACAAAAAATCAATAAATGAATTGAGCGTGTGATCATTGGCCATAAAAGATCTCGTCATTTTTGGAGCCGGCGGCTTTGGCCGGGAAGCTACCGAACTCGTCGAAGATATCAATACAGAAAAAAAGCAGTGGAACCTGCTGGGCTATATCGACCAAACTCCAGCCAAACAAGGAAAGGTTATCAATAACTATCCTGTTCTGGGTAACCTGGACTGGCTCGAAAAAAACACAGGGCACCCTCTCTGGATTGTATGTGCGATCGCCAGACCGACGGATAAATACCGTCTAATCGCCAGCCTGTCCAGTTTTCAGCTATATTTTGCCAACCTGATTCATCCCGCTGCCCGAATAAGCCGCTCCGTTCAATTGGGCTGCGGCAATATCATCTGCTGGAATAGTTTTCTGTCGACGGATGTCAGGATAGGCAGTCACGTAGCCTTAAATCCAGGCTGCAGGATTGGTCACGATACGGCTGTCCAGGACTACTCCTCTTTATACTGGGACATCACCCTGGCCGGAAACGTGCAGGTTCATGAAGGTTGTGAAATCGGTTCCAAAACTGTGGTGATTCCCGAAAAAGAGATTGGCAGGTGGAGCATCATCGGGGCTGGCGCTACCGTCACCCACGATATCCCGGAATACTGCACGGCCGTCGGCGTCCCTGCCCGACCGATTAAACATTTAAAAAATTTGGTTGAGACCCATTCACCTAAAGGACTGATGATATGAAGGAACTTTCTTCTATTTTGATCAAAACTGCGATACAGCTTGTTATCGAAGCCATTAGTCAGGCCCAAACCTCTGCCCCGCAAAAACGCGTTAGCCCCTTCCCTGTTCAGGAAGCCGCTGACACTCCTGCTGTGGAAATTTCTCAACAGGCGGTTCCAAAAAACATTGACTGGGAAGAATTAGACGACGCCACCATCCTTCAACAGATTCTGGATCCTGGGATCCTGGAAGAAATCATTGAACCTTCTGTACAGAACACGATAGACAGTAGCTCCCCTCCTCCTTTTATCAGCTATGTTACCTTGAATCGTCTCGGGCTTACCATGCAGAACCTAAACAAGATTTTGGATTCGGACGAAGATTTTGAAATGCATATCATCGACTGCAACTCCAAAGATAATACCTGGAATTATATCAAAAGCCTTCAGGACAAAAGAATTAAATCCAAAACACGCTTTAAGGTTAACCGGGGACCGATCTATGTCCTGAACTACAACCTCAGAAAAAGAAAACCCAACCAGTATTTCTTCACGATTGACAGCGATGTCTATATCAAGACCAAAAACTGGCTGACCAGGTATATGGAAATATTTGAAGCTTTTCCGGAAGTGGGTCTCTTAGGAATCATGCGGGATAACCCTTATCCGAGATTTCTCCCTCCCGTCATTCCTCAGGTCAAGAATGATCTGTCCTATCTTCAGCTGAGAAATGCCGGCATTGATGTAATCATGGATTTTATTCCGGGATGTCTTCAGGGGTTACGGCCCGAGCTCATTGACCGGATCGGTTATTGGAATGAGGAATGCGGGTATGGCGATGCTGAATTATCACCAAGGATTGTGCATTATACACCTTTCAAAGTCGGCTTTGTCACGACCGTGGAAATTGATATGACCCAGTTCATCGGCTGTGACAAGTGTCAGGCCCAAAACCTCTGCACGCTGAACAGAAGCATAAAGACCTGCTTTATGCTGGCCAAGCAAGCCAACAGTAACGAAAGCTTTGCCAAAAAGGCTAAATGGAAATACCTCGAAGTATTTCAAGAGCTAGCCGATGGAAAAAGAACAGCCTATTGCGCCTCACTTTTAGACCCTGCATCCCGGGAAGGGAATTTGTACCATGATGCCTGGGCACTCGAGAATTTTGAATATTATTTGAGAAGATCGAATTGATCTTTACAAAATATGAACGGAGATGCTATACTTCTTTTCTAGACACAATCCGGTTGATCAGGATTTTTTAGATTTCAATTAAAATATAATATGGTTTTTAATGTGTTGAGGCAAACTTCACGAAAGTGAAGGACGCTAAAGTCATGGGTCTAAATCAGGGAATTTGAAATGCATGCAATACAAAATGAATGGAATCCAAATGCATTTCCAGGATATTCTGACAGGATTGCCAGACTACAAGGATTTTGAACTTCTCAGGGGAGAGCAGTTCCTTTTATGGATCTGCTCTTTTTATTTCAACTATTTTGTATATTCTAACCGGTTAGGCCAATAAAAATTGACCACACTAATGATGGAGGTGTACGATTCATGACCTTGATTCTGACCCTTGTTATTTTTGTAGCTACGTATGCACTGATCGTAACGGAGAAAATCCCGCGGGCTGTCGCCGCGGCCCTCGGTGCCTGTCTCCTGATTCTTTTGGGTGTATTCCCGCAGGAAACTGCTGTGGAACACATCGACTGGAATACGCTGGGCTTACTTATCGGCATGATGATCATTGTCGATCTGACCAGACGTTCCGGTGTCTTCGGCTTTCTGGCTATTTGGGTCGCCAAGAAAGTCAAAGGCAATCCAATCAGACTGCTGATCTCTTTGGCTATACTGACTGCCGTTTTATCGGCTTTTCTGGATAACGTGACGACTGTTTTGCTGGTCGTTCCGGTTTCCATTGTGATTGCTGAAACCTTGAAATTAAACCCAATACCTTTTTTGATTACCCAGATTCTAGCCAGCAACATCGGGGGAACCGCGACCCTGATCGGTGATCCGCCGAATATCATGATTGCCGGACCGGCAGAGCTTACTTTTATGGATTTCATGGTGAACCTGGCACCTGTGGCGATTGTGATCTTGGCTGTTACCCTATTGGGCTTTTATTTTCTTTATCGCCAAAAGCTAAAGACCGACAAGGAATCCATCACCCTGCTGCTGTCGCAAAATGAATACGACTATATTAAAGACTGGGCCCAGCTCAAAAGAAGCCTGGCCGTACTCTCTCTGACCATTGTCGGTTTTATGCTGCACGCCGTCATCCATGTTGAGACCGCTACGATTGCACTGGCCGGAGGCATGCTGCTCATGGTGCTGAGCCACGAGGAACCGGAAGAAGTATTTCTGGCGATTGAATGGCCGACGATCTTCTTCTTTACTGGATTATTCGTTTTAGTCGGAGGATTGGTCGAAGTCGGCGTCCTGGACAAGATTGCTGAATGGAGCCTTGGGCTTACCGGCGGTGTGCCGGTCGTCATGGCGATGCTGATTGTCTGGCTTTCCGCTATTTTTTCAGCTTTCGTCGATAATATTCCATTCGTGGCCACCATGATCCCGTTGATTCAAAAAATCGGGGTCCTCGGTGGGCTGACACCGGAACAACTCCAGCCGCTGTGGTGGTCTCTGGCTCTGGGCGCCTGCCTGGGCGGAAACGGCACCATTGTCGGTGCCTCGGCCAACGTCATTGTCTCAGGGATTGCCGAAAAAAACGGCTATACGATCAGCTACAAAAAATATTTCCTGATCGGATTTCCGTTCATGCTTCTATCCATTGTGATCGCCTCGGCGTATATTTTGCTGCGGTACTATTAGATTCTTTCTCTCTCTTCAAAATGAGTATGAAGCAATCTGTGGGCAGTGTCACTGAAAGGCTGTCCCAGATATTCCTGATAAATTTTCTGGATTTCTGAATTCTCATGAGATTTTCTGATCTTTTTATTTTTATCTTCCTGATAGATGGCTTCCTGACGCTTGCGGACAATTTCAAAATTGCCGTGATGGTAGGGCTGCCCACCTCCGGCAATACAGCCTCCGGGACAAGCCATAATTTCAATGGCTTCGTACTGATTCTTACCGTCCCTGATTTCCTCGAGCAGAGTCCGGGCGTTTCCGAGCCCGCTGGCAATGCCTATCCGTAGCATCTTGTCGCCGATTTGAACTGTGGCCTTTCGCAAGCCTCCATCTCCCCGGAGCTGCTCGAACTCAACTTTCTGTAATTCTTCACCGGTCAGCCACTCATAAGCTGTCCGGAGCGCAGCTTCGATGACCCCGCCGCTGGTTCCGAAGATCACTGAGGCACCTGTGGTTTCACCCAATGGTTTGTCATATTCACTCGAAGGCAGATTGATAAAATCCAGACCGGCTTCTTTGATCATTAGGCCAAGTTCCCGGGTCGTGACGACAATATCGACGTTATTATGCTCATCCTTAGTTAGTTCCGGACGCTTGGCCTCAGCTTTCTTGGCTATACAGGGCATGACGGAGACCACTACAATATTGTCCGGGTCAATGCCATTCTTCTCGGCATAATAAGTTTTAACGATTGTACCGAACATAATATGCGGTGACTTGCAGGTGGAAGGCACTTCCAACAATTCAGGGAACTGATGCTCAATAAATTTGACCCAGGCCGGACAGCAGCTCGTGAGTATCGGAAGTGTTTTATTGTTCTGCAGACGGTAGATCAGTTCTGAGGCTTCTTCCATAATTGTCAAGTCCGCTCCAAAATCCGTATCGAAAACTGCGTTAAATCCGATACGCTTTAAGGCGGTTACAAGCTGGCCGGTTGCAATCGTCCCCGGTTCCATATCAAATATTTCTCCGATGGCTACGCGGATAGCCGGAGCAGTTTGGACAATCACATATTTATCCGGATCATTTAAAGCTTCCCATACTTTATCGGTATGATTAATTTCCGTAAGCGCTGCTGTAGGGCATACCTGAACACATTGCCCGCAGTAAGTACAAGAAGACTCTACCATCGGAATATTAAAGGCAGGGCCAACGAAGGCTTCAAATCCGCGGCCGATCCCTGACAGGATACCGCAGGTTTGGACCTTATTGCACATCGTTTCACAACGCCGGCAGTAAATGCACTTGTTGGCGTCTTTGACGATCGCCTCACTGGATACGTCCTTCGGATAATTCATCCGTTCACCTTCCCAGCGGATATGCCGGACCCCTAATTCTGCGGCTAAGGCCTGAAGCTCACATTCTCCGTTTTTGGGACAGGTAAAGCATTCATTGGGATGATTCGATAACAGGAGTTCAACCGCCATTCTTCTGGCTGTAATTGCTGTAAGCGTATGCGTGAGTACTTCCATTCCATCCGTAATGGTGGTTACGCACGCCGGGACAAGTTTATTCCGGTTTGTCTTCTCATCGATTAGCTCAACCATGCAGACCCTGCAGGAAGCCGTCTGATTGACCATTTTGATATCATGCAAATCCAGATGACATAAAGTTGGAATCCGAACTCTTGCTTTATGGGCGGCTTCCAAAATGGTGATGCCTTCAGGGACCCGTAGATATTGATGATTAATTTTAAAATCAATCATTTTTTTAGCAGGATGCGTTTGTTGAACGTGGGTCATGGTTAGCCTCCTTATGATTTCAGACCAATTTTATTCTTTGCTTGATAATGGCCTTCCCCTCGAGGATGGTCGATGTCTTTGATCAGGGCCAGGTATTCGTCCCAAAAATATTTCATGGTACTGATGACCGGGCTGGGCGCAGTCTGACCAAGCCCGCAGAGCGAACTACCTTTAACCATGTAAGCGAGCTGTTTGATGGCATCTAAATCCGCCATCGTTCCTTTGCGGCGGGTAATTAGATTCAGCTTTTCATATAACCGCTTGGTACCGATCCGGCAGGGGGTGCAGCGGCCACAGGATTCATCCATCGTAAACTCCAGGTAAAACTTGGCGATATTGACCATATTATCGGTTTCATCCATGATGATCATGCCCCCTGATCCCATCATGGAACCGATACTGAGCAGGTTATCATAGTCTAAAGGAATGTCCAGGTGTTTCTCCGGGATCACGCCTCCGGACGGTCCCCCTGTTTGAACGGCTTTGAATTTGTGGCCGTTGGGGATACCTCCGCCAATTTGAAAGATAATTTCTCGTAAGGTTGTTCCCATGGGGACTTCGACCAGGCCAACATTCTTGACTTTACCGACCAGCGCAAAAACCTTGGTCCCTTTACTTTTCTCAGTGCCAATGGAAGCGAACCAACTGCTCCCTTTGAGGATAATCGGAGAAATATTGGCAAACGTCTCCACATTGTTTACACAGGTCGGACAGCCCCAATATCCTTCTTCCGCAGGATAAGGCGGTTTAAAATTTGGCTCACCGCGTTTTCCTTCACAGGAGTTAATGAGCGCTGTTTCTTCCCCGCAGACAAAAGCCCCGGCTCCATATTTCAACTGGATATCAAAGGAAAAAGACGTGTTGAAAATATTTTCGCCCAGGAAGCCCAATTCTCGGGCCTGCCGCAAAGCAATTTGTAGCCTAGAAATTGCCAACGGGTATTCGGCCCGAATGTAAATGAATCCAGTGGCGGCGCCAATCGCATAGCCACCGATCACCATGGCCTCTAAAACGGAATGAGGATCGCCCTCCAGGATGCTCCGGTCCATGAAGGCCCCGGGGTCACCTTCGTCTGCATTGCAAATAATATATTTGTCCTTGTTTTCTTGATTCTTTGTAATTTCCCATTTGAGACCTGTGGGGAATCCTCCGCCGCCGCGGCCTCGCAGCCCGGATTTTTTTATTTCGTCTATGACCTGATCCTGGGACATTGTTGTCAGCACTCTTCCCAAGGCCTCATAGCCTCCGACCGCAATATAATCCAAGATATTTTCCGGGTTAATCAGACCGCAATTGCGCAGGGCAATTCGGTACTGTTTCGGATTTTTTGCTGTTTCTGACATCATAGCCTCCAAACAAATTTACGTACTTTGTAATCTGCGCCCGCTTCTACACCCGGTCAAAGTTTATTTCCAATGAGAGATTTTCAACTGCTTTGCCGTGTTTAATATGCTGCTCCATAATTTCCAGAACCTTGTCTTTGGTTACATTGCCATAGAGAACCGGTTGTTCGCCCTGTTTATTTACCTGAACAGTTGGTTCCGAGTGACAGCAGCCAATGCAACCAACTGGAACAACTTTAGCATTGGTTATGTTCTGGGCAGTGATCTCATCCAAAAAAGTATTGTAGGTCTCCCTTGAACCTGATGAGATGCCGCAGGTGCCCATCCCCACAAGAATTTTGATTTGTCCTTCCGGCTTTTGGCCGCCTTGTCCTATATTTATATTTTTTTGGTATTCTTCTTTAATTCTTCTTAAGTCCTCCAACGAACCAACCTTCATACCTGTATCTCCTTCCGGCGGTATGATTCGAGGATGGTATCCAGGTCCTCTTCTCTCACCCGGCCAAATACTTTGTCATCAATCATCATAACGGGAGCCATGCCGCAAGTGCCGATGCAACGAACATCTTTCAGACCGAAAAGACCGTCAGGTGTAATTTCATTGGATTCAATACCAAGCTTTTCTTTCAGTCTTTCCATAATTTTATCCGCCCCTTTAACAAAGCAAGCAGTCCCCATACAGACACTGATCGTATGTTTTCCCCTTGGCTTGGTTGTAAAGTAGGAATAAAAGCTGACGACTCCGAATACTTCCGCTCCCGAAATTCCTAATTTCCGGGCAATAAAAAGTTGTACATCCCTCGGTAAATAACCGAAAATATTCTGGGCCTTATGTAAGATTTCAATCAGAGCGCTTTTCGTTGTTGGTAAACTGTTAATAAAAGCTTCCAGTTCCTCGAATTTTTCTCTGGGCAGATTTTCATTGGTTGGTTCCATAACATCGATTGCCTGTGGCTTAGTCATAGCAGGTACACGATCCTTTCCGATAACAGCAATGATTTTTCTGATCGTTTCAAGACGTGGTTATTTTCAGGGCAAAGAACTATTCAGTAATAGTTTGGAAAAATAGCATAGATTTATTCAGACAAGAGCGCGGGCATAAAATAATGCAATGAACTTCTGCATGTTCATTGCATTTCTGGTCAGCCATTATCTTGTTTTCTTCATTACTCATATCGTCATTCTCAAATTACTTACATTATTATAGAACGTATTACTCATATACTATCCGTATTCCGTCTATTTCCCATTATACTGACACAGCGGATAGAAAGATCTGCTCTCCAAAGATCATTGCGGTAAATATTCCGAGGGACAGAAACGGTCCGAAAGGAATCTCTGATTTCGGCGATCTTTTTTTGACTGTGATCAGTAACAGCGCAGTAAGACCTGCATACAACGAACCAAGGAACAACGCCAACAGCACCGGCGGGCCCATAAAAAGCCCTGCTGCAGCCATCAGCTTGATATCTCCTCCGCCTAGGCCATCGGGGAAAAACAAGCTCAGAAGAAAAAGCGGTACGGAAGCCGCAAAAAAACCAATGACCCAAGTATACCACACAGCTCCAAAATACACGCTCTGATAAACGCCGTGCAAAACACTTAATCCCAACAAAAAAACGACCAGCTTATTCGGAATCACCCTTTTCTGCCAGTCAATAAACGACACGACAATCAGCACAGACAAAAGCATTGCCAGAAAAACACTTTCCAGGCTCAGTCCATTGGTAAACCAGACAATCAGGTACAAGACCCCGTTCAGCAGTTCGACTGCGGGATAGACCGGGGAGATCGGGCCCCGGCAGTTTTTGCAGCGCCCCCGCAGAAAGAAGTAGCTGAAAACAGGGATGTTCAGATACCACGGAATCAGCGTATCACAGTGCGGGCAATAGGATCTGCCACTGACAACGCTTTTTCCTATTGGAATCCGGTAAATGCACACATTCAGAAAACTGCCGATGACCAAACCATACAGCAGCACAATGAAAGAAATGATAATATTTCCGATCAAGACAGTACCACCTTTTTAATGTTGGAATTAATTAAAGGCCTAATGCGGATAAACAATCTCAGCCACAGTCCAGGAGATAATCAGCAATCCTACGAGTATTGGCAGAAACACCAGGATCGCTCTTTCCTTTCTCCCAACAATTGCCGCAATTCCGGCAATAAAGCCTGCTAATCCCAATGCAGCTACTGCAAACGTCGGCAAAGGCAGTGCGCCCATCATTTTCAGCATGATCAATACAATAAAAGCAATGCTCAGTCCAGCCGACCATCGGCCGGAACGGGATTGGGGCCATAACTTTGTCTTCATATGATCGTCCCTTCCTGTCACTTAATACCTTCGACCTTATTATTGTATATGCTCAAAAATTATTTTGATCGTTTTTAATCATTGATAAATAAGCTGTTTATCATTTAGCTGTTTAACTATAGAACTTAACTTTTAAAAGAGATGTTTAGCTAAAAAACACGTTCACAGCGACGCCCCAAAAACTCAGGATATAATTCACGCCAATCAGAATCACCAGAAAAACCAGGATCGACCGTTCTTTGTTCCTGATAACAGCCTTCAGTCCAATAACGGCCGCTGCGATGCCCGCGGCAAAGATCAGAACGGTAATGACAACCTGCAGGGGATTATGCGAGATCAGTTCTAAGCCGGAGTACCCTTCCTTGTATGGAAGTACGGAACCCACGACAAACAAAATCCAGCTGACAATCACCAGAATGAAGGATTTTCTGCCGGACTTGCTTTTGGGTAAAATCGTGATTCTCATGACATTCACCCCTTTTTATAAAGAAAACTTGGCTGATGCCAAGTCTTTGGCGGCTGCTTAGTTGCACTTAGATATACCAGAAAATAATTATACTTTCTGATATACCCATAAAACCTACCTTGTTAGCGATTAGAGTTGGTGGCTTCAATATTAATATACCATGGCTTACTGATATCACCTATAGGCTTTCCGTTTATTCCCACTCGACAAGTTTTTCTAATTACTAAACATATTTGTTTAACTTCTATTTAACTTAAGCTGCTTTTTTCTTTGTTCTATCCGGATTATTTTTCGCTTCTGGAATTTTCAGTATCAAAATAGTATCATTAGTAGCAATATTTATACTATGCTCGCATACTTTAGATTCAGCAATCGTTATGGCAACGCTATGTTCACAGTCGGTAAAAGTGTTGGTATACACACATCAAAATACTGAGACAACAGCTTATGTATACACTATATAGCATTATAACGTCCCTTTCTCATTCTGGCAAGACGGGCCTAGCACATGCCGACGGAGATTTTCTGCAAGCCGGCGATGTGAATAATCTGGTGTTCCGAACGCTGATGTAATAAGAGCTAGGCTTAGTAGAATGAGAGGTGTGCAGTGAAATTATCGGTTTGTCGTTAGTTGTCGAGGTTCCTAGAGATCATTGAAGCCATCAGCTTCAGCACGCGGGTTCGATTCCCGTATCCTGCTCCACATCATCTGCACAGATAATACAATGAATCCCACCTCCATTAGATTAGAGGCGGGATTTTTGTTCTCTTGTGTTTGCAAGGGGTTAGCTGGTTGTGTTCCTCAACTCAAAAATACCTTTAAAAAACGCAAATCCACTTAAATAAAGCTTCTAACATTGGAAACATATCTCCAATGCGAAAGAAATTATGTTAAAACAGCAGAGAAACTTTTTATCCACCGTAACTATCTCTTATACAGAATTGAAAGAATCAGCGAGTTAACAGGGCTGGATTTGGATTCTCCCGATATCAGGCTTCATATTCTAATGTCTTATCGGATCGAACGATTGAGTAAAATGAGCTAAAGTGTATTAAACCGCAAAAATCCGTAGAAACAAAACTCTTGGTAATAACTGTATGACGCCCCGGAATTGATGATTCCGGGGCGTTATTCCCATGATAAGAACGATATCAGCTCCATAGAACCCTCATGCCGGTTCTATGATCACCATTATTACTGCTTTTTTAGCCAAGCAGCAGCTTCCTCAAAGCTTGCACAATAATGAAAATCGATTAAAGACTTGGTATATGTTCCCAATTTGTTTAAAACTTGCTTCTGTATAATATTTTGAGGTAAAATTTGTGCTATCTTAGTAAACCCGGCTCTGGCTGCTTCGGGAATGTAAACTTCTTCCAGCCATTTTTGGTCGTCTGGTCTTATTGTTGTAAAATTTCTGTTATCTGTTAAACATTTTTTTGCTCGGTACTTTAAGCCACATTCTATGGTTTTTTCGAATGCTTCCCTGAGCTGCTCGCTGCTCATATAACCCTTAAATATTACTACAACAGCACGATTAACTTCATCCCAAGATATTTCAACATACTTTTCTGAAAAATAGATCATAACAAAACCTTCTTTCTTACCAATTCTGTTGCTTTAGATTTGCCAGGGGTATGGCATACCTCTGGCAAATCTATGAAGGTTGTTTCCGCGTTTTAGTCAGTAACTATTCGTTTACTGTCGCATGCTTCGGTTTCGGCAAAGGATTGACAAAGATAAATACAATACTCGCTACTGCAAGTCCAATCATGCACCATACCATCGGCATCGCAAGCATATCTCCGGTAACAGCACCGACAAAAGAGATAAAGTAACCTGAAAAGAAAGCAAAGATATTGACGGCAGCCAACAAGACAGATGTACTGAGCGCGACTTCCTGGGGACTGGCAATCATGCCGGCGATCATATAACAGGCCGGCAATACGATAGAGAATGAAGCGCCGACTATACCCATGCCTATCGTAACGATAACGATATTTCCGGAATAGATGACCAGCGCATAACCAACCGCACCGAGCAGCAAGCCTAACGCCACGACATATTTCTTAATGGCTTTGAACAAAGGACCATAAACAAAGCCGCCACCCATACCGCCCAGGGTGAATACCGACAGCACCATACCGGCAACAGCAGGACCGCCTAAATTATTCTTTTGCAGAAATCCGGATATGAGGATGGCGGACGGGAATATTAAAATGATATAGATGCCGAGTAATAATGCTGTCAGCAAAATGCCTCCGCGAATTCTGACCTTTGGTTTCTCCGCTCCCGCAGGCTGTTCAACCTTGGGCGGTTCTGTCAGGAAGATCAGAACAAGGATCAAAGAAAGAATACCCAACGCGTGTGAATAGAAACTGTATTGCCAGCCGATTTCAGCCAGTGCGCCGCCCGCAAACTGCATGACGATCGCGCCCAAATTCATGACCATTGATCCGATTCCCAACATGGTTGCTCTTTTGTTACCCTCGTAGACACTGAGAACAAGCGCATTGCCCATAGGTGTAATGAAGCCGAAGCCTATACCGAATATAGCCCTTTCGATCAGAATGACGGTCATACTATTTGCAAATACAGGCGCAAGACCGCCTACAAGATAAAATAACATACCAATGATTATTATAGTTTTGTATTTAACTTTATTCCCTGCCAACGCACCAGCGATCAATGATGCCGGAATCATCAGCAAAGACGGCAACGTTGATATTAAGGCTATTGTCGACATGGGCACGTTGGGAAACGCCGCCGAGATACTGGCCAGTGCTGCCGAAACATTACCGGCCGACATGGTAATGACATATACCGACATAATTGCAAATGCGACGATAAACGGACTTTTCTTTTCTTTTTCTGATAGCATAATTTTCCCTCCATTTTATTGTTACATATATTTCAATGTAATTCTTGTTAGCTGTCAGCAATCTTTAGAACATACGGTATTTAAGCCACTCATCCCTCAATGCGCCCAATCGATCATCCCCAACGAAGACGCTGTTGCCACGTTCGTTAATAATTGAAGGCCATAAGAAAAATCCTGGTTTTTTGTACTCAGTCAAGCAACGCCTAACCTCAGCGCGGATCATCTCTTCGTCTGCGCCAATATAGGACGGGGGTCCCGACGAATCCCAACCGCCTTCAATTGCAAGCTGTCCCCGGTATTTATCAAGAATCCCGGCCAGATCATTCATTGGCTGCGCAGACTGCCAGACTCTCACACCTATTTCGACCATATCCGGAATAATCTCTTCGCATTTCCCGCAGTCATGAATATTGAAAAGCACGCCTCGCTTCGTCACAGCCTCCGCCATTCTTGCCCAATAAGGTTTTATAAGCTTTCTAAATGTCTCCGGGGACATGAACAATCCGCGCGCTGTAGCATTGTCATCTCCAAGACAATAAATATCCGGGTTGTAAGCATCGATTAATTTGTTAATATAGGCGATCTTATATTCGGTAACGGCTTCAAAAAAGTCCATGCACGCCTGCGGTTCCATCACAAGAGCGCAAAGTGCTTCTTCAAAGGTCATAAAAGACACCAGCCGCTGAAATGGTCCTAAGCCATCCATAATTTCAACGAGTTTCTCTTCCCCGCCACTCGGCGGCCTCCTATTTTTTTCCGCTTCAGCCATAGCCTTAAAGTCCATAGAGGCGACATCAGGGATTTTTACGTGTTTTTCCCATTCTCTAACGTCGTCAAACAACATAAATCCTGGCTTTGGTATACTGCCTTCTTTCGTTGCTACCCAAGGAACGCCAAAAATATCAGTACCATTTCTCATTAACGGCGCTTCCTGATCAAGAGAAGCCATACCGGCTAATTGAACATCTTCGTGAGAAAGCGGCACATATTCCGGCTTTCCGCCGTAGATAGATTCCAGCGCATTCTGTTTTGGGGTCATCATAATTTTCCCTCCGTCATATTAATTCTATTGTCGATCAGAGTTTCGAGTACCTTTTCGTCTAAATCACACGGATAATAGGTGAAGCGTTAACGGAGACAGTGAGTGCGTTAACGGCATCGACAATTCTCTGTTTCCCAAATTCGACGGCTAGAGCGATATCGCTGATTTTCGAAATATGTCATTCCTCCTTTGATTTTTCAGGCAATTTTTTTCCTGCAAGTCTAATATGTTTGCTGCATGACGTTATGATTCGCCATCCAGCATTACCTGTAAAATATTAGCACCAATTTCCTCTATACCACTTACGCAATAATAAATCGCATTTCCATTGATTTCACGCGCGTCTTTCTCCACCGCTTCCGCTTCTTCCGGACTCACAAGATCCGTTTTGTTTATAAGTACTGTATATGCGCGCTCAGCTGACCAATAATCAGATTCTCCAACGGAATGCGCAGCCGCTGCCAGCGGCCTGCATCAATGATTACAGTAATCTGAGCATTAACTCTAAGGTGTGTAGGTAGGGCCTCCGAGACATTACTCGGAAAAGCGACACCAGTTGTTTCAATGATAAGCCATTCAGGATCAAGTTCATTTTGTATTTCCCGAATCCCCGAAATGAGATCATTTGCCAATGAACAGCAGACACAGCCCGAAAAAATGTCTTTTACTTTATATCCGGTCGACCTCAATAATTGATCATCAATGCCAACTTGTGAAAAATGCGGATATTCAGTATAATTTAATAATAACCCGGTGTTGGCTTATATGCTATATATCGAAACGACAATTGTTGAGGTGTCTTTCATTTAAGAAACTGTATCGCGCGTACAGTGAATATCGGGAGGCTGTATGAAACTGAATATTTGGATGCTCGCACAATGGCTGAAGGAATATGACCCCATTCTGACCGTGACTGGCGGCGCTGATGAAATCGAGGGAATGCAGTTTTTGTCCAGTTTTGCCCCGAAGGGCCGTCGGCATATCTATATCGGCAGGGCAAAGGATTTTTTGAGCGGGAATACGTCCGAAGAAGTTTTGCTGACACATGGCAACGACGTCATCAGTTTACGGTCCTTGGATATGGACGAGATATCCAGCAAGATCATCGATTGCTTTGAGTTTTATAACAATTGGGAAAGTATGGTTTTTGAGAGCGCGCAGCTGGAGCATCCCGAGCAGCGCATAGTGGACG
The DNA here is from genome assembly GCA_009910795.1 of Dehalobacter sp. CP. Next base: position 211,089 of record VMEE01000052.1, on the reverse strand, counting down.
CCTGCAACAACCTGATTGGCCCGATCTTAATTGTAGACCTGAAGCTGAATCTCATTGCATATTCCAAAAACTATAAACCCGGTGAAATCAACCAGTTTTGGGACGAGTATATCCAATTGAACAAGTCCTCCCTAAAATCCATACACATGATGAATTCCAGCAATTCCATAAAGCTGATTCCCGTTCGGCATAATCGACTCGTATATGAGGAACCCGTGGCTGCGCCTTACTCCTACGGAATCATGGTCAGCTACTGCGATAAAGACGACAACCTGATTGGGCAATGCGTGTTATGCATGAATCACCCGATCACGCCGCGTGAGCTATGCCTGGCCAAAACGATCGAAGCTGCGCTTGCCTCGATCGCTCAGAACACGACTGGCAGCACTTTCATTAATTTCGCACAGTCGATCATATTCGAAGCCTTGTCCTCAGGGAGCCTGGCGGAATACAACCAAAAAAAGCTCATTGCACTGATGGATTGGGATGAGGATGTCTCTTATCAGGTGACCATTTGCAAAATAAACGGAGCGCCAACGAACGGCAACCTTATGACGTATCTCAGTGGCCTGAGCGAGTGCTTTAAAAAGACGATCGGTCTTATTTTTCAGGAACAGCTCGTTTTCTGTCATCAGGCGGACGCATTTGCAGAGGACCAGCTGTTATCGACAATTCCTGGTGCGATCCCGTTATTTGTAGGTGTGAGCCCCCAATTTGTCAACCTTGGAGAGGTGGCGATTTACCACAGGCAGGCATCAATCGCGGTAAAACGAGGAATTGAACAAAACAAAAGCTTGACACACTTTCGCGACTGCGCGATCGATGTGCTCGTTTTCGAACCGGACAGGGATTTCTGCCGCCATTGCGTCCATCCTGGGGTCCGGTACCTAAAGGATTACGACGACAAATATGGGACGTCGTATAGCCTGACGCTGCGCAACTACCTGCAGTCTGAGCGCAGTTATTTATTGACGGCTCAGCAGCTGTTTATCCACCGCAACACTGCTGTATACCGCCTTGAAAAAATCAATGAATTGTACCGTTTTAATCTGGATGACCCAGAGGAACGGGAGCATATTCTATTCTCCTTTCGCTTGCTTGGATACTAACGGATGATTTTGCTACGGTCGGGGACTGCGCACAGGCCCGCAATCTCGTGTTCGCAACTGGGAAGGTTTCTTCGTTGCGTTGCATCTGTAATCTTCTGACTTTTGCAAATAAGCGAGGACAGTCAGAGTGACCGTCCTCGCTTATTTGCATATTAAACACAATTGTGATGGAATCTCCGAAAACAGGAATTATCAGACGGCAAAATCACCCAAGAAGAATATGCCGAGTGGAAACTCAACTGGCCTGACACCACTGATGATTGCTGCAAATTCCAGCCCAAGAAAAATTGGAGAAAAACATAAAAACGTCCTCTGGAAATTCGTCGTTTCCAGAGGACGTTTTATCCTTCTGTAATTTGTAGGTGGTTACGAAGTTAGTATCAAATCAGCATCAACACTGATTTCGCCCTTTAAAATAATCAGTATTCTCAAGGCTTCCTGGACTTCGCGCCATTATTCCCACTCAATCGTTCCGGGGGGTTTAGAGGTAATGTCATAAACCACGCGGTTCACACCGTGGACTTCATTGACGATCCTGTTCGAGATGACTTCGAGCAGTTCGTACGGCAGCTTTGCCCAGTCGGCCGTCATCGCATCGTCACTCGTGACCGCCCTTAAGACGATGGGATAACCGTACGTGCGTCCATCTCCCATCACGCCGACACTACGGATAGAGGGCAACACCGCAAAGTATTGCCATACCTCCATGTGGAGTCCGGCTTTAATAATCTCTTCCCTGACAATTGCATCCGCTTCTCTTAAATAATCCAGCTTTTCCGGCGTGATTTCGCCGATGATACGGATTGCAAGCCCCGGGCCTGGGAATGGCTGGCGCCAGACAATCTCTTCCGGCAAGCCAAGTTCCAGTCCGACTTCCCGGACTTCATCCTTGAAAAGCATCCGTAAAGGTTCAATCAGTTCAAACTGCATATCTTCAGGCAGCCCGCCAACATTGTGGTGCGTTTTAATGGTTTCAGCTGTTTCGGTGCCGCTTTCTACAATATCCGGATAAAGCGTACCCTGTACCAGAAAATCAATCTGGCCTAACTTACGGGCTTCATCTTCGAACAGCCTGATAAATTCATTGCCAATCCGTTTGCGTTTTTCTTCCGGTTCGGAAATTCCTTTCACCTTAGCCATAAAACGTTCCGAAGCATCGACGAAATCCAGATTCAGGTGAAACTTTCCAATAAACGTATCCTTGACCTGCTCCGATTCATTCTTGCGCATAAATCCATGATCGACATAAATACAGGTTAGCTGATCCCCGATCGCTCTATGAACAAGTACTGCGGCGACAGAAGAATCGACCCCGCCGCTTAACGCGCATAAGACCTTTTTATCTCCGACTCTCTTCCTGATCTCCTGTACCTGGGATTCAATAAAGGATTCCATGGTCCAGTTGCCTTGGCAGCCGCATACCCTGTACAGGAAGTTTTCAAGCATTGCCTGTCCTTCCGGGGTATGTTTGACTTCCGGATGAAATTGAACGCCGTAAAAGTTCTTTTCCGGACAGTAGATTCCCGCAACCGGCGTATTGGGAGTAAAGGCAGCCCGGATGAAACCGGCAGGCAGTTCCAGAACTGAGTCCCCATGACTCATCCAACACTGACGAGCACCTTTGAGTCCGTGCCAGACCCCTTCATTATATTCAATCGTGATTTCTGTTTTCCCATATTCATGGGCCTGTGGTCTCTCCACACGTCCGCCAAGCTGTACGGTCATCAGCTGCATGCCATAACAGATTCCGAGGATCGGTATCCCCAGTTCATAGATTGCAGGATCAATGAAAGGCGCGCCCTCCTGATTAACACTGGCAGGACCTCCCGAGAAAATAATTCCTTTCGGGGCCATGGCTTTAATCTTTTCTATAGGGGTCTTATATGAAATCATCTCTGAATATACTTTTGCTTCTCTGACCCGGCGCGCAATCAGCTGATTATACTGTCCACCAAAGTCAAGAACCAACACCAGTTCATGTTCCATTTGCATCATCCTTTCAACATTTCAGTACTGAGAATTATGATATGATTTTTCTTAACTGGCAGTAAAATGGAGCAATCTCTTTTGATTTTATTTCTCATAAACCTCGGGCTTCAAAACGCCAATATACGTTAGGTTCCTGTACATTTCGTCATAATCAAGCCCATAGCCGACTGCAAACTCATTTGGTATCACAAAGCCATTGTAATCAGGCTGAATATCGACCTGTCTCCGCTCCGGCTTGTCCAGAAGCGTGACAATCTTGAGGCTTAAGGGTTGTCTCCTGAGAAGGTTTTCCTTCAAGTATTTCAGCGTAAGCCCTGTATCAACAATATCCTCAACAATCAGGACGTGTTTGTCTTCGACACTGGTTTCCAGATCCTTCAGCAGTCTGACGGCTCCTGAAGAACGGTTGGAGCTCCCATAGCTTGAAACGGCCATAAAATCATATCTCAACGGAATTCTGATTTGTCGGATCAAATCTGCAAAAAAAGGCACAGCCCCTTTAAAAATACCAATGGTCAGAAGATCCTTGCCAAAATATTCGTTGGTAATCTGTTCACCCAGTTCGGCCACCCTTTTTTTTAGCTGTTCCTCGGTTATCAGCACCTTCGCAATCTTTCTTTCCATTTCTACCACTCCATTAAGCTATTACCACTGAATTATATCACAAGTTGAATAGGATAAAAAAGAAGGTACTGCAAAAACTGCATACGAACAGCGTTTTTGCAGTACCTTCTTTTATGAAGCCAAACATTTACTCTGCCGTTTCAGGCGGCTGGATTGAAATCTTTCTTCCGATATCCTTAAATTCCAGGATCAGGGTCATCGGTTCTCCGGTTTCTTTGTTTTGCGCTCTCACTTCAACCTGCGTTACAGTTTTGGTGCTTCTGGTGATATAGAGCGTGTACTCAAAACTGGTCCATAGGGTTTCCATCATCTGATTCTGTACACTTGGTTTTAGCGTGCATACCCAGCATTTCTTGCTGTTTAGTTCTTTCTCTCCTTTAAGCATCACCTCACCGATCTCTTTCAACTGCAGACTGGCCAAAGGGTTAAGCTCCACCAGAAAGACTTTTTGGGCAACTGATACATCGCTGAATTTTACCCACGCTTTGCTGAAAGGGTCCTTGTTGTAGAGAACATCACCCACCTTAATCATTTCAACTTTGCTTCCCGCCAGCTGACCCTGAATCTGAATGTTTTCACCGCTCTTATAGCCGGTAATCCTCGTCAGTAACCGCGCTTTGCCATCCACTGTCTGCTGCTGCGTTAAAGCATAAGAAAATGAATTGGCTTTGTTCAGGTTTTCCAGGCCCAGGATAACCAGCTGCTGCGGATCGGGCTGACGCATTATGGTAATCATTCCTCCAATGACGAACAAAAAAATGATGATGGAACCAACAATAATTTTCTTTTTCATGCCTTGCCCTCCTGGCGGAGTTCTTACTTAATATTATGACCGGCTAAATCAAGGTATTACTGGTAATTCCTGTTTAAGCTGAATTATTGATTATACGATTGCATATTGGCAAATTCGAAATCAATGGATCAAATGCCGGGAGCCGCCATATCCACACCGGAAATTTGATGTCGGTGGCCGTTGTCTACGGTCGTGTAGAAATCCCAATTATGCGCATGCCATCCATTCTTTAGCGGAATTGAAGCGCTCGAAACAGCTTTGTAGTAATGCGTATGTCCATGCTCATACAAAACAAAATTTTCTGAATGATGAACATGACTATCACCGGTTGGAATAGCTATTCCCGAAATATCCAAGCATTGATGAGAATGCCCGTAATCGCAGGATGTATGCGTTGAACTTCCATGATTATGGTTTGGCGGGCTTTTCGCAGTTTTCACCATAAAAGATAACCTCCTCTTTCGATAAAATATTTTCAGAGGAGATTTTTTGAGCATATTCTATTCTTCCATTTTTAACCAAATAAGTATTTAAGGTGCCCTCCCGCTTTTTATATGACTAAATTAGTAGGCCAAGTTCCTCTGCAAAGTTTTTTTGCGAGGAAAGATTATTTGGCCATTCCTGACCTGTCCCCGAAAACAACGAAGATACCCAAAGACGTTCACCGAACTCTCTAAAAAGACCATCCATCTCGGGCAGTCTACTTAATTCTTAAGACAAACATTTTAAGTCTAAACTTGTATAACTAGCATATATACTACTACAAATATATTTAGAATAATAAATTTCTAAAGGTAAAGCAACCAATTCTTCTTGAGAGGAGGAATTGGACTATGACAAAACTCTATCAGACAATGATGATCATTTTTGGTTCCTGTTCCCTTCTTGTAAGCCTGATCGCTTTGATTATCCAAATAATTAAACTATGTATCTAATTAAAAACTTGCCTAGATCTAGCCTTATGTGTAAAAAGTAGCCGCCTACAAATCAAACTACTTTTTACACCAAGCAATATGGTTGCTTTACCCATCTATAGGGAAAATTCCTTATAGATTTTTTGTTCACAATTTTATTTTATGAGACTGATTAACCATTTATGATAAGGCATAAAAAGAAAGAGGCCTCCCAAAAGTTCAGCAAACTAATGAGAAACCTCTAACCGAAAGATTTATTTTACTCCCGTATTATCTCAGGAGAACATTTTTATCCTCCCAATGTTAGCAAATTGTTGGCACAAGTTATATTCGTATCCCTAACGCCTTGATATTCCAAAGCATCTTGGCGTTTTCTTACATCATGCCACCCATGCCGCCCATACCACCCATGCCGCCCATGGCAGCTGCCGGATTTTCTTTCTCAGGCAGGTCGCAGACGAGGCACTCTGTGGTTAAGAGCATAGCGGAGATCGAAGCTGCGTGCTGCAGAGCCGAACGGGTTACTTTCGCCGGGTCAACGATACCGGCTGCAATCATATCCTCATAAACTTCAGTCATCGCGTTGAAGCCTACGCCCCTAGAGCTGTTGCGGACTTTTTCCACAACGACGGAACCTTCGAGACCAGCATTATTAGCAATCTGTCTGACAGGCTCTTCCAGTGCTTTACGGATAATAGCCACTCCGGTTTTCTGATCGCCGGATACGTCAACGTTATCAAGTGCAGCAATTGCATCCAGATAAGTTGTGCCGCCGCCGGCAACAATGCCTTCTTCGACTGCGGCGCGAGTAGCTGCCAGAGCGTCCTCAATGCGCAGTTTCTTTTCTTTCATTTCAGTTTCGGTAGCCGCTCCAACCTGGATGACAGCAACGCCGCCGGCCAGTTTAGCCAGACGTTCCTGGAGTTTTTCTTTGTCATAGTCGGAGGTTGTTTCTTCAATCATTTTCTTGATGGATTCAACACGGGCACTGATAGCCTGTTGGTCGCCGTTACCATCAACGATGGTCGTTTCTTCCTTGGTTATTTTGACCTGACGACAGCGTCCGAGCATATCCAGCGAAGTATTTTCCAGTTTGAGGCCGAGGTCTTCAGTGATGACCTGTCCGCCGGTCAGAACAGCAATGTCTTCGAGCATCGCTTTGCGGCGGTCTCCAAAACCGGGAGCCTTAACGCCTACGGCCGTAAAGGTTCCGCGGAGTTTATTGACAATCAGGGTAGCCATAGCTTCGCCTTCCAGATCTTCAGCGATGATCAGGAGCGGTCTGCCAGCCTGAACTACTTTTTCCAGAACAGGAAGGATATCTGCAATCGCACTGATCTTCTTGTCGGTGATCAGAATGAACGGATCGTTTAAGATAGCTTCCATTTTATCGGTATCGGTGATCATATAGGCGGAAACATACCCGCGGTCAAACTGCATTCCTTCAACAACTTCCAGTTCAGTGGTCATGCCTTTGGCTTCTTCAACAGTGATAACACCGTCTTTGCCGACCTTTTCCATAGCCTCGGCAATCAGACTGCCGATCGTTGTATCGGAAGCGGAAATCGAAGCAACCTGAGCTATGGCTTCTTTGCTTTCTACAGTCTTGGCATTTGCTTTAACGTCAGCAACAATCGCTTCTACAGCTTTTTCAATACCGCGTTTGATTTCCATCGGATTGGCGCCGGCAGCAACGTTCTTCAGACCTTCACGAATAATGGCCTGAGCCAGAACGGTCGCTGTGGTCGTGCCGTCACCGGCTACATCGTTCGTCTTGGTAGCAACTTCTTTAACAAGCTGTGCTCCCATATTTTCAAACGGGTCTTCCAGATCAATATCTCTGGCGATCGTCACACCATCATTGGTGATTAACGGAGAACCAAATTTTTTATCCAAAACAACATTGCGGCCTTTGGGTCCCAATGTAACGCGGACAGCTTCCGCAAGCTTATTGACACCACGCTCCATGGCATGGCGGGCATCTTCGTTAAAAATGATTTGTTTAGCCACCTAAATGTTCCTCCTTTAATTCTATCAAAAAATACTTTCGAATGTTATCTGATAAGTAATACTAGGCTGTTACTTAGCCAATGACTGCCTGAATATCGGCTTCTCTTAAAATTAAATATTCGTTTCCGTCATATTTAACTTCAGTGCCGGCATATTTAGAATAAATCACGCGGTCGCCGACGTTAACTTCCATTGGGATTCTTTCACCTTTTTCAACTTTTCCAGGACCTACGGCAATCACTTCGCCTTCCTGAGGCTTTTCTTTTGCGGTGTCGGGCATAATGATCCCGCTCTTAGTTCTTTCCTCAGACGGAACCGCTTTAATAATTACCCTGTCAGCCAACGGTTTGAGTTTCATAAAATAATTTCCCTCCTTGAAACCTTTATATTTTTATATTCCGCTTTATTGTTAGCACTCAATCAAGATGAGTGCTAATACCTAGGTATAATAATATGCAACGTCTGGTAGTATTGCAACCCCATCCACGCATAACTACGGACGATTAGAATTGATTATCACTTATTTTCTTCATCAATCTTTAAATTGCTATAACGCTTAATAAATACGTTATATAGAATAACCGTAATTTTCCTTATTTATTCATTACTGTTAGCAGATTTTAATCAAGAAAATTTTCTCCTGTACGGATCCGGCGGAAGTACTCAACAGCGGTCACCCAGATGACGCCGTCGCCAAATTTACCGGTTAGGGCATTCTCCCTGATGGTTTCCTGAACGCTTTCACTTTCCGGATCATTGACAATGATTTCGAGTTTGACTTTGGGCAGCAGCCGGACGGATACTTCCGTTCCGCGGTAAACCTCGGTGATATTCCCTTTCTGCCTTCCCCAGCCAAGTACCTGAGATACGGTAATCCCGCTGATTCCCAAATTACTGAGCGCCTTTTCCACTTGGTCAAGTTTATTGCTGCGAATTACTGCCTCAATCTTTTTCATTCTAACCTCCCCAAAGCATTATTGGATTTTTTGTAAAATGAGTTCCCACTCCTGAGGCGTATTGACATTCAGGAAACTTTCCTCGATCATTTCCTTCAGCATGCTGCCTTCCATCTCCTCAGAAATATTCACGATCTTATGCCTGCATTCATCAGCAATATCAAAGAGACGCAGTTTGTCCTCTTTAATCCGTTTCTCGACAACTTTAAGCACATTTTTGTGGTAAAAGGCGTGCAGAGGATGTAGTCTGTCCCGAACATACGGGAAAACCAACTTATAATCCTCAATCCGTTCATAAATATAGGCAATGGCTTCACTGTTTAAGAACGGCATATCACAGGCAGCCACGAAGACATAGTCATACTTAGCCACCGGAAGGACGGAATACAGCCCGCCCATCGGCCCTTTACCTTTGATTTGGTCTGCAACCGCCTGATAACCGTATCCAGAATATTGTTCAGGCTCCCTGCAGCTGATCAGGACTTCACTACAGATACTGTCCAGCACTTCCAGATTTCTTTCCAGAAGCGGTTTTCCGCCTATCTCAAGGAATGCCTTGTTCTGGCCCATTCTTTTGCTTTCTCCTCCGGCAAATAGCACTCCTGTGATCTCCAGCTTTTTCTTTTCCACGCCCATCTACCTTCAAACATATTTAGACGTTACTATTTAGACATTCCCTGCGAAATACCTTCTAATACTTGTAAACCCTAAAATAATTATAATGGTATATCAGGTACTAAGTCTGTACTTAATAATCTACCATATTTTCAGTGGAAATTACATAAATTATTTTCCTCAATAAGCTGGAAGATCTTAAAAATTAACTATTTTATGTCTTAGAAAAATAGATTCAAGTTTGATTCCTCAGACTTGGCAAGCATTGTGGCAACGCCGCCGATTTCTACGCCATCAATCAGTTCTTCCTTTTTGATTCCCATCACATCCATCGACATGGAGCAGGCTACGATCTTAATACCCATTTTCATCGTATTGTGCAGCAGTTCTTCCAAACTATCAACATTTTTCTTTTTCATGACGTACTTGATCATTCTAGCACCCATGCCACCCATATTCATATTGGAGATAGGCAGTTTTCTTGGTCCGCGGGGCATCATGATGCCAAAGGCTTTCTCCAGAGAATCCTTGCTTACCTTAGGTGCGTCATATTTCTTAAGAATATTCAGCCCCCAGAATGTGAAGAACATCGTCACTTCTTTACCCATGGATGCCGCGCCGGTCGCAATGATAAATGAGGCAAGGGCCTTATCCATATTCTGCTCGAATACAATCAGCGTCGCGCCCTTGGGTTTTTCCTCCACTGCAACGTTTACGTTTACCTGCGGCTGGTCGGTAGGCTTCATGCTTCCTTTGCGCAGATAGGCTTTCAGATAATCCCCGTTTAATTCTGTTTTAAGCAGCGTATTGCCGGTCTTACTGCACCAGGCCTCAATATCCCTCGCAAAGCCGGGATCCGTAACCAAGATTTCCAGGACCTGGCCTTCTTCTAGGATTTTCATATTTTCAAATACCTGTTTGATCGGTCCGGGACACTGTAGACCACAACAGTCGATCACTTTATTCGCTCTGATTTTGGCTTCCGGGGATTCGGTAAAAGCTTTTCCGGTATCATCAACTTTTACCGCTCCTTTATCCTTCTTTTCAACCGCCCAGTAAACACTGGCATACGTCCGGAAACCTCCGTCAAGGTTAATCGGGTCATAACCATGTTGTTGAAGGATTCTAGCCGCAATATATCCCCTGAGGCCAATCTGGCACGTCAGGTAAACCGGCTTATCTTTCGGCAACTCCCCAAGTCTCTTTCTGAGCTCCGGAAGCGGGATATTGATTGACTCGTTGATCTTGCCCAGTTCTACTTCTTCAGGCTGCCTGACGTCAACCAAAATGTTTCCAGCAGCGACAATATTGTCGATTTCATGGTATTGAACAGTCTTGACCATATGATCCAGCAAATTGGCCGCAGCATACCCAATCATATTGACCGGGTCTTTCCCGGAGGAATATGGCGGTGCATAGGCCAGTTCCAGATCCTGCAGGTCATAAACCGTTAAATTGCCTTTGATAGCCGTCGCGATCACATCAATTCTCTTTTCTGCACCCTTGCGCCCGACGGCCTGCGCACCAAGTATTTTGCCGTCTTCAGTAAAGACCATCTTCATATCGAGCACTGTCGAACCCGGATAGTATCCGGCATGGGAATTCGGGTGAATATGAATGACCCTATACTGTATTCCCATTTTAGCTGCTGTTTTTTCATTGATACCTGTAGAAGCGGCCGTTAAATCAAATACTTTGGCAACTGAAGTTCCTAAAGTCCCGCGGTAAGGCTTACGGCTGCCATACAAATTATCGGCTAGAAGCCTACCCTGCCTGTTTGCCGGCCACGCCAGCGGTATATTTGTCGGAAGTCCTGTAACATAGTTTTTGACTTCAATTGCATCACCGATTGCATAAATATTTTCATCACTGGTCTGCAGATATTCATTAACCCGGATAGCTCCTCTTTCGCCGATCTCCAGACCGGCCTGAACGGCGAGCATGCTTTCCGGACGAACGCCGATAGCCATTACGATTAGATCTGCTTCAATCTCCTGGCTGCTCTGAAGATAGACCTTTGATCTTTCCAGCTTCACGACACTGTCCTTCAGAATCAGCCTGACACCTTTTTCGCGGAGATGCGTGTGTAGAAGGCTCGCCATTTCATAATCCAGTGAGGGTTGCACCTGATCAGTGGCTTCAACCAGACACACATCAAGGTTACGTTCTTTCAGATTTTCGGCCATTTCAAGGCCGATAAATCCGCCGCCTATAACGACCGCTGTTTTAGCCTGGTTTTGATCAATATAACTGTCAATGGCTTCGGCATCGGGAATTGTTCGAAGCGAGAATACCCTCGGGTTGTCGGTGATGCCCTCAATCCCTGGAACGATAGGACTTGCTCCGGGCGAAAGAATGAGTAGATCATAGCTTTCCTCATAGACGACACCTGTGGCGAGGTTTTTTACCTGAATCTTTTTATCCTGCCGGTTAATCGCGGTTACTTCTGATTTTATCCGGATGTCCAGATTGAATCTGTTGGTTATTCCTTTAACGGTCTGGACAAGAAGTTTATCCCGTCCTTTGATCGCGCCTCCAATATAATAGGGCAGTCCGCAATTCGCAAAAGAAATATGTTCACCTCTTTCGAATATAACGATTTCCGATTCTTCATCAAGTCTTCTTAATCTTGCAGCAGTGGTTGCTCCTCCAGCGACCCCACCGACAATCACAATTCTTTTATGCATTAGATAACGACCTCCTCGACCCTATATTATTGTTTATTTTTTTAGTTTTATTGCTTAATAATTCAAATTCAAAATATTTAGTATTGTTCGAAAAACATCAGGTGGATCAACCTTTTCACTAATGGATTCTGAACCGAGTAAAAGACCTCGAGTCCTTCGCGTCTACCCCTTATAATTCCCTTATTTCTCAACGCAGATAAGTGCTGAGAAATTGTCGACTGCGGAATACTCAGACAATTCTGCATGCTCATTACATTGCTTTCCCCATTTTCCATCAGGCCTTTGACAATGCAAAGCCGGACAGGGTGGGAAAGTACTTTTAATATATCCGCCTTTTCTTCGAAATAAACCGGATTATCCTTATAAGTCAACAAGCAAATCCCCTCCATATTCTTATATTTGTATATTAGGATATATCAATATATCTGTCAATTCTATCACTACCGTTATTCATTCTTTTCTTTCCTCTATCCGTAAATTCTATCTTTGAGATGCTAAAAAACCACACCTCCTACTGAAGATGCGGGGCGAATCATCATAAACGGGTCTGCTTCCCTATCCGAAACAGCTTATTCCTATGCAGCCTGCGCCAGCATGGGTTCCAATCACAGGACCCAGCGAAAATATCATAATTTCTTTTGGCGCATATTCTTTGAGAATGATCTGTTTAAATTCCTCCAGACTCTCAGGTGCTGCAGCCTGCGCAATACAAATTCTCTTATTATTTAAATCCACATGGTTGTTTTTTAGGTTCTCCAGAATCCAAAAGAAGGCTTTCTTTCTTCCTCTGGCTTTTCCTACGACAATGACCGCTCCGTCTTTAATAGAAATAATTGGCTTAATACCCAGGATACTGCCGGCAAATGCACTGGTCGCTGATAGTCTTCCGCCTTTTTTCAGATTCTCTAGATTGTCAATAACACCATAGAATTGAACCTGATCTTTCAGAATCTCAATTGTTCTAACAATATCCTCCGCACTTTTACCTGCAGCAGCCATCTCGGCTGCCTCAACGACCAATAGTCCAAGTCCGAAAGTAGCGCTATTAGAGTCGATTACATAGACTCTGCCCTTATTCATGATCTCCCTGGCCATTACAGCGGAATTATACGTTCCGCTCAGCTTGGAAGAAATAAAAATACCGATGATTTCATCGCCTTGGTCTACATGTTTGGTAAATTCCTCGACAAACTCACCCGGATTCACCTGGGCTGTCGTCGGCAGTTCTTTATGCCTTGCCATTTTGGCATAAAACTCTTCGTTGGTAATATCAACGCCGTCTCTATATTCCTCTTCCCCAAACAGGACTTTCAACGACACGACAGTAATGTTATATTTCTCTATCAAATAGCCGGGGAGATCACTTGTACTGTCCGTAATAATCCTAACTGACATTCTTTCCAACCTCCCGTGTCTGTGCAGCTTGCTCTGTTATTTTTCTCTTCTTTTCAAATTGTACTTGACCTTAAAATACCCGTTAATATTTTCGAGAGCCGAGACAAGTACTTCCATTTCCTCATCCGAAAGTCGGGAAATGGTTGTTTGGATCATTTCATCATGAAACCCGGCATGATGCTTATAAGCCTGTACACCTTTGTCGGTAAGAGAAACTAGCACAATCCGTCGGTCATCATCACTTCTGATCCGGTTCACATAGCCTTTCTGCACAAGGTTGTTAGCCGAAAAGGTCAGAGTCCCAATCGTAATGTCCAAGTCTCTGGCTACAGAAGACATGTTGCGCTTAGTGAGGCCAATTGCTTCAATCACATGTATTTCTGTGATAGAGAGGTCGCTGAATTCATTCTCCTTAAGGGACAGTTCTTCGATTTGGAGAATGTCGTTGAATAGTTTTACCAGGAGTTCATTTAAAGTCCCATAAAGATTATTCATAAAGCACCACTTACCATCATACTTCTTTGTTTGACGCTCAAACTAAATTAGTTTTACTATATGTCAGGCCAATGTTTTTGTCAATTCGAAATATATTTTTTAGGAAGAATTTTTAGAAAAATAAAACCCCTTGGATCATGAACATACCTCAGACAAGCCGAATAATATAAAAAGACAAGTCGATGCTGTGACACAAGAAGAAAGGGGACCATACAATGCTTCAACAGGTTATCCGTACGCAGGAAGTAGATTCGTCAGAGTCTTTCCCTGTCCTCAGATTGATCGGGGCAATTGCTGCCGCTGGTCTTGGGTTATTTTTAGTTGCCTGGCCTTCAATCGTTAACCCAATCGCGATTCTGGCCGGTCTGATCTTGCTGCTTCTCGGAGTCGTCATTTTCCGTTTGAGTTTCTAAAGGGATATGCAGTTTTTGCGGCTGTCCAAATATTTTTGGGGCAGCCCATGTTCCTCTTATCTTATTAAAGCCCTTTGGGCCCTATCTTCATCTTAAGAGGAGGAATTTCAATGTCATTGCTTTTCGATCAACGGTTGGGCGGCTGTTGCTGTAATCGTTACCCTTTCCCCCCTGGACCACCTTTGCCCCCTATTCCGCCTGTTCCACCACATCCACCTGTTCCACCGATTCCGCCAGTCCCCCCACCGCCTGTTATTGGTTTTATCCCGGGATTGATAGCCGGAGTTGTTTTAGCAAGTTTATTCCTTATTATTAACTTTTTTATCTTTTCTCCGGTATTAATCATCGCCTTCGTCATCTTGCTTATTGCATTGATCATTTTAGCCCTCAGATAAGCGCAGTTTCGGAATAGGGAACACAAACAGCAGCGTCTGGTCTTACGGAGGATTCCTTGCTAGGAACCCTCCTCTTTTAATATACACAAACCATGCCAAAGAAAGGACATTTTAAAAAGCGCCGGATTTGCAAGCAATTCAATAAATGACGGTCCATTCGTGGCCGTCAAAAAACTCTGGTATGTACGTCAGGTACAAAACCAGAGTTTGAATAACTGCACTAGAACTTTACTTGAAGTGTTTCGAGAACCTGATTGATCGGATTAATAATTGTACTTTGATTTGAGCCGGCAAATAGCAGACCTACAGCCCTGTTTCTGTGATCTACAACCAAGGATCCGCTGTCGCCCAGTTCAGACATTTTGGAAGCAATGATCTGTTTTTCAAATAACAGAATTCTACCTTCTCCATAATTGACTTTTACTGTTGAATTAATTGCTCTGATTTTGCCAATCGTTAGTCCTGTAGTTCTCCCTGATTTTTTTACCGTCATGCCAGGTGCGGCCTCAGTCACACCCGTAACTTTACCGATCTCCAATATTCCTGGGCTCACAGCGGCGGCACTTACCGGTTTGGCCACAGCGCAGTCCACGCAATTCGGATTAGGGTAAACATTTAATGCCGCATACCTTGCAAGATAACCGATAGCCTCATTTGAACCATCTATTCCTGCCGGTTGAGTAATTAGATCGTTGATCGAGGCCCGGGCATTGCGCATCATCGATGTATTGACCAAGACATGATTATTGGATAAGATCAGAGGATGGCTGCTTTTTTGATCATAGACTAACGCTCCAAAGGTTCCGGCTCCCCCCTGATAATGACCAATACTGACACCCGGGACTGCAGGTCTGACCAAAGAAGTCCTGCTGACCGCCGAAGAACCTCCCCGTTCTTTAATTAGCCATCTCCATAGACTCAGGAAGTCACCGGCATTTATTCTTTCTTTGGTTGTAGCTTTTGCATTAAAATTGGAAGTCAGGTTTTTGTGCAGGGTTTTGGGGAAATTTTTCGCGGGATTCCCCACGAGGTTTCGAAGGAAAACAACGAACCCTTGTGCTGCTGTGCGCCTGCCACTGGCTTCATTGTGAGCAAAAATTTCCCCAATTTCGATTACATCGGTGAGTATATTATTAATCAGATTTGGTACACATTCATTGTCCCTGAGTTCCGAGCGGGGAATCTTTTTCTCGACAAAAACAAGTAATGCTTCCGTTCCCGTCGGATGACCATTGGTTTCTTTAATCCCGTTACCAAAGCCTATGACTCCGGGCATTGCCAACAGTTCTTGCAGCTGATCGTTCATTGGACACCTTTCCTTTTTTCCATATCCTATGAGAGAAAAGGACAATCGGTGACAGGCTTCCGTTACTTCTCAACAATCTCTGAACTCAATCTTGCGTAACGGGCTGTAAGCTGTTCTGTCAGATTACTGCCCAGGATTTCTGTGATCAATGGGTTGACCAGGTTTAACAAATAGATCTTGGTCTTTTTGATGACAAGGTTTGGATCACGGAATTCTTTTTCTATCAGGCAGTTCTCCGTCAAAAGGTACTGGATAAAATCTTTGACTTCAGAAGCCGTTCTTCCTAGCTTGGTACTTAAATACGACCGAGCCCTGGTGGAAGCAACATAGGGCAATCTCATCTGCATCTCAGCAATCAATTCGATTCCTGTCGGAAAATCATCAACCGGCATATACTTGGCAGAATCCTTATTGAGAAGATTAAAGAAAACATCCAGACTTTCACAGTAAGGAATCAGCAAGTGATTGATTTTGTCTTTGACACCGATGATTCGGACTTCTTTCCCCCAGGCACGGATTCTTCGGATAATAGGCAGGAAATCGCCATCACTTGTAAATAAAAGAAACAGTTCTGCGGCTTTCGGTCTGGTCACCAGAATTTCCTGAACCTCCAGCATCAGTTCCGTATCGGCTGCATTTGCACGGATTTCGGTGTTCACATAGTTATTTTTCCCATAGACATGACGCGTGAAGATGTTTTTCTTTTCAAAGGCAGTTTGGGTCCTCCAGAATTCTTCCTTGTCAAAATTTGCATACAAATAGACGGCTTTTAGATCCACTCCAATATGATCCGCATAGTCCTCCAGGAGCTGAATAAACTCCTCGGGCATCAGCCTATAGCCGTATTCGTGAAGGCCTTCCCAGATATTTTCGTAATCAACAAATGCTATTGCCTTCAATGAAGATACCCCTTTTGCTCATTGTTCCTCTATCAATATATGTCTGCCTCGGACAAGGAGTGACAGGCTTATGTTTATCAAAAGTCTATGATTTTCTTTCTACAAAAAATAAGGTCTTCCCTCAGATTTAAACTCTGAAGGAAGACTTTTTTAGTTGGTGAGAAATTTTGTATTTTTTGCCTTTCATGCATATTCTTTAATATTTACCTTGATGATGCAATAATTAGCAACTGCCCGTATTGTTTTACTTCGAAATTCTAACTGCACACACCTTGTATTCGTACGTACCCGAGACCTTATCGCAAGCTGCGTTCGTCAAAACGTTGACCGGGGAGTCCACATAGTGGAACGTCATGAAGATCATTCCGGGCGGAACTTTGTCCGTTACCCTGACCTTTGTATCCACTTCGCCCCGGCGTGAGGAGACCCTGACCTTCTCACCGTCACAGACATTTAGGTTCCTGGCATCTTCAGGGTTGACCTCGGCGAATTCTTCTGCCGAATAAGCACTTAACACGTCTGAATAGCGCGTCGAGATGTTATAGTGGCTCAGTTTGCGTCCGGTACTGAGCAGGAAAGGATAATCCTTATCCGGCAGCTCATCCGAAACTCTGGCTTCAATTGGCATAAACAGCCCATTGCCCCGCGTGCAGCCATCCATATGCAGGATCGGGGTACCCGGATGGGTTTCACAGGTAACCGGCCACTGCAGGCCATGCGTTCCGAGACGTTCGTGCGAAATACCCGCGTACTGCGGCGCCAGTGAAGAAACTTCATTCATGATGTCTGCCGTTGAATGATAGTTGAAATCAGAGCCCATTCTGTTGGCAATGGCACTGATAATCTGCCAGTCTGGTTTGGCTCCTTCAGCAGGCTCAACCGCTTTGTTGACCATTTGCACGCGGCGTTCGGTATTCGTAAATGTTCCGGTTTTTTCCGCGTAGCTCACGCCGGGAAGCACGACATCGGCCAGTTTGGCTGTCTCGGTAAGGAAGATATCCTGGACAACCAGAAAGTCAAGTGCCTGTAATCCCTTGCGTACATGGTGGGCATCCGCATCCGTTGAAACCGGGTCCTCACCCATGATATACATTGCTTTCAGCTTCCCTTTAAGAGAGGCTTCAAACATATCCGGGATCATGTACCCTTTGTTCGGGTTTAAAGGTACTCCCCAGACTTTTTCAAATTTGTCTCTTGCTTTTTCGTCTTCCACTTTCTGATATCCCGGGAAGAAGTTCGGCAGCGCGCCCATATCACAGGCTCCCTGGACATTGTTTTGTCCCCGCAGCGGATTGACGCCGGAATTTTCTTTGCCAAGATTGCCGGTCAGCATGGCCAGGTTGGCCAGGGACATCACATTGTCCGTACCGGTGATATGCTCGGTAATGCCCAGTGTATAGAAGATCTGGGCACTTTCGGCTGTAGCATAGATCTCCGCGGCCTGATAAAGCAGTTCCTCCTGAACCCCGGTAACCCTGCTGACATACTCGGGCGTATATTTGGGAAGGATCACCTTCAGTCCTTCATATCCTTCCGTTCTTTTTTCAATAAAGGAACGATCTTCCCATCCCTGACTCAGAATGATATGCATCAGCCCGTTGACCAGCGTGATGTCTGTTCCGGGCCGCAGCCGCATCCAGACTTCGGCAAACCCGGTCAGCTCGATTCCCCTCGGATCGGCCACAATCAGTCTGCAGCCGTTGAGTACTGCCTGCTTGATCTTGCCGCCGATGACGGGATGAGCTTCAGTCGTATTGGAACCGATCACAAAAATAACCTTAGAATGGGGTATTTCACCAATTGAGTTCGTCATAGCTCCCGAGCCAAATGAAGTGGCCAGACCGGCCACAGAGGGAGCGTGTCAGGTTCGGGCGCAATGATCGATGTTATTGGTTCCGATCACTGCGCGCATCAGTTTTTGCATCAGGTAATTGTCTTCATTGATACAGCGTGCTGAGCTTAAAGCACCTAGCGAATCAGGACCATTTTCGGCCTTGATTGCCGTGAATTTCTCTGCGATAAGATCAAGGGCTTCGTCCCAGTCCGCTTCGACCAGTTCACCGTCTTTTCTGATCAACGGAGCTTGCAGGCGGTTCGGACTGTGGATCGTATCATATCCAAACCGTCCTTTCACACACAGTGCCCTGCCATTAACCGGTGCATCGGAACTTGATGTTACTCCGATCACTTTGCCGTCCTTGACGTTAAGGTCAAAATTGCAGCCTGTTCCGCAGTAAGGACACGTGGTCCGAACCTTTTTGATTTCCCAGGGACGTCCTTTGCCGATCATTTGTTTTTCAGTCAGTGCGCCAACCGGACAAACGGCCAGACATGAGCCGCAGAATACACAATCCGAGTCACCGTACGGCAGGTTAAAAGCAGGCCCGACCTGGGTTTCAAAACCGCGTTTGGAATAATCCAGAACATTATTGACCTGAATCTCGGCACAAGCCCTCACGCACTTGCCGCATAAAATGCATTTATTCATATCCCGAAAAATGAACGGATTGCTGTCATCCGGGTCAGAGCAACGTTTCTCTCCCTGAAAAGTATTTCCTTTAACCTGATATTCATAGGCATAACGGGAAAGATCGCAGTCGCCCATCTTTTCGCAGGTTAGGCAGTCAATATCATGGTTCGCTAAAATCAATTCCAGGATAATTCTGCGGGCTTCCCTAATTTCCGGTGTTGAAGTCCTTACGACCATCCCCTGTTGTACTTCCATCGTACATGCTGTAGCCAGGTTTCGCATGCCTTCTACTTCGACCATGCACAACCTGCAAGCGCCCCAGTTCGTCAGTTCGGGAGCATGGCACAGTGTCGGAACAGAAATCCCGTTTTTCCGGCAAGCTTCCAAAATCGTAGATTTTGCTGAGGCCAATACAGTTTTTCCGTCAATTTGGAGTTGAACCTTTTCCACACTCTCACTCCTTTTTCACTTTTCATCCAAGCAAACAATACAAATCACTCGACATTCAAATAAACGAATACCAGATCAGCCATTCCTAGGCTCATCTGGATAACCATTTGAAATACTAAGCTAAGCTGATTGCATTAAATTTGCATTTTTTCAGACAAGCCCCGCATTTAATGCATTTCTGCGTATCGATCACATAGGGTGTCTCTTTATCCCCGGTGATGCAGCCGACCGGACAGACTTTGGAACATTGCCCGCAGCGCTTGCATTTTTCATTGTCGACCGTATATTCCATCAGCGCGGTACAGGCATGTGCCGGACATCGTTTCTCAAAGATATGGGCTTCATATTCGTGGCGGAAATAGCGCAGTGTTGCGAGCAGTGGATTCGGGGCTGTCTGACCAAGACCACACAGTGATGTTTGTTTGATAACCTTGGCCAAATTTTCCAGCGTATTCAGGTCCTCAGCTTGCCCCTCACCCTTGGTGATCCGGACCAGGATTTCCAGAAGCCGCTTCGTTCCTTCCCGGCAGGGTGTGCACTTGCCGCAGGATTCCTTCTGGGTAAAGCTTAAGAAAAAACGGGCAATATCGACCATACATGTCGTATTATCAAGGATAACCAGTCCGCCTGAGCCAACCATTGCTCCTGCGGCGGTCAGATTATCATAATCGACTTCAATATCCAGCATTTCCTCGGGCAGACAGCCTCCGGAGGGCCCCCCGATCTGAACAGCCTTAAATTGGTTCCCGTCCTTGATCCCGCCGCCGATATCAAAGATGATGTCCCTCAGCGTGATCCCCATCGGCACTTCCACCAGGCCGGTGTTATTGACCTTGCCGGTCAGAGCAAATATCTTGGTGCCTTTGCTTTTTTCAGTGCCGAATTGCGTATACCAGTCTGCGCCATTCCGTAAAATATACGGTACATTGGCCCAAGTCTCGACGTTGTTAATATTGGTCGGTTTCCCCCAGAGACCTTTGACGGCAGGGTAGGGAGGCCTGACCGTCGGCATCCCGCGCTTGCCTTCGATGGAAGCAATCAGGGCCGTCTCCTCGCCGCAGACAAAAGCGCCTGCACCGGCTTTGATCTTTAGTTTGAAGTTAAATCCGGAATTCAGGATGTTATTGCCCAGTAATCCGTTTTCCTCAGCCTGGGCAATCGCGGTTTTAAGCCTGTCGATCGCGAGCGGATACTCGGCCCGGCAGTAGATATAACCCTCGTCAGCGCCAATCGCGTAAGCTCCGATCAGCATTCCTTCAATCACCGCATGCGGGTCTCCTTCAAGAACGCCCCTGTCCATGAACGCACCGGGATCTCCCTCATCTGCGTTGCAGATCACATATTTTTTCGTGCCCTCTGACTGGCGGCATAGACTCCATTTAAGTCCTGTCGGAAAGCCTGCACCTCCGCGGCCTCTCAAGCCTGATTTTTTGACTTCCTCCACAACCTCGTCCGGGCTCATGGTTTGAATCGCTTTGGCCAAACCTTTGTAGCCGTCTTTAGCGAGATAATGGCTGATTTCCTCCGGGTCGATCTTGCCGCAGTTATCAAGGATGATCCGTTTCTGTTTGGCAAATAAATTCACGGTCTCAAAATTTGCCGCGAGTTTCCCCGATACCGGATCCTCGTAAAGAAGTCTTTCGACTTTTTCATCACGTATAATATCTTTTTCGATGATTTCGGAAATGTCCTCCGCTTTAACCTTCGTATAGAAAGTCTTGTCCGGTTCAATGATCACGGTCGGCCCTTGTTCGCAAAAACCATGACAGCCCGTAGAGCGGACGTCAGCCGTATGGATGCCTCTTTCAGCCAATCCTTCCCTGAGTAGATCGATTAATGTCTGGGAACCCGAAGAAAAGCAGCCTGTTCCATTGCAGACCAAAACCTGCTTATTTTTCCTGTCTGGTTCCAGGATCAAAGACGTCAGTTTCTGCCTCTGCTGTTTGCAGGAAATATCGTCATGGCATAACGGCCCTTCCGTCCTGCATTGAACATAATCGGAACAGGGAGTGGATGCTGTATGATGACATTTTTCACAACACGGGTTCGCTAAAACCTTCATCGTTTCCCCTCCCTTATTTAAATCTTTTCAGAATATCCGGCACCAGGCCGGAATTCATATTCCCAAAAACCTGACCGTTGATGGTCATGACAGGAGCCAGGCCACAGGCTCCAATACAAGCAACGGTTTCCAACGTGAATCTTTGATCAGCGGTAGTCTCTCCGGCAACAATTGCAAGTTCACGTTCAATCTCAGAAAGTACTTTCTGAGCGCCCCTGACGTGACAGGCCGTTCCCATACAAACCCGGATCAAATTACGGCCTGTTGGTTTCAGTCTGAACTGAGCATAGAAAGTAACGACGCCAAATACTTTTGCCTCAGGAATCTTCAGTCCTTTGGCAATGGCCCGCATGACGGCCTCAGGAAGATAACCATACACTTCCTGAGCTTCCTGGAGAACCGGAATAAGAGCACCATCATGACCCTGATAAGCAGAGAGGATCTCATTCAGCCTGTGTTGGTTGGAATCAGCAAATACTGCCTCTTGTTTGGAGTCACAACACTTACACATATTCACTCTCCTTAAATTGTCATAATCTTCGCAAATATGATTATGGAACATAGATTACACCATTTTCTGTAAGCAGTAAAGACATTTTAAAATCGTGATCCTCTGCTGCAATTTTTTCAACCAGCTGACAATCGTACGCCAAACCGACGATGCAGACGTCTTTCCTTAATTGAGGCAGAAAACGGTCATAAAAGCCTTTGCCAAAACCAATCCTTTCGCCTTGCCTGTCGAATACGACACCCGGAACTAGAATCAGATCAATTTCTTCTGGGGATACCGGATGCAATCGGTCGGGACGCGGCTCTCTGATCCCAAAAGTCCCTGACTGCACATCATTTTTAACATTTCTGATCTCACACGGAATGATCGTTTCCCCCTGACATAATGGAATGATCAGCTTTTTTCGTGCTTTGAGCGTTTCTTCGGCAACCCCGTTAGTTTCAGCTTCATCCCAATAATTTAAGTACATCATAATTATCTCAGCGTTCTGATAAGCTGGCAAAGACATTATATTCCTCTGAATCCGATCATTTTTTTGCCTACGTTCATCAGCTGTCATGACCCTCCTGATTTGAAGAACTTTTTTTCGAAATAAATCTTTTTCTTTTTCGTTCACGTTCTGCTTCCTCCTGGTCATATGTCTGCATTATAGAGCAAAATTAATCAAATTTTCGACATTAATCACTTCTAAAATTGCAATTTCCTAACAATGATGTTCGTTTAGCATTTTTCTCCTAAGAAATTATCCCCATCCGCAGTAGCCAAAGAACAAGTTTTTTCATGGTTTATCCACATTATCCACAATCGTTGTGGATAAATATTGCATCCTATGTTTTTCTTATACCTATTCTTTTTTGTCGATTTTTTCACCATAATAAATAAAAAATATAAAGTTTTTGATAATTTTGATAATTATTAATGAATAATTGAATATAAACTGATGTAACTGCGTCCTCCAATTTTACAGATTTAAGCCAGGAACTGCATTTAACTTCCATGAAGCATAATCATCATTCATAAAGCGATAATAACCGGCCAGTGCAATCATCGCACCATTGTCGGTACAGTATACCGGCGAAGGATAAATAAAAGAGATCCCGCGGTGATCCAGTTCCTGCTGCAGCGCTTGCCGCAAATTGCTGTTTGCTGCAACCCCGCCGGCCAGGGCCAAGGTCTTAACCGGATATTTTTCCAAGGCCCGGAGGGTTTTCTGCACAAGCACCTCCACAACGGCAGCCTGGAAAGAAGCTGCCAGGTCGGCAGTATTCAAAACTTCGCCCTTCATCCGGGCCCTGTTTAAGGTATTAAGAACCGAGGACTTTAACCCGCTGAAACTAAAATCAAAGCTCCCGGTCTCCAGCATCGCTCTGGGAAAATCAAAAGCTGCTGCGTTTCCTTCGAAAGCAGCTTTCTGGATATTCGGACCGCCCGGATATCCAAATCCGAGCGCCCGGGCTACTTTGTCAAAGGCTTCCCCGGCAGCATCATCCCTGGTTCTGCCGATCACTTCATAGTCTAGATGCCCCCTAAAAATAATCAGATTGGTATGTCCGCCGGATGCCAAAAGCGCCAGCAGCGGGAAACGTAAGTCCGGATGCTCCAAGAAATTGGCATAAACATGCCCCTCCAGATGGTTGACGCCGATTAAAGGAATGTCTGCTGCATAGGCCATGGCTTTGGCAGCAGATACTCCCACCAGGAGAGACCCTACCAGCCCCGGGCCGTACGTCACTGCAACCGCAGAAAGATCTTTGAATCCCATACCTGCTTGTCCGAGGGCCTCTGCAACTACCTGACTGATATGCAGACAGTGTTCCCGTGATGCTATTTCCGGGACAACGCCGCCATACTTTTGATGGGTACCAATCTGAGATGAGATGATGTGGCTTTTTAAATCCGTGCCGTTGGCTAGGACTGCCGCCGACGTCTCATCACAACTCGTTTCAATACCTAAAATTATTACATTATTGTTATTGTCCACAATACTCCTCCAACGAGACCAGTTAAGTTCTACTAGAGACTGGCCCACATAATCAGCGCATCCTCCTGGTTGTCGGAATAGTACCCTTTGCGTACTCCGGCGGCCTTAAAACCTAATTTCTCATACAGATTCCGCGCCGCCTGATTGGATACCCGGACTTCCAGTGTAAACCGCAGCACGCCTTTGGCAATCATCTGATAAATCACGTTTTTCATCAGGTATTCACCCCAGCCCTTACCACGGCATCCCGGCCAGATTGCAACATTTGTAATATGGCCCTCTCCCATGACGATCCAAAGCCCTATATAGCCAATAACCTTGTGATCCAGCTCTAGGCAAAAATAATTGGCTAAAACATTATTTTTCAGTTCTGATGTAAAGGACTCCGTTGTCCATGGCGTGGCAAACGATACTTCCTCAATCGCCACAATGGATGGGATATCCTCAAGCTGCATAGGACGAACGATAGCCTCCGCCTCAGGTTCCCTATTCTGTTCGGCCTGACCTCTTTTTAACATTTTTATCACCTGAATATCAGTATTCTTTTTATAGTATGTTGAGAATACCAATATGACTACTGCATTGTACCTTGTTTCTTAAGATAATTGGTTTCAGCTTCTGAGAGACGAATATAAATGGGTTCCAGGGCCTGAAAATTCCCGTCAGAGCATCTTGTCTTCCACTGTTCCCAAACCTCACATGCTGCATAGGCTCCTCTGGGCAGGTACTGGTATTCGGACAGCAGAACGGCCTGGCTGCCGAGTTGTTCCTCCAGAAATTCTCTGGCTCCGGTAACCGCATCCCCAACAAAAAAACAAGGTTTTTGAAGTTCCTTCAACTTCGCTGTGAGCGCCTCGGGTGTAACAGCCTTCGGCCCGTCCAGGCACTCTCTGCCATCCCGCCAAATATAGCGGGCATAATACCATTCATTTTTACGGGCGTCAAGGATCACAACGGTTTCTTCCGGCCTGCCCTTTCCGGCCCAGGCTAGCGTATCCAGCGAAGTAATTCCGACCAAAGGGATATTGAGGACCTGTGCAAGTCCCTGGGCTGTGGCGATTCCGATCCTGATGCCGGTAAACGACCCCGGACCCCGGACTGCGCCGATAAAATCAAGATCCACGGGTTTCCAGTCGGCAGCATTCAGCAGCTGATCCAGCATCGGGATCAGTCTTTCAGAATGGGTTTTTCCAGTGTTCAGAAATCCCTCTCCGACCAGCCTGCCATCCTGACCCAGGGCCAGCGCAGTCATCTTTGTCGTTGTATCGATTGTCAGATATTTCATAAGCCTCACTGCTCTTAATTATTTTTTTCTTAGGACCACAGATTTATTCTAAAGCTTTTTAGCAAGTATGATGTCAAAAATTGAGCATAATTAAACGTGTTTGATCACCACTTCCCTGAATTCTGATTTCGAACCTGTCTTCCGGCAGTAAATCCACGATGATTTCCGGCCATTCCAGCAGACAGACACAGTCATCCCGGAAATAATCGGCGACACCAATGATTTCTGCTTCTTCCGGGTAGCGGAGCCTGTATAAATCCATATGAATCAGTTTCAGTCCATCAATTTTGGTACTGTATTCCTGAATCAGGGTAAATGTCGGACTTGTCATGGTGTCTGTAACCCCCAGTCCTTCACCGAGCCCTTTGGCCAGGACGGTTTTGCCCGAGCCCAAATCTCCATAAAGACAGATGACCGTGCCTTCCCGGATACTTTGTCCGAGCTGTTTCCCGAGAAGAAAAGTCTCCTCAGAACTTCTCGATTCAATCAGCCGTTCCATATTTTCACGCTCCCGTCTCACTCGGGCTTTACGATCAAACCGTTGATCAATACTGTATGGGGCGTGGCCTCAAAACTGAGCGGCTTGCCCTCCCATACGACAATATCAGCATCTTTTCCTACTTCCAAAGATCCGACTCTGTCAGCTACCCCGAGTATTTCAGCCGGCCAGATCGTGATTGCTTTCAGTGCGTCTTCTTCCTCAAGTCCGTTGCGGACAGCCATCGCTGCACACAGCGGCAGATGCTCGATAGGGGTAACGGAATGATCAGTGATGATCGCTATTTTAAGTCCTGCTTTGTTCAATACTCCCGGTGTGCTGAATGTTTTATCTTTAAGCTCTACTTTAGCCCTGTTTGTGAAAGAAGGACCTACAGCCGCTGGATAGCCATACTGCTGAAGAACATCGGCAATTTTATGCCCTTCAGTACAGTGATCCAGAACAAGATCCACGTCAAACTCGCGGGCTATGCGGATAGCAGTCATGATATCATCTGTCCTGTGGGCATGCGCTCTGAGCGGTATTTTTTTGTCCAGTACAAGATTGATGGTTTCGAGCCCGAGGTCCCGTTCAGGAAGTTTGTCCAAATCCTTTTGGCCTTGTTCCAGTTTCTCCCGATAATTTTGAGCATCTACCAACGCCTGCCGGAGCAAGGCTGCGGTTCCCATCCGCGTCATAGGCATTTTTTTCTGTTCTCCGTATACAGATTTTGGGTTTTCACCGAACGCAATTTTGAGTCCTGCAGGATCTCTCAGAATCATTTCTTCGACCACACGGCCCGCCGTTTTGACAACAACACCTGTACCCCCAATGACATTTGCGCTTCCGGGGCAGGTAAACGCAGCGGTGACTCCTCCGAGCCGTGCATCCCTGAAGCCTTCATCTTCAGGATGGATTCCGTCAATCGCGCGAAGTTCGGGGGTTAGTGGATCCGTCATTTCATTCAGGTCGTCACCTTCATGCTGATAGATTTCTTCTCCAATCCCGACGTGGCAGTGCGCATCAATGAAACCAGGCAAAACCCATTTTCCCCTGGCAGACACAATATGTACCGGCTCTTCTGTACTTAGGCCGAACATTTCTCTGAACGCACTTTCTTCGTCTTCATCTGTCTCCGCAACCGAATGCTTCCTAATTGTTGCAATTTTACTGTCTTTAACCAAAATACTCCCTGTAAATTCAGGCTCTCCGGTCATCGGCTTGATATTTCCGCCGGCAATAATGATCTGTTGATTGCTCATATGAAATATTTCCTCACTTTAAGGTATTATCGTACAAATACATTTATAATGGCTATTCAAACGCCTTCACGCTTCCTGTGCCGTCGTCCATGCTGCGCTCACCACGAAACTGTGGCCCCCAGACTGATTTATAGAGTTTTTTCAGAAGATCTGCATGCCTGAATGTTACTCTTTGTATGAAGTTATTTCAAGAATGATTTATTAAATATCCTTCATCGAGAGGCTGACTCGACCTCTGGCGTGATCGATACCGAGGACTCTGACCTTCACGATATCGCCGACCGAGATAACTTCCATCGGATGTCTGACATAACTGTTGCTGAGTTCCGAGATATGAACCAATCCGTCATTCTTGACGCCAATATCGACGAATGCGCCAAAGTCAACAATGTTCCTGACCGTCCCTTCCAGACTTATTCCTACCTGCAGGTCCTCCAATTTGGTGATATCCTGACGCAGCAGTGGGCGCGGCAGGTCCTCACGCGGATCCCTCCCCGGTCTCAGCAAAGCCTCGAGAATATCTTTAACGGTCGGTACGCCTGCCTGAAGTTCCGCAGCCAACCCCTCAGCACTGAAACCTCCCAGCGCAGCGCGCACCTGCTCCGGATTCGTTTTGAGGTCCATCGCTGTCAAATTGGCTTTCTTCAGGATTGCCGAGGCGACATCATAAGACTCTGGATGAACTGGTGTGTTCTCCAGACAATTATCTCCATCCGGCAGCCGGATAAAACCGGCACATTGAATATAGGTCTGCTCCCCGAGCCGGGATACCTTCTTCAGTTCTTCTCTGCAACGAAATTTGCCGTTCTTCTCCCTGTAGGAAACAATATTTTTGGCGACTGTATAATTCAATCCGGAGACAAATTTCAGAATAGACGGAGAAGCCGTATTCAAGTTGACTCCGACTGTATTGACGCAGGATTCGACGACACCGCCCAGCGAGCTTTCCAAAACCTTAGGCTGGATATCATGCTGGTACTGACCAACACCGATTGCTTTCGGTTCAATCTTGACAAGCTCAGCCAAAGGATCCTGCAGTCTGCGGGCGATGGATACCGCACTTCTCAGCGAAAGATCAAAATCCGGAAATTCCTCTTTGGCCAGTGGCGAAGCCGAATAAACCGAAGCCCCTGCCTCGCTGACAATAATATATTCCAACGGACGTCCGCTTTCCCGGATGAATTCGGTGACGAGCTCCTCCGTTTCGCGGGAAGCCGTTCCATTGCCGATTGCAATAATCTGGACGCCATACTGCTCCACCACTTTGGCAATGAGCTGTTTGGCTTCTTTCTTTTTATTCTGTGGAGGGTTTGGATAGATCACCCCTACCTCTCCAAGTTTTCCTGTATCATCGATCAGCGCCCACTTGCAGCCTGTCCTGTAACCGGGATCGAGCCCCATGATCACTTTATCTCTTACCGGCGGCTGCAGCAGAAGCTGCCGCAAGTTGGCGGAAAACACCTTGACAGCTTGTTCTCCTGCCCTGCTGGTAATCTCGGCCCGGATCTCCCTTTCGATCGATGGGTAGATCAGCCGCTTATAGCTATCCTGCAAGGCCTCTTTCATCAACTCCTGACAGGGGCCTCCCTGCAGGTATTTCTTTTCCAGTAATTGCAGAATCTTATCCGCTTCAATCTCAAGCCCTACGGAAAGGAATTCCTCCTTTTCTCCTCTGTTCAAAGCCAGAACCCGGTGCGGCGGAATTTTACGGACAGGTTCCTTATATTCATAGTACATCTCATACGGCGAACGCTCTTCTTTTTTCGCTTTGGCTGTAATTTCTGCCCATTCATAGATCCTGGTCCGAACTAGTTTTCTTGTTTCCGCATCATCGGAAACGTTCTCGGCAATTATATCCCGGGCTCCGCTCAAGGCCTCAGCAGCATCATGGACATTCAAATCGGGATTAAGATACTTAGCGGCCTCTTCCTGTAGACTTCCTTTGGCAGGCTGGTTAAATAACCAATCCGCCAGAGGCTCCAAACCCTTTTCTCTGGCTATCGAGGCTCTGGTTCTTTTTTTCTGCTTGTACGGCCGGTACAAGTCTTCGACTTCCTGCAGTTTGGCGGCAGCTTCTATTTTGGATCTTAAACCGTCATCTAGCTTGCCCTGTTCGTTAATCAAGCGGATGACTTCCTCTTTTCTGAGCTCCAGGTTCCGGATATATTCCAGCCGATCTGCTATGGTTCTGAGTACAGTTTCATCCAATTCTCCGGTTGCTTCTTTGCGGTAGCGTGCAATAAACGGAATGGTATTCCCCTGGTCCAGGAGCTTTACCGTTTCCCCGACCTGCCAGGTTCTCAATCCTAACTCCCTCGAAATGACGCTAATAAAGTCCATTATTATTTTTTCCTCCAATCATGGGAACATGGGGACGTTTCTTTTATCCCCTCGAGGGGATAAAAGAAACGTCCCCATGTCTCCCCTCCGTATAAAAAACAGCGTCAGGTGTTAGAAGCCTGTACGCTGCGTTATTCCGTACTATGTAATTTGGCCTCATCCATTGAAATCCTTCAGATCTCCGTCAGCCCAAGGCTTATTTCAATAGCTTCATCAACCCTGAGCATTACTTCCTCGTCGAGCACTGCGACTTTTTCCTTCAAACGGCTCTTATCGATCGTTCTGATTTGTTCAGTCAAAATAACAGAATCTCTTTCCAAACCACTTCGTTTCGCTTTGACTTCCACATGGGTCGGCAGTTTGGCTTTTGAAATCTGGGATGTAATTGCTGCGATAATTGTTGTCGGGCTATACTGGTTTCCAATATCATTCTGAATAACCAAGACCGGCCTGGTGCCGCCTTGTTCAGAACCTACAACGGGGTTTAGTTCCGCATAAAAAATCTCCCCGCGTTTAATACTCATACCCGACACTCCAAGCTAGTTTCCCTTCATAACGCATGGTTGCCTCTTCTTCAGCCTGGCATAAATCTACTGCCATCGACAGGTTGATTTGAGCCATCTCAACATATCCCTGCCGCATCTGCTCTCGTATTCCTGCTTTTCGCCGTTCAATCAATACACTGTAAACAGCTTCTTTGATAAAATCACTCCGGTTTAACTTCTCTGACGATACGATTTCGTCTACTTCCTCAATAATGCTTTCCGGCAAACATACAACAATACGCCTAGTCTCTGCCAAGCAAGGCACCCCCTTCATGGCCACGGAAGGCCCCATTAAGCAATCCTATTTTATTATAGCGACTCACCCTCTAAAGTGTCAACGAAGACACGGCCGGGTACAAGCAATATTCAATAATTCTTTCTGGTTTTGATCATGTAATTTTTTCCTGTTTCAATCCTATTTGGCTCCTGCCCTGGATCCTGCCGTGAGAAAACGCTCAATAATCGCATGATGCGCTGCTTTTTCCAGAGAATCTCCCAGGATTTCCAGCTGATAAGCCGGATCCTTTCTTTTTGTCGCCAGTCCCAGCAGCAGGTCGGTAATATGGGGATTCTTCGGCAGCAACGGTCCATGGAGGTAAGTCCCGAAAACATTTTTATACCATACACCCTCCTGTAAATCCTCTCCGTTATTGCCATAACCCCTCAGCGCTCTTCCCAAGGGATTCAGCTCTGATCCAAGATAGGTCTTCCCGGAATGGTTCTCAAATCCGACCATGGTATTGAACACCTCAACGCCATCGGTCTGCCGGATAATGTTTCCCGACACGGAACTCAGAAGCTCAGGTGACATTTCAACAATGACATTGCCAATCAGTCGTTTGTTTCCGGCAATGGTATAGAGGTCCAGGATACCCAGGCCCGGAATTTTTTTCCCGTCTCCGGTCTGATAATACAGCCCCAAAAGCTGGTAACCGCCGCAAATGGTCAGCATGACAAGTCCATCGTCGATCGCTGCTTTAAGTTCTGAGGATCTGGTGCTTAAATCCTGAACCAAAAGGCTTTGCTCCCGGTCTGAACCGCCCCCTAGAAAAAGAATATCCGCCTCGGAGAAATCCATTTCTTCCCCCAAAGATATTCTGCGTATCTCGACATCAATGCCGCGCCACCTGCATCTGGCAGCCAGCGCCAGAACATTTCCCCTGTCGCCGTATAAATCAAGCAAATCCGGATAAAGATGAAAAATGGTGAGCTTCATATATTTACCGCCTTACGCTGTTTTTCTCCGGTTTTTCTTCTCACCAGAATATCCCGCATCGGGAAAAGGGCAGTGTAGGTTGGCAAAATAAATACGGCTTCTCCCTCTGCTATGCTTGCAGCCGCCTCAACCGCTGACACCGTGTTGGCGCTTGGCTGTTCCAGCATCTCCACCGCTTTTTCCAGAGAATGTTCCATTGTAATTCTGTCTTCCTTAATTCCGGCATACTTCAGTCGCAAAGCCATGTCCTCAGCTCTTAAACCGGAGCATATGATTTGTTTCACGTCATCCTGACGCAAAGCCAAAATTTCAAAGTCGACATCCCATAACCAAGATATATCCCGGCCATCGGCCGCCAGATCGTTAATCGCAATCAGCAAGCGGACAGACCGAGGCAGTTCTGCAATGGTATGGATGACCTGATTAAAACCTGTTGGATTTTTCACCAGGGTCAACGTTGCCTCACATCCGGGAAGCGAAAACTGTTCCATTCGCCCGGCATCGGAAACATACCGGTTCAGTCCGGCACCAATATCCTCTCTGGATATCTGCAGACGGTCCGCAGCACAGAAAGCTGCCAGTGCGTTATACAGATTATAATACCCTTGCAAAGGTACCTGATAGACGCGGTCGTCATGGTCATCATCTATCCTGAACGAGATCTCCCTGCTTTCCACTTTGACTTCTTTCGTTTCAATATAAGGATCAGGCCGGCTGAAACCGCAGCCAGGACACCTATAGTACCCTAACTGACCGTAATGAAACAGCGTGTAAGACAATTCCTGACCACAGTGCGAACAGTATCGTCCTTCCCGCGTTTCCGTGCTGTCGGCAGAGCTTGTGGGCAGTGTGCTTACCCCAAAGTAAAATACACCTTTCCGGCCGGTTCCGATCTGAGCAACTAGCGGATCATCCGCATTCAGCACCAGTTCTGTTGCAACAGGCAGCGACTCTTTTACCAGCTTGATCGTCGTATCCAATTCGCCATACCTATCCAACTGATCCCGAAAGAAATTCGTAATCACAGCAAGCCGTGGAGTCAGCTGCCTGCATAGCCCCGGCAGTGTAGCCTCATCCACTTCGAGCAGCAGGACAGAAGCTTGCGGCATGCCGGCAAATGTAGTATTCTGCAGTAATGCTCCTGTAATCCCCGTAAGCATATTGGCCCCTTCCCGGTTAAAAGCAATCTTTTTTCCGGCTGTCTTCAGGATGGAAGCGAGTAGGTTGTTCGTTGTCGTTTTGCCGTTGGTTCCCGTAATAATCACCGCGCCTTCCGCAAAACTGGAAGCCAAAAGGCCAATAATATTGGGGCAAATCTTAAGCGCAATAAATCCAGGGAAGGTTGTGCCTTTCTTCCCCAAAAGCCGCATCAATATCAATACGATTTTTCCTGTCCAAAGCGCCAGGTAGAAACGGATTTTCATCAGGAGCTGCTCCTTATTTTTTAGTTGTTGTAACAACATACTTCTTTGTTATTTCCAAACATTCTTAAACATCCCTATTAATATAACCTAACTTACACCTAAAATAAACAGCAACTTAAGGGTTTGCTTGTTTTTCAAGAAAATTTGACTGGTGCCAAGCTTTTAGCGGCAGGCCCTTCTCGACAAAAGCTGTCCTGGAATCTATAATATTTTAAAAGATAAAAAGCAGGGAGCAAGCAATCCTATGATCATTCCATCGGGGCGTTAGGCCGTCGGTGGCAGAAACTGTCTATGTGGCGGACGGCGCAAAAATCATTGGCAGCGTAACCATCGG
Source organism: Dehalobacter sp. CP (assembly GCA_009910795.1). The sequence goes on along the minus strand of VMEE01000052.1, from coordinate 178,131 downwards.
GGACCACGCAAGTATCTGGTTCAATTGTGTTCTGCGCGGAGATATTGCCCCGATTACCATCGGTCAAAGAACAAACATTCAGGACTTAAGTGTTATCCATGTGAATACCGATCTGCCGACACTTATTGAAGATGAGGTTTCTGTCGGCCATGGTTGTATCCTCCACAGTTGTACGATTCGTAAAGGCTCTCTGATCGGGATGGGTGCAATCATCATGAACGAAGCTGTCATTGGTGAAAATTCGATTGTGGGCGCTGGCTCCCTGGTCCCGGAAAGAAAGATATTTCCTCCAAAATCACTGATTCTTGGCTCTCCCGCCAGGGTAATTAGAGAAATTACCCCGGAAGAATTGATATCCATTCGCCAAATAGCAGAGAGGTACGTGGCCAAAGGCCAGGAATATCTTTTTCAAGGATACCCGATATAGTTATTGTCTTTGCCGTAAAAAAAGATAGCTGAAATACTTTATCAACTATCTTTTTTATCTGTTTTTTTGTAAGCGTAATGCCCGGTTAGTTGTATACCGATAGCTAAAAATGGTTTACTGTTTCACGACCACAATACTGTCCCCCGGTTTAATCCATCCCGGAGACAGGACTTTGGTAAAAACCCCCTCACGCGGCATCACGCAGTCCCCGGCAAGCCGTTTAATGGCGCATCCGCTGTTATGGCATTGTTTGCCGATCTGGGTCACTTCCATCAGCGTCTCACCGATTTTAAGCTTTGTACCAATGGGAAGCTCATACAGAATAATGCCTTCGGTCGTGAGGTTTTCCGCAAATCTACCGTTATCCAGCCCGGTGAGTCCGGCCTGTTTTAATTTTTCAACACTTTCTGTCCCAAGCAAGCTGACCTGTCTGTGCCAGTTGGCAGCATGCGCATCCCCTACTAAACCATGATCCACTTTAAAATAGCCTTTTTCAATTTCTTGCTTCGGAACCCCTGTTGTTTCACTAATATTGACAGCAATTATTTTTGGCATTCGGGTACCCCTTCCTTTAAGACAAATATTTCTCGACGATAAAATCCGCTACAGCTTGATAATCGTTGATATCGATCACCGGAACCGGAACTGCAAGATCATTGATATCCGTGATAACACCAATTAAATTCTCCAAAGGTGAAACAATAGCGGTGCCTACTTCTCTTCGTACAACTTCAAACCGTGGTCTTTGGGACATTTTGAATCCTTCAACCAGGATGATATCGATGTCTTCAATCATCGCAATCACATCTTCAATATCTTTCTTCATCTCGGTTTTCTGAATGACAGCATATTGGTCTGGCCCGATAATCGCCGTAGATCTTGCACCTGCCTCGGCAAACCGCCAACTGTCTTTACCTGGTTGATCGATATTGAAGCGGTGAGCATCGCTCTTGATCACACCGACCTTGAAGCCGCGTTCCGTCATTTCTCTGATGAGCTTTTCCAAGAAAGTTGTCTTTCCGGTACCTGATTTCGCAGCAACAAAACATATGACTGGAACATCATTCACAGTGCTCTCCCCCTGTCTGTTGTTTGTTAAATTGGCTGCGCACACTCTTCGGCAGTCCCTTTTAGAATTTCTATACCGTGCTCCAACGACTGCAGAGCAACAGTCAGACATTCTTTAACACCTTTAGGGCTTCCCGGTAAATTGATAATCACGGTTTTGCCTCTGATCCCGGCGGCCGCTCTGGAAAGCATCGCTCTGGGCGTGACCTTCAGGCTCTCCAGTCTCATCGCCTCGGGAATTCCCGGAGTGAGCCTTTCGACGACAGCCAGCGTAGCTTCCGGGGTCACATCCCTCGGTGAAAACCCGGTTCCTCCGGTCGTGAATATCACATCAACTTTGCATTCGTCGGCATATTCAATCAGCTTGGCTTCAATGATCTTCTGTTCATCCGGAACAATTTCCATAATCCTAACTTCCCAGCCGATCTCTTCAACCATATTTTTAATGACCTGCCCGCTTAAGTCCTCGCGTTCTCCTCTGGATCCTTTGTCACTGGCTGTGATAACACCTACAGTGATCATCGTCTTTCACCTCTTTAAAGTTTTTTGAATAGTACATCTGTCATTTTTGTTCTGGATATCTTGTTCATTTCTTGTTCATAATTTGTTATTTATTAAATCTCTTAAATATTTTGTTTTATTTTGTTTTATCCGCTCGGATATAATTGCCGCTTTTGCCGCCGGACTTGCTGACCAGACAGATATCCCCGATCGCCATATCCTTTTCTGCGGCCTTGCACATGTCATAGATGGTAAGCGCTGCGACAGAAACTCCCGTAAGTGCTTCCATTTCGACGCCGGTCTGGCCGGAGTTATTAACTGTTACCTGAATTTCAATCTTGCTTTCCTGGTCGTTGATTTTAAAAGAAACATCTATTCCCGACAACAGCAGCGGGTGGCACATCGGAATAATATCAGAAGTTTTTTTGGCACCCATGATACCTGCAACCTGTGACACCGCCAGCACATCCCCTTTAGCCATGAGTCCCTCCTTGACTAGCGTCAGGGTTTCAGGCTTCATCCGGATCTCGCCGCGTGCTACCGCCACGCGAGTGGTTTCAGCCTTCCTGCTTACGTCAACCATTCTGGCCCGTCCCTCTTCATTGAAATGTGTCAGTTCATTCATGTTATTTTTCACCCGCCTATTTCATGCATATTTCTTATTACCGGCTCAAAGTCACTGTTCTGGATACAATGCCGGGTGGGTTTTGCCATGATTCCATCCATCAGAAACTTCTCAAGTCCGTTTTCACCGTAATTTCGGATATCGATCTCGATATTGGAATGAAGACATGGTTTCAGTTTGCCGTCGGGCGTAATCCTGATCCGGTTACAGTAATTACAGAAATGACTGCTTAACGAGCTGATCAGACCAACCTTGCCTTTGCTATTCGGAAGTTTGTAGAGACGTGCTACGCTGCCATGTCCTTTAAATGGCATCGGGATCAACGTCGGTACTCTTTTTAGTATTTCTTCGTTGGACAAGAAATGCTCCCGGCCCCATGCTCCAGCTTCCCCAATCGGCATAAGCTCAATAAAACGAACTTCGATATCATCATCCATCGTCATCGCGACAAAATCTTCGATTTCATTGTCGTTGAATCCGCCAATAAGAACGACATTGATCTTTAATGGGAATAGTTTTGCTTCTTTTGCCGCCCTGATCCCTTCCAGAACATCCTGGACATTACCGGAGCGGGTAATTTCCTTATATTTTGCCGGATCCATGCTGTCAATACTAATATTTACCCGCGTCAGCCCAGCTTTTTTCAGGTCATCCGCATATTTTTCCAGAAGCAGCCCGTTGGTCGTGAGTCCCAGTTCCTTGAGTCCTTTGTTTTTCAGCAAGGCAATATTTTGGACCAGATCCATGATCCCTCTCCTTACCAATGGCTCTCCGCCAGTGAGCCTGATCTTGGTGATCCCGAGTTTAACGGCTGTCTCAGCAATTTTCTCCATAGTTTCCAGGCTTAAGATATCGCAGCGTTCTTTTTTCTCAATACCTTTTTCCGGCATACAGTACGTACATTTTAAATTGCATAAATCCGTTACAGATATTCTTAAATAATTGATATCCCTGCCATATGCATCGATCATTATCCCAACTCCCCACTTACACTCGTATACCCGTACACTGAATGAAAATTTTTATCTGCAGAAATAGCAGCTTGGATATTGACACATCTGGCAGTTCAAACATAAGCCGCCTTCCCCCATGCGGATAAAATCATTTTTGTTCAGTGTCTCTCCAGCAAAGATCTTCGGGAGTACCGCATCCAGGACAGTGGTCTTGTAATAGGCGGCCGCTCCAGGTACGCCTAAGATAGGTATCCCATTCAAATAAGCCAGCATAAACATATTGCCGGGCTGAACAGGAACACCATATGTTACAACATCTGCACCGGTACTCCTGATCGCCCCAGGAGTAAGATCATCGGGATCTACGGACATCCCCCCGGTCATAATAATCATGTCGGCTTTTTGCTTCATATAACCTGTGATCTTCGCTTGAATCAATTCCAATTCATCAGGGCAATATTCCTGACCGATGATTTCCGCGCCAAAATACTCAAGTTTTTTCCTGATCACAGGCCCAAATTTATCTTTGATCCTTCCCTTATACACTTCACTTCCGGTAATTACAATCCCAACCCTGAGCTTTATATACGGCTCAACATGAAATACCGGACCATAAAGGGTGCATAATTCTTCTACTTTGCGAATATTTTCTTCTTTGGTAACAAGCGGTATAATCCTGGTTGCTGCAACTTTCTGATTAACTTCAACCTTGAAATTATTCGGTAGGGACGGTATCGTAACATGTTCGATCGAATTGATTTCGTGCAGCAATGAGCTTTTGATCCTCAGCAAACCTTTTTGAGTCGAAATCAACGTAGTTTTACCTTCCTGAGGTTCCAAAAAACTGATGTTCTGACCCATGACAGCTTGTGCCATTCTGATCGCCGCATCGTCTTCATGGATTTCATCGGCATTTTCTTCCCAGACGTAGATGTGCTCTTTACCAAGACTCAACAGTTCCTCGATATCTTCCTGCTTGATCACATGATTTCTTTTAAAAGCGGGGCCTTTAAATTCCCCAGGAATCACTTTCGTTATATCGTGGCAAAGGGTCATGCCGACTGCATCCTGGACTGCTATTTTTTTCACTTTTATTCATCTCCTTAGACCATAAAATCGTATAACAGCTTCTTATTTGATTCCCATTCTTATTGAATTCCAACTTTTTCATTTTGCTTCTATTCAATGATATAAGCGGTTAATTTTTCACCGGCTTTGACTGGGCCGCTCTTTTCCGGAATTTCCGCCAGGATATCGCAGCCGAGCATGGAGCGCAGTACGCCATTGCCTTGTTCTCCGGTCGATTCCATGATGACCATACCATTCTCGTAAAGCATTCTGCCGCGTAAAAATCTTCGGCGAGGACTTGATTTTCGGAAATCCTTCTTCAGGGTCACTTCAATCTTTCGATAACAATAATCCCTTCTGCCAGTCATTTTTTTAATGTAGGGGACAGCCATCAGCTGAAAAGTTACCATTGCTGCGGCCGGATTGCCTGACAAGCCGATCAGCATCTTCCCGTCCTTCACTGCGGCTAGACACGGTGAGCCCGGTTTAATCTCAATTTTCCAGAAAAGTGTTTCGGCGCCAAGATAATCGGCTGCATGCCGGATCACGTCATAGTCTCCCACCGATACGCCTCCGGTCGTCAGTACCAAGTCGGCGTGCTTCCAAGCCTCTTCAACCAGAGCTGCAACATCTTCTTTCTTGTCTTTGCAGATCCCCATCACGACAGTCTCTGCACCAAGTGAACGGAGATAGCCTTGGAGTGTATAGCTGTTGCTGTTTCGGATCTTACCGGGAGCCAGAGGCTCCGTTACATCACGCAGTTCGTCTCCGGTAGAGATAATCGCAATTTTTGGACGTTTATAAACCAGTACTTCCGCAACACCGAGGGAGGCCATCAGCCCCATCAGCGGTGCCGTAACAACGGTTCCCTCAGCCGCAATCAGATCACCTACGGCAATATCTTCACCCGCAGGCACGATATCTTCACCGTGCATGAAGGCCTTTGAAACAGATATCTTGCTACCCTGAACTTCTACCTCTTCAAATTTGACAACTGCATCCGCGCCTTCAGGGATCGGAGCTCCTGTCAAAATTTTAATTGCCTGACCCTTGCTGACAGCGTTTTGGGCCGTATAACCTGCCGGCACTTCTTCAATCACCTCAAAGGTGACCGGATTAGCTTCGCTGGCTCCCGCAGTATCTTCGGCCCTGAAAACAAAACCGTCATAAGGTGAACGCGAAAACGGCGGAATGTTTTCCCTGGCAACAATATCCTCTGCCAGCACTCTACCAAGGGTATCCGCTAAATGATTATTCTCCATTTCGGTCAAAGGACAATAATCAAATATCAAACTTTGGGCTTCTTCCAACGAAATATTTTTTTGCATGCATATCCTCCTTATTAATCACAAAAATCCTGCACGGACATGCAGGATAAAGATTTTTGGCTCGGCAAACAAACCAATTCTTTTCACATCTCCTTCGCAATACAGCAAGTAATAGAATTTCTTCTACTACTCCGTGGACTTTGTCCAGACCTTGCATCCATAGCCGCATTGCAACTTTAGGATCCAAGGCTCGGAGAAAAATATTCTAATGTCGTGATCCGCCGACTCCTTTGCTTATATTCGCTTCAGCAATTGAAGGGGGTACCCTACTAGGTGAACACTCCTAGTAGGGTTATATAAAGGGAAGGAACACACCCAAGGGTAATGGCATGGTAAGATAAGATTATACTTATCTTACTCGTTCCTTATTCAATAATCAATGCAAAATAAGTGCCAGTTTCAAATTTACTTCGTTTAACAGCGTTAATAACCCTGCAAGCCTTGAGAAATGCCCATCATGTTATCACCAAGCATTTTTTCGTTTTGTTAAGCAATGATATCATTTTTTAAAAATTGAGTCATAAAATTTTCAAAACAGGAATTTGTTGTTCATCTATTGCCTCCAGATTTACAAATTAGCTGGAATAGACAGATTATCCAGCAATTCTCAGACTAAAAAATTACCGATTCCCATCCCCGGACTTCGAAATTATGATATACTATACTGCGTATTATTCAATTTTGAGGTGAAACTGTCGATGGACGAAAAGAAACTATCCAGTCAGGTTGTAAAACGTTTGCCCAGATATTACCGGTATCTTTCAACACTGCTGCAATTGGGAATCAGCAGGATTTCCTCTAAAGATTTGGGCAACCGAATGGGTCTGACCTCTTCTCAGGTAAGACAGGACTTTTTCTGTTTTGGCGGCAACGGCTTACAGGGATATGGTTATGATGTCGGTTTTCTGCATCAGGAAATACACAAACTGCTTGGACTGCAGCATTCTCATACCATGATCATTATAGGGGCCGGAAGTTTGGGCCATGCTTTGGCCAAACACGCGAATTTTGAAAAAAGCGGGTTTAAACTTGCCGGGATCTTTGATGTCAAGCCTGAACTGATCGGCGAAAAAATCAGAAACGTTGAGGTCCAGCCCGTGGATAACCTGTCAGATTTTTTGAGCAAAAACCCTGTGGATATTGCGGTTTTGACCGTGCCGGAAAATTGTGCCGGTGAGGTCGCCAGGTTGGTTGCTGATTTAGGCGTTAAAGCTTTATGGAATTTCTCTCCGGTCGAACTGATGATGCCGGAAGATATCATTGTGGAAAATACCCATATGATTGACTGTCTGATGGTGCTCGGATACAACCTTCAGGAAAGGTCGCTGAGGGAAGAGTCGCTGAAAGAAAAACCATAAACAGCAATTATTGTTGAATAGATCATAAAGCAATCAACAATTAGGCGAACAAATAGGCATATAAAAATAGAATAATCAATTCAAGAAAAATAACAAATAGCCCTGCTAATCTCCCTGTTAAAACTGAACCGGGAGATTTCTTATTTATTGTTAAATAATTAACAGCATTGTTAAATATATTAATAACTTTGCTAGCAATGTCTATTATTTTGCATCGTTATTCTGTTATTTTGTCAAATAAATAACTATTCTTGATTTACATTTTGCCCCATATTACACTGAAGCAAGCACAGGTAAACTTTCCTGCAGAAAGGTTACAGAAAGGCAGTGTGATCAAATGACGGCAATCAAAGAAGTTGTCAACCGGTTTGGAAAAAAAGAAGCCTTGTTGCTTCAAGTAATTTTAGCCGTTCAGGATGCCGACCCCCAGAATCATCTGAGTGAAGAAGCCGTAAATGAAATTTCCCGGGAAATGAATATCTCCCGAAGCAGAGTTTATTCTACGGCATCTTTCTATAGTGAGATCTCCCTGAAACCACGGGGCATACACATTATCCGGATATGTACGAACGCGCCCTGTGAAAATGCCAACAAAGCTTCCATCCTTGCTGCAATTAAACAGGAACTCGGTATTAAGATCGGACAAACAACAGCAGACGGGCTTTTTTCTCTGGAAAGCGTCAATTGCCTTGGTGCCTGCTATATGTCTCCGGCCATCAAAATTGATGATGCGGTCTATGGTGACCTGACTCCGGAAGCTGCGGTCACCATTATCCATAATTTAAGAAAGGAATATCAAGATGAACAAAATGCTTGATGACGATCAGATTTTTAATATTTCTCCGGGCAGGCATGTCGACTTGGACCATCATTGTCAAAACGGTGGATATTCCGCGTTAGCCAAAGCCCTGGCCCAGGGTCCTGAAACTTCCCTGAAAGAAATATTGGATGCTGGACTGCGCGGCAGGGGCGGAGCTGCTTTCCCTACTGCTGAAAAAATAAAAATGCTTCGAGCCAACACGGAAAAACTGCGTTATATCATTTGCAATGCCGACGAAGGTGAACCAGGCACCTTTAAGGACCGGTTCATTATGACCCATATCCCTTTCCAACTGTTGGAAGGCATCACCATCGCGGCGTTTATGGCCGGAGCTTCCGAAGGCTATATCTACGTGCGGCACGAGTATCCTGAAGCACAGAAAATCCTGCGCGAAAGCATCGAAGAAGCCGAGCGCCGCGGGTTCCTTGGAGACAATATTCTTGGCAGTGGTTTCAGCTTGTCTTTAAAGCTATTTTCCGGTGCCGGAAGCTATCTTTGCGGTGAGGAAACCGCGTTAATTTCCTCCATCGAGGGCAAAAAAGGCCGTCCGCGTCTGAAACCCCCTTACCCGACCCAAGCCGGTCTCTGGCAAAAACCCACGTTGATCAACAATGTTGAAACGCTTGCCAATATCCCCAAAATCATTGAAAAAAGTGCATCCTGGTACCGTTCTTTTGGTACACCGGACAGTCCCGGAACCAAGTTGATTTCGCTTTCCGGTGATGTCCAAAACCGTGGTTTATTTGAAGTACCATTCGGAATGACCTTCGCTCAAATTATCAACGAATATGGCGGCGGAGCAAAGACCGGAAAAGCCATAAAAGCGGTAAACATTGGCGGCGCTTCCGGCGTTCTGATACCGCCGGAAATGCTTTTTACCCCGCTGGAATATCTGGCCTGTGCCAAAACCGGGATTACGATCGGATCAGGGGCTATCTTTGTTTTGGACGACACCCGTTCGATCTTGTCAAACGTTCAAAACCGTCTGCGCTTCTTTCTGCATGAAAGCTGCGGCAAATGCACGCCCTGCCGGGAAGGTCTGCGTCAGGCCAATCTGATCCTTGACAGGCTGCTCGCCGGAGAAGCCGTGCGTCAGGATGTTAGCACGCTGGAGCGTTATACCCGGGCGATTCAGGAAGCTTCCTTCTGCGGTCTCGGCCAAGCAGCCGGCAACAGCCTTCGTTCCTCCCTGGCCTATTACCGGGATGAATATCTTGCTTCCTGCCGTGATAACAAACCATCATTCATTGAGGAGGAGACCGCCTGATGCAAACTATCAATATTACGCTAAACGGTAAGGTAACGGCAGTTGCACCTGAAATCACTATTTTAGAGGCAGCCAGACAACAGGGCATTGATCTTCCAACCCTTTGCCATCATCCTGATCAGCGCGTCAAGGCAAATTGCCGGATTTGTGTGGTCGAGATAGAAGGCGTAAAAAACCTTGTGCCTTCCTGTTCCACTAGGGTAACAGCCGGAATGAACATCACGACGAATTCTCCGAGAGTCAGAGAGACCGTCCGCACGATTCTGGAATTAATTTTTGCTGACCATCCGCAGGAATGTCTGACCTGTATCCGCAACGGCAACTGTGAGCTCAGACAAATCGCCGCCAAATTCGGAGTCAGGGATATCCAAGGAGAAAAAAGAAAACACAGTTTTTCTCAGGATTTCTCAACTCCCTCGCTGGTCAGAAATCCAGATAAATGCATCAAATGTGGCCGATGCGCGGAAGCCTGCCACTATATTCAGAACGTTGGAATCCTCTATAGTCATGACCGCAGTACGGAAATCAGCATTTCACCGGAATACGGCAAACAGTTGGCTGATGTCGCCTGTGTGCTGTGCGGACAGTGTGCTTTGGTTTGTCCGGTAGGTGCAATTCATGAAAGAGATGATACAGACCGCGTCTGGGAAGCTCTCGCCGATCCCCAAAAACATGTCGTCGTTCAGGTCGCTCCGGCCGTCCGGGTATCCCTAGCCGAGGAATTTGGATTCCCATCAGGCGAAATCGCGACAGGAAAACTCGTTTCTGCTTTGCGCAGTCTGGGATTTGACCGGGTTTTTGATACAGACTTCTCAGCAGATCTGACCATCATGGAAGAAGGCCATGAATTACTGGACCGGATAGCAAACGGCGGTGTCCTGCCGATGATTACTTCCTGCAGTCCCGGCTGGATCAAATATATGGAACATTACTATCCGGAATTAATTCCGCATCTGTCAACCTGCAAATCTCCCCAACAAATGTTTGGGGCCCTGGCCAAAACGTACTACGCTCAGACCAGTGGCCTTGAAGCCAAGGATATCATTGTCGTCTCCGTGATGCCCTGTACCGCTAAAAAATTTGAAGCCGAGCGCCCGGAAATGAATGCAAGCGGCAGCCAGGATGTAGATATCGTCCTCACGACCCGCGAACTTGGCAGAATGCTGCAGCACGAGGGAATTGATTTCCGGATGCTCCCTGAAGCTGAATTTGATTCGCCCCTCGGCATATCAACAGGTGCAGCCGCTATTTTCGGAGCAACCGGTGGAGTTATGGAAGCAGCCCTGCGTACCGTATATGAAGTTGTTACAGGTAGAACCCTGACTGACTTAAACTTTACAGCCGTGCGCGGAATGGTCGGCGTAAAAAAAGCTTCGGTTGATCTTGCCGGAACGGAAGTAAAAGCGGGGATTGCTCACGGACTTGCCAACGCCAAAAAAATCCTGGAAATGATCAAAGCCGGCCAGGCCGATTATACATTCATCGAGGTCATGTGCTGTCCCGGAGGGTGTATCGGCGGAGGAGGCCAGCCTTACGGCACGACCAATGAGATCAGAGCCAGACGGATCGAAGCCCTGTACCAGGTCGATGAAAATATGCCGCTACGCAAGTCACATGAAAATCCGGCAGTACAGGAACTCTATCAGGACTTTCTGCTTGAGCCCCTCGGAGAATTATCCCACAGGCTTTTGCACACCCAATATTGCAACCGCAGTTAAAACAGCGATGCCGAAGCAAAAGCACCTCGTCCATGAACACCCTTTTCTGGAATATACCTTCCCCTTGAACACTCCTTCCAATGGACACTCTTTATCTGAATATACCTTCTCTCTGAACACACCCTCCCTTAATTACCTATTCAAATATAATGCGAAGGAACCGTGGATGTTATTAAATACCCGCGGTTCCTTCGCATTATATTGACTAATCTTCCACCCAAATATAGTTCAAAATCATCAATGCCACTTGAATCTCGTGCCCCGTAAGTTTAGGCGATAATGCTTTGGACAATTAATATCTTTTACGGTGTAAATTTGTAGGTATCCCCATACTCTGACGGTACTTGTTGACAGTTCTCCGGGAGATCCTCATCCCTTTGTTCACAAGCATCATCATAATATCCTGGTCGCTCAGTGGTTGGTTCGGGTCTTCTTTATTAATGATATCCTGGATCAAGTGTTTGACACTTTTGGAACTTATTTTGTCGCAGTCATAAGAACCCACACCGGAGTTAAAGAAATACTTCAAAGCAAACAGTCCGCGCGGCGTCTGAACGTATTTGTTGCAGGTGACCCGGCTTACCGTAGATTCATGGATGCCGACCAGGTCCGCAACCTGACTCATGGTCAAGGGCTTCAGATATTCAATGCCATTGTCAAAAAATTCTCTTTGAATATCAACAATGCTTTGCACAACTTTGTAAATGTTCAGTCTTCTTTGTTCAATTCCGCGGATGAGTCCCAAAGCGGAATCAAACTTTTCTTCAAGATATTTTTTTACATCATCAGATAACGCATTCGAATTACGGAGAATATCCACATACGTCTGATTGATTCTCAAATAGTTAAAATCAAAGTCGTTTACAATAACCATATAATCGTTCTGGTCTCTCATAATCGTAACATCAGGCCAAATAAAAGGATTTCTTTCAGCGCCAAACTGCAGTCCGGGTTTGGGATCAAGCGTCCTGATAAGATCATAGACTTCTTGGACCTGCTTCGTAGACACGGAGAGGGTATTGGCTATTTTCATTATTTTTTTGTCGGCAAGCTCCTGGAAGTAGTTTTGAATAACCTGTTCCGCAAGCTCACTATCCTTGCCGTTTGCTCTCATTTGCAGAAGCAGGCATTCCTGAAGATTTCGGGCACCTACGCCGGTAGGATAGAAAGTATGAATGACCTTTAGGACCTCTTCCACTCTCTCAACGGCAACATTCAATTTTTGGCTGACATATTCCAGTTCTGTTGTAAAATAGCCGTTCCGATCAATACTTCCTATCAGAAAGTTTCCAATGATAATATCCGCAGGATTTTTGATCTCTAAATTCAATTGTAATTCAAGCTGCTCATATAAACTTGGCCGATCAGACAGATATTGTTCGTATCCGGTGTCATTTTCATTCTTCTCATTCCAGATATGACCCATATTGCTGTCGCTGCTGAAATGTTCAATCAGGTCGTCCATATTAACCCGGGTTGCAGTTTTGCTGACAACCTCATTGTTTTCAGCAACAGGTTCATCTTCGTCCAGAAAAGGATTCTCTTCTATTTTTTTTGTGATATACTCGCTTAGTTCCAGAGTCGACATCTGCAATACAGAAATTGCCTGACGCAGTTCAGTGGTCATGAACAATCTCTGTTGCTGTTCAAGAAATATATCTTGGCGTATCTGCCTCATATTTTCCTTCCACCTTCTGAATCAAACTAAAATACTATACAGATTCCCGGACAGACGGCATTTTCATATTCTTTTCACATTAAAAACCGGGATTTACTCGGGTATGCTACATCCACTTGACCCTTACGGCAAGATTCATGCCAAACGATATCTACGTTCAAGTATACAACTTATTTAAAATACTTTCTATTATTGTTTTTTAATTTTTTTATGTAAATTATTCTTCATTTTCCAACCAATTTCAACGCTTTGCAGATTCGTTTCAAGGATTATTTATTTCAATTATTTATTTCCTGTTACTTCTTCCACTAGAGTCTTGAAAAATAACTCCATAAATCTGACCCTTTTTCTGGCAATTGCTTTCGCTTCTTCCGTATACAGCCTATCCGGTATTTTTCTTAATTTAAGCTCAAATTCCAGGTTGGTCGTATGTTTGGAAGCATCTTTAATCCTGCCGTTCTCACCAATATTTTCCTTCAGATATTCTTCGACAGAAACCTCATGATATAGTCTTTCCCCGTGCTGGCCAGCAAGCATGAAAGAGCGGGCAATCCCAGTTGCTCCGATGATATCAAGTTTGTCGGCATCAAAGAGGATTTTGGCTTCGATGCTCTCCGGCTGATGTCCTGTTCTGAACCGATGCGCTAAAATACAGTGTGTGATCTCCTGTCTCAAATCCGGATCATAATTTAGGTCTTGAAGGATCTTCTCGGCCATTTCCGCACCCAATACGGCATGGTCGATCTCTCCGGAATTATCTTCATCCTCTTTGGCTCTGGCAATATCATGAAGCAGGACAGCCGGAATCAATACTTCCGTATCGACATCCTCCCGCTGCCCGGCCAGAATCAAACAAAGATGATAGACCCGCATAACATGATCCAGATCGTGGGCCGCATAAGACAGCTCTTTCTCTACAATATCCTGCAGAACCCGATACCGTTTTTCCATTGATATATTCTATGCCTCCCTGTCCTTGCAATAAACGCTTTTAAATGAAGGCGTAAAAGTCTTCATATCATTATAACATAGAGAAATGCCAGTCTTCAGAAGCGTTTCTTTTATAACCACTTAGAAAACAGTTTATTTGACTTAATTACTTAAGTATTTTATAATTTAGTTAAGTATTTAGTTAATTAAAAATACTCGGAGGATATATGGAGCAAATTGTGCAGGTATTCAAAGCGCTTTCTGACGAAACAAGACTGCAGATCTTGCTTATCTTGTCCAGAAGAAGCATCTGTGCTAAAGGAATTGCAAGACATCTTCAAATTTCCGAAGCAGCCGTGTCCCAACATATTAAAATTTTAAAGGAAGCCGGCCTTCTGATTGGCGAGAAAACAGGCTACTTCGTACAATACAATTTGCAGCAATCAGTTTTTGAAGATCTGATCGGATTCATTGAGCAGATATCAGGCACCCACCCCTCGGACCACTATAAAGATGTTTTCAGCGTCCCATTCAATTGTCAATATGCTTGCAATGCCCAGCGTGAAAAGTGCTGTGAGCGTTCAAGCAATGAATAAACCGAGAAAAGGAGCTTAAACATGAAAATTTGTATCCCTGTAAAAGAAGACAAAGGACTTGAGAGTATCCCCTATGATCATTTTGGCTCAGCCCCATTTTTTCTGATCTACGACCTGGATAAAGAAGAGATGAAAGTCATCGACAACGGAGACTCTCATCATGAGCACGGGATGTGCCAGCCTTTGAAGGCATTGGGTGGAGAACAGGTGGACGCGATTCTGGTTGGCGGAATCGGTGCAGGCGCCCTAATGAAACTCAATGCGCAAGGGGTGCGTGCTTTTCGGGTTGATAATGCCACCGTTTCGGGTAACATCCAGCTCTTCCTGGATAACCAGCTTCCGGAATTCTCTGCCATGAACAGCTGCAGCCATCACGGATGCCACTAACCTTGATAGATATTTTCTAGCCCTAAGGGGGAAAAACAACCCCGAAGGGCTACTTTTTTATCTTGTCAGCCATCAAATTCTATTTAAAGAAACATACCGCTTTTTGTTTCCCGACATCAGCAATAATCTCCAGGGCTTTATGCATTCCTTTATTGACATCATATACTTTAATGATTTCTCCAAGGGAGGCGCTCAGTGGTAGCAGCTCAGGAAGCAAATTTTGAAAGTGGTTTAATAGTTTTGTCTGAAGGACTCCTCCCCTGCCTTCCGGAAAAAGCGCCACATAAAAGATATCACTTTCAATGAGATCCTGAAAGAAATGGGTTCCGTAAGATATCTCCGGGGTGAACCCGCCCTCTTTAACTGCAATTTCACCAAGGACAGTGATATTATTAATTTCGGAAAAATAAACAGGCACGCCGAGCGAAGGCGTACTGGTACCCCATCGTCCGGGGCCGAGCAGCAGCACGGTCATGTTTTCTTTCTCAATCTGGCTGTTCAATTTGCCGATACATCTGGCTACCCTGTATTTTTCGAGGTCACTTAGCCTGCTGTAGGTTTCAGGCTCGACATAAATGATTCGCTGAATACCATAATGGATATTCCCGCCCATGAAAGTATTATGGCTTTGAAAGAATGTTTTTTGGAAATCAATATGTTTCGGGAACACCACCTTACTTTTGAGACCTTTTGCGGGCAGCGGCCTGCACTGCAGGAGATTGATCTGATAATGATTCAAATCTTTAAAATTAACGGTAAATTCAATGTCCACCGGATATGCGTAGAATTTTTCCAGGCATTTAAGCATTTTTTGAATGACCCCGACAAAAGTGGAATCGGACAGAAATTGATCAAAATTGATAATCCAGGCCTGCCGGCCTTGCTGGCCTATTTCTTTCATCATTTTTTCTGCAGTATAGTCTCTCTGCGCGAAATAATGCAGTTTGGGATCGTCAATTTCGTTTAAAAGATCGTTAAACGCGATACCAACCATGCTGTTTTTGGTTACCATCAGCGCATCAATGTTTCTTTGGGCATATTGCCTGTAATCATCAAAATCCGTTAAAGGTGATGACAAAGGTTCATCAATCGCTATAATTCTGGCATAGTCACCTGCCGTACGGTTTACAGCCCGAGTGCCTAGACCTACAACTACCCGCAGCATGCCCGCTTTCGGAGACATTTTCTCATCCCAGACATAGATATTGTTTGAGTAGCCGACCCCAGCAAGATCCGGGAAAAAATATTCCTTACGATAAGAACCCGATACGCGTTGAACAAGCAAAGCCATCTGCTCATCCTGGTCGGCTATTCCTCGTTTCAAACGATACATCAGCGCGTCGTCGCTCATCGTGCTGGCAAAGACTTGTTTCACAGCGTTTTCAAATTCAAGATAGCGATGTTCGAGCGTACCTTGGTTCGTACAAAAAACACTTTCATATTTTCCAGCAAAAGAATTACCAAATCCATCTTCCAAAAGGCTGCTGGAGCGGACAATGATCGGTGATTGTCCAAAGTACTCCAGGACCCGCAAAAAATGGTTTTTGACATTCTCCGGAAAAACACCGCTGAGTATTTTGCTTTTAATGACTCTGGCCAGAGAAAAATATTTTTCAGGTTTTCTCTGCTCCATTCTAAGTTTCCAGAGACCATTTTTAACAAGATAAGTGTAAAAGACATCAGAACCAATGTAGAATGAATCATGGGGTTCCAGAATTTTTTTATAATCAAAATTTTCATCTTCAAGTAAAATTTTTCTGGCCAGAAGCATTCCGACCGCTTTGCCGCCGATAAATCCCGATCCAATTAAACTTGACTTGATCTGAAGCAAATCTTCCAGAGTAAAGACCTTCGTCAGCAACTCAAGGAATCTTTCATCGCGACTTAAAACCATCCGGCAGAGCTTTTCTACCAGGTTTTTTTCCTCAGCAGACGGTATACGACTGAATTTTACCTTTTCATAGGTGTCTGACGCTTTCAAAAACATCCGGTCCCAATAATCCAAATGCCTTCGCGGAGCATCAAATACATTCAGGGACATATCTGCAAACAGCTTTGAAGCATCGCTGCTGCTTGTTAACGGAATAAAATCCTGCGCCTGTTTGATATGCGGCAGAAACATCGTCGGTGAATACCTGTCGATCACTTTGACCGGATGGATATAGGTCTGTCCCCTGACATTATAGATATTCATCAATACCTGGGTCGTTTCCCGAATTGCGGAAATCGTCTCATACGAATTCATATTTTTATAAATTGCAAAGAAAGCCACCGTTTTCAGTTCATATAAATACGGACAGGTGATCTGAAAAAAGTTGCCGATCATAAGATCCGTTGCCCAGGTGTACAAAAGATCGGACAGACAATCAAAAACGTAAAAAGCCTCTTCTCCCTCAGCTGCAATAATCTGGTGGACCTGCGTGGAAAAAGCTTCAAAACCGTGTTCGGCGTCAATATGATACACTTTAACATTTTCATTGTCGTCAATAATTGGAGAATGACGCGCAAACCGCATATAAATCACTTTTCTGCCCTCGTCCAGACTCGTTCTGACAAAAGGCAGCACAAAGGATTCATAATCTGCGATATTGTCAACCTGCAGAACAACATTATCGCCAATCCTGAGATGGTCGATGATCTCATCGAGCCCCGGCAGGCCGGATCTTATTTTCTTACGCTGATCCATTACACATCATTCCTTACGCCAATTTAGCTATCATTTTATCCTTAAAATTAATAATTGCTGACACTCAAATCTATATGTGCAAGCAGCCAATAACCGATACGCAAAAACCAAGCAATGAATCCTAGCATCTATCCATTACTTGGCTTTACTATTCGGTATGATAAAGCATAACGGTGGATGCCGTGTAATATCATGTTATCACATCCGGCATGAACATTGCACTCTGTTTATCATAACAATTGGCTAGATAATTATACTTTTTCCCATCAAATATTTGTCCACTTCTCTAGCTGCCAGCTTTCCTTCCTGGAAAGCCCAGACAACCAGACTCTGACCTCTGCGCATGTCGCCAGCGGCAAAAACTCTGTCAACATTCGTCTCAAAAAACGCATATTCCGCTTTGACATTGCTGCGAGCATCCCGCTCCAGCTTAAGCTCTGTGGGGATATTGTCTTCAGGCCCTAAAAAGCCCATGGCCAGCAGGATCAGGTCCGCTTCCCATACCTTTTCACTTCCGGGAGTCACCTGTGGAACCATTCTGCCGGCAGCATCTTTGACCCAGGTAAGGTTGACTGTATGAACTTCCTTGACCTCACCGTTCTCATTGCCCACAATCTTTGTGGTGGAAATGCAATAATTCCTCGGATCCTTGCCATAAAGACAGATTGCTTCTTCCTGTCCGTAATCCACTTTCAGTTTTTTCGGCCATTCCGGCCAGGGGTTCTCAGCCTCAAGACGATGGGCAGGTGGCTCAGGCAGAATTTCAAACTGAAAAACACTTTTGCAGCCATGCCGGATTGCCGTGGCCACACAATCCGTCCCGGTATCTCCACCGCCAATGATGATGACATTCTTACCCTTGGCACTAATAAAACTCTCATCCTTTAAGTTGGAATTCAATAAACTTTTGGTGGTCGCTTTTAGGAAGTCTACGGCATAATAAACCCCTTTCAGATCTTTGCCTTCCACATCCAGCCTCCGGGGCTTGGTAGCTCCTGTGCACAGCACAACGGCATCATAGTTGTCTATGAGCTCTTGGGCCTTCATATATTTGCCGACTTCGGTATTCAGAACAAATTCTATCCCGGATGCCTTCAGTACATCAAGCCGTCTTTCAATAAATCGTTTATCAAGCTTCATGTTGGGGATCCCGTACATCAAAAGTCCCCCAGCCCGGTCATCCCGCTCATACACCGTGACCTCATGGCCGACGGCATTCAGATAATAGGCCGCAGACAGTCCGGACGGGCCCGAACCGACAACAGCGACTTTCTTGCCGGTGGCTTTGGCCTTCTTAGGATTTACCCATCCTTCGGCAAACGCTTTCTCGATAATCTCATATTCAATGCTGTTAATAGTCACAGCGTCCATGATATAGCCTTCGGTACAAGCCCCTTCACAAGGTGCAGGGCAAACCCTTGAGGTGAATTCCGGGAACGGCGTCGTTCTGGTCAGCCGCTTGTATGCTTCCCGCCACTGTCCCTTATAGACGAGCTCATTCCATTCTGGAATCAAATTGTGCAGCGGGCAACCTGAAGCGGCGCCGTTCAAGAGCACACCGCCGTGGCAGAAAGGTACACCGCAGTCCATACAGCGCGCGCCCTGCGTTCGGACAATCTCAGGATCCTGGGGAATCTTGACTTCATTGTAGTCTTTGATCCGCTCTTCAGGCTTTCTTTTCTTCGGATCGATTCTGTTATACTCTAAAAATCCTGTTACTTTTCCCATGATCACACCTTCCCTTCAAAGGCAGCCGTCAGGGCTTCTTCACCGCTTAAGCCAGCCTTGTGAGCTCTATCGATATTTTCCATCATCTTTTTATAATCTTTGGGTATGATCTTCGTAAATCTTGCTGCGTAATCCGCCCAATTGTCCAGTACTTTCCGGCCTAGGGGGCTTCCCGTGTGCGCTACATGTTTACGGATCATTTCCCTGATTTCTTTCAGTTCCTTTTCCGAAGCAATTTTTTCCATAAGAATCAGGGACTTGTTGCAGTATATTTCCTCAAAATCAAGGATATAGGCAACACCGCCGGACATACCCGCAGCAAAGTTCCGTCCTGTCTTACCCAGGATCACAACTTTTCCTCCGGTCATATATTCACAGCCATGGTCGCCGACACCTTCAACAACCGCATTGACGCCGCTGTTTCGGACACAGAATCTTTCACCGGCGATTCCGTTGATATAGGCTTCACCCGAAGTTGCACCGTAGAAGGCGACATTGCCGATTAGAATATTCTTTGCTGGTTCAAAATCCGAAGTTTTTGGCGGATAGACTATGATTTTACCACCCGAAAGGCCTTTGCCAATATAGTCATTAGCATCACCCTCAAGTTCCAAGGACATGCCCTTGGGTGCGAACGCACCAAAGCTTTGACCAGCAGAACCAACAAAAGTCAGCTTAATGGTATCCTCCGGAAGCCCCACTTCCCCGAAACGCTTGGTTATTTCACTGCCGACAATGGTTCCAACCACACGATCCACATTGTTGATCTTCAGTTTGGCCCGGATTGATTTTTTGTGTTCCAGGGCCGGTTTGCACATTCTTAAGAGCTTGCGCATATCCAGGGATTCTTCCAGTCCATGGTTTTGCTGCTGTGACTTAAATCTGCCGACATCTGCACCGGCATAGGGCTGATACAGAACCTGGGAAAGATCAACCTTGGCTGCTTTCCAATTCTTAATATTTTCTTTGTGTTTGAGCCTGTCTGTACGTCCAACCATTTCATTAATGGTCCTGAAGCCAAGTTTTGCCATGATCTCCCGCATTTCCTGTGCAATAAACAACATAAAATTCTCAACATGCTCAGGCTTGCCGGCAAAATTCTTACGGAGCTCTTCATTCTGGGTTGCAATACCTACCGGGCATGTGTTCAGATTGCAGACGCGCATCATCACACAGCCCATGGAAATGAGTGGGGTGGTGGCAAATCCATATTCCTCAGCACCTAAAAGTGCAGCGATGACAACATCTCTACCTGACAGAAGCTTACCGTCTGTTTCCAGGACGACTCTGTCTCTTAAGCGATTAAGCACAAGGGTCTGATGGGTTTCGGCAAGTCCCAATTCCCACGGCAATCCTGTATTTTTAATGCTTGTTCTCGGTGAAGCACCTGTACCGCCATCATAGCCGCTGATCAGAATAACGTCGGCCTTGCCCTTGGCCACACCGGCCGCGATCGTACCGACACCCACTTCAGAAACAAGCTTAACATTGATTCGGGCATCACGGTTGGCATTTTTAAGGTCATGGATCAGTTCCGCCAGATCTTCGATTGAATAGATATCATGGTGCGGCGGGGGTGAAATTAATTCGACACCTGGTGTTGAGTGTCTAACTTTGGCAATTGCCGGAAAAACCTTCCGGCCTGGAAGCTGCCCGCCTTCTCCAGGCTTGGCCCCTTGCGCCATTTTGATCTGTATTTCCGAGGCATTTACCAGGAAGCTGCTGGTAACACCGAAGCGACCTGAAGCAACCTGCTTGATGGCACTGATCAGACTGTCGCCATTCGGCAGCTTTCTAAATCTTTCAGGATCCTCGCCGCCTTCACCGCTGTTACTTTTGCCGCCCAAACGGTTCATGGCAATCGCCATACATTCGTGAGCTTCCTTGCTGATCGAGCCATAGGACATCGCCCCGGTCTTAAATCTTTTGACGATAGACTCGACCGGTTCGACTTCTTCGATAGGAATCGTATCTCCGGCGCTTATTTTGAAATCCAGCAGCTGCCTGAGTGTATAGATCTCCTCGTCATTAATTTTTCTGGAGTAATCTTTAAAAAGATGGTAATCGCCTTCCCGGCAGGCGCGCTGAAGCAGGTAGATTGTTTCCGGGTTGTAGAGATGAATCTCCCCGTTATCTTTACATTGGTAGAAGCCGCCGATTTCCAGTGTATCTGTATAAAGTGCATTCTCATCAAAAGCGCTTTCATGCCGCATTTGATTTTCCATCGTAATTTCTTCCAGACCGATTCCTTCCAAGCGGGATGGCGTCTGAGTAAAGTAGCGGTCAATCAGATCTCTTTTCAGTCCGACAGCTTCAAATATCTGGGCACCATGGTAGCTGCGCATCGTCGAAATACCCATTTTCGTAAGCACCTTTAAGATGCCTTTGATCGAGGCTTTAATATAGTTCTTTTTGGCCTCCTGATAACTTAGGCCATTCGTCATTCCTTTGGCCGCTAGGTCTCTGATCGTTTCGTAAGCAATATAGGGGTTGATCGCGGTAACACCGTACCCGATCAAGGCACAGAAATGGTGTACCTCCCTGGCTTCTCCGGTCTCCAGAACAATACCCACACTCGTCCGGATTTCACGGCGTATCAAATGGTGATGCAGCCCTGAAGATGCCAGAAGAGCGGGGATAGCAGCAAATTCTTTATTAACGCCCCTATCCGAAAGAACAAGAATATTTGTGCCATCAGCAATTGCTTTATCTGCTTCCCGGGATATTTTGTCTAAAGCTCTTTCCATTGCTCTAAGGCCGCCAGCTGCCTTGTAAAGAATGGAAATCCTGGCTGTCTTGAACTTCCCGTTATTTAATTTCATAATGGTATCCAATTGCGTATTGGTGAGGATCGGTGACTCCAGATATACTGCGGAACTATGCGTCCGGTCAGGATCCAGAAGGTTTCCCGCATTCCCCAGGAGCATTGTGCTGGAGGTAATGATTTCCTCACGGATGCCATCAATCGGGGGATTCGTCACTTGGGCAAAAAGCTGCTTGAAATAATGGTACAGCATTTGAGGTTTGTCTGAAAGTACTGCCAGCGGTGAATCCATGCCCATCGATCCGACAGGGTCAAGGCCATCAGTCGCCATCGGCAGAATCATTTTATGGATATCCTCATGGGTATAGCCAAATGCTTTCTGCTGGGAGATAATATCTTCCAGCATCGGTGCTTCCAATTCGTCGTCAGCAGGGAGATCACTTAAATAGACAATATGCTTCTTATTCCACTCTTCATACGGATGCATCAGGGAAACATTCTTTTTGATTTCCTCATCAGAAATGATCCTTTGTGCTTCCGTATCGATCAGGAGCATTTTACCCGGTTCCAAACGGCCTTTATACTTGACATTTTCAGGTTTGATGTCGAGAACCCCCACCTCGGAGGCGAGGATAACTTTATCATCTTTCGTGACATAATAACGTGATGGTCTGAGTCCATTCCTGTCCAGTACGCCACCGATAACGGTTCCGTCGGTAAAGCCCATGGCAGCCGGTCCGTCCCAAGGCTCCATAATAAAATTATTAAACTCATAAAAGTCCTTTTTTTCTTTAGACATCAGATCATTCTTTTCCCATGGCTCAGGAATCATCATCATGACAGCATGTGGAAGTGATCTGCCGGTAAGATGGATAAACTCAAGACTGTTGTCAAACATGGCCGAATCGCTGCCTGACTCGTCAACAATCGGATATACCTTGGAAATGTCATCAAATAATGGTGAATCAATGCATTTTTGCCTGGCCTTCATCCAGTTCACGTTTCCTCTGATGGTATTGATTTCCCCATTATGGACAATATATCGGTTCGGGTGTGCCCGCTCCCAGCTCGGAAAGGTATTAGTGCTGAACCTGGAATGAACCATGGCCAATGCTGAAACAAAATCGAGATCGGAAAGATCCAGATAAAAATTCCTGAGCTGTTCAGCTGTAAGCATACCTTTGTAGACAATGGTTTTGCTGGAAAGGCTGGCAACATAGAAGGAGCCGCCCTTGTCTTCACACATTGGGATGATCAGTTTCTCTGCTCTTTTCCGAATGACATAGAGCTTTCTTTCAAAATCCATATCATCGGTCAGATCAGGGCTTCTTCCGATAAAAACCTGTATAAACCGGGGCATTACAGCTTTGGCACTATGGCCGACCGTTGATTTGTCAATCGGGACTTCCCGCCACCCAAGAATCTTCTGTCCTTCCTCACGAACAATCTTTTCAAAAGAATCCATCTGGGTAACCCGAAAATCTTCATATTTATGCGCAAAAATCATCCCTACACCATATTTGCCCTTTTCCGGCAAATTAAAACCAAGAACATCACATTCCCGTTTAAAGAAGTTATGGGGTATTTGCACCAGAATGCCAGCCCCGTCACCCGTATTCTCATCCGCACCACTGGCGCCTCTGTGGTTTAAGTTTTCCAGAACAGTTAAAGCTTCCTCGACAATGTCGTGTGATTTTTCACCTTTGATATTCACGACAAATCCCATACCGCAGGCATCATGCTCAAAGGCCGGATCGTAAAGACCCTGTTTTTTTGGCAATTGATTGTATTTCATATTACACACCCTTTGTTGGAGTTTATATCTATAGTTTCTTTACGATTTTACCAAAAATCCATCAACAACATAACTGTTTTAACTAAAAAATATTGTATTCATTTTAATTTTCTTTGTATTTTTTAGTTTTTCGTATAATTTTAATGCCAATGTTTAAATATTTAGATTTAATATTATAAATTCATTATTTTGCATCACTAATATCTTATAATGAATACAGTATATTGTTTGTTTTGTTATGTTCAAACGCAAATTAATATTGTAGAATACGGTTATTGATAAAAAACATTATTTTTTCTGGAGGGTAAAAAATATGTCTTATGTCCAACAAGTCATGGAACAGGCTATCAAAAGAAGCCCGAACGAGCCTGAGTTCCACCAGGCACTCAAGGAAGTGCTGGAATCTTTGGAACCGGTAATTGCCAAACATCCTGAATATGAAAAAGCTGGTATCCTCGAGCGGCTCGTCGAGCCCGAACGCGTGATCATGTTCAGAGTTCCCTGGGTCGATGACAAGGGAAATGTTCGGGTTAACCGTGGTTTCCGAGTTCAATTCAACAGCGCTATCGGTCCTTACAAAGGCGGCCTGCGTTTACACCCGTCTGTTAACCTTGGCATCATCAAATTTTTAGGTTTTGAGCAGATCTTCAAAAACTCCCTGACCGGACTCCCGATCGGCGGCGGCAAGGGCGGCAGCGACTTCGATCCCAAAGGCAAATCCGATAACGAAATCATGAAATTCTGCCAGAGCTTCATGACCGAACTTTGCAAACATATTGGTGCAGACACTGATGTTCCTGCCGGTGATATCGGTGTTGGCGGCAGAGAAATCGGTTACATGTTCGGTCAGTATAAGAGAGTCAGAAATCTCTTTGAAGGCGTACTTACTGGAAAAGGCCTGACTTATGGCGGAAGCTTAGTTCGTACCGAAGCAACCGGCTATGGTCTGGTTTATCTGATGGACGAAGCAATTAAAGACATCGGCAAATCCTTTAAAGGTGCTACCGTTGTTATCTCCGGTTCAGGCAATGTTTCGATTTATGCAGCCGAAAAGGCCATGCAGCTGGGTGCCAATGTTGTTGCCCTGAGCGATTCCAACGGCTACATCTACGACAAAAACGGTATTGACCTGAAGACCGTTAAGCAGCTCAAAGAAATTGAAAGAAGAAGAATCAAAGATTATCTGGAATTCCACCCGAAAGCTGAATACAAAGAAGGCTTCGAAGGCATCTGGACCATTCCTTGCGATATCGCTCTTCCCTGCGCTACGCAGAACGAATTGAACGAAGAATCCGCCAAGGCTCTGGTTGCCAATAAATGCTTTGCTGTCGGTGAAGGTGCGAATATGCCTTCTACTCCGGAAGCAGTCAAAGTATTCCATGCCAATAAAATCATCTTTGCTCCTGGTAAAGCTGCCAATGCCGGCGGTGTTGCAACCTCCGCTCTGGAAATGTCCCAGAATAGCATGCGTTATTCCTGGACTTTCGAAGAAGTTGACGCCAAACTTAAAGACATCATGGTCAACATCTATCGCAATGCCAGCTCAGCTGCCAAAGAATACGGCTGTGAAGGCAACCTGGTCGTCGGTGCTAACATTGCAGGCTTCCTGAAAGTTGCTAACACCATGATGGCTCACGGCGTAATCTAAGCCGGAGCTGCCTAATCCGATTCGTGATTCCATTGATACTCACGATATAGTCTTGATACCACTAAAATTAAAAAGACCTCTTGGAGACTGAGTATGTTCAAAACAGCTCGCATCCAAAAGGTCTTTTTTATTAATGTTTTCCAAATACTATTTGCTCTCAACCATCACCCTTGGCACTCTCTTGGAAATACCGCACAGGATCTCATAGCTAATCGTTCCGCATTGTTCAGCAATCCGATCTGCGGAAATAAACAGGTCACCGTTTCTGCCGAGCAGAACGGCTTCATCCCCTTCTTGGATCTCTTTAATTTCTGTTACATCAACCATGATCTGATCCATGCATATTTTGCCGATGATCCTGGCTTTCTTTCCCTTCAGCAAGACCTCACCGCCGTTGGACAGAGAACGGCGCAGACCATCGCCGTAACCGATCGGCAGCGTTGCGACTTTTGTGGGCCTGTCGGCAATAAACGTCCTTCCATAGCCAACACTCTCGCCCTCTTCGATGGTCTTCAGCTGGGAAATGCGGGTTTTTAAAGACATAACCGGTTCAAAGCCGGCTTCCTGTCCGGCGTGGTCCATCGGTAAAAGTCCGTACAATATGATTCCTGGACGGCAAAGTTCGTAATGACTTTCGGGAATTTGCATGATTGCAGCAGAGTTTGCGACATGACGGATCGGAATTTTTATTCCTGCCGCGCATAACTTTTCATATAAGTCATCAAAGATCTTCAGCTGCTGCTTCGCATAAGACAAATCAGTGCTGTCGGCCGTGGCCAGATGGGTATAAATCCCCTCCAGATAAAGGCCGGGAAGCTTTGCAATTTTTTGAATATTTTCGAGTACATTTTCACGGAACCCTGTCCTACCCATTCCCGTATCCACTTTGATATGGAGTCTCGCTGTTTTATTCAGCTTCAACGCTGCCGCTGAAAGCGCTTCAGCCTGTTCGATCTGAAATATTTCGGGAATGATCTCTTCTTTGACCAGTATTTCTGAATACTTCGACAATGTAGGTCCAATAACCATAAGGGCAATATCCGGGAGTTCCCTTCTGAGCTCCAAAGCTTCTTCCAGGATAGCAACCCCGAATCTGGTAATCCCTTCTTCCTTTAGAGTCCGAACAACCTCCACTGCACCGTGTCCGTAGGCATCTGCCTTGACTATGGGCATTATTTCACTGCCGGCGTACTGCTGTATCCTTTTTAAATTGCGTCTTAAAGCCCCCAAATCAACTTCTGCCCAAACCGGACGAAAAATATTCATTCTAAAAATCTCCTAACTGCTCTATCTCTTTTCTGACCCTTGGGAGGCAATCAGCTACCTCCGAAGCTGTGAAACCTGATAAACCAAACTGATCTTTTAAAACATCTCCGGCCTTGCCGTGAAGATAAACCCCCATGCAAGCTGCACCTAACGGAGGGACACCCTGGGCAATCCAGGACATAATACTTCCGGTCAGCACATCCCCTGTGCCGCCTGTGCCAAGTCCTGCATTACCTGTCGGATTCAAAAAAACTCTGCCGTCCGGCGAAGCAACGACCGAACCTGCGCCTTTCAGGGCAACAATGGCACCCCATTCCAGGGCTTTGGCCAGCGCTATCTTCAAACGGTTTTCCTGAACCTCGTCAATTGAACAGCCGCATAAGCGGGCCATTTCCCCTGGATGAGGCGTCAGAATAAGATTGCCTCTGCCTTTCCTTAAACTGACAACATCCGGTTCGCGGGAAATCAGATTCAACGCGTCTGCATCCAGAACTACCGGTACATCGGTCTCTATCAGTATATTTTTTATGACATTAAGAAATGACTCCGTCTGCCTGAGTCCGGGACCTACTGCACAAGCGTCAGCTCCTTGTAACCGCTCCTGAATGACCGACCAGGCATTGACGCTTAACATTTCATAATCCTTTGCTGGCCAGACCGTAGCTTCAATGACTCCCAAATCTACCGTCTCAGCAATCGCTTCAGGGGTAACGATCTGAAGAAGCCCTGCCCCGCAGCGCAGAGCCGACTTTCCTGCCAGGATGACAGCCCCGCTCATTCCAAGCGATCCCCCAATCAGAACCGCCCGGCCATGCGTACCTTTATGGCCCAGTATGTGTCTTGCTGGAATCAAAGGCCGGATGACTTCATCCGTCAATAGATAGGCAAAGATTTTTTCTTCGCCTATCACTTTTTCGGGAATTGAAATTTGGTCAATGACCAGCCTTCCTGTATAGATTAATCCTTCTCCGAGAAAATGTCCAAGCTTTGGCAAGCCAAAGGTAACTGTCACATCTCCCTGGACCGCAATCGTATGTACTTTCCCCGTATCTGCTTCCAGACCGCTGGGAATATCGACACAAACCACCGGCAGATCGGCTTTGTTTAAGTCTTCAATGAAACCTGCCAGGGATTCCGGAATTTCTCCTTTAAAGCCTATTCCATACAACGCATCAACAGCAACCTGAGACTGCATCAGCGCAAGCTTGAATAGACGAAGCTGTTTTTCGTCTTCGACAGGAATGATCTTCTCTCCCATTTTCTGGAACAATTCATAGTTAAGCTTGGCATCCCCTTGAAGCTCAGCAGGATTTGCGAAAAGAAAAACGGTCACTTCCATCCCTAATACACAGAGATGCCTGGCCACTGCCAGACCGTCACCGCCATTATTGCCTTTTCCGGCAAGAATAACTGCTCTCAAACCACGAAGCGACTTTTTTTCATCCTTCAGCAGAATAATCTTTATTTCCCTTACTACTGCCAACGCTGCATTCTCCATAAGAATTGACCCGGGGATTCCAAAATGATTGATTGCGTTGGAATCAATGCTGCGCATTTGTCCGGCACTTACAATACGCATTTCTTTCTATCCTCCTCGGAAAAAAACTTTTCCACTTATTTTATAATGAACACTGCCAAGTACCATGTCAACCCTAAAATGCCCGCCCGTTGCTGTCACCGTTTGTTGCTGTTTAATATTTTAGATACCAACGATATCTATTCCAGAATAACAGACGCTATGGCCGTATCTTTGCTGTGAGAGAGGCTTATTCGGACTCTCTCTGCTCCTCTCGACCGCGCTGCAGCCTGTGCCCTTTCACTCAAATATACGATTGGTTCTCCCGCTTCATTCCGCAGGATCTCAATATCATGCCAGCTTAGACCGCTGAGCCCCGTCCCCAGTGCTTTAAGTACCGCTTCTTTGCCTGCAAACCTGGCAGCCAGAGAAGATATATGTTTTTTTGATAGTTCAGCCAGCTCCCTGTCGGTAAACAGTCTGGCAACCAGTTTTGAATGTCTCCGGCAGGCCTGTTCAAATCTGGCTATTTCAACAATATCTATACCTGGATACAAATGAAGTTCCCCGTTTCTTCGTAAAATCAAATACCATTTCTGGCCCTGGTACTAGACATAGGGTCCTGAATCCAGGGTTCGGCAGAAGGCTGCTGCGGACTGGTCTGTTTGTATGGAAGCCTCATTTCTACAGTCGTCCCCTCACCTATTTTGCTTTCAATGTTTAATCCGTATTCTGAACCATATAAACCCTTCAGGCGGGCATGGACATTGGCGAGCCCTACACCGTTGCCTGAGCCTACACCGGGCAGCAGGACATCTTTCAGCCGATCCTCTTCAATCCCCATTCCGTTATCAATGACTTCTACAAAAAGCTCACTTTTACCATCTTCCAGCCCAAGTTCCCTGACTCGGATCGTTACAACACCATTCAGCATGATCATGGGGGTAATCCCATGTTTGACCGCATTTTCAACTAGAGGCTGAATACTCAGTCTTGGTACCTCGGCATCCATCAGTTCCTTGTCAATTTCCAGCTTAATCTTCAGCTTTTTCCCAAAGCGAGCTTTTTCCAGCACAAAATAATTATTAACGAATTCCATCTCTTCCCGAAGAGAAATGAGTGCGCCTTTAGATTTTAAAGACTTACGGAAAAATTCGGCCAGATGGATCAAAAGTCTTCTGGCCCGGTTGGGGTTGGTTCGGCTGGTGGCAATAATTGTATTCAGAACATTAAAAAAGAAATGCGGATTGATCTGAGCCTGAAGAGCATCGAGTCTGGCTTCCATCGTCAGATTGGTCTGATGGTCCAGTTCAGCTACTTCCACCTGAAGGCTTAAAATCTGGCCCATGCCAAGTGCAAGCCTGATCAGGTCAGGAGAAATCTTTCCACCCTTCGTTTCATAGAGCTTAAATGTTCCGACAACATTTCCTTTGCAGGAAAGCGGAACAATGACTGCCGCAGCCAAAGGACAGTCACACGTGTCCGACATCGGGCAGTTTAATTCTTCCTGCGTCTGAACAACTTTATATTTTGCAGTCTGTATGACTTCTCTGGTCGCTGCCGTCAGAATCTTATCACCGGGATGGTGCCTGTCGCAGCCTGCCCCAAGATAGGCGAGCTGTTTCTCACAATCGGTGATCGAGACTGCGGCCACCTGAGCAATCCCTTGAATGATTTTGGCAATGGCTTCGGCGTTTTGTTTATTCAGACCGCCGCGCAGGTAAGGAAGTGTTTCGTTAGCAATCTTTACACTCAGGTCTGCCCTGCTTAACGTATGCAGCGGTACGGCCTTTTTCTCTGAATTTTTCATATACCAGAAGAAATATCCAGCGTCAATCACCATAAAAGCGGCCAATAGAAAAGCATTTTGCAAATAAAGACCCAGAGCGATTTCAAGGGCTATGACCAGAACAAGGGTTACATTCATATTTTTCATCGTCACACCTCCCTAAGAAATTATTTCAATAAGCTCCGGACTTTTTTATTGCCATTCTCCGAGCTGACTACGAGAAGAATATCTCCTTCTTCGAGCAGGAAGTCGGCTTCAGGAGAAAAATTCTCATTGCCGTTTCTGACAACCCCTACGACTGTTGCTCCAGTTTTTTCTCTGACTTTAAGCTCTCTCAGGGAACAGCCGATTGCGGATGATTCCGGCTGGATTTTGAGTTCTTCAACGTCATTCCAGCGAGAGATATATCGGTCGGCATAGGTCGAAACTTTCTGAAGCAGCACATCGATTTGCCCGTCAATTTCCTTTCTCTGCTCCATCAGGCTTTTCAACTCGTCAATAAAGGCTTGAACCTCATTTTTTTGGTCAAAAGACTTTAAAAATTTTTCGGCCTCTATCCTGGAGTTCACAATGATGCCAATACCCGGTTTTACTCTGACGACTCCTTCATTTTGCAGAATAGCAATTGCCCGACGGATCGTCTCCGGAGAAACATTGAATCTTCCTGCCAGGGTCGACCTTCCGTGGATTTTATCCCCTTCACGGAACTCGCCGAGAACGACGGCATGCGCGATCTCATTCGCAATTTCCTGGTATTTGGCCTGTTCCAAGATATGATCCCTTTCTTTCTTTGCTGATTTCAGATACCTAGTACCATGTCAATCAATCCGCATCTTCTATCATGCACGCATCAAATTTTTGCCTTTTACGTAATTCTACCCTAGGGAGTTGGGGAAGACAATCTTTTCTATAAAAAAAGACCATTTCCAGGCAATATTGGAGCAGCGCCATACCTTCAAGATTTTTCCATTATTTGACGTAATCGGACATTTTAACCCTCTTGACGCCCGACAACTTACAATGCTATGATTGGTTGGCAGTATAATTTTTAGCGTCGCTATTTTGTATGATATGGAGGTTTTTTCTGTAATTAGCATTTGAAAGGGGGGCTAAATATGGCAATCGAGCTATATAGACCGCATCGTGATTATCACTATTTTTCTATTAAACGTACCGAAGAATTAAAGCAGCGGATCGAACCCTATCTGCAAAAAGCTAATCAGATACCTGCCGGACTTAATCTGACAGATTTATATTCTGCCCAAAAGGAAAGGATCCTTCAATACTTCGGGGCAACCCAGGAAATTTGGGATGACTGGCGGTGGCAAATGAGCCACAGGATCACGGATGTCAACACGCTGAATTCTCTTTTTCCGTTAACTGATGCTCAAAAAAATGAGATCGCAACAGTCGGCCGGATATACCGCTGGGCTGTATCACCGTATTACCTCAGTTTGATGGATTTTAGCAACCCTGAAGACCCCATCCTTCTGCAGGGAATACCCAAAATAGAAGAGCTGTTTGATAAAAGCGGAGAAGAAGATCCAATGGGAGAAGCCTTAACCTCCCCCGCTCCTTGTATCACCAGACGCTATCCGGACCGCTTGATTATTAATGTTACCAACATGTGCGGCATGTACTGCCGTCACTGCCAGCGCCGGCGTAATATCGGCGAAACAGACGGACACAAGGAAAAAGAAGACCTGAAAGCCGCCCTGGATTATATCCGTGAGAACCCAGAAATCCGGGATGTACTGATCACAGGCGGGGATGCGTTTCTTTTAAGTGACCAGACCATCGAATGGCTGCTTGCTGAACTTCATAGTATTCCACATGTTGAAATCAAACGTCTTGGAACCAGGGTCCCTGTAACCCTGCCGATGCGGATTACCGATGAACTTCTAGCCATACTTGCCAAATATCCGCCAATCTATATCAATACCCAATTTAATCATCCGAAAGAAGTAACCCTGGAAGCCAAAAAGGCTGCAGATAGGCTTGTTTCAGCCGGTGTTGTGCTTGGGAATCAGGCCGTACTGCTCAAAGGCATCAATACAGACCCCGATGTCATGAAGAAAATGAATCAGGAATTACTGAAAATCCGTGTCCGTCCCTACTATATCTTTCACGCCAAAAACGTCAAAGGCACCCGGCATTTTATTCCGTCCATTCAGGAAGGTCTGGCCGTGATGGAAGCGCTCAGAGGCTTCACCTCCGGTCTGGCCGTTCCGACCTATATTATCAATGCACCAAAAGGAGGCGGCAAAACCCCGCTTCTTCCCCAATATCTTCTTTCCCTCGATGAGCACCGGGCTGTTTTGAAGACATGGGAAGGGAAAATTGTTTATTATGAGAATCATTACGCTGATGAAGGCTAAGTTAATCGCATTTACCAGGTTAACGGAATTTTGGCGTTATGATGGATTCCTTGAAAGCTTCCTCTTCGTTCCATCTCTTGGTCGATGCCGTTTAAGACCTCCCATTTACGTCGGGTCCACATTGGGGCAATAACATCATTGAGAGGTCCGTCGCCCATAAGTCTGTGGATGATCATATTGGGAGGAAGAATCTCCAGGATATTGGCTACGAGATCTATATATTGTTCCATGGAAAGTAGCCGAAGACCACTCTGGCTGTAGAGATCCGCAAGCGGAGTCCCTCTTAAAATATGAAGCGAATGAATCTTTATACCCTGTATCGGGATTTGGCTGATCACCTGTGCTGTCCTGAACATTTCCTCCTGGCTTTCACAGGGAAGCCCCATGATGATATGGGTACATACCCGAATATTCCTTTGTCTGAGCTTATTCACACCCTCCAGAAAACAGTTGAAATCATGTCCCCTGTTCAGCCAGTCCAAGGTTTTGTTATGAACAGACTGCAAACCCAGTTCTACCCATAGATAGGTCTGTTTATTCAGGTCTTCCAGAACATCAAGGATTGCTTCGTTCAGACAGTCCGGTCTGGTCGAAACGGATATGCCGACGACATCTTCCAGCGCCAACGCTTCCCGGTATAAATTTTCCAGATAATCTTCAGGACCATACGTCGCAGAAAACGATTGAAAATAAGCAATATATTTTGCTTTTGGCCATTTTTTCAAAGTCCTTTCCCGAACCTGGTTAAACTGTTCGCGAATGGACAGCCCTCTTTGCCCTGCAAAATCGCCGGAACCTTTTTCACTGCAAAATATACAGCCCCCGTCACTTACCGTCCCATCCCGGTTCGGGCAGCTGAGACCTGCATCCAAAGATACTTTGATGACTTTTTCGCCAAAAAATCCGCGGAAATGTTCATTTAATGTATAATAGCGTTTGTTCATGTTCAACCCCATCTTTGACTTGCAATGTCGTATCTCTTTTCTTTGCTATTTGTTAAAGAAGTCTCTGTATCATAGGCTAGTCTTGTGCCATATACACTTTTTGTCTTTCTTGCATCCTATTATAGCTTTAGTTGGTCTGAAACAAAACAACAACGCCAAGAAACCTGTAATTTCTCCATATAAAGCCAGAAACCGGAATCAAATGTATTTCCCAGCCTAGCGGTGGCATACATCTGGATTCCGGTCTCATTATCTTCATAAGCTTACATCTGCATATCATACTTTACTGCATATCATACTTTAGGTCTGCACTTATAACGCAATCTTGTTGCTTCTATAAATTATAGATCGAATTTGCTGTTAATCCTTCAAAATCGGGATAGGCACTTTCTCCGTGTTGGGTTGTATCAAGACCGCTGACCTGTTCAGCGTCTGTAGCTGTGAGCGGAGTGATCGCTCCGATGACTTTCAGTAGGATAAACGTTACCAGACCTGCGTATATATACGTTGCCAGTACTGCAATGAGCTGTATGCCGACTTGATGGAACTCACCAGTGTAGAACAGGCCGTCTTTACCGAGAGGGTTAACTGCGGTTGTGCAGAAGATGCCTGTTGCCAGAGCTCCCCAGGTTCCGCCGATTCCGTGGATGCCAAAGGCATCCAGCGCGTCGTCATAACCAAGCTTATCTTTAAGGATTGCAACTGCAAAGTAGCATAATCCGCCGGCTACAAGGCCGATTACCATTGCGGAGGCATTTGTTACATAGGCACAAGCAGGTGTTATGGCTACCAGTCCGGCAACAGCTCCGGAAATTGCACCCAGGACAGTAGGCTTCCCACGGTGCAGTTTTTCTGCAACGACCCAGCCCAAAAGCCCTAAGGCAGCTGCAATAAATGTGGTCACAAAAGCGATGACTGCAATTCCATCAGCCGCCAGTTCACTGCCTGCATTAAAGCCAAACCAGCCAAACCATAGCAGGGCGCCGCCCAGAATCACGTAAGGAATATTATGCGGAATAGTCGGATCTGTGGACTTATTGATGCGTTTTCCAATCACAAGTGCTGCGATCAGACCGGAGAAACCTGAACTGATATGAACGACAGTACCGCCGGCAAAATCAAGTGCACCTAAATTTCCAAGCCAGCCGCCACCCCATACCCAGTGTGCGATCGGAACGTACACCAGTAAACTCCAGAAACTCATCAGTAAAACAAATGCGGGAAAACGCAAGCGTTCGGCAGTTGCCCCAGTCATTAAGGCCGGTGTCAGGATCGCGAACATCATTTGGAAAACCATGAAAAGCAGATGCGGAATCGTAGCGCCTTCAGTTCGCGGCTCCAGCCCTACGCCCTTCAGCATCAGATGGTCGAGGCCTCCAATGACTGAACCGATATCTGGCCCAAAAGCAAGCGAATAACCTAAAACTACCCAGATAAGTGTTACAACACCCATCGCAATAATACTTTGCATCATCATGGATAAAACATGACGTTTTTTAACCAGTCCTCCGTAAAAAAAGGCCAGACCGGGTGTCATTAACATAACAAGTGCAGTGGAAATAATCATAAAACCAATATCCCCAGTTGTGTAATTCATTTTCTTCTCCTCCTTAGTTCTCTTGATGTATTTCTTATAGATTTATTGATAGCTTGATACAAGTCTTTAGCCACGCGCCGATTGACTAATAAAAAAAGCCTCAAAAAAGTATTGCACTTTTTTGAGGCCCCGTTGCCTGATTGACTTGCGTATAACAAACGATCTATCTGTACTATATTACCCGGTAAACAATCTGTAAAGAGGTTTTTCGTTTAAATAATGTATACATTCCTGTATACATTCTTCAATATTACACATACCTGATTAATCCTAAACCTGTCATTGGTCATAAGAGTCCAGCTCCCCAAATTTCCTGACCGCATCCGCATTTCCCTTCTGTGGTTTTAACGGTCACCCGCATGTCTCTGGTAATAACCTCCTGACCGCATTGCGGACAATAGGTTGTGTTGCCTCCTGCCATATTCCCGAGGTACACATAGGGCAGGGTTTCTTTGGCCAACCTCCATAGTTTCCTCAGTTTCTTTTCATCCGTTGCCGGTATTTTGCTTTTATGCATTGGATGATATTTGCTCAAATGCCACGCCAGCGGAGTATTTAAGCCGGACAGCCATTTGGCCAGCGCCTTAATTTCCTGCGGATTGTCATTCAAGTTCGGGATAACAAGCGTTGTGATCTCGGTATGAACGTTTGACACCAGCGTTTCAACTGTTTTTAACACCCACTCCAGTTTCCCTCCGGTGTATTTCTCGTAGAATTCCGGGGTGAACCCTTTAATATCAATATTGACCGCATCGATGTAAGGGATTAGATATTCGAGGTATTTCTGTTCGATAATCCCATTGGATACCAGGACGACCTTTCCTCCCCGCTCTTTAACCAGCGGAGCTGTCTCCATGATCATTTCGTACCAGACCAGAGGCTCCGTATACGTAAAGCAAATCCCGATGGACTGGTCTTCCGCGGCCATTTCCGTCAGCTGCTTCGGGGGAATCTGGCGGCCCTGCTCATATTTTTGGGAGATCTCATGGTTCTGGCAGAAGAAGCAGTGCAGGTTGCAGCCATAGCCGCCGACAGAGAATATCCGGCTTCCCGGATAGAAATGATAAAGCGGTTTCTTCTCCACAGGATCAAGATGAAACGCAGCGACTTCAGCAAAAGTCAGCGGTATGATTTCACCGTTCCGACACCCTCTGACCTTACAGAATCCGGACTGGCCTTCTTTGAGTTTACAGTGATGCGGACATAGCGGACATTCAGAAAATCCTGTCATATGCTTCATCCCTCTTTCCTGTTATTCAAAAAAACGTTCGACTTCAAAACGCCAGAGCTCGACTTCCTCCTCCGGATCAATACCAGCTTTCTGTTTGGCTATTCCGACCTGTTCCTCAACCGTATCAATCCCTTCAAGATGAGGCAGCAACAACCCGACCTTTCCACCGCGGCGTACAACTACCCCGTAACGCTGAGGATCCAGATCTTCGGGCCCAGTAATCTTCTCCGTGTCTCCAAGAACATCGACAGATACAGATATTAAGGGCAGTTCTTCCGCTTGGATCGGCCAAAAGCGTGGATCCTGGGTACCTGCTGCTATCGCGTTATGTCTAATTTCTGAAGCCAGGTTTTCTCTTACCGGTTGGATCGTACCAATGCAGCCCCGCAATGCCCCATCCTTTTTAAGGGAAACAAAGCAGCCTTTCTTTTCTTTCAGCAGAGGGTCTCCAGGAATATTTAACCTGTCAAAAGGCGGGGATGTAAGATAGTAAGTCAGGCATTCCCTGGCATAACCGGCAATCGGTGAAGAACGGAAGATCTCAGCAATGAGGTAACCTACCCCAAACGGTCCTTCATAGGAGAGAACCTTAATCGCACCTTCTCTCGCCCCGAGTGCAAACAGCAGGGAATGATAGCCGCACTGGCCCGCTTCATCCAAAAGACTGGCGGGAATCCCCCTGAGCAGTGTTGTATCTCTTTTCAATCCTTTGACTATAAGCTGGTCCAGTTTGGGGCCTGAAGGGTGGAATCCATAAGGTCCGTCTTCTTTGAGCCGGTGGGAAAGGTCACCGCTTGCAAGCAAGGCGCAGCGTTCAGCTGCATCATTTAAAATTTGGCCGACTTTTTTTCCGTAATGTTCCGGACGGCTCATCGGCATGCTTAAGACAACAATCTTCCCGGACCATCCGGCTTGATGGAGAAAATAAAGCGGAATGAGTGAACCATGATCAAGCTCTGCCCGGACAGGAAAAGCATCAGGAATCTCTTCCCTGATGGTCTCCACGAGTTGCTGATCTGTTTCAAAGCTTAAGCTAACCTGGCCTGCCCCAAAACGGCTGAAACTCCCGGAGAGAGTGTCTCCGTCTAAGATTACCAAACCCTGCTCGGCCAGCTGCGCATGAGGAGATACAATCAGAACCGTCTGCGTATTCATCCCGATGACTTGCTGAACGAGCGTCCTATAAGCCTCTGCTGTTTGCTGACAACCTTTTTCTTCACCATGCCCGACCTCAGGCACGAGAATCGGAGGATGAGGAACAAACCCTACATAGACAAGACTCATAGCAATACCCCCTTAGTTTCTAAAGAAAATTTGGCTGACACCAAGCCTTTGGCGATTGATTTTCTCATATCGGTTATTTCATCGGATTTGCTTCTGTCAATTTACTTCTTTTTGAAGTACTATTTTTTCTTTATATATTTTCTTTTTATATGCATATTTATCCTGCTAATTCATCTGCTGGGCTCGGATTAATTATAATCCGGATTATTTCCGGATTATATTTTGTATACATCGGAATAAACACTTGTTATTTCTAAAAAAGTGTGTTAACTTTTTGATATATTTTTATAGGTAATTTAAGCAAAGATGCTTATTCCTCAACCAAACGCTTTGAGGGTTAAGTTTGTTTTTGCTTTTTTTGCTTTTTGTGGTTATTTATCTATGTACCATTATTTAATATCTAAATCTGAAGGGAGATTTCGAAACAATGGATATCTTTGCAATGAACGTTTTTAACGATGCCGTCATGAGGGAACGGCTGCCCAAAGCAACTTACAAAGCTTTGAAGAAAACAATTGAGGACGGGAAAGCGCTGGATCCGGATGTCGCCGAAGTCGTTGCGAATGCAATGAAAGACTGGGCGATTGAAAAAGGAGCTACCCACTATACCCACTGGTTCCAGCCAATGACAGGACTCACTGCGGAGAAGCACGACTCGTTTATTTCTCCGACTGCCGACGGCAAAGTCATTATGGAATTTTCCGGTAAAGAACTGATCAAAGGCGAACCCGATGCATCTTCTTTCCCAAGCGGCGGCATTAGAGCCACGTTTGAGGCCAGAGGCTATACTGCCTGGGACTGCACCTCTCCGGCTTTTGCCAGAGAAGAAAGAAACGGCAACATCACGCTGACAATTCCCACAGTATTCTATTCGTATACCGGTGAAGTTCTCGACAAAAAAACGCCGCTTTTGCGTTCTATGGAAGCACTCTCCAAACAAGCAGTAAGACTGTTAAAATTATTTGGCAATACGACAGCAACCCGGGTCATTTCTACGGTCGGACCCGAGCAGGAATACTTCCTGATTGATAAAAGTTTTTTTGATGCCAGAATGGATTTAGTCCTTACCGGCAGAACACTCTTTGGCGCTCCGCCGGCTAAGGGCCAGGAAATGGAGGACCACTACTTCGGCAGCATCAAAGAGCGCATCGCCGCCTTTATGAAAGAATTGAATGAAGAACTCTGGAAGTTGGGCGTTTTGGCTAAAACGCAGCACAACGAAGTTGCTCCTGGCCAGTTTGAAATTGCCCCAATTTTCTCGACAACCAATGTTGCCACCGACCATAACCAACTGATCATGGATAATTTGAAAAAGGTTGCCTTGCATCATGATCTGGTCTGCCTGCTGCATGAGAAACCGTTTGCAGGCGTCAATGGTTCCGGGAAACACAATAACTGGTCCATGAGCACTAATGATGGACAGAATCTGCTTGATCCGGGAAGTACCCCGCACGATAATGCTCAGTTCTTAACTTTCCTTTGTGCTGTCATTAAAGCTGTGGATGAATACTCCGAACTGCTCAGAGTCTCCGCCGCCAACCCTGGAAACGACCACCGTCTCGGTGCGAATGAGGCTCCCCCGGCAATCATTTCCATGTTCCTCGGCGACATGCTTTCGGATATTGTCGAACAAATCCAAAACAATGGCGGTGCTGTATCATCCAAACCAAACGGCACTTTGACAGTCGGCGTGTCCACGCTTCCGGAAATTCCAAAGGATAACTCCGACCGCAACCGGACTTCACCGTTTGCCTTTACCGGAAATAAATTTGAGTTCCGCATGGTTCCTTCCAGTGCATCTATCGCCGGTCCGAACATGGTCCTAAATACGATTGTCGCTGAAAGTATTTGCCAGATTGCCGATAAGCTTGAAAAGGCTGTCGATTTTAACAGCGAACTGCAGGCCCTCTTGAAAGAAATTCTGGTCAAACACAATCGTATCATCTTCAATGGCAACAACTATTCCGAAGACTGGGTCACTGAAGCAGAAAAACGTGGTCTGCCAAACATCAAATCCATGGTGGAAGCTTTGGAGCACTTCATTGATGAGAAAAATGTCAATGCGTTCGAAAAACACGGTGTATTGAGCAAACAGGAAGTTCATTCCCGTTACGAGATTTTGCTGGAGCAATACAGCAAAACGATCAATATTGAAGCCAAGACGATGATTGATATGGCTAACAGGCTGATTCTTCCCGCAGCTGCAAAATATGCAGCTGACCTGGCCGGTTCCGTGCAAAGCGTTAAAGCTGCCGTAGCTTCTGCGGACACCTCGGCTCAGGAAGAAGTCATTAAAGAAGTATCTTCGGCTTTAGGTTCCTTTAAAGCCAAAACTGTGGCTTTGGAAAAAGCTGTTTTGGGCGCGGCTGACGTTGAAGATGTCCATGCCAATGCGGTTTACTACCGTGATATCGTCTTTGTTGCGATGAATGAATTGAGGATCTATGGGGATAAGCTTGAAACACTTGTTGACGCGGAGCTTTGGCCGCTGCCGACTTATGTGGAAATGCTGTTCATCATTTAATCCATACCCTTCAGAAAAATAGCAGAGGAGAGGGCACCGGCCCTCTCCTCTGCTATTTAATTACATTCTCATCGTCATTTTCCTATCCCTCACCAGCTTTGCAGACTATTTACTGTTTTGAGTTCTTATCGCCTGCCGGCCCAAAATCCTCCGCGGAAATTCTTAGGCTCCTGGAAAAATATAAACGCGCTTGGGCAGGAACCATTAACAATATTCAAAAGTTCTTTTTGCCGGTTTCTTTTGGCCAGAACCAACATCAGGAGGCGTTTCCCGTCGCGGCCTTCCCCGGTCCAGGTGGTAACACCAAATCCTTTCTTACGCAATAATTTGGGAAGCGTCTCATCAAGCGAATCAACAATGACCTCGGCAGTCATGTACCCAAGAGCAAGTCTTTCCTCGATCCTGCTTCCCAGATACACTCCGATACCATAACCGATGCAATATGCTGCGATGTTCCAGTAACTGTCCAGGTTTTTTAGAATAATAGACAATCCGGCAATGTACACGAGCACTTCGACCATGGACAGCATGGAAGCATACTCCTTTAAGCCCTTGATCACAAGGATAAACCGTACCGTTGTCAGTGATACGTACGTAATATTAATAGCCGTGATCAGCAGAGCAAACAGGACTACTTGGTTCATTCTTATCACCAATCTTCTTTTCTGGGCTGGATCATTCCTTGATATTATTATGATCCATTTTAGCGCAATTCTACTATGCTGTTCCGAATTTTTCTGAATTGCTGTTTCACTCGTTACTGTTTCACTCACATTTTGCCGGTTATCTCCTGCGCATTACAAAAATACCCGTATATGTAAAGAAATGAATAAAATATGCTAAGGAACACACAATAATGACGGACTAGCAAAAGACCGGCTTTTTTTCATTCAGTAAGCCAATATTCTATATCGGGAGGGGAAAACATTGAAGAAGGGCAGCTATTATGACTGGGCCCGCCAGAAAGGAATATCCCGGCGGGACTTTTTAAGGTTTTGTGCCATGACTGCAGCAATGTTGGGACTCGATGCAACCGCTGTCCCCAGAATTGTGGAAGCTTTGGAAAACAAGTCACGCCCACCTGTCATTTATCTAAATCTGCAGGAATGCACCTGCTGCGGCGAGTCTTTCATCAGGTCCGCCCACCCTTTGTTTTCGGACCTGATCTTCAATATGATTTCCCTTGATTATATGGAGACGCTGCAGGCCGCAGCCGGAACACAGGCAGAGTCTGTCCGTCTGAAAACAATGCAGGAACATTACGGGGAATATATTCTGGTAGTCGAAGGCAGTGCCACGCTGGCAGAGGGCGGCATTTACTGTACCATCGGCGGAATGACTGCCAACGAGCTCCTGAAGGAATGTGCCGACGGAGCAGCTGCCGTGATAGCGTATGGCTCCTGTGCGACCAACGCCTGTGTCCAGGGGGCACACCCCAATCCAACACAGGCTGTACCGATTCGGAGAATTGTCAAGAACAAGCCTGTCATTGACGTTCCCGGATGTCCGCCCATTGCTGAAGTCATCACCGGTACAATCGTTCATTACCTGACATTTGGGAAAATCCCGGAATTAACGAGCTTGGGCCGTCCTAAAGCCTTTTACTCCAAACGTGTCCACGACGGCTGCACCCGCCGGGCCTTTTTTGATGCCGGCCAGTTTGTGGAGCGCTTTGATGACGAAGGTGCCAGAAAAGGCTGGTGCCTGTATAAAGTTGGCTGCAAAGGCCCAGTTGCTTATAATGCCTGCGCCGTAACGGAATGGAATGACGGAGTCAGCTTTCCTGTGAAATCGGGACACCCTTGCATGGCCTGTTCCGAGAATAATTGGTATGATTCCAGCACGCCTTTTTATGCTCACCTGGCTGAGATCCCCAATGAGGCCATCGGCGGCAACCCTGACCATATCGGTCTTGCCGCTTTAGGTGTGGCCGGTCTGGGTGTTGTTGCCCATGGGGGAATTACGGCCGCTGCTAAAGGGCGTGGGAAAAAGAACCACCCGGACAGAAGTACGGATACTGAACAAAGAAGACAAGTAACTAAGAAGACAAATAATAAAGAAGACTAATGCAGAAAGGTTTTGAATCTCAATGACAACAAGAATTGTTGTGGATCCTGTCACCCGGATCGAAGGTCATTTACGCATTGAAGCCATTGTTGACGGGACAAAGATCAGTGATGCCGTCAGCTCAGGAACAACATTTAGAGGAATTGAGAAGATTGTCGAAAACAGGGATCCACGTGATGTCTGGGCGTTTGTCCAACGGATTTGCGGTGTTTGCACGCACATCCATGCGATCGCCTCCGTGCGGGCAGTGGAAGATGCCTTGGATTATCCGATCCCCAAAAATGCCAACTACATACGCAATATCATGACGCTGACCCAATTTACTCAGGATCATGTAATCCACTTTTATCATTTGCATGGTTTTGACTGGATTGATGTCTTAAGCGCGTTAAAGGCTGATCCTAAAGCAACAAGCAGTCTGGCTATGTCCATCTCCTCGTGGCCTAATTCTTCGGAGGGTTACTTCAGGGATGTGCAAAACAAAGTTAAGAATATTGTCCAAAGCGGCCAGCTTGGTATTTTTGCCAATGCTTACTGGGGTCAT
This sequence comes from Dehalobacter sp. CP, assembly GCA_009910795.1. The sequence continues at coordinate 135,646 of VMEE01000052.1, read as the reverse complement.
CCCGCTTATCGCTTACCGCCGGAAGCCAATCTAATGGGAGTCGCGCATTACCTGGAAGCATTAAGTTGGCAAAAAGAAATCGCTAAAGTCCATACCGTGTTCGGAGGGAAAAACCCGCACCCGAACTATCTGGTCGGCGGGCATGCTTCGAGCATCAACCTTGATGATGTCCATGTTCTGAATATGGAACGCCTGAATCTTGTGAAAACAAAGATCGATGAAGCCCAAACGTTTGTCAACCAGGTCCTTATTCCAGATATTCTAGCCATTGCTGGCTTTTACAAAAAAGACCTTTGGGGAGGCGGAATCGGCAACTTCCTGGCCTACGGCGGTGTACCGCTGGTCGATATCCACGAACCGGACAGCTACCTGTTCCCGCGTGGGATTGTCCTGAACAGGGACTTGAGCAAAGTCTATGATCTTGATCTAAAGAATCCAAGCCATATTCAGGAATTTGTATCTCACTCGTGGTATCAATACGAGGATAAGGATGCCGGGCTTCACCCCTGGCAGGGGCGGACGGATCCAGCGTATGACGGGCCCAAACCACCTTATCACAATTTGGATGAATCAAAAAAATACAGTTGGATCAAAACACCGCGCTGGCAGGGCCATGCGATGGAAGTCGGCCCACTGGCCCGCTTCGTGGTTGCTTATGCCAAAGGCAATAAGGAAATCAAGGAACTGGTCGACAGCTCCCTGCGGAAACTGGATCTTCCGCTCAACGCTTTGTTTTCAACGCTCGGACGGACACTGGCCAGAGCACTGGAAGCAAAATTTTGCGTCGATCAACTTGCTGGTTTTTATGCGGACCTAATCGCTAATATTAAAGCCGGTGACACACAGACCTTCAATCCTGAAAAATGGGAACCCAGCCGCTGGCCGGCAGAAGCGCAGGGTGTCGGCTGGGCTGAGGCCCCGCGAGGAGCCCTGGCTCATTGGATTAAAATCCGCGGCGGCAAAGTGGAAGGCTATCAGGCGGTTGTGCCAACAACCTGGAATGCCTCACCGCGGGATGCTACAGGACAAAAAGGTCCTTATGAGGCATCCCTGCTCGATACACCGGTCGCTGCTACCGACCAGCCCTTGGAACTTCTCCGGACCATTCACTCATTTGACCCCTGCATCGCCTGCGCAGCACACCTGATAACACCGCAAGGAAAACCACTAAGTTAGGGAAAATCCAGGGGCCACAATGTCTGCGTGCCATGGAGACGCTAGCATACATTCTAAGTGATACGGAGGGATTACGATTGGCCTTATCCAAAGAAAAGAAAAGTTCCGCTCCGATGCCGCAGCGCAGACCGGTATACGTCTGGCAATTTCCTGTCCGGATGTTTCACTGGATAAATGCAGCCGCCGTCACCGTACTCTTTCTTACAGGTCTGTATATTGGAAATCCTGTCTTTATAACCCCCGGAGAAGCTTTCCAGCAGTTTTTAATGGGATCCGTTCGCTACTGGCATGGAATAGCCGCTTTTATCTTTACGGCCAATCTGTTATTTCGCCTCTATTGGTTCTGGGCAGGTAATGCGTATGCCAAGATACGTTTCTGGCAGAAGGCTTTTTGGCAGGACCTCAAGTCAACGGTCCGCTACTATTTATTTATGAGAGGAGAACATCAGGGACATCTCGGGCATAATGCCCTGGCCCAGCTATCTTATCTTCTCTTCATCTGGATCGGAAGTTTTTTCATGATTATAACCGGTTTTGCTATGCGGATAGGCACCAATCCGGACGGTATATCCGGAAAGTTGTTTTCCTGGGTCATTCCGGCTTTTCACAACGAAAATTTGGTTAGGATGAGTCATCATCTTGTCGCCTGGGGCTATGTGGTTTTTTTGTTGATTCACCTCTACCTTGTATTCAGACAGGATCTTCTGGATGATGATGGTACTACCTCATCCATGATCAATGGGTATAAATATGAATTGCCCTCTACTGTCGGCGCTGAAGAAGTCCATACCCCCGAATATGTTGTACTCCAGAAGGGGGATTAACTTGAATTTCGAGCCCAAACAGGTCTTTTATGAGCCTGAAGCCCTGGATTATCCACTTGGAAAGAAGCTTGTTGATTATTTTCGGCAAACCAATATTCCGGTCAAAGCGACAAGCTCTCACAACAGAATAACCGGTCTGAGCGGAGATACTGCTGCCGAAACCTATTTTGAAGCCAAAAAAACATTGGTGATCGGTGTCAAACGCGGAAAAACGTTTCAAACCTGCAAACCGTCGGCTCATTATCAGCTGCCGCTGACCACAAGCTGTCCTGGGATGTGCGAATATTGTTATTTAGCCACGACGCTGGGTGCAAGACCGTACATCCGCATCTATGTCAATATCAATGAACTGCTTGAGAAAGCCCAAACTTTAATCCATGAACGTTTACCCGAGATCACTTATTTCGAAGGAGCCGCAGTTTCCGACCCAATCCCGGTGGAGCAATATACAGGCAGTCTGAGAAAAAGCATTGAATTTTTCGGAAGACAGCCTCAGGGCAGGTTCCGCTTTGTCACAAAATTCACTGACGTCGATAGTCTTTTGAATCTGGAACATCACGGCCATACCAGGTTTCGTTTCAGCCTGAATTGCGAGGAAATCATCAGAAATTATGAGCATGGGACACCATCCGCTGAAAATAGAATAAGGGCAGCCGGAAAAGTACTTCGCGCCGGCTACCCTTTAGGTTTTATTATTGCCCCGATTATCAGATTTGAGAACTGGATGGATCAATACGAAAAGCTCTTTGCTGACCTGGCAGAGCAGTTAAAAGCCGCTTCTCCGGCAAACTTTTCTCCTGCGGCGCTTACCTTTGAATTTATCACACATCGTTTTTCTTCCCGAGCCAAGTCCAATATTTTAAATATCTATCCGCAGACAAGCCTACCGATGGATGAAGCTTCGCGCAAATTTAAATTCGGGCAGTTCGGCTACGGAAAATATGTCTACCCACCCGTTGAAATGGAGGAAATAAAGACTTCCTTTCTGGCGTTTATGAACCATCATTTCCCGGGAGCAAAAGCCAAATACTTTATTTAGCTTTTCGGCTATTGTACGCCAGTATGCTGGTATTGGGCGTACCAGCTTCTGATGGCCTGCTTGCTCTGCTCGCTCGGGTAATAATTCTTGTTTTCATCATCTTTGCCCACAGCAAAAACAGAAAAACCAAGATGCCAGGTTTCTTTTTCAAACACTTGCTGATAAGCCAGAAAGCAATTTGCCTGCTCCTGGTTATTAATTATTTCCGACGGCAAGGGATTCCAGGGATGAACTGCAGCACCGTCTCTTTTTGGGAAACCCAGTTCACCAAAGAATACAGGTTTGTTCCATTTCGCAGACAACTGTTTTAATTCATCATAGATATTCTGGTTCCGGTCAAAAATCCGGGTCTTATAGATCGAGCTTACAAGGTTATCTACAGTATTGGTCTCCTGGTCGGTCAATTCAAAATAAGCTGCGACAGAGATAAAATCCACTTTTCCAAGAACCGGATTATTTAATTTGGCAATGTAGGTATCGTACGCCAAATCCTGCCCGGCATTCCATTCAGCTGTATACCACCAGTTTGTCCGGTAAGTCACTTTGCCCTGGTATTCCGCCCTGACAAAATCCGCGACATCAGTCCAATAACCGCATTGATCCTCAAATTGATCAAAGTTGGAACCGATACATAGGGCGTAGACTTTATTCGGCTTAGCCACATCACGGATAAGTTCGACAAGGACGACCTGTTTCCAGTTCCAGAACCATTGATTGATATGATCCGGCTTGAGATCCGTCTCATATTTCTCACCGTTTTGAATATACGGATAAGGTTCCAGAATGACGTTAATTCCTTTATATCTTAAGCGTTTAATCAACCGGACCGCTTTCTTTTCGCTTTCCGCATTGATACTCATCGTACTGGCTGTCAACGACGGAATATCAATTTGGACAGGGACGTTCAGGGTATTTAACCCGAGACTGTCAATATCGCTCAGAGCTTGTTCAATTGTATAATCTACAGACAGGTTTGCCGATTTTATCTTTTCCCCCCATGGGGTAATAATCCTGTTCTTTTCGTATTGGTGACCGATATAGACAAGATCCACTAGAACCAGTTTAATGATCAGCAACACCGCAATAATAACACCTAACGCAATCAGCCGCGTTTTATTTTTTTTGAGCGTATTCAGCAAATTGTTCAATATTCTGACCCTTCCTAAGAATCGTACATGTTAAATAGATTGACGATTAGAAGCGTAAAGGATGAAAAGCTTATACTTTCTAATATGCTAAGAAAGGTTTTCCGCGGAAGAATCTTTGAGCAGAAAATTGTAATTCTGCCTGAGGTATTCCGTCACCTTTTGGGCAATAACCTTATGCCCGTCTTCATTCGGATGGATCCCGTCAATACAAAGCAATTGAGTAAAATCCGGCGTCTTCAGAAAAGCACCTCTTACATCAATCCATCTCGTCCTGGTTTCCTCTGCAATGTTCACAATCATGGAGTTGTAGCGTTCCTGCCACCAGTATATCTTTGTAACGCTTCCAAGCCAAATTAATATACTTTTTCCTATCTCATTACTGTTTTTGCTGATCCACTTGAAATACCGATCGGCGTCAAGCGGGGGAAGCGTCATCAACACCGGGATAATATTATTGTTTTTAAGCGAAATAATGGTATCTGTAAGCATTTTCCCGAAAACGTTGAAATCCGTTTTGGGTTCATGCTCTGCCATTGGATCATTCGCAATCTGCATCCAGTCAAAATCACAGTCATTGCCTCCAAATTCGATCAGTACAATATCCGGACACGTTTTGGAGACATCCCGATTAAGGCGTTCAATACCTTTTTTGATGGTATTACCAAATTTCGCAGCATTATAGACCATGCCCTTCAAGCTGTTCTGGACCAGAGAAACATAGTTTCTGTCCAATAACGAATATTTCCCCTGATCCTCGTTATAGATCACGCCTTTGGAAATGGAATCTCCTACAATCAGAAATGTATAATTTTCTTTCAGTTCGGGCTGATTGTTATCCATCAATTCACACCTTTCACAACGACTTGCTTAAAACTTCATAGGCATTACTTCAAGATTTCATAAGTATTTCAAAATTGCTTTCCAATGTCTCAGCTTTTCCTCAAATTTCATCGTATTGGCCGGACTAGTTGAGGGCAATAGCAGATAGGCAATGGAAGCAGACTCCAGACGGATTTTCCTCTTATATATATTAAAGCCCTTTGCTCCGTTAAATGCAAGTAATTCCAGATTTGGGTACTGAATAAATAAATTTTGAAAATCATTAACCTGTTCATTAACGATATTGCTATCGAGACTGCCTTCTCTGGAGCAGTTACGGATGACATCCCAGAGGGCAATTTTTCTGTCCAAAAGAAATTGTTTCCTGTTCTCATAATCAGGATCCGGAAGTTTGCTGCTTTCTGCCATCCGTGGTACCGCAGCATTAGAGCATCTACGGGCATCGTCAAAAAGCGCATACATAATCCGCCAAAAATGATTGTAAGGATGTGCATAATATTTCTGCTCCCTCAACGATTGCACTCCTGGCATCGAGCCGAGAATCAATACCCGGGACTCCTGATTGATGACTGGTTCAAATGAATAGAGAATTTCCATTTCCATATCAGTCCAAACTCCATTGTCTTGGATAAAAAAGTGATGGCGGCAGCTTGGTATGTTTGTCCCCCTTCGCTGTATTCAGCTGGGCCTGGGTCAGGAAAATACTTTGGCTTAAATCAGTGCCGCTAAGGTCGGCATCGCGCAAATCCGCCCCGATCAAATCAGCTCCGCCCAGATCGTTCCCGCTGAGATCTGCGGCAATCAAACAGGCTCCTCTAAGGTCAGCCCCTCTGAGGTCTGTTTCCCGGAGATCTGCAGCGACCAGACTGCTCCTGCGCTTAAAGGTCTTCAAAATCCCAGCCTGAATATTCCGCTCCTGACAAATAGAAACACGGACCAGTTCACTTGTCTGAAGCAGCAGGGCATTTACTTCGGTACGATATAAAGGTACATCCATTTTCAGAAGCTCGCATGGGCTAAGCAGTGTCAGCCGTTCCGTCTCTTCCCGCAGGGTACGAAGCGCCTTATGAATTGAATGAGCCGGGTGTAATGTCTCTGCTTCTGTCAAATACCAGAGCATCTCCTGAAGCTGCCGAATGACAAGAAAAACTTCAAACATTTGCTCCCTGAATTCCGGTGATCGCCGCCAGTCTCTGCCGCCGTAACTGAGCCTGGATACTTTTGGCCCTGCGCCAAAACAGTCAAATGCCATGCAGCCTTTCAGACCCAGTCGCTGAAGATCTTGATATATACAGCAGCGGAAGTCTTCCTGCAGGTTCCGACAAGGCTGACCGGCCTCTTTATCGTTTGGAAAGCCTTCCGAAGCTGAAAAATACAGCGCGGTGCAGCACAATCCGAAGCAGTTCTCGCAGTCAGCTCCCAGACTGCGCCTCTGCTCAGCAAAAATGTCTATTGGTTCACGAATTCCAGACAATATTTGATCCTCCAAAACAAAGAACATTTGATTTATCCCCAGAAATGATGCTTGAATAGTCTGTCTAATCCTTTTTAGCCTTTCTAAGAACCAGTTGAATATTCAGACGATCGGCTTCCGCTTTTAGCAAGCGGACGGCTTCTTCAGCACTGCCGTTGCAGTTGATCTGATCCATATGACAGATCTCATCCATTATATTATTCAGGACGGAAAGCGGCAGCAGGTTCACCGCCAGACAATAAAATCCCTTTGATTTGCCGTCGTTGTAATTCGCGATTAGTTCGCCTAAAATTTTGTGTTTTTCCGTCAGTTCTTCAAGATAATTTTGAAGGTCCATTTTAGCCTCGGCTTGATTCTGCAATACATTTTGATAGGATATAAAAGAATCGGCCTCGCTTGGAGCCTGATACCTCTCACATGGATAGACACTGCATTCAAAACAGTATTCAACATTTTGATGCTTTTTATTACAGGTAATAACGGCACAGGAAGGATGCTTCAAAAAAAAGTCCGGACCCCCGCAGCCAGGGCACTTTGAAGAACCATCCGTATGAAAGCGCGGACAGAGACAGCAATTTAGTCCGCATAATGAAAAGTCGGCGCATTTCCGCCTGTATTCTTTACTTACCATTGATTTGACCATCGCATGCATCTCCTGGTAATAATCATTTTTTAGCATCCCCCGAAGATTAAGGGCCGTATCTAAACATCGCAGCACGGAATTCTTCTTGGGATATGCGCGTTCTCCGCGACTCTGTACTTCACGATCTTGCTTATTAACGCATACGGAATAGGCTTATTTAACGGAAATTGTACCGATCCTTTGGCTCCCTTATAACCGGCCAGTTCCTGTTTAAAGGCTTCGATCCCGCTTGGTGTCGGATAAAATCCAATGTGGTTCTTGAATGCTGCGAAATGAACGAGATTACCGTTCAATACAAACGTAGGCATCTGATAGCTGATCTTTTCCACTGCGTCCGGTGCTGCTTCTCTTATCACATTTCTAATTGCTCTTAATATTTCCTGTATCTCATCAGGAAACTGCAAAATATACCCATCAACTGATTCATGAACCACTTTATCCGCTCCCATTTTTAGTTTCTCCTTTAACTATCTTCATAATGTTATCCGTACACGTATAAACATCATTAATGAGTTATACGAATTTTAGCAGATTCCTCTGCTAAATCAAGAACCATTTATCATTTGGCACCAGAATAAAGAATAATTTTCCAAATAACCCCTGTAGAACTTGAAAGCGATGTGTTACAATGGTTCTATGACCGAAATATCAATCGAATAGGGATACAGGAGCAACGACAATGGCAAACTTGGTGAAAGCCAGGGACGCAAAGCTATGGGTCTTCCAGAATAATTCTGATGACTGCCAGGCCACCGAATCCGCTCAGGTTTGTTTTGAATGTCGCCATGCAATCTGCTGGTGATTTTTTTGTTGCTTCAGCCAGCACTGATTTATTGGAAAGGAAGATTACAATTGCGTCAGGTAAGTGTAAACCGGCTTCAAAAGGGAGACGTATTGGGAAGAACCATCTTCTCGCATAACGGCCGTTCATTGCTTGGAAAAGGAGTCACGCTGACCCAGCCATATATCGACCGGTTAAAAGAACTGGGCATTAGTATTGTCTATGTGGACGATGACGAAACCAAGGATATCGTTATTGAGGATGTTATTTCCGAGGAAAACAGGCGGGAGGCAATGAACTCCATTGAGCATTCAGCGGAAGCGGTACGAATCGGTAAAGACCTCAATGGTTTTCAGGTAAAAAAGACGGTAAACAACATCATCGGAGACGTCCTATTTCAAGAGAAGATATTTCTGAGCCTGACAGATATGCGGAGCTATGACAATCAAGTTTATGCGCATTCAGTCAGCGTCTGCGTCCTCGCGACCATTTTGGGCAAAGCTTTGGGGCTGGATAAAGATACCCTGGAGGCACTGGCAGTAGGGGCTTTGCTTCACGATATCGGGACTGTCAAGCTGCCGAAAGAGCTTGTCGCCAAACGTGAGGCCTTTACTCCGAAGGAAAATGACCTATATCAAACGCATACCATTCACGGATATGAAATACTCCGGAATAAACCGGAATTAAACTTATTGAGTGCGCATATTGCTTTGCAGCATCATGAATGGTTGAACGGAAACGGCTATCCCCGTAAGCTATCCGGCAGGCGCCTTCATGTCCTGGCTCAAATCGTAGGGGTGGCCGACTTCTATGATAATCTGGTCAATGATGGCCCGGGCCACTCCCGGATCGTCCCGCATGAAGCCTGTGAAATTGTAATGGGATGTGCAAACAAGCTATTCTCTCAGCAATTGGTTGTAACGTTTTTAAAACATATTGCGGCCTATCCGACCGGCTGTACAGTTAAACTTAATACAGGTGAGGTTGGGATTGTAGTTGACCAGAATAAAAGTTTGCCGATGCGCCCAATTATCAGGGTATTAATCACCGACAAAGGGCTAGCCCATGTCCAGACTAAGGAATATAACCTTGTCGAAGATCTTACAACCTTTATTGTATCCATTGTCGAGTGAAGCCGATCCATCTTTTGAAAAAAACGCCGGCTCAAATGTTTTTTGAGCCGGCTGACCTATTATTTTGGAAGTTTTCCAAACACCTTCAGTATGGACCGGTGGAACGAATGAGGAAACGATGGTTCTGCAAACATTAGGACGCATTGGTCATGGATGACGTTTATATGATTTTCCGTACAAAAGTCTATAGCCTCTTTGGATTCAGCCCCCTGCTGAATCCAGATATGTTTGACTCCAGCTTCTACCGCGTCCCTAACGACCTTATTGGTTTTGTCCGGAGGGACGACGATCACTACGCCGTCGGCTTTCTGCGGCAAAGACTGAAGGTTCTCATAGCAGATCTCGCCGTCAATACTGTCCATATTGGGATTTACGGCAAAAACATTATACCCTCTTCTTCTTTAACGTTCTATACAGCCTACGCGAGAACTTCTTTTCGGATCTGGATACCCCGACCACAGCTAAAGTACGCTGGTCTAGAAAATCAGTGACTGAGCTCATTGTCGTCAAAAAAATGACCCCCTTTATTAAATTATTCAACTGCCTACATCGCTTCCCATGGATCAAAACAACAAGACAGACATTTTGATGCTCGGCTTCTTCCCTGGCTGTTAATTGAACTATGATCAAATCTTTTAGTCTGAATTGGATTAGCTCATCTATTCTTTTGTTTATTTCTTGGTGATGTGGCTAATTCCTTCTTCCAATATTTATTTTCTGTGAAAACTATTTTCAGTTCCTATCGTATTAATAAACAGGCTCTTATTTCCTTGCTTATATTCATGATGAACAGGCGTTATGACTAGATGTAAAAGCTTGCAATAATCTGGGCGGCCGGCAAAAACAGCACTTGCCCCAATAATGTGCCAATTAGTTTTGTAGCAATAAGCATAATAACCAATGCTTTCACATCAGCATAAGGCCTTATTCCTCTCAACGCCTGATCCGTAAAGATTGCCGATTTTGGATCGATAAAAAAAGTAAGTAGAATACTTGCCATGCCATTAATGATTCCTGACGATGCGGCTGCTGCTAGTCTTGTATGCTCCGGAACCAGAAGAGCTGAGTAATTAGCAGCAAGGACCCCAATGGTATATATACCTGTAACCATAATATTGATAACAAGTAACCTTTTGGGTATCTCTCTATACCTTAGTCTTTCCAGCATTGTCTTCGAAGGCCGCACAGCACTTTTTACAATTCGCTTGATATTATTTGCCTGCAGGGCCTCGACAACCAAGGAAGGTACAGAACCGGCCAATTCTAAACGTTTGACAGCAACTTCAAATACCTTTAAGAATGTAGGTATGAGCAGGATTCCAAATAGGGTCCCTGCTGTCGCAGCAAAAATAACCGACCGCAAATCACTGGCCGGATTCAATCCTTGCGCTATACTTAAATCAACAATGCCTGCAATTAACGGTCCCTGAAACATGTTGGCTGTCCGTGAAACAAGAACAAACATGTTGAAGAGAGAAAAAGATAAAGCAACCTGTCCGCTTTTTACGGAATTCAAGCGTACGGAGTAGGCCAGGGTATCGACAATATGAATGACAACTGTAAGAATCATTAATTCTATGAGCATCTTTTCCATTTACTGCAATCCATACGCTTTCAAAAGAATTAATATTGTATGATTGGTCATTTTATTCGTCAGCAGTTGCTTGAATTTTACTGAATTCGTTTTGCCTTCAAATCTTAGCTTCTCTAATTCCATAGAGATTTCACTTTGTTTAAATATCAAATCATCATAAAAATTTTCGAACTTTGCCAGTTTGTTAATGACTTCCCCAAAATAACCGTTTGCATCATGCTGTAGTTGAGAATCTTCCACAATAAAAAGACCATTGCTTTCTAATGCTTTTGTTAATCTCTCCATGTGATTACTCCTTGTATAAATATTTACATGGTTATATTCAAATAAGCAGCTGCCGTTTATGAAAAGCTCGATATGCACTTCACGCCCATTTTTTCTATATCCTTTAGAAGACGATTCGGTTCAGCCAAGTGCCCCATCATCCAAAGTCCGGGCTTACGGGCAGAGCCATCCAAGTATTGTAATAAAGTCGCAACAACAGGGATAGCTGTTAATTCGTAACCATCGGGATGAGAAACGCTGACGTGGGGTTGAATCATCTGCCCATCCTTATATCCAGATGCCCTAACCAGAAGTTCAACCCGATATGGCGGCTTGTGAAAAGTGCCCATGCTCCACCATAAAAACTTACCAATTGACCTGACAGCGTTTGGCATGATCTTTAGCCACATCCAAACGATTGGCATAGTCACCCAGTCTGTCACCCAGTGTGACTCCGATATATAAAAGCCAAGATCCTTGAGCGAGGGGTATAACTCCGGCAGCGGCTGCAATTCCTCAAAGAACATAGAATAGCACCGTTTCAATCCAATGTCTCTCCCAAAATCTATTTTACGTATTTCATAGGAGCTTTTTTTCGTCCATTGTCCGTTCTTATAGACCTGAGCCTGATATTCCTTGAAACACTCAACCAATTCGTCAACTGCTTCGGTATAAGGAAGATCTTTCCCCATATTGAGATAGCCCGCTGTTATGGCGCTTTCAATCGAGTCCATATGGGTGGCCACGTAACGAACCAGTGCAGAAGGAAGCCCAGGATGGAACCCAGCCTCCGTGATAAAAGTTCTTCCAGCGCTTTTGATTTCTGTAGCAAGGGACTGCAAATAAGCAAATTTCTTGGAGCCAAGCTGCACATCGAGATAATCAATCCCAGCCTGAAGCGCAGCATGGGCCACGATTTCGGTATAGGCAGTCGTGGGTGCTGCGACCACAACGATAGACTGGTCTTTAAACGCTGTTCGTAAGGATTCCGCTTCTGATGCGTTTGCATAAACAGCCGATGCACGTAAACCGGGGTACTTTTGATTCAGCTCATCAACAAATACCTGTGCCTTGTCGGGATATCGCGTCCCAATTGTAACTGTAGCTTCGGAATACTCCAATAGATGACGCGATATCAATCTGCCAGTTTGACCTGTCCCACCTAGGATAAGGATTTTAGACATCAGTATCTCTTCCTTTCTTTTGGCCTGTACTTTTATTTTTAAGTGAAAACTCCAAAAGCCAGTCCCTTACAAATCTTGCATGGTCTGTCACCTAACTCGTCCTTATGTCGCCTTCAGCGGCATCTATGATAACGAAAAGGGACGATACCCTTATTGTATCCTAGACTTACACTATCTTCCATTATTTTCTTTACGCACTTCCCTGTCCTACTTTTCATAACTTATAAAGGAGGTGGGGAAATGTTTACTGAAATACAACAATCAAGTCCAGTTACTAGTTGTGTGACTCGGATTGAAAGTGTTGAAGATTATTTAAGAGCTGTAGATTATGCATTCCAAAAAATCTGCCCCGCGGGGGGTAGATGTGAATTATGGTACCGTGGTCAAAATCAACCGGCAAACCAAAACGCATTTAATTTAGAACCCAGCATCACTCGAAGAGGGCGCAATCCCCAAATGGAAATTATCTATCTATCTAAGTTCAAATCCTATGCTATTCCTTTCGTACAGGAGCTGCCCTCTTTTCCCATTCCAAATGGTCCGGCAGCTTATTGGCACTGGCTCTTTATGATGCAGCATTACGGAGTACCAACTCGACTATTGGATTGGAGCCGAGATGCGCTTACTGCCCTTTTCTTTGCATTGGATGGTCGGGGTGCTAACGATGTTGGCAAAGATTCCGCAGTTTGGATTCTAAATCCCGTTCTGCTCAATGAAGCATTCTCATTTCATAGCTTTGTTAAAGCTGGCTATATTCCCAATGTAGATGAAAAGATTGTTGATCTCTACTTTGGGCCGAATGCTGAAATCCTTGCCAATAAGAAGCCTGCCGCTGTCATCGGCCCCTTGAACAATCCACACATTGTCGCTCAAAAAGGAGTTTTTACTGTATTCCCCCATGATAAAGAGATTATCCCATTGAATCTCTTCTCAGACGCATCGGACTATCTCCTTGAAATCTGTGTCGCTGCCGAGAAAATTCCATTAATCACTTCTCAACTTGAACATTATGGTGTGACGCGCTTTACCCTCTATCCTGATATCACTGAGGTTACTCGTCAAATTAACCTTGAAGTCCAAGAGGAAGGTCAGTTGCCTTCTATCACCAGTTCCATTATTCCGATGTAAGATATTAAGAGTTTTAGAAATGACCCAGATTCCCGATAACATTCTGGGTGTTACCGCAGCGTCATACTATTTATTATTTGCTAAGCTACGATAAAACCTTGTTAAATGAAGTTGGTCGCCCCCAGATTGAGAAGTCGCCATGGAGGGCGGCTCCTTATACTAAAAACATTTTATTCATACATAAAGTCTATAGAGCTTGACTTAATTAGTAATTGATAAAATTCTCTTTTTCGAACAGACTATATTTGTATCATTCTGTTAGAAAAGAGGTACTACTTTGAAAAAATATAATGATACTATCACTATAGGAACAATCAGCGGAATAATTGCAGCGAGATTAGTTCAACATTAATGGCACTTATTAACTTCATTGTTCTTGGTGTATTAAGTTCATCAATCATAGCTAAATACTATGAATCTAATAATAAACCAAATTTCCAAAGATAAACTGCTTAGCTAATAATATTCATATATTTTTCTATAACCATCTTATTTAGATTAATTATAAAGTGCTTTGCATAATTTAAGCTGGAACCAAGATATTGTTTCTGAATCAAAAAGAATGTTTTGAGAAATAATAAATATTACAAATTAATGTTAGGGGGAAATATAATGGTAAATAAATCCATCTATAGGCGATGGTGGTTTTGGCTATTATGTATCATAGTAATTATCATACTTGTCCAAGCATGTAGTGGCGGTCAGTCTACCCCTGCTCCAACTCCCTCTCCAAATTCGTCTACCCCTCAAACTTCCACTCCCCAGGAATATAAGCTAAATGATGAGGTTAAGGCAGGAAATATTGGGTATACTGCAAGCGAGGTAAAAAGGAGCACTAAAATTGGGCAAAATCAATATTTGCAAAAAACAACCGAAAATGAATATTTACTAATAAAAGTAAAGGTATCAAACAACGATAAAGAGACTCGTACCATTGATACTAGTTTATTTAAGTTAAAAGATGCTGAAGGCAAAGAATATTCTGCTATGGCTGAAGCAGACATGTATGTAAACACCGATAATAGTTTCTTTCTAGCCCAGGTAAACCCGGGAACAAGCAAAAGTGGATATATTGTATTTGAAATTCCTAAAAACCTAAAAGGTTTAAAATTACAAGTTTCAAGTGGTTTAGGATGGTCTGGTGGACAGTACCAGATAATAAACCTTGGTCAATAGGCTTGGAAAAGTATAGATTTTGGCCGAATCATAATAAATTGAGATTCGGCCTTCTTTCTTTATGTTTTTTCACTTAAGTCTTTTTTCCACTTTTCCAGTTTATCTTTAGCATCTTCACTTTAAATTATAAACCAAGGATAATGCTCATTTTGTTGGTTCGTACCAATTTTCAACATCAGGTATTTTTTGTATCAATTTCTCATTTGCTTCCAGCATCTTCTTGTAATAAAAATCATATGCTGGACTTAGCGTTCTCATCATCGGAATGAACACATCATAGTATCCGTTTGTTTCTCCAAATTTACGAAACAAATCCATGAGTTGTGCCATTACTGAATTCTGGTACTTATCCGTTTTCTTAAATTCTGTATATTGAATGATATTATCTTTGTTGTTTTCCCAATACGTGTCAAAGTCATCATAAGTACTCTGTATGTTGGCACTCATTTCTTCAATTTTTTCATTGTCCATATATTTGTCAGCTTCGTCCAAAATTGATTGAAACTCTTCTGGAATTTCGATTGGTTCCATATCGTCAAGGAAGTTAACAATGTTGTCATATAACACTTTCTGCTCATTTGTCTTTACTGGTTCATTGAGAAATTGGCCAAAATGAAAGCTGAAGTATCTCCCATAGTATCCGGGAAACGCCATTAATAACTTTTCTTTAATCGTAGATTGTTGTTCTAATAAATTCAAGCTATCCTGAATTTCAGCAACATCCACCCCATTGATCAACTGTCCTATCAAATCAAGTCGATATAATTTTGCCTTTGCCTGAATCTCTTTTGCTTGCTTAATTAAAGCAAGGGTGTGCTTCTTGTCGTTACTATCAAGCACTTGCTTGATCTCATCAGTGCATAATTCCAGTTTTCGAAACAACGCAATTTCTTTCAAACGAGATAAATCTGAGTCAGAAAATTCCCTATATCCGTTCTCGTTAACTTTAGGTGATACTAAACCCTTTAATTGATAATACTCAACTGCTTTTTTCGTTAAACCTGTTTGTTTACAAATCTCATTCAATTGCATACCTTACACCTCCTGATTTCAGCTTAAGGTATCCTCTTAGGTGCTAGTCAAGTACTTAGCTAATATAAATTATCCCTTCTTCACACTTTTCTACTACTGCGAATACTACAGATTTTTTTCATCCGCGCCAAGGATGGCGAGGTCTTTGCACGATATGTCGTAGAACGTCTTGTGAATTCCCGAAGTCTGGTTACTACTTGCATATTCTCCCAGATTTCGGGAATTCACTGTTCTACCAAGCTGTACGCCCCCAGATTCAGAATAATCAACTCCCCTTAATAGGTATACTTGTCTATTCGCATAGTATGCTTTACATTTTCTTTTCACTGTGCTACTATCTAGTCAGGAGGTGATAGTTTGAATGATAATATTCAGCTTAAAAATCGATTAAAAGTCGCCCGAGCAGAAAAGAATCTTTCGCAGGAACATCTTGCAATTCTTGCAGGCGTAACAAGACAAACAATTAGTTCTATTGAGACAGGTCAATACTGTCCGACAGCAAAATTAGCATTAATTCTATCAAAAGTTCTTAATAAACAATTTGAAGACTTATTCTATTTTGAGGAGGTTATAGAAAATGGCCAGTAATATGGTTAAGAAAGATGAAAGAACAACATTTATCGAAAATATTAGTTATAAATTCGGATATGTTTTTATTACGTTTGCTTTGCTTCTTGATGTTGTATATAGATCGCTAAAACTAAATGAAGCGCCCTGGGATCTGCTTGCATTAATTATTGTAAGTGGTCTGGTTATGTCCTTATATCAATACAAACAAAAGATTTTAGGTAAGACTTGGATAAAAACATTCATTTATGTATTTGCAATTTCCTTTATTATCGCATTTATAATGGCATTCATTAGAAAATTATTCTGAAACTATTCCGCGCATGGAGGCGCTGTCTCCCGCATGGTTTTTCCCCTAACGTTTATGTGTTTGCGACGCGTCCCATACAGCTTTCATATTGGCAAAGTGTCGCTAAACACAGTGTTACAAAAGCATCTCTAATAATAGTATATCACCAAAAATCGACTTTCTACATATCATCTCCAAAGTAAAACAAAGCTTTTGCCGTCACGGTAGACACGTCGGTTCCCGGTTCACCCCGGCCTTTCGGTTATTCTTGGTGTTATTAGTGCATACCATTTCATTTTTGCTTCATACTCTTTCCAGGTAAAGCTTCTTCTTTGACTCCTTTGGTTCAGCTATTTGTACAGGATTTTTTGACCATAGTAATTGTAACCTTTGTTTAGCTGTTTGCTTAGGCGGACAGCTTTTTAAAAAATTAAATTATGGTGTAACGAAACACTGCGTTATCGGATATATGTTTTGAAGGAAGTGAATTGCATGTTCGACATAGATGACATTTATAAGGAATATGCAGAGACAGTCTTTAAATTTCTGATCATTCTTTGTAACGATGAGGATACTGCGGAAGAGCTCACGCAGGAGACCTTTTACCGTGCAATAAAATCAGCCAATCGCTATGACGGTACATGTAAAGTCTCGACATGGCTTTGCCAAATTGCAAAACATCTGTGGTATCAAGAGATTGATAAAAGAAGCCGCAAAGAAACATCTATGCTTAATGACAATATTGTTTCCAACAAATTTAATCCGGAGGAAGAATTATGTCTGATAGAAGATAAAATGCAACTTATCAAAGCAGTACATATTCTTGATGAAACTGCAAAGGAAATAGTTTTCTTACGCATCACTGGTGCATTTTCTTTTAGAGAAATTGGGGAAGTATTCAACAAAAATGAAAACTGGGCAAGAGTCACTTTTTACCGTGCAAAACAAAAAATTATGAAAGGAAGATTGTAAATGATAAAATGTGCAATTATAAAAGACCTGTTACCAAGCTATATTGATGGTTTGACCAGCTCTGAAAGCAACCTGGAAATCGAAGAGCATCTTAATAATTGTCCTCAATGCAAGGAAATTTTTGAGCAAATGAAAGCAGAGGTCAGGGTAGAAAATACCGAATACAACAAAGAAAAAATCAAACCATTCAAAAAGCTGAATAGAAAAGTTTTTAAAGCAGTTCTAATAACCTTGACAATCTGTGCATTGGCAGTAGTATCTTATCTCTATTTCTTTGGATTTGGATGGAAAGTGAACTCCGCTGATATGAACATCGACTATGTTTATAGAGACGACAAGATATTATTTGAATTTGAACTGACAGATGGTAGGGTTCTTAATCCTTGGAGTCATCCGGACGCGGACAACATTCATGCTAAAACTATTAAGTTTACAGAATGTTTCAGTAGTATCTTAGATGACAGAGGCGAACATCCAAACAAGTTTTCATATGGCATACACTGTACCGATTATAATGGCAATAAAGTACAATTTACTGCGGATGATTGCGTTATATTACAATTCGAGGACAAAACAGAAACTTTTTATTTGAGGGAAATAGCTAAAGAATTAAATATAATGTAATCGACATTTATAGCGAGAATCTGTAGTTTAGATCAAGCATATATTATTGGATGGTCAGCAGTTCGTAGAATGTATCGGCGATTGTTTGGCAGCAAGCGGCGCATTTTTCTTCATACTTCGTGGTAAAGGTTGAGGGGGCTGCAGTTTTTGGCCCACTTTTTGATTTGTCGGTTTTCTTGACGGTTATATATTCTATTTTGATATCCTGAGGATTATTTGGTATGGGCATGACTTGAGCCTGCACTTTCTGCGGAGCGGTTTGGTTCAGTTCTTTGAGAGTCTGATCAAGCTCCCGGGAAGTCATATCTTTAACATCATGCTGCAGGATAAATTTCTCCCGCTCATCTTCCGGAATCCCCAGAAGAAGAAGGGCCTGATAGTAGGTTAAACTCGTCAGCGCTGACGAATTTGAGTTTACAAATCTGTTGTTTGAACCTATTAATCTCAGCCGTGATAACAAGCGGCGTACGTTCAGTGATTGGTTCATTCATTTTGATTCCCGCCTTTTTAGTAGCTTTAATTACAGCATACGCAGACGGGCTTCGGATGGTGAAGGCTTGTCTATGAACCTATCAAATCACCTTTCAAAATTGACATCAATTCTATTTGTTTTATCGCTTTCTTATCAAGCAATCCGCCTGTAAGTGCTTTAAAAATGTACGTATCAATTTCTTCTGAGGTATCATTTTTTTTAATTAACAAAAGAATATTTAGAATATCAATTAATATTAGCTTTCTCATTGTTGGTTTAATATCCATAATATCAATGGATATAAGTTCATTTGCAACTTTATTATGTAAATTTGTCCTGTAAGTAACTATTTTGCCTAATGACTGTATACATTGGCGTACCGTAATCGGTTTTTCATCATCTAAAATTCTTAAATAGTCATCAATTGTTATATCAATTCTGTTTTCTCTATCCCATTTTACATTAGTAGCAATAAGCATTACCCCAATACTTTTCTGATAGGAATTAGTACTTTTTAGTTTTTCACAAAAAATATCCCAAAAAGGATACACATCATCATATTCCTCTGAACGATGTTCTAATAATAGCAATGAGTGATATCTCAGCTTATCATCTTTTTCAGTTAACAATTCCACTAACTGAGATATGTCTTCTGCCTCTAAAGTTTTAGAGAATTCAAGTAAATTCTCCTTTTTTATTGTTAACAGTCTCTCAATATTAATCATATCTCCCACACCTCTTTCAAATTAACCTCTGCCCCAAAAAATTGCTAATCCTACGCAGCGTCATAACCACATTCATATTTGTAAAGTTGAGTAAACCTCGTGTTAGGCGTCGTGTGGCGCTTCAAATTCAGCAGTGGTCATGGATGGCAATCCTTAAAAATTCTCCTTGACTTATCTTCCAAAAACGATAAGCTATTCATTAGGAGGCGATCGTATTGGATGATAAGGTAATGGATCTTCTCGGAAAGATCCTTGAAGACCAAACCGAAACTAATTCCCAACTTAAAGAATTAACCTCTCAAGTCCAAAAAATAGAAACAAAAGTTGAAAATGATCTAGGTTATAAAATCAAAGCATTATTTGATGCTCGCGAAGTACAAAATGAGAAAAATGATACTATTATCAATGCCCTCGAAAGAATCGAAACTAAAATTGAAACCTTACAGATGGAAACAACCCATGTACGAAAAGTTAAATAGAATGATTGAAGGAGCTTGTTCAAGGCTTCTTTTTATTTTACCCTTCGACACCCGGATGGAAACCTTTCCCATGGATGGCGCTGCCTTAAATATCTAGCAATCAGCACCAGTATTACAAAATAAGAAAAATTTATCCGAAGCTTTATAATTATGTATCTAGAAGAAGACTCACTCTATATAAGTTTTGCAGATCAAACAAAAAGCTCTATGTACGCAAACAATATTGCCACATTCTTTGCAAGTCCATTTATTTTCCTCATTCCGCAAAAATGAATCAATGCCATATTGCTTTATTTGCTCAAGGTTTTCAAGCATGCTCATGTGATATTTTGTTCGATATCGCTTATCTAACTGTTTTAACCTCCGGCAAGGGTATTTATCACATTCAAAGCAAAATCCCGATTCATTGCTTTTAATTACAGAACAGTTTTTGATTATGCAACTGACGCTACCTTTTGTTTTATACCTAATATCTATCTCATTCCGACACCCTTTACAATGATTTTTCTCTCTTTGATTACCTAAGCAAAGTCTGCAATTCATACCACAAGGAGCAATCAATTCTTCCTTCATATTATTCATCTCATACCTCACACCTCAGAATATATATAATAACGTCACGTTATTCTACTGTTACTAAAAATCCGACTGCCGCAAAGAAATAACCTATAATCCATTTTATCCGCGCCAGAACGGCGTGGCCTTTTCACGATATGTCGTAGAACGTCTCGCGTATTGCCGACGCGCCCCAACCGCATGCATCTTTTCCAAGTGTTGGCAATACGCTGTTCGTATGTAGCCGGGCCCCAAAGAATATCTCAATCATCTCATCCATCCAATAGTTTTAATCTCATCTTTTGTTGACTGAAAATGTACAGCCGCTGGTGCTCTCCAAAAAAATAAAGACTTGATTGAAATTACTGTCCTCGGTCCATTAGCCGTATCAAAAATGTAAACTTTACTCCAACCGAAATCTACATCTCCAAGAGACACCGCATTCCTTCCAACATCCAAATGAGCTTTAGCAGCTGCAAGTGGGGTAAACCTATAATTCTACCTCATGTTTTTTTATATTTATGGAACAATAGCATAGATGGAGGTGATCAGGAAAGATGCTTAAAAAACCTGTCCTGATTTGGGAATTATCAGGTACCTTCTTCCTAATCATTGTTGGTTCCTTGCTACATTTTGCCTTTGATTGGTCAAATCGGTTACCAATTATCGGTGTAATCAGTGCAGTAAACGAAAGTGTATGGGAGCATTTAAAACTTGGTTTTTGGTCCTTAACTTTGTTTTCTCTAATTGAGTATTGGTATGTTAAAAATAAAACTAACAACTTTCTACTTGCAAAAGGTCTTGGCATTTTGACTCTTCAAGGCTTTATTCTTCTGGTCTTTTACACTTATTCAATGTTTTCATCTAAAGAAATTCTGGCAATAGACATTGCATCCTATATTTTAGGGTGTGCCCTGTGTCAATTGGTCAGTTATATGATACTTACTAGAACAAATATGAAAAAAATGCTAAACAGATTAGGCCTCGTACTCATCCTGATTCATGCCGCTCTCCTCATAACATTTACATTTGCACCGCCCAAGTTACCTATTTTCCAGGATCCTCATTCGTTATCTTACGGGATAGAGTGGAAAACCCAATAAGGAACTTTCACCGCTCTTTCACATAACGTCCCGTGAATTCCCGAAGTCTGGTTACTGCTTGCATATTCTCTCAGATTTTGAGAATTCGCTGTTATCTGAAGTGCGGCAAAGTTAATCATTCAAAAATTCCAGCACCAAAAATTAATCCGAATCAATTCATCTATTAAGCATCTGGAATCCCGCAAATCCTAACGTACTAATTGTTGTAAGTAAAACTGTCCAAATCACGATACCAATACTCATCCAAATTGTAAGTCGTTTGGGTGATGCTCCCAATGAGATTCCTATCGCGGCTCCTAGGGGTGCACCCGTTAAAAGTGGCGATAGCATTCCTAGTCCTATCACCCCATACTTTTCCCAAATTCTATAGATTCGTCCTTTGCTTTTTTCTTTCTTCACCCTCTTCTTTAACAACCACTGGCGTAATCGATCACCAAAGAAAATAACTACCACTGCTCCAATAATGGCACCAAACGCTGATGCTATTCCGTTAAGCAAAGGGTGAAGTTTTAACGCTGTTCCTGCTGGAATTGCTGCCCATAGCTCAATGATTCCAAGACCCATAATTGTTATAAACTTGATCAGAACTTCCATATAAACCTCCAAGCGTCTACCAAACGAATTGCAATTTGAGCACCATCATTTTAAATTTTTTCTATATTTTTTTCCAAAATTCGTTTCCGACTAATAAAAATCTTTCGCCCACTAGACCCAGCATTTCAGATAACGTTTCGCAGATTTACGCAGTCTAGTTACTACCTGCATATTCTCTTAGATTGCGTAAAGGTGCTGTTCTACGACGTATCGTGCCCCGTGACTCAGACAGCGCCCGGATGGCGCTGCCTTAAAAAGGTAACCAGCTCCAAATTACATGCTACTATTAATACATGTTCCTTCATTAGCTTTTCTCTAATACCTTATTAATAGACAAATACTGATAGCCGTTGGCAGTAAAACGAATGGTATAAACTTTAGTATAAAAAACAGTTTTATACTGGTCATCGTAATAATCGACCGTTAACTTCAATTTATCATTATTTAGCTGCTCTTTCTTGACTAATTTAGGAAAGCGACCTCCGCCAAATCCTGACAGTCCACCGATAATTATCTCATTTGTTTGCGCATTGTAACCATAGACTTGAACAGGGTCAAAATTACAGCCATCAAAATATTGGTTCAGAATCTCTTTAATATCAGCTACTGGTACCCGATAATTATTATCAGCCTTGATGTACCATTTATCTTGATAATCTGATCCATAACTATTTGTTATATAGCAAAAAAAAGTAAATAAGGTTTGGGATGAAATAGTTTTTGCATCAGAAAATAATAAATTGTCGCCAAGACAAAGGTCTAGGGTACTACAATACTCAGCTACAAGCTTGTCATCCGCTAACTTCAACGCCTGTTCTAATCCTTTATTACCTGCTGATGCCGGGGAAACATTTACGCTGGGTATAGTTTTATTGCCGCAGCCAGACAGTAAGCATGCGAAAATCAACAATAATATGGATACATAAACAACTTTTTTCATTTTCTACCCCTTTCGTCCGCGCCATGGACGGCGCGGCCTTTGCACGATATGTCGTAGAACGTCTCGGCAGTTCCCGAAGCATCTTATAACATTCATATATTCTAAGTTTCGGGAACTGCCTGTTCTACGAAGTATCCTGCCCCTTAATTGAGAGTGCGCCAAGGACGGCGCACCCTTGAAAAAACATTTTATCTAATCACTGTTTAAATACTAATCATTTTCTTTCGTGAGATCTTCAATAGTACTAATAAACTCAGTCAAATACATAACATCATAACCATTATTTGTCATTCTACTGTGAAGTTCTTTATCTTCAGTAATTAAAGTACATCCTTCATATACCGCTGTATCTGCTATTACCGCATCATCAATATTACCATTATTATTCTTGAGTATCTTATTATAAACAATTCCGTCGCCGAATCTTGCATATCCTAATCTTGCTCTACCGTTTAGTATAAATAAGGATATAGGAACAAGTTTTGCTCTGAGATCTGCTAACATCAGAATATTCCTAGCCCTAATATCTTTCTTGCTATCAGGAATTTCGCATAATTCTTCGACTTGTATAGTTGTAATATAGTACTCATACTGGGTTTCAGTAGATTTTTTTATTTGATGTATTATCTCTGGCAACCGATCAAAAACATTCGAGTCGAACATTATCTTCTTCATTTATAATACCTCAGATTCTACTTTTTAACGTTTTCGCGCCACGGATGGCGCGTCCAAGCAGGGTATTTCGTAGAACGTTCAAGCGTTCCCGAAGCGTCATACTACATTCATCTATTCTAAGTTTTGGGAACGCTGTGTTAGATGAAGTAACCCCGTAACCCCATAACTATGCAGCTTCTCGAATTCTTACCGTCAAATAAATACTACTATAACTACGTAAAACATCTGAATATACATCCACTAATCCATTAGCGTCTATCACTTGAATAATAATTACGTAGTCTTGCTGAAAATCTTCAGGTAGGTCTCCACGTGTTAGTAACCTTACTCTAGCTTCCCATTCCCCTGCACAATAGTTCCTAGAAAAATCTTTCTCAATTTGTATGACCGGATTCCAAGGAACTGAATACTTGAAGTCATTAGATGAAAGAGAGACTTCTCTCATACCGTCATCACATTTCTTAAAAAGAGATACTGCCATTCTACTCATAGAGTACTCTTTTTGGTTATCTGGATTAACAGGTGGGTTATAAACGAGCGTTACTCGAATTCTTAACTTACTTTCAGCTCCAACTACGGCAAATGAATCGGGGACATGAAATTTAATATATTGGTATACATCCTTCTTAATACTACCCTGCCATATATAAACTGCTGTTGATAATGAACTTAGCGCATAATTAATATCTGGTTCACCAAATCCATAAAATTTTTGAGGATCTATGCCGTCTAGTTCTGGACAAATTACATTATTAGCCGAATTGCATAGAAGTGCCTTAATTAAATTCATCGTAGCATTTGGGTTAGCTCCTAATATCTTAGCAGCATAGTTAGAGATAATTGGCGCCGAAAAGCTTGTACCTACATCATATGCAAGCCTTCGACCTGAAGAGTCTACTCCATATGCCCCAACTCTCGGAGAATGGCCCCAACCACAAAGTAAATTCCCACCGTGGGCAACTAGCTCCGGTTTCATTCCTTGATCCGCTCCTGGACCAATACAAGAAAAAGGCGAGATTTCATTTATTGTTGAAAGACAACTTGCATTTGAGTATTTGGCAATAGAACCCACAGTTAAAGCTAATAATGATTCGGACGGGGGTTGTACCCTAGCATTTGTAAATTTAAAATGTTCTGGATAACTAGCTAAAGGATGTCGAATATTTCCCGCAGCAATAACAAAAAGTACATTGAACTCTCGAGATAAAAAATCAATTTCTTGGGCTAATAAGGAATACTTATTGTCTTCAATAGGGCAATTAAACCCGAGTGATAAATTAAATATTCTAACTGTTTTTGATAAAGTTGGAACAATATTATCCAACATTGTCACCAGTTGATCTTCTTTTAACCCGATTACATTGCCGAGTAAATCTTCTCCAAAGACAGTAATATCAATAACACTACAAGTAGGAGTTAATTCATGTAAGTGAACACAAGACTCTAAGTTATCTCCATATATAACTCTACTTGCAACTAGGGTTCCATGATCTACAGCCTTTTTTGTCGTCCCAGAAGGTAAAAACAGTTGGTTATCGTTGATCAATCCATTAAAGGCAGGAGATGTTTCATTAATTCCTGAGTCAACTACTGCTACTACTACATCTGTATTTGGTTTAGAAACCACTAAAGGGTTTGGGAGGTTGTCTGTTGGAAATGATTTTTCTAATATCATCGAACCATTAACACTAATTGAACGAACAGTAATATACTCTTGCCCAAGTTCTTTTATTATTGAAGGATGTAAGTTTGCAGATAGGATAACCGTACCATTCAATAACTTACTCTTTCTTATTTCGTTAATATCTTTGTTCCTTAATACACTTTCAATATTATTAATGATAATCTCTTTTTCCTTAGCTGAAAGGATATTATAAAGTGTAATTATACATTCAACTTCAATATCATCATTGCTTTTTATACTTGTGTCTATTTTTTCTTCTAAAGGAACCTCTCTAATTTCTTCAATAACGGAAATATTTGTTTTCCCATAGTGATCTTCAGATTCAGCATATTTAATCACTTTCTTATCAAATTCATTGAACTTATCTTTATGAATTATAGCTGTTGCAATATTTTCTTTATTATTTGAATAGGAAACAATATCGAAACCCAATTTATTTAACTTATCTTTATGACTTTTAATCGATATTTGTTCAGGAGTTTTTACTTGGAGAATATAGTCTTTTGTAAGTTCAGCATCCTTCTTAATTATTATTTCATTCTTTATTTTGTTTACCTGCTCCGTTAATCTCTTTCCATGTTCATAATAATCATCTCTAGAATAGCTCGGACCACCGTTCCCTAAATTCACAATATCTTCTCTGACCTGATTTTTAGGTATCCATAAATGGTCTCTTTCATCAGACATAATATTCTCCCCCAAATAAATATACTTGTATCTTTTAAAATATTCCCGGAAGGGTTATTTCATCTAACGTTCAAGAGTTCCCGAAGCGTCATTCTACATTCATATATTCAAAGTTTTGGGAACTCTGTGTTCTCTGATGTGCGGCGGGCCCGCGGAGCCAGAGCCCCACGGATGGGGCGCCTTAATCAATACGTAACTATTCAATATCTTCATAAGATTTAATCACTTTATCATCTGTCAATTGCGATGCTATACCATTTTTAACCAAGTCCATTTCATATATCTTAACAACAAAATCTGCAACAGTTCCTAATCGATTTGAAAACTGTTGTCCCTTTTTCTCAGGCGGAAACCCTTTAATCAATTCAACGACACCGACATGCTTGCCTCTTTTCTTAATGTATTCAATAGAAGGAATAAAATCTGCATCTCCAGATATTATTAGTGCAAAATCATAAATACTTTCTAAGGTAACTATGTCAACAGCCAAGCGTGTATCAAGTTCTTTCTCAAGAATCACTCTGGTTAAGGGTTTTATTTTCCAATGACCACAACTTATTACTTCTATAAAATCCGAACTACGTTGTAATCCAGTATAGAAGTTCCCAAATCCATCAATGTTTGCTTTTCTTTTCTGATACCAAGTCTTTGTTTCTTTAAAAAGCATATCCCATGCTTTTTCTGCAACTTCATTTTGTGGCATACCAGCATTCTGTTTTCCGATTAACGTCATGTAAGTTTTCTTCGGCTCTTTTTCTTTATTAAAAATTTCATATAAATGCTGTTTAGTTTCTGGTTTATCAAAATCCCATATATCAATACTGCCAACTGCATACCAATAAACTCTATTCATTAATGTTGTAATACTACTGCCCCTAAGGCATTTACTCCATATCTTAACTGATTCGTCAAATACATATCTAAAAAATGTCTCGTAATCTTTAATCTGAATTTGTATACCTACTTTACTAAGCGAACCTAAGAAGTTTGAGCCATCAACAAATATAGTTCCTTTAAACACCTTTCTGCCTCCCCTTATAAATCTAAAATTTCACTTCAAATCCGCGCCAAGGATGGCGCGGCACTTTCCGCCGCATTTCAGAGAACGGCCGGGCGTTCCCGAAGCGTCATTCCACATGCATCTAGACAAAGTTTCGGGGAACGCCTTGTTATCTGAAGTCATATGCCCCCAAAGACTACCTTAAATAATTGTGGCCTTAATCCTATTAAATAACTTTGTATATAGATCTTCCTCTTCATCCCAAACAATGTGATTATATTGCCGAGTATCAAAGTGTAGTTTATCCACCTCATTACTTTTACAAGTCCAAATAACAGGTAATCCAAGTCCTAACGCAAAACCAGCTTCAAAATAAACACCGCCTCTTTGTCCTGTAAAATCACAAACCACAAACTTACTATTTCTTATTTCCGCTATTATCTCATCACAAATCTTATTGTTATGCTCTTTATTATCAATTCTCCGCGGAGTAAAACCTGCATCTGTAATTGCTTTCTGAATCGCTTTCTTCCAAACTAAATCCATACTACTGTCAAACCACATTGCAACAAATCCTTGTTTGGACTCTTTATTAACCGTACGCTGTAAATCAGCTACTCGATTCCATCCCTTAGAAGTAACAATAAGCTCGGTTGGAAAACCTTGATGCCCCTTCACATAATCCTCCGAGATAAGCTGCTCCATAATAAAGAAAGTGGCATCAATTCTTATGGAATCCGGGCAGAAAATTGAATAATCCTTTTCGTTTAATTTCACCTTATCTCCAGCAAACTTTGACAATAATGCTAAGTTCAAAAGGGCTCTGTCAATACGATCAGCCAGATTCTTGGGAAACGCCTCAACAATTCCTTCAATAGTTATTCTCGGAACTGGTTGCCCGTCCTTGTCTTCAACTACTACCGTAATTTTCTCCAAATTTTTAATTGTCCGTTCTCTCAAAAATGAAGAGAGTTTGACTCTATGTTGCTGGGTATTCTTATCTTCACAAACATAATCTCTCGCAATATCTGATATTGAATAAGAACCGCATACTTCGCAGTCAACGTTATGATACTGATCCAATGGACCTAATCCCACAACTTTTGCTTGGTTTCCGCAAATAGAACATACATCTTGAAAAGACATTCCCTTTCCTCCTACCAATTGCATATGATTTTAGATAACGTCTGGGAATTCCCGACGCGCCTTAACCGCATTCATCATCCTCTAAGTGTCGGGAATTCCGTGTTATCTGAAGGCCGGATGCCCCCAGACCCAGAGCTGCCACGGATGGCAGCCCTTTAAAACAGTCATCACTTCTGCAGAATTGCAAATAACCTATTGCTTTTATCCTCCGAATACATGGAAAAATCAAAATCGCCAAAAATATTGACATTGGCAAATTTGGTTCTCGAAAGACATCCTTCAAATCTCGCTTTAGTAAGCAAACTCAGCGCCATTGAATTAAGTGAATGGGTGAATGAATCCTTTGTTTTTTTTACATCTAATATGTTAAATACGACGCGATCGTCAAAATACTCAATGATATGGTAAATTGCTTCGTCTTGGTATGTTCTTGCAGGTATTAATTTTGGTCTGCTTCTCGCAAGTAAATCAGATATCCCTGAAAACATTACAACTATTCCGTTCTCCTCCAACCTTTCATACATTGAATCTAATGCTCTGATAATGTCCTCATCTTCCAACATATGATTTAATGCACTTGAAACGCAGAGAATCATATCAAACTTTCTTTCCCATGTTTCTGATAGTTTACAATAATCCTCGATCCTAAGTTCAATATTTGTGCCTCTTAGATTATCCTTACAAATATCAATCATCTCTGGAGAAATATCAGACCCACAACTCTTCACTCCAAGGTTATTAATCATATATAAATGCCAGCCTAAACCACAAGCACAATCTAAGCAGGTTTTCACATTATACTTTTCAATAATTTGAGAAAAGAAATCCCTTTGAAGAATTATTTCTTCTTTTGGATTAAGCGCCTCATAATCTTGAGCAAAATTCTTGTAATCATCCATTTTTATTACCTCAAAATATCTCAAAATAATTCCCTGCCCACCAGGACGGCGGGCATATCCGCATCTGGCTTTCAGATAACGTTTAGCCGTTCCCGAAGCGTCATAAAACATTCATCTATTCTAAGTTTTGGGAAAGGCGTGTTATACGCCGTACCGACAAATTTATTCTCCAGAGTAACAGACCCTATAGCCTTGCTTTTACAAAAATCGTTGTAATAACTGAATCACTTGTATCGGATATAAAAGAGACTTCTTTATTTCCAATCACATAATTGATATTCCAACCAAGTATTTCTCTATCATTACTTTCTCCTTCGAATTTGGGATCTCC
Source organism: Dehalobacter sp. CP (assembly GCA_009910795.1). The sequence continues at coordinate 106,468 of VMEE01000052.1, read as the reverse complement.
TAGAATTTGCTTTACTTCTGATGGTAGCATTCCAACTTTAACACTACCAATCTTTCTTTCACCATGAAGAGCTATCGCACTTACTTTAGCTATCTTTTCATCTTCACTGTCTGTAAAAAAAGTGATGTCACCATAATCTAAATATTCACCAGCTTCAAAGTAATCTTTTTGATTTGGCTCTTTCATTTCTTCAATGATATTTTTATAACTTGATCCAATATCAATGTTAGTACCTTCAATTTTGAAATCATTCTCTGATGTAACTTCAATTTTAGTATTTGGTGTATTGCTAATTTCCGGTGTACAAGCTGAAATGCTAAAACATAATAAAAATAATAAGCAACAAATTATGATTCTTTTCATATCAGACATCTCCTTAGCAAAATCCTCGGTAAATCGCCAGTCTAACCAAATAAAGACCCAGGTATGGCGTATAACGTCGTTTTCCCGCAATTATTGCGTATTACATCTACATCTAAATATGGAGGTAAACCGCAAGGGTTGCGGAGATATTTCCTTTAGCAGAATTTACTTCCTTTAAACCTCTATGTCCAGTGCATCGATTGGGCTGTGTATTTTGGCTAGATCCCGTTGGCTTACATGGGTATATATTTCTGTTGTTTTAGAATTTTTATGCCCTAAAAGTTCCTGGATATATCTCAGATCCGTACCGCCTTCCAGCAAATGGGTGGCAAAGGAGTGTCTGAGTGAGTGAACATCTTTCTGCTCCATTCTTACATAATGGAAATATTACTAATAAATACCATTACAAAAATATTTTAACTTCTTTAATTTGCATGGTCAATCCTGAAAAATAATTTTGGTATTATTTCGGAAACTTCTTTTCATGTCATATGCGTTTATCCGAATAAACAGCTTCAAGCGCTTTGGAACCAGTACGGTGAAAGCAATTTTGAGCTTGTAGTATACCTCCTCAAATTCGGATTCGGCTCCGAATTTGAGGAGGTATGCCGTCCAGCTCCGTTCTCTTTTTTCCTTACTGCCCATCTCCGCAGGGGCAAGCTTCCCTGCTCCACGCCTCGTCTTTACGCCACACATCCATAAGATCGCAAACCTTATTCTTATAAATGATATACGTCTCCTTGTCATTAGGGGCGATTTCGCGCAGCTTTTGCTTTACTTCCCTAACGGTTTGATCCAAGTTTTCACAGAGGAAGGCGAGATGGTTAGCCCTGACTTTGAGCGAACTCTTCATGAAGTTATTTCTCATCCTCTCGTAGCTCTGGGCGGATGAGCTTTTTCGGAGCGATTCCAGCGAATCATTCAGCTGTCTGGTCGTTATAGCGAGTTCTTCTTTGGACGCCTTGACGTTCTCCAATTGGGCCTTTAGATTGGCGAGTTCCGCAGTCAGCTCGGCAATGGTACCACTTTGGTCTTCCACTTTTTTCTGGAAGTCCGCGTTCTCTTGCTGGGTCTGGTCTTTTTCTTGCCGGGCCTGCGTCCGTTCCTTGACCGCCTGACGCAGTTCCTGGGTGGTCATGCCTTCGACATCCATATCGACGATGAATTGCGCCCGTTCCTCCTTCGGGATACCTAAAAGAAGCACCGCCTGGCTGTAGTTTAATTTCGGATTCGGCTCCGAATTTGAGTTGGTAAGCTGTCCTTCTCCATACTCTTTGAAGATACGCATCAGTTTATTGGCCCTGCTTTGGGAGAAATCGACCGACTCCTCCAGCCACTTGCCCCATTCTCCAAACTTAAGAAAGGCTTTGGCCTCCGTCAACCGTCTTCCAATCTCGACGATAGCGGTAAGGTAGATATTCTCAGCCTGATATTTGATCATGTTAATCTCAGCCGCTATGACATGCGGCGTACGTCCACTGATGACATCAGGTACTGTATTGCTTACTGGATCATTCTCCGGATCGGTTGCTGTATCCTTTGCTGGATACGTCATGATATCCACACTCCTTTGGACTAATTTCACTTATAGGATATGTGGCCATGCTTAAAAGTGTACTACCTCAGTCGTTAAGCTTTTTATTATAGGGAAGTACCTTTCTTATTTCCTTTCTTACTTCCCCCAAATGTGTACGCTTCACCTTGCTGTTGCCAGTTTCGGTGCAACACTCGATATGGGTGGTTGGCTAGACCTTGCCCAGCAAGGACTTTCACCTTGCAGGAAGTACCAAGCTTTGCTTGGCGCACTAACGTTTAGGGGTTCCCGCTGCGCCCTAACCGCATGCATCATTCTCCAAGTGGCGGGAACCCCGTGTTGTATGAAGCCGTACGCCCTCAGACTCAGAGGCCGCCACATAGAAGTATTGCTAACCACAAAAAATGGTTAGCAATACTTCTATTCATACTAATCTTCTATTTCAGGCCACGGACAGGACAATTCAGCTTCTCTCCCATTTCTTTGAGCCATGAGTCAGGATAAGCATCATAAGTTTTCCCGTCGAGCACGCCCTGGGGGGACTGGCGAAACTGCTGGAGCACCCAGGGAGTTTCATTTCCGAGGAACTCACGGATTAGCTTTAGATCTTCAAATGTATGCCAGACCGGCAGTACCGTAGTTCTGAATTCGTATGCAATTGTACTCGCCCTGATCCATTGGATGGTTTCAAACGCCGCCTCTCCGCTGTTTTTGCACGCGGTCAGCTTCTCGTATTTATCAGGAGTACATTTAATATCCATGGCAATATAGTCCAGGAAAGGAGCCAGCTCCCGGAGTTTTTCCGGGCTGCTTCCATTGGTATCCAATTTCACCTTGAAACCGAGCGCTTTGACCTCTCTTACAAAGGGATTCAGATCCGGGGATAAAAGCGGCTCCCCGCCAGTAAGACAAACACCGTCCAGTAATCCTTTCCTGGTCTTCATAAATTCAATGACAGCAGAAGGAGAAGTCCGCGACTTCTCCTTCTTGTTGACCAAAGCAGGGTTATGGCAGTAGCCACACTGGAAATTACAACCTCCAAAAAAGACCGTTGCTACGATATGTCCAGGATAATCGACAAGAGAGAAAGGTTCAATATCCATTAGCATCTGCGATCACCAATCCTTGTTCTGCTTTATACTAAATACCTGTACTCGTAAAAGTTTCTGCATAAAATAGATACGTTGTGACAACTTACCCTTACTTCGCTACACCGTCAAACAGACTTGGCGTGACTCCTGTAACACGGTATTTGATGGTTTCTTTTTTCTCTTCCTGTTTGCCGGGGTTCATGGCGGAGATCGGTCTATAGAAGCCGGTGACCCTCGTCATGACCAGGGTTTCCCTGCCGCACTCGGGGCAGTTGAAATGCTCGCCTTTGATATACTTGTGGTCTTCGCAGATGCTGAAGGTCGGAGTCAGCGTGAAATACGGCAGCTGGAAGTTCTCAAATACCCTGCGTACGACGGCCTTGGCAACGGCAAGATCATCGAGACTTTCAGCCAGATAGCCATGAAGCACAGTCCCGCCGGTGTAGAGCGTCTGCAGGTCATCCTGAAGCTCAACGGCGCGGAACAGGTCGCTGGTATAACCGACAGGTAGGTGGGTGGAGTTCGTGTAATAGGGTTCATTGTCACCGGCCGTAATCATATCGGGATAATGCTTTTTGTTGATTTTGGCCAGACGGTAGCTCGTACCTTCCGCGGGTGTTGCCTCGAGGTTATAGAGGTCTCCGTCTTGCTCCTGGAATTCCTGGATGCGGTCTCTCATATAGTTCAACGTTTCCTTGGCAAAATTTTGTCCGAAAACAGTGGTGATGTCATCGGCGTCCGAAGTAAAATTACGGATCGCTTCATTCATGCCGACTAGACCGATCGTCGAAAAGTGGTTCGTCCAGTACTTGCCGAATCGTTTTTTAATATCTCTCAGATAAAATTTAGTATAGGGATACAAGCCGTTGTCCGTCAGGATCTCCAGCGTTTTGCGTTTGGTCTGCAGCGAGGACCGGGCGATGTTCATGTGGTTATCAATCAGCGTGATGAACTGATCCCAGTTGCCTTTAGCCAGATAGCCGTACAACGGCAGGTTCAGGGTCACAACTCCAATGCTTCCTGTGAGCGGATTGGCTCCGAACAGGCCACCGCCGCGTTTTCTGAGTTCCCTGTTGTCCAGACGCAGACGGCAGCACATGCTTCTGGCGTCCTCGGGATTCATATCGGAGTTGATAAAGTTCGCAAAATACGGGATTCCATATTTATCGGTCATTTTAAAGATCGCTCTCGATACTTCACTGTTCCAGTCAAAGCCCTTTGTGATGTTGTATGTCGGGATCGGGAAGCTAAAAATATTGCCGTCAGCGTCCCCTTCGAGCATGACCTCGCAGAACGCCATATTGATGATATCCATCTCAGCTTGATATTCCCGGTACGGCGTATCCAGGAATTTGCCGTCAACGACAGCAGGCTCATCTTTAATGGCCGATTCGGCCGCCCGCACATCGAGCGTAATATTAAAAAATGGAGACTGGAAACCCACCCTGGTCGGGACATTGACATTAAAAATAAATTCCTGAATCCCCTGTTTGACTTGTTTATAATCGAGGTTATCCACTCTGACGAACGGAGCAAGATAGGTATCAAAGCTGGAGAGCGCTTGAGCACCGGCAGCTTCTCCCTGTAAGGTATAAACGAAGTTAACGATCTGTCCGAGTGCGGAACGGAAATGTTTGGCCGGTTTGGAGGTTGTTTTGCCTTCCGCGCCCCTAAAACCTACCAGAAGCAGATCTTTGAGATCCCAGCCGACGCAATATGGAGCAAGGTCTCCCATGTCATGATTGTGCAAAGCACCGGAATCGTGCGCTTTGCCGACTTCAGACGGAAGCAGAGACTGCCAGAAAGCATTGGTCGCTTTGCTGGTTACAAACCGGTTAAGCCCCTGAACCGAAAATCCCATATTGGAATTCTCTTTGATTTCCCAGGTTCCCAGCCCCAGGTAATCAGAGAATAATTTATTGTTATCGTTTTTGGCGCTTTCCTGATTTCGAATGATTTCATGCTGGAAGCGGTACCGGATATATGCTCTGGCGACATTGGTATTTCCTGTCTGCATCAGGACATCTTCGACTTTGTCCTGAATCTGCTCGATTTGGAAGCCTTCATTCTTACTGTAAGCAGCTTCCAATTCCGAGAATACCCTGTCGGTAACAATCTTCGCCCAGTTGGTGACATTGGGGGTCTCGGTAGCAATAAAAGCCTTTTCTACCGCCTTGCAAATCTTTTCCTGATTAAAAATTTCTCTTCTTCCATCCCTTTTCACAACGTACATGGCTTAGTCCTCCTGCTCCCATATATATTTATTTGCATGGATATCCTGTCTTTATCGCAAGGATCTCAGTTGGGGGGACTGTTTTATTTACGGCGCTTTACCAGCCCGTTCAACTCTTCCATAAACTTTTGAATATCCTTGAACTGCCTGTAAACAGAAGCAAAGCGAATATATGCAATTTCATCTGCTGCAAACAGTTTTTTCATGACGGCTTCGCCGATCAATTCGCTCGGCACTTCGCGGTCGTTGATATCACGCATTTCTCTTTCGATATCGGTGACCATTGTTTCCAGCTGTTCGGTAGACACGGGGCGTTTTTCACAGGCCTTGTTCAAGCCTGACAGCAGTTTATGACGGGAAAAGGGCTCTCTTCTGCCATCCTTTTTCACGACAATCAGCTGAAAATCCTCGTAGCGCTCATACGTCGTAAAACGCTTTGTGCAGACATCGCATTCCCGTCTGCGTCGGATAGCAGTGCCTTCCTCAATCTGTCTGGAATCCAGCACCTTCGTGTCGTCACTCTGACAAAAAGGACAGCGCAATACCCTCATCCTTCCTATATCTTGTATATTCCTTATTTTATCAACACTACATATAGTAAGCAATAGCCTTTTATTGGCGTTTTTATGCATCTAAGGCCTTCTATATGGATTATTTTACGTTTTACTTGCGATTTTAGTTCTTGGAGATTTCATGCAAAACATTACTTAAGTCCCATATCATTGTAAAATAAATAAATCAAGACAAACACACTTCCGTCAAAAAAACATATCCTTTTATTGTAAATATATTCCAATATAACCATAAGGAGGAATCCCCATGAGTATTGGTCAACCCTCCTATCTTCTGCAAAAAGTTGCACCGATTGTACTGAGGGAACTTCAGCCATACATCGCCGGTAAAGTTGGTCCCCTCGTTGCTGAAAAAATTGGCATGCCCATTGCCAGGAAAGTCGGACTTCCACTTGCTAAAAGAATAGGTATTCCTATGGCCCGTAAAACCGGTACCTTTTTGTTGAACCGGGTCGGCTATCCGCTTATTAATAAAGTCATTTTCAAAGGAAATCCCCCTTCATTCCTCTTGCCCGGAAATCCCCAGGCAAACAGTGGCACAGGAATAAAGACAATGGTGACAGAAGCAGGATCAGGACTTGGGCCAAGTTCAGGATCAGAAAATGGTACCGGTACTGGAATAAGCACCGGTTCAGGTACAGTTATTAATACAAGTAAAGGTATAAAAAGGACAAAAAGAACAGAAACAGGAGTAGGATCTGAAGCAGGTGTACGCGGGAGAAAACAAACCAAAGCAGAAAAAAAGATTGAAAAGCAAAACAGAAAGCGCCAAAAAACACGGAGAGGCTTGTTTAGCTTTGGTAAAAATCTTCAGTCCTTCCCGACTGGAATCCGTCCGCTGAACCAGATTGTACCCGGGCCGGCCGTTCCTTCTCCTATTCCGGAAGCACCGAGTACCTTCGTCCAGCCTCTTGTTCAAAATCCAGCTGTCCAAAATTCTTATGAACTATTTGATCAAAATCAGAATTATGCTTCAAGTCTCTTTAGCAGAAGAAGGCAAAACCATGGTTTTTGAAAAATTTAAACACGAATAACAGCTATGAAAAGTTAAAGAAATCTTAGGAAAAAGAGGCCAGTAAGGCTCTATAAAAACTAGTTGACAACACACAAGACGCATGAAATCCCGCCTCAGTCTCGAGACGGGATTTCATGCATCGATTAGCATCTACTACAGAGATCAACGGTTAATATTAAATATTTTAGCTTCGGGATGAGAAAAAACAACAGCGGTAACAGACGCTTCGGGGTCCATCATGAAATTCTCTGTCAGTGCTATTCCAATCTCCTCCGGTTTCAGCAGTCTGAACAGCTTGGCCTGTTCTTCCAGTGCTGGGTAGATCGGGTAGCCCGGAGAAACCCGGATGCCGTTATCAATCCCCCAGATTTTACGCATCTTTTCATGCATGATGTCAGCAAATCCTTCAACCAGCTCCAGGGCCAGAACCTGAAGAAGAAACGACTTCAGGTATTCGCCCTTGTCCCGGTAATTCTCGGCCTTTTCTCTAATTCCCAGGCCCGTAGTCAGCGCAAACATACCAAGATAATCATACGTCTGCTCCTGACCGTCAAGCTTATTCCAGGGACGGACATAATCAGCGAGACAAAGGCCATTGTCTTTTTGCTGACGCGGAAAACTGAGTTCTTCAAGAACAATATTTGAAGCTTTCAGATTCGAATCCGGATTCGAATCTGATTCTGAATCCATAATAGCGACCGTATTTCCGTTCGCACAGGCCGGATAAAACGCAAATACCCCATTGACCGTAATCAGCTTGTGTTCTTGGATCTCTTCCAGGAAATCCTGAACAAATTTCTGGATTTTGGCTGATTTATCCTGGGAAACATCTTCGGAATCCAGCAGGAGGCTTTCCGCTGCCTTGATTTCTTCCTGGGAAGGATGGCGCAGTTTGTTTTTGACCCCGAGATAACGCCTCAGGATAAAAGGCAGATCCAAGTTCGGGATAATCTCCGCCAGCGGATAATCCAGAAGGACCTCCCGTGCTGTATGCTGCGGGCGGCAGACAGGTCCGTCAAAGCTGACCGGCGAAAATCTATTTTCGCTGTGGTTGTCAGAAATACTGCCGGAGGTACTGTCTGGGATGTTGCCGGAAATCGTACCAACATTACCGGCCTGATCATTATTTTTAGCTGCGTTATAGCTTCCGGAATCATTGGCCGGCTTGCTTTTCAAGCCATTCAGAAGATTCAGTCCAGCCATGGCGTCGCGCGCATACAGGACAGGTCCGCCGTATTGCGGGGCAATCTTTTCTTCGGTATATTTGCGCGACAGAGCCGCGCCTCCGAGAATCAGCGGGATATTGATTCCGGCTGCCTGCAGGTCCTGGGCAGTCAACAGCATCTGCTGAACCGATTTGACCAGAAGTCCGGATAGACCGATCGCATCAGGGGCCTCTTTCCTAGCCGCTTCAATCAGCTGTTCAGAACTGACTTTGACGCCAAGGTTAATCACCTTATAACCGTTATTGGACAGGATGATCTCCACAAGATTCTTACCGATATCATGGACATCGCCCTTGACCGTTGCGAGCAGGATCTTCCCTTTGACCGCCTCCTCAGCTTTTTCCATATAGGCCTCTAGGATGGTCACCGCTGCCTTCATGACTTCGGCACTCTGCAGAACTTCAGCCACGATCAGCTGGTTCCTGTTAAAGAGGCTGCCGACTTCCTCCATACCTTTCATCAGCGGACCGTTAATAATTTCGAGCGGCCGATATTTCGTCAGGGCCTCGTACAGATCATTCTCCAGGCCCTCTTTGGAGCCTTCCACAATAGCTCCTGCCAGCCGTTCCTCAACGGAAAGCCCGGACGTCTGTTTTTGTTCCGTGACCTTTTTCTCTCTGTAAAAATCGGTAAAAGCTTTTAAGGTCTGGTCATTCGTATTTAAGAGCAGATCTTGGGCCAGTTTTTTCTCTGCCTGAGGAATCGTCGCATAACGTTCCAGTTTTTCGGAATTGACAATCGCGTAGTCCAGTCCGGCTACGGTATTCAAATAGACGAAAACGGCATTCAGCACTTCCCGGCCTGCTGCAGGCAGACCGAAGGAGACATTGCTGATCCCAAGAATCGTCTTGCATTCCGGATATTTGGCTTTGATCAGTCGCAGGCCTTCAATGGTCTCAACTGCAGAACCGAGATACTTGACATCCCCGGTCCCTACCGGGAATGTCAGCGGATCAAAGATAATATCGGCAGCTGAAAGACCGTATTCATGCACCAGCAGATCGTAAGAGCGTCCGGCCACTTCGAGCTTGCGTTCCCGGGTCAGGGCCATACCCTGTTCATCGATTAAGCCAACCACGACTGCAGCCCCGAATTTTCGAAGCAGCGGAACAACTTCATCAAAGCGTTCCCGGCCGTTTTCAAGGTTGATCGAATTAATGATTGCTTTGCCCTGAATTAACCGGAGCCCTGCTTCCAAAACCGCGGGATCGGTCGTATCCAGCATCAGCGGCGCTTTGACTTTATTGACAACATGGGGCAGAAAGCTAACCATATCCTCAAGTTCGTCCCGGTCGGGATTGGCCACACAGACATCCACAATCTGAGCGCCCTTCTTGACCTGATTTCGGGCAATCTCGGAACCTTCTTCATAATATTCACCGGCAATAAGCTCCTTGAATTTGCGAGAACCGATCACATTGGCCCGCTCGCCGACCAGCAGCGGCCGGTTTTCTTCTTCGGGCCAGACTGCTTCGAGTCCTGCGACGCTGCTTCGTTCAGCAGCCCGCATTTGTCTCGGAGCGTACTTGGCCAAGGCTGCTGCCAAGGCTTCGATATGGCGATCCGTCGTCCCGCAGCATCCACCGGCAATGTTCAGCCAGCCTTTGGCTGCGTAAGCGGCCATCTTTCCGGCAAACTCTTCCGGAGTTTCCTGGTAGCCGCCTTCTTCATCAGGAAGCCCCGCGTTCGGGTAACAGCTCACGGCGCAAGAGGCAAGCCCCTCCAGGGTTCTGAGGTGATCGTTCATCAGTTCCGCTCCGGTGCCGCAGTTCATGCCGACGGCAACCGGCTTCAGGTGCTGTATCGAAATATATAAAGCTTCAATATTCTGTCCTGCGAGCATCGTACCCGAGGGTTCAATCGTCACGGAAACGACCAGCGGCACCTCCCGCCCAAGTTCAGCAAAGGCGCGTTGGATCCCGAGTCCTGCCGCCTTGATATTCAGCGTATCCTGACAGGTTTCGACGATTAGCAGATCGACGCCTCCCTTAATAAGGCCAAGGGTTTGACGGCAATAAGCCTCTTCCAGGTCAGTAAAAGTAATACCGCCTCCAAAGGCCAGCATCTTGGTCGTCGGGCCCATGGATCCAGCCACAAACCGCGGTTTTTCCGCTGTAGACCATTTGTCGGCCGCTTCGCGGGCCAGCCGTGCCGCAGCCTCGTTGATTTCCATATCCCTGTCCCCGAGATGATATTCCCCAAGGACAATATTTGTGCCTCCGAAGGTATTGGTTTCAATGATATCCGCACCGGCTTTCAGATAGGCCTCATGAATATCACGCACGATATAAGGACGGGTGAGCGTCAGGATTTCGTTGCAGCCTTCTTGTTCAGGCCCTCCAAAATCTTCGGCAGACAGATCCTTCTGCTGAAGCATGGTTCCCATCGCTCCGTCCAGAATCAGAATTTTTTTCGCAAGTAATTCATTAAAAATCTGTTGTTTCATGGTCTCACCACTTCTTTGCAAACTTTTCCTCCAAGCTTCCCTTGGGTTTATCATATTATTTTACCATGATTATACGATTCGTCCAATCTATACATTTCGTATTTCCTGCGTATTTCCTGCGTAATCATTTTTGTATATTTTAAGCAGCATATCCGGATATTCCGAGCTGCAGAAAATTCTTGTTAAAATTGCTCAAACCGTTAAAATAGTTATATATGGCGATATACAGACGAATGCGACTGTATTCAGTTTCCTTTCAGAATAATCGTGTATTTTAAAGATACAGGAGGAATAAACGAATGGCCAATAAATTCAGAATACTTATCGTGGATGACGACGCTTCAATCCGCCAGATGCTCAGCCTGGGGCTGAAGCAGGAGGGTTACGATATCGGAACAGCGGACAACGGGAAAAAGGCGCTGGAGATAATCCCGGTCTTTGAACCTCATGTCATCATCCTTGACATTATGATGCCGGTCATGGACGGATATGAACTATGTGAATCCATCCCGGAAATATCCGGTGCTTCCATAATTATGCTGACTGCCAAGGATACATCCAAAGACATTGTCAAAGGACTGCGCCTCGGAGCCCACGACTATCTGGTTAAGCCTTTTCACTTTGACGAGCTGCTGGCCCGGATCGAGGTTCAGCTGCGTAACCGTTTCCCGGATCTATCCGGCAAAAGAACCATTGGCCGGTTTACGATCGATGAACTGAAAAAGTCAATCCTGCTCGATAATCAGCCTCTGCAGCTTTCTCCGACCGAATATAAACTGCTGTCCTATCTTTTATGGAACAGCAACCAAACGTTGAGTAAAGAACAAATCCTGATTCACATCTGGGGTTACGATTTTGAAGGAGAGGACAATATCGTCGAGGTATATATCCGCTATCTTCGAGAGAAACTCGGGGATCTGGATCACACGATCATTAAAACCGTCAGGGGCCTCGGTTACCATCTGCAGACAGAACAGCAGTAACTGGCAGTCTACACGAGATATCAAATATCAAGCATTTTACACAGGAATATCATGACGCATTGCATGTTTAACATTTCAATCGTTGTGTTTTAAGTATGATCACATTAGGGAGATCATCATGAAAGTTCATCCTCTGGAAAAACTGAATATTTGGCGGCAATCCCTGGTAGGGCAGCTCCTGCTGCGTTTCTGGGTGTGCCATATCATTTTTTTTACGTTAATTGGGGCTATTCAGTATACTTCCCTGAAAAATTCCCTGTATCAGAGCGTGGAGCAGAACCTGCTTTCAGACTATTACGCCATACGGAACAGTATGGGGAGCTGGCTTTCGAGCAGTGAGCTTCCTCCGGGAAGATTCTCCGAACTCCGCCCGGGAAATTTTGTGGCGTTTTATACCAGCGACTATCAACTTAAATCGATTGTTTACAGCTACGGCAAGACGAACAGTACGGTCCCGAATCTCAGCCGCAACCAACTGCAGTTTGATCTTGCTGAGAAGGCGAGATCCGGCGGATGTTTTATTTTTCAGGATACCGACGAACAGCAGTATATGCTGATGGTGGCCCCGGTCGTAACGAACCAGCTTTCGGTAAACAGTCTCCCCCTGGAACAAAACAACGATATTCAGCCTTATGCGGGCTATGCTTTGATCGGTCAGCCGCTGGCTGAACAGGACCTGATCTTGAGCCGAAATCTCAGAGGATATACTTTTAACGCGATCATCATTATTCTACTCAGTACATTTTTTACAGCGCTGGTTTTGCAGAAACCACTGGAACCGCTTCTGAACATTTCCTCTACGGCCCGCAAGATTGCCGCCGGCCGCTATGACCTGCGCCTTCCGTATATGAATAAAACCGCTTCGGAAATCCAGCAGCTTCGGGAAGCTTTAAACCATATGCTTGGACAGATGGAGAATGCTCTAAATACGGAAAGATCGGCTAAAAACCGGATGGCTCGGTTTATTGCCGATGCTTCTCATGAACTCAGGACTCCGCTGACCTCGATCAGAGGCTTCCTGGAAATACTCCAGCGGACAGGTATGGCAGACAAAGAGACTTTGGATGCCGCCCATCAGACCATGCTGATCGAGACGGAAAGACTGATCAGGCTTACCGAGGGTCTGTTGACCTTAAATCGGATCGCCCAGGAAGAAATAAACAGCGATCATTCCGAAGAGCTCAATTCCGGACTGCACGATGTGCTTCCCGAGCTTATGCCGCTTTTGGCCCCCCTGCTTAAAGACCGTACTTTCAGATTCAACGGCCAGGATTTCCGGACAATTGATGATTTTGTCTCAGAAGTCCTGGATACGTCACAAGTACTTCCATTAAAACCCGATGAACTGAAACAGATACTGTACAATCTTGTTAATAACGCTATTCAACATACACTTTCCGGTGGAACGATTGATATCCTCGCTAAATCGGAAAATTCCCGTTTTATTCTATCCGTCAGGGATAACGGTGAAGGAATCCCGGTTGAAGACGTTCCTCATATTTTTGAAAGGTTTTTCCAGGGAGACCGTTCCCGTTCCCATGGAAAAGGCCAAGGATCGGGACTCGGCCTGGCAATCGTATCCGAACTGGTGTACCTTCGCGGAGGAGAAATACGGGTCGAAAGCACTCCCGGAGAAGGAACCACCTTTACAATATCTTTCCCACTGATTCATGTGAAAAACGATAACCTAGATGAAACAAAATAATTGATTGATCATTCTACGACAGGATTAATGCCAGGATAAAGCCGAGCATGATGCCGACATTGGCATATTCACTGTGGGAATGGTGGCTTTTCGGAATCAGTTCGTCACTGCTGATATAGATCATTGCTCCGGCCGCAAACGCCAGAAAGAAAGCGATGATGAGCGGAGAGATCAGGCCAAGAATCATTCCCAGCCCGGTACCGAGCAGCGTTGACATACCGGTCATGGTCGTAATCAGGACGACCCTCGATTTCGGGACGTTGGCGAGACACAGCGGCATCGCCACACAAAGACCTTCAGCAATATTATGCAGACCGATTGTCAAGGCTGTCATGACGCCCATGTGATACGATACTTCGCTGGTCGCACCGATCGCGATCCCTTCGGGAAGATTATGCAGTGTGATTCCGAGCGCGATAAAATACCCCATCTTGGCATAGTTACTCAAATCCGCTTCAACCTTGTGAATGTGCGGCATTGAAATATCCACCAGAAACAGGAACAGAGCTCCGGCTGCAAAGCCGGCAATACAAATGATACTGTTGCTCATGTCTAGGCTGGTCGGAATCAGACTTAAGGCAGATATCCCGATCATGATTCCTGACGCAAATCCGAGCGATATTGAAAGTATCTTGTTCGTGATATTTTTTATCGAGATAGAGATGACAGCGCCAAGCCCGGTAACCAGACCCGCTATCAGCCCGTAGAGTAGAATCGTAATAATAATCACTCCGGTATTATTTCTTCACAACCGCTCTTTCCAGGATGTTATAGAGTCTGTTAACCATACTCCTGGGATCGATGATCAGCCCGGCGGCAATCTGCGAGTTTTCCAGAATCTGTTCCGCCGCTGCCGCAGCAAATGCGTCGCCCGACTTGCGCAGTTCATTGATTCCCTGAATGACCGGATGCCGGCTGTTAATCTCCAAGATTCCTGCTGGGATATCTTCCATATCCTTGTTCATGATCTGCATCATTTTCTGCATACTATGCGTTCCGTATGAGCTGAGCACAACCGCAGGACTGTCCACGAGACGTTTGGAAGCACGCACCTCGGTTACCCTGTCCCCGAGTGTTTCTTTGAACCAATCCAATAAGGCCTTCACTTCATCCTCTGGAATTTCACTTTCGGCATTACCGGGCTGCTCAGCATCTAAATCCGGCAGATCCTGACTGTCCTGTTCGGCCGCAACAATCTTCTTCTCTTTGAATTCAGGAAGCCCGCCTAAGATGTAGTCATCAATCGGTTCATACGTATAAAGCACTTCGATGCCCTTGTCCTTAAATATCTCAAGATACGGCCCGGATTCAATGACTTTACGGTTAGAGCCGCTGACATAATAGATCGCTTTTTGTTCCTCTTTCATTCTTCCAACGTAGCCTTCCAGTGAAATCAGCTCACCTTCAGCCGTCATGTTGGATTCAAAGCGCAGAAGCCTGACCAGCGCATCCTTGTGGGCATAGTCCGAAGCTGCTCCTTCTTTGATGAACCTGCTGAATTTTTCCCAAAATTGATTGTATTTGGCCGGATCATCTTTGGCTTGCTCTTCGAGATATTTTAAGAATCTGCCGGTGACTACCTTGTTCAGTTTGGCGACAAGCGCATTGTCCTGAAGGGTCTCCCTGGAAATGTTCAGGGGAAGGTCATCACTGTCAATGACGCCGCGTACAAACCGCATCCACTCCGGCACGATGGCTTCAGATTTTTCCTGAATCAGGACTTTTTTGCAGAATAGGTTAACGCCTCTCTCCATTTTGCTGAAGCCGAACCGCTCATAATTTTCTCCGGGCACAAACAGCAGTGCTTTGATGGAAAGTGGCGCATCGGAGGAAAAGTGCATTCTGTAAGATGGCTCGTCAAAAGCATTGTCGATATATTTATAGAATTCCGTATATTCCTGCTCACTGATTTCGGATGCGTTTTTCGTCCATATTGCTTCGACGGTATTGACTTTTTCACCGTTGACTTTCACGGGATAAGGGACAAAACTCGAATACTGTTTGATAATCCTGTTGATTTCGTCAGCTTTGCTGAAATCATAGGCATTTTCTTTTAACTGAAGAACGATCCTAGTCCCGTAATTGCTTTGATCACCCGGTTCTATTAAATAGCTTCCTGCTCCGTTTGAAGACCAGATCCAGCTTTCGGAGTCCGGTCTGAAAGAGCGGGTATAGAGCGTTACTTTCTCCGCAACCATAAACGCTGAATAAAATCCGACGCCGAACTGTCCAATCAGGCTTAAATCGGTATTGTTTCCGGATCCGGCCTTTCTGACCTCGGTCAGCTGTCTGATAAATTCCTTGGATCCTGAATGGGCGATCGTACCCAGATTCTCAATCAGTTCTTCTTTGGTCATTCCGATCCCATTATCGGTAATGGTAAGCGTGTGTTTTTCTTCATCCGTTTCGATGGAAATTTCCAACGGCTGTTCGGATTCGCTTATCTCATTTTCGGTGAGCCTGCAGTAGCGCAGTTTCTCCGTAGCGTCAGCTGCATTGGATATTAATTCTCTTAAGAAGATCTCTCGCTCCGTATAGAGAGAATTAATAACAATATCCAGCAGCTG
This sequence comes from Dehalobacter sp. CP, assembly GCA_009910795.1. The sequence goes on along the minus strand of VMEE01000052.1, from coordinate 90,733 downwards.
GGTGATTTCTGTCTGAAACTCCCTCGTTTCAACATTGTTATTCATCATTACCAACCCTCCCAATCATTTCATATGGCTGTGCTTTGGTCGAATCAAAAATCGACCATCATATTATACCATGGAATGGAAAAAAATCTAACATTCAAACACTTGTTCCTTCAAATACTTGTTCCTCTGACTTTCTTAGTGCTGAAACCAAAAAAATATTCCAGTATTCAGGATGGTGTTCTAATTTTTGGAATGAAATGATACGTATATAGAGGACTTTTTACGAGTCATCACGAAAAATAATATAACGAAATATAGTTTAACAAAATATCATTTTTGAAGAGTTACCCGCTAATAGAGTTTGACATCATTCTTATCGAATGATTAAATCTTTAAATTCCATTATCTGAATACAAAAGAAGGTATAGGAGGAGAATATCATGGGATTGACGCGACGGTATCTTGCGCTTTTGCTCGTTTTGCTGCTTCTTTGCGTTGGGGCTTTATCTGGCTGCGGCGGAAAAGAAGAACCCGCTGCCCAAAATGAAGCAACCTCGGCTCCGACAGAGACAGAAACACAGACTTTACCTGATGATAACGAAATTGTATCCGGTCTGATCGGGAAAGGACAGCTGGTCAAAGAAATGGCCTATGATTATGTGATTGTTGGCGGCGGAGCATCTTCGGAAAGCAAAGTCTGGTTCAAGGATCAGAAAATGAAAATGGAGGGCACCTTTAACGGCCCAAAGATGACTTTTATTTTTGATAGGTCCAAGAAGGAGTTTATTACTTATACCTCGGGTCAAAACAGCGCCATAAAAATGACGTTAAGTGAATATAACGGTCCGGATACCACCACCCCTGTTGATTATGTCAGTGGTCTTGTTGAATCTAAGTATACAATAGGCGGGACTGAAACAGTCAACGGCATGGAGTGCAAAGTCCTTACTTTCACCAACGAAGGATCAACTGTCAAGGAATGGATCAGCACCGAGTACGGCATTGTTGTGAAGGCCCAATATGAGGCAGGGGGCGAGATGACCACTATGGAATTCAAAAACCTGCAAATTGGAACAGGTGCCGTACCCGCTGGGACTTTCGACCTGCCGTCAGGAATGGAAGTGGTCGACATTAACGGCATGATGAATCTCGACAGCAATAAATAACAGATAAATAAAATAGTAGATGAATGGCTTTTTCATATTTCCGACTGTAGGGTGAACCCCTAGAACAAGCGTAACTTAAAATCTATAAGATACTGTTAATCGTTTTATACTGTTGACAGTATTTTTTTAATGGTTTTTTTAACTTAGGTGTTGCGTCATATACCCTTACCGGTTCGTGGATTCCAAAAGCACCCTCCCCTTTGCCGTGAGCGTCCACAAGATTGCTCCCGCTTCTCCGTTTCCTTTGCTGCAGCAGCCCCCGCACCCCTTACATTGTTCATTGACGCAGGCTGCATTATCCGCAGTTAGGTATCCAAGTCTTTGCAGGTCATTCAGCATTTGTTTGATCATCTCTGGATCGAGATCTAATTTTTTTGCCAGCGAAGAAAAGGAGTTCGCTTGTTTACCGGCAATTTCTGTTAACAAATTGATCAGCATCGCAATACCTCCTGCCTATTCTTCGTTTAGATGAACAACGAACCGAGCTGAAAGATCAGTACCGCTGCGATCCAGCCAATAATCAGTGAGTAGAGAACAGAAAACAGTGTCCATTTAATAGAATTGGTCTCCTTTTTAATTATTCCGATGGTCGCTGCACAGGGTGAATAAAGTAGGGTCATTACCATAAAGGCATAGGCGGAGAGCGGCGTAAAATGCTGTGCTAAGACTGCTCCAAGCATTCCTTCGCCTGTCCCGTAAACCAGCCCGAACGTCGCAATGATTGCTTCCTTGGCACCAATCCCGACAAGAAGTGCTACAGAGGCCTGCCAGCTGCCAAAACCAGCCGGGGATAATATAGGTGCGATGACTGTGCCTAATTTTCCAAGGAGACTTTCGGCGCTTCCAGGTTCAACGCCGACCGGGAAAACGGATAGCATCCAGATCAGGATGACGATCCCGAGGATCACAGTCCCTGCTTTCCTGACAAACGACTCCGTTTTTTCCCACATGTGCCGTATCAGGCTCTTCAGCGTTGGCAGACGATAAGGCGGGAGTTCCATAACAAAGTAGGATTTTTCCTGCTTGAACAATGTTTCACTCAGGATTTTCCCGGCGGCGACAGCAACCATGATCCCTAAAAGGTACAGTGAAAAAATAACCAATCCTGCCAACGGTATGATGCCGATCGTTTTGCCCCTAAAGAATGCCCCGGCAAACAGCGCATAGACCGGAAGCCTGGCACTGCAGGAAATAAACGGACTGATTAAAATACCGATCATACGGTCTTTCCGGCTGTCCAAGGTTCGGGTGGACATGATTCCGGCCACATTGCAGCCGCTGCCGACAATCATGGCAACGGCCGTTTTCCCGTGCAGCCCGACAGCATTCATCAGCCGGTCCATAACATAGGCTGCCCTGGCCATATAGCCGCTGTCTTCAAGAAAAGAAATCAAGAAATACATGGTAAACATCATCGGGACAAATACGAGTACAGAACCTACCCCGCCGATCAAAGCATCGCTGACAAAGGACTGGGCCAGGACCGGAGCGTTTACCAGCAAGCCGGAAACATACCGCCCCAGGATCCCGAAGGCACTGTCCACATAGCCCCCAAGAGCATTATTGCCGAGACCCATTGTGATTTGGTACAGCAAAAACATGATTACAAAGAACAAAGGAATCCCGATCCATTTATTTGTTACGACCCTGTCAATCATTTCTGTCAGATCTTTCTGCGGAGGCGTTTCTCTTCGGACACAATCCCTAATGATTTGGCCAATAAAGGTATAACGCTGGTCTGCCAGATAGATTCCGGGCTCAAGACCAAAACGGCTCGTTATCCTGTCCTTTTCCTTGTCAGCCAGTTTTTCCAGGGTAGGACAACCTGCTATTTGCGTTCGAGCAAACGCCTCATCCTCGAGCAGCCTGGCAGCCACCAAGTTCGCCGATTCTTTACCAGCAATACCTTCTTCGAGCAGGGCCTCAGCCAAAGCTCCAGATTCCCGGTTCATTGTTTGCCAATAGTCTGGCTGGACGGGTCGGCCTGGTTTTACTTTCATTGCCGTTGAAGTCTCCAGCAGCTCCCGAATCCCTTTGTTCTTCGTTGCCACTGTGGTGACAACCGGCACGCCAAGAACATCTCCAAGTTTCGCTGTATTGATGAAAATATTCTTTTTCACTGCTTCATCTGTCATATTTAATGCAATGATTACATTCGTATCCATCTCAATCAACTGTAACGTGAAATAAAGATTCCTCTCCAGATTTGCTGAGTCAATCACGTTCACAACAACATCGGGTTTTTCCTGCAAAATATAGTTTACCGCAACTATTTCATCCTCCGAACTGGCGGAAAGACTATACGCCCCGGGTAAGTCAATTACGCTGATCTCATCCCCGTTGAACCTGACCGTACCTTCTTTTTTCTCAACGGTTACTCCCGGCCAATTGCCAACATGCTGCCTCGAGCCTGTCAACGCATTAAAAATGCTTGTTTTCCCGCAGTTTGGGTTTCCAACAAGAGCTATCGTAAAATTCTTTTCCATCTGTTAATCCTTCCCCTGAAACACTTGCGATTAAGCATTCCATACAATGTTTGTTTCAATATTTATTACTGTCTATGCTGTTTTAACAAGGTATAATTTGCGGTGTTTATCATCGCAAATTATACATGATAGTGATTATGATTATCATCTGATGACCAAAAATAGGGAGGAAGATTCATATTATCTGTTCCAAATCTCTTCAACCTGAATTTTCCTGGCATCGCTTTTACGGATAGCAAGATGATATCCCCTCAGATTAATCTTCATAGGGTCCCCCAGCGGAGCTTGGCCGTCAACTTTAAATTCTGTCCCTTTGACCAGGCCCATATCTGTCAGTTTTTTTCTTAATACGGCATCCATGTGTATATTGACAATTCTGGCATTCGAGTTTACGGGTATCTTGTCCATTGTTAGAAAGGTAGCGTCCATTGCAATCTCCTTATAGATTTTTTAAATTTATTATTTTGTTCAAATGTCATAACGATATGACGATTTTGATAATGATTATCGAATTCACATCATAAATATAACGTTTATTGCTCAAAATGTCAATTCGTATCTTCCTTTCAAGTATTGAGCTTTTTATTGAAATATGCCGGAATGAAATGATATACTTAAATAACTCTTTTTTCAGGGAGTATTTAACTTTGCAGGAGGCTGATCTTCCTTTGAATTATTCCGTCTATCTGGTGATCGGTTTAGGCGGTGCACTTGGAGCTATTGCCCGTTATGTACTTTCCACCTGGATTTATCAAAAATATTTTTATACTTTTCCCTGGGGAACCTTCGTCGTCAATATGCTGGGGTGTTTTGTTCTGGGCATTGTCTATGTACTAGGAGTTGAAAACCTCGTAACCAGCCCGAATACCCGTTTATTTATATCTGTGGGTTTTCTGGGTGCGTTTACAACCTTTTCTACGCTGAGCCTTGAAACTCTGAATCTTATTAAGAGCGGAGAAATTATTGTAGCTGTGCTGAACGGTCTGGGAAGCATGATTGTCGGACTGATTGCAGTCTGGCTTGGAATGAGCCTGACTCAGCTATTAATAAAATAAAGGAAGGGATCCTAATGGTAAAGATATCCGGTCAGGCAAGACGCATCCGCATCTACATTGGAGAAGCCAGCAAATATAAAGGAGTATCCCTCTATCACACGATTGTCTTAAAGGCCAAAGAGCTGGGCCTGGCAGGTGCGACTGTCTTTAGGGGAATTGAAGGATTCGGCGCCAATACGAGAATCAAAACGTCCAGGATACTGGATCTTTCCAATGACCTTCCCATCGTTATTGAAGTAATAGACAGCGCTGAGTATCTGCAGGACTTTCTGCTTTTTTTGGACGAGGTCGTCAATGAAGGATTAATAACCGTCGAAGATCTGGAAGTTATGAAATATTCGCCAAAAAAATAAAGCCGTCTTAGCGGCTTTATTGATTCTGATCTAGCAGCAGGAGATACCGGGCATAACGGGATTCCGAAGGCTCTTTTCGGCCTGAAGAATAGAAAGCGACCTCACCATGACCGTCCTCAGCAAAAAGTTTTCTTTCAGTCAGGATTTTTTTCAGATAATTGACGGTTCCGGTACTTCCATCAATAATGTGCGTATCAGCAGGAAACAGTTCCTGCAGAATCCGCTTAAAATATGGAAAGTGTGTGCATCCTAAAACGACAGTACCATACTCGGTCAAATTATGAGTGCCAAGTTTGCGATTCAGGTATTTCAGGATTTCATCTTTGTCAAAATAAAAATTCTCTGCATATTCAACAAGCTCCGGAAATGCTTTGCCATCTACAAGATGGTCCTGATCCAGTCTGGTGACCAGATTTTGATACTTTTCTTCGCGAAGTGTGAGCGGGGTGGCCATGACCAGGATTCTCTTGGAACCATTATTTTCGACAGCTGGTTTTACTGCTGGTTCCATGCCAAGGATTGGAAAATCATATCTTTGGCGAAGCTCATTGATGGCAATACTCGTCGCCGTATTGCAGGCAACTACCAGAATTTTTATCCCTTCAGCAGCCATGAAATCAACAGCATCCAAAACCAGTTTCAGGACTTCTTCCTTGCTTTTGGTCCCATAAGGCACATGATCAATATCCGCGTAATAAATAAAATCCTCCCGGGGCAGCTGCTTGATCGCTTCATGCAGTACGGTGATTCCACCGACCCCGGAGTCAAAGAAGCCTATGCGCATTTTTTTCAACTCACAAACTTTGTTTTTTCTTAATAAATTATAACCTATATCTTGTTAATCTTACAAAGAATATTATCACCATTTTCGTCTTGTTTTTAAAAGATTTGTTTAAAAATTTGTTCAAAAAATATTCGAACTGTCTATAGAAAAAGCTAAAAAATATGTATAATAAAGTAGTAACTTGAGAGAAAAAGGCTTAAAAAATAATATTTGGCACAGGTGCAGGAAATGAATATAAAACCTATCAATAAAAAACTAAAATTATACGGCTTTAACAACCTGACGAAAACGTTGAGCTTTAATTTCTATGATATCTGCTATGCTTTATCGCAGGATCAACATAAGAAATACATTGAGTACATTGATGAAGAATACAATGCCGACAGGCTGGTTAAAATTCTAACTTCTGTCGCTGAGATCATTGAAGCCAATATTCTGAATATCGCCAATCAGGATTACGACCCTCAGGGCGCCAGTGTCACCATGCTGGTTGCTGAAAACCAGATTATGATCCGTGAACCGATGGAAATTCTTGAAAACGAGGCCCCGGGTCCTGATTCGCAGTCATTGGTCGGTCATCTGGATAAGAGTCATATTACGGTGCATACGTATCCGGAAAACCACCCTGATAAGGGGATTAGTACGTTCCGGGCCGATATTGACGTCTCCACCTGCGGCCAGATCTCGCCGCTAAAGGCTTTAAACTACTTGATTACGAGTTTTGAACCGGATATTGCGATTATCGATTACCGTGTCCGGGGCTTTACCCGGGATGTCAACGGTCGAAAATATTTTATTGATCATAAGATCAATTCCATTCAGAATTTTATTTCGGAAGAGACCAGAAACAGATATCAGCTGATTGATGTCAATGTCTATCAGGACAATATTTTCCACACCAAAATGCTTTTGAGAGAGTTTGATCTTGACCATTATTTGTTCGGAGCTGAAAAGGAAGAGATATCCTCCAGCAAAAGAAGAAGGGTCAAACAAAGAATCAAACATGAGATGCAGGAGATTTTCTCAGGAAGAAATGTTTTCTAGGACATACTAGTTGTCATTAAAAAAGATGCCAGTAAGGCATCTTTTTCTGCATCTCAGCTAAGTTTGGAGACTGCATCGGCATAGGCCAGGGCGCTAGCATCGATGACGTCGGTACTTACTCCCTTGCCGACATAATAATTTCCGTCGGCAAAAATTTTAACAGTTGCATTCCCCAACGCCTCTTTGCCGCGGCTCACAGATTTGATACTATAATCCTCGAGCCGGACTTCGTTACCGGTAATTCGGTCAATTGCTTTAAACACCGCATCGACAGGACCATTTCCGATCGCCGCATCGGTTATCTCCGTACCCTGTATTTCCAAAGTAACCGCAGCGGTGGCCGACTGTTTCCCTGATGTAGCTACGGATATATTCTTGACCTTGATCCTGTTTTGCTCAGGTATACCCGTTCCCATCAGAATATGCAAATCTTCATCGTAGATTTCTTGCTTCTTATCGGCCAGCAATAGAAATTCTTCGTAAAGGGTATTCATCTGGCTATCTTCCAGCTTATATCCGAGTTCCTCCAGCCTGTGTTTCAGCGCATGCCTTCCTGATCTGGCACTCAGGACAATCTGGTTCCTCGGTACGCCGATGGTCTCCGGATCAATAATCTCATAGGTCTGTTTCTCTTTCAGGATGCCATCTTGATGAATACCGGAAGCATGCATAAACGCATTTGTCCCGACTATCGCCTTATGGCTCGGTACAGGGACCCCTGTGATTGAGGAAACCAGTCTACTGGTTGCGGCAATTTCCCGGGTGTTTACAGCTAAATCGATGCCGTAGCGATCTTTCTGGGTATACATCGCCATAACAACTTCTTCCAAAGCAGTATTGCCGGCTCTTTCACCTATCCCGTTGATAGTGCCTTCCACTTGATCGGCCCCGGCCATAACCCCGGCTAGGGTGTTTGCTGTGGCCATTCCAAGATCATTATGACAATGGACACTTATTTTCACCCGGTCAATATTAGGGACATTGGTTTTGATATAGGAGACCAGTTCGCCGAATTCCCAAGGAGTCGCGTATCCTACAGTATCCGGAATATTTACGACTGTTGCTCCGGCTGCGATTACGCGCTCAAATATCTTAGCCAGAAAATCATAATTACTCCGAAAAGCGTCTTCAGCATAAAACTCGACATCGTTCAGATATTTTTTGGCATATCTGACGGCTTCTTCAGCCTTTTGGATTACCTGTTCCGGTTTTAGCCTGAGTTTTTTCTCCATATGAATCGGGGAAACAGCGATTCCGGTATGAATTCTAGGGTTCTCAGCTTCTTTGAGAGCCTCGGCACAAAGGTCAATATCTTTTTTCACACAACGGGTTAGTCCACACACTGTGATCCCCTTAACCTCCCTGCCAATGATTTTCACAGATTCGAAGTCCCCGGGAGATGAAGCCGGAAAGCCCGCCTCCAAAATGTCTACGCCGAGTGTAACCAGCTGCTTGGCAATCTCTAGTTTTTCCCGGACATTTAACGTGATTCCGAGAGATTGTTCACCATCTCTTAACGTAGTGTCAAACAAATATAATCTGCGCATAAAACATTACCTCCTTATAACGTCGCCGCCCCTTGCCATCCTTTACACTGCAACTTTTGTCCATCCGTGGGTTTGTCGGTTCTTTCCCTCCATGGAATTGCGACATTAGCTAGCCATGGACTTGTCGCTCCTTTCCCTCCATGGAATCGCGACATTAGCTAGCCATGGACTTGTCGCTCCTTTCCCTCCATGGAATCGCGACATTAGTCCATCCATGGACGTCAAAAAGCCTTCGTCTCAAATAATGAGACGAAGGCCAATTCGCGGTACCACTCATGTTAACGGCATATGCCGTTCACTCGACAGGATGCGGGAAAACAATGAAATCATCTTCCGATATCCCCTTCCTTTTAACGGCGGAAGACTCCGTCCGGTCCTACTACCTGAATGGTTTCAGCCGGCAACTCAAGGGGGAGTTCAGTCTTTCGTCTTGACCGCTTTTCACCAGCCTGCGGCTCTCTGCACAAACACTCCGGACTTATTATTCCCTGTCATCATCTCTTCATATATTCCTATTCACTATATCAGTCCAATTACTTCTTTGTCAATACCTTTGTTAATACCTTGTTAATACCTTTATTCACCGAGACTGTGCATTCTCCACTCACATTCTTTTTCTAACCGCCTAAAGTAATATCCTGCGTATTATACCACTTCAGAGCATCATAGAAATGCTCTTCCTTAAAATCAGGCCAGTAATCATCGAGTACATAGAAATCCGCATAAACACTTTGTGCAGGCAGGAAACCGCTGAGTCGGCGTCTTCCTCCCCAGCGAATCAGCAAATCAACTCTGGAAATATCATTTGATTTTAACTCTTTAATAACCTTTCTCTTATTTTTTTCGGCAGTACGAAGATTTCCCAGATCCCATTCCCAGCCGTAATTGACGAGAAAATTCACTCTAATGCCGCCTTTGCCGACCTTTGTCCGACGCGTATATGGCAGCAGCGCTTTGGGGAACATCTTAGATTCTGTATCGCCAATCACTAACAAGGACACGTCCTCGCTCGCAATCATACCAATTGCATCAATGCAGGCCTGCACAAAAGCTTTCTTCTGAGTAGCTGGTCTTTTGGTATTATCCACCGTAAAACCATAATAGGTCAGTTCTTTGACGCCGGCTCCCCTGCATAATTTCAGAAGTTTAAGTCCTGGGTCCAGACCTTCCCGGTAGCCCATCTCCTTTGGTAATCCATTGTTGTCTGCCCATCGCCGGTTGCCATCTGGGATAACCCCAATATGATTGGGAATTCTCATTCTGGATACTCCTTTACACTATGCCGATAATGTTCGATATTCTCTACAGGTTTACCATTATTGTTTCCAATTATCGTAGATTATTACAAATTATTTTCAGCTAATAAAAAGAAAACTTTGCTGACGCCACGCCTTGGTGTCAACCATAGCTGCATTTAGATATATCAGTATTTCTACTTTTTGATATACTAAAATGACTGAGTCGAAATTCTCCATCTCGGCTCAGCCTTAATATTTTCAGCCTTAATATTTTTCTGGTTTCTCAATTTCTTAAATCTTTGCTGTTATGGCCAGGTTTACCTGCTGCTAGCTCTGAGCCATCCGGCCGGATCTCTGTCTCCGGATATCGTATAGGTACCATCTTTGTAAACAAGACTGTATTTTTCCCTGGGAACCTCTGAGTTCTGCTGAATGACTTCAATCCAGTCGTCGTCTACTCCGCAGATAATTGCAACGTGACCGTAAGACCCCTCATCGAAGACCAGCAAGTCTCCTTCCCGGGGTTTTTCATTCCCTCCGTTAACGTACTGAACAAGGCCTCTCTGTTCATTCAGTTCGCCCTGCGCCAGCATCGGATTAAAGAAATATTTGGCGTTTCCAGCGCCGTCAGGCATCTCATGATGATAGATTTCATAATAGAATCGTTTGACGAATTCCACACACTGCCACTTGTAGCCGTAATAATAATCGTCTTTACTATAACTTAAGCCGTGGCTGGACATATAATTCGCGCCATTGGAATAGACTGGCACACCTTTATATTCATCGATTTTCGTACCGGCAGCAACGTCAGCTTGCCGGATTAGACGCGCAGTGTCCGCTGCTTCACTGGAATGATCCGCCGTTTGAGCTCCGTAGCTTGAGCCTGTCTGTGAATGATCGGTTGCATTGCCGGAAACTATTTTGGATACCATTACGATTGCTAAGGCAAATACGATGATTAAGATGGCGAGCAACGGTGTCTTGTTTCGTCTGCGATAGGTTCGCCTGGATTTCCTCATCGGGTCTGCTCCTTCATGATGTGTTTTATACTCGTCCCTATGAAATTATATATTTCTCCGCATATTTGCGCAAGCCTTACCGCGAACATGCCGATTGTAGAATAATGTTGAAACAGTTCCAATAAAAAATAGACAGATCCTGATTCCAGAATAAAACAAAAAATGATCGGGAAAAATAAATTAATTTGAAAAAAACTTTAAACGTATTATAATATTAAAGGTTACGTCCTCTTCATATGCAGGACGATTGGCAAGTATTACTTCTTTAAGATTTCGATATGCAAATACCAATATTCTTATTTATGTTCTTACTTGTTAAGGAGAAAGAATTAGATTACGACAGGAGAAATTGAATGTACGCTGACCATTTAAGAAATTTAGCAATTATTGCCCACGTCGATCATGGCAAGACAAGTCTTGTCGATGTCATGCTCAGACAAAGCGGAGCGTTTCGCTCCAATGAACAAGTCGAAGAAAGAGTCATGGACTCCAATGATCTGGAGAAGGAACGCGGAATTACCATTCTGGCTAAGAATACTTCCGTAAACTGGCAGGGTGTCAAGATCAATATTGTCGATACCCCTGGACATGCCGATTTTGGTGGAGAAGTCGAGCGCGTCCTGAAAATGGTCGACGGTGTGCTTCTGGTTGTTGATGCGTTTGAAGGCCCGATGCCTCAGACCAAATTTGTGCTTCGTAAGGCTTTGGAACTGGATTTGAAACCCATCGTCGTCATTAACAAAGTCGACCGGCCTGAAGCGCGTCCCTACGAAGTTGTCGATGAAGTCCTGGAGTTGTTTATGCAGCTTGGCGCGAGTGATGAACAACTTGATTTTCCAATTGTTTATACCTCAGCTCGTCAGGGAAATGCCGGTTATGAACCCGGGGAAATGACTGAAGATCTGGTCCCGTTATTCGAAACGATTCTGAAAGAAATTCCTGCTCCAGAATGCGATCCCGACAGTCCGCTGCAAATGCTGGCAACAACACTTGATTATAATGATTACCTTGGCAAAATTGCAATCGGACGTGTCTTCCGGGGCAAGCTGACTGCTAATACTCAAGTCGCTGTGATCAAGAGAGACGGATCGATCGAAAAAGTCAAAGTCGGTAAAGTATTTACCTTCCAGAACTTAGGCCGGGTTGATGTACTTGAAGCAAATGCCGGAGACATCGTAGCTATCAGCGGCATTCCCAATATCAATATCGGAGAAACCATAGCTGATCCGTTGAATCCGGAACCTCTTCCGATGATTGAAATTGACGAACCTACCCTGACCATGCTTTTCATGGTCAATACCGGTCCTTTTGCCGGAACAGAAGGAAAACATATCACGTCCCGCAAGCTCAGAGAAAGACTGTTTAAAGAGATTGAAACAAATGTTAGTCTCCGCGTGGAAGAAACTGAAAACATGGACTGTTTTCAAGTATCAGGACGTGGAGAGCTGCACCTGTCCATCCTGATCGAAAATATGCGAAGAGAAGGCTTCGAACTGATGGTCTCGAAACCGGAAGTTATTCTGAAGGAGATTGACGGTGTCAAATGCGAGCCATTTGAGCATCTGACTTGTGATATTCCTGATTCGTGCACCGGCACCGTGATTGAAATGCTTGGCACCCGTAAAGCTGAGATGCAGAACATGGTCAACATGTCCGGTGGCGTTACACGCCTGGAGTTTTTGATTCCGGCACGCGGATTGATCGGCTTCAGGGGGGACTATCTGACCGAAACCCGCGGGGAGGGAATCATGGCTCATGTCTTCCATTCCTATCAACCGTATAAGGGCGATATTCAAGGCCGCAACCGGGGAGTCCTGGTCGCTTCAGATCCGGGAGAATCCACCGCTTATGCACTGTTTCAGCTGCAGGACCGCGGCAGAATGTTTATTGATCCCGGAACCAAAGTCTATGAAGGTATGATTGTCGGCCAAAGCAACCGCGAACAGGATATTGATATTAACATTGCCCGCAAAAAGCAGTTGACCAACATGCGCTCCAGCGGAGCCGATGAAAGCCTGAGACTGGAACCGGCAAAATTGCTCGGTCTGGAAGAAGCCCTAGAATATATCAATGATGATGAATATGTAGAAATTACACCCATCAACGTTCGCCTGCGCAAAAGATTTTTAGACAAAAACACCCGCACCCGTTATGAAAAACAAAAAAATATGAGCGGAATCTAATCCTCAAATCAGAACATCTGATAACGAAAAAGCCTGATCGAGAATCCTAAATCCCTTTCCGGATGATTCTTGCATTAGGCTTTTTTGTTTTTTGATTTTTAACCTGGTCATCATTAACTAGGCACATATTATTTTACTTTACCATAATATGGAATGTAAAAGGACAAATTTTATAAAATCAGGTGATCTATAATGGTTTTTGAGCTTCTGCTGGCTTTAAGCCTCCGTTTTTTTCTATTTGACTTTGTCTTATTTAAAAAAATCAGAGATGCCCTTAAGCAGAAAGGCTACTTTTTCTGCAAGTTGTTTGGCTGTCCATTCTGTCAAGGCTTCTGGTGCGGTTTAGCTATTTTCTTATATTACCATTCGCTCCAGCTTAACTTACAGCAGCTTATTGCATTTCTGGGCTTCGGCTTTATCTCTGCTTATCTGGGTCTTGTCTCTGCCGTAATCATTGACCCGCTTATTCAAAGATATGAGCGGAATACCGGTATACCACTTCAGTAGCCTGTAATCAATATTAGAGGGATCATTATTATTGAAATAAAAGTAACAAGAATAGAAAAAAGGGGGGACAAAAGTAGCGTATCCCCCTCCATTTTTCCTGTTATTCTTTGATGAAGGTCGCACAGTCAGTCTGTTCAGCGTTAGCTGCATTCCGGGGCTGCACTTCAATTTTTTCAGCTGTGCAGTGATCCCCATTCATATAATAATAACAGGTATTGACCACACATCTGATTCCAGTGTTAGGTCCTTGCATCTTCTTGGCTTTCATTGCAAAAATACCTCCGTTTTAATATTTTCGTTTTATTATGGACCGCTGAAAAGAAAATATTCTGTGGCCGGAAAGGTAAATTCTGTGTTTAATTTTTATGTAAAAAAATAACCTGACATTCATCAGGTTATTTGATCCGACTTGCTTTGGGCAATCAGCTGATATTTTTGTTCCCGGGTTAATTGTTTGATGCTGTATTCCCTTTGGAATGCTTCCGGCTTGGATGACACCTGTTCCAGGTATTTGAGGACAACAGGAAACCGCGACCGGGTATATTTAGCACCCTTACCCATGTTATGGGCTGTCAGCCTCTTTTCTATGTCTACAGTCCAACCTGTGTACAATGTTCCATCCTTGCATTCTACAATATAAACGTAAAACAATATAGAAGCCCCCAAAACGATACATGTGATCAATACAAATACTCAGTCACCCAACTTGATTCAACCTCTCAGTCTGACTCAGCCAATTGTCCAAGGTCGAAAGGTGTCTGCTGATATACATAATAGTTCAGCCAGTTTAAAAACAATAAATTGGCATGTCCTCTCCAGGTAACCTGAGGCATTTTCTTCGGGTCATCATTAGGAAAGTAATTTTTGGGAACCGCGATATCCAGGCCTTTATTCACATCCCGGTCATACTCGGTTTTCAGCGTAAACGCATCATACTCGGGATGGCCGGTAACAAAAAGATGCCTGCCATGCTTGCCGGCAACCATATAAACTCCGGCGTCATCCGATGTGGCCAAAACTTCCAGTTCCGGATGCTTCTCGATATCTTCTATACTGATTTCCGTATGGCGGGAATGCGGTGCATTGAATACTTCGTCAAACCCCCGCAGGAAATTATTGTTGTTGTTATGATTAATAATTTTATGGCTGAATATCCCAAACATTTTACTGTCAAGCGAATATTTCGGAATCCCGTAATGATAATATAATCCAGCCTGGGCTCCCCAGCAGACATGTATGGTTGAATAAACGTTGGTAAGGCTCCACTTCATGATCTGTTTGAGTTCATCCCAGTAGTCCACATCTTCAAATTCCAGATTTTCGACCGGTGCACCGGTGATAATCAGACCATCAAATTTTTGGTCTTTCACTTCATCAAAAGAACTGTAGAACCTGCTTAAGTGTTCTTCCGAAGTATTCGCAGGCTTATGCGTCCAAGTGTAAAGCAGTGTTATCTCTATTTGCAGAGGTGAGTTGCTCATCAAGCGCAAATACTGCGTTTCGGTAACGATTTTGGTAGGCATTAAATTAAGCAGTGCTATTCTTAAAGGACGAATATCCTGATGCTGTGCCCGGTTTTCGCCCATAATAAATATATTTTCATTCTCCAGGATTTCTTTTGCCGGTAAATCGTCCGGAATTTTGATCGGCATTCGCTTTCCTCCTCAAGTGTCAAAAGTATTTGGTCAAATGCATGCTCCAATAAAACAGTATAATCTATCTTTTATGATCATACCACATTTTCAACTGGCTTGCTTTAAGACAGGCGATTTTTGAAGTCCTCATAGCCGAAGCTGCGGACAGTCTCAAGGGTACCGTCAGCCTTGTTCAGGACAATATCCGGCAGCCGTATCCCATTGAATGTATTGTTTTTGACCATGGAGTAAATCGCCATATCACAGAAGACCAGGCGGTCTCCGGGATTTAAGGCCCGATCAAATGAATAATCGCCGATGATATCGCCGGCCAGGCAGGTTGGCCCCCCAAGACGGTACGTAGTTTTCTTTTCTCCGGGCTGCCCTGAGCCAATTATCCGGGGACGGTACGGAACTTCCAGTACATCCGGCATATGGCAGGCAGCTGAAGCATCCAGGATAGCAATGTTCATACCGTTATGCAGCGTATCCAGCACGGATGAGACCAAAAAACCGGCATTTAGCGCGATCGCTTCGCCAGGTTCCAGGTACACGGTAATGCCATAGGTTTCCCGCAGACGCTTGATGGTTCGAATCAGAAGCTCCCGATCGTAATCTTCACGTGTAATGTGGTGCCCGCCACCAAGGTTCAGCCATTTCATCCCAGGCAAGAACTGACCGAACGACTCCTCAAAGGCTTCGACCGTTGTCACCAGCGCATCGGCATTTTGTTCGCACAGCGTATGCAGATGCAGTCCGGAAAGGCCTTGGAGCCAATCCTGCTTCAAGTTTGCCCTGGTCACACCGAGTCTGGAATAGGGTCCACACGGATCATACATGCCATGACCTTCCTGGGTGGAACATTCCGGGTTGATCCGCAGGCCGCATTCTGCCCCTGCGGCAAGCGCCCGCTTACCAAACTTATCCCACTGAGAAAAGCTATTAAATATGATATGATCGGATACAGTCAGGATCTCATCGAATTCATCCTCCCTGTAAGCCGGACTGAAAATATGCACTTCTTTGCCAAATTTTTCGCGGCCAAGCTTCGCCTCGTATACACCGCTGGCTGTTGTTCCGCACAAATATTGGGCAATCAAAGGGTATACCCGGAACATTGAAAATGCCTTCTGGGCGAGCAGAATTTTTGCTCCGCTCTGTTCCTGAATGCCTTGTAAAATTTTTAAATTTGAGATTAACAGATTCTCATCAACCACATAGCTCGGAGTCAGAACACAGTCAAACCAGTTTTCTGCATTTTCTGTTTCTACAGCCTTCAGTTCCTCAGTATTCTGTTCTCTTGCGTACAGGTCCATTATTGCGTTTCCCATCAGCGTACCAGCGCCGGATTGAAGTCCTGTTCCCAGGGCAGCCCCCACTTATTGAGTGCTTCCATAAAAGGATCGGGATCAAACTCTTCCATATTATAAACACCAGGTTTCGCCCAGGTACCGTTCATAACCAGCATCGCCCCGATCATCGCCGGTACGCCGGTGGTATAGCTGATGGCTTGGCTTCCTACTTCGCGATAGCACTCCTCATGATCGCAGATGTTATACAGATAGTAGGTTTTTTCCTTGCCGTCTTTAATTCCCTTGAAAATGCATCCAATATTGGTTTTGCCCTTGGTACGCGGGCCAAGGGAAGCCGGATCCGGCAGGACAGCTTTTAAGAACTGCAAAGGGATGATTTCCATTCCATTATAATTAATAGGCTCAATGCTCGTCATACCAACGTTCTCGAGACATTTCAGATGTGTCAGGTAGCTTTGTCCGAAAGTCATAAAGAAACGAATGCGTTTAATGCCTTTAATATTCAGCGCCAGGCTTTCCAATTCCTCGTGGTGCAGCAGGTACATATCCTTGACACCAACACCCTTGAAATTGTACTCCCTTTTGATCTCCATCGGCTCAGTCTCCACCCAGTGGCCATTTTCCCAATAGCTGCCTTTGGCCGTGACTTCGCGGATATTAATCTCAGGGTTAAAGTTCGTCGCAAACGGATAACCGTGGTCGCCGCCATTGCAATCCAAAATATCAATTTCATGTATCTCATCAAAGTGGTGCTTTAATGCGTACGCACTGAATACACTGGTGACCCCCGGGTCAAAACCTGAACCGAGCAGCGCGGTAATTCCTGCTTCTTTGAATTTCTCCCGGTATTCCCACTGCCACTTGTATTCAAAATGAGCAGTATCCTCAGGCTCATAATTGGCGGTATCAACATAACTGGTCTTTGTGGCCAGACAGGCATCCATAATATGCAGGTCCTGATACGGCAAAGCCAGATTCAGTACAACGTCAGGCTTCTCTTTGTTGATCAGTGCGATCAGTTCTTCCACGTTGTCAGCATCTACCTGGGCTGTTGTAATTTTGGTTTTACCTCCGCCCAGTTTTTCCGCTAAAGCATCACATTTCAATTTCGTACGGCTGGCAATACACAATTCTCCGAATACCTCTGAATTCTGACAGATCTTGTGAATTGCCACACCGGCGACGCCGCCGCAGCCGATAACGAGTACTTTTCCCATAATCATTTTCCTCCAATCGCTGAAATAATTTTTGCTGTAAGTTCCTGACTTTCATCCCTCTACTGATCATGAAACATAAAACTTCGCAGACATTTTGACAAATAAAAAACACTTAAGGAGGCGGTACTGCAAAACAGGGCAGTACACCACACCTAAGCGCGACGATCATGAAAAACTTGTTTATTTGGCTCTATTTACGTCAAGGGCGAAGGCCCTTTCCATTTAGAGTTATTTATTCAGCTTTCGAGGTTTCAGAGTCTATATAGCAAGGAATTACTTTTACTACTCTTATTGATCGTTTCATAAGTGTGATGTGCAGCGGATTTGCACACGGCTATGAATTAGCCAACTCATAACGCTTCGAGCCGCCCCGGCTCAATCAATAAGGCAACAAAGTTGCCAACTTCGGCTTTTGACCCGGCTGTCCGTATGGCCTTGGTCCTCTATAGCTTCTGCAGAGAACGGTCAAAAAATTCTTTGCTGAAAAGGCTCTACTGCCTCTTTTCGCAACTGAAATTATATCTAATATTTCGAGATATTTCAATAGTTTTTATAAATTAGTTTTGATAAGCTTCATTTTTTTCATTGTTTTCTTTTAAGATCTTACTTTTGAATTTCACGTACTTCTCTCATAGCGTAAAACCTTTGGATTGTAAAGCTGATCGGATCGCACCGCCGCCCAGGACATGATCTCCGTCGTAAAGCACGACAGCCTGCCCGGGAGTTACCGCTCGCTGTTTTTCTGTGAAGGCCACCTCGGCTGTTCCATCGTGCAACAAATTGACCGCTGCAGAGACTTTTGGTGCATTGTATCTGATCTTAACCAATATGTTTTGTAGGAGTTCAGGAGACACAGAAGAAATCAAATGCACATTTTCTGCAAGCAGACCTGAGCTGAATAGTTCTTCTTTTCTTCCGACCCGGACTGTATTGGTTTCAGCATTGATCGCTGTCACGTAAACAGGGAAACCGAGGGCGAGTCCGAGTCCCTTATGCTGTCCGACCGTATAGTGGTAAATCCCTTTATGCTGCCCAATCAAATTC
This sequence comes from Dehalobacter sp. CP, assembly GCA_009910795.1. The sequence continues at coordinate 72,152 of VMEE01000052.1, read as the reverse complement.
CCCTCAGCATCAATAATATTGCCTTGTCCAATATCCTGAAGTTGACGGTACATCTCAATAAAATCCCCCGCTGTCCCTTCAACAAAACAGATATCCTGGCTTTCCGCTTTTTGCGCGACAGCAAGTCCTTCCCTGCCGGCAATCTGCCTGACATCCGCTTTGCGGTATTTTCCCAGCGGAAAAAGTGTATGGGTAAGCTGATCCTGGGTCAGATGGTAGAGTGCATAGCTCTGGTCTTTCGTTTCGTCGATCCCGGTTTTTAACACCCACTGCTGTGTTTTGTCATCGTATTCTTTCCTTACATAGTGACCGGTTGCAATGAAATCTGCACCCAGACCACGGGCTTTCTGCAGCAAAGCATCAAATTTTAAATGCCTGTTGCATTCGATGCATGGGTTGGGCGTTCTGCCCTGGAGGTATTCATTGCAGAAATGGTCAATCACCTTGTCTTCAAACTCCTGCCTGAAATTCATCACGTAATACGGAATTTCAAGCTTCCAGGCTACCCTGCGGGCATCGTTAACTGCCTCCAGACTGCAGCATGCTTTGGCCTTGTCCTCGGATTGCGGCCAGATCTGCATGGTGACACCGATAACACGATAGCCCTCCCGTTTTAACAACAAAGCGGCGACGGAGCTGTCCACTCCGCCGCTCATGGCAACAACCACAGTTTTCTTCATAACATTCTCCTGTCGTTGTTATTCTTCTCAAAACTTTTATTTTAAATTCACTGATTAGTCTATCTTGGAAAAAGCCTGTTCTAAATCAGCAATGATGTCATCAGCATCTTCGATCCCAATCGATAACCGAATCATGTCGGGTGATACCCCTGCAGCCAGCTGTTCTTCCTCGGAGAGTTGGGCATGCGTTGTGCTGGCAGGATGAATCACGAGGGACTTGGCATCCGCCACATTGGCAAGCAGAGAAAATAATTCAAGATTATTGATCAGTTTAACTCCCGCTTCCGCACCGCCTTTAATGCCGAACGTAAATATCGATCCAGGGCCTTGTGGAAAATATTTTAACGATAAATCAAAGTATTTATTTTCTTTTAAACCTGGATAATTCACCCACGAAACCTTGGAATGGTTTTTTAAATAATCAACAACCTTCCAGGTATTTGCCACGTGCTGTTTGACACGTAAAGACAGTGTTTCAAGGCCCTGAATAAACAGGAAAGAATTAAACGGGCTCAGGGCCGCACCGGTATCTCTCAAGAGCTGCACTCTGGCTTTCAGAATATAGGCTGGTGCACCCAATGTTGCATAGACCAGTCCGTGATAACTCTGATCCGGCTCTGTAAATCCAGGAAACTTGCCGCTTGCAGCCCAGTCAAATTTTCCGCCGTCAATGATCAGCCCGCCGATGGAGGTACCATGACCGCCAATAAACTTGGTTGCCGAATGGACCACAATATCTGCTCCGTATTCAATAGGTTTCAGAAGATAAGGCGTTGCAAACGTATTGTCAATAATAAGCGGTATCCCGTTATCGTGTGCCACTTTGGCAACGGCTTCAATATCGACGATATTGATCCCTGGATTACCGATCGATTCTACATAGATGGCTTTGGTCTTCTCTGTGATTGCTTTCTTAAAATTTGCGGGATCATCGGGGTTCACAAAATGGGTCTTAATCCCCAGCTTCGGAAGCGTAATTGCGAAAAGATTATGTGTTCCGCCATACAGCGTGCTGGCAGCGACAATCTCATCTCCAGCCCCGGCAATGTTTAGAATGGAATAGGTGATGGCAGCCGAACCTGACCCTACGGCAAGCGCCCCAACACCGCCTTCAAGCGCAGCGATTCTCTGTTCCAGAACATCGGAGGTCGGGTTCATAATCCGGGTATAAATGTTGCCGGGTTCTGCCAGAGAAAACAAATCAGCGGCATGCTTGGCATCGTTAAATACATACGATGTGGTCTGATAAATCGGGACGGCTCTGGATCCGGTAGTCGGATCAGGGACCTGTCCGGCATGGATCTGCAATGTATCAAATTTCCAATTTCCTTTGTTCATATCAACATCTCCTCATTATGTTTTTATAATTATTTTCTTAATTTATGTTTTAAACTTAATATCACCAGCCGCGTTCCTGCATTCGTTCACTGGCATTGATTAAAGAAATCTCCAATCCCGGCATCGCTTCACCTAAATTCCGGGATACTTCGGTTAAGACCTCAGGCTCGTTATAGTGGGTTGTTGCCAGAACAATGGCCTTAGCCCGTGCCCTCGGATTCGATGACTTGAAGATTCCGGAGCCTACGAAGACCCCATCTACACCCAACTGCATCATCAAAGCGGCATCCGCTGGGGTTGCAATTCCGCCTGCGGCAAAATTCACTACTGGCAGCTTCCCGTTTTTGGCGACGGACAACACTAGGTCATAAGGTGCTCCCATCTCTTTGGCCGCAGTCATCACCTCTTCTTTCGGCATTGTTTTCAGTCTTCTGATTTCACTCAGTACCGTCCGCATATGCCTTACTGCCTCAACAATATTCCCCGTTCCTGGCTCTCCTTTAGTCCTGATCATCGCTGCTCCTTCTCCGATCCGGCGCAAAGCCTCTCCAAGATTGCGGGCTCCGCATACGAAAGGTACTGCAAAGGCCTGCTTATCAATGTGATAAAGATCATCCGCCGGGGTAAGGACTTCACTCTCGTCGATATAGTCTACGCCCAGGCTTTCCAACGCCTGTGCCTCAACAAAATGCCCAATCCTCGCTTTGGCCATAACCGGAATCGTAACCGCTTCCATAATCTTTAGAATGATTGTTGGATCAGCCATTCGGGCCACCCCTCCGGCTGCCCGGATATCTGCCGGAACGCGTTCCAAGGCCATAACTGCGCATGCGCCTGCTTCTTCAGCAATCTTGGCCTGATCCGGAGTTGTCACATCCATGATCACTCCGCCTTTCAGCATCTCCGCTAATCCTGTTTTCAGTTTCCATGTTCCTTTTTCTGTCTTGCTCATCATGGCCTCCGTATTGATTAAATATTTCTTATTTCGACTGCACTTAACTCTCCTGAAACATTAGCGTGCTCAGGTAACGTTCACCGGTGTCAGGAAGGACAACAACAATCCTTTTTCCTTCATTTTCCGGACGTTTAGCAACCTCCAGGGCTACATAGACTGCGGCACCGGATGAGATCCCCACCAGGAGCCCTTCCTCCCTGGCCAGTCTGCGCCCTGTTTCAAAAGCCTGATCATTCGTTACTTTATAAATTTCATCGACAAGCTTTAGATTAAGGACTTGTGGAATAAACCCTGCCCCAATTCCCTGAATCTTGTGCGGTCCAGGCTTCCCACCGGACAAAACAGGAGAATCATTCGGTTCCACCGCAATGATTTTAACATCAGGTTTCCGTGATTTAAGAATTTCACCAACCCCTGTAATCGTCCCGCCTGTTCCTACGCCGCCTACAATAATATCGACCTTCCCGTCTGTATCACTCCAAATCTCTTCAGCGGTTGTGTTACGGTGAATTTCCGGATTGGCTGGATTTTCGAACTGTTGGGGGATAAAAGAATTTGGCATCTCCTCCGCCAGCTCCAGCGCTTTTTTTATAGCCCCGTTCATTCCATCAGCCCCAGGGGTCAATACAAGTTCAGCGCCATAAGCTTTAAGCAAGCTACGTCTTTCAACACTCATTGTATCCGGCATCGTCAGAATTAATCGGTATCCTCTGGCTGCTGTAACAAAGGCCAGTCCAATTCCAGTGTTTCCACTCGTTGGTTCAATGATCACCGAATCTTTATTAATCAGCCCTTTTCCCTCAGCCGTTTTGATCATATTCAGGGCAATTCTGTCTTTGACGCTTCCACCTGGGTTGAAGGATTCCAGCTTAGCCACAATCTCCGATTTTATCCCCACCGTTATTTTATTTAATTTTACCAATGGAGTACCACCAATTAAGTCTGTTAACTCTTCATAGATTTTACTCATCTAAACACGCCCCTTCTAAATATCATAATGTCTATAGTTTTTGTAGTGTTTAAAGATATAGTAGTAGGGTTTTAAGCATTTGTCAATACTATTCTGACTAATTTATCTGTTATTCCTATGGACTTTATAGTTTTCCATAGAGAAAAATTGACCTTATGCTGCCAGGTAACGGGCATATAAAAAACCCCATGGTTTTTCCAAACAACCATGGGGCAAGATTAAAATACACAGTATTAAATGCAATAATTGTCAAAGGAATTATTGTTCATTTTTTTATATTCCTCCATCAGGTCCGCCAAAGTATAAGAATCCAGTACCTTTACCATTGCATTTTTCAGATCGTCCCATACCATTTTGGTTACGCACAATTCAGCTCTGGAACAGGCACCCGGATTATTGTCATTGACGCAGTCGACGGGAGATATCGGGCCTTCCAGTGCTCTGATCGTATCACCGACCGTAATACTTTCAGGCTCTCTGCCTAAAATATATCCTCCCTGGAATCCGCGGATGCTTTTGATGAGCGCGTTCTGTTTCAGTGTAATGAGCAGCTGTTCCAAATAGCGTTCAGATAAATCCTGGCGCTCGGAAATACTATGAATGGTTACCGGTCCTGCGTGCTCATTCAGGGCCACGTCAAGAATCGCACGTAAACCATATCTTCCTTTTGTTGATATTTTCAAGTCGACCCTCTTTCCTTTCTTCAGATTTTATCGCTTCGTTAATAATCTAACTCATAATCCCTAATATCTATAGTTTTATATGCCTTACAATCGTATAAATTGCACTCAGCCAGTGCCCTTTAGCTATTTTTAAGTTTCCAGGTCCAGTTCGTTTGTCAGTTCCTTCTTATCTTTTTGCATTTCCTGCCCCTTAAAGATCAGATCCGGATTTTTAATCATTACCCTGGTTCCAGGCGGGACAGATTGGGTAATAAACACATTACTGCCAATGACCGAACCTTTTCCGATAATCGTTTCCCCGCCAAATATTGAGGCTCCGGAATAGACAGTCACATCATCCTCAATTGTTGGATGACGCTTTTGGCTGCGAAGGCTTTGTCCGCCTCTAGTGGATAGGGCTCCCAGCGTTACACCCTGATAAATCTTAACTTTATCGCCAATAATCGTAGTTTCGCCAATAACGACACCCGTACCATGGTCTATGAAGAAATATTTGCCGATTTTGGCCCCTGCGTGAATATCAATTCCAGTCTCGTTATGAGCAAATTCAGTCATGATCCTCGGGATCAACGGAACAGAGAGCAGGTAAAGCTCATGCGCGAGCCGGTAAATACTGACTGCCAAAAGGCCCGGATATGCGAAGATCACAAGCGCTTTGTCATCAGCTGCCGGATCCCCGTCAAAAGCAGCCTGTACATCCAGTGCTAGATATTCCCTTATTTCCGGAATCTTGCTTAAAAAGTGCCAACATATCTTTTCTGCTTTTTCACTGATTTCTATATCATCACAAGATGCGTTATTGCCGTGTTGATGCTTGAGCGCACAGCTTACCTGCTGGCTCAATTTTTCATAGATCTCGATCAACAGGTTCCCAACATGATATTCCAAGGTGCTTTCATTCAGGTTTTGCTTGCCAAAATACCCCGGAAATAAAAGCTGCCGCAAGAGGTGAATAATCTCGATGATGACATCCCGGTTTGGAAGCTGGCAGGACAGCTGAGTGTAAGAATTGGGCTGTTCCTGATAGCTTGAAACAATATTCGAAACAAGTTGATTCATTTGCATATTGGCTTTTTCCACCATAATAATCACCTCGGATACTTTCGTTTATCAACTATTCGTATTGATCTTTTCATTCATACTGCCGCTGCGGTAGCCCTTAAGGTCAAGTGCCGTATAAGCAAAGCCAATATCTGTAAATTTCTTATAGATCTTCTGAGCTATGTCCTGTCGTATGATAAGATTATTCTCCTGCGGCAATACCTCTATGCGGGCAATATCACCATGGTACCGTACCCGAACTTGACGGAAACCCAAATCGAGTAAAAATTGTTCTGCAAAATCAATCATCTGTAGTTTCTTTTCATTTATCTCTTCGCCATAGGGAATCCTGGAAGACAAGCAGGCAAATGAGGGTTTATCCCAGGTCGTCAACCCATGTTCTTTCGAAAGAAGGCGGATTTCTTCTTTTGTCAACCCTGCCTGAAGCAGCGGACTTTGTATCCCTAGTTCTTCTAAAGCCTGTCTTCCAGGACGATAATCGCTTAAATCATCCACATTGGAGCCTTCTACGACAGATTCCATACCGTAGTCAGCCGCAATGCTCAATATTTTGCTGAACAATTGTTTTTTACAAAGATAACAGCGGTTAAAAGGATTTTTGCCGAACTCAGGATCATCCAATTCCTCGGACTCTATAATTAGATGGCTGATCTCTTCCTGCCGGCAAAATTGAACAGCCTCCTGAAGTTCCCTCTCCGGAAATGTAGCTGATTTTGCCGTAACAGCAATTACGTTTTTGCCCAATACAACTCCGGCAACTTTAACTAAGAAAGTACTGTCCACTCCTCCTGAAAATGCAATCATGATCTTGCTCATTTTCTCCAGGTTTCCTTGGAGTGTTATAAGTTTATCACGATAGTGCAATACGCTTGCCTCTTTCCAGCTTATAATTTTTGACGCGGAATTAAGTCCATCCCGCAGAACCAATTATCGTATTTATCTAATATACCATAATTTCTATAGTCTTAATAGGATAAAGCTCATTTTATTATAAGTTAGATGCTTTTGAAAAAGAGCCCGCATTTTAACGAGCTCTTTCAGGGAGTTTACCGTCTTCCCCAGGACTGAATTATACAGCCTTCTTTACAATGAGCGGTTTCACGCAGCATCCAATGTTTTGTAAACATTTGTGTACACCTCCTCTCACTGGGAACAAACTGCGAACTATTGCATTTTATGATATTCACAACAATTTTGATTGAGAACGCTTTTCACAGCTTTGAGAAACAACCAGGTATTTTCATAAACCGCTTCTTGTTGGTCTTCAGGAATTTCTGCCGACAGTTTTCCCAGGAAAATATCAACATGTTCCCATACATTCGTCTTTATCTGCTGACCTTTGTCAGTCAGAATTAGATTAATCGCTCTGCAGTCAATTTCTGATCTTTCCTTGATAATTAGACCCTGTAGAACAAGAGGCTCAATCAGTCTGGTCGAGGTACTTTTTTCCACTTTAAGCAGAGAGTGTAAATCTGAAAGCTGCAGTATTCCGTATTTGCCAACCAGATCAAGTATGTAAAATTGGGTAAAAGTAATAGATCCTCCTAGGATTGCATCCTGCTGGCAACATCTCGAGGCTTTTGTCAATTCAGCTAGTAAACATAAAAGCTCTCTGTTATTTTTCATCGCGCCTCTCCTTAGTTGTATGATACAACTACTTTATCTGAATTGTCAATAATTACTTTCCCTCTCTTTCATAATTATTACGTTTATTTAGCCAACTAGAAATATTTTTACCAAAATGAAACAAAATATGATTTGGAAAAAGCGATCTCAGTTTGCAAATATGCATATTCTATCGTTTATTTCAGACAAATTATACCGATCCGGATATTGGTACGTTTCTTGCATTAAAATACTTGTAAGACAATAAAGCTAAAATTTGTTGTTGATGTTTGATTATTACAGAAGGAGAAATGAAAATGAGTTACTTAGAAACCACCCATGATTTGTACAAGGAAACGGCCCTGGAATCGCAGATAAATACGGCTGTGAAACCACTGTGCATTTTGGTGAACTGAATCCCCGAGACACTGTGCTATATGTTGGTGTTGGCGGCGGGCTGGAGGCGCTGCAATTTGCCTATTCACAGGGTGTCCGCAATCGGTGGTTGCTATCGACACCGCACAAAACTGTTTATGGCCAAGCTTTCATTGTTTTGTTACAACAATAGTAAAAATATTATACGAGGAGAATCGACTATGGAAACTTATTATAATCCAGCTGATTTAGCCAAATTTTCAACAATGGGCGAAGAAGTTCCCGACCTCTGGCAAAAATTCATGGCTTATTATGGCTCTGTTTTTCAGGACGGCACACTGAGTGCGCGAGAAAAATCCTTGATTGCCCTAGCAGTCGCCCATGCTGTCCAATGCCCCTACTGCATTGACTCCTATACCAAAGATGCCCTCGAAAAAGGTTCCAATGAGGCCCAAATCACAGAAGCCATCCATGTTGCTGCAGCAATCCGCGGCGGTGCTACGCTGGTGCATGGTGTGCAGGCAAAGAATATTGTGAGCAAGCTGAAATTCTGAGAGGAGCATGCGACATAATGAAATTGACAGATCATCAAAACGCCCAGCTCTTATGTTTGGAAAGCCTGGATACAATTAAACCGTTTGCCGAAAAAGTCAAAGAAGTCAATACTTATCCCTTATTAAGCTGTTCGACAATCGAAACCATGCAAGTCAATACCGGCAAGGTCTGCAATTTAGGATGCAAACACTGCCATGTGGAGGCTGGCCCTCATCGAACCGAGTCGATGTCAAAGGAAACCATGGCTGCCTGTTTTCAGGTCATGTCAGACAATGATATCAAAGTTCTGGATGTTACCGGCGGTGCTCCGGAACTCAATCCGAATTTATGCTGGCTGATTCGGGAAGCAGCACAATTGAAGTACCATATCATGTTGAGGACGAACCTGACGTTGTTGGACCAGCCTGAATATGCTCATTTACCTGAATTTTTTGCCGCGCATCAGGTCGAGCTGATTTCTTCCCTGCCTTACTACAGCGAAAAGGACGCCGACCGCCAACGAGGCAGCGGGGTTTTCCAAAAATCGATTCAGGTGTTATCAAACTTAAATAAACTTGGTTACGGTAAAGAAAACAGTCATTTAAAACTCAATTTGGTTTATAATCCGGGTGGTGCTTTTCTTCCTGCAGCACAGCAGTCACTCGAAGCAGACTACCGCCGGGTCCTTCTCAGTCAGTATGAGGTCTCTTTTCATAAATTATTTGCTATGGCCAATTTTCCGGTTGGCAGATTTTTAACCTTCTTGCAAACATCAGGCAATTTGCAGCAATATATGGAAAGACTGGCCAATACATTTAATGCATCTACCCTGAACAATCTGATGTGCCGGAATCAAATTTCCGTAAGTTGGGACGGATACGCCTATGACTGCGATTTTAATCAAATGCTGGGGCTGGCGTGCAACCCCAGGCATATCTCCAGATTTTCCCCGGCAGATTTTAAGAAACGTGAAATCCGCATCAATAACCATTGCTACGCCTGTACGGCCGGCAGCGGTTCCAGCTGCGGCGGCGCAGTCGCCTAATGAGATCTTAGATTGTTTCCAGTGCATTTCAATGCACAGGCGATCGCACCTGCTTCCCCTTCCAGAAATGCAAGGCGTTTCTCAAAGAAGCTATCGTCGGATCAATTGATTCGCAGAACCCTTTTACAACCAGGTTAGGGATGACCACAAATAGCATTCCCGAGAATATCCCGGACAACTTCCCCAGCCATCAGCAGACCAGCCACGGACGGAACGTAAGAAATACTGCCGGGAATCTGACTTTTCAGGGAACAGTGAGCATCACCGCTGGGGCAAATACAATTGGACGCGCAGCTATTTTCCTGCTCCAGCGGCTTCAGGGCCGGCTCAGGAGAGAAAACAACTTTGAATCCTTCCGTAATTCCTTCCTTCCTCAGAAGTTTGCGCACCGCTTTGGCTAACGGGCAGCCGCTGGTCTTGGATATATCAGCAACACGGAAACTGAGCGCATCGAAACGATTGCCGGCCCCCATGCAGGAAATGAGCAGAATTCCTCTACGGCGACATTCTTTGGCCAGACTCACTTTGCTTTTGACCGTATCAATTGCATCAACCACATAGTCCGGTTTCTCGGTAAAGAAGCCTTCGGCACCTTCCTCCTGATAAAAGGACTGGAAGGTTTCTATTTTGGCTTTGGGATTGATATCCAGCATCCTTTGTTTCATTACATCCACTTTAGACTTGCCAATCGTCGAATGCAGCGCATGAAGCTGCCGGTTGATGTTTGTCAGGCAAATTTCATCAAAATCAACAAGCTTAAAAGCGCCTATACCGGCCCTGGCCAGAGCTTCGGCCGTATAGGAGCCTACCCCGCCCAACCCGAAAATAGTCACTTTGCTGTTCTGAAGCTTTGACAGGCCTTCCTGTCCAGTCAACAATTCCGTCCGCGAAAACTGATTTTGCATAATGACTCCTTGTAAAAATACTATTTTCCATCTGTACCTGTATCCAACGCGGGAATCACAGGAAAACTTACTGTTGATTTTAAAGATCCATGATTCCAACCACTTCGTAACCGACATCCTCGATTGCCAGTTTAATGGCTCCCTCCTGAATATCATCGGTCCCTTCCAACACAGCCGTCTTCGCGTCCAAATTGACATCGACACCTGTTACACCCGCAAGTTCACTCAAAGCTTCTTTGACATGATTGACGCAATGGCTGCAGCTCATGCCTTCGATCTCAATTTTCTTTTTCATAATGTTGCCTCTCTCGTAATGATTGATTTGTAATAGATCTTTATTTTACAGGCTTGAATCCTTTTAACCTGAGCGCATTCAGCAATACCGACACCGAGCTGAAGCTCATGGCAGCGGCAGCAATAGCAGGATTCAGCAGGGGGCCTCCAAAGATATACAGAATTCCCATAGCGATTGGAATTCCAAGGATATTGTAACCAAATGCCCAAAATAAGTTTTGTTTAATATTTCTAATTGTGTTTTTACTTAACTGGATTGCAGCCGAAACGTCAAGCAGATCACTTCGCATCAGGACAATATCCGCGGATTCCATCGCGACGTCCGTACCTGAGCCGATCGCTATCCCGATATCTGCTTGGGCGAGGGCCGGAGCGTCGTTGATACCGTCGCCGACCATGGCGACCTTCCTGCCTTCCTGTTGGAGCTTTTTCACTTCGTTTGCCTTATCCTGAGGCAGGACTTCAGCCAGCGTTCTATCGATTCCGACCAATTTGGCGATAGCCTCGGCCGTTCTTTGGTTGTCACCGGTAATCATGACAACTTCAATATTCATTTTGTGGAGGATCTCAATCGCCCTACTGCTGTTTTCTTTGACCGTATCGGCTACAGCGATAATTCCAGCTAAAGTGTTGTCGATCACAATATACATCGGAGTCTTGCCTTCTCTGGCCAATTGATCCGAGGTTCCCTCGAAGTGAAGAAGAGATATTTTCCTTTCGCCCATCATCTTTTTGTTGCCAAGCAACATAGCTCTGTTTTCGATCTGTACTTCGATCCCCTGACCGGGAATTGCCTTGAACACATCTGGTTTCTTAAAGCTAAGCTTCTTATCCTCAGCCTCCCTGACAATCGCTTCTCCAAGCGGATGCTCCGACCCTTTTTCGGCAGAGGCGGCAAGCTGCAGCAGATCGTTTGGACTGATCCCAGCCGCGGTAATAACGTCTGTGACCTTAGGTTTCCCTTCTGTGATCGTACCCGTTTTATCAAAAACGATGGTATTAATTTTATGTGTCGTTTCTAAGGCTACTCCGCTCTTGATCAAGACCCCATATTCGGCGCCTTTGCCTGTTCCGACCATGATCGCGGTTGGTGTGGCCAGCCCCAGAGCACAGGGGCAGGCGATAACGAGTACCGAGATAAAAATAGTCAGTGCAAAGACCGCGGACTGCCCACCAATAAAATACCATCCTAAAGCCGAGAGCAGAGCGATTCCCATCACCGCCGGTACAAAGTAACCGGAAATCACGTCGGCCAGCTTTGCGATCGGCGCTTTGGAGCCCTGTGCTTCCTCAACCAATTTGATGATCTGCGCGAGGGCCGTATCTTTACCGATTCGGGTTGCCACATATTTGATGGTTCCGTTTTTATTAATGCTGGCCCCGATGATCGCATCCCCGGGATTCTTTTCTACCGGAATGCTTTCTCCTGTCAGCATGGATTCATCCACGGACGTGCTCCCTTCAACGACATTGCCGTCAACAGGCATTTTCTCTCCAGGCTTTACAAAGATGATATCTCCCGTCTCCACTTCTTCGATCGGGATCTCAATTTCTTTCCCATCCCGGATAATGATGGCTGTTTTTGGTGCAAGCCCCATCAACTTTTTAATCGTTTCCGACGTCTTGCCCTTCGTTACAGATTCCAGATATTTGCCCAGTGTAATCAGTGTCAAAATCACACCTGCTGCTTCAAAGTACAGATGATTCGCATATTCTGTATTTCCCCTAAAAATCTGAAAGACTGCAAAAACTCCGTAAATGAACCCTACCGAAGTACCCATTGCAATGAGCGAATCCATATTCGGACTTCCCTTGAGCAGTGTTTTTAACCCAATGGTAAAGAACTTATAGCCTGCGATCACCACAGGCAGAACAAGAATCAGCTGGATAAGGGCGAAGTTTAAAGGATTCATCATCGGATCAATCATTTCCGGCAAATGAAAGCCAACAGCACTGCCAAACATATGTCCCATCGTAATACTTAGAAGCGGAGCCGTAAAGATAGCGGACAGCACAAACCTCCGCCAGAGAGCTTTTCTTTCCCTTTCTTTTTTTTCTTTGTCTTCATCAATCTTTGCTTCTTCCAGAGCGCTGTATCCGGCTTTTTCAACGGTCTTTTTGATATCTGAAACACGCAGCAGGGAGGGTTCATAGCGGATGCTTAATTTCTCTGTGGCAAAATTAACATTGGCCTCTTCAACGCCCTGCAGTTTCCGTACGGCTCTTTCGACAGCCTTTGCGCAAGATGTGCAGGTCATCCCTTCTATTTTCAGCGACTTTTCCATCATCGTATACCTCTTTTCAGTGATCTAACCCTCATATAATTATCTATTTTTTTGTCAAATTTATTACCTATTGTATTTATTTTGTATTTATTGGCCTTTATTTATTGGTCACCTTTGCCAGGATTGCCATGATCTCATCAATTTTTTCCCTGCCGTTACCCTGTTCGAAAGCTTCGGTTACACAGTGGTCCATATGCTGTTTCAGGATCAGCAAATTTGCTTTTTTCAAGAGAGATTGTGTCGCAAGGATTTGATTTGATACATCGACGCAATACCTTCCCTCTTCAATCATCTTAATTGTCGCTTCAATTTGGCCCTGAGCTGTTTTTAAAGCCTGAAGGGCTTGTTTTTTTTGGGTGTTCAATTAATTACCTCCTTATCCCCTCCCTGTGGGGGAGGGGATAAGGTAATCATAATATGCCGATCATAATAAGTCAACCGTGTTGTGTTGGTTTTACCTTAATACCAAAAACCCACTTTCTCCTGCGATGTTAGATGATCTATGTTCGCAGGAGAAAGTGGGTTTCATTAATTAGCAGCAATTGAAGAGAATTTGGTATTCTACAGCATTTCCAGAAATGCGTCGACTCTGAGTTTGATTTGCTGGCGGTCAGCATCGCTGTAGTCTGTTTCAATCTGCAGAAGCGGGATATTATGGTTCTTTTTCAAATGTTCCTTGATCGAATAAGACTCAATATTGTACGTATGACAGGCCTGGAGGGTGATATCTACAACCCCGTCAACGTTGTATTCTTCAACGAGCCTGCTTAGCAGTTCAAAGCGACCGGTATTCGGCGAACTACAGGAGCACGGGATCTTGCTGTATTTTTCAGCCAGGGCTTCGAACGGATCCATTTCCTCAGATACAAGATCAACCAGACCTTTAATGCCGCTGCAGGACTCTTGCAGCACAATCGCTCCGCCTGCTTCTTCAATAACCTGCATGACTTTTTCCTGTCCGGTACCCGTCGGACAGCCTGTAATGAGTATCCGTTTGCTGGAAGATTGGGAAGCACCTTCACCTTTTGCTGTCATTTCTTTTAGTTCAGCAATCAATTCCTTAACCTTGGCAGTGTATTCATCGCGTTTGAACTGGAAGCTTCTTCCCCACAGCACTTTCAGCAGGTCTGTACCTGAAATTGGAGTTGGATGCAGTTTATTGAGACTAACCAGTTCCATTAAGAGCTTTCTTTCCTCGTTGTAGGTCCTGATGACCTCAGCAAGTTTTTCTTTGCTGATCTTGACATCTAAATTCTTTTCAAAATAATCCTTGGCTCGGTAAATTTGTTTGACCCAATGGACCTGTCTGTCTTCCAGATTGGAGCTATTCGGAATATCCAGCACGATCATCGGTTTATGCTCCGCCAGCAGCTCGTACATTTTTTTCTTGCCGTCACAGGTCGTTTCGGCCAGGACGATATCTGCAAAATGAAAAAAGGGACATTTGCCGCTTACAGCAAAGCCGTAACTGGATTTGACCAGTGGACAGAGATTACGCGGCAGTACTTTTTCCGCCTCGGCTATCGGTTCCTGTTTGGTTGCACAAAGCCCAACTGGCACTGCCCCTGCAGCCTCGATAAGTTCTATCGGGGAAAATACACAATAATACCCTACTACATTTCTGCCTTGTTCCTTGGCCTCCTTGGCCATGACCATCCCACTAGGGATCAGCTGGTCGAAGTAAGCCATTGTTTGAGCTCGCATTTTTCTTGTTCCTCCTCTTTTATAATTCATAGCCCAGGATTGCAGCTCCCAAAGCCCCTACAGCCTGAGGGCTCGGCGGCACAGCCAGCCTGCATCCTATTTCCTGACTAAGCAGGTCTTTAAGCACCTGGTTCTGAGCTACCCCGCCGCAAAAAGCAACGGTATCCTGAAAATGGATTTTCCCAGCCATCACGCTGATGCGTTTCGCTATGGACTTTAACAAACCGGCGACAATACTTTCGATAGTAATGCCCTGCGCCAGCAAGCCAATCATTTCTGATTCGGCAAATACCGCGCACATACTGTTAATGTCAGCCGGATCGGCATCTTTGGCGAGATCGGATAACTGCGAAACCTCCAGACCCAGTGTTTGGGCGGTTACTTGCAGAAACCTTCCGGTCCCGGCCGCGCATTTGTCGTTCAGCACAAAGTCTTCAACTTTGCCCTTTTCGCCAAAGCCAATCACCTTGCTGTCCTGACCGCCGATATCAATCAGCCCGCAGGCTTCCGGTAACAGATAATGTACACCGCGGGCATGGCAGGTAATCTCACTAAACGTTTTATCAAACATTCCTTGTTGAATACGGCCATAGCCTGTACCGACAAGCAAGCTAATATCATCACGGGTCAGTTCCTGCGGCTTCAGCAGACGCTCCAGAACCTCCTGCCCTGCCTGGGAAGGGCTCCAGCCGCTCGGAATAATTTTTGAATCAACCTGTTCTCCATTAAAAAGAACTGCTTTGGTTGATACGGACCCGATGTCGATACCCACTGTCCATTTCATTTCGGGCCTCCAGCATACCTTTTCAATAATTGATTAAGCATTAATTCCCTCTGCTTTAAGCTTTTAAATTACTTTATTATAGCAAGCATCAGATCTTTCTTGAAATACTTTTTATCTTCAAATAGGATTGCTATCTATCGATAATAACGATAATATAAAATCATTAACGTTTAACGGACTAACGGATAAAGCAAAGACTAACAGCCTATCCTATCTGCAGGGAGTGAATTTTTTTTATGTTATTGCATCAATTGGAGATTTTTACACAAGTAGCGGAAAAAAACAGCTTTTCTAAGGCTGCCCAAAGTCTTTTTTTAAGCCAGTCGACGGTCAGTACGCATATAAGCAATCTGGAGCACTACTTTGGTCAAAAACTGTTTGACCGGCTTGGAAAGGAAATTGTCTTAACACCTTTTGGGGAGAAATTATATCCATGGGCCAGGGAAATACTCAATGTAAAAGACAGGGCGCTATGGGAAATGAAAGGCTGGACTGCAAAAATTGACGGCCATCTACATATTGCGGCCAGCAGTGTTCCGGCTAAATATGCAATTCCAACTTTATTGGCCAAATTCTTAGGGGAGTATAAAGGAATTCAATTTGTCCTTAACCAGAGCGGTTCGGAAATTGTTGCAGCCAAGCTGTTGAACGGGGATGTCGAAATCGGCGTGCTGGGTAAACAATACCATGAGGATCAGTTGACTTTTATTCCTTTTCTGCAAGAAAAGCTGGTCTTAATCACACCCATCAGCATTCGTTTAAACAATCATATTTCCATCACTGAATTGGTAGATTACCCTTTTATTTTTCGGAAGTCAGATTCGGGTACCCATGCAAATATCGTCCAAATGCTGCATACATCAGGCATTACGCTTTCTGACTTACAGGTTGCCGGCTACTGCGACAACCTTGAAGCTCTTAAAGAAAGTGTCAAGGAAGGAATTGGCATCTCAATTATTTCAGGCATAGCCGCTCTGGATTATGTCAAAAGTAGACAGATCAATGCCTATGAACTTGCTGAACTGCCCGAGAAAAGAATGTTCTATTTTGCCCACCATAAAAAAAGAACCCTGTCTCCCTGGGCAGAAACTTTTATTCACTTCTGCCTGAAATCAGCCGGTCTTGTTTCGAATCAATATGCATCTTTGCCTGACTAACTTGGCATTTTAGACTGCATAAAAATTTATGACCCTGGAAACCATCTATCACTTCTAAAAATATAAACGGGATATAATCTAACCGCGCCCAAGCGTAACATGGATGTGAAGCGGGGCTAAATAGCGCCAGAAGGGCGCTATTTGCCGAAGAGCGGTTAGATTACGTCCCGTATACATACATAATACTTTATGGCTCACTTAAATTTTATCAAGTGCCTGCTTCAAATCGGCAATAATGTCTTCGGCATCCTCAATGCCGATGGACAGTCTGATCATATCCGGCGTTACGCCGGAAGCAAGCTGTTCTTGTTCAGACAGCTGGGCATGGGTCGTGCTGGCCGGATGAATGACAAGAGATTTAGCATCGGCAACATTCGCGAGCAAAGAGAACAGCTCCAGGTTATTGATAAAGCTTTTGCCTTCGTCGATACCGCCCTTAATCCCAAAGGTAAAAATCGAACCGGTTCCTTTCGGAAAGTATTTTTTAGCTAAGTCATGGTATTTGTTTCCTTCAAGTTCGGGGTAATTGACCCAGGAGACACAGGGATGACTCTGGAGGAAATTAACGACTTTTCTGGTATTCTCTACATGCTGTCTAACCCGAAGCGACAAAGTCTCAAGGCCCTGAAGCAAAAGGAACGAATTAAACGGGCTGATTGTTGCTCCCGTATCCCGGAGCAGCTGCAACTGTATCTTGGAAATATAGGCCAGTGGCCCAAGTGATTCAAAGTATTTTAGGCCATGATAGCTCGGATCAGGCTCGGTCATCCCCTGGAACTTGCCGCTTGCCGACCAGTCAAATTTTCCGGAATCGATGATCAGTCCCCCGATTGTCGTACCATGTCCGCCGATAAACTTCGTTGCGGAATGCACAACAATATCCGCGCCGAATTCAATCGGTTTGAGAAGGTAAGGTGATGCAAATGTGCTATCGATAATCAGCGGGATACCATTTTCATGCGCGATTTGGGCCACAGCCTCAATATCGACAATATTGATACCCGGATTGCCAAGGGCTTCAATATAGACCGCTTTTGTTTTTTCGGTGATGGCAGTCCGGAAATTCTCCAGCTCATCAGGATTTACAAACGTGGTTTTTAAACCAAGTCTGGCTAACGTAGTTGAAAACAAATTATAGGTTCCGCCATACAATGTATTGGCAGACACGATCTCATCTCCAGCTCCGGCAATATTTAAGATCGCGTACGTGACAGCGGCCGATCCGGATGCTGTCGCAATTGCAGCAGCTCCGCCCTCCAACGCTGCAATCCTCTTTTCCAGGACATCTGTCGTCGGATTCATCATCCGCGTATAGATATTGCCGGACTCCTCCAGACTGAATAATTTGGCCGCATGATCCGTATCTTTAAATACATACGAAGTTGTCTGATAAATGGGCACGGCCCTTGAACCTGTTGTAGGATCAGACACCTGACCGGCATGAACCTGCAACGTATCAAATTTCCAGTTATTTTTGCTCATAAATGGTTTCTCTCCTTAGATATTTTATATATGTTCATATGTTCATATGTTTTTTAAATTTGCAATTATTTTCTATTTTTTATTTATCCTAAAACATTTCAGTACTGATATACCTTTCACCAGTATCCGGGAAAATGACTACAATCATTTTCCTTTCATTTTCCGGACGTTTGGCAACTTCCAGGGCAGCAAAAGCGGCTGCACCGGCAGAAATGCCGACCAACATTCCCTCTTTTTTCACCAGTTCTCGTCCCGTCCGATACGCTTCCTGATCCGTCACCTGGAATATTTCATCAATGAGGTCAAGGTTTAAAACTCCGGGAACAAACCCTGCTCCAATTCCCTGAAGGTTGTGGGAACCCGGTCTGCCCCCTGAGAGGACCGGAGAGCCTTGAGGTTCCACTGCGATCACCTTTAGTTCAGGTTTACGCACCTTCAGAACTTCTCCTATACCTGTAAGCGTGCCTCCTGTTCCAACTCCGGCAACCAGAATGTCTATTTTGCCATCTGTATCGGCCCAGATTTCCTCAGCCGTCGTCTCCCGATGAATTTGAGGGTTGGCCTGATTTTCAAACTGCTGGGGAATAAAGGATCCTGGGATTTCCCGGGCCAACTCCGCTGCTTTTTTAATTGAACCTGTCATCCCTTCCGAACCTGGCGTCAGGATGACTTCAGCACCGTAAGCCTGAAGCAGCTTCCGCCTCTCTACACTCATTGTTTCCGGCATGGTCAGGATCAACCGGTACCCTTTGGCCGCTGCAACAAAAGCCAAGCCAATGCCGGTATTACCACTGGTCGGTTCAATGATCACCGAATCCTTTGTCATGAGGCCTTTTTTCTCGGCATCCAAAATCATATTCAAAGCAATCCTGTCCTTGATGCTACCACCAGGATTGAACGATTCAATCTTCGCAATTACCTCCGCATTGATTCCGGCAGAGATATGATGAAGTCTTACCAGCGGCGTGCCGCCGATAAGTTCCGTCAAGCCGTTATAAATCTTTCCCATTTTATGCACCCCCTTACCCATGCTAACAATATTTCATATGATCTTTGTTTGAACACTTTTAGTACACTTCACTACCACCCCCGGGACGATCCACCGCCCCCAGAAGAACCGCCTCCGAACCCGCCACCACCAAAACCACCGCCGGAAGAGCCTCCTCCAAATCCGCCTCCGAATCCTCCCCCGAAAGGACCGCGGAAATTGCCGCTCCGTTTGCCTCTGTTGCGACTGTTAAGGTAAATGATGACAATGAACACAATTAGGATGATGATCCAGTCATAATCAAATCCTGATGATTCTTCAGCTGCTAATTCCTCCGATGCCCCCAGGTCATCAATACCATACTCCTCGCAGACCTCAGCGACCAGGAGATTAAATACCAGATAGACGCCGCCGTCGTGATCCCCATCCTGGAAGTACGGTGTAGACTGGTCCAGAAAACGACCAGCTTTGGCATCATTAATCCTACCTTCCAGACCATAGCCCACTTCGATTCTTCGCTCCCGGTCCTCTTTGCTGATCAGGAACAATACACCGTTGTCTTTTTCCTGATCTCCAATGCCCCAGGCCCGAAACAGTTTATTGGCATACTCCTCAACCGTGCTGCCTTCCAGGGAATCCACCGTCACAACGGCGATTTGAGCCGAGGTTTTTTCATGCAGAGTAGCGGCAATTCTGAGAATTTCCTGTTTTGTTGTATCTGCCAGCATACCGGCATAATCCTGTACATAAATATCCGCTGCCGGCTTGGCCGGCAGTGTCAATGCCAGCAGAGAAGGGCAAACCCCTGCCGTCAGTAAAAACACAGCCAGGAATACGGAAAGGAGTTTCTTTGTCATTTCTGTCCTCCTACTCGCCAAAGTTTACTACCGGAGCCTTCTCTGCTCCTTCCTCAGCCTCGTAGTAAGTGTAGCTTTCAAAATTAAACATCCCTGCAATAATATTTTTCGGAAAACGCTTGATGGAAGTATTGAACGTTTGAACAGCCTCATTATAATCCTGACGGGCGATTGTCAGGCGGTTCTCAGTCCCGGACAGTTCATCCTGCAGGGCGATGAAGTTCTGGTTTGCTTTCAGATCCGGGTAATTCTCAACGATCACCAGCAATCTAGACAAGGCACTGCTCAGTTCATCGTCCGCTGCTACTTTTTCATTGATTGTCTGGGCTCCGGCCAGTTTTGAGCGCGCATCCGCGATAGCGGTAAACACTTCATTTTCATGCGCAGCATATCCCTTGACTGTTGCCACAAGATTTGGAATCAGGTCCATTCTACGCTGCAGCTGGTTCTCGACCTGGCTCCACTTACTTTTTACATTTTCATCAGCAGTCACCAGACTGTTATAGCTGCCAATCAAAGAACCTCCAATGATCATAATTAGAATCAGGATAATTCCCAATACAATAGCTGTCTTTTTCATTTTTCTCCCCCATTCAGTAATTTTCTTTTTGATCTTAGGAACATCTTAACATAATTTTCGAAACATCTTAATCCTTTTGTCCTTTTTACCTTTTGGATAAAGAAACAAAACGACCGGTATCATAGACAAGATAATTTTTAGGCATTATGAACATATATTAAAAATGGATATATTTACCAATATAAAAAGAGGTGAATAGCATGTTCTTTTTCGGTTTTCCTTTGGGACTTCCCCTTTTCATTGGCGCATACAGGCCGAGATACCGTTACAGAACCTGGTGGTGGTAAAAGTCACTCCCCAAAAACTATAAAGAAAGATGGCTGATTAGGTTTTCCAAATCAGGCGAAACAGGGGCCTGTATTTCAATTAACTTTCCGTCCACGGGATGGCAAAACGAGACGGATCTGGCATGCAAGGCCTGTCTGGGTATCAGGTAGGAGCGCTTCCCGTACATTCTGTCTCCGAGCACAGGATGGCCAAGTGAGGAGAGATGAACGCGAATCTGGTGCGTTCTTCCGGTTTCAAGGGTAAGCTCCAACAGAGAATAATTTTCAAAAGTCTTGATTGTATTGTAATGGGTAAGCGCACGCTCCCCCTGATCATGAACAGCCCGCCGGTTCGGCAGCGTTGGATGCGGTCCGATCGATGCGTCAACAGAACCGGATGGCGGCTCAATTCTTCCCCGGACCACTGCGTAATATTTTCTTTTCAGCCTCCCATCCTGTAACTGTTTTTCCAGTTCAGACTGGGTTCGTGCATCTTTGGCAAATACCACACAGCCTGTAGTATCCCGATCCAGACGGTGTAAAGGACGAATGGTAATTGTCTCGCCATTTTCCCGAAAGTACTCCGCCAGATAGTTAGCCAGCGTTCCGCCGGTTGTTTGCCCTGCTGGATGCACCAACATGCCGGCTGGTTTATATAAAATAATAAGTGCCGGATCTTCAAACAAAATGTCAATCAATCCCGGCTCAGGCTTAACCCCAAAGAACTGATCTTCCAAAACGAGAACATCCAAGATGTCCCCGCTTTTTATCTTTTTCTGAAGATAAGCATTTCTTTTATTGAGACGTACTCCGCCTGCTCTGGTCAACTTTTGAATTTTTCTGCCGGAACATTGTACAATACTTTTCAAATACTGCTCGACAGTCAAGCCCTGATGTTCTTCCGTAATCCGAAATGTTTGGAATTTCTTCATAAGGTCCCTCTCTCATGTCTTTTGACCATGCTTTCCTTCATTACCTTTGTCCGCGAGCTTAATGATGTCTAACAGGAAACCATAGTACCATGATACTGGTATCAGTTTATCTTTTGATTAATAATAATTCAATTAGATTCAGAACATCGATTAAATTCCGGAGCATCAATTGAATTATAAACGACAATTGAATTCGGGCATCGATTGATGTCTTAAATACTTGACAGTAGGACCGATCGGAATTAGAGATAGCAGATTCTGCCGGGAGAAGATGCAAATCCAATGTCCCTATGCTAAAATAAGTCATATTAAATCCATATGATAAGGGGAGACGGAATTGCTTTATTTTGATAATGCCGCAACTTCCTGGCCGAAACCCGAGGTGGTCTACGAAACCCATGACCGGGTCCTGCGTCAGGGAGGGAGTGCCGGACGCGGTGTCAATCAATCTTCTCTGCGCGCCGGGCGGGAGCTTTTTCATACCAGAAAGGCTTTAAGCCGCTTGTTTGGCATCGCAAGTACTGAGAGAATTGTTTTTACGCAGAATATCACCGAATCGCTCAATGTGGGACTTCATGGACTTCTTCAGACTGGGGATCATGTTCTGATCAGCTCCCTTGAACATAATGCCGTTGTCCGTCCGCTGGAATATCTCAAAAAGAGCGGAATTTCCTATACAATTGTTCCGTGCAGCCGGGAGGGTTTTTTGGATCCCGCTATCGTGGAATCTAATTTTCAGCCCAATACCCGCCTGCTTTGTTTTACGCATGCTTCGAATGTGCTGGGTACGATTCTGCCGATCAAACAGCTCGGGCAAATCGCTAAAGCGCACCATTGCCTGTTTATGGTGGATGCGGCCCAGACTGCCGGCGTGATACCAATTGACGTGGAAGACCAGCACATCGATTTTTTAGCCTTTACCGGCCATAAGAGCCTGTCGGGGCCTCAAGGGGTTGGCGGATACTATGCCAGGCCAGATCTTGTTTTAAATCCCCTGATTTATGGAGGGACAGGCCTTCATTCCCTGACCCTTGAACAACCGGATATCTGGCCGGAAGGGATGGAAAGTGGCACACGGAATATCCCGGGAATCGCGGCCCTCGGGGCTGCGGTAGAATTCATATTGCATGAGGGCCTCCCTAATATCCGCAGCCATGAACTTCAACTGATGTCTATCCTGCTTGAAGGATTGGAACATATCCCGGAAATCCAAATTCTCGGGCCCCGTGACATCAATGCAAGAGTCGGCCTGGTGTCCTGTGTTTTCCGGAATCATACCCCTGATAGCGTGGCTCTGGAGCTGGACCGCTGCTTTGATATTGTTACCCGCTCGGGACTGCATTGCGCCCCCTTAGCCCATCAAACAGCCGGAACCATTGATCGCGGAGCATTGCGCATCAGTATCAATTATTCTCAAGCAGAGTCAGATATAGCGGCGTTATTGGCTGCTTTAAACACCATATTGGGAGGTTCAATGTGACAAGTTCGGAAAATGTCGCCCTTGTTTTCAGTTCCGTTCATCAGACGCTTGAAGCAGAAGATCTTTTGAATTCAGGCAGCTGGCCTTTTGTCTTGATACCGATCCCTCCCTCAATTAACCAGGGCTGCGGGCTCGCGATCCAGATCACCTGCTCCGACCAGCAGGGCGTTGAAGCGTATTTGGAGCAGTATGACATTCTCCCACTCAAAGCTGTCCGTATGGATTGATGATTATTTTTTTGCTTCAGGGATCATGTTAAATTTTGGATTTAAGATGAATGGTTCTTGTCTTTGTGTATAAATAAATATTGGGGATTGAAAGGAGCATTTTTTATGGGTTACGTATTGTTGGTTACAAGTAAAGGTTTCGGTAAAGGTGAAGAAATCCTAGGAGAGAAATTAATGTATTCCTATCTCTACAGTCTGAGCGAGGGAGACCATTTGCCCTCTCATATTTTATTCCTGCACGAGGGCGTCAAGCTGGTCACAGCAGATGCCCCAGTTCTGAACATTTTAAAGACTTTAGTCGATAAAGGGGTTACCATTTATGCCTGTGGCATCTGCCTGGACTTCTACAACCTTAAGGATCAGGTCAAGGTAGGTGAAATCGGCAACATGTATCTGAATATGGATATTATGGCCGAGGCTGAGAAAGTAATTACCCTTGGGTAACGTCCGTTCAGTTATACCGCAGGAATATACTTTTTAAGCAAAAATGACTTACGATATTACTTGCTTCACCCAGTTGGCAGCACGTTCCAACTCACCATTTTTCAGTGGTCCTTCAGAGTTTTTAACAAAATATCCTTCAGGAGGAGGAATTCAGATTTCCTCCTTTTTCTTTAGCCGCTCAGCAATTGGTTTCGCAGCATAGCCAACGATCTTGACCTTGTTCAATCAAATATCTGTATCTTGTTACTCTTAAACGATTTTAATTATGATGACTGTGCGGTTGCGGATCTACTCCGCTAACCATTACTGTACGGTAGTCACAGCCGATATAGGTCTGCTTTCCGCCCGGCAAGTCTAATGTGCAGTCGGAAGAATCCTCCGTCCAGTCTTCGACAAGCGGTTCCAGCAGATCGACGATCGTCTCCAGACCGTTTTCCTCTTCGTCAATAACCTCAATGGTCGCAAAACCATACGCCGAGGAGTTATTACCATGAATCTCAAACGGGACCAGTTCGCAGTCCTCCGGCAAAAGCGCGAGCACCTTCTGGACATGTTTCTTTTTTAGGCCGCTTTCTGCAGGCACCATCCATGCCGCTGCATGATAGGTTGACAATGGGATAACCTCCTTACCCAGTAACAGCTTTTTCCAGATAATTATATTACTTAAGTGTCTTACAAGGCAAATTTTATTGATAGATGATTATAACATCTGGGTAAAATTTGAATTGACATAATTTTCAGATAATGATAATATTGACCCTAAGCATCTAATCGACAAAATAAAAGGAGCCGGAATTTTCATGTTATCTCAAGAAAGAATTGAAAAACAATCTCAACTTAATCATGACACCATTCATACTTTTGAGGCCATTGTCGGGAAAAGCCGGCCTATCGTACAGGCCATTGATTTTGCCAGGAATATCAGCAAGTCTACATATAATGTTCTGCTGAATGGTGAAAGCGGGACAGGAAAAGAGATATTTGCTCAGGCAATTCATCATGATTATTGTCCTGAAGGACCTTTTGTCGCCCTTAATTGTGCTTCTATACCCAGAAATTTAATTGAAAGTGAATTATTCGGCTATGAAGGAGGAGCTTTTACCGGAGCCAACAAAAACGGTCAGCCCGGTAAAATAGAGGCTGCCAATGGTGGAACTTTGTTTTTGGATGAAATCGGGGATATGCCTTTGGAAGTCCAGCCTGTATTATTACGTGTCCTCGAGGACAAAAGAGTCGTCAGGATTAACAGCAGCAAGTACACCACGGTAAACTTCAGACTTATCGCCGCAACTAACCAGAACCTGTTTCAAATGGTACAGGAAAAAACATTTCGAAGCGATCTATATTTCCGTTTATCCGTTTTAGCGATTGACATCCCCCCGCTGCGGGACAGAGGAAAGGATATTCTCCTGCTCGCGCATTATTTTTTGGATCAGATCAGTAAAGAACTACAATGTGAACCACCCAAATTAAGTTTTGAGGTCTATAAAGCGCTTGTGGAATATACCTGGCCCGGAAACATCAGGCAGTTAAAAAATGCGATGGTGTATGCGGTCTTTAAAGCCAAAAACGGCATACTGAATATCGGAGACCTTCCGAATGAAATCAAACACAGGCAAACCACCGTGAGTGTAACACAAAGCAATGACCCGCTGCCTTTAAGGGATATACAAAAAGAAGCCATTATGCATGCTTTGTGTAAAAACAAAAACAAAGATGAAGCGGCCAGAGAGCTGGGCTTATCAAAATCAACATTGTACAGAAAAATTAAGGAGTATGGTCTTAAGTAAAATATACCAGGACACGCAAACGCCCTAGTTATAGAGCTTCCGTTGGAAAACGGCAATAGGTTGAGAGCAAAAAAGTAGCCCGCATTCAGGGGGCTACTTTTTTTTGCTAAATAACTTTATTTGGCTGGCTTTTTCAGTATCTTCCGTAGGATTGCCAAATACCCTTCATATTACTCAACCGTCACTGATTTAGCCAGGTTCCTGGGCTTATCGACATCGTTCCCTCTGGCGACAGAAACATAGTAGGACAGAAGCTGCAGTGGAATCACCGTTAAGATCGGAGCAAGCTCATTGACAGTCTCCGGGATATAGAATATTTCATTAACCGACTTGTATAAATCGGTATTTCCTTCAAACGTAAACCCAATGACCTTGGCGTCCCTGGCCTTAACCTCGATCACATTCGAGACCGTTTTCTCGTACAGGTCTCTCTGGGTTGCGAGCGCGATGATCGGTGTATCCTCTGTAATCAGCGCGAGCGTGCCATGCTTTAACTCACCTGAAGCATAGGCTTCAGCGTGAATATACGAGATTTCTTTAAGTTTCAGAGAACCTTCCTGCGCAACTGCCCAGTCCAGGCCGCGCCCGATGAAGAATGCGCTGCTCACTTCTTCAAAGTACCTGGCTAGGGTCTTAATGCGTTCAGCTCCTTCTTTGAGAATAATCTCCGCTTTATCAGGAATTTTGCCAAGTTCGGAAATAATTTCGGTGATCCATTCCTTCGGCATGGTTCCTTTGGCCTGCGTAAGATAAAGTGCAAGCAGGATCATTCCTTCGATCTGAGTCGTATAAGCTTTCGTCGAGGCCACGGCAATTTCCGGTCCCGCCCAGGTGTGGATCACATCGTGTGCTTCCCTAGCCACGGAGCTGCCGACGACATTGGTGATTGCGATAACTCTGGCTCCCTTCTTTTTGGATTCGCGCAAAGCTGCCAGGGTGTCGGCCGTTTCTCCCGACTGGCTGATTACAACGACCAGGGTTTTATCATCAATCAAAGGCGCTCTGTACCGGAACTCCGAAGCGATATCGACTTCGACCGGTATTTTGGCCCAGTGTTCAATTAGCCCTTTGCCGATCAGTCCGGCATGATACGCAGTTCCGCAGGCAACAATTGCTACTTTATTGAATAAAGCAACCTCTTTCGGGGTAAGATCCACTTCCTGCAGCACAACATGGTCGTGGTTCAGTCTTCCGGCCAGCGTGTCCCGCAGGGCCTTCGGCTGTTCAAAAATCTCTTTTAGCATAAAGTGCTCGTAACCGCCTTTTTCGGCTGCCACAGCATCCCAAGTGACTTCAAAGACACTCTTTTCAATACATTCGCCTGTCGTAAAATCGCAGAACTTCAAACCTTTGGCCGAGACGGTCACCATTTCCCCGTCTTCCATGATGTACGTCTTTCTCGTATATTTAAGTACAGCCGGGATATCGCTCGCGACAAAATATTCTCCGTCTCCAATACCGACGATCAACGGACTGTCTTTGCGGGCTGCAACCATAATATCGGGATTCTTATAGCTCAAAACGACGACTGCATAGGACCCTTCTACCTTGGCCAGCATTTTTTTGACTGCGTCCTGGAGATCCCCTTTATAAAAATGTTCGACCAGATGAGCCAGCACTTCCGTATCCGTTTCAGAACGGAAAAGATGTCCCTCCGCAGTCAGCCATTCTCTAAGCTCAAGATAATTCTCAATAATTCCGTTATGTACAACGGCAAAGTCTCCATGGCAGTCCATATGAGGGTGAGCATTCACATCAGACGGTCTGCCGTGCGTCGCCCACCGAGTATGGCCGATTCCGATTTTTGCATTGTAAGTGCGGTTGCTTAGCTTTTCCTCTAAATTGACAAGTTTCCCAACACTCTTGGTGATCCGGATCCCGCCTTCTTCCATGACCGCTATGCCCGAGGAATCATATCCCCTATATTCAAGCTTTCTTAGACCTTCAACCAAAATCGGAACAGCCGATTTCTCTCCAAAATATCCTACAATACCACACATGTTTTTTGTTCTCCTCGTTTAAAATTTAATAATTTTTTAGTTGTTGTCTCATTCATGACGTGTCTATAACATTATATTTTCGTCAGCCATAAAAAATAGCCGTCAAGGACGGCTACAAATCTCTAACATACAAACATAAAGTGAGAGAAGATATAACAAGGCAAGACAAATCAAAACAAGTCAAGACCTTTTAATCCTGTTCGTGACTTCTTTCCCAACTGCTTCGCAATCGGGCGTAGGAAAGTACGGACAACTAAAGGGATTCCGCGAAGAAAACCTTCTTCCTGTTTGATCCGCTCTTGTCCCGGAAATTGCTTTCCGGATTTGCAACGAATCTAACGATGACAAGCCACCGAGAGGCACCCGCCGAAAACTTCGATTAACCTCTTCCTCGTCAACCCAAATGGGCTCTGGCGCTACATTTTTTGTGCGGAAAAATCCGCAGTGTAAACTGTATACTGTAAACCGTCAAAATCATCCACTATTCATTTTTTAATCCCTGACCTATTTCCCAACCATCTCCTCATAAGCAGTCAATTATCTATCAATGTAACAGACCAGCAATGCTTCCGACTTTCCTATTATAATCCATATGAGAAAATAGGTACAGACTTATTTTCTCAAGATCATCTGAAGATTATCTGAAAGAAAACTTGGTTGGTGCCGGTCTATTACATTTTTATTCTATTACATTTTCCGTCAAAGGGTTCTAACCCTTTTCAGCCAAGGTCATTCTGATCGACAATCCTGACCACCTTGACGACTTCTTCAGCCAGCCTGGTTAGCTCCTGCTGGTCCGGTCCTTCCAGCATGACCCGGATCAGAGACTCCGTACCGGACGGACGAACAAGGATCCTGCCGTCCTCGCCCAGGCTTTCCTGAACCTCTCTGACCTTCAGATTCACTTGCTCATTCTGCATAATCTTGTCTTTATTACCGACGCTGGTATTTACCAGGACCTGCGGGAATCGTTTCATTTGTTTGGCCAGCTCGGACAGCTTGGCTTTTTTCTCTTTTATTACGGACAACAGCTGCAGACCAGAGAGCAGCCCGTCACCCGTCGTATTGTGTTCCAGAAAAATAAGGTGGCCGGACTGTTCCCCACCGAGGATTGCGCCAGATTCCAGCAGTCTCTCCATGACGTAGCGATCCCCGACCTTGGTCTCAAGGATCCGGATGCCAGCTTTGCGGAGAGCTTTATGCAGTCCCATGTTACTCATCACGGTTACAACCAGCGAATCATGGGCCAGCTTCCCTTTGTCTTTCAGGGCTCGCGCACAGATCACCATGATCGCATCGCCATCAAGAATATTGCCGTTCTCATCAACAGCAATGATCCGATCCGCGTCTCCGTCACAGGCCAGCCCGAGATCCGCACCATGCTGCAGGACTTCTTTAGCGAGCGCTTCCGGATGCGTCGAACCGCAGTGAACATTAATATTGATCCCGTCAGGCTGGTTATAGAGTGGTATGACCTCAGCACCGAGATCGGCCAGTACTTTTGGGCCCACTTCATAAGCCGCGCCATTGGCGCAATCCAGAATGATTTTAAGCCCTTTCAGGGATACGGAGGTTTTTTTCAGGAATGCGGCATATTTCTCCGACGCATTCTCGACTTCCACAATGCTGCCAATGTCACCGCCTGAAGGTAATTCCAGCTCATCAATCCTCTTCAGTGTATCTTCAATCTCATCTTCCAACTCGTCCGAAAGTTTGAATCCGCTTCCGGCAAAAAATTTAATACCGTTGTCCTCATAAGGGTTATGCGACGCCGAAATGACAACACCGGCACTTGCTTCCAACGTCCGCGTCAAAAATGCAATGCCCGGCGTTGGAAGGACTCCAGCCTTCAGTACATCGACTCCCATCGAACAAATACCTGCTGCCAGCGCTGCCTCCAACATATCTCCTGATATCCGGGTATCCTTGCCAATGACAATTTTGGCTTTTTCCTGCCTTTTTCCCAAAACGTAGGCTCCTGCTTTTCCAAGTTTGAAAGCAAGCTCCGGCGTAAGCTCCGTATTTGCTTTTCCTCTGACTCCATCCGTTCCAAAAAGTCTGGCCAAATTCAAGCTCCCCTTTCATTTCCAGTCAACTTAAGGTTATATATACTGTAAATTGGTTTATTTTTTTGGACTTTCCAACTTTTCTTACTCTTTGGGCGCATACTGCGCCATCAATTTTTCGGCAGCCCTGAGTCCATCGACCGCCGAACTGGTGATCCCGCCGGCGTACCCAGCTCCTTCTCCTGCCGGAAACAGACCTTTCAGGTTTACGGACTGGCCTGATTCATTGCGCAGGATCCTGACAGGTGCACTCGTTCTGGATTCGATTCCAGAAAGTGTGGCCTCGACACCGGCAAAACCTTTCATTTTCTGATCAAAGGCCAGCAGGGCTCTCTTGAGCACGCAGCCGATTTCATCCGGCAAAATCGTATGCAGATCCACCGATGTATATCCCGGCCGGTACGTCGGTACAAGCGGAAATTCCTTAGTCAGCCGATTCCGCAAAAAATCCTGTACCGACTGAGCGGGTACCCAGTAATTCCTTCCTCCGGCCAGAAAAGCCTTCTGCTCCCATTCTCTCTGAAAATCAATCCCTGCTAATGGGTCGCTAGAAGCAAAGTCCTTCGGACTGACTGTCACAACAACCGCACTGTTCGCAATGGCAGTGTCCCTGGAAAAGTTACTCATCCCATTGGTGACGATCCCTCCGTCTTCGGAAGAAGACGCAATCACCTGTCCGCCGGGGCACATGCAAAACGTATAAGCGCCTCGGCCGCTGCTTATATCTTTATAGGTCAGCTGATAGTCTGCCGGACCTAGCCGAGCGTGGAAAGGGCCCCCATATTGAGTCAGGTTGACATATTCCTGCCGGTGCTCGATTCGCAGGCCGACCGCCAAAGGCTTCGCTTCTAGCTGCACGCCAAGAACCTTCAGGAACTGATAAACGTCCCGCGCACTATGTCCGACTGCTAGAATCACCGTTTCAGCCGGGATCGTCTCCGCGCCATCGATCTCCACAGCCTCCAGTTGATTGTTGACGGTCTTCAAACCGGTCACTTTGGTCCGGAAGAGCACCTCACCGCCCAAAGCTTCAATTTTAGCCCGCATTGCCGCGACGACCTTCTTCAGTATATCGGTTCCGATATGTGGTTTGGCCGCATACAGAATTTCGGGGCTGGCTCCGAATTCCACAAAACTTTCCAATACTTCCCGTACTCTTCGGTCATCAATCCGGGTGGTCAGCTTGCCATCGGAAAATGTCCCGGCACCGCCTTCCCCAAATTGGACATTACTCTCCGGATCGAGGGTTCCTGTATTCCAAAAGCGTTCAACTGTTCCGCTTCTGTCTTCAACTTTGTCTCCACGTTCCAACACCAGCGGCCTGTAGCCTTTCCGGGCCAGGGCCAACGCAGCAAAATATCCGGCAGGTCCTGTCCCCACCACAATCGGCCGGAAAGCAAGTTTGGACGCCGGGTAGCCATTTAGCGGGTGCTCCGGGACAAACACTTTTTCTTTCAGCCGCGGATAATGGACCATTGCTTTTCTTAATTCCGGACCGGAAATCTGCGCAGAAAACTCAACGGTATAAACAAAAAAAAGCTCCGGCTTTTGGCGTGCGTCAACAGAACGCCGTAGTATCCGCAGGTTATTGATCTTTTCGCGTGACACTCTTAATCTGCGGGCCAGAATATACGGCAGTTCCCCCTCGTCCTGGTCCACAGGCAGCTTTAGATCCGACCAAATCAGATTCAATCTATCCAACTCTATTCTTTATTATCTCCGGAAGTTGCTGTGCTTGCCTTCAGAACAAGCTGCACTTTGGGTATGCTAACCATTGTCACCCCAGATGGGACTTCCCACAGTACCAATACGTCGGAGTATGTCCCTTCTTTCAGGCCTTTAGCATCTATCCAACAGGAAATATCCTCTTGTTTCAGCGCTTTAAGAATATCCGGATATCCGCTGACCGTGACATCGATCGGCTGAATGTTATCAGCAGTCAGTCCGTCGGGAATATTTTTAATCCCGACCGGTATCGCTTTCAGGATCTCATTCTCCGCTTTGGCACCGACATAAACCATGACGCTGATTTTGGTTCCCTTACTGAAAGACACTCCTTTAGGCAAAACAATTGAATTCAGGGAAACATTAATGGTTTTGGTGCTGGTAATTCCGCTGATATCAACAGTCCCAAGATTTAAATATTCGACCGCTTTAAGTTCTTCCTCTTTACCAACGAGCTGAACCTGTGACGGAAGCGGAGTCACGAGCCGTACTTCCATTCCATCCGCAGGTGTCCCTTTAGTTGCCACCCGGAGCGGCACAGTTTTACTCGCCGTCCCTTTTGCATATACCGGCATGATTACCTCAACAGTATCGGGAAAAGCCTGCAGTGTAGGGTACGGATTCGCGTCAAAAATCCCTGCATTTTGGTTATCAGTAAAGTAGACCGGCCTAACCACACTTTTGCTCTCTGTGAGATCTGTAAATTCTACATCGACGGTGACGCTTGTAAGGTTGGCCAGGACCGATGCAGGTCCCCGTACATTCACCACGGAAGGAGTGAATAACAGTTCGCCTGCCTCATAGCCGGAAGCCGGTTCACCCTTAACGTTGGCCTGAACCTTGACAATCTTGTCTTCAAGCCGATCCAGCTTTAATGTCACTGTTTTCGGACTGATTTCTACAACTTTTATACCTTGCGGTGCATTAATTTGAACATCATAGGTGGATTCCCCGGCTACAGCGTCTTTGAGGTCGACATAAGCAACCAGGTCTTTGACACTGCTTTCTTGGGAGGAACTGTCAATTCGGATCGTAATCGTCGGAACCGGCGATATGATCCCAATATTGGAGGGCTGGTTGTAAAACACCAGCTGCCGGGTATCAATATTCTTTGAAAAAATCGAGGAATTATTCTGGCTGGTCAGCCATACCCAGAAAACAATCGCCAGGACCAGAGAGATCACTTTATATCCAAGGTTTCGCCGTAAAATATCACGTATTGGCATTGTTGTCACCTCTTCGGAACAGATTGTGCCCGGAAGCTTTTTCGACCAGGATCTCATTCTTTAAAAGATCGCGGAGGCTCTTTTCATCGAGGAAGCGGGTGAGCCTGCTGTTTTTTGCCGTAGAAACGACACCAGTTTCTTCAGATACGATGATAACCAGCGCATCTGATACTTCTGAAAGCCCTAAAGCAGCTCTGTGTCTGGTCCCCAAATCCTTCTGCAGTCCATTATCCTGGGTCAAAGGTAAAAAACAACCTGCAGCCGCAACTCTGTCCCCACGGATAATCACCGCGCCGTCATGGAGCGGCGACTTTGGAATAAATAGGTTAACCAGGAACTCTGAAGAGACAACCCCATCAATTTTAACACCGGTCTCAACATATTCCTGAATCCCGGTTGTTTTTTCAAGGACGATCAAAGCGCCAATACGGCTTTGCGATAAAACCTGACTGCACCTGACAATTTCCTCGATCAGCTTCTTATACTCCTCAGGTCCGGTTGTCGCCGGGTGCATGGTAATAAACTTACCTCTACCAATCTGTTCCAGGGTCCTTCTTAACTCAGGCTGAAAAACGACAGGCAGCGCAACAACCAGCATGGTCCAGACTTTTTCCACCATCCAGTTCAGCGTCGTCAGACCAAGCTGCCTCGCAATCAGAGAGATGACCATAAACACAAAAAGACCCTTGATTAATTGGACGGCCCTTGTTCCTTTAATCAACATAAGCAATTGATAGATAATGATCGCGACAACGACAATATCTACGAAATCTTTCCATTGAACCATTTGTGCAAACGTCTGCAGATATGCCACTGTCTCACTCCTTAAAAATAGATCAATGGATCATGATTCTACATTAATCCCTAAATTCCTTGCCCGACAGGAAAAATTCCCTTAAAATTGAACTTACAATAAACTGCAAGGGAGTACTGTTCGCGATGGATAT
The DNA here is from genome assembly GCA_009910795.1 of Dehalobacter sp. CP. The sequence continues at coordinate 38,766 of VMEE01000052.1, read as the reverse complement.
CAAAGATTGGCAAAAAGAAGTCGATAATTGGATTTCCCAATTTGAAGAAGGTTACTGGCAGCCCTCTTCGATGATGCTCCGGCTGATCGAAGAAGTTGGCGAGCTGGCCAGAGAGGTTAATCATCGTTACGGAGAAAAACCCAAGAAACCGTCCGAGCAGGAGGGTGATCTTGCGTTGGAAATGGCCGACATTCTGTTCATCATCATATGTATGGCCAATTCGCTTCAGATAGACCTTGAAAAATCCTTTGAAGGAATGATGGAAAAATACCGTCTCCGGGATAGCAACCGCTGGACCAGAAAACAGCCGGAATGACTAGCCGGGCGCATTTACAACAAGTACCATTTTATACCTTTTTCTGTAATTAGTAAAATATTTTTTATTCACCATACCCAGTACTTGGCAAAATCTATTGACCATCAATATTTTATTATGCTAAAGTAGGCTGAGATACATATTTAATTAGACTTGGCGCAAACTTATCTAATGCCCCTGGACGCAGGGGTATTTTTCTATCTAAGTTAGAGATTCTATCAATTGTCAAAAAATTTCATTTAAAGACAGCTAATAAAATTTGCTAAATTGGTTAAAGCTAAAGATAGAATTTTAATTTAGGAGGGAATGACGATGCGGGAAGGCTTGATACCCAGCGCATTAGGAACTGCAGTCACAGCAGCCGGTGTTGCCTTAAGGGTCAAAGATATGAAAAAAAACGGTATGAACAAAAGGGAAGTATATCCTTTAATCAGTGCAGGAATCATCGGGTTTGGTCTAGCCCATATGATATTGGGCGGGATTGACTTATATGAACACCGCTTTTAATTTAAGGAGGTCTTAAGCCGTGGACAGTGTCATGCATATGGATTTTGCCCAACTTGATCAGACTCAGCTGAATCAGGTCAAACAAACTGAATCAACCCTGAATTCTCAATACAAAGCAAACAATGAAGAACTGGTCTTATTGGCTTTTAAAAAAAGCAAGTAAGAACCAGCTGCCCGGCAAAAGATTCGCCCAAAGAAAAAACCAGATAATACATGCTGTCTGGTATTTCTTTGGGCTTATTTTCTCTTCATTTTAATTATTATTTTTGAATTTTTTTATTATTTCATTATGATTCGGCTGTCAGATAGGCTATCGCAGCTTCGCAGATTTCCTTGCAATAAATGAGTCCTTTTCCGCGGTTTAACTCCGAAATGATTTCCTGCTTCGGCTGGGCTGCCCTGTATGCTCTATCACTTGCCATCGCATCGATTGTATCCGCAACTCTGATAATTTTGGCTTCAAATCGTATTTCCTGCCCCTTTAAACCGCGGGGATACCCCGAGCCATCCATATTTTCATGGTGCTCAAGAATGATTTCAGCGATCGGCCATGGGAAATTGACCCTAGATATTGCCGCACAACCAATTTCGGGATGCATCCGGATCACCGCAAATTCTGAATCAGTTAATTTTCCGGGTTTCAGGAGAATGTCTGAGGGGATGCTTATTTTCCCAATATCGTGAAGTCGTGAAGCAATACTAATTGGCTTTAATTGTTCCTCCTTGACAATACCTAAATTCCTCGCTATTTGGAGGGCCAGACGCTGTGTCCTTATCTGATGGTTCAAATCGCAGGGATCATTCATTCCAATCCCCCCCTTCATCAGTATATGGACAAGCATCAAATAAGGGAACAAATTGCCGCCAGCGAATGTGGAATTATAATCGATAGACTTGCGTTTTTCGATTATAATGGAATCAGGATAGGATAGCACAGAGAAAGAGAGGTCGTTCAATGAAACGCTTCAGAAAAAGGCTTTTAAAAGCACTGTCCTATCCGGATGTAAATATTAAGAAGACCTATAAGATCTACCGGAAAGTCCAGAAGGTTGTACATCCATATTTTAAGCCGCTGTACAATTTATTGGACCATAAGATCATTGTTGCTTCAAGAGAAATCCCGGTGCGGATTTTTCGTCCTGAAAACCAAGAAATCCCCAGAGTTCTAATCTTCTTTCACGGCGGAGGATGGGTTACTGGAGATATTGATTCCTACACCAATGTCTGTGCCAAAATGGCGGATCAGACCAATCATACGGTTATTTCCGTAGATTATCTTTTAGCGCCGGAAAACCCCTTCCCAGCCGGCATTGAGGAATGTTATCATGTTGCCAGGGAGTTATCCTTACGCCATGATCTACTGCAATGCAGTCCCAAGGATATTACCTTGATTGGGGACAGTGCGGGCGGCAATCTGGCAGCAGCCGTGTCTTTAATGGCCAGAGACAGGGGTGAATTTCTGCCCCCCCGTCAAATACTCATCTATCCCGCAACCTATATTGATCATAGCCCAAGCTCTCCATTTCCGTCTATACGGGAGAATGGTACAGATTATATATTAACTGCCAAACGCATTCAGGATTATATGGATCTATATGTTCAAAGAGAAGAAGACCGCAACAACCCTTACGCGGCACCACTCTTAGCCAAAGATTTATCGAATCAGCCCCAGACACTGATTATCACGGCTGAATTTGACCCACTCCGCGATGAGGGGGAGGCTTATGGAATACGTCTGAGGGAATCCGGCAACGATGTCAGGATATACCGAATGAAAGACGCGGTTCATGGTTTCTTCTCGCTAGCATGGAACACGGAGCACCTCATCACATGCTATAAGGTGATTAATTCTTTTTTAGATGACAGTACATTGTCAACCTAAAAATTATAATATGATGACGAGCAGATTCTCAATATTCTAATTTTAGGATTAACATAGTACGATATCAGAAAGGTGATCGAATGAGACAGCGAAAGAGCGTTGAGTGGACTAGACTGGATAATGCCTCTAAGATCTTTCCGGCAACATGCAGCAATAAAGACACGAAAGTATTCCGGCTGGCCTGTGAACTCTATAACGCTGTAGATCCTGAAATGTTGCAGGAAGCCCTGAATATTACGATGGATTATTTTCCGTTTTACAAATCCGTCTTAAGGAAAGGCGTATTCTGGTATTATTTTCAGACCAGCGACCTGCATCCGGTAGTTGAAAGGGAGTCTGATCCGGTCTGTGCTCCGATCTATCTTGATGACAGAAAGAATTTGCTTTTCCGGGTGTCCTATTACCACAACAGAATCAATCTGGAAATTTTTCATGCTTTATCTGACGGTACTGGGGCGCTCTGGTTCATGAGAACCCTGGTCTATCAGTATATCCGGCTGCGGCATAAGGAAGCCTCTGCGGACCAAATCCCTGAATTCAAGCCAAACGCCTCGATCAGCGAAAAAATGGATGACAGTTTCGGCAGGTATTTTGAAGGCCGGGATCTAGATATTCTGAAGCTGATGGATAACCCGAACAAAGCAAAAACGGCCCGGACTTATCGCATCCGTGGAACCAGGCTGGATGAAAACAAAGTGAAAGTAATCGAAGGTTCGATGTCTGCCAAGGCAGCTTTGGGATTAGCACATGAATATAATGCTACTTTGACTGTTTTTATTGCCGCCTTGTTTATTTATGCCCTACATAAAGAAAGACCTGTACGCACGAAGAATGATCCCGTCGTTTTGTCCGTCCCGATTAATTTGCGGAATTTTTTCCAATCTGAAACAACCAGAAATTTTTTTAGCACGATGAATATTGGTTATGCCTTTGGTCAAGAAAGCTTCGATTTTCAAGACGTGATTCGAGGCGTAAGCGAGGACTTTCGAAAAGAGCTTACTGCAGAAAGCTTAAATCAACACTTAAATCAATTAATGTCAATTGAAAAGAATCTTCTTACCCGGATTATTCCTTTACCTTTCAAGGATTATTCGCTGCGCCTGGCCAGTAAAATTGCTGACAGGGGGATCACTGCGGCAATAACGAATATTGGTCAAATCTTGCTTCCAGAGGAATTCAAACGCTATATTCGGCAGTTTAGCCTCTGCAGCAGCGCTAGGATGCCTCATATCAGCATATGCTCCTACAATGACAGGCTGTCTGTGAGTTTTAGTTCACCCTTCCGGGAAACTGAAATCCAACGAACTTTTTTTGAGTTCCTTTCGGAAAAAGGCATCGACATTGAAATTACAAGCAATCTTTAATTGAGTAAACAGAGAGGATCATCTTTATGCAATATTGCAGCCACTGCCAGGTCCGCGTACGCGGTAATAAAAAGGATTGTCCCCTATGCGGAAATATTCTGCCGGGAGACGATGGTGCCTGCGGTCAGCAGGAAATCTATCCGGTGGTTCCTCCGTTCTATGAACGGCACCTAGCCCTGCGGATTATGATTTTTGCCTCTGTCGTTGCTCTGGTCGTCAGTTTTGTGGTCTATGCGTTATTTCCCTCGAGTATAAACTGGCCTGTTTTTGCTTTATTCGGTCTCATCAGCATGTGGCTGAGTTTGATTATCGTCATTAAGAAAAGACATCATATTACCAAGAATATCATGTGGCAGGTAACCATTTTATCTTTTCTTAGTGTTGTCTGGGACTGGGGAACCGGCTGGCGGGGCTGGTCCCTAGACTTTGTTGTTCCTATTTTGTTTGTTTCCGCTATGTTCGTGCTGTATGTAACAGCGAAAATTATGAAGCTCAGGGCCAGGGATTACATTACTTATTTTCTGTTAGATGGTCTTCTCGGCATCATTCCGGTAATATTCCTCTTGTTTGACTGGATTCATGTGCTATACCCTTCTGTAATCTCTGTTGCCGTCAGCATCATATTCCTGTCTGCGATCCTGATCTTTCAAGGGGAAAATATCAAGGCAGAACTAGCCAAACGCATGCATATTTAACAAGGTTGTCGCCGGTAGCCCCCGGGTTGGATATAAGTTGTCCGCATTCCAATTCATGTTAAATGTTTGCTTATTTAATCGGCTCAACTTCTTCCAAAGCCAGACTTGCGGAGGGAAAGGGCCTTAATGCCCTTGGGAGAATGCCCATTACGTATGCAATCAATATTCCGTAATTCGTGATTGATGTGCCACATTCCCGCGCTTTTTGCACGCGGTACTGCATTTCCCTGCGGTTCAACATACAGCCGCCGCAGTGGATGATCACGGCATATCCGGAGATATCCTTTGGAAAACAGGCGCCGCTTGCCCATTCAAATTCAATTCCTCCGCCCGCGATCTGGTGTATCCAGCGCGGGATTTTTACTTTACCGATGTCGTCCGACTGACGGTGATGGGTACAACCCTCGACAATGAGAACCTTGTCCCCAGGGGCCAGCTTTTCAATGCGCCTGACACCCCGCACCATTTCCGCGAGGTCCGCCTTTTGCCGTGCGAACAGAATTGAAAACGATGTCATGGGAATCCCGGGAGGGGTGTCCGCGGACACTTTAAGAAAGGCCTGTGAATCCGTAATCACGATGGCGGGGGGCGTCTTTAAACGTTCGAGCGTCAGCTTGAGCTCGTGCTCTTTTGTTACGATCACCATCGCATCGCTTTCGATGATATCGCGGATCATCTGCTGCTGAGGAAGTATCAGCCTACCTTTGGGAGCCGACTTGTCGATGGGTGTCACTAGTACGGCAATGTCGCCCGCGTGGATCAAATCGCTGACCAACGCCGGTTCCGCATCCTCAAGTCCAGAATTTGCAACGATTTGCTTTTTTATTTCATCAATCCCAAATCCGTTTATTGTGCTTGCGCATATCAGCGGGATCCCGGCAAGCTCTTTCAGCTTCTCAAGCTCGCCTGCGTCAGGCACTCCTTTGTTGCATTTATTCAGTACGCAAACGGCCAGAATCTTTCGTCGTTTGAGTTGTTCTATAAATTCTACCTCAAACTCCGAGATGCCTAACTGTACATCAGCGACAACAATTGCGAGGTTACATTTCCGCAAAACTTCATAGGTTTTCTCAACACGTAGCGCTCCAAGTCCGTCCACGTCATCGAGTCCTGCGGTATCAATCAATACGACCGGCCCGATCGGCAAAAGCTCCATAGCCTTATAAACGGGATCCGTCGTCGTCCCCGGCACATCGGAAGTAATCGCAATGTCCTGCCCGGTGATAGCGTTGATAAGAGAGGATTTCCCGGCATTCCTCTTTCCGAAAAGCCCTATAGCAAACCGGCTTGCCATAGGTGTTGCGTTCATATTTTCCATTGCCCTTTCTCCTTTTCCATTGCGGCTCCGGGTGACGTAAGCCGTTCTGGTTTTAAAATTTCATTCAGCATCTGTTTGTCCATCAGGTGTTGTTCCAGCACGATTTCCCCTACCGATTTGCCTGTTTTTCGACACAGGGCAGCAACTTCGGACGCTTTGTCATACCCGATGTATCCGCTCAAAGCCGTTACCAGGGTAAAGCTATCGTTCAGTTTTTGCAGGCAGCTTTCCCTGTTAGCCTGAATTCCTCTGATGCAACGGCCGATGAAGAGGGGAAGAACAGACCCAAGCAGATCAAGCATGTCAAATAGGTTTTTTGCAATCAGGGGCAAAAAGGCGTTCAATTCAAGCTGCCCCGCCTGTGCCGCCAGAGTTACCGCCATATCGTCCGCCATGATTTGAAAAGCTGCCTGATTTACGGCTTCACACATCACTGGATTGACTTTGCCCGGCATGATCGAGGAGCCGGCCTGTATGGCGGGTAAAACAATTTCGCCGATTCCCGCGCACGGACCCGAGGACAAAAGCCGTAAGTCATTCGCAATTTTTGTAAGGCTGACCGCCGCCGCTTTCAAAAGGCCGGAAACCTCGACAAATACGTCACAGTTTTGCGTAGGGTCCATCATGTATTCAGCCCGTGCCAAGCCGATTCCCGTGAGCTCCCGCAGACGTTCGATCATTGCGAAAATATAAGCTTTGGAGGCGTTTATTCCGGTTCCCACGGCAGTTCCTCCGATATTGACCTGCCGGAGCCGTTCCTCCGCCTTATAAAGCCGCCAGCGATCGCGTGAAACGGCCTGTGCCCACGCTCCGAATTCCTGACCGAGCGTGACGGGAACTGCGTCCCGAAGCTGCGTTCGGCCTACCTTTAAGATATCGGAGAATTCCTCTTCCTTATCCTGAAGCGCGGTTTGCAGCGCGGCAAACTGCTCCGTAACAGGCATAAGCAGGCGAATAGCAGCGATGCGCACTGCGGTTGGAAACACGTCGTTTGTCGATTGATGAAAGTTTACATGATCCAGTGGATGAACAAGGGTATAGTCGCCCTTGCGTCCGCCAAGCAGTTCGATGGCACGGTTCGCGATCACTTCGTTTGCATTCATATTTGCGGAGGTGCCCGCTCCGCCCTGCATGCAGTCAACAACAAAATGATCCATCAGTGCACCCGAAAGGATTTCGTCACATGCCGCTATGATCGCGCCCGCAATATTTCCGTCCAAAGCGCCGATGTCGCGGTTTGTAATTGCCGCGGCCTTTTTGACGCATACCAGTGCGTCAACCAGCGCGGCGTGAATCGGCACGCCCGTAATTTTGAAGTTCTGCATCGCGCGCGCCGTGTGAATTCCATAATACGCGCCGTCACTGATTTGCATCTCACCCAGCATGTCTTGTTCTATCCGCATGATGAATCCTTCCCTAAAAAGTCTATATAGTCCCCGCGTGAAAAATCAGGTATATAACCGACCGACGTAATACGCCGTGCAAGACAGGAAAGGCATTCGGCCGCCTCTTCGTCGGTACAGATTTTATTATCATATAAAGCATAATCCCTGCGGTACTTAACCGGGGAAAGATTGGGCATGACGACATTGGCACCGGCCTTTAGTCCTTTTTCACGCCCCAGGGGGTCGATGGTGCCGAGCGCTGTAGTAGCAGGCAGAAGGGTTTTCGGCAGCATGATCCGGATAAGGGACAGCAGGGCCAATGTCCGACTGGAGGACGGCGTGCAATAACCCCGGAACCTTGTATCCTTTTGCGGAATAAACGGACCGATGCCGATCATTTGGGGTTTCAGTTCTCTCAGAAACAGAAAATCCTCCGCCAGTGTATCGAAGGTCTGGAAAGGAGAATCCACCATAAAGCCGGCTCCGACCTGATAGCCGATTTCCTTTAGATGATATAGGCACTGTTTGCGATTTTTTAAGCTGAGTTCCGACGGATGTAGTTTGACGTAATGGGCCTCATCGGCCGTTTCGTGACGCAGAAGGTACCGGTCAGCCCCGGCATCGAATAGGTATTTATAGGAAGCGAAACTTCGCTCTCCCATTGAAAGGGTCACCGCACAATCCGGAAAAAACTCCTTGATCCCTGATATGGTGTGACACAGCCGCGCGTCTGTAAAATACTTATCTTCGCCGCTTTGCAGCACAAAGGTGCGAAAACCCAGATCATAGCCCGTCCGGCAGCAATCAAAAATTTCCTCCGGCGTCAAACGGTACCTTTTGGCACTTCGGTTGCTTCTGCAAAGTCCGCAGTAGAAACAATCGTTCCTGCAAAAGCTGGAAAACTCAATCAGCCCCCTAAAGTAAACCTTTTTGCCATAATATTTTTCCCGCAGCTCATTTGCATAAGAGGACATCACCGACCATTCTTCTGCCGTTGCTTCCTCAAAAAAATACCGGATAATATCGGAAAGTTCCTTTTTTACTGCTGAATTCATCCATTTTGAGAACCCTTCCGGGTCTTTTAGACTTAAATCCATAGACTTCTCCTACAGGCGTAAATCACGTTCGCCTTTTTCCAGCCGCTTTAAATTCTCAAGTATCGTGTCGTAGGCTGGATCACCTTTAAACCGCTCGACATGCTGTTTGAGAACTTTTTCGCCTTTGGCCCTTGTTTCATCCGACGCATAGTCGAGCAGGTATTCCTTCAGCGTGAAAATGGCGTTCGGTATGCAGTAGTTATGTACGAACCTGGATTTTGCGACCTTCATAAAATGTTCTCCCGTACGGCCTGCACGGTAGCATGCCGTGCAAAAAGAGGGGATAAACTGCATATCGCATATTTCGCCGATAACATCATCCAGTGCACGCGAATCGCCGATGGAGAACTGCTCTTTGTCGGGAAGCTGGTTTGCATCCTTGGACTGTGCATAAGCGCCGACGCCAATGCGCGTTCCAGCATCGATCTGTGAAACCCCAAACGAGATTACCTCCCTGCGCACTTTTTCCGGTTCACGTGCAGTACAAATCATGCCAGTATATGGGACGGACAGGCGCAAGACGGCAACAAGTTTTTTGAAGTCGCTGTCGCTGACCGCATACTCAGGGTGATCGGAAAACGGCGTACCGGTTGCCGAAGTAATTCTGGGGAATGAGATTGTGTGCGGTCCCACACCGTTGAAAGTTTCCTCCAGATGAATGGTATGGTATAAAAGGGCCATGACCTCAAAACGCCAGTCGTACAGGCCAAACAAAACGCCGAGTCCAATATCGTCGATGCCGGCCTTCTGTGCCCTGTCCATACAGTAAAGTCTCCAGCGGTAATGCCCCTTGATGGTCCCGGCCGGATGTATTTTATGATAAGTTTCATGGTGGTAGGTTTCCTGAAAGACCTGGAACGTGCCGATACCGACTTCCTGAAGTTTTTTCAGCTCTTCGACGGTGAGCGGCGCGCAGTTAATGTTTGCGCGGCGGATTTCACCGTGCTGTGCTTTTACGCTGTAGACTTTTTTGATCGTATCGCACATGAAATCCACTTCGGTTGCGGGAGATTCGCCATAAACGAGTACAGTACGTTTCTGGCCTTCTTCTATCATGATCCGCACTTCCTGCTCGATTTCATCCATACTGAGCGTTTTGCGGTGCATCGCCGTGTTGCTTGAGCGGAAACCACAGTATTTGCAGTTGTTCGCGCATTCATCGCTGATATAAAGCGGCGCGAAAAACACGATACGGTCTCCGTAAACCTCTTCTTTCAGCTGATGGGCAAGTTCATACATCTCCTGTATCGTATCCTCATCCTTGTTTTGGATAAGAATCGCTGTTTCCTCCGGCTCGAGCCGTACACACTGCTCCGCTTTTTTTAGCACGCGACGCACGTCTTCTCTAGACGGGTTGTGCCATTTGTTCAGCTGTTCCCATATCTTGTCGTCGTTAATAAAATCATGGTCAAGCTTGTCGTACTCCTCGAATTCCTTTTGATATTTATCAAAAAAATTCATATTTTGCGTCCCTTCAAATTACTTATTGCTTTTTGTAATCATGGATTTAACGGACGCGCCGGAGACTCTGCCCAGTTTGCCGGTCAGCGCGCTGATTTCATCATTACTGCCGTCGACAATCAGCGAGATAACTGATACGCCCCGTTCTCCGTAGGGAATTCCCATCCGTCCGACGACCAGTCCGGCATATTCATGCAGAATCGCATTGATATGCTCCACACAAGAGAGATCTTCAACCACAATGCCGATAATACCAATTCTTTTGTTCATAGGTTTGGCCTCCTTTAAAAATCAAAAACTCCCTTTCCGCAAGCCACGGAAAGGGAGCAAAACGGCAAAAAAAGAAAACACACATGCCGGATGAGCGCCTTTCCACTCGGATATACCTTGCGGTCGGGTAAAAAACGAGCCTTGTATCTCCAGACAAACGAGTTGTGAGCAGATACATTGCAATTTAATTAAACTAAAATCTATCATGTATTCTTTATGTTGTCAAGACAGTTCTAGGTATGGTTCTATGCATTATCATGGATTATCATGCATTATTCCATCTTTTTTGCATTGGCTATAGCAAACCAAAATGTCACCATTGATATTATGCCTATCCAGATGAAGGATTACCACTTTCACAGGAAACTCTGTCTATAAATATATTAGTAAAGGGCTGCAAAATGATAATCAGAAAAAATGGATTTACAAAAGACGATCTATGTCTTATGTTGAGCGAAACTACTACAAAAATTGTACAGAATATTGAAGATCGATGCGGGAAACTAAAGTCCTTCGATCTGAACTTCAATTTTGAGAAATCACAATACCAGCTCACTGATCGGGACATAGGAGCATTCCGAAGCAGGAGCCAAAAGGATGACATTTAGAATAAATTCAAATATTAAAAAAGCAACCAGATGCGTTCCACTTGTTGCTTATTTTAGCAATTAGTAAAATAGGGGCTGCTCAAAACTATCAAAACCTGCATGAACCTTGGTAATCAATGGTATTTTGCGCTAAAATAGTACATGCATAAGCTTTTATTAAAAAATCTTGCGTTTTGGTGCATGTTTTCATGCACAAGTAAAAAAGGTTAACTTCAAAGGTCGATTTGTAAAACTGAGTAAAAAACTATTAATAAATTGTAAATTTTCCTGGCACACAATACGCATACAAACACAAAAATAACCTCCAAGGAAAAACCCTAGAGGTCTTAATACTTGTGGAGCCGATGGTCGGAATCGAACCGACGACCTGCTCATTACGAGTGAGCTGCTCTACCCCTGAGCCACATCGGCATGTTTGGTAACCCATAAGCTTTAACAGTATAACATAAGAAAAATAATTTGTTAAGGGTAAAATAATCAAAAATGTGGGAAAATGAGAAAATTTATAAGGAATGTTTAATGCTCCGGCTGCAAATAATAAAATTTAACATATTCAGGCTGCTTACATGTTGAAGATGTACTTCACAGGAGATAAACTTACAAAAAAGGATGTGGTCTTTTTGCTATTAGATCTGCGAATATTGGTAATTGCACTTACTCCGGTCATTGCTCTAGCCCTGGCAGTCTATTATACCGACCGTTTCGATAAAGAGCCTTTGTATCTTCTTATAAAAGTTTTTATCCTGGGAGCGCTGGCAGTCATCCCGATCGTGCTGTTTGAAAAATTTCTGACATCCGTGAACATCTTTACCGGGGTAGCGGCAGCTTTTTTCAATGCCTTTGTCGTTGCGGGACTGACCGAAGAATTTTTCAAAAGGGCAGTCGTCCTGCGGACAGTCTATCGGAATCCGGCGTTTGATGAAAAACTAGACGGAATTGTCTATGCCGTATTTGCCGCGCTTGGCTTCGCAACAGTCGAGAACATCATGTATGTCCTTGTAAACTTTTCAGCCAACCCGTATGTAGGCCTTTCCAGAGGAATATTCTCAGTGCCGACCCACGTGCTGCTTGGTGTGACGATGGGATACTACCTTTCCCTGGCAAAGTTCTCCAATCATCCTCATCTTGAAAGAGCTTACCTCAGAAAATCCTTATATGTTCCTATCCTGCTTCACGGTTTTTTTGACTTTATTCTGATGTCGGAAATTCCGATTCTGCTTACGCTGTTTTTACCGTATATCATTTACCTGTGGACGGTTAATCTTAGGAAACTTAACAGGTATTACAAAGAATCGAGGGAAAAATACCAAAAAATTCCCGCCCGACAACCTGCTGAATAAAAGACTGTACACCTATGTTCTGTCACCATTGTAAATGCAGACTAAAACCCGACAGGAAAAAGGAACCGAGATACTCGGTTCCTTTTTCCTGTCGGACTTATTAAGTAATTTTGCCGACTCGTTAAGGATTATGCTGGATCCGTCCTTCTCTCTCATATTCGCGATTCGGTACGAATAAGAGTGTGATGCAATACAGGCCGCTGAGTCCGACCAGCGCATAGACGATTCTCGGAGGGAGCGGACTGATCCCCCCGAGGAGGGCATTGACAAGATCAAATTGGAAAAAGCCAATCATTCCCCAGTTAATGGCCCCGATGATAATAATTGCAAGGGCAATCTTCTGCCAGATATTCATGTACAACCTCCTTAAAAAGTTAATTATTAATAGGATGTCGTTAAAATGTAAAATTTATACATCAAAACATTAATTTACGATTTAGAAACAATCATTTATAATAATTTAGGACTTGTGTTTTTGTTTTAATAAAAGGAACAAGGGTCAAAAAATGTACCAAAAAGGAGTATTTATGAACGAACGTCATGACCACACCCACGATGACAGCAAAACGGTTAAGCGCACCCTTTTGTTTATGGCAACCGCAGGTTCTTTTCTGACTCCATTTATGATTTCATCGATCAATATCGCGCTGCCTGCAATTCAAAAGGAATTTGCAGCAGATGCTGTCGTTTTAAGCTGGATTGCGACATCTTTCCTGTTGTCTTCGGCTGTGTTTCTTCTTCCTATCGGCAAATTCGCCGACATCCTTGGCCGGACCAGGCTTTATAAATGGGGGATAATTTCATTTACTGCATTTACGTTAATCTCAGGTTTTGTCCCAAATATTGAACTATTAATCGTGATGAGAGTCCTGCAGGGAATTAGTGCATCGATGATCGCAACTGCGGGAATGGCGCTGATCACCTCGGTCTTTCCACCACAGGAACGCGGCAAAGCCCTGGGCTTTAATGTTTCAGCCATATATGTAGGACTTGCTGTCGGGCCTTTTCTAGGCGGATTCTTAACCGAGTATTGGGGCTGGAGAAGCATTTTTTTGGTATTGGTTCCTTTGGGGGTCCTGATCACGGTTTTAACGATTACATATGTCAAGAGCGATTGGGCCGATGCCAAAAATGATAAACTGGATATTCCAGGCAGTATGATCTTCGCCGTTACCCTGATTGCGCTTATCTATGGTTCGAGCATTTTACCCGATATTCTCGGGATTATCCTGATCCTCTTCAGCATTGTTTGTTTTGTTTTCTTTGTGAAACGCCAGCTCAAGGTCCCGAATCCCGTGTTAGAAATCAGGCTTTTTCAGGATAACCGGGTTTTTGCTTTTTCCAACGTCGCAGCATTGATCAATTATGCTGGATCGTACTCCGCAACTTTTCTTCTGAGTCTATATCTGCAGTACGTCCAGGGTATGTCTTCAGAACATGCTGGAATCATCCTGATCATCCAACCTATTATCCAGTCTTTAATTTCCCCTTTGGCCGGACGTATTTCCGATAAAAAAGAACCTGCCAATATTGCCTCTTTGGGCATGGCTGGAACCGCCGCAGGCTTGTTTCTTCTTTCCTTTATCGGCCCGCATACTTCTCTGTTCCTGATCATCGCTGCTTTGACGGTGCTGGGTATTGGATTTGCCTTATTCTCTTCTCCGAATACCAATGCAGTCATGAGTTCCGTAGATAAGCATTATTACGGGATTGCCTCCGCCTCAGTATCTGTGATGAGGGTTCTCGGTCAGATGCTGAGTATGGCTACAGCTACGCTGCTGATTTCCATATTTGTCGGCAAAAACCAGATTACCCCTGAAAACTATCCGCAATTTATACAGAGTATTCGCCTTGCTTTTCTGATCTCAGCCTGCCTTTGTGCTGTTGGTATTTTCTTCTCTTTCTCCCGCGGTAAAATCCACGTCCATAATAATCAGGCATAAAGTTTGTGCTCCTTGTTATCCATGACACTGCGGCATTAGGCCGTACATGGTGATCATGAAGATACCCGGTAGCTTAACTGACCGGGTATCTGTTTCCGCTACAGGGCGGATAGCCTTCGAAAAAGGTTATTTACCTTACGGTATTTCCCTTTTCCCAATACTATCTTTTGCAGCTTCAGACAATAATATTCGCAGGTTGATTTTGATTTGTTGATTCTCGATTGTTTTATTTAAATCAAAATATTAATTTTTTCCAGTTATAAATCAAACCACAATTTCGTCGGTATTATGGTTTAAGATGGATAATCTGGTTATATTATTTATTGATTTTTGTGTATTTTATGATTATTATTATATTGTCTTCGTTTTACTCATTTAGTCTCATTTTTTGACCTTCAATTTATAAGAAGGTCTTTTTTTGGTTTAAATTTGGTTCAATTATAAATATTTTATCTTAATAATCACGAAGAACAGAGCGTAGGATTTTCCCAGATCTGGTCATTGGTAGTTTTTCACGAATTAAAACCCGGATGGGCATTTTAAATGAAAAACTGTTTCTGATGTACTGTTCTACCGCCGAGCAGTATTGTTCTCTTTCTTCCTTCGCCGAAAAAGAATCTTCGAGCGCAAGATATACTTTGAGGATCACGCTTTCACCATCCTGGCTGTTAACGATGACACCTGCTTCGAACACTTTGGGATAATTATAAAGAGCAGACTCTACTTGGTAATAACTTACAAATTTATCATTAACGATAAGACCGTCAAGCTCCCGGCCATTTAAGATTTCAAAGTCAGGTAGTGCTGCATATCCGGACATTGCGTTTTTCCTCCCTTCTTGTGACAAAACATTGCAGTTATAGACTAAGCTGTAAAATGCGTATAAATCTTATATTTTAGTCGTATTTGTATTATAATATTAAATGCGGCTTTTCCCTACCGATTTGAGGTTAATGGCATTGTTGGAAGGCTGAACAGCTCTAATTCTCATGTTAACTGTTTTCAGGAAGAATATCTTTGATTTACGTATTGACAGATACCTTTTTCAAGATATTTGGGTATAATGTAATAGGAATAGAATACCGGAAGGAAAGATGCACATTGCAATTACATATTCATTTTGTTGGCATAAAAGGAACCGGGATGAGCGCCCTTGCCCAGATTACACCGTTGATAGAAGATGCCGTGATTACCGGATCCGATGTGCCGCAAAGATTTTTTACAGACGTTGTATTAGAGAAGGCAGGCATTGAGGTCCTGAACTTTGACCCAGAGAATGTTGTCGGCGCTGATTTGGTTGTCACCTCTGCCGCTTACTGCGACAGTCACCCTGAGATTAGCCGGGCCAAAGAGCTTAACATACCGGTACTGACTTACCCTCAATTTCTGAGCAAACTGATGTCCAAGAAAAAAGGAGTCTGTGTAACTGGGACTCACGGCAAGACTACGACAACTGCCATGGCTGGAAAAATCCTGCTTGATGCAGGTTTGGACCCTACGATTGTCGTAGGCAGCGACGTGCCCTGTATTGGCGGCAACGCCCATGCCGGTCAGGGAGAACTTTTTTTAGCCGAATCCTGCGAATACCGGAGGCACTTCTTAAATTACTCTCCCGAGCACCTGATTATTACCAATATGGAACTGGATCATCCCGATTATTTTAAGGATTTGGATGATGTGGTCTGCGCTTTTTCCGAACTCGCCTGCAAGCTGCCTGCTGAGGGCAATCTGATTATCTGGCATGACGATCCGAATATAGATAGGATTAAGACCAGAGCAACGGTTACAACTTTTGGTTTCTCGGCCGATGCTGATGTCAGCGCTGCAAACGTTGTTTTCGATAATGACGGAAGCTGTTTCGATGTGATGATGAATAAAAAAAATATAGGTAAGCTGCATTTGACTGTTTCAGGAAAACATAACATTCTGGATGCCCTAGCTGCCATAGCCCTGACTTCTCAGCTCGGAATATCGTTGGATACCGTGCTTCAGGCGCTGAGCGGCTTTAATGGTACCAAAAGAAGATTCGAACGTCTTGGCACAAAACACGGGGCAGTTATTGTTGACGATTATGCCCATCACCCGACAGAAATCCAAACGACCCTGGACGGAGCAAGGCTTTCCTATCCCGACAGAAGAATCCGGGCAGTATTTCAGCCTCATACCTTCAGCCGGACTGAAAAACTTTTTTATGAGTTTTCTCAGGCCTTTCAGGATGCCGATGAGGTTTTGCTGGCAGAAATTTTTTCCTCGGCGCGCGAAAAAAAAGCTGGAGTCAACCCGATCTCTTCAGCAAAACTTGCCGACTTGATGAAAGAAAAAGGAATTACCACCCGTTATTTTCCAACGCTTGACGAAATCAGTTCTTATCTTGACCAAACCCTGGAAGAAGGCGATCTCGTTATTACGCTCGGAGCCGGTGATATTTACAAAGTAGGGCAAAACTTGGTCTCTTGAGCGCTGTTTCCTGACCGCTGAGTAACTTCAATGATTCATACAGGAGAAACGATGAAAAATAAGTTGATTTTTTCTTTGCTTGTCATTCTATTTGGGATTTTTTTCATAAGCGGTTGTATTCAAATGAGCATTCCTGATGCTTCCCCTGATTCTCAGGGTTCGCAAACATCCGCAGAAAACGTTCCGATTGATACCTTTATGCTAAGAATCGGCGCTGCGAGTAAGGAGGCGATAAATTATCACGATGTTGCCAGCATCGCTGTTTTAGTGAATAAACAAAATCAGCTTCCCTCCGATTATGTTCCACCGGATCTGGTTGAAGTCAACATTTCTTTTACTTTTGAGGAAAAAGCTGAGAAAAGAATGCTGCGTCAGGAAGCTGCTGCGAAGCTCGAGGAATTATTTTCTGCTGCGAAAGAAAATGGTGTAATTCTTTATGGTGTATCAGGCTACCGCTCCTATCAAACGCAGCAAGATTTATTTGCGAGTTTTACCCGGCGGTACGGAACCGAGGAAAAAGCCAACCAAATCAGTGCGAGACCCGGTGAAAGTGAACACCAAACCGGCCTGGCAATGGATGTATCCTGCCAGAGCGTTAACTTCGGTCTGGAAGAGACATTTGGAGATACGGACGAATATGTCTGGCTGAAAGATAACGCTCATCGTTTCGGTTTTATCATCCGCTACCCGAAGGGCAAAGAATACCTGACGGAATATACCTACGAACCTTGGCATCTTCGCTATATCGGACAAGACCTGGCCACGAAACTCTATGAACAGCATCTCACTTACGAGGAATACCTGTTCTTCAAGATTTGATCTTATTATTCGTAAACTTGCATAGATATGGCACGCGCGTTAAGTAAAAAAATATTCTTCACCGGCTAATACCGTTCCTGCTGAATTGCTCAATATGACATACAACATCATTCCAGTCATAACAGCGGATGACACCTTCCGGAAGATTTCCGCGGTTATAAGGCGCATCCATCAGTAGCACCGGAATGCCCATGGAAACGATCTCCACTGAATTGGAAATAAAGTCATCGACGAACACATCAATACCGTGTTCCTTGACCGCAATGGTCTTGCTGAGCCCCCCTGTGAATATCTTTTCACCCGGGGGGATTTGTTTTTCTTCAAGCCATTTTTTTGTGATTAGTTCCTCAGCCCCCGGCTTTCTGGCTGTCACATAAATGATTTCATGCCCTGCTTCTGTTAAGGAAACGATGCTCTCGACTGACCCTTTGACCGGCTCCGGTGTTGAGAAGAGAACTTCCATATTTTTGTCAAAAAAGGTGTCAAGTTCATTCCAGTCAACGTTGTAGATTTTCGACATATCATCATTGTCAATTTCCATAATATTTTTGCCGTATTGCCTGTTGAGTTCTTCTGTGAACACAGGAAAACTGTCCGCGACGACGCCGTCTATATCTAATCCGATCCGTAGTTTCATCTAATCCAACCTCTCCGGTTTTTCTAATTCGATGGTTGGGGGCAATTGCCGTTTATGCTCACTCATTTTATGCAGTCTTTCAATTTTGGCGACAACATCGTCAGGAATCTTTTCTCCCAAAAGATATTTATCGATAAGATCATAGGAAAAACCCATCTCTCCCTCATCGGTCTGTCCCTGCCAAAGACCAGCAGTCGGTGTTCTGGAAGCTATTTTTTCCGGCAGGCCCAGTGCCCTTGCCCAGGCTCTTACTTCCGTCTTGGTAAGTGAGCCGATCGGCAGGAGGTCCACGCCGCCATCCCCATATTTCGTAAAATATCCGGTATAGCTCTCAGGGGCATTGTCTGTCCCGACAACCAGATACTCCCTGATATTGGCTACCGTATACAGCGTAGACATACGGAGCCGTGCTTTAAGGTTCCCTTGTCCTGCTTGCTGAATATTCAGAGGCGTCTGATTAGCTTTTAAAGCGGTCTTCATCTGGTCATAAATGGCTGCATGCGCTTCCCCGAGATCAATCTCGATCACTTCCATCCCAAGGGTCTCTGCAATCAAATAGGCATCCTCGCGATCCGCAGGATTTGATTGGCATGGCATGATCACACCAAGGCAGTAATCAGGAAATGCTTTTTTGCATAAAGCTGCCACCACCGCAGAATCTACACCGCCGGAAATTCCGCAGACCAAACCTTTGGTATTTGCCTCAGTATTTTTCTCGCGCAGCCATTCCACAACCTGCTTTTGGCGTTCCAGTATTTCTTCAGTACTCCACACCGGTACGGCCTCCTTTTTTATTTCACAATAGTTTAATGATCATTCAAATATTTATCAAAAGTTTAGACATAAAATTTAAATTTTATATTTTTTTAAAACCCATTCTTTTAACTTAATCCACAATATCCACATTTTTATCCACAAAATTTTAAGATGACCGTTGGATTCTGTCAGCATTCTTTGCTATGTACCGTCATTTCAGCATCGCCGGCTATTTGTTATTTTCACAATTTTTACATTCTAATTACATATTCTTAACATATTCTTAAAATTTCTTGATTAATACTCTGAAGGCAGCAAAATGTACCATTATTCGTGCTAAATTTACACTTGATTGTTTTCTTAATTGTTTTTTACCACCTGAGTTGATCCAGAGTTTCTTTACTAAACTGTATCGCTGTCTGAACAGCCTCCGGTGCAGGACCTCCGGTAACGCTCCTCTTCTGAACGCAGGTTTGAAGAGAAATAGCCTCATAAAGATCTTCCTCGAAGAATTCGGATACTGTTTTCAGTTCTTCCAGCGTCAGATCCTCCAACGAACAGCCCCTGTGGGAACATTCCAGTACCAGCCTGCCCACAATCGCATGGGCTTCGCGGAAAGGAACATTCTTCTTAGCCAGATAATCAGCCAGGTCTGTGGCATTGGTAAAGCCCTTCTTAGCTTCCCTTGCCATAATATCGGCATTCACTTTCATGGTAGCCAGCATCGGCCGGATAACCAGCAGCGATTTTTGGATGGTGTCCACAGCATCAAACACACATTCCTTGTCTTCCTGCATATCTTTGTTATAAGCCAGAGGAAGTCCTTTCATAACGGTGAGCAGTGTTATGAGATCCCCATACACCCTGCCGGTTTTCCCTCTGACGAGTTCTGCGACATCAGGATTTTTCTTCTGCGGCATAATACTCGATCCGGTGGCATAGGCATCATCAATCGAAACGAAACAGAATTCGCCGCTCGACCAGATGATCAGTTCTTCACACAGCCTGCTCAGATGCATCATCATGATAGATGCCGCTGCCAGGAATTCCAAAGCAAAATCTCTATCGCTGACGCCGTCTAAACTGTTGAGCGTGACGCCGTCAAAATTCAGTTCAGCAGCTACTTCTTCCCGACGCAAAGCAAAGGTCGTACCCGCCAGCGCACCCGATCCGAGCGGGGAGAGGTTCAGTCTCTTGCGAGTATCTCCGAGCCGTCCCAGATCGCGCAAAAACATTTGGACATAGGCCATAAGATGATGGCTCAGGGTGATCGGCTGGGCCTTTTGCAGATGGGTATATCCGGGCATCCAAGTCTTAAGATGTTCGGAACACAAGTCAAGCAAGGTTTCCAGCAGCGCAGTGAGGAGATCTTTGGTGTTGTCGATTTCTTCTCTTAAGAACAGCCGAAAATCCAGCGCAACCTGATCATTCCGGCTGCGGCCGGTATGGAGCTTTTTACCGGCATCACCGATTCTCTCCGTAAGTAGTTTCTCAACGTTCATATGGATGTCTTCGGCTCCGACTTCAAATTCAACCCTTCCCGCCTGAATATCCGCCAGAATACATTCCAGTCCCCCTATTATTTTCTCCGTTTCTTCGGCTGACAGGATACCTATTTTGCCGAGCATTCCGGCATGAGCGATGCTGCCCATAATATCAAATTTATAGAGGCGCCGGTCGAATGAGATCGATGAGTGGAAATCTTCGACCAGGGAATCGGTGTCTTTCTCAAAACGTCCTCCCCAAAGTTTCATTGGTTTAACTCCTTCCGAATCAAAATTAAGTATAGTATAACGCAACAATATGACAGAACACAAGAATGCGCAATGTGCTTAGACAATTGACATCCTTGTGTTCTATGCCCGCAAATCTATGCTCGCGCACCGTTGCGCATCATGATTAACGTAAGCCTGATTTTCTCTCCATTAAAGCGCGGACTTTAAGAGGCAGTCCAAACAGATTAATAAAGCCTTCTGCGTCTTTCTGGTTGTAGACTGCATCTTCGCCAAACGTTGCGAATTCTTCATTATACAGTGAATAAGGGGATTTTATCCCTACCGGTGTACAGTTTCCTTTATACAGTCTCATCCTGACGGTTCCGGTAACATTTTTCTGTGTAACTTTTACAAACGCATCAAGTGCTTCTCTCAGCGGTGAATACCAGACACCATCGTAGACCATCTCCGCATATTTCAGCGCAATTTGTTCCTTATAATGCAGGGTCTGACGGTCAAGGGTTAACAGTTCCAGCGCCTGATGCGCGGCATAGAGAATTGTCCCGCCGGGAGTCTCATATACCCCGCGCGACTTCATCCCGACAAGCCTGTTTTCGACCATGTCGACAATCCCGATTCCATTCTTGCCGCCCAGGGCATTCAATTTCTCGATCAGCTGAATCGGTGCAAGTTTCTCCCCATCTACAGCTACCGGTATGCCCTTCTCAAAATCGATCAGCACATACGCGGCCTGGTCCGGTGCCTGCATCGGGGAAACCCCAAGTAGATAAATATCATCCTTCGGTTCATTCCAGGGATCTTCGAGGTCACCGCCTTCATGGCTTAAATGCCACAGGTTACGGTCCATGCTGTACGGTCTGTCCTTGGTAACCGGGACAGGGATTCCGCGTTCTTTGGCATAATCAATCGCATCATCCCGCGATTTGATGTCCCACTCTCTCCACGGAGCAATAATTTTCAGATCAGGATTCAGTGCTTTGACAGCCAGTTCAAAGCGGACCTGATCGTTGCCTTTCCCTGTCGCGCCATGCGCAACAGCAACTGCGCCTTCTTTTTCGGCAATCTCCACAAGCCTTCTGGCAATAAGCGGACGCGCAAAGGATGTTCCCAGAAGATATTTGCCTTCATACACGGCTCCAGCCTGAAGTGTCGGATAAATGAAATCCGTAATGAATTCTTCTCTCAAATCTTCAATATACAATTTGGTGGCTCCGGTTTTAGCAGCCTTCTCATGAAGAGGTTCCAGTTCCTCTCCCTGTCCCAAATCTGCCGCCATCGCGACAACCTCATAGCCATAGTTTTCTTTCAGCCATGGAATAATGATGGACGTATCCAGTCCGCCTGAATAGGCAAGTACTACTTTAGCCATACGCTGTCTCCTTTATTTTATAATTATTACATGACCAGCGCCATAATCGCTTTATGGGCATGAAGCCGGTTTTCAGCCTCCTGGAATACCACGGATTGAGGACCTTCGATCACTTTGTCGGTGATCTCTTCTCCGCGGTGGGCAGGCAGACAGTGCATGACGATCGCTTCAGGATGAGCTGCCCCAAGCACCTCGTCATTGATCTGGTACGGTGCAAAAATTTTCTTCCTGATTTCGCTTTCTTCTTCTTGTCCCATACTGGCCCAGACATCGGTATAGAGAATATCCGCTCCCCTGGCAGCCGCCACAGGATCTTCGACGACCTGCACCGTACTTCCGCTGAGAGATGCATTCTTCCAAGCCAGATCCATAATTTCCGGAACCGGCTGGTATCCCTGAGGTGAAGCAATCACAATGTTCATGCCCATCTTGCTGCCGCCAAGCAGCAGGGAATTTGCCACATTATTGCTGTCCCCGATATAGGTCAATTTCAGCCCCTGAATCTTGCCTTTTGTTTCTTTAATAGTCAAAAGGTCGGCCAGAATTTGTGTCGGATGCAGAAAATCGCTCAAGCCATTGATGACCGGCACAGAGGAATGCTCGGCAAGATCAAGAACCTCCTGATGGCTGAACGTTCTGATCATAATACCGTCGACCATCCTGGACAAGACCCTTGCTGTATCCTGGATCGGTTCACCGCGTCCCAGCTGGATATCGCGGGCGCTCAAAAACATTCCGGAGCCGCCGAGCTGATAAATACCAGCCTCAAATGCCACCCTGGTTCTCGTCGAAGATTTTGTAAAGATCATCGCCAAAACCTTTCCCTGCAGGACAGGGTGGGGAATTCCGGTATTTCTCTCAGCCTTCAATTCCATAGCGACGTCAACCATATATGAGATTTCTTCTGCTGTGAAAGCATTCAGTGTAATAAAATCTCTGCCTTTAAACCTGTCTTTGTTTAATTGAACCATCATTATTCTCCTTCATCTTAATAATACGCAGTACTGTATTATTATACTTCATCATGCATAATTATTCAATAGCCCTGATGAAAAAGAAGCTATCCCCAGACGAGTAATCCTTACCCTCCTGAGGATCAAAAAAGATGACTGAATCTACACATCTATTTTCCTGATTGTTTAAAGCATTTATAACATCAGCTAGGACTTATCCGATATAAGATGCAAAACTCCAGTATCTTACGTTAGAATATTAGATCAGAGAATTCTCTCCACCAGTGTAATTAGATGATAAGACAGAGCAGCAACGATTGCCGTGGAAGGAATCGTCAGACACCAGGCAGTCAGCATCTGCTGCGCAACACCCCAGCGCACGGCCGAAATACGTTTGGCAGCGCCTACTCCCATAATGGAACCGGATACCACGTGCGTGGTACTGACCGGCAGATGGAGACCCGGAAACGCCGTCGCTACCCAGATAACGATCGAGGATGACAAATCTGCGGCAAATCCGTTGATCGGCTCAATTTTAAAGATTTTAGCACCAAGCGTATGAATGATTCTCCAACCGCCCACTGCTGTACCACAAGCAATGGCTAATCCGCACAGGAGCTTTACCCAGAGCGGAACATCCATCGTCGACTGTACCCCCACAGCGACAAGCGCCAGCGTGATAATACCCATGGATTTCTGCGCGTCATTGGAACCATGGTTAAACGCAAGGAGTGCGGCTGAAACCATCTGCAGCCTCCGGAAGATACTGTTCGTTTTCATCGGCGCTTTATTGCGGAACAGGTAAAATAGAATGGTCATGATCAGATAACCGAGTCCCATGCCGACGAGCGGTGAGCACAGCAGCGCCAAGATAATTTTTTTGATGCCGGCCCCCTGGACAATACCGAGTCCCGCTGCAGCGATCCCGGCTCCGAGGATTCCCCCAATAATGGCGTGGGAAGAACTGCTTGGAATGCCAAAATACCACGTCAAAAGATTCCAGAAAATCGCCCCGATCAGTGCAGCGACCATCACTTCGGAAGTGACGCTGTTCGCATCTACAATGTCCTTTGCAATGGTCTTGGCAACTCCTGTGCTGTACATCGCGCCAATAAAATTGAGTACCGCGGCCATAATGATTGCGGTTCTTGGCGTAAGTGCTCTTGTCGAAACCGAAGTAGCTATGGCATTGGCAGTATCATGAAATCCGTTGATAAAATCAAATGCCAACGCAAATAGTACGACAACAAATAATGCAATATGCAGACTAGACATATTTTAATACGACCCCTTTGATCACAAGCGCAAGATCTTCACATCGGTCTGTGGCGTCTTCCAAATGTTCCAGTATTTCTTTCCATTTAATGATTTCAATCGGATTGCTTTCATTTTCAAACAGCTTGCCTACTTCACTCCGGTATAAACGATCTCCCTCGCTTTCCAGTTTATGAATTTTTTCTGTGTTTTCAAGAATAAGATTTAATTTGGTGCGAATATTGGGAAGGTTGTCCACAGATATTTTAATAATATGAATACAGTCATCCAGAACCCGAATCAACTCTTCAACCCCGGAGTGGGGCGGCTTCGCTTTATACATGATCATCCGTTCCAAGGCACCTTGAATGAAATCAATAATATCATCCATGTTTGTCGCCAACGAGTAGAGGTCTTCCCTGTCCATTGGCGTCACCAGTGTCTTATTCAGGTTGTCAATGATCTTGTTGGTAATGTCGTCGGCACGGTGTTCCAAATCAATAAGTTCCTTCATCTTAACCGGGAACGTGTCGGGATCCTTAACTGCTTCTTTTAATACCAGCGAGCTTTCGCAAATAAGCTGCGCATTTTCTTTCATGAGTACAAAAAAGTCGTTTTCTTTTTTTGACACAGTCTTTACTTCCTCCTTTATCATGACCTGGTGAAATCTTCCCACACTATCTTAGCACAAGAGCCAAAGATAAGATACTTAAATTTATAAAAAAACAGGCACTTAAAACAACAGGCAGAATAGAGCGAAAGGTTCAGCCAAAAGCTCTCTCCAGCATCAGTTTAATTCGATTGATCTGGTTCACTTCACTGGCCCCGGGATCATAATCCACAGCAACAATATTGGTCTGGGGATACCGCTCTTTCAGGGTCTTGATCATACCTTTGCCGGTAATATGATTCGGCAGACAGGCAAACGGCTGCATGCAAATAATATTGTTGGCGCCGCTTTTGATCAATTCCACCATTTCCGCAGTCAGCAGCCAGCCCTCACCGGTTTGGTTGCCCAGGGAAAGGAACGGTTTGACACTTTCCGCCATCTCCTGAATCGTCGGCGGGATATCGAATCTTTTACTATTCTTTAAGGCAGCCCTTAAATCTTCACGATAGCTTTCTATATACTTGACCAACAGATTTCCGATGACTCTGGAAGATTGTTTCCCACCAAGATATCTGTAATTAAATTCCTTTCCGTAGCAGCAGTAAAGAAAAAACTCCATCAGCCCCGGAACTACCATTTCTGCGCCTTCTTTTTCAATAAACTCGGCCATGTTGTTATTCGCCGCAGGGTGGAATTTTACAAGGATCTCCCCAACCAGTCCAACCCGTGGTTTTCTCTGCTGAATAATTTCAATATTTTCAAAATCCCGAACAATACCCTTCAGGTTTTCACGAAATGAGCTGCGGTCTCCATTGGCAACATTGATCTTGCAGATATCTATCCACTTTCTCAGAAGCTGATCCGCTTCTCCCGCATTTGCTTCATAAGGCCTTACCCTGTAGAAAACCTTCATCAGCAGGTCTCCGTAAAGCATGGCCATAATTGCTTTGACCGCCATGGAGACCGTCAACTTAAATCCGGGATTTTTCTCCAAACCTGCGACATTGAGCGAGAGTATCGGAATGTGCTCCAGTCCTGAGACCTGAAGCGCTTTCTTTAACAGCCCCAAATAATTGCTGGCCCGGCAGGGTCCCCCCGTCTGGGTTATAATGACCGAGGTGTTATTCAGATCGTATCTTCCGGATTTTAACGCTCTTAACAGCTGCCCAATAATTATGACCGAAGGATAACAGGAATCGTTGTTAACATATTTCAGGCCTTCTTCAATATCTTCTTTCTCGACTTTGGCCAGTACTTCAAAACGGTATCCCTCCGAACGGGCGACCTCCTGGGCAAATTCAAAATGAATCGGCGCCATCTGCGGAGCAAGAATGGTATGTGTTTTACGCATTTCCTTGGTAAATATTGGTCTGAGAGCGGCATTCGGCTCCTTTGCCCGGTCCTCTATCGAATGATCATGTTTTATTCTGGCATCCATCGCGGCTTTAAGCGAGCGGAGCCTTATTCTGACCGCACCCAGATTGCTGACTTCATCTATTTTAATCATGGTATAGATTTTACCGGCTTTATGTAAAATTTCCTGGGCTTGTTCCGCGGCAATCGAATCCGGCCCACAGCCGAATGAGTTTAACTGGACAAGTTCGAGCTCCGGTTGTACGGCAACAAAATCTGCTGCTTCGTAAAGCCGGGAATGGTACATCCACTGGTCCAGCACCCGGAGCGGCCTGGTAACTTTTCCGAGATGGGCCACCGAATCCTCGGTAAGCACTGCCATCCCTAAGGCCGTGATGACTTTAGGTATGCCGTGGTTGACTTCCTGATCCATATGGTAAGGCCTGCCGGAAAGGACAATCCCGCGGTTTCCTGTTTCAGCGAGCCACTGCAAGACCTCTTCTCCTTTTTTGCGGATATCCCGTTTGAAATTCAGATCTTCATTCCAGGCTGCGTCAACGGCCTGGTTGATTTCTGCAAAAGTCATGCCTAAATGTTTCAGCTCTTCATATAATCTCTTGCTAAGCATTTTTTTATCTTCATAAGGAAGAAAAGGATTCCAGAATCGGACACCGCTTTGCTTCAACGCGTCCATATTGGCTTTGATCACTTCCGGATAAGCGCTGATCACTGGGCAATTAAAACAGTTGTCCGCCTCGGTTATTTCTTTTCTCTCCTTCGGTATGCAGGGATAAAATATGAGTTTCACGCCTTGTTTAATCAATGACACGATATGACCGTGAACAAGTTTGGCAGGATAACAAACGGTATCGGAACAAATTGTTTCCATGCCCGCCTCATAAACCTTCCGAGTGGAAACCGGCGACAGCTCGACCCGGAAACCAAGACGGGTGAAAAAGGTAAACCAAAAAGGATAATTCTCAAACATATTCAAAACCCTTGGAATCCCGATGGTTCCTCTGACTGCTTTCTCTTCGGCCAGCGGTGTATAATTAAAGATCCTGTTCAGTTTATAGGCATAGAGATCCGGAATTTCATCTGTCTGACCGCGTTCCGATCCTTTTTCGCAGCGGTTTCCTGTGATGTGCCTGCGCCCGTCGCCGAAACAGTTGACCGTAAGCAAACAGTGGTTCTGACAGTTTTTGCAACGGGCTGCGCTAACTTCCACCGAAAAGTTATTAATTTGCTCTGGGGAAAGCAGCGACGTAACCACTCCCTCCCGCCAGGCGTTCCTGGCCAGGAGAGCCGCACCAAAGGCTCCCATGAGACCTGCAATGTCCGGACGGACGACTTCTCGGCCGATGGTCCGTTCCAGGCTGCGAACCACAGCATCATTCAGGAAAGTTCCTCCCTGGACAATAACCTTTTCACCGAATTCCTCAGAGCTTTTTAACTTAATTACTTTATAGAGCGCGTTTTTGATCACGGAGTAGGATAATCCTGCCGAAATATCCGCGACCGTCATGCCTTCTTTTTGGGCCTGTTTTACTTTGGAATTCATGAAAACGGTACATCTTGATCCTAAATCGGCAGGATTTTGAGCCAAAAGTCCTTTGCGGGCAAAATCCGCCACATTCATTTCCAGTGACTTCGCAAATGTTTCAATAAAAGAACCGCAGCCGGATGAACAGGCTTCATTTAGCATAATATTTTCAATCACACCGTTCTTTACTTTGAGGCATTTCATATCCTGTCCGCCGATATCCAGAATCAGGTTGACTCCAGGCAGAAAATGATTGGCAGCTGTGTAATGAGCAATGGTCTCGACTTCCCCCATATCAAAAAAAAGAGCTGCCTGAGCCAGTTTTTCTCCGTAGCCAGTCACGGCAGAATAAGCAATTTTTGTGTTTTCCGGGAGCCTGTTGTATAGTTCTTTCAGAATATTGACTGCTGAATCCAAGGGGTTGCCTTCATTATTGGTATAGGCGGAATAAAGAAGGGTGCCTTGCGGATCGATTAAAACAGCTTTTGTCGTGGTGGATCCTACATCCAGACCTAAAAAACATTGGCCCTGGTACGTCTCCAGCTGATTTGTGCTGACAATATTTTGGGCATGCCGTCTTACAAACGCGCGGTATTCCTCTTCATCTGCAAAAAGCGGATCAAGTCTGGCTGTTTCATACTGAAGCTTTTTTATGTCTGTTTTCAATTTCTGACCAAGCTGCTCAAATGTAATATCTTTTTCCTGAGTGGAGGCGAGGGCAGCTCCAATAGCTACATAAACTTCGGAATTTTCCGGCACAATCATATCTTCATCCTTCAACCCCAGCGTTTCCTGAAACCGTACCCGCAACTGCGGCAGGAAGTGAAGCGGTCCTCCGAGGAAGCCAACTTTTCCTTTGATTTTATGACCGCAGGCAAGCCCTCCGATGGTTTGATTCACAACTGCTTGGAAGATCGAAGCTGCGATATCCTGCTTGCGGACTCCTTCGTTTAAGAGAGGTTGAATATCGGTTTTGGCAAAAACCCCGCATCGGGCGGCAATCGGATAGATAACCCGGCTTTGGGCAGCCAGCGCATCCAGACCAGCCGCATCCGTCTTTAACAGGACAGCCATTTGATCAATAAAAGCGCCGGTTCCGCCCGCACAAATCCCGTTCATCCGCTGATCAAACCCCTTGTCAAAAAAGGTTATCTTGGCATCTTCTCCGCCAAGCTCAATGACAACATCCGTTCCTGGCAAATAACGGTCCACTGCTTTGCTTCCGGCAATGACCTCCTGAATAAATGAAATGTCCAGCTGTTCAGCCACAGCCAGTCCGCCTGAACCTGTGATTGCCACTGTCAGCGAAAATGCCGCATATTTCTGACCGGCCTCATCCACCAGCCTTTGCAACGTGCTCCAGATATCCGAATAATGCCGGGTATACCGGCTGAACAACAGGACGCCTTCCTTATTTAAGACAGCGATTTTAACAGTGGTGGAACCTATGTCTATCCCAACACGAAGGTTATTCTTATCTTTGTCAGTGATTCTGTGATGATGCGAATCCAGATTACATTCCCCCTCAAACAAATTCAGCAGAATTATTTTTCCATCTGAGGGGGTTATTATTCATTGTCTACCTTGCCGTTTGAAGTTATTATAAAAATAATATAAATTTTTCTACCCACTTTCTGTCCTTCGTGTTAATATAGTGTTATGAAATCACAATGGAATATTAATACCCAGAACAGATGGTGCTCTCAAAATAGACTCGCTGGAATATAAACGATGAGAATCCATAGATTTATGAAGAAATGACTTTTTGATTCCGTGAAGATGCTAAACCATCAAGGAAGTTCCTTTTGAATTGGATTAAGGAGGATGGGTCATGGGTAAACAAATCTATCGGTCTCAAAACAAAATGATTGCAGGGATCTGCTCTGGAATTGCGGAATATTTCGAAATAGATCCTACGATTGTACGGATTATCTGGTTGCTCGCATTTTTTGCTGGGATTGGAATTCTTGCCTATCTCGTTTGCTGGATAGTGATTCCTCAAAAACCTTTTGGCTCATTCGACAGTTCTCATAACTATGCCGACTCGGCAGATATTCCAAATAATGATCATAATCAGGCCATCAATAAAGACAAAAGCTTTAAAGTATTTGGTATTGCGCTGATCATTGTTGGTGTTGTATTTTTGTCAGACAGACTCTTTGACTGGTTTGACATTGACATCCTGCTGCCTATAGGTTTGATTGCTGTTGGCGTTTACGTATTGTTTGCAAGGAGAGATCATCAATGAAAAAAAACATTGCTCTGGGTGCAGTGATCATTCTGGTCGGTGTAATCTGGCTGCTTAGTAATCTTGACGTTTTTTCGTTTTCGATCATCGGGGCTTTTTTCCTATCACTCAGGAAGCTTTGGCCTCTTCTATTGATTGGTGCCGGTGTCAGTTTATTGATTAACAAGAGCTCCATTATGAAAACAATTGTTTGGATCATCATCGTCATCTGCATCATGTTTTATGGTATTTATGGAATGAATAACGGCACGTTGAATTACCCGGAATTTAAATTACAGGAACATCTTTATTGATTGCATTAACCTTAAGTTGTATTTTTGCAAGGTCTTATGTCTCTTTAGATGATACAATCCGTATCAGAAAGATAAATATTTTGTCTATTTTAATAATTTTGATCTAGCTATAATTTTTTCGTATTGGCTTATTTGCAAGTTTTTCAGTCGTTTTATGTTTTGGCACGCTTCTTGCATTTATTAATTTGGAAAATAGATAAACTTTATATATATTTGGATGATTTTTTCGTATATTGCTCACCGCAATAATATATTTTTACGAATATATATTATCTAAATATTTATAATTTTTATCCTATTTTATATTTAAGAAAGAATGTTATTTTTTGGACATGTAGAGGAGGAATTGCAGAATGAACACATTTGATGCTCTGGCAGCAAGAGGAGTATCCCGGCGCAGCTTTTTGAAACTGATGACTGCGACTACGGCAGCTTTAGGTCTCCCTGCTGCAGTATCTCCCAAGGTCACTCAGGCTGTTGAGACTGCCTTGGACAAACCGCCGGTCGTATGGCTTCATGGAATGGAATGCACAGGCTGTTCCGAGTCACTTTTGGCGACACTGAATCCGTCGGCAGCCGAAGTGGTCCTGGATATGCTTTCGATCCGTTATCATGAGACCATTATGGCGGCTTCCGGCTATAAGGCCGAGGAAGCTTATCAGGAGGCCCTGAAAGAAAACTTTGTGCTCGTTGTCGAAGGAGCTATCCCCTCGAAGGAAGACAGGTATTGCATGGTGGGCGGCAAACCTTTCCGGGAAACCGTCCTGGAAGCTTCCAAGAAAGCTAAAGCCATTATTGCTGTCGGCAGCTGCGCAACCGATGGCGCTGGAATTCCCGGAGCCTGTGAGGTTGACGCTGTCGGCGTCCGTGAACTGTTGAAACAAAACAATATTTCAACCCCTGTCATCAATCTTCCATGCTGTCCGGTCAAACCGGCCACCATGCTTGGAACGATTGTTTACTACCTGACCTATGGCACGGTCCCGCCTTTGGATGATCAGGCCCGCCCGGTCGTTTTCTACGGTAAGCTGCTTCATGACAACTGCCCGCGCCGCGGCCAGTTTGAAGCCGGCAACTATCTGAAAGACTGGAATGACCCCGCCCAAAAAGACTATTGTCTGCTCCTGAAAGGCTGCAAAGGCCCGAAGACGTATACCGACTGCGCACAGGTTTGGTACAACGACAATACCAACTTCTGTATCAACGCCGGTTCACCATGTTCCGGTTGTTCAGAGGCAGGATTCTTTAAAACCTTCAGTCCTCTTTATAACAAACAAGAAGGCTTTGAACTTCCCGGCATCGGCCAAATCAATGCTGATGCTACCGGCAAGATTATCGGAGGCGTTGCCGTTGCAGGCCTTGCCGTTCATCTTGCAGCTACGGCGGCAACCGGCCGTTTAGGCAAAAAAGACCATGGACATAAGGAGGAGTAAGGAATGTCTGCACAAAAAATTGTCATTGATCCCATTACCCGTATTGAAGGCCACTTAAAAATAGAAGTAGAGATCGAAAATGGTGTCGTCTCTAACTCCCGTGTCATAGGCACTATGTACAGGGGCCTTGAAAACTTGGTTATCGGTCGTGATCCCAGAGATGCCAGTTATGTTACGGAACGTGCCTGCGGCGTCTGCTCGACAGTCCATGGTTTAGCTTCCGCGCTGGCTTTGGACGCTGCTTTTGGTGCCGAAGTCCCCTATGGCGGCCGTCTTATTCGCAATCTGATTTACGGCGCAACGCTCTTGCATGACCATCCGCTCCATTTTTATCATCTATCTGCCTTGGACTATCTGGATGTCATGGCCATTGCCCAGTACAAAGGCAATGACGCCGGTTTAAACGGCGTAAAAGATAAGATTTTAAAACTGGTTGCAGCTAACGATACAGCGCCTCTGACACCCCGTTACAATCCTGATCAATATTGTGTCAGCGATCCTGAACTCGTTACGATGGCTGTTGCGCACTACCTGAAAGCCTTAGAAATGCAGGCAAAAGCCAAGAAAATGTCTGCGATATTCGCCGGCAAACAACCGCACCAATCCTCGATCGTCGTCGGCGGCGTCACAATACTGCCTACTTTGGAACAAGTCTTCCAATACCGTTCCATGCTGATGGAGCAGATCGCCTTCGTTGAAAATGTCTACCTCCAGGATGTCCTGACCTTCGGGACCGGGCCGCTTCTGCCTTTGGCTCAGGCCGGCGTTGGCGGCAGTCATGGCAATTACATGTCTTATGGCGGCTTTGCCGGAGATGCAGAAGGAAAAGACTTGTTATTTACACCAGGTATCGTTCTTGATAATAACTTTGGAACGATTCATGAGCTCAATAGTGGCAAAATTACTGAAGATATCACGCACGCCTGGTACAAGAGCGACAAAGGCAGAACTCCTTATGAGGAAGACACTGTTATTGATTTGGATAAGAAGGACGCGTATACCTATGTCAAAGCACCGCGCTATGACGGCAAACCGATGGAAGTCGGACCGCTCGCCCGTATGCTCGTCATGCAGCCGAAAGTGCTTATGGACGTTATTACGAAATATAACATCAAGCCCGGCGCTGTCGCCCGTCATGCCGCCCGGGCGGTGGAAACCATTCTTATGGCTAAGAAAATGCTCGAATGGGTCGATTCCCTCATTGCTGAAATGGGCAAGCCGAACTTTAAGATCCATGATACCGATCATTGGGAAATCCCCGCAAGCGGTCAGGGTGCAGGCTTGATTGAAGTTGCCCGCGGGTCGCTTGGCCACTGGATTAAAGTTGAAGACCATAAAACAGCAAATTACCAAATGGTCGTCCCCTCGACTTGGAACTTTTCACCGACAGATGGAAACGGCGTTTTAGGCCCGGTTGACAAATCCATGATTGGGGTACCGGTACCAGATCCGGACAATCCGATTAATGTCGTCCGTGTCATCCGTTCCTACGACCCATGTCTGGCTTGTGCAATTCACCTAATCGATCCGCAAAGCAACGAAATCAAGAAACACCATATCGGCTTCTAAGGAAAGAGAGGGAACGAAAAATGGCTAAAGCATCTGATCATCCGCTTATTCAGCGAATCTCTCACTGGATAAACTTAATTACCTTTGCGGTCCTGATCTCGACCGGTTTTGTCATCCATGCTCCTTTCCAGGGAGCCAATATGAATGTCGCCAGAAATCTCCACTTTATCTTCATGTACATTCTGGTGATCAACGGGATTGTACGTTTCTATGTCTCCTTTTTCGGGAAAAATAAAGATTATAAGGAGTTTTTCCTGAACAAACTAGATCTGAAGACTTTTATCCCCCAGATTAAATATTATCTGTTTATCAGTAAGGAACATCCAAAGACCAACAAGTACAATGGGCTTCAGAAATGTGCCTATATTGCATTACCAGTCCTGGCTGTCTTTCAGGCCATCACCGGGATCATTCTATATCTGCCGATGAAGTTCTCAGGAGCTGCTCAAGCACTTGGCAGCCTAGCTGCAGTCAGAGGGATCCACTATGTTGTGATGTGGTTGTTTATAGCGATCATCTTTGTTCATGTTTACCTTGTCTTTACTGAAGCTAAGGATGCGTTCTTTCTGATGTTCTTCGGTAAAACCGGTAAGAAAGAAAAGGGCGACGCTAACAAAGCAAATCAATCGGTCATAAAAGGCTGATATTTGCAGGCTGAAAATTTAGTTCAATCATATTGCGTATAATATTAAAAGTAAAGCTAGTATCATCGTATTACTAGCTTTACTTTACGAAACTTTTTAGGAAAGGACTTCACGTATGACTCCACCAAAAATTATGCTGATGGGCGTAGGGAACGTTTTGCTAAGTGACGAAGGGTTAGGCGTTCAGTTTTTAAATGAATTTAAGCCCGAAGAACTTCCTGACAATGTCGAGCTGCTGGAAGGCGGAACAGCCGGTCTGGAACTGGTCCATCTGATCAAAGAGACCGATTTCTTGATCATTGTGGATGCTATTAACGCCCAGACAGAGCCTGGCAGTGTCTTCCGGTTCTGTCCGGAAGATATCCGGGTTTTCCCGGAGAAGTACCAAGTATCGTTTCATCAGGTGGGCATTCTGGAAGTTCTTGCCCTGGCGGACATCCTGGGGAATACTCCCCAAACCCTTATCTACGGTGTTCAGCCGAAGAGTCTGGAATGGGGCATGGACCTGTCCGAGGAGATTAAGGCCGTTTTCCCGCGACTCAAGGAACAAATGTTCAAGGAATTTGCCCAGATCAATGCCGCATCCAGCTTCCTGGATATTCCGCATGCCGAATAGGCATAAAGAGCTTCAAGCGTAACTCTAAACCAAAAAGATACTGCTGATAGTCTTATGAACCGCTCCCTGTCAAGTAGACAGATGAAAAAATGAAATTCGCTATCACTGGACTTCGTCAAAAATGGGGTCCAGTTTTTTATGCAATATTTTCGAGCAACTGGCGATAGGTCATTGGAGCCAATTTATTTAACTTTTTTTGCCGTCGTTTGTAGTTGTAAAAATATATGTAGCTCTCAATGGCTGCTGCAAGGCTGTCATAATCCCTGAAGTTTCCAAGGTAGAACATCTCACATTTGAGAATACCCCAGAAGCCTTCCATAGGGCCATTGTCGATGCAGCGGCCAACACGGGACATGCTTTGTTTCATTCCAGCTCTATCCAATCTGGTTCTAAATTGTTTACTTGTATATTGATAACCTCGGTCACTATGGAATAGCGGGTGAGCGTTAGGGTATCTGGAAATGGCCAAATCGAAGGTGTCAAATACGAGTTGGTTATTATTACTCCGGCCCATGGTGAAAGAGACAATAGCGTTATCTTTAAGATTAAGGATAGCGCTCAGATACAACTTTGAATGATCTCCATACTTGAATTCCGTAACGTCAGTCAACCATTTCTCGTTAAGGTTTTTAGCTATAAAGTCACGATTAAGAATATTCTCAGTTGTAACTTCCGGCGTGGAACGTTAGTATTGCGGACGTTTTCTGCGGATAACTGCTTTTAATCTCACCAGTTGGGTAAGACGGTATATACGCTTGTAGTTGTAGTTGGTCTTGTACCGGGCATTCAGTTCATCTGTCAGTCTCCGGTATCCATATATTCCGTTAAATTCTGCGTAAAGATAACCAAGCTTGTGAAGAAGATCTTCGTTCTCATACTCACAGGCACTCTTGCTGCGGTGAAGCCATTTGTAATAGGATGACCTATTCAGGTCTAATATCCTACAAATATTTTCTACCGGGTATCTTTCTTTTTCGTGCAACTCCTTTACAGCTAGGTAAAGCTTTCCTGCCGGACGCCGCTTAGCCCCGCCTCCTTTCGATCTCCTGAACTTTTTTTAACACAGCAATTTCCATTTTTTTTGTTTGTTCTCGGCTTTGAGCATCTTGTTCTCTACTCGAAGGCGTTCGACTTCAGTCATTTCATCCATCGGCTTGTTTTTCCCTCGTTTGTCGATAAGGCCGTCTACTCCCTTTACCTCATACTTTCGTACCCAGCTATATATCTGCTGGTAGGATATCTCATACTTGTCTATTGCTGCGCTGTAGTCCTTACCTTTGGCTATGCAGTAACTGACAATTTCAATTCGTTCATCTAACGTGGTCAACTGTCCTTTGGTCATATAGATACCTCTTCCTCTACCTCGGCCTCTGGTAGCCTGAAAATCTTTATGACCATTATACATCTTTATCCAATCTAGAAGTTGTGCTTTACCACGGAGGCTAAACTTCTTACATATCTCCAATAGGCTTCCTTCACCCCGGATGTAAGCTTCTACGGCTGTGGTTTTAAGTTCCAAACTGTATCTGTTATTTGTCTTTTGGAGTCCTAGCCCAGATGGACCCATGGACTCATAGTTTGCTATCCATTGCTGAAAACTAGCTTTTTTACTCCATATTCCCGTGCTATGCTATCCTGGGTTCCATCTCCTCGCTTGTATTTTTCTACTGCTTCCAATTTCTTTTCATAATGAACTCTTCTTCCCATAGAAAAACTCCCCTTTACGTAGTCCTGAATTTTTGTTATTTCAGGTGTCTACTCAAAGGGGAGCTTATCATTATACTATTGGCAGTATCTTTTTATGACTCTATGTCAAACGTTGGGGTGAACCCCTAGACAGGAGTCACTCTAAATATAAGATGCTATGATTAAGGTACGAAAGGAGTGATCGAGATGACCATCTACTACCAAGCAATGAGAACTGAGGGATTTTCTTCTAGAATGCCCCGTACTTTATGGCAGATCTGGTACGGTTAATCCAAGTCTATACCGACAGCGAATTCCTGAATACCTGCTATAATGCCAGGATCAGCTCTCTCTTTAAAACTGTATTCAACCAGCCGGATAAGAAAATGCTCGGTGCGAGTCAACAGACAGAGATAGAGCGAGCACTCAGAAATCTATCCGGAAAACATGGACATATTTATGAAATATTCTTCGAAATCATCAGAAAATACGCCTGGCATCGCACAGAAAAAATCGGATACTGCAAATTAGCCAGACTGATCATGGGTAAACATCTTTTATCCGTAATGTACGAACTTCAGGGATACGGAAAACTTGAATTAAACAATGATCCCGATGTTTTCATCTCTCTAGACGACCTTAGTTTTTTGGATAATCTCGATAAAATCGGTATCCGCCCACTGCTACAAACCTATAAAATTTAACCGGCGAAAAACTACAAATTCACATCGGCGTTCACAGTCTATATATCAAAATTCCTATCTAAGAAATAGACTTAAATACCTGATATAAACTTATTAAGATCATTATAACCACGGAACTAATCAGTACCAAAAATAAGGCGTCTTTGGCTTTTAGTTTGGAGTTCATTATAACACCTCATTCCTGGGTGTAATCTGGTCTGCTCCTACAGTGCCGCTATTCTCACTTGGTCTCGTCATTTTTCCTTTGATTATTCCTACAATCTTTCTCAGCTTCAATATGACTTCATTGATTACCATGCCCGGACAAAAGAATCTGCACCAGAATCTACTGATAAATAACGAAGTAAATATCACGACTGGGAGGATAAACCACTGAATACCGAATCCCTGCAAACCGAACAAGGTAGCAAAAGGCTCATAGCCTGCAAAACCGGGTGACTTCAATAATAATGCTCCTAACAAAGCGACGTAAACGAGTACATATTTTATTTTCGCAGCCTTCGCCTCTATGACTTTATTACAGCACTTGAAGTTGCCACCACCAATTTTTGCCATAATCTCCTGAAATGCACTAAATGGACAGAGCCAAAAACAATAGACATTCCGGCCTAGAATAAAGGTAATAATAGGGATTCCGATTAAGAGTACATACCATACTAAATTCTCTCGCATAGAAGGAAAATTCCCCATCAAAAGAGCAGCAACGTTCGCTAACGAGATCGGTGTATTGAATTGGAACCCGATAAACACCAAGCTGCCTATCAGCGTCACCCATCTTAATTTCTTAGACTTAACTACCACGCCTATGAGCATCAGTACAACTAAAGACAGAACAGAAATCTCTTTAAGTCCGAATTGAAAAGGTACAATCTCACCCTGAACATCTAAGCCGAATTGATTTCTAGCCACTGCATGACTACCTTGAGAGATTGCTTTGGCAATTCCTCTCGATGAATAGGTGGCTCCTGATACTCTATCGATATCCTGTTCTATACTTAAGGGATCTGCAATACTCTTGCCAATAAACTGTTTAAGGTACTTGTGGTCGTTAAGGATTTGAATAAAGGAGGGAGTATCCTTATGATTTGCGATCACAGCCCCTACTATTTTGCCTTGGGGGTCAATGCCCGTGACTATTTTAATCAGCCCACCATAGGCATGCGCTTGGTCTATTACAACATAGCCAATCGTCTCTTCCTGTCCTCCTTGCGTTTGGATTTTCCCTTCAAAGGTAAGCGGAGAAGACGCAATCTTATTGAAAGATTGCGCTTCCGGGAGGACT
This sequence comes from Dehalobacter sp. CP, assembly GCA_009910795.1. Next base: position 618 of record VMEE01000052.1, on the reverse strand, counting down.
TCTTTAACTAATGGCAGCTGTTCTTTCACCGGTATGATCCAACTGGTACACAAGGCGATTGCTAAAGAAACAATCGCGATGATATAGATAACTCTGTTTTTCATGTTTACCTCAAATCCTATTACAGATATTTACGTTATTTAGCCACATATTTGTTTTAATTATATCAAAAAAATCTAAACTCTATGTAACATAAGATACATAGTGCACAATCTCGTAAACGGTTCAAGAAAGAACGCCTGAAGGAGATCAACGAGCGTATTGCTAAGGCATTGATACAGGGGCAAGTAGATGACAACGCTGAAGCCAAGAAAGATGACAACGACGATCACAATGATCATCAGGGTGGTTCCGGCAATGTGAATGCCGAGAAAGCAACAGAAGAAGCACCTTCGAATGAACCCCAAGCAAATCAAGGAACCTTGATTCTGGATGCTACCTGCATCCCGTCGGATATCAAATATCTGACTTGAAGCCAGGGAAAAACTCGAAGAGATCATCGATACCCTTCGCAGTGCTAACGGCAAACAAGAGAAAAAGCCGAGAACTTATCGCCAAACTGCCAGGAAAGCTTATCTGAGCGTCTCTAAGTAACGAAATCCCAGAAAAATTCAGCTT
>VMEE01000051.1 GCA_009910795.1 Dehalobacter sp. CP | reverse complement strand
TTAATCAGCGTAGCCCATGGAAAACTTACAGTCAATGGCCCAATGCGTATCATAATCAGGGCTTGATAATAATAGGGACTGTCCAAAACAATCGACAGCAGTGAGCCCATCGGCAGGAAAAGCTTATATCAGCATACATACTAGTATGTATTAGAAATCTTGTCAAAAGTTAGAAATCTTATCAAAAAAGAGAGAGGTTCGCCCGGATGAGGGCCTGCCTCCACCGTCGCTTTACCTTTTCGCGATTTGCTTCGCTCCTCCGGTGGTGCCGTCTCACTGATCTTGTGGGCATGCGTCGCCCTCCATGCCGCTCAGAAGCTCATCAGCGCGCTTGAGGGCCTGCTCTAGCCTATCAGCCCTGGCCTCCTCTCCTTCGGCCCGGGGAGCCTTGATACGGCTCTCTACAAGCCTGTGGAAGTGGTCCGGGGTCATGTCCGGGCCTCCATCTGATCAGCCTGCTCATACCACAGCTCGAGGATCGCCTCCATTATTTCGCGGTCGGTCATGGCTTGAAGTTCGCCCTCGGACATTTAGACCGCCTCCTCTGCCAGATCGCAGCCTTCGAATATGTCCCACCAGATACAAGCGGTTTCGCGGTGCTCCTCGACGGGGTGCCGGCACCGCCCTACATACTGCTCACCATCGGGATGCATCTCGTAAAACCGGCAAGGGGGGATCATTTAGAGTCCTCCCTTTCGATATGGGCCGCGCCGCCTACACATCTCTTCCAGAATCGCGTCGTGCTCCTCATCGGTGTATTGGGGGGGTAACTCCCACACCGCCGTTACAGTCTCGCGGTATCGGGCTTTTCCTTCCTGTGATTTTTCATAATCCAATTGTGGGTCAGACACGGTTATTGATGCCAATATCTGCTCTTGCCGCTCCAGGTATTCAGCCAGGGTCATGTAATTGGGCACCGGGTTGAACTCTTCGAAACACGGTTTGCATAGGTGCTTACTGGTGCCGATTCCATCCCGGATATTACTAACTCCCCGCCTCCATTCCTTATCTGAGACTAACCAGATGGGGAAAAATTGGCCGCACCGGTCACACCGATAAATGAAAGAGGTGTATCGGTATATGTCCGATAGCTCGATTTTCATCCTCAGAACCCCCACCTGTTGCTGATCTCAAGAATCTTCTGCGATGCCTCAGAATCGCCCGCGGCCTCACGGTTAAGGTAGTATTCGATGTTCCGCTTCACATAGCCAGGTATCGCCCGGCTTCCTGTTGCTGTCCTTGAGTTCATGATTCAACTCACCAAGACCATAGAGAACTCGATTCTATTTAAACCTTTGTTTAAGCGTTAAACCTAAGGTATAAATAACATGGAAGATAAAAACACGGTCATGGAGCAAACCACGATAAAGGTATCAAAAGACGCTGTGGAGTTCATGAAGGCGGAGGGGAAATACGGCGATTCCCTAGCATCGATATGTGACAGGCTTTTTGAAGAGCTGAAGACACTGCGAACCAAGAAAGCAAGGAGTTGAACAGGGCAACCGCGAAGGCTGCCCGTTCTTAGACATAATCGATGGTGAGTCGAACCATGTCCATAGATACTAATCTAGCTGAAAGCATTTATGCTTTTCCCGTATCGCCCACATTAGAGATACCACTCTCGGAGATGGAGCACGTTCTCAGAGAAGCGATAGACTTCTTTAACCAGGTCACTGCCATTGTGGAAGAGTCCGGGATCATCCGAGGGAGGGAGCTTGCCAGGTTCACCGCTAGGGCCTCTGAGGGGCTCAAGGTGGGATCAATCCCTGAGAAGCTTATGCTTGTCTTTGCGTACCTCAAGCAACTCCTAGCGAAGCTAAGGGACGCTCTGAAGGCCCGCCCGAAGGAGGGAGGCAAGATTGTTCAGGTCTGCTCAAAGATCCAGGCCCGAGCCCTTCAGATCGTCGAATACCTCAAAGTCACTGTCCAGGAAGGCCCGCATAGAAAGGAGATCGCCCTCGACAGCCAGCAAGCCAGGATGCTATTCTCAGGTGCCGGAGGTGAGCCTGTTAGCCGAAAGGAGACCATCAGAGCCATGAGGAGAGCTGAGGCCCTTTGGCCCGCCCTAAGATGCAGCCATAGGCCCAATGATGGCCGCCAGACCACCAGGCTAACCGCGAAGGTCGAAGATCTGCAGGATGCTCCAGACTTTGCCTACTGTTCCACATGGCAACGGTCAGGAAGGAGAGCAGCCATAAGCTTCTGAGGAGAGGTATTTAAAGAGATTCGACCTTAATTCTATTAATCCGTGTAGGATAATAATGTTTGATGCTTGCTTTAGTTGACCTGCTAATACCGTTTCGGTTTTATTTCTATTATAATAGCATCTTGATATTATTTCTTTGGCTGAATTAATCCAGTTATCGGACCGTTGCCAGGTGCAACGGATAGTTCTATGACAGAAAATAAAGGTTGGTCATAGAATAGATTCATCCTCGATATCTCTTCAACTGCCTGCTCTCACAATGTGGGCAAACCACCGAGGCATGATCTGAATAAAATATCTCGAATATAATCCCGCAGGCACCGCACTTATAGAATCCGTTCCATATACCACAGCACGCCACACCAGAGGGCACCTCTTGCCCAATGGCCTCAGCCTTCATCGACCTGGCTTTCTGCAGGGCCTCCTCTCCGCTCATCTTTCTGCAGCTCCCCAGGTGGACATTTCGAACCTTGTCGCCCTCTCTCCAGCTTGCCATCCAGTAGTGATAGATCTTATCCCCCTTCGCCTTCTCCATCACCCACGGATGCACTTCTTCCAGCCTCCGGGCCATGTCGGTTGTCATAGATAATAGTTCTATGACATACTACTTAAATCTTGTCATAGAATGTATTTCTATTACATTCTTCAGGCAGTGTCATAGAACTGAATGGGGTCCTGGTCTACTCCTCCAGCTCTCCGGCCTCCCTCATTTTCTTGATTGAATCGTTGACTGTCGCCCTGTGGTAGCCGATCCGTCTTGCTATCTCTGCCTGGTTATGCTCTCCCTCCCTCCACATCTGCCTTATTTGCTCTAAAGCGTCTGGATTCTCGGACAGCCTTCTCTTCTTACCGATAGCAGGCACCGCGCCGCACCCCTCCGAGGGCAACGGGTTTTTTTCCCTCAAAGCGTCGCGCACTCTCGCGGGCATGTGGGTTAAGATCAATCTGGCTGCCAGGTCTCCGGGGTCAATGTCCTCCAATGCAGCCCATACTTTCAGGGCTCGGAGGGCATCCGGGGTTATGGCTATCCGGGGTTTACGGTCA
>VMEE01000050.1 GCA_009910795.1 Dehalobacter sp. CP | reverse complement strand
ATGATACCCCTCGCCGGGATATTCCACGACGGGACAGATGCCAGGGCATCAGGGAGGGGCGGAGCGGGAGCCGTCATGGGGAGCAAGAACCTCAAGGCCATAGTCGCCGGCGGAAGCGCCGTCGCAGCCATCTCCGACAGAAAGACCCTGACAGGGCTCATTTCAGAGAAGAATGCTGTTCTGTAAGAAAAGGGAGCAGGTCTGAACCTGTACGGGACTTCCGGGGGCATGGGGCTATGCGAAGAACTGGGTGACCTGCCGATAAGGAACTGGAAACAGGGCTCCTGGAAGGAAGAGGTAAAGAGTATAACAGGACAGAGAATGGCCGAGACCATCCTTACGGGCAATTACGGATGCGTAGCCTGCCCTGTCAGATGCGGAAGGGTCGTCGGGATCGACGGCAGGAACGTCGGAGGCCCCGAATACGAGACGATGGCGATGCTCGGGAGCAACTGCCTTGTGAATGATCTGGAAGCAATCGCCAGGGCAAATGAGCTCTGCAACCGGCTGGGAATAGACACTATTTCCACCGGTTCGGCCGTGGCGTTTGCAATGGAGTGCTACGAGAACGGCATAATATCGGAAGAGCAGGCAGGCATGCCCCTTGACTGGGGCAGCGGGGATGCCCTCAACTTCCTCGTCAGGAAGATCGGCGAAGGTGAAGGTATCGGATGTCTTCTTGCAAAAGGGACAAGGGCCGCCGCCGAAGAGCTCGGCCAGGGGGCGGAGCTCTTCGCCATACACTGCAAGGGTCTCGAATTCCCGGCCCATGATCCCAGGTGCTTCAAAAGCCTGGCTGCCGGGTACGCCACATCCGCAAGGGGAGCCTGCCATCTCAACGGATATACCTACCCCTGGGAGAGATCTGCCTCCTTTCCCGAATTCGGCTACCATGAGAAGCAGGACCGTGGAGTTGACAAGGGCAAGGGGCTGATGAACGTCAGATTCCAGAACCTCTCCGGCCTTCTGGATTCGCTCAAGATATGCAAGTTCCCCATGCTGCTTGGGGTGACCTTGGCAGACCTCGCAGAATGGATTAAGTGCGTAACGGGGTGGGATATGACCCTTGAGGAACTTGAAACCACAGGAGAGAGGATCTGCAACATGAAACGCATCTTCAACGCGGGGCATGGCCTTGGGAGGGAACATGACACTCTCCCCCACCGGATCCTTCACGAACCAAGGGGGAGCGGGGGATCGGCCGAGGCTCTGCCCGATCTTGAACTGCAGCTCGAGGAGTATTACATGTCAAGAGGCTGGGATGAAAAGGGGCTTCCAACAGATGAAAAGATCGAGGAACTGGGCCTCAGGGAGTTTGCCTGCTGGCGGAGTTGTTGACATTACGAAATGAAGGTATAATCATTGATACAGAATCGTAACATGGTAGAGAGCCTCAGGTGATGGGAGAACAGCAACACGGTTATCACGAGGAGGGCGATATTCCATGGAAGTACTCAAGGTCTCAGCAAACTCTCAACCAAAATCGGTAGCCGGCGCTATCGCTGCGGTAGTCAGGGAGAGCGGCGCTGTCGAGATCCAGGCGGTTGGGGCGGGTGCGGTCAACCAGACCGTGAAATCCATCGCAATTGCAAGGGGGTATGTCTCTCCCAATGGAATTGACCTGGTCTGCATTCCCTCCTTCGCCAAGATCGAGATCGATGGCGAGGAGAGGACAGCAATAAGATTCCAGCTCGAAAACCGCTGACACCTCCCGTCACGGAAGTATAAGATAGATCGTGACCGGGCCGCTTTTGCGGCCCGTTTTTTTTGCATTTGTCCCGGCGTTTTTGAAAACGGCGGGAACAGCCCAAGCACCCCGTTACAAAGGCTGTGCCTGATGCTACAATCTAACGATTCCAGTCAGGAGAGCGGCAAGGGAGGAAGTTCAATGTCCAGCATCAGTGCGCCGCGGGGCGTCAGGGATATACTCCCTGACGAATCGTGGAAATGGGAGTATGTTCTGAAGGTCACAAAAGAGACAGCCCGCGATTTTGGATACAGGGAGGTTCACCTTCCCGTGTTCGAACATACCGAGCTCTTTTCAAGGGGTGTAGGGGAAACCACCGATGTAGTCGAGAAGGAGATGTACACCTTCGAGGATCGTGCCGGAAGGAGTCTCACGCTTCGTCCGGAGCTTTCTGCCTCGATGGTCCGCTCTTACCTGGAGAACAGAATGGACAAGCTGCATCAGCCTGCCAAACTCTGGAGCGCCGGTCCGATGTTCCGCTATGAGCGCCCGCAGAAGGGTCGCTACCGGCAGTTCTGGCAGATTGATTTTGAGGCGATAGGAGCCCAGGACGCGTATGTTGACGTAGAATCCATAGCCCTCTCCCTCGAGATCTTCAGGAGACTTGGCCTCTCGAACCTTGAGGTGGTTGTCAACTCCGTCGGGTGCCCGGTATGCCGCCCCGTCCACAGGGACGCCCTTCAGTCCTTCCTCAGGCCCCGGCTAGAAGACCTGTGCGAGACCTGCCGCGGGAGGTTCGACCGCAACCCGCTGAGGATCCTCGACTGCAAGAACCCTGCGTGCAGGGAGATAACCGATGGAGCGCCCGACACCATATCCTGTCTCTGCGAGGAGTGCGCGGAGCATTTCTCGGAGGTTCGTCGCGGCCTGGATATTATCGGCGCCGCCGTAAAAATAGACAAAAGGCTCGTCAGGGGCCTCGACTACTATACGAAAACCGCATACGAGGTGCTGTCCGGAGACCTCGGCGCCCAGAACGCAGTCTGCGGCGGCGGCCGCTATGACAATCTTGCAGAATCCATCGGAGGTCCCCACACCCCGGGCGTTGGTTTTGCAGCAGGAGTGGAGAGGATCGTTCTTACGATGGAGCAGCAGGGGTGCTCCTTCGGCAAATCACCCGTCATCGACGTTTACCTCCTATCGGCTGACCCTTCAACCAGGGATGATGCTCTGGCCCTGCTTTACGAACTGCGAAAAGCCAGCATAGCATCAGACATCGACTACACCGGAAAGAGTTTCAAGGCCCAGTTCAAGGCCGCAGGAGCCAGCGGTGCGCGTTTCGCGTGCATCCTGGGTCCCGATGAAGTAGCCGCCGGGATCGTTACCGTAAAGAACCTTGAGACCGGCGAACAGCACCAGACCCCGAGGCCGGGTGTCCCCGGGGTTATCTCAGAACTCCTGTCGACTGCAAGTCAAAGGGCTGGAAGGGAATAACAGATGAGACCGAGATACTTCGACAGTACCTGGAAGAGAAGCTCCTATTGCGGAAATGTAAATTTGGCGACAGACGGGGGGGATTCCGTAGTTCTCAACGGCTGGCTCAGACGCAGGAGAGACCTCGGGGGGATCATTTTTCTTGAGCTGTGGGATCATACAGGGATCGTACAGGTGGTCTTCAACCCCGAGCTCGGCGGAACTTATGAGAGAGCCAAAAGCCTGAGGAACGAATTCGTCCTCGCAATAAGGGGAAAGGTCAGAAAGAGACCCGAGGGGACAGAAAACCCGTCGATGGCTACCGGGGAGATCGAGGTCGTCGCGGAGGATTTTCTTCTGCTGTCCCCCTCCCGCCCCCTTCCATTCGAGATCCCCGAGGCTGACAGGGTCGATGAGAACCTGAGGCTGCGGAGCCGTTATCTGGACCTCCGCCGCTCCGCTATGCAGAACAACCTCAGGATGAGGAGCGATGTTGCCGCCTATACCAGGTCCTTCCTTGCCGGGGAAGGTTTTGTCGAGGTGGAGACGCCCATGCTGACAAAATCGACCCCCGAGGGGGCAAGGGACTACCTCGTGCCAGCCAGGGTCACGCCGGGGCGCTTCTTCGCTTTGCCTCAGTCACCGCAGATATTCAAGCAGATCCTGATGATCGGAGGTCTTGACCGCTACTTCCAGATCGTCAGATGCTTCCGGGATGAGGACCTTCGTGCAGACCGTCAGCCGGAGTTCACGCAGATAGATCTGGAGATGAGCTTCATTACCGAAGAGGACATCACCTCCCTCATGGAGAGTTACATGAAGGGCCTGTACGAAAGGGTGCTGAAGACCACCCTGGATACCCCCTTCCCCCGCCTCACATGGAGGGATGCCGTAAACCGTTTCGGCAGCGACAAACCCGACCTCAGGATAGACGAAGAGATCCTTGATCTCGACGCTCTTTTCTCCTGCTGCTCCTTCGAGGCATTTCGCAAGGTGCTTGAAACCGGAGGGGCTGTGAGAGGACTTCGACTTCCGGGCGGAGCATCGCTCTCGCGCAGGGAGATGGCAGACCTTGAGCTTCGGGCAAAAGAGCTTGGCGCAAGTGGACTGGCTCCCTTCACGCTCAAGGAGGGATCACTCAAGGGGCCCCTTGTCAAGTTCCTCTCTGAAGAGGAACAGGAAACCCTCAAGGCGGAAACCGGTATGCTTGAAGGAGATGCCGTTGTCGTAGCTGCCGGGCCATGGAGGGAGACCTGCGAGGCTCTTGGCCATATCAGGCTGGAACTCGGAGGAAGGGTTTACGCAGTCGATGAAAAGAGATGGGCCTTTCTCTGGGTTACGGAATTTCCTCTTCTTGAATGGGATGAGGAGGGTTCCAGGTGGTCCGCCGTGCATCACCCCTTTACCTCTCCAAACCTCGAAGACCTGGATATGCTTTCGAGCGACCCGGGGAAAGTCCGCTCAAGGGCTTACGATCTTGTCCTCAACGGAACGGAAGTTGGCGGGGGTTCGATAAGGATACATGACCCGGAGGTACAGCAGAGGATGTTCGAGGTCATGGCCTTCACTCCCGGGCGCGCCAGGGAACGGTTCGGTTTTCTTCTTGATGCCCTTGCCTCGGGGACCCCTCCTCACGGGGGTATCGCTCTCGGGTTCGACCGCCTTGTGATGCTTTTGTGCGGGGCCCACTCCATCAGGGAGGTAATAGCTTTTCCCAAGACACAGAAGGCCCAGTGCCTCATGTCGGGGGCTCCTTCCGATGTAGACCCCGGTCAGCTGGCGGAGCTTCATGTAGCTCTGGACCTCCGCGGGGGTGATGAGGTTTGTCCAGGGGGCGGGGAGTAATTCTGGAGGGAGATCACCTGCCCTGGTTCTTTGATCTGGAGGAGGTGTCGGGCCTCCTGTCAGGGGAGCTAAGGGTCGACGGCTGGGGTCCGACTGCTGCCATGAGTTCATGGTACGAAGGAGTGAAGGGGCAGAGGGTGGAAATGTCCCTTTCCGGTCTTGGCAGGGTTTATCTTGTGCCTCAGGGAATAAGGATCCACGAATCAGGTCATCACAATGAGGCCAGCGTCATCGTCGAGGGTTCTCGGCTTACACCCTGAGGGGGAGCCAGGACCCTTTTTTCTGTTGCGGTTTCATGCTTGACTGGAGGGAGGAAAAAACATGGCCAGGATCAGGTTTCTCGGACACGCAGCTTTCCATATCGAGGCCGCGGGATTGAACGGGCTGATAGACCCTTTCCTTAGCGGGAACGAGCAGACCCCCTTCTCGCCTTCGGACTTCGAGGAGGTCAATTACGTATTTGTGACCCACGGCCACGGCGACCATCTCGGTGATGCGGTCCCCATAGCCCTGAAAACCGGTGCGACGGTGATCGCAACAGTTGAGTTGTGCAACAGCCTCTCCGCAAGGGGGGTAAAGACTCATCCCCTCCAGATCGGGGGGGCGTTCAGATTTCCCTTCGGCAGGGTCAAGATGACCCCGGCATGGCACGGCTCAGGGATCCAGTCCGGTGAAGGAATGCTATACGGGGGCGTTGCGGGAGGGTTCCTTATCGAAGCAGACGGGAAGAGGATCTACCATGCAGGAGATACCGGTCTCACGATGGAGATGAACCTTCTGGCGGAGGAGTCAGTCGATGTTGCGCTGCTTCCCATAGGCGGCAACTATACGATGGACATAGACGACGCGGTAAGGGCCCTGAGGATGATCAGGCCGGAAACGGCCGTACCCATGCACTACGACACTTTTCCTGTCATAAAGGCATCTCCGGAGGAGTTCGCCGAAAAGGCGTCGGGCCTTTCTTTCGTCAGGGTGCTTGGAGCCGGCGAAGCGATGGAGATCTGATCACGGGTCAGGAGTATTTCAGGCCGAATACCGGGTGAAATATCCTTTCGTCGTGAAGGAATGCAGCCTGCTCTTCCATGGCGGTCTTTGCCCTGTCCCCCATGTTGACTGCCAGTACCGAGGTCAGAATGTGGAGCAGGAATAGAGGGCCGATTATGCTGCTGCCGAACATCGGGCTGGCCGCGCTTACGAAAAAGGCAAGGTCCGAGAAGCGGCATATCGGGGCGGCGGGGCTGTCGGTAATGGAAACGACCTGTGCCCCGTTCCTTTTGGCTATCTCGACCGCCTGGGTGACCTCAATGACAAAACTTGGAAGTTCGCAGATCACCACGGCATCCTTCTTTCCGATGGCCCTGGCCTGTTCCTGAAGCGTCATGCCCGATCTGGTCATGAGGATCGCACGGATGCCCATGGTTCGGAGCCTTATGAAAAGGGACTCGGCCACCATCGAAGATATCCCCCAACCGATGCAGTAAACGGATTCCGCCTCCTGGATCATCGAGCAGAAGGAAGTGACGTTCTCGGGAAGGATCTGGGACCATGTATCGTCGAGGTTTGCATGTTCGAGCCTGTTGATCGTCATAGGAAGGTCCTGGCCGTTGTCGAGGACCCGGGCCAGCATCGCTGCGGGGTTGACCTGCCCGAGCATCGCTGACTGGAGGGAGTCCTTGAGCTGCGAATAACCCTCGAAGCCGAGCATCCTGGAGACCCTTACCAGCTGGGCCTTGGAGACTCCCAGGTCGTCCGCGACATCGCCGATCGACCGGAAAGCCGCCTCTCTCATATTCCTGAGGAGGTATTCGACTACCCGGCGGGCCTTGTTGGGCATGCCCTGCATTTTTTCCTGGAGAAGTTCCTGAAGCTGAGCAGTTTCCAATTGCAGCACCCTTTCCGGCGGGAATGATTAAACCAATGGCGGTCAAAAGTTGACTCAAGTGTACTTTGGGGTAAATGCCAAGTCAATGAGGAGGAAGAAATGAGACGGATCCTCCAGGGAGGTTGGAAACCCTTCGCATCCCCTATTAGGCCTCCCGATGGCCCCGAGGGAATTCGGAAGCCGCAATGCTGACCCTGATCTTTTCCATGACCCTGAAGATAAAGAAGGTTGAGATGAGGAAGGAAACAGCCGCAGATACAGGCTGGCACCACCATATCCCCGGGAGGCCGAAATGCCAGGAGAGAAGAAGCGCGGCGGGGACGCGGACTGCCATGGTCCTGGATATCTGGGCGATCATTCCATAGACAGGGTAACCGCTCCCCT
>VMEE01000049.1 GCA_009910795.1 Dehalobacter sp. CP | reverse complement strand
GGTGGATATTACAAATGGGTCCAGGAAGCTCTGGGAGAATACTGGGGATTCCAGGCAGGGTGGTGGAGAACCATTTCCATCTACATCGATAATACGCTTTACGTAATCCTGGCGGGGGGCTATGTGGCCGGCCAGTGGGATTTGACCACAACCCAGGAAATGATTTTCAAAATCGCAATGATTCTTGTATTTACTTATATCAATATACGCGGGGTGAAGGATGTAGGTATTGTAAGTACCATTCTTTCTATTCTGGTTATCGTCGCCTTTGGTATGGTAGCTATCGTCGGTTTCTTAAACTGGAGCCAGAACCCCTTTATTCCATTCACAGCGGATGGAGATATCATGGGGGTCAGTGGTATTGCTTTTGGTGATTGGGTTTACTATGTTGGTATGGGTATTGCCATCGGTATGTGGATGTATTCGGGGTACGAATCCATGTCCACAGTAGCTGGGGAAGTTTCCGATCCACAGGTTATTCCCAAGGCCACATTGATTACGGTGCCAATTATTATGGCGGTATATATTTTCCCCACCATGGGTGGATTGGCCTCCCTGGGAATGTGGGATGAATGGGGTACAGAAGTGGGTAGCGTTGGATACGGTACGGTGGCCGAGGTGTTCTTGGGACCGGCTTTTGGCGTATTCTTTGTCATCGTAGCGGTGATGGCCCAGTGTTCTATCTATAACACCTATATTGCATCCGGTTCTCGTGGATTCTTTGCTTTGGCGGAAGATTATCTGGCTCCACCCATTATGATAAAAGTGGACAAAAAACACGGCGTTCCCTATGTTGCCGTATTATCAGTGGCCATTGTAAACATCATTCTTTGTCAGTTTGCATTCACCACCGTAGTGGTTATTGATGTATTCCTATTGGTGTCTGCTTATATTATGATTTTCATCTCGGCCATGATTCTTCGAAAGAAAATTCCGGATGAAGAGAGAAAGTTCAAAATCCCCGGCGGTACAGGGTTCTTAACTCTGATTTGTGTAGTTCCCATTACCATCGCGGTGATCGCCTTTTTCATCAATGGAACAGACTACTTCATCGGCGGTATGCTGGGAATCACGTCTGGTCCCATTCTCTATATTATATGGAAGAGAATGTATGGCGGATTGGCCAAGAAAGACCCGGTTAATTATCCGTTGAATCCCAAAACCAAATTAGCGGTAGGGGACACTCGAAGAATGTCATTCAACTTTGCTGTGATTTCTCTGATGGGATTCATCGCATACCCATGGCTCATGTGGTTTGAAGGAGACTGGTGGGGTGAATGGGGTCCGGAATGGTATCTGGAAGTATATGGCTCCGGATTCCTCTCTGACTTTTATGCCATGCTGAATGCCATTCTCATTACGGCCATCATCTTTGCCGTAATCGCCATTGTATTGTTCTTAGTCAGCAAGAAAGTAGAGCCTAAGAAAGTACGAGCATAATGGAATCAAAGCCCAAAATAACGTAAGTGTGTTTCGGGAGAAAGGGACCGGCCAGATAAGGCCGGTCCCTTTGAATTGTGTATGGTTTTCCATAAGAAAGTATACAAGGCCTTATATTGACAGACCCCCCGATATGCATTAAAGTAGGGATATACCTTTTTTCAGGAAAAAATCAAAAGGAGGGTTCTAATGAGAAAAAAAGTGATGAAAACAATGGACGGCAATACGGCGGCGGCCCATGTGGCCTATGCCTTTACCGATGTTGCGGCCATATATCCTATAACGCCTTCGTCCAACATGTCGGAACAAGTGGATGAGTGGGCGGCTTATGGAAGAAAGAACATCTTTGGACAAAAGGTTCGTGTGGCGGAAATGCAAAGCGAGGGTGGAGCTGCCGGTGCGGTCCACGGGTCTTTGGCGTCAGGGGCATTGACCAGCACATTTACTTCTTCCCAAGGATTGTTGTTGATGATTCCCAATATGTATAAAATCTCGGGGGAACTCCTTCCGGGAGTGTTCCATGTAGCGGCGAGAGCCATTGCGGCCCAAGCCTTGTCCATTTTTGGAGACCATAGTGATGTGATGGCCGCCAGACAAACAGGGTTTGCCATTTTGGCATCCGCTTCGGTTCAGGAAGTGATGGATCTGGGCTCGGTGGCGCATTTGAGTGCCATTCGAACCAGAGTTCCCTTTATGCACTTCTTTGACGGATTCCGAACTTCTCATGAAATCCAAAAAATTGAAGTGTTGGATTATAATGATTTATCCAAGCTGTTGGACTGGAAAGCCGTATCGGAATTTCGCGGAAGAGCTTTAAATCCAGAACATCCAGTGGTACGGGGAACGGCTCAGAATCCGGACATTTTCTTCCAAGCCAGAGAAGCGGCGGGGCGGTTTTATGATGAAGTGCCTGCGGAAGTTCAGCACTATATGGAGGAGATTGAGAAGCTGACAGGACGCAGTTACAAACCTTTTGATTATGTAGGGCATCCCAAGGCAGAACATGTGGTTATTGCCATGGGTTCCGCTTGCGAAGCCATTGAGGAGACGGTAAAAATACTGGTGGCAGAAGGCCAGAAAGTGGGCCTGTTGAAGGTTCGTCTGTATCGTCCCTTTGTGAAAGAGTTGTTCTTAAAAGCCTTGCCCAAGACGGCAACCAGACTGGCGGTATTAGACCGTGTCAAGGATCCCGGTTCCATTGGAGAGCCTCTATATCAAGACGTTAGAACGGCTTTGTACGGCGGTAAATTCCAACCGGAGGTCTATGGAGGCCGATATGGTTTGGGTTCCAAGGACTTTGCCCCCGGCATGGTTCAGGCGGTCTATGATAATTTGGCGAAAAAGACCCCCAAGGACCGATTCACAGTGGGTATCGAAGACGATATGTATAAGACCTCCCTTCCCTATAAGCAGGGTCTTTCCCGGGAGCCGGAAGGCACCATTCGATGCAAGTTCTGGGGATTGGGCTCGGACGGTACGGTGGGGGCCAACAAAACGGCTATTAAAATCATCGGCGATGAAACCCCACTTTATGCCCAAGGATATTTTGCCTATGATTCGAAAAAGTCCGGAGGAGTCACCATTTCCCACTTGAGATTTGGAAAGTCTCCCATTCAATCCACCTATTTAATCAGCGAGGCAGATTTCGTAGCCTGCCACAATCAGGCTTACCTGAATCAATATGATATGCTGAAGGACCTGAAAGTAGGGGGTACCTTCCTGTTGAACTGCACTTGGTCGAAGGAAGAATTGGAAGAGCATCTGCCTACGGAAGTGAAAATTGCGTTGGCCAATAAGAAAATTAAATTCTACACGATTGATGCGTACCGATATGCGGAAGAAATTGGCCTAGGGAACCGAATCAATATGATTATGCAAGCCGGCTTTTTCCAATTGACCCAGGTCATTCCTTTGAAAGAAGCGGTGAAGCATTTGAAGAAGGGCATTGATGATGCCTACGGCAAGAAAGGCCAGAAGATACTGGATATGAATTACAAGGCAGTCGACATCGGTATTCAGGAATTGACTGCCGTTGAAGTGCCGGATTCCTGGAAAAAATTGACACCGGATAAGAACCAGAAATCTCACTACCCGGAATTTATCCAAGAAGTTTTGATTCCCATGAATCGTCAAGAGGGAGACCAACTGCCGGTCAGCGCATTTGAAGGCCGGGAAGACGGAACCTTCCCCATGGGCACCAGTCGTTATGAGAAGCGGGGTGTGGCTATGCATGTGCCCCAGTGGATTCCGGAGAACTGTATTCAATGTAACCAGTGTTCCTTTGTATGCCCTCATGCCTCCATTCGACCTTATGTTCTGGATGAGAAAGAGGCGAAAAAAGCGCCCAAGGATTTTGTAACCATACCCAGCAATGACAAGGCATTTGCAGGACATCAATATCGCATTCAGGTGTCGCCTATGGATTGCATGGGCTGTGGGAACTGTGCAGATATATGTTTGGCCAAAGAAAAAGCATTGGTGATGAAACCTTTTGAGGAAATGGAAAAAGAGGCGCCCAATTGGCTATTTGCAGAAACCATCCCATATAAAGGGGGTGTGGCGAACAAATACAATGTAAAGGGAAGCCAGTATTGCCAACCTTACATGGAATTTTCCGGGGCTTGTGCGGGATGCGGAGAAACACCATATATTAAATTAATTACCCAGTTGTTTGGGGATCGAATGATTATCGCCAATGCCACCGGCTGTTCTTCCATCTGGGGTGCTTCTGCACCTTCCATGCCCTATTGCCAAGATGTAAACGGAAGAGGACCGGCTTGGGCCAACTCACTATTTGAAGACAATGCAGAGTATGGTTATGGGATGTTGCTGGGAACCAAACAAATTCGAAACAATATACAGAAGGCCATGGAAGAAATGCTGGAACAGAAGGTTCCCAAGGCAGTGAAGGAAGCCTTCCAGGAATGGATTCAAGGAAAGGATCAGGGAGAAGGAACCCGGGAGAGAGCGGACAATGTAATCAAGGCCATCCAGGCTTGGAAACCGGAATCGGCACCCCTGAAGAAACAAGTAAAATTGGTGAAGGATCACCAGGATTACTTGGTAAAACCTTCCATCTGGGCGGTTGGCGGAGATGGATGGGCCTATGATATCGGATACGGCGGATTGGACCATGTACTGGCATCAGGAGAAAACATCAACGTGTTGGTGTTTGATACGGAAGTGTACTCCAACACCGGAGGACAAGCCAGCAAGGCCACACCGGAAGCGGCCATTGCAAAATTTGCCGCCTCAGGGAAAGCGGTGAAGAAGAAGGATTTGGGTATGTTGGCCATGACCTACGGCTATGTGTATGTGGCGCAAGTGGGAATGGGCTCCGACAAAAATCAATTGATGAAGGCCATCGTCGAAGCGGAAAACTATGATGGACCCTCCTTGATTATTGCCTACTCCCCCTGCATCAACCATGGAATCAAGGCAGGAATGGGGAAATCCCAAGAGGACATTAAGAGGGCCGTAGATGCCGGTTACTGGCATTTGTATCGATACAACCCCACCAAGAAAGCTGAGGGGGAAAATCCCTTCACCTTGGATTCCAAAGAGCCCAAGATGGCTTTCAAGGAATACCTCATGGGGCAAACACGATACTCGTCTCTATTGAAAGAATTCCCGGATTTGGCGGAAAACTTGTTTGATGCCTCTGCAAAAAGCGCCAAGGAAAAGTATCTCACCTACAAGCAAATGGCAGACACCACTCCACTTTATATCTCGGAAAAAGCAGGAGCGGCGAAAGCGGAGCCGGAAAGCGAGAAGACCGACGGCGGGAAACCCGGAAATGAAGAAAAATAGTCCATAAGTTTCAGTTAGCATCAACGAAAGAGCCTCCCCGCATAGGGAGGCTCTTGTTTTATGTCTCGAAAGGTACGGGGTTTATTCCACGCACACATCCACCCAACGGGTGGATTGGCTATGCTGGTAGATTTCTTCCGGAGTCATTTCTACGGCACTGTTGGCGGAACCACAGGCGGGAAACAAGGTATCAT
>VMEE01000008.1 GCA_009910795.1 Dehalobacter sp. CP | reverse complement strand
TCTTCTGTGATATAATCTGTATTGTCCATAGGGATTGACCTCCTCGGGTAGTTTGGGTGTGTAGTGACTCCATTCTACCACGGTGGAAAATGCCTATGGATTTCCTTTCCTCCTGTTCAACTTCATCTTACAACGGACCTTGACAATCAGGTACTCTGAAAACCAACTTATATCTATTCCACATTATCATGGCGTCTCTCCAAAGTCGCTGTTCCTTCAATCCTCAAGCCATCATACGGGTAACCTTCCATCGGTATTGCAATATCCTCAAGTGATCCAATACGAATTGGTTTTTCGGTCAATAATTTTATCAAATCGCAATTTTGTGTATTGATTATTACTCGAATCTCATTTTGCTCCTGGAATTCTATCCTTTTTATTCTCAACTCATATGGTGGCTTCTTGTTGAATTCACAATATCCATAATCGCCATATTTTGAAAAATCCTCGTACTCTATATAGCAGAAGATTATCTCCTCATCTGCTAACCCAAGGCTAATCAAGTAATCGGTCAAACGTTTCCGAAACTCATTAAAATTCCATATCATATTGACCATCAGCAAACCTCGGTTTCTTATTTTCTGGCATACAGACTCTACTTTGCCGATTAACGCAACAGGCACCGATTTGTGCATTGATCGTTGCGATATTTACATCGCCATATTTTGTAAGAATAAACTTGTGTATATCTCCGTTAGTGATGGTTTCCATCTTATGTGCATCAACCGCTTTTAGAATCATTTCCCACACCGGTATTTTGTACACAAGTAGTACCTCCGTTTTTCTCTCACTATACCATAATTCAAGGTTTCTAAGTATATAAAAATACTTTTCGAACAGATTTACATGACAACATCTATCAACTATACTGTTATTTAGAACTAAGGCGATTACCATAAAAATGGAGGAGCGAACAATGAACATTCATTATTTCCAGAGATATCACAGTAAAGAGAACGTTGATACTGCAAACGCCATGTTATTACTCTCAAGATTATACAGTTATTCTTCCACAAAATTCTTCGCCTTGTTTGAAAAAGCGTTCATGGAAAATGCCTCACTCGAATTGCATTTCAACTTGCAGGAACGCAGAAAAAGTATTCCTGATGCAACGATTTATCAATCAAGCTTCAAAGTTGTTGTGGAAACTAAGCTATATAACAATTTCTCCATCGAACAACTTGAGCATCATTGCGAATCATTTGATGACGAAGACTATCAGATATTGCTAACCCTTGACCCAAAACCGATGCGTACAAAGCTGAAATCCCATCTAGATTCGATTATAAAAGAGCACAATAGTGTCAAGAATGGTCGTATTGTTCATCGCCACCTGACATTTGAGGAACTGGTCGATACATTTGAGGAGATACTGGACAGCAAGGATTATGAAATGCAGGAAGTTCTTGAAGATTACCGTGTGTATTGCTATCAGAGCAACTTGATATCTGATGACTGGAAACGCATGAAGATTCGCCTTGCAGGTGACACACTTGATATCAACAAGCAGCTGAGTCTGTATTACGACAATGCAGATCATGGTTTCTCAGGGCATTCTTACCTAGGTCTCTATAATCAAAAAGCTGTTCGGGCTATTGGGAAAATCAACGCTATCGTAGTAGCAAAACAAATAAATGACAAGATCGAAACTCAAATTGAGTTCGGAACTCTAACAGACACAATGAAAGATAATATATCTTATGCTATCAAAGACGCAGTAAAGTATGGCTATAATATTACATGCCCCACCCGATATTTTTTTGTTGAAAAATTCTATGATACTCAATTCGAAAAGACCACACCGTATGCATTGCAGGGAAGTAAAATATTCGATTTGTGTCAACTTCTCAATTTAGAGAAGCTGCCTGAACCAGAACAAATCGCAGAGCTACTACGAAACAAAACCTGGTAGAATATTTTAGGTTTGTTTGTTCGCTATATTGTGCCACAGAGCATCCCACTCAATCCCTCTGCCGCTTTCCGTAAGCTTTCCGGCGATGACGCAGCATAGAACGCCAGCGTGGTCTTGGCGTCCTCATGTCCGAGGAAATCCTGCGTATCCTTGATGGTTGCTCCGGACATTAGCAGCAAGGTACCGCAGGTATGGCGGAGGTCGTGCGGGCTGACGTCGGGCAGGCTATGTCTCTTGATGAAATTAGACATCCACCGTGTCGGCGTCGTTGGGAACATTGTGCTGTACGGGTCGACTTCCAGCCCGAACACAAACGCTCTCGGCAGCAGGGATACCTGCAGGCATTCCCTGCGCTGCGCAATCTGCCATTGTCTGAGCAATGCCAGCATACCGGCTGTCAACGGCAGTACCCGCACCGAGTTTACACTCTTAGGCTTCCCTATGGTGATGCCAGCCTCTTTGGTGTAGGTTACAGCACGCTCAACGCTCAGGGTGGCATCCTTGAACGATATATCGCGCCATTGTAACGCAACAGCCTCTCCCCTGCGCAATCCGCAGCTCATCAGGAGCGTCATCATGCACCGCCAGCGGAGCGGCTCGGTATCCAGCGCTTTGAGAAACACCTTCGCCTGCTCTTGCGTCAGGAAGTCCACAGGTTTATGCACACGCTTCGGCGCGTCAATCTTACGCATCGGATTACGCTCGACCAGATCATGCTTTTCGGCAAACCCGAATTGAATACGAAGCAGATTGATGTAGTGCTTCACCGTAGTATCGGACAGCGGCTGATTCCCCCGCTGTTTTTCGTTTGTGCGCAGCTGGTTGATGAACCGTTGAATGTCCAGCGCTTTGATTGAATTGATATCCTGCTGCCCGAAATGCTCTACGAGCCTTTTGGACATGCGCTGGTAGTAATCGATAGTGCTCGGTTTATGCTCCCCGTTGCGGACATGGACTGGAAACCATACATCGTCCACGAATGCTCTATACCCTGTTTTCTTGGTCGGGGTAAACCCGGCACCCAGGTTCTTCTCCCAATCGTCAGCCTGCCGCTGCATTTCCCTTTCGGCCTTTTTGGGGCTCAGCCCCTCCGGAACGGGCACTGTTTTGCTGACTGTTTTTTGCTTGCCGGACGTTTCCCGCCCCAGGCATACGCGGAAACGATAGGCTATGACGGAACCTTCCTTGTTATATTTTGGCATGATGCTTGCCATGCATCTGCTTCCCTTCAGAACTTCAGTACACCATCTATCACTGGAGTCCGGGGATAAGTCAAGTTATATAACTCCGATGCTCAGGCCATACTTCTTGAGCTGGCCATGAATGAATTCCTGTATGAGAGTGTTCAGATCCCAGATCGAATACCCCTCCATATTGATGCCGGGGTATTTTTTGTCTCTTTCATCATACGGCATTGTCCGCAGGTTACGGATGGTCTCTGCCTTAAAAACCAGGTCTTCTAGAAACACGTAGATATCGCGGTCCGCAAGCAGATTGTTCAGGAGAGGAAGAACGTCCGTATTGCCGTTGAGAGACTTTTGTTTCTGCGCTATCCGAATCATATTGACAGCCTGCTCTGACAAGCCCAGCTGCTTATGCAGCTCTGTATTGTCGGAGCTGACGCCTTTCATCAGGTAATCAATCGACACACCGAAGAACTCTGATATCCCTACCAGTATGTCTGCTAATGGCTGTGTTTTCCCTGACATGTATAAACTGACGCTTTGCGGTGTGATATTGAGATATTTTGCCAATGCTCTTTGTGTCGTCTTTTCGCCTGTTGCAGGATGCTTTCCCATTAATTCTCTCAATATTGTCGGCATTGTATCATGGTATCTATCCTCTTGATTTTCCATAGTTCTTTTCTCCTTGAATTCTGTTTCACTTGAACTTTATCATTTGAGCTCTGTTTTGTTTGACATTTAGTTTCGCTTGCGCTAGATTAATAATATCAAGTGAAACTGCACTTGTCAAGAGAAACGCAAACAAAACAAACGGGAGGAGAGCCAATGAACGGGAAAGCTTTAGAGGAAGCCGCAAGGCAGGAACGCCGGGCATACTTCCGCCAGTGGCGCATGAATAACAAGGCCAGGGTACGGAAGTATAACGAGGAGTACTGGAAAAAGCGTGCCGCCATGAAAATGCAGGAAGGAGAACCGCATGATAGCACCACCCAGAATGATGACCATCCGTGAGATCGCCAAGACCGGGCTGTTACCGGAACATGCGTTACGGATGATGCTCAAGGCTGGCAAGCTTCCGGCGATCTATGTCGGGTGCAAAGCGCTCATCAACTTCGACAAGCTGTGCGAGCAGTTATCCGCCCTGGGCGAGGCCCAGTCAAATGCCTGACCGCCGGGTAAACCATCAGAGAAGGGAAGGGAGCCATGGAAGCCAGGAGTTACGATAACCTTCCGCAGTGGCTGACGGAGAATGCCCGCTTCACTCTCTGGCGGTATGAAAAGCGAGAAGGACAGGATAAACCCGCAAAGGTTCCCTATCAGATAAACGGTCACAGGGCGAGAAGCAATGACCCGAGTACATTCACCGATTATGCAAGTGCACTCTCGTACCTCCACCGATCAAAGCAACCGACTGGTCTGGGAATCGGGATATTCGGGGATATCGCCGCAGTGGATATTGACCACTGTGTTGATGACGATGGTAACCTATCCGATATGGCATCGGATATAACCGGCATCATGGACAGCTATACAGAATACAGCCCGTCCGGCAAAGGCATCCGGATACTGTTCCGTATCCAGACGCCGATGCGTAACAGCAAAAACTACTACATCAACAACAGCCGGATTGGACTGGAGATTTATGCCGCAGGTGTCACCAACAAATACGTAACCGTTACTGGCGATGTCATCCGGCAGGGCGATATGGGTTTCCGTGACAGCGCGCTGCAAACCGTACTGGACAAATACATGAAACGGGCACTGCCTGCAAAACCCGTGAGTCCATCCCCCGCTACCTCACGGCTGTCCGACAGCGCGGTGCTGGAGAAAGCCGGACACTCCGCTCAAGGCGATAAATTCCGCCGCCTGTACCAAGGTGATTTCGGGGAATACAAATCCCAGAGCGATGCCGATATGGCTCTGGCGGGCATCCTGGCCTTCTGGTGCGGCGGGGATACCGCACAAATGGACCGACTGTTCCGGCAGTCCGGTCTGATGCGGGAGAAGTGGAATTCGAAGCGTGGTAGTTCTACATACGGCCGCATCCTGCTGGAGAAGGTTGTCAGCACCACCGATACATTCTACAACCCAACTTCCTCAAAGCGCCATGCGGCTATATCTGGCGACGACAGCAAAGCATTAACTGAGTATACGCCGGATGATAATGAACGGTATCCGTGGACGGATATCGGGGCAGGACGCTTGTTTGCGGATTTCTACAAGAAAACGCTCCGGTATGTGCCGGAGCGCAAAACATGGTTTGCCTACGCCGACGGCATCTGGGTACCGGATACCGGCAGTCTTCGGGCTATGGAACTGTGCAAGCAGCTGGCAGATCAGCTGCTGATATATGGTCTAGGCATTTCGGATGAACGACGCAGGGATTCATTCCTGAAACATCATCAGAAATGGCAGACCCGCCGGTATCGCGAGATCGTCCTCAAGGACGCACAGAGCGTGCATCCGATTGCCATGAGCAGTTTTGACAGCGACCCCTACGTATTCAACTGTAAAAACGGCACTCTGCACCTTGACAACATGCAATTCACCGAACACCGGAGCACCGACAAGCTCACTAAAATCTCACAGGTGCGGTATGCCCCGGATGCGGCGTGCAGCCGGTTTGATGATTTCATCCGTGAGGTCACCGGTAGCGATGCCGACAAAGCCCGTTTCCTGCAGAAAGTCCTGGGATACGGTATCACAGGCGATACCCGCTACGAGTGCCTGTTTGTCCTGTATGGCGCAACCACACGCAACGGTAAAGGTACGCTGTGTGAGAGCGTATTGAAGGTGCTGGGCGGCTACGGCTGCACAGTACGGCCTGAAAGCATCAGCATCAAGGCCAACGCCAACAGTTCCAATCCCAGCGAAGATATCGCCCGGCTCGCAGGCGTACGCTTCGCCAACATCTCAGAGCCCGGGCGCGGGCTTGTGCTCAACGCCTCACAGGTCAAGAGCATGACCGGCAACGATACCCTCAACGCACGTTTCCTGCACGAAAACAGCTTCGATTTCGCGCCGCAGTTCAAACTGTACATCAACGCCAATTACCTGCCGGTCATCAACGATATGACGTTGTTTTCCAGCGGTCGCGTGGTCATCATCCCCTTCGACCGGCATTTTGAGGAACACGAGCAGGACAAGACCCTGAAGCGGGAATTCGCCAAATCGAAAAACCAAAGCGCCATCCTGAACTGGCTGGTCAAAGGGTATCAGTTGCTAATTGCTGAGGGCCTTACCCAGCCGCAGTCTGTTCTGGCAGCTACCGACGGGTATCGCCACGACAGCGACAAGGTCGCGTTGTTTGTCGAGGACGTCCTCATCCAGGACTCCCGCTGCGAAGTCCGGACTTCCGAGGTTTATAAACAGTACAAGTTTTGGTGCGATGATAACGGTTGCAGGGCGGAAAACAGCCGGAATTTCAATCAGGCATTACGGAGCATCGCCGTAGTGGAAAAACGACGTCCGAAGTATGGTGGCGGAGCGACCACACTGCTTGTCGGATACTATATTCAAGGGCAAATTCCCCCCATGTAGCAGGTTGTAGCAAGTAAAACAGGTCCTCTCAAAGAACATCCCTTCGCGGGAGAGGACCTGTTTTACCTGCTACAAGCGGCTACTAGCGTGGTTATCCCTTGCCACACAAGGGTTTGCCAATATATGCCGCCGGTTCGTCCGGCACCGGAAATTTCATACAGGAGGATGATCATGTATCTGGAAGTACCCCCGCACCTAGGCAAGACACCGAACCTTGACAATTACGACATCATGGAAATGGTAGACGAAAACAGTGTTTCCCCGTCGCTTCTGCTCAGGAATAGCAATCCCAATGACCCGCACTGGTGCGTCGTCGATGAGCACCTGTCACACAACTTTCCGACGCGCAAAGCAGCGCTGGCGTACTGCAGTGCGAAGCTTTCACTGCCGGTCCGCAAACCCAGGATTCCCCGAAATAAAAACATTTTCAGGAGGTAACCCCGAATGCAGCAATCATCTCTCGCTTACAATAACGCTTTCTGGAGGAACATGCGCATACAGGACACCGATGCTTCACTACTCCGTGAAGGTCGGCACGCCACCGACACCTACTACCTCCCCACCGACTTTGTGCTGGACTTCACCAAATCTCTGCAGGAAGAAAACCTGTTCCGCCGCCTGGCAACTTTAGCGGAAACATCTTCCGAGAGCGGCAGGATTATCGCAACATCCTCTGACGGGAATGCCGAATTCTCTGAGGATGGTGAGGAGATCAATGAGAGTGCGGATACGCTCGTGGAATTCCCCTTCGAATCTTACAAACTGGCGGCACTGACCCGTATCCGTGAGAACTTCATGCACGACAACGCTTTCGATCTCAAAGGGTATCTCCGCAGCGAATTCTCCCGCCGTTTCGGTCGTGCGGAAGAAAACGCGTTCATTAACGGGAACGGTGAGAATCAGCCCACAGGCCTGCTCCATGAGACAAACGGTGCGGAAACGGGACGGACAACTGCCTCTCCGGATGCTATCACCTTTGATGACGTGATCGCACTCCACCAGTCACTCAAGCCTAAATAC
Organism: Dehalobacter sp. CP; assembly: GCA_009910795.1. The sequence goes on along the minus strand of VMEE01000008.1, from coordinate 13,278 downwards.
CGCAAACGTGCTGTCTGGCTGATGAATGATGACACCGCCATGCAACTCCGTTTCCTGAAGGATTCAAGCGGAAATCCGCTTTGGAACCACAGCAACGACAGTATCTTCAGCAAGCAGGTCATCATTTCGCCGTTCATGCCCAGCATAACTGCTGGTGCAGTTCCCATTGCCATCGGTGATCTCAAGTACTACTGGTACATCCAGCGTCAGAATCTGGCCGCCAAGGTGCTTTGGGAGCTATTCAGTAAGTACGGCCACATCGGGATTATCGCGACCGAAAGAGTGGACGGTCTGTTGATTCGGCGCGAAGCCGTAAAAGCCCTGAAAATGGCAGAATAATCCTAAAACAGGGAGCCGCAAGGCTCCCTCGTTCCTTCAGGTAACACAACTATATAAAACGGTATTACCAGAAAACCGCCGGAATTCCAGCGGTTTTTTTGATGGCCGGGCTTCATACCCCCACCCCCGTAATTCTCGGGCACACACGCGGTCTTGTTGCGCGGTCACCAACAAGAGATCGCTGGAGATTTGATACCCCCTTGGGTTTGTTACCCAATTGTTTAGTAGATCGATAAATATTTCTTTGCGTGGTTGAAGAGAACACCAATATGAGGTACAATGCTATAATAGATAACCATATATATGGAGGTTATAGTGAAAAACAATCAAACTGCACAACTGATTGCTACAACGCAACCGGCAAAACCGATTTTAAAATGGGCTGGTGGCAAGGGCCAAATGCTTCAAGACATTTTGCCTTTAGTTCCATCAACTTATTCTAAATATATCGAGCCTTTTTGCGGTGGTGCTGCAATGTTTTTTTCACTGGCCCCCACTCAAAGCATCATTGCTGATAGTAATCCTGAACTTATTAATACATACCAACAAGTTGCGCACGATGTGAAGAGTGTAATTCATTATCTTGAGCAATATCAAAACACTGAAGATATGTTTTATTCTGTACGTGGGCAGAATTGGAAACAGCTGTCTGAAGCTGAAGCTGCTGCACGTATGATATTTTTGAATCACACATGCTTTAACGGATTATATCGTGTAAATCGCAACGGCCAATTTAATGTGCCTTATGGTAAGTATAAGAACCCTGTTATTTGTGATGAAGATGCATTATTTGCAGCATCAGAACAGTTGAAAAAAGCAACCATTCTCTGCGCAGATTATAAGAATGTGCTACGGCAAGAAGTAAATCCAGGAGATTTCGTTTTTCTCGACCCCCCATATCTACCGATATCCACCTATTCCGATTTTAAACGTTACACCAAAGAGCAGTTTTATGAAGAAGATCACATTGAACTAGCAAACGAAGTAGCTAGGCTCCATGAACTAGGAGCTCACACTATACTGACGAATTCAAACCATCCAATGGTACACGATTTATACAGCCGCTTCAAAATTGATGTGATATCCACCAAACGTTATATATCGTGTAAAGGCTCAAGTCGTTGTGGCGAGGATGTGATTGTAACCATCCCACCAAAAAGAAAGATGCTTTTACATGTTGTTGATGCACCACTTCCTAAGCAAGTATCGCAATATCCATCAACTCGTTTTATGGGTTCGAAAAGCAAACTGCTTTCATCTATATGGTCAATAGCATCACAATTCTCCTTCGATACAGCTGTTGATTTGTTTTCGGGTTCCGGAATTGTTGGATATATGTTCAAAGCACAAGGAAAAGCCGTTATTAGCAATGACTATATGCATATGTCCTCTATGTTTACAAAGGCTATGGTCGAAAATAACTCAACACGACTTTCAATCAATGAGGCTAAATGTCTTTTAGTTCCGCATATAAAAACAGATCGATTTGTAGCAAGTACATTTGAAGGTCTCTATTTCTCTGATAGTGATAATGCCTTAATTGATACAATAAGAGCAAATATCACAGGGATAAAGGACCCTTATACTAAAGCAATTGCTCTTTCTGCTCTTATCAGGGCATGTATAAAGAAACGGCCACGCGGTGTATTCACGTATACAGGTGAAAGATATAATGACGGCAGAAAAGATCTACAGAAATCTTTCGAGCAGCAATTCCTCGAAGCAGTTGAAGTTATAAACGATGCCATCTTCGACAACGGAAAACATAACCGCTCAATAAATGGCGATGCGTTATCATTGAAGTTAAATGCTCCTGGACTTGTGTATATTGACCCACCATACTACTCTCCGTTATCGGACAATGAATATGTTAGAAGATATCACTTTGTTGAAGGTATCGCTAGAAACTGGCAAGGAGTTGAGATACAACAGCACACTCAAACGAAAAAATTCAAATCGTACCCTACTCCGTTTTCTACAAAGCAAGGTGCAACGAATGCATTCAACCTTTTATTCAAACGTTTCGCAGATAGTATTTTGTTAGTATCCTATTCCTCAAACAGCTTACCAACACAAGAGAACATGCTATCGATTCTAGCAAAGTATAAGGCGCATGTTGAGGTTATCCCTATTGAATATCGTTATTCTTTTGGAAATCAGAATCATAAAGTCAATAACAATAATAACAAAGCTCAGGAATACTTGTTCGTAGGCTATTAAGGGAGTAGCAATATGGAATTTTGGCAACTCGGCAATACATCTGTTAGAAGTGCCCTGAGAATTAGGGACGGACTAATTGTGTTGTCAAAATCCACAATTCAAGGGAATATCCGCCGAGGCGAAGGTGACGTTGCATTTCGGAAACTGTTAGGTGAATCTGGTATCGTGTCTTTGGGTGACGATAAAACGAACAGTGTCGGTCGGAAGTGGCGATCTGCAATGGGCAAACTAGGTTTTATATATCCGGAAATAAAATCTGGTGCAGGTTTCACTCAATCGGATGTTGGCCCGAAAGATACAATCACCCCTGCAGGATACCGATTGATCAATTCTGATACAGCCGCAGGAATCCAAGAGTGTTATTTACGGGCCATGGTAGTGCCACTCATCCCAACAGGTAAAGGTACAACATTTTCTCCATTGTGTTGGGTTTTGGCAATAATGATACACTTGGAAAATAAGGGCTACGAACCGGCTTTATCATTTATTGAGTTGTCAATGTACGTTCAAACAACGACTCCATCAGATAATCTGGATGAAATTACTGAGGCAATTCTTAGTCTTCGTAGGCAACGCGAACAGTCCTCAAGTAAGCGCGTTTTTGATCGTGAATTGTACAAACAAAAATCAAAAGAATCACATTGTGCTGTTACAACTTTCTCCGACTATGCAGATATGAATATTCGATATCTTAAAGCAACCGGTATGTTTCAGGCAAAAGGTAAAGGTATTGTTATAGTGCCAGAAAAAAAGGCTATGGCAAAACAATTAGCTGCGAATATTCAGTCGTCCAAACCTTTGCTCACTCTGTACAGAAATCTTTGTAACGGAGCCGCTCTGCCGACCGATAATGTTGACGTTGCATATAATGTTCTACAGGATTTGATGATTCAAGCTAATAATTACAACATAGAATATTCAATAGAAGGAAAGACACTGAAAACACCTGCTCAGATCAATCAGGTTCGTTTTGATATAGAACAATTGATTTCCGAAAAAAAAGAAGAAGCTTTTGCTCAGGAACAAGCCTCGCAATGGGAAGAAATTGCTTTATATATGGAGTTGCTTTCTACCAAGAAGACTCATATCAAAATCGATAGCGATACAGAGATTCGAATTCCCAAAGCAGAAGCACCCGCTTATTTAGAATGGAGTCTTTGGCGTGCACTTTTAGCAATAGATAGTCTTGAAAACAAACCTTATGTTGTTAAGCATATTAAGAAAATGCTTAAAAACCTACGAAGAGCTCTTAAAGAGAATATTGGTAGTATAGATAAAGATTATCTATAGAAATAAGCTATCGATTTTTTTGTTGACCAATCTGTTGACCACCGCACAGATTCTACAAGCGATTATCAGATTAATATACGCAAAAAGTCCCGAGTTATCGGGACTTTTTGGTGGTCTGGGTGACAAGATTCGAACTTGCGACCTCTTGAACCCCATTCAAGCACGCTACCAAACTGCGCCACACCCAGACAGGTTTGGTTTTTGAGGCGAAATGTAGTGTATCATAAGCGCAAAGCGCGTGTCAAGGCATAGGCGCCCTCGAATGAAAATTATTGATCGCCAAAGCAAATGCCGATGTTTCTTGCCGTCGCCACGATGTTGTTGTCGGCGGATACGAGCTTGGGCGAACCGGCGATATCCTCCAGCCTGTTGTGGGTGATGTCCTTGCCGTTGAGCGCGACGGTCATGCCGTAAACCTCGTCGCGGATCAGCTCCGCTACGTGCACGCCAAGGCGGGTCGCAAGCACCCGGTCGAACGCGCAGGGGCTTCCCCCGCGCTGGATATGCCCGGGCACGCAGTTACGCGTATCGACGCCAATGATATCCGTAAGCTTCAGGGCGATGCGCCTGGAAATGCTGTCGTACGGCGAGGCCCTGCGCATTTCCTCGCGGTCCTTTTTCTTCATTTCGGCTTCTTCCATCGTCATCGCGCCCTCCGCAACGGCGATGATGGAGAACTTGTTTTTCTCCTCGCGCTTTTCCACCGCCGCGGCAACCTTCTTGATATCGTACGGAATCTCGGGGATGATAATCACATCCGCGCCGCCCGCGATGCCCGAATACAGCGTAAGCCAGCCCGCCTTGTTTCCCATGATCTCCACCACGATGCAGCGGCCGTGGCTGTTGGCGGTCGTGTGGATGCGGTCGATAACCTCGGTGGCGATGTCCATCGCGGTATGAAAGCCGAAGGTATAATCGGTGCCTGTGATATCGTTGTCGATGGTCTTGGGCATACCGATGACGTTGAGGCCCTCCTGCGACAGCAGGTTCGCCGTGCGGTGCGTGCCGTTGCCGCCCAGGGTCACCAGGCAGTCCAGCTTTAATTTCTTATAGGTTTTTTTCATCGCGGACACCTTGTCCACGCCGTTTTCATCCACCTCGGTCATCTTGCGGAACGGCTGCCTGCTGGTGCCCAGAATGGTTCCGCCCAGCGTCAGGATGCCGGAAAACTGCTCGCGGGACATTTCCTGGAAGTCCCCGTCGATCAGCCCGCCGTAGCCGTTGTGTATTCCGATAATCTCCACGTCGAAAAGCTCGTACGCCGCCCTGGCAACCCCGCGGATCGCCGCGTTCAGCCCCGGGCAGTCGCCCCCGCTCGTCAATATGCCGATTCTTCTTTTCATCCTCAGGCCTCCTCAGTCACAGTTACAGTATACCATGCCCGGCGGGGATTATACAATGACCGCGCCGTGCCCCGGGGATATTGAACACCGCCGTGGAAGGCCCGTGCTTGCCGCGGATACGGGTTTAAAAAGCCAGCCAGCCCATGCCCTGCATGAAGATGACCGCGATGCCAAGCAGCACCACGTAGAGCGCGAACCAGTTCAGCGATACTTTGGTGATGATTTTCATAAAAAACCGTATCGCGAGGTAGCCGCTCGCGGCGGCAAACGCCATGCCGATGAAAAACGCAAGCAGGTTTTCGTTCTGCGAGAATGCGCCCGCCTTGTACGCGTCGTACCCTTCGCTCAGGAAGCTGCCAAGGATGGCGGGCATGCTCATCATAAAGCTGAACTTAGCGGCGGTTTTGCGGTCAAGCCCCGAGGCGACGCCGCCAAAGATGGTTGCGCCGCTGCGGCTGACGCCGGGCAGGATGCCGACGGCCTGCAAAACGCCCATCACCAGCGCGTGCACCGCGCCGACGCGCTGGGTTTCCCTCGCCGCGCTCCGGTTGCGCTGCGACGCCCATTGCGTCAGCGCAAGCAACAGCCCCGTGAACAAAAAGCTGACGCCAAGCAGCGTGCTGCTGGTGACAAGCTCCGTCAGGGTATCGCCAAGCAGCAGCTTGGCCGCCAGCGCGGGCAACGAAGCGATGACAAGCAGCACAAGCGTCCTGTCCTGAATCGGGTGGAGGATCATGTGCAGCCATTCGCGCCAAAACACGACGAGTACGGCGATCAGCGTGCCGACGTGCAGCAGAATATTGAACAGGAGCTGCTGATCCATTTTGACGTTCATCAGGATCTCCAGCAGGTTTAGATGCCCGCTGGAGGAGATCGGCAGGAATTCCGCCAGCCCCTGCACCACGCCCAGGATCGACGCTTTCAGAATACTCATCAAAATTCCTCCTTACCCTATCGGGCGAAGCAAATCTGCCGCGCTCAGCCGCGCCATTCTGTAATCTCCTCCAGCGCAAGCCTGGGCCTTGGCCCCGGCGCTTCGTCCGGATACCCCAGGGCCACCGCCGCCACAAGCAGGGATTTGCGCCCCAGCCACTCCAGAAGCTGCTCATACGCCGCAAACGTGTCGCAAATCCAAAGCGAGCCTACGCCCAGCTCCTGCGCCTGCAAAAGCATGCTCTGGATCGCGCCTCCGATCGACTGGATATCGACGATACGAAAGACCTGCTCCGTCACCGTCTGCTCCGTCCAGGGCGCCGTATCCCCGGAGCTGAACACAAAGATCACCGCGGCTGCATCCCGCATGATTCGGAAGGTGTATTCAGCGCTTCCGGTGGGTATCCCCTGTTCCTTCGTCGCCTTCAGCCCCGCCTGGAGGCGTTGGGACATCCGCTCCCGCTCTTTCCCCTGCACGACCACAAACCGCCAGGGCTGGTTGTTTTTCCCGGACGGCGAAAGCCGCGCCGCGTTGAGGATTTTTTCTATCGTTTCACGCGGCAGCGCATCCGGCTTGAACCGGCGGATGCTCCTGCGGTTTTCAATGGCATTTTGAACGTTCATATCCGTTCCTCCCCGTTGATTGCTTTCACCAATGTATCATAGCGAAACCGCCCTGTAAATAGGCCGCAGAAAACCGCCCTCCGCCAGCCCCGCCATGGGGCGGAAGCGCCGTATATTTACAGTATATTCACAGTTCGTATCGTTATCCAGGGTATCTTGTGCTATAATAAACGGGCTAATGCAAATTCCCAATCAATTTGGAAGGATGGTTTTTTTGAATCATCACGTAAAAACCGCGCTGATCACGGATTCCGCCTGTGACCTGAGCGATGAACAGCTTGAGCGGCACCGTATCCGCATGATCCCGCTGCGGATCGTTTGCAAGCACGCGGAGTACAGGGACCGTGTCGAGCTCAGCCCGGACAAGATTTATGAAATGATGGATCAGGAGCTTCCCAAAACGAGCCTGCCGCTCGCCGAGGATATCCACGCGACTTATATGAAGCTGATTGAGGAAGGCTATACGGACGTCGTCCATATTTGCATCTCCGCGGCGATGAGCGGCACCTGGAATATGGTGCGCATCCTGGCTGACGAGTACAAGGACCGCCTTAATATCCGCGTTGTCGATTCCAAAACCCTGTCCGCAGGCTTGGGCGCCATGGTGCTGGCCGCCGCAAGGGCGCTGGAAGACGGCGCCGACCCGGACACCGCCGTTCAGGCGGCGCAGAAGGTGCGGGGATCGCAGCTTGGCATGTTCGTTATCCGGACGCTGGAATACCTGCGCAAGGGCGGGCGCATCGGCCTGGTGGAGGGCGTGATGGGAAGCCTCCTGCAGATCAAGCCCATCATTTTTGTCAATAACGACGGCATTTACGAAACCCTTGCCAAGGCGCGCGGGTACAAGGCCGCCGTGGAGCAGATGATTCAGGAAGCCGTCAGGCGGTTTGGAAAAAAGAAGATCGATCTGTCCATCGTGCACGGCCAGGCGCCGGAGGACGCCAAAACGCTTCTGGAAAAGCTTCAGCAGGTTTTGAACGTCGCAAGCTCCATCATCGCGCCCGTAAGCCCCGTGCTTGCCATCCACTCGGGGCGCGGGCTACTTGGCATCATCGCGCACACGGTTGAGGAGCGCTGAGTTTTACCGTGCCCATAATCCGATTATCGGAGGAATATACGGATGCGAAATAACCAAGCCGGCAAGAGGAGCTCCGGAACCAAGGGTATCGTATGGGGCCTGACGCTCCTTGTGGTCGCCGGCGTGTTTTGTTTTGCGTCGGCAAACGACACGCTTTCCACCTTCTCGGGCGTGGTCTGGAACGATGTGAACAACAACGGGCTGATGGACCCCGGCGAACCTGCCGTGTCCGGCGTATCCCTGCACCTGACCCGCGAGGACACGGGCGAACTGCTGACCGCCGTAAGCGACGAGGCCGGGTACTACATTTTCACGGAGCTGCCCAACGACGCCTACGCCTTCAGCGTGGATCTCCCGCCGGCCATGCTTCTGGCGCGCTACACCAGCGAGGGCGATCTCCGCTCCATCCCCACGGGCGACGATGTGAACAATTACCGCAATTTCGTCATCCGCTATACCGATCCGCGGGTTAACATGAACCTGGGCCTGGTGGACTCGGCCATCGTCCGGGGCATCGCCTATCTGGATATGAATTATAACGGCAACTACGACGAGGGCGAGCCTCCTTACGCGGGCGTGAAGCTGCAGTTCATCCGCAATTATGTGGACCGCCCCGTGCAGCAGGTGATCACCGGGGAGGACGGCGTATTCGTATTCGATTACGTGCGCACGGGCAACTACCGTTTCCGCGCCATCGTACCCGACGACGGGAGCACCTTTACGCTCGTTCCCGATACGATCGGCTACTTTTCCAACCTCTTCCAGTCGCGCCCCGGCAGGCGGGAAAACTCCGTTGACAGCATCGACGTGGAAAACAGCATGGTGTACGAGTATTACATCGGCCTCACGCTGGGCGGTGAAATCAACGGCACGGTGTTCAACGACAAGGACTATTCCGGCGTGAAAAACGGCTCCGACAGCGCCTTGAGCGGCATCGCGGTGCAGCTGGTCGGCGCGGACGGAGCCGTCGTTGCCCAGACGAACAGCAGCAAAAGCGGCGCGTATACGCTCAAAGACGTGATGCCCGGAAACTATACCCTGCGCTTTGTGCGCAAGGACGGCTACACCTTCACCAAATACCGCCCGCTGGATACGGACGGCAACGACGCCGTGCTTTCCGCGACAGGCGCCTACGGCGAAACGGAACCGTTCAGCGTCGCGATGAGCCAGGTTTTAACGGATTTCAACGCCGGTCTGGTGCAGGCGGCTACGGTGGACGGCGTGTTCTTCTATGACGAAAACGACAACGGCCTGATGGACAAGGCGGAAGGCGGCTTCACCGACGGAAGCGTAAGGCTTGTATCCGACGACGGCGAGATCGATATCATCCGGCCCGTGGATGCGGACGGCTCGTATACCTTCAGCGGAGTCGCGCCGACCAGCTATACGCTTTACTATATGCTTCCGGAGCATGCCGAAATGGCGCGGGTGCAAAAAGGCGGCAACACGGTGGCGCATCAGGGGTCGGTCAACGCGGTCGCGGGCCTGGTCCTCAAGGCGAACAAGCACTATACGCAGCCCCTTGCCGGCGCGGTGAAGCTGGGTACGTTTGAGGGCATGGCCTTTGAAGATCTGAACGCAGACGGCATTCGGGACGCCGGGGAGGCCGCGCTGGCCGGTGTGAGCGTTTCCGTATCAAGAATAGACGGATCCGGGGATGCGGCGGCGGCGGTATCGGACGGGAACGGGGCTTACTCCGTTACCGGACTTCGGCCCGGCGAATATAAGCTGGAGGTCTTACTGCCCGAAGGCCTGATCTTCTCCCATAGCATCCTTGCCAGCGGCATCCCGCTGGACACGGTGGGCGCCTACTCCGCCCCGGTGCTGTTTTCTACGCTGCTGCGACGTGTGGAAAATCATATCGGCGCCGTTATGCCCGCTACCCTGCAGGCGTCTATATGGCTGGATGAAAACCGCAGCGGCACGCGGGACGACGGCGAAAGCATGGTCGGCGGCCTCCTGCTTACGCTCGTTGACGAAGCCAGCGGCCAGGCGGTTTCCACCGCGCAGACCGGGGCGGACGGAACGGCGACGTTTACGGCTGTCCGGCCGTCCACCTATACCGTCATGTTTGAGCTGCCCGCAGACTCCCAGCCTGTCGTCGGCGTGGGAACGCTGACGGAATCCGAGGGCATCATGCGGCAAAGCGGCATCGAAATCCACGCGGGTGACGCGTACACCGATATCACCGGCGGGCTGGTCAGCACCACGAGCATCGGCGGAACCGTTTTGGCGGACCAATCCGGCGGCAGGGCGCCTATCGGGAATGTGGAAGTGCGCCTGTACGCGGAGGGCAACCCCAGCCTGCTTGGCAGCACGGTCTCCGACGCGCAAGGCCGCTACCGTTTCGACGGCCTATGGCCGGGCGGCTATGTGCTTGAGGTTGTCCGCCCCGACGGCTATGTGTTCGTCCGCCCCAACGACCCCGCAATCAGCGCGCAGGGCAGCGTGATCAGCCAGATCAGCGACGAGTTTGGCACCAGCGACATTGTTGCACTGCAAATGGCGCAGGACAGCCTGCAAAACAACGTGCTGTTCACCATCCCCGCCAAGGTCGGAAGCATCGTATGGCTGGACGAAAACGAAAACGGGCTGATCGACGGCAACGAGCCGATGATCGGCGGCGTCACCATCAGCCTGATGCAGGACAACGCCGCAATCTATACGACGACCTCCAACGAATGGGGATATTACGAGTTCGCAAACGTTTATCCTGGCGAATACACCCTCCGGGCGTACGCGTATCCCGAGCTGGATATCACCACCGCGATCCCCGCGGTCAAGCTGATTTCCAGCTGCCTCACGCTTGGCGACGGCAGCATCGCGGTATCCGATCCGTTCAAGGTGGAAAGCGAAACCGTGAACTTCTCCTACCACCTGGGATATATACTGAAAAACGGCGAAACGCTGCCCGCGGAGGTTACCGCAGGCGGCGTGCGGAAGGTTTGGACGCGTACCAACTAGGGTACGAACGCATACAAAAAGCGGCCGGGAAACCAGCCGCTTTTTATATTTTGTTTTACTTCAATTCACCGAGCATCGCTTCCTGCATGTCGCCGATCTCGCAAACCGTTTGATGACGGACCGGCATGGACTTGAGCGCCTCAATCTGCTTGGGCACCGGAACACCGGTGACCTCGGCCAGCTTCTGCGCGCATTCAAACGAATTAAGCCCCTCCGCGGCTTCCCGGCCCTTGAGGGCGGTAAGCACGTCCCGCGCAAACTTATACGGGCTGGCCGTTGCCAAAACCACCGTCTGGGAGAAATCTCCGGTTTTCAGATGGTATTCCCGCTGCACGTGGCTGGCCACTGCCGTGTGCGGGTCCATAAGATAGCCCGATTGCTCAAACACACGCTTGATTTCCGCCGCCGTCATCGTATCGTCGGCGAAGCCCGCAAAAAAGGTCTGCTGCAGCTTCAAAAGCCGCTGCGCGCCGATGGAAAAGCTGCCGCTTTCCTTGAGCGAGGCCATCCAAGCGGCGACCACCCTGGGATCGCGGTCGGCGCTTTCGTACAGCAAGCGCTCCAGGTTGGACGAAATCAGGATATCCATGCTCGGCGACATGGTTTTGAAGAACGTGCGGTGCGTGTAGTAAACGCCGTCCCGGAAAAAATCGCTGAGCACGTTATTGCGGTTGGACGCGCAGATCAGCTTGCCCACGGGCAGCCCCATGCGCTTGGCGTAATACCCCGCCAGGATATCGCCGAAATTGCCGGTGGGCACGACGAAATTCAGCGGCTGCCCCATGCGCAGCTTGCCGTGGCATACCATCTGCGCGTAGCAGCTGAAATAATACACCACCTGCGGCGCGAGACGGCCGAAATTGATGGAATTCGCCGAGGAGGGCAGCTTGCCCATCGCGTTCATCCGCTCGCGGAATTCCTCGCTTGCGAACAGGCGCTTCACACCCGTCTGCGCGTCGTCAAAATTCCCCTTGACGCCGATGACATGCGTGTTATTGCCCTCGGTCGTCACCATCTGCAGGCGCTGCATGTCGCTGACGCCCTCGTACGGGTAGAACACCGTGCAGCTGGTGCCCTCCACATCCCGGAAGCCCTCCAGCGCGGCCTTGCCCGTATCGCCGCTGGTCGCGACCATAATGCTGATCTCGCGGGTCTCCTCGTTTTTCTGCGCTGCCATCCGCACCAGGTGCGGAAGCAGCTTGAGCGCGATATCCTTAAAGGCGAGCGTCGGGCCGTGGAACAGCTCCATGACATGGACGCGGTTGTCCAGCTGTATTACGGGAACCACGGCGGGATCGTCGAAATTTTCCGGCGAATAGGCAGCTTGAACGGCCTGGGCGATTTCAGCCTTGGTATAATCCTCCAGAAAAATCCGCAAAATGCGCTCGGCCACACTTGCGTAGCCCAGATCGCAAAACCGGAAGATGCGATCCTCCGGCAGCAGCGGGAAAATGGAGGGCACATAGAGCCCGCCGTCCTTGGCCAGGCCCCACAAAATTGCCTGCGACGCCGTAACGCAAGCGCCTCCGCGCGTTGAATAAAAAGACATGGTCTCAGCCCCCGTACATAGCGGCGGAAGTCAATCCGCCTGAAAGGAAGAAGCGGAAGCCCGAAAGCTTCCGCCCGTGACTTGCATTGGTTATATCACGTATTTCCGGATGAACTCGGGCAGATCCGCCGGCGCTTCGCTGATGGAGAGCACGAAATCCACGTTGTGCTTGTCGCTGATGCCTTCCAGGCGCTTGAAGAACGGTTCCGTATCCTTAAGATCCTGCTTGATCAGCTTTTTAAACGCGTCGATCAGAATCAGCCCTACGTCGAAATTCTGCGCGACCGCTCCTGCCAGGAAGCCAATGAACATCTGATCGTTCAACAGGTCGTACTCCATGGCATTAATAAAGCGCACCTCATGCCTGAGATCAAACATGTACCGGTTATCATCATCGATGAATACGATATCATTCTTTGAGTCCTGGCTGGCCTTGTTGGCCATGTCAATGATGCGCTTGGTTTTACCCGATCCTTTTCTGCCGGCAATCACCTGAATCAACGGCAACGCCTCCTTAATATCTGTTCGGTTCAGATTACCGCAACGAAACCTATTCTTCATCTATATTATACATGAACATTCCCGGATGCGCAAGTTATTCGCCCCCGTTTTCACGGCCTGCGGGAAACCGTTACATTTGCCAGCGCCGCGCCGTTATCCCTGTTAATAACAAGAAATACGGGTTGACAAACCGCCGATTTCGCGTATAATAATTTTTGCGCTCATTGCATAAACGAGCCGCGCACCATTAGCTCAGCTGGTAGAGCACCTGACTCTTAATCAGGGTGTCCAGGGTTCGAGTCCCTGATGGTGTACCAAAAAGAAACACCCGTAACGGGTGTTTCTTTTTGTCTAATTATTCAGGGACTCGAACCCGAGAGGGCTGGAGCCGTTAAAAATGACCTTGTATGGTCATTTTCAGGCGACAGGGCGAGGGA
>VMEE01000048.1 GCA_009910795.1 Dehalobacter sp. CP | reverse complement strand
CTGGCATCCCTCGATAAAGTCCAGGATACACTTTCTGAGAACCAGCTCATCCAGCTCCGCCTTATTCATGGTCTAAAAGAAGGGAACCAAGAAAAGGCAACCACTACTACCAAGAAGACCATAGACCATATTGATGATCTGCACAGGTTGATGATCGAGGATAAGACAGCTCAGATATCTGTCGCGAAGGCTGCCAGACTGCTAGGGATCAGCAAAGAAAGGATGCGACAGCTTAAGCCCCTCATACTCAAAGACGATCGTTTTGAGATAGGATGGGCATCTGTGGCAGGTAGGAAAGGAACTATTATCAGGATACGCAAATTTCTCTAATTACTGCCAAATTTGGTATTGGTGGTTAATCAATAGCTATAGAGAAAGATAAAATCCTACTAAAATTATAAAGAAAGGCAATTTGAGATTATCAGATTGCTTATGATATGCCTTAATCGAAGATAGAGATAAAATAAAGAGTAATGTATATAAATGAATATAAGGATGATAAAATATTAAACGCTAAATTTTTCTGTATATAAAGATCTTCTTTAACCACCAATACCAAATTTGGTAGTACGAGCACCACAAACCTTATAAATTTATACTGTTATAGCAGATTTGGCCCGAATGTCAATTCGCTTGCACAGTAGTTCTCCTCGGGCCTTGATATCCTACCAACAAGCTCTTCATATGATACTTTAAATCTTCCAAAGAAAGGAGGAATCGTCAAATGATAAAAGAATCAATTGCCGTTTGGATTTTTGTGTTATTGGTTCCTATAACTATTGGGGCAGATTTTAGCCAACAAGATATTACGGCTGAAAATGTTCTTGAAGAATTGAATGGAATTAAAAACGACAGTTACTCGGTTGATTTGACAGGTTTAGACACTCCACGATCCAACATGGATAGGATAGACATCTACCCTCCCTTTGGTGATGACAAAGGTTATCTTGTTAATATTTGGAGTCCTCCACATGATTATCTCTCGCAGCATAATGTTTTTGATGTCGCATCAGGTACAGCAGTAGAAGTGATGTGCAGACTTTTTGCTAATCCCCGAGTAGGTTATGTCCGTGTTATGCAGCAAATGGATGTAGGATTGGATGATCCCATAAAGGCAATCCAGATAGAGGTTAGCAGAGAAACGTACGAGAGTATTGATTGGGATGATGCGAAGGAGCAGATTAAAGAGGATCCTGAAGCAGCCTTTGAAATATTTGGTCCATGCAATATAAATGTAAAAGGGTCATCTGGATATAAAAGACCTGCACAATGGCTATATAATTGTTAAATCTAAATTATAAGTAATGATTATATTTTTTTAGTCTATTCATGTTGTGTATACCAGCCCCCTGGATCAAACTCGTTATTCTTGAAGTCCTCTATTACTGCATGGCCTGCATCCACAAGCATCTTGTTGAAGTTCCTGCCTGGCTGGTTATTCTCGCTTAGGTAGACCACAGCAACCCAACGATCAAACGGGTCTTTTCTTGTCTAGTCATCCAGGTCAAGGAATATGTAGGTACTTAGTAGCCATGCGCGAGTATATGCAGATGCATTTTTCCCGGCCTCGCAGGCTTTCGCCCCGCGAGTCTCCGGGGTGTCGATGTCTGCAAGCCTAATCCTGATAATGTCCTCGGATATCTGGCTGGCATTGTAGTCCTGCAGGGCGACATCGAAGGTATCCCCATCCACAACCTTGGACACCCTGCCATATGCCTCATCCGGCGAGCAAGAAGCCATGGAGATAAATAATAGACAAAAGATAATAGGTTTCATTAAGCTCTCTCCTTGTGTTTAATCCGCTTAGTAAATTCTTGCATCTATGTTTTTCTCAGAGCGATTGGCCAAAAGCTTTATTGTCTCTTTACCAAAACGAGAACATCAGGAGGTTCAATCTTGAAATTTGTGGAAACAATGACTTTACTGATGCTGGCTACATTCGTCGTCGTGCCAACTATGCTAGCTGCCGATTATTCTGCAGCAGAATCTGTAGCTGAAAAATTTCTGCTTGATCCCCAATACGGCTCAGGTACAATCATAGGCGCCGATGTATCCATCAGCCCCGATGAAGTTGTTTTCGACTGCAATACCGACGTTTCTGTCCAAGAAACTGGAGCGCCGCTGGAACAAGTTGGCGCGTTCATCGGAACCGCTATTGGTGTCTATTATTTAGTCCTACAATCTAATCCAGAGGTCGGTGATCTCACAATTATCATGAAGAACCGAAATGATCCAACCACCGCAGTGATGACTTGTGCTAAGAGTTGGGTCAACAACGCGGATTTATCAAATGAGGCTAATGAGCTTATTTCTAAGGTATTCTTGACTATAAAAGAAGCATGAATAAGTGATATATATGAAGCAAGTAAATGCGTTAATGGTCATGGCACTGCTTATATCAACGTGCTCCGCTGTATTTGTACCTACTGAAAACGATATGAAATGGGTAAATTCAGTAACCTCTAGCGGCCAAATATTGGTCTCAGACATGAGTTTAATTTCATCAGCTGCAAGCAATAGCGATTTTGCAAAAACAAAGACGTATTCAGAATATCTTAAATCAGATGCTGAAACCGCATTAAAGGAAAGCGAAAAATATATCGTCTCAACAGAAATACAGAACACTAAGGATTACTATGAAACGGCATTAAGGAAATTTTTTAGTGCGGCATCATATGTAATTGAAGGAATTGACACATCAGACGTATCAAAACTTCAAAACGGAATAACAGAATTGCAGGAAGGCGTCCGCTATTTGAACTTGGCAACAAAAGAATTGCCATCTTAACACCACCGCATTAACCCTCGTCTCCTTTTTAGATTTGATCCTAAAACTTAATTTCATAAAATGGGGAGTTGCCCACACCTTGGTAGTAATAATATCGGGCGGGCAAGGATGCAGTATGTTGTCGTCTAGGGTTCATCTCCGCCTGGCAG
>VMEE01000047.1 GCA_009910795.1 Dehalobacter sp. CP | reverse complement strand
GGTAAGTTATTCTCAAAGAACTGCAGATAGGATGATGCAAATCTTTGATGAATATGGGGCTAAACTGCTTGTCTCATCCGAAGATCAGGAAATGTCAGATTCGTCACCGGTGACGAATCTAACCTACACCCAGGCCCTCATTCTTCTTGGGCTCCCGGAAGATCAGCGGGATGCGTTTATCGCTGAGAATGATGCAGGCAGCATGAGCAAGCAGCAGCTGCAGCAGGCGGTATATGTGAGGAACCAGGAGCTTGCCGGGAAAGAAGAGCTGCAGAAAATCTGTGATGAGCAAAAAGATAAAATCTCCAAATTATCAGATGAGCGCGATCGGGCGAAAAAAGAAGCCACGGATAACCTGCAAGCCGTATGGGCCGAGCAAGGAAATGTTTTGAAGCTGCAGCGTAAGCTTGATGTCCTGGAAAATGAAAATACGACAGCCAAACACATCGCCGAGATAGAAAACGAAAGCAAACTCTTAAAGCTCAACCTCTCCATGAGCCAGGCAGATGCCCGCTTTGAGCTGATAACCAAAGGACTGGAGGAACTCTTTGTCGCCATCAAAGAAATGGCCGCAGCGGACCCGGACGCGTGTAGCTTATATATAGCCCATGCCAATCAGTTAATGACAAAGACAATCAACAAGTTAACGCGAATAGAGAAAGCTTCCCGGGCAGCTTCGAAAGTACAGGTAAATCAAGTAATTGATGTAAAAGATTAATTTCTTTACAGTCACCCCCGGAAAACGATGGGCATATACTAAAAAGGACATGCTCTTCGGACAAGCAGAAAACCAGGAAAAGAGGTAAGCTTATGACATTAGTGGTAAACACATTGGATTCAGTGCTGGCAACCCGCTATCAGACAGGGACTACCGCCGGCGGTGCGCCTGTTCTCCGGCAAAAAAGCCTGACCGGCGTTAAAGCAACGGCAACCGATCAGGACGTATACGATGTGGCTGTCGCTTTATCAAGCCTGGTGGATTATCCATTGACAGATATCCGCCGCCTGAAAATTTTCGAGCTGACCGATGAATAAACCGGCCGGAGCAAATAATTCCAGGGTGGTGACAGAGCATGGCAATCACTAACCAGAAAGTTTTAAGAATGGTATTCACGACCGCAGGTGGTAATGCGTTTACCATTACCCTTCCCCAGCCAAAGACAGGCCTTACGCTTACCCAAGTCGGGGCGGTCATGGACCTCATCACGGCAAAAAATATTTTTGCAACTCCCAGTGGGGATCTGGCAAGCAAGAGAGATATTAAAGTGGTAGATACTACCACGGACGACCTCTACGATCCCCCCCAAGAATAAAATATTCCGGCTAAGCTGTCCGGAGAGCATGGCTGGTTCCAAGGCATCATTTTGAGGGATTGGCGGCCGCAAGGCCGCCCTAGTACAATGAGCTTTACGTAATTCTGCACCTTCAGCACTTCCAGCGCCCAACGGCGGAACTGCGTACCCCGAAGGGATTTTACACGATAGCCGACAGAAACTTTTAAAGAAATTTTTTTCCACCAGAAACAGTTATTCGAATTTTTTGAATTACTGTTTTTCTAAATTCCCAAATTTTTTCACAAATATTTAGTAAATTATGTTAAAATAAACTTGTAATTTTCTAAAATCGGAATTTTTAGCAATTGAATCAAAAAATGTATCCATAATTTGAACTGTTATTCTTGAAAGAATAATGGTTCTTATGTTGTTAAGGGGTTTCGACTTTTTTATATAGAAATTTACAATTTTCAACACTTAACTAGGCTCATTCTTTACTATTACTAGGGAGATGTTTCGTTGATAAGAGAAAAAACAAAAACAATTGGAAGAATCCTATTATCTATCGTAATTATTTTGTTGTTATTTTCATCTAATACTTTTGCCCATTCAGGAAGAACTGATTCAAACGGTGGACACAGAGATAACAAAAATGCTAGTGGATTAGGTTATTACCATTATCATCATGGTTACGGCCCTCACTTACATCCTAATGGAGTCTGCCCATATGAAACACCAGAAAAAACAACAATCCCTGAACCAGTTGACGTTAGCTCTGTAATGATCAATTCTATGGATAACACTGTATTAGAAGTTGGAGCCGAAACTGTATTAAGTGCTGCTATTTACCCTTCAGATGCAGAGAATAAATCTATTACTTGGTCATCAAGTGATATCAATGTTGCTATAGTTAGTGAAGATGGTATGGTTACAGCAATAAATCCTGGTTCCGCGATCATAACAGCTAAATCAAGTAATGGAAAAACAAATAGTATCACTTTAAATATTGACGAAAAAGCAAAGCCTGTTTCAACAGTCACTGAAGAACAAGCTTCTTCGGAACAAGAAACTCAAGAAATGATAGAGACAAATAGCAATCAAGATGAATCCGGTTCTTCTGTTCTCGGCTATGGTGTTGTAGCTGCTATTGTGGCTTGGTTTCTATTAAGAAAAAAGAAAAAATAAAGAACTCCTATAAATTAACTTAACCATGATCCCCCGTTTCGATTTTTTAACAACTGATGATAAATTCACTTTAGGTCCCGTTATTATGAAACCTCATTTATCTTTATTTCCTTTCTGATCCGTTCTTTAATATCTCGGCACATTTGCTCCGTTCCGATTCTCTCCCATTCATTTGCGATCTTTTCCGTAACAGTCTTGGTAAGGGCCTCATCGATCACCGGATCGTGGCGATTCTTCATCAAAAGAATGAAGATCATATCGTAGAATGAATATTTCTCCAGCATTTCGATCATTTCGATACACTCTCCCGCTGTCGATTCAAATTCCCCATCACACAGCCTGCTTTGGATTTTGGGATGTTCGGATAACCACCTTACGAGCCGGATCGTATCATCCATTTGCTTATGTTTGCCTTCTTGCATCTTTTCCCGCTCCTCATAAATTCTTTAGGGTTACTTGAATCATCAGGACGGTCATTGCTAACTCAATAAATGATTCTTCGGTATTCATACTATGAGATGATTCAGCAAATACTATTTTATGCGAAAAGCGCATAAAAATCAATATGCGCTTATTGCATAATTTACAATAGTACCCAGATGATTATTATGTACCAACGACTCAGAGATTTAAGAGAAGACCGTGACCTCAATCAACAAACGCTCGCTGATTTGTTAAATGTCAGCCAGACAACCTATTCCAGGTATGAAAGCGGAACTTTGGATATTCCCAGTGTCTCGCTGATTAAACTCGCGAAATTCTACGGTACAAGTATTGACTATTTGCTCGGGCTTACTGATAATAGAAAACCTTACCGTTAATCACAACAGTGATATACTTAATGAAACTCGCTACAGTGTATTTTTCGAAATAATCATTTAACGGGAGCTTACTTTCGAGAGAGCACCCATTTTTCTATCTGCGATTTATCAATGATAACATGATATCGGGGTGTTATTTATGAATGAAATATTTAGCTGGGCAGCAATAGTGTTTATAGGTGGCCTGTTTGTTCAAGCAATTATTCTATTTAAAATAGAACCTCTTGAACGAAAACTTATTGATGATAAAAAGAAGGTACTTTTAGATTTTGTATTAGGTACATTTATTGGATTTCCAATTTCTTTGGTTATCTATAATTTTTATCTTCAACAAGATTTACAAAATGCAACAGCATTTGTTACAGTCTCAATATTATGTTTTTTCCTTGCATTAGAAGTTCTCTACTTCTTGTTTATTCCTATTGCGGAAAGGCTTGGTTATGGTAAAAACTTCTATATAGAAGACAAGGAACATGATAGACTCTATATAATAAAGAATTCAACTAACAAGTTTATTCTTTTGGCTGATAAACCTATGTTGAAAGAAGCTACATACACAATATTTATAGACGAAGAATCTATAAAGAACCAGAAAATATTTACTGAGAACAAAAAACTAAATAATGATCAAAAGCAAATATCTAATGAAAAAAAAGAAGCTACTAAATGATGAAGAAACACTTTTTTATATCAACTATTTCTTCTGGTCATACGATAAGCATAGCAATTCTTACAGCCGTCAGATATTTTGGTGCAGCCCGTCACCGGATTCCAGGTGTTCTCGGTCCATATAATTTAATGCGCGTAGTGCAGAGCCAATTACAGAACGTATTCTCGAACCTGAACGTTGCCGCTGCAAAACAAAGGAATCGTTTCTTATTCTATTTCCTTATACCTATTCTTATGTTCTTTCTCAATTTGCTGAATGCTCTTCCCAGGTGTCGGTAAATCCTCCGGCATGGTTCCTCCCAATTCTTTGATCGTTTGCCGTACCTTTTTCCCTACTTGGAAATGAGTCTGATTGGCTTTTTCTTTTCCTTTAACATTCTCTCTTCTCAATTTTTCATCGGTTTGAGTGGCCCGGAATAGATTTGCCGCCAGTTCCGTGCTTCCCATATGGTCGAGTATTTTTTGGCTTTTCTTTAAGCCTTTGCGTTCATGGATTTCTTTCACCCCTAAGCCGCCATACAACCCTTGGTACCCTTTATTCTGAAAAATCGCATAATCCTTTGCTTCAACAACGCCGGCCCCTTTTGCCGCCTCAGCTAAAGACTTATTATGGGCAATAATCTCGTTACGGATTGCAAAACGCTTCTGTTCTTCGGTCAACTGGTCATAGTTTTCGATTAATTCTTGTTGACGTGTCTTTACGGCAAAATAGGTTTGTCCGATTGCAATCACTTTTTTACGAGAGTCTCCATTTTGAACAATTAAATAACATGCGTAACGGGAAAGCATTATATCTTCTATCTCTCGTTCAGCACCTGAACCGATATCAACCATTTTGCCAACGTTGGCAAAATGGTCAGACAAAATATTGCCACTGTTTTGGCAAGCAATTTTTGCTTTATCGATAACTTCACTAAACCTGCGCCATTGCTTGTATTCCAAAACAGCCTTTAACTCTCTGGCATACCAAAACTCTATACCTTCTGCAGTAAAATGTTTGATGGCTTCAAAAGTTTTTTCCGAATATCTTTCAATCTCAGTCATATGAGCTCTCCTCCTCTGAGACAATTATAAACGAACATACGTTCTAATTCAACGTAAGCGTCAAAGACACCATCACATAGAATTGTAGCCTTGAAGATAGTACAATCACAATAAATATGGTTGAAAAAGTTGAAAAAGTTTGCACACTTTTTCAACCAAAGCGGAGTGGTTGTATGAATATACAAAAAGTC
>VMEE01000046.1 GCA_009910795.1 Dehalobacter sp. CP | reverse complement strand
GACTTTTTGTATATTCATACAACCACTCCGCTTTGGTTGAAAAAGTGTGCAAACTTTTTCAACTTTTTCAACCATATTTATTGTGATTGTACTATCTTCAAGGCTACAATTCTATGTGATGGTGTCTTTGACGCTTACTTTTAACTGGGGTTATTTCATCCATTGTGATCCCTCCACTATCGTATTTCAGAGTACTTGAAAAACTTGAAAAACTTTGACTTGAAAAACTCTGAAAACTTTGAAGTCTATTATCACATGGATCACCTTTTTACATAAGGCACTCTGTTGTTAAGCGCTTACCACACAACAGAGAGCCGGCTACCATTGAGGTAACCGGCTCTGCATTCAGTCATCCATTTTCAAGATATGCTCTCTCGAAGATTAAGCACTATCTTAAATAATTACTGGGCAACAACTTTGAATACTATGGTTTTTGCTCCATAAACCATAGTTACATCGAAGGTGTCTCCAGCAGCTGGAGGAGTAACAAAGGTAGGAGTAACAGTTCCATTTGTACCACCTGTTAGAACGGTACCACCAGTTATATTTGTGATTGTCATGGTGCAAACGTTAGCGCCAACACCGCCTGCATCTTTTGCGCCGTATTGGTCAACAGTCTGAACCAAAGCCTTCAGTTTTGCTACAGTTACGTCAGCTGCAGCGCCTTTAACGCCATTTCCGTTAACTGTCAAGCCACCAGCAGAGGCTGTTTCTAATTCAACTGCAGTAAGCGGAGCTGAAGAAACAATAATATCTTTTGCTAGCTGTACAGTAGAGAGATGAGCATCAACGATAAAGCTTAAAGTAACGGTAACATCTTTTTTGTCAGCTCCGACAGTAGCATTAGCATCAACTACGTTGGCTGCTAAGGTAACTGTAGGATTATTGCTTGATACGGTATAGAGAGTATTCGGGATCTCAACTTTTGTGCCATTGGAGAGTATACCATAGAGCGTTAACGTCTTTGTATAACCTGCTGCAACGTCATCATAAATTTTGCCCGGATCTTTAACTTCATAGCTTACAACTTGAGTTTTGTCTTTAACGCCCATTGCATAGTCATAACCAGAACCAGCGACTACGCCATAAGTGCCTGTGCCAGCAGCGCCAACATACAGTTTTGCAGAGATTGTAGCCGATCCCTTAGTAGCAGCTGCTGTAAGGTTTACAGCGGCGTCTGTAGTTGTGAAACCACCGCCGGTCACAGTTGCAGTTAAGTTGTCAGTTACAACGATGCTTGCATTATCAGATTCAAATGCAATGATATACTTTCCTGCATTTGCAACTGTCGCATCTGCATCTGTGCCGAGGAAGGCATCAATCTGGGATTTTTTAAGTGTTCTGCCATATTGGTCTTCAATGATCAAATCAGCAGTAGAAATAGCGATCGTTCCGTTAATATAAAGGTTAGGAACTACTTTAGATTTAGCAGTGAAACCAACAAAGGAAGTCGGGACAGCTTTGTCCTTAACATCCAGTTGAAGAATTGTCACTTTATTGGTTTCGCTCATCACTGTAACAGTAGCTTTACCTTTTACAACTCCAATGTTTGCGGTAGGAATTACCAGCTCAACTTTGTTTGTCGTCGGGTTAAGCTTGAATGCACCAACTACTGCAGCAGATGCACCGGCAGTATCGGTTACATTGACAGTCGTAGCTGCAAATTCAGCGACCTTGTTGATTGCATCACCGTTTTTGTCAGTTGCAGCAACCTGGATAACAGCATCTTCGCCTACTGCTAATACGTCAGGAGCAGTCAGGCCGATGGCATCAGTTTGTACACCGTCTTTAACAACGATATCAAAGGTAGCCATCTTCGCTGTAGTCTTAGAAATTAAGGTAACCTTAGTAGTACCAGCCTTCAGAGCGCCCGCGAGAGCAATCGTTACTGTGTCAACATTGTTTATTTTTGTTGTAGCAAATGTTGCAACATTTGTTGTAGGATTGTATCCAGCTAGGCTTGCAATAGTGGTATCACTCACGGTTACTAAGAGATCAGCAGCCAGAGCAGCAGCACCCATCTTATTACCATACTGATCTTTTGCTTGAATGACTAATTTATAGTCACCAACTGTTGAATCAGCATTTAAGGTCTTGCCGTCTGCGTTGTAAAGGGATTCAATTGTGAAATCATTGGCACCTGCTTTATCAGATACTGTAAGCGTTTTAGCCACAGATACAGCAGAAGCAGTGTCGATTAAGGTTAAAGTGACGCTATCACCAACTTTGACTGCAGCAAACGTAAATGTGGCAATACCAGTCGAAGCTGTGAGTACAACACCACCAGAGGCTGATGTAGCACTGGTTAGGCTAGCAGTTTTAGTAATTTCTTCATTATACTGATTGTAAACATGATAATATGCAGTCGCGGTTGTAGCATTGACATAAATTGCATTAGCTGCAATATCAATCTTAGCTACAGCTTCGTCAGCTGCGGTAACAGTTTTCGCGATAGCTTCTGCAGTAAGTCCAGTTACGGATACTGTATAATCACCTTTGGTGATTTTCCCAGAAAGTTCAATTACTGCAGAAGTTTTATCTGTTGAGAAAGTAGTGGAAGCAATATTGACAGTTACTCCACCTTTTTTAACAGCAACAACAGCTTTTGCTGTGTCAACTGCCTGGGTGAAGTTCACAGTCAATTTCTTTGCACCTGTGACTGTCAATGAGCTAATAGCCATCGTGTTAAGGCCAAAAGCAACTTTTCCTTTGACAGCATCAGAAACAGCATTGATTCCGCCTACAGCAATTACTTTGCTGGTTGATAAGAGTTTAGCATTCACAGTTGCAGCTGCAGCAACATCACTGCTACTAGCCAGAGCTACGAATGCACTGTGTTTAGCTGCTAAAGGAGCAACTGCCAGTGCGTCTACACAGGATACACCGTTAGCAACATATACTCTGTCATAAGTGAAAGTAAGTGTAGAAGCCACAGCGGAGTTGGTAGCAAAACGGTCAGTACCGGAAATACGGGTTACACCGGTAATGTCATCAACTTTGGCAGTACCACCAACAATATACTTGGTAGCACCAACGAGGCTGGAACCAGCAGCGCTTCCATCCTGGCTAGCCAGAACGATAGCGAATTTGTTTTTAGCAGCATAGGATGCAACTGACAGAGCGTCAGGAACAGCATCATAGCCAACTACAAAAGTACCTGCAGGGCTGGTCAACTTAGCATTGATAGCAGCAGCAGTAGCCTGACGGCCATTACCTTTCAGTGCTTCAACAGTTACGCCAGTCATAGCATCTACTTCAGCAGCAACAGCATCGGAAATAGCACCGACAACATAAACCTTAGTTGCACCCAGAGCTGCGATCTTAGCTTTAACAGCAGCATCTAAGGAACCTTTGAAGGTCAAAAGGATCGGGGCATTCTCCTGGCCTGCCAAAGGTGCGGCAGCCAGAGCGTCAACGAGGTTGGCATCGTCGGCAGGAGCAAGAATTACTGTGGAACCCCACGTTCCTGCACTGGCGATATCAAGAGCGGTTTCTACGCGGCCTGCACCGGAAAGTCTGGTGCTGTCAGCTGTAGCAGCAAACAACGCAGCAGGCATCAGGGTCAGAACCATAGCAATGATAGCTAATACGGCTATCTTCTTCGTTCTACTCATTTAGTCAAATCTCCTCTCTTTCTTTAAAAAGGGTTTTTTTGTCTTCGGGAAAGCTTAATTCAATTGTTTAATTTATGTTTTATTTTTGAATTCGGTCTCCCTTTACTCGATGCGGAACCTCTAACTTCACCCCCCTTAACAGTGTCGCAAAGATTATCCTTAGACATTGCGCAATATCTAAAGGCACCACCCAACCCGGGGGCGTCCCCCCTCTGAGCCTCGTTCCTCAGGGGCGGTTATCCCTTTAGACGTTCTATGGGTAAAGAGAAGCTTATGTAATGAGCTTCTCATACCTCCATATATTATTCTTTAAAGAACTCAATATTCCTGCATAAGAACACAACTTTTTTCACAGGAAACATTGGTATTCCTTAAGAAATTGACATAATCACCCAAATTAATCGCGCTATGTTATTCTACAATATTCGCGCAGAAATTTCCAGTGTTTTTTTAGTGACATTCTGTTCACAGTCCCTCTATAAAGACGATTTTTTGGCCATTTAACTGACGCAGGAGCCCAATTGCTTCTTATTTTACAGTAATCCGAGCTGCCGCATCTCCGTCAAGACAGTACTCGGCAATGCTTTTGCCCCGCCGATCGCTATCACCGTTTTACCTTTGTATGATGACAGCAAAACTTTTTGACTGGCAGACAGACCGCTTTGGGAAACGAGCAAAATATTGGATGAGCCTGTCGCTGCCAAAATTCCTCCGGTCAGTGCATCGGGAAAATTCATTCCTGTGGCTATATATAGTACCTGTCCTGCAGTTTTATGTTCTTGGAGAACGCCTGCAGACGTTGCATAACGATCCGCACCGCCGATTCTGACCGGGGAAGGCAGTTCTGACAGTACATTTCCGGAGACTGCTCCGCTCCCGCCGATCACTTCCGTAGCGGTAATGGAACTTTTCTTCAGGGCAAGCAGGGTTTCGCTGTTTAATATTCCGGAAGACGTCAATAAAATTGGTTTGCCTTCTACTGCCGCGAAAGAAGCCGCTGCAATTGCATCCGGAAAGTTGGCCCCGCTGACCACGACTGCCTGCCCTTTTGTGCCAAGCATGTCGGCGACAGCCGCGGCAGTGTCATATCGGTTGTTTCCGGCCAGCCGCTTTACAGCGGCAATATTGGCGAGCTTGGCTTCGACGTTAGCTGAAACAGCCCCTGTGCCGCCGAGAATGATAATTTTATTCGTATTTAAATCCTGCACCGCCTGATAGACTTCCTGCGGCAGCTCGTTAGGGTACGTCAGCAGGATCGGTGCATGGTACTTGTAAGCAAGCGGTGCTCCGGCCAGCGCATCGGGAAAATCATCAGCCCGGGCAATCACGACGGTATCCGCGCCGGTAGGGAACGCCTCCCTCGCAATGGCCAGCGCGGTCGTGATCCTGTCCGATCCGGCGATCCGGTCGTTAGCAGGAGCCGGACTCCAGCCGACCTGGTAAGTCCCAGGCTCATAGATGGAGACTTTGACCGCTGCAACTACTGTCGAAAATCCCCCGCCAGCCCTGATCCATCTCGAGCCGCTCCATCGATATAAATAGGCAAGATAGCCTGATTCTGATCCGTATGCATATGAGGCAGGCAGTTCTGCTTTGACCGTCAGATTAAGGACTTTTTCAGGCAGTACTTCTCCCCAACTGATTGCAAACGCTTCACTGCCGGAAATGATCCCTTCAGGAAAACTGCCCGGAGATTTTGCTTCAGATATGGAAATGTTGATCTTTTTTTCCGTTCCGGTGCTGTCGACCTGCAACGCAAAGGCTCCGGTCGGGACGGCCAGCTCGACAGCCGGTTCCTCTCCGGCACTGCCCGCAGATACGATGCCGCCTTCCCAGCCCAGAGCGGCCGGAGAGGTATAGCGCTGCAGGGCTCCAAATGTCTTCAGTGAACGATAGATATCCAGCCGGCCGTAACCGTAATCATCATCCCGGCCTTTCTGTCCAAGATCATAGGCCGATTCCATCAGGGCCTGCTTAATTTGATCGGCCGTCAATCCTGGATATTTGCTCCAGAGCAGGGCTGCGGCGCCCGTAACAAACGGTGCCGCGATCGAGGTCCCCGTCATATAGGCACAGCCCGTCTCTGTATTTGACCAGTAATCGGTAAGGATCCTTTTGCCCGGAGCGGAAAGCAGCACCTCCGGTCCTGTCAGGGAAAAATCCGTAATCACATCAGAGGAATCCAAAGCCGAGACAGCCAAAACGTTCGGATTCGCCGCAGGATAAGACACCTCGCTGGTTCCCGCAACCGTCTGGTGGCTGTAGACCTGGGAAGTGCTTCCGGAAACATTACCTGAAGCTCCGATCAGCAGGCACCCTTTATCAGCTGCGTACTGCAGCGCGTCGTCAAGAATTTTGGTTTCTTCATCGGAACCGAGGCTCATATTAATGATCTTAGCACCGTTATCGACGGCCCAGATAATACCGTCCGCGATGACGGCATCCTCTCCTTCGCCGTTTCTGTCCATGGCCTTAATTGGCATGATTTTCGCATTATAGGCGACTCCGATAATGCCTTTATTATTATTACGGGCGGCAATCAGTCCGGCCACAGAAGTGCCGTGTCCGTTGTCGTCCTGTACAGCTGAGGTCGCGGTACTTCGCGTAATCGCGTTATACCCTTTCACAAGATTGCTGCCGTTTGCATCCGCCAGATCCGGATGATCGAGGTCTACGCCGGTGTCAATCACGGCAATCACGACCCCTTGGCCGGTTACACCTTCTTGCCAGACCTGGTCGGCCCTTACCCTTTGCAGCCCCCACTGATAACTGTATTCGGGATCACTGACAGCTGTAGTGAAAACTTTCGTATCTACAGCACCTTCCGTCTGATATTTTTTACTCCAGGACGCATTTAGAACTCCCGGGACTTGAAGTGTTTTTTGCAGGATATCCGCTGCTTCATTTGTATCTTTGGTTCCTTCAAACTGCAGTGTGCAATAATCAAGCGGTCCGGTCCTTACCATCTCGCCTCCGACAGCTTCAGCCAGTGTATCGAGATCGGTGTTCTGAGTTGTCTCAACGACCAAACGTACGGATGCCGGATCGTATTCTTCCGTTATAAACAGTTGTTCGCTGTTTTCGCTTAGGGTTTGCTCAGATTGGGCCGGCAGTGTCGAAGAATCAGATATCTCTATAGCAGCTGTGGCCTCCCCCAGGCCGTCTGGTATGCCCTGAAATACCAGAATAAAACAAAGCAAAAATGCTGAAAAACTTTTTACGCTTAGAAGGGAATTTATTCTCAATCGGATCGTTTTTTGTTTTAGCGGATTCCTGGTGCTTATAGGCAGCATTTTTGTGTCCTCACATTTTTTGTGTTTTTGTATGTTTTTCACAAATTCGGCAAGATCTTATATTTTCCTGCATTTTGAACAGGACTTTCGAGTCTGATGGCGAAATAAAGAGATATCCAGTTTTTTGCCAGACAGAATATATGGAGGAGAATCTTTATGTTCAAGTTAAAAATGAATAGTCATCAAAAAAAGCGAGCGACAAGCCTGGTTAGAAAAGGAATAGCAACTCTGACCCTGGCTTCTTTCTTTACGTGCAGCCTGTTTATGGGGACGGGAGAAATGCCTAAATCCGCCTATGCTGCAGACAGCAGTACCACTTCTTTTACTCGTTTTGCCGGAGAGACCAGATATGAGACCGCAGTCGAAATATCTTCAAATAACTGGACCAATGCCAGCAGCGTCGTCCTGACCCGCGGAGATGCATTTCCTGACGCCCTGGCCGGGGCTGTTCTGGCCAACAGTGCTGTGGTAGGCGGCGGACCCCTGCTGCTGACCGAATCCAACCGGCTGCGCCCGGAAGTCCTTCAGGAAATCCAGCGTCTGAATGCTTCCTCGGTCTTTATCCTTGGCGGAACAGGCGCGATATCGGCAAGCGTCGAAAATGCGTTGAAAGCAAATGGCTTAACGACCTACCGGATTCAAGGGAATGATCGTTATGAAACAGCTGCTAATATTTCAACCACTTCTGTGGAAAGCAGCACACGGGCTTTCCTAGCTTCCGGCAAAGTCTTTGCCGATGCGTTGAGCATTTCTTCCTACGCCGCAGCCAATGGAATTCCGCTTCTGCTGACCGATACGCAGAAAGTCCCCACGGCAACCCTGAATGCGCTGCAGAAACTCGGTGTCACGGAGATCACCTTGATCGGCGGTGAAAGCGCAATTAGCGCTTCGGCTGCAAATCAGCTCAAAACAGCCGGGTATACTGTCAGCAGGCTGAGTGATCTGGACCGCTACAAGACCAATGTGGCCATTCTGAAAGGCCTTCCTTTCAATATGGATAAGATGATCATCGCGACAGGCAGCTCCTTCCCGGATGCACTGGCAGGCTCTGTGCTCGCCGCTAGAAACAATAACCCGATTCTACTGGTTCCGAAGGATGAAAATGCCCTGCTGAATACGCCGACTACAGCTTATCTTGGAACAAACAGAGCCAGTGTGAATAATTTCTTTTTCTTGGGCGGTTTTGATGTGATCAGTACAGCAATACAAAATATTGTCCGGATCGGAAGCACCAGTTCCAAAATATCCTTGCAGTTCTGGACGGGCTACGGGGTGAAGTCTGAATATGAACGGTTGCTTACCTACGTGCCCGATAGCTTTGCTGACTATATCGATATCCTTGTTCCGAATTTCGCCGGGGGTTTACAGGATGACGGCAGCTTTGCTTATCGCTTTAGCACTGCCGAAACTCCCACGTATCTCGTATCCCTGGGACACAGTAAGAACGTCCAAGTCCTCCCGCTGGTTATGGTTGACGGGGAGTTAGGGAACAATATGCTGAGCGATCCTGCCAAACGGAATAAATTTGTGACAAGCGCTGTGAAGATGATTCAGGAAACAAATGCAGACGGCATCGACGTTGATTTTGAAATACTAGATGATGATCTGGAAGAAGAAGTTACTGACCTACTGGCCCAGCTTTATTCCACTTTGCATCCGCAGGGCAAGATGGTAATTGCTTCAGTAATGTCCAAAACATCTGATGCGCAAACATGGTACGCTGAATTCAATTATCATGATATGGCACAGTATGCGGATTATCTGCAAATCATGAGCTATGATTATTCTACATCGAATCCGGGGCCGATCGCGCCGGTCGATTGGGTTCGTAAGGTGATGTCTTACGCTGTTACAAAGGTCCCTTCAGAAAAAATTCTAATGGGTATCCCCTATTACGGACGGGACTGGCGGGTTAATAACACCGGTGACGGCTGGGTAATATCTCAAACTTTTGGCTGGACTATAGCGAAGAAAACTGCTGCAGAAGCCGGAGCAACGATAACCCGAGCAAACACGCTGACTGATCCGATAGGCGTCCCGACCTTTACGTATGTCGATGAAAACAATAGAAAACATTCTTGTTATTTTGATGACAGGCTAAGCTGGGGCGTGAAACTGGACTTGGTGAATGAATTCGACCTCGGTGGCATTGCCGGCTGGTCCATGGGGTCGGTCAATGACGTCAGTGCGCCGGAATTATATCCGCTGTTGAAAGAACGTATTCAGTAGTTACATTTGCTCAACAAACGATCCCTCAGTAAAACGAGAACTGGCAAAGAGCTGAAGGCAAATATCGCTTGCAGCTCTTCTAAATTCGTTGAAGTTATAATCACGATCAACGTCTCAGGAATACTATAATCATTGTATATGCATATTTTGTAATAACAATACAACAAAGACTGAGAGCAATTAACTGAAAAGAGGCGTTAACGTGAAAACATCCCTGTATTTTTGGGACGGATACGGCAGCAAGGCTGCCTACGAAAAACAGCTGCCCTGTGTTCCAGCGAGTTCAACGGCCACCCTCTCAATCTTATCGCCGAATTTTGCAGGACCGCTGCAGGCGGATGGCAGCTTTGGCAACGTCTTTACCGATCCTGAAATACCGAAGTACCTGGTCGCTCTCGGACAGCGCAGTGGAGCCAAAGTGGTTCCGATGGTCCTGGGCAGCGGCAAGTCTGCCGGGGATATGCTGCGTGACCCGCTGAAACACAGTATTTTCAAGGAAAGCTGCCTGAAGCTCATCCGGGATACCGGAGCGGACGGGATTCTGGTCGATCTTGAAGCGCTCCCGACCGATACAGGTCCGGGACTTACCGCTTTAATGAAAGACCTCTATGCGCAGTTATCCGCCAAAGGAAAGCTCACGCTCGTCTCTGTGATGTCCCGGACTTCCGAAATAGCAGAGCCCTGGTGCGTTCAGTATAACTACGCCGAGCTATCCGGATATGCCAACTACGTACAGATTATGTCCTATGACCTGCATTACGCCACTTCTGCCCCGGGTCCGATCGCGCCGCCGGACTGGGTGCGCCGGGTCATGGCGTATGCCGTTACACGGATTCCTCCCTCGAAGGCGCTGATGGGCATACCGTTCTACGGCAGAGCCTGGCGGCAGGACGGGACACGCTGGGTATCCAAGGCGTTGGGCCTTACGGCAGCAACCCAGACTGCTGAAAGATACCGCGCAATAACGAATAGAGAGACCTCGCCCTCCAATCCTATTGGGACACCGACGTATTGCTATACGGATGAACACGGTCATCGCTGGACTGTGTACTACGATGACAGCCGGAGCTGGTCCGGCAAACTCAGCCTGCTAAACGAATTTAACCTCGGAGGGATAGGCTGCTGGTCCTTGGCCTGGCTCGACCAGACGAGCGCCGGGCAATTTGCGGCACTACTGGAATAGGAAAGGAACGAAATCAGCAATACCCCCAAAAAAGAAGAGACACCTGAAGTGCCTCACAGGAAAAGTTTCTTTTATCATACATGAAGAGTACGTAAGTCATTATAGAAACGTGCTGAACCATTCCAATATTAGTAAGCGTCAAACAGATTCAGACGTGAGCTACATTAAATCAGGCTCATCCACTCCAAGAAGATCGCAAAGAGCATTGTTAACCATTATCCTAAAATCATCATCAGATATGTTGTTAGCTTGAGCATATTCGAAGACATCAT
>VMEE01000045.1 GCA_009910795.1 Dehalobacter sp. CP | reverse complement strand
TCCGACCGGCAATGGGTTGATGGTCTCAAGAAATATATCCACAAACGCGATGAGGCCGGGCAAATCATCCTCTAGTTTGGCATTCTTCTTAACTCTTGGTGGCAACCCTTTCAAAATCGCAATCATCGAAGGCATTTCTTTGAGCCACGTTTTCAATTTTAGGCGCATTTTTTTATTGAATTCTGCCTTTTGTTGTGCGCTGCCATCCCCCCAATCCCATTCACCGGACAGCTTTTTTTGTTGGTCATAACCTAGCATGAATCATACTATGAATTAACGATTTAAATATCTTTCTGCCAGATATTAGGTTTATGGCTGAATTTTGGCCATATGGCCGAATTTTGACCATATGACGAAATGAATAACTACTTAAATTATAACTCGCATTGTATGGATCATGAGTTATCGAACGAGGAAGCCTCCGGTCCACACGGCGGCGGTCTGCCTACATATGCCGCCGTCTCTACGAGCTGTTGTTGAAAAATATGCAGACAGCAACCACCTCTCCATATGCGAGGCGGGTAGGTCTCTGCTTGAAGCCGGTGCAAGAGCATTAGGGATTGCGGAGGTCTTATGAAAATAGCAAAGTGCCCGAGGTCACAAGCATCGGGCGACGCAATCCAAAGCAGAACACCAGGCAGGTAACCAGGAGTTCGTTATGCATACTTCTCATTCAAAGGATAAAAGGATTTCTCCGAAGGTATGTGCCGATTGCGGCGGCTTCTTGCCCCTGTCGTTTGACCCCGACGCACGGCGCTATTTTGAAAACAGCACTCTTTGTCAATGCAGGACGAGACCGTGAGAGCATCCCCGCCATACAGCGAGCCCCATCACCATCTTCAGGAGTTGGAAGAGGTACGCGATCTCCTCTTACGGGTCTTTCTTAAAGACGGCTTCTGCATAGCGATTTTCCGATTCGGAGCTGTTGCCTTGCCTGAGGAGCTGGAGCCGCGGCTTCGCGAATTGGTAGGAAAAGAGACCTGCTGCCTCCGGCTGGATGGCAGGTACCTTATCCGCGAGGTGGGGCCTTGATTGTGGATCAAAATCAATCCAGCCTCGGAGCTGGAGAGCCTCCAAGAAAGGTGACAGGTGGAGAGCATCGACATGCACCGCGATCAGATGAGGCTCATGGTTTGGCATGGCTGCCCTGGAGATCAAGCGAATGCGATCATGGCATAAAGGGGCACCGAATCGCCGTGGACGGCTCCATCATCGAAGTTCCAGACATCAAGATAAGACACCACAAGAAACCCAAAGCGGTCTCTGCCCGGCAATGGGGAGGGCGGGTCTGATGGCCTCTGAAGTTTATCAGGCTAGCCCGATAAAACGGAAACGAAGGACGAAACAAGAGCTACAGACCATTCTCGATGCAACTCGGGCCATACTCGCTGAAGAAGAGGGCGCAATAACAATCCGACACCTCTTTTACAGACTGGTGAGCCAAAAGCTGCTGGCTAAAGAAGAGCGAGAATACGACAAATTAATTTCGTACCTAATGAAATGGCGGCGATCTGGAGAGATCCATTGGAGTGCTTTTGCAGACAATACTCGGTACTATTACGGCACTCGCGGCTATCTTTCGATGAATGATGCACTGCAAGATCTAATGGACAGCTATAAGCGAAATTTATGGGCTTCTCAAGATGCATTTGTGGAGATATGGTGCGAAAAGGACGCCATCGTCAGCATCATTTCCAGTATCGCGAGTCAGTTCGGAGTACGAACTTTTCCGTTGCATGGCTTCAGTAGCGCCACGGCATTGTATGGTGCCGCAGAAATGTTCAAGGACGCACGTAGAGCTGGCAAACAGGTCTATATATATTATTTTGGTGATTATGACCCATCCGGGGTACATATCGATCGCAGCGCGATTAAGAATTTGAAAAAAGACCACGGTGTAGAACCGATTTTTCAACGAGTCGCCATTACACCCGAGCAGATCGAGCGTTACGGTCTAACTACCCGGCCATCAAAGAAAACGGATTCAAGATCTAAAAATTTCAAAGGCGAGTCCGTGGAGATCGATGCCATGCCAATGGGGGTGTTGCGATCGATGGTGGAGGAGTGCATTACACAACATATCGATCCGACGATCTGGCATAGAGAATTAGCGATAGAACGATCGGAAAAAATGGGGCTTAGCGATCTCATATGCAGGGGGCGGTGCTGAATGATTCTTCGGTTTGGCAAGTATAAAGACTGGGATCTTCAGGACGTGCCGGATGATTACCTCAGCTGGCTGGTGGAGACGCAAAGAAAAACCGTCGCGGAGTACGAAGCCGAACAGACCCGGCGGCAGACCCTCCAGGAGGCCCGGCTGGGCTGGGCCGAGAGGATAGTTCAAGTTGGTTTCAGAACACTTGCCCAACAGTGCCACCCCGATCACGGCGGGGACAACGAATCGATGCGACAGGTAATCGCCGCTCAGACCCGCTTGAAAGAGCTTTTGAGGGAGTCGAGGATGATCTGATGGCCGCAACCGATGTCACAATCGAGCATTATGAGAGGCAGGCGGTCAAAGAGGTTATCCTGCGTTATTGCCAGGGAGAGCACGGTGCCCGAGCCCTCAACAGCGACGAGCATTGGTATCGAGGAACCGACGACATCAACCATACGGTTGCCCTCAGAGGCCCGGCTGATTATTTCTCCACAATCAAGCGGGGGAGGACCCTTTATGCTACGCTAGACATTCTGGAGAAGGCGGTCTTTGAGCAGGATTCCAAATGGGATGAGAAGGCAGGCAGGCCCGAGACGCCTTTGGGGACTCTGGCTGAGTGCCTAGCGTTTACTCTGAGCACGGACATAGACGGAATAGGAGATATCAAGAGCCTGGCAGTCAAACAGGCAGTTGAGGCAGCAGCCCAATTCCACGTTGATTATCTCAGAGAGAGAGGAATAGAAAAGAACGTCTATTGCCTTTATTCTGGCGGCGGTATATATGTGCACCTACACCATGGCCTCTTCGCCGTGGATGTGGGCAATACAGACCTCACGCCGGAGGCCCGGAAAGAGCAATTTCAGATCTTGTGCAAAGCCTACAATCAGATCATAGGCGAAATATCGCAGGCTTTCTTTAGGGAGCATCCCGAGCACATTGGCAGAGTCAAATTCGATCAGCTAAATAACCAGAAGCGGACCTTCAAGACCATCTTCTCCATTCATAAGAGATTGCCTTTCGCCGTTATTCCACTGGATCCAACGGCCATTAAGATCAGCTTCGAAAGGGCCTCTCTGCCTCTCTCTGACGAGGTCTTGAAGGAAGGAGCCCAATGGTATCAATCCTTTGATCCCTCTGAGAAGAAGGCCCTGGGGCCGCTCCTGAAGGACAAAATAGAGGCCGTCCGAGCGGCGACAAGGAACCGGCCCTCAGGGAGCACAGACGGTGAGATATCGAGGCTGGAAGAGCCCCTAGACCTAGCAGACTTCGCGCCCTGCATGAAGAACATCATAGAGAAGGCAGAGGACTACGAGGGGCGCCATAGAGCACTGGCTATCCTATCGACGTACCTCTACCACGTGGGATGGGGTGAGGATCATGCTTTCGATCTGTGGCTTGAAGTGGCTGATCGATGTGGTGTAGAATCCCGAATATTCGAAACCACGTTCGGGCGGGTGTCTTGCCCTCGCTGCTCTACCATGACTCAGGATACGGGCGGCTATCCTCATCTCAATCTGTTTGATATGGGGTTTTGCGCGCCCGATGAGCACTGCTGTGGATGTCGATGGCCGGGAGACCACCACCTGCAGAAGATACTCAACGAGAATTTCACCAAACAGAAGGAAGAAGAGCAGCCAGAGGGACCAACGGTCTTAGACGCATTCAGTGCGATGCTTGAGCACGACAGCGAAGTAAAGACCGACAAAGACGGCTCAACCTGGGAATGGAGAGTTCAGAAGCCCCTCATAAAGCGGGTGGTGAAGGCGGGCAGGATGTCTATCAAGGCCGAGGAGAAGGCCCATAAATTCTTGGGGCAGTATAAAAAGCTCCTGGGGGGATGGGGGATAAGCTATGATGACCTTTTCCCATTGCCATTACTGCCCAGAGAAAACAAAGAAGAGTTCTCTGATGAGATCAGGGTAAAAGCTCTTCAGGTCTTGAAGTCTGAGGACCCCGTTCAATACGTGGCTGATTCATGCGGGCGAACGGTCTTGGGAGCAGAGAAGGCCTTCAAAAAAACGGCCTGCTGCGTGTCTGTACAAAATGTCCGTCAAAGCGCTGGATTGCACCCCAAGCTAACCGGCAATTCAAGCGGTGGCAAGACATATACTATATACACGTTCGCCCACCACCTGCCCAAAGAGGCCGTGATCAAGGGCTCAATGTCTGCGAAGGCTGGATTCTATCATAGTGATGGAGATAGAGTCCTCCGGATTCTGGATGATTACCAGGCCGGTAACGAGGATCTGGATACGGTAATCAAGCAGACTACTTCGGAGTTTCACGACCCCTATTCTCACAGAACCGTTGTGAAGCAACAGGCCATGACGCTTGAGATCGGATCAGAGCAGACCTGGGCCATAACCTCAGTGAACAACGACCAGGATATACAGGTTCTCAACCGTGGAATCCCTATCAACGTTGATGATTCAGTCGAACTAACCAGGAAGGTCAATAACCGGACTGTTGAAAGATATGGGATGGGCGAAGCAGCTAAATTGGTAGATGAGCAGGTTCTGGTTAGCAGGTGCATCTTTCAGATTTTGAGGGATGAGGGCTATATTGATGTCAGAATTCCGTTCTACGATCGTATAGAATGGCTCGATACTTCCAACCGGCGCAACCCTTCGATCTTCATGGATTTGGTGATAGCCCATACCGCGATGTTCCGCTACCAGAGGGCGAAGGACTCCGGGGGCTACTATCTGGCAACCGAGGAAGACTTTCAGGCAGCTAAGGCCCTATTCACCGACAGGGACGGTGAGGAGCTAGTTAAGAGACTTACCAGAAGGGAGAGAGATGTCCTTGAGCTGTTGGTTGGCGTCCCAGAGGGGCTAACCCGTGATGATGTGGCTGAACGGCTGGGTATTGCGCCGCAGCAAGTATCTAGAATTTTCTGCGGGCGAAATGGTGAGGGCGGCCTCATGCAGAAAGTGGCGATCAAAGAGACACGGCTCTCTGAGATGCTGCGGATCAACGAGGAGCAATCTCGAACGATCCACAAGAACGTCTACTCTCTGAAAGATTATGATCGGTTCGCGGGATTTGATGCAGTGGTCAGACTGAAACCAGAAAACCAGAAGCACGAGACACCGCGAAATGGACGAAACCACGACGAAACCAAAGACGAAACCATTCAAAACAGAGGCACTGGAGACCGTGAAACCAAGGAAATAAAGAATAAGAATAAGATAGAAGATAGAGAGTGTAGAGAGGACATTTCTTCCTCGGGGCACGACGAAACCCTCCTTTCTCACGCAGAAGAAAAAAATGGTTTCGTTGGTTTCGTCAAGGCTACCGATAACGAAAAGGATGGTTTCGTCAATGGTTCTTCGTGTGGTTCCTCACCCCATGACGAAACCAAATGCGAGGCTGAAGCATGACCGAACCTGAGGCCCTGCAGGATCGTCGCCAATTCCTTCTTGAGAAGCTATCGCGAGCGGCGGATGAGATCATGCAGATTGATGAGAGATTATCTTCCCTGCTGGAAGGCAGGAGACCAGGAGCAGGAGCGGTATGATAAATGATGGACTAGACAGTGATTTTTTCAAAAAGCAATACCCGAGGTTGGAGCCAATGACCCATGAGGAATACCGGGATTCACCGAAGCGGACCATAACCGCATGGGACGACGTGGAGGACTGGAGGGCATTGCAGGCCATGAGCCCGGACGAGAGGAGAAGGTACTGCGGAGGAGATGGGGAGCGATGACCAAGAAAGGCAAATCGAGAACTCGTAACGCGAGAACGAACTTGTTGAGATGCAATGTCGCCAATGCCCGGAGGAGAGCCCGAAAGCAAGCGCCCTATGACAGGCAGGAATACGACAAACCAGCGAGCGAGGTGAGCTGAAGATGGCTAGAACATGTACAGTTTGCAGCCATCCAGAGAAAGAAGAAATCGATAGGCTGCTGGTTCGTGGCGATTCAATCGCTGGGATAGCGCGGGATTTCGCGGTATCTGAAGACGCGTTAAAGCGACATTTCGATAACCATGTTCCTAAGACCCTAGCCGCTTCTCCTTCAGCAAAAGAAATCACTGACGCGGATAAGCTCCTCTCTGAGATCGAAGAAGTGAAGAATCGTGCTCTTCGGTTGCTCGATAAGGCGGAAAATGCGCAGGACACGCGGGTTTATGGGCCTCCAAGCCAGTACTTGAAGGAATTCCGCGAGTATGTCCGGCTCATGGCCGAATTGAGCGGGAAGCTAGCAGCACAACCACAGATTACAATCATCAACAATCCACAATGGGTAGAGCTTCGAACCCTGATCATAGGAGCCCTGGAGCCCTATCCAGAAGCACGCGAGGCTGTGATCCATGCAATCCGCCAATGATGACCTGATTTACGCCCTAGACCCTGTCTTGTGGGCTCGGGAGGTCTTGGGCTATCATCCGGACCCCTGGCAGGCCGATCTGCTCCGGAGCAGATCGAAGAAGATAATCCTCAACTGCTCCAGGCAGAGCGGGAAGAGCACAACTTGTGCCGCCTTAGGGCTCCATGAATCGATCTATCGCCGTCCTTCCTTCGGCCTGGTGATAGCACCGACACAAGACCAATCCTCAGAGCTGATGCTCAAATTCGATGAGTTCCGGGGAGCCGTAGAACTGCCTTCGGACTATCTCAGTACCGACACCAAGCTAGCTGTCAAATTCGCCAATGGCAACCGCTTCATAGCCCGGCCTGGTAGCGAGAAATCCGCAAGATCCTTCTCTGCCGTGACCTTGTTGTTGGAAGATGAGGCCAGCAGGGTATTAGACGATTTATATAATAGTGTCAGGCCAATGCTGGCAGTGTCTAATGGCAGACATATCTTGATGTCTACCCCATTCGGGAAGAGGGGTCACTTCTTCAAGATCTGGAGCGAGGAGCGGGATTTGTGGGAGTGGTACGAGATCCCGGCAGAAATGTGCCCACGCATATCAAAAGAGTTCTTAGAAGAGGAGCGGCGGACGAATCCGTGGTATTTGCAGGAATATTTTTGCGTGTTCATGGAGACGGTGGATAGCGTGTTTACCTTCGATCAAATAGCAGCGGCGATAAGCGATGAAGTCGAACCATTATTTGGAGTTGAACAATATTGACTAACTTTTACGTAGGTGTGGATTTGGGACAGTCTAACGACTACACGGCTGTCAGTGTCTTGGAGCGTGTCGAGGATAGCTATCAAGTGCGACATTTGGAGCGAGTGCGAAACGTGCCCTATCCTCAGATTGTGGACAAAGTTTCATCGATGCTGCATCATCCGGCCCTGGCTTATAATGCCGCCCTTGTGGTCGATCAAACGGGAGTAGGGGCTCCAGTGGTCGACCTCTTCAGGCAGGCCGGGCTCGATCCCGTGGGCGTGCTGATCCACGGCGGGGACAAGGTCTCACGTGAAGGTGGTACCTGGAGAGTGCCCAAACGTGATCTTGTGGGCAGCCTGCAGGTGCTCTTCCAAAGCGGACGGCTGAAGATATCCAAGAAGCTGCCATTAGCATCAGTCTTGCAGAGCGAACTATTGACCTTCAAGGTCAAAATTGACCCGGTGACCGCTCACGACAGCTATTCTGCATGGAGAGAGCAGGACCACGACGATCTGGTGTTGTCTGTGGCAATGGCGGCCTGGTGGGCTGAACAGCATCCGGAGCCGCACATTTGTTATGCGGTTGGCATTGACCGATCGGATGAATTTTGGCCATGAGGGGCTATCCTAGACCTTGAGCAGGTAGCGGCGGCGATGTCGGAGGAAGTGGAGCCATTATGGTAAAATTTGTTGTAGGTCTAGACCTGGGACAGGCAAGCGATTATACGGCGCTGTCCATCCTGGAGAGACTGCCAGGCAAGGAGTACACGTACCACGTGCGGCACCTGGAACGGACCCGAGGAGAGCCTTATCCTCAGATTGTGGACAAAGTTTCATCGATGATGCATTCTCCGGCCCTGGATGGCAACGCGGCGCTTGTGGTCGATCAGACCGGAGTGGGCGCGCCGGTTGTGGACATGTTCCAAAAAGCGGGATTGAAGCCGATAGGCATCTTCATCCATGGAGGAGACAAAACCAGCAACGAAGGCTCTACATGGCGTGTACCGAAGCGGTCCCTTGTGGGAGTACTCCAAGTACTTCTTCAGACAGACAGGCTCAAGGTAGCTAGCCGTTTACCATTAGGCCCGGTTCTAAGCCAGGAGATGCTTAACTTCAAATGCAAGATCGATCCGGTCACGTCTCACGATTCTTACAGCGCGTGGAGAGAGGCCGATCATGACGATCTGGTGTTGTCTGTGGCAATGGCGGCCTGGTATGGAGAGCGATCAAGGCCAAAACCGATCCCACGGTTTACCCAACCGGCGCAAATTTCGGTAGGCGGCGGGCCTCGATATGTCGGAAATTGTGATTACCCCAATTAGTATGGAGCGGGCAATGATGAAGGGCAATTTAAGATATTGAGGTAATAGAACGTGCGCCTATACATAGCGATTTCTAGAATTCGATGTTTTTGTAGCATGTGTAAGCACGCTTACTGGAGGGCAAATGTTTGAGCGGCAGGATTGGGAACTTTTCCGTACTATCGATGGCTTGAGTCATAAGGCGGGAGTCCCACGGGAAAAAATCGCAGCTCTAATAGCCAAAGAGCTGGCGGACAACGCTCTAGATGATAGTACAGCCTGTAAAGTGGGCTTGCTCGATGGTGATGGGGTTTTTGTTCATGACAACGGCCCTGGATTGGAGCCTTCACAAGTGCCAGATTTATTCTCAATCAAGAGGCCTTTAAGATCAACTAAACTCTTGAGGTTACCAAAAAGAGGAGCATTAGGCAATGGTTTGAGGGTAGTTGCCGGAGCGGTGCTGGCTACAGGGGGAAAGCTCCGAGTATATACCGGAGGGCAGGCCATGAACCTAGTGCCTTGTGCAGATGGTACGACTTCGGTCGAGGTCATTGGTGCATGGGATGCAAAAGGCACGCGGGTTGAAGTTCAGCTCGGACCCGACGCCGGCCCCATTGATTTACAGTGGGCGGAATGGGCCATAATTTTCTCGCATGGACAGAGTTACAAAGGCAAAACCTCACCTCATTGGTACACCTCAACGGATCTTCATGAGCTGTGCCTAGCTGCAAAGAATACAACGGTTAGCGACCTAATTAGTCAGTTTGAAAGCTGCGCCTCCAAGACAGGCGCTATAACATCGGGCTTCAAAGCAAAACAAGCTACGGATGTTACCCTAGATGATGCCAAAATTCTATTAGATAGAATGCAAAACGAGAGCATCCCCGTCAAACCACATCGTCTAGGATGTAGCCGCGATGAAAATGGATATCTTGATATTTCAGGTCATTACGCCAAAAAAGAGGGAACCTTCAAGCTCGAATCTAACCACGAAGTCGCAGAGATTCCCTATGTAATAGAGGCATGGACTAAGTTTGAGAAGACTGCAGACATTTCCGTCCTTGTCAACAGAACGCCAATAACCGGTGAGGTTCGAGCATACCATGATAAAACGAGGTTAGCCGTATTTGGCTGCGGCCTAAAAAATGGTTTTGATGTGGGGAGGCGTCCGCCTCACGTGTGTTTGAGCATTATTACACCCTACATGCCCATTACAACAGACGGTAAATCTCCAGACCTTAGTTATTTGCTGGATGGGATTGGTGAGGCTATCCGCAAGTCGATCCGGATTGCAAAACGAAATGCCTCAAATGGCCCGGTTCAAAGTCAAAAGTACATTGTCCTAAACAATCTAGAAGAGGCAATCGATAAAACAAGTGGCAGCGGGCTTCATAGGTACAATCTACGACAGCTCTATTATACCGAACGAGAGATAGTGAAACGAGATGGCGGCGGAGAGCTGACATATGGCAATTTCACGAAAATAATCACCGACTATGAATTCGGACTAGGTCGAGACCTGCCTTGGATGTATCGAGACGATCGCGGCATTATCTATCATCCTCACAAGCACGACACGATATCATTAGGAACGCGAATGGTCGAGGTTTACGAGCCGCCCGATTGGACATTCAACAAGGTTCTATTTATCGAAAAGGAAGGATTCTTCCAGATTTTGCAGGATGAAAAGTGGCCGGAAATACACGACTGCGCTCTACTGACTTCAAAGGGACAGCCCACGAGAGCAACCAGGGACTTGATAGACGGTCTCGGAGACGGTAAAGAGGAAATCACGTTTTACTGCATTCATGATGCCGATGCCTATGGCACAACGATTTATCAATCATTACAGGACGCTACTAAAGCCAGACCCGCGCGGAAAGTCAAAGTGATAAATCTAGGCTTGGAGCTCGAAGAAGGCCTAGACATGGGGCTTGAACCAGAAGATGTTGAAAAGCCAAAGGACCCGCGTCCCGTGGCTAATTATGTATCTCCAGAATGTGGTGAGTGGTTGCAGACCCACCGCATTGAACTAAACACCATGACCACCCCCCAATTCCTGCAATGGCTTGACGATAAGATGGAAGAGTTCGGCCGGGGTAAGTTGATCCCGCCAGAGGAGACTTTAGACAAAGAGCTGCATGAAACCGCACGGGAGAAGCTGGCACAGGACATCAAAGAGAGGATATTAAGGGAGAATGATGCCGAAGGCCAAATAGAACGAGCATTCGAGCAGCTCAAGTCCGTTCTTGATAGTAAAGCGAAAGAATTGATCGATGATGTGACTAAAGATCTGACAACGAAGCCTGATCAATCCTGGCGAGATCCTGTCCATAGGGCGGCATATGATTTGGTCGAGAGAAGGATAACCGATTGATCTAAACTCTTTTTGAGCCGTTGCAATCCATCCCGAGATGGAGATGCCCCTTGCAAGAGGAGACAAAATAGATCGCGCCATTATTATATCCAGAGTAAAAAATTGATGAAAGCGTTTAGACATTTTGAAAGTGAAAAGTCCTCAGAACGTTCGTAAACTCTTCTGAAGTCAAATTCCTTGCTCCGAGTGTAACTTTTAAATTGCTATTTTCAAAATAGCAAATAAAGTGGATATTATTTTTTAGATTCTGGCTATGCGCAGCCAAATGACCATCAACCATTACCTGGTCTTTTACATCCCACGTCACGCCAGGATAGACACCTTTAACCGTTGCATCATACGCTTCCGTTAAAAGCGTTTTATCATCAATGTCAATTGGAAGGCTAAATTTTGTGACATCAATTATTAACCTGTGCGCGTCATTACTAGGCGTTTTATTATTGCCTTCTGCGATACCTGCCATATATGAGACGTGATCTACTCCGTCGGAGCCTTCTATAGGACCCACTGAGCTTATTGCATTGAACCCCGGCAGATCTACGGTTAAATTATATGGCCCCATCACAATAGCCCCTACGCCCCAGACGAGGAAGACCATCATCGCAGCAAAGGCTAAAACGATTAATTTCTTCATCATTCCCTCCTCTGTTAACAACTATTGCAAGTGGCTATTTAAGACCTCACTTTACGCCATGCCGTAGCAATTACAAGCCTATCATTTTGTGGAAGAAAATAAACCTAAATGGTGTGAGGCGGTACATCTGCCCCTACTTCGCCCGCTTAGATATGCTCAGATTGCCGGTAAGAGCAACCCGATTGTAGGCGCGGATGGAAGACGGCAAGCGACCGCGAATCATTCTTGGCCGATCCATCTCACTCAATTGTCTTTCACTACACGCCGATACACGCTTCTTGGATGAACCAGGTCGAAATATGGTTTAGCATTTTAGTCAGGAAGCTGCTCAGGCGGGCCAGCTTTGCTTCTATCAATGATCTGAACGCCAAGGTTCTGGCGTTTGTCGAGTACTTCAACAAGACAATGGCAAAGCCGTTCAAATGGACATATCGAGGGAAGGCACTTACTATCTAAAATTGGGCTTATTTAAGCCCGGCTGTACTAGTTATCGGAATTTTCTAAATATATCCCATTTACATTCAGCTCCAACTTCGAGAAATCGGTTTTGGGGTTCATATTTATGAGCTCAAATTTAGCATATACCATCTCGCCTTTCTCCAGGTAGAATATCTTGTCCGAAAAACTCGGGATATTAGGTTTTACATCAGTCCAAGGTTCGCCAAAGTGATGCCTTTCCGGATTGCCATCATTTGGAATTAGTATACCGATGCTTATCTTTTCTGTTCGGCTATCGAAATTTGTAACTGTTATGGATTGAATCTGGACATCCCCCTTAGCAGGTTCCGTTTGCAGTTCCACTTCAGTTGAGCCGACGGATTTAGTAATGATGCTTCGAAATTTTCGTGCGCCTTCAGACTCTGATTTTGTCCTGAAAAGAGCATAATTCACCGCATGGGATCTGCTGGCAAATCTTTTGGCTTTGATATTCTCATCAATCCAAGCTAATAGGTCTTTATCTATTGTTACATTTGTATTCTTTAGTTGTGAGTTAGTTGTTATCATAGTGTATAATACACACGGCAATATTATATATACTCTCCCCTCAAGTTCTTTCTCGGACCTCACTTCTTTTTATGTAACCAGATTACCAAGAAAATGGCCAATCGGTTACACAGGAAATGGGAATAATGAGGCCGCATTGGGGCGGTTATCTTCCAGTTGCACGTACTTAAATGAACAACC
Organism: Dehalobacter sp. CP; assembly: GCA_009910795.1. Next base: position 2,576 of record VMEE01000045.1, on the reverse strand, counting down.
AATCCAGCTAGTATACGAGCCCATGATATTTTTATAAACATGCTTTCGACCTCGCAAGCCCTGCCTTTGCGCTCCGGATTCTTTGGCGTAATTTTGATTCTTGTCGATACCGGTAATCGACAGCGTGTAATTGTTGATATATCATTCCAAAAGTAATGGAATAGTCCGATAGGCAGAAGCGAAAATAGGGCCTGTTAAGTAGATGTCAAAGGAAGATGAACTCTTATAAGTCGCACATACCAAAGGACCGGGTAGATATGGCCGGCCTCCTGGAAAGGACCTTCGCGCCCAGCTGGGCCGCGATCATCCTCCCATCCCGGCCATGAGTGGCTTGTGTGTTTTCCGGCCAGCAGACATCCATAGTTTTGTAGTGCCACATCAATAGCATCTCCACTGGACAATGTGACACTACCATTTCACACTCGATCCTGAGGACATCGCCTCAGGGCTTGGCTATGTGCCCGTCCGCCGTGCTTATCAAGCCGCTTGGGATCCTAGATCTTCATTTCTCCATTCGGCCCGATCCAGCTAACGCAGCTTTTCGTCTCAGCTTTACAGTACAAAGATCCTGGCTCTATCCGCCTGGACATCCTTTTTAATGTCCGCAATTTCCATTCATTTCACCTCATAATCCAGAATTTTCAATACGGCCCAGTGTAGACGCCCATGTCGGGGGGTTCAAAACGTATTTCCGAATCGCGTTCATACTCCGGGGGTACTTCGAACTGCCATTCGCCAATGATCAATGGAATGCATACTGCGCAGATGAGATCGTCATGAGCGCCGGTTTCAGCGTCAAAGCCGGTATGACCCGAAGGCGTCAAGTGGTACTTGAACGAGGCTATCTCCTGCTGCAGCAGCGGCAATGCCTGTAGGCCGGGGCTGTAATCGAATCGCTTGCGCTGCATCAAGCTCAGGAAGTTGGAAATGATCAGGCTCTTGCTGATATTGTAATTGCGGGTCACTTGATCAAATCGAGCAGATTCCCCGGACGTAAACACAACCGGATAAATCTGTGTTAGGCAGTTGACTGTGCCGGCCCGAAGGAGGTAATCCCTGATCGGTGCGCCTAGGCCGGATGCATCCATGCAGATATGCGGCCCGTCAGTTGTGCCCGGCTCCTGCTGCAGCCTCTGGATAGTGGCCAAGATGAGCTCCGTGATTGCCGGGTAGTCCACACCCCGGATACGGTCCAATGCCCTCAGGTGGTAAGCAAAGCCCTTGATCGACGTCTCGTAAACCATCTCGATAACTGCAAAACTGGTATAGTCCAGGGACTTGGCCAGATCGCAGCCTAACAGGAATCTCTTTACTTCCGGTATTACCATTTCCATTTAATCATCACCTCATAATTTTAATGCACTCACAGAAGGATTGGCCAGGCTCTTGAACAGATCAGAAGAGAAAACCGCGCCTTCTGCCTCCTGAAATTCTCCGTAATATTCTTGGAGAAACATCGATTCCGTCATGTTCAAACGTTCGTTCTGCAGGAACTCCGGAGAGATCCGCGGGCATTGATCGGCAGTGCGCTTGATCTTCAGCCACTCGGCGCCGCCTTCAGTCCATATCCTATAAAAATGTCCAACCTTCCCGTTGGGCGTACTGAGCGAAACGAGTCTGCCGCGGGGGTTCGTTGCCAGCATGGGCCGAATTGCTGTATAAAGATCGTCAGATACGCGACTGCTCTCATCTTCGATGATCAGATCCGGAGCACTGTATCCTCTGATATTGTCCTCGTGACCAGGGAGAGCGATGATCCTGGAACCGTTGGTCAATTGAATTGATAGTTTTGTGTCCTCCTGCAAGCCATTGTGATCAGGGTCGATCAGGTTATAGAGCCGCAGACATTTACGTTGCAGCTCTCCAGACTGACGGAGCGTCGGACTCAAGAGCAACACTAGCGCAGGAGGGAAGAATGTGGCCTGATGAACGCCCATTATAGAGGCTAGCTGGCTCTTTCCGGCTTGCCTATGGATGTTCAAAATGATGTAGCCATGTTCTCGATCTCTCAATAAGGCTTGCTGCCAAGGATCTAATCGGCCAGGGTTACCGTCCTTGTCATATGGGAGGAGATTTAGGTCGTGCACCCACAAGACTGGATCGAGTTTGTACACAACGTCTTGTAGGCTCATTTCGCTCCCCTGGCTAGGGACGCCAGCTCTCCGGCAACCTGTGACCTCAACTCAGGATAGCCTGCAAGAACACGAGCCAATATGCTTCCCACCTTCGACCACTCCGGGCTCTGGTAGATGTTCACCTGCTGCAGATTGACGTTGATGCTTTGTTCTTGAATCCTGCCTTCTGCCTTGAACATCAGCTCTAGGCATCCCCTGGCCTCACGGATGCCCATTAAAGCAGTTTTCAGATCTCCGGCTTCCTGGGCCTCGGCCAGAATGCTTGCGGCCCGGTCTTTCAGCTTCAGAACTTCGGAGTAAGTATCATCGCCTCGTTCTGCCTCGATTTCAGCTCTTAGATCTCCTGATTTAGATAATAACTCAGGCAATTTATTCCTTACATAATAATCTAAATCAAACCGGGTGAGCTGTGGAAAATCGAGTAATATCGTGGAATATTCC
>VMEE01000007.1 GCA_009910795.1 Dehalobacter sp. CP | reverse complement strand
TTTGAAATGCACCCACTCTAAAACTCAAACCTTTCGCTACTCTTATGTTAGGTCCACCATAGCCCCCTTTCCTTACTGCTCTGGCTTCCAACAGTGAAATATTAGGCATAGAAAATATTAATTCTTCACCTTTCTTCAGTATCACTGGTGAATCTTTGCTCATCTGTGGAATTTTGCCACTTTTGAGCTGTTCAAGCCAATCACTTATATCAGCATCTTTCTGCTTTTCATCAGATAAACCGCCATAGGCTATGGCTTTCCACTCTCTCTCTTCAAGTGTCAGGTTTCCATAATCTTGCCAAATTGGATCATTACTATTAGTGACATAAGTAAGCTGATAATTATTATTTTTTTTAGTGAATGATGCTTTGCAGTTTATGCAATCAACTTTCTCTTCTTTGGATAGGCCAAAAAGCTTCTTCTTGCTTATTGGTGATAGCTTACCGGTCTTACAGACAGGGCATTTATCAAGCCATGAGACATCAGCAGGGATGGATAGGACATTTGATTGAGAAAGAGCTGATCCACAGTTGCTGCAAAATTTACCTTCATCCTCAAATCCACATTTAGGACATTTAATTTTAGCCAAAGATTTTCCTCCCTCTATGATTTTCGATGCTGATGTTTTGTAATGAAATAACTATTAGAAGCTTCTGGTGTAGCCAGAATAAGGATCGGAAGCTACTTTTACCTTCCTCAGCCTGCTCATCAACTCCTAACTTCAGCTCTTAGATTTGAAGGATGAATTTCTCCACTAGAGTTGCCACTATTCTATTTTTTATCTACTATTTGTTCGGGCATTGTCTAGTTTAGGTGAGGTTATCTCAAGCTCACTATGTCGCCTGAGGTCCTTATACGGCCTTCCTTTGCCAGCTCCTCAAGGATAGGCTCCAGGTCTGCAAGTCTCATGCCCACGCGCCGCCTCAAGTCGCCTCGCTTCATCTTCCCGCCGCCGTTGGAGAGAGCCCATAGGATACGATCATGCTGCGACTGAGATGTCATTATTAGAACTTATATCAGCCTAATCTCTAGTTTTCACCGGTTTTCATTGATTCTTTTTCTAGGTAATATTTTAGAAAGCTTATCAAATCATTTATTGGGGCGAGATATTCTTCTTTGACTTTTGAATCGAGATTAATAGTTGCATTCCATTTCCAAGCTTCAAGCTGGTCGAAATCCATGCAACTTTGTGCATCTGGGGGTATTAATGTTTTTATCTCCATCTCATTAACTTTGTCTAATAATTTATTCAATTTTTCTGTTTTAGGAAATGATAAAGATATTAAACCTACTACCCTAAATAATTGTTTTTCTTGCTTAAAAAGAGCAATACTGATATCATTACCATTCTTTATCCAATATCGTTTCCAATATCGTTGTTCATTGATAGAACTCTCAAAATCATCTTTTGATTTTCTTTGATTTTCTAATATTACTATTGATTGCTGGTAATATCTTGAGTGTATCATAGCCTCATAACTTGAGAAATACAATTGAGTAAGGAGTTTCTTTGTACCCTGTAATTCTGCAATCAAGTTTCTACGTTCTTGGCGCTTAATTTGGTTTATCTCTAAGGATTTCATAAATTCTTCGTGCTTATGTGACCTTTGGGTAACGTAAAACACACCACCGGCTCCAATAAGGGCCGATAATGGGCCGATTAGAGCATTTATTACAAGGGCGTACCATGTTTGAGAAAGGAACACATTTGCGGTAATTAAACCAGTTAAATTTTGGTCCATGATTCATCTCCTATCGCTTTCAGCTTTCTCTTCTCCAGGCTCACGGATAGCTGGGAAAGAATCATCTCTTCAGTCCTTCCCTTATCTTCTGCATCAGCTCGGGATAGTCCCTCTCCAGTCCCTCTTCAATCCAATGACTTGCTACTTCGCTGATAGAGAACCGGGGAATAGTCCCTTTCAAGTACCACATGGCAGCCGCTATAGTAGGGCTCCATACGCCTATCATTCGACGCTTGTTGTTTGCAGCCTCGATGGCCTCATTAAGGAGCTTAATGTCCAACTCCTTAAGGCTTAATGTTTCATCACTTAATGTTTGTTTGCTTAATGCTTTATCAGTTAAGGATTCTTACTTTTTGGGCTTAATTTCATTAAAAACACGGTCCATTAAGTCTCCTGTCATGCGAACACCTCTTCAGCAAGCTGTTAATATGCAATTGCAGCCGT
>VMEE01000044.1 GCA_009910795.1 Dehalobacter sp. CP | reverse complement strand
TGGACAAACTGCCGGCTCAACTTTCTGGCGGTATGAGACATCGGGTGGCCATGGCCAGAGCCTTCATATATCCAGCCGGATATTTGCTACTGGATGAACCCTTTAAAGGCTTGGATGAGGCATTGAAGGATCGCATCATCCATCGCTGCTGGGAACACTATACCAAGAACCGCAGTGTGCTGTTGGTGACCCATCAGCCCAAGGATGCCCAACAGTTGGCCCAGCGAGTGGTCATAATATAGAAAATACAAAGGGTATCCGCAAAATGCGTCGGGAAAATCGGGGGAACTGTGGTATAGTATGCTATATTGGAAAAGCATACTATATTTTTTTGTAAATGTCTGGATTTTCCTAGTCTAGGCAGTGGGGCAGTTTGTATAACAAAGTATATCATGAAAAATAAAACAGAAGAAGAAAAGGTAAGTCGTTGATATGGCCATTAATAAATATATGAGGGCAGCATTAAAGGCTTTGTCCTATGCCGAGCCGGATTTGAAGGCGAATCTTCAAGCCAATCGATGGTTACGAAATTTGGCCAATCCTCCCACAGGAAAACATCGGGTCTATGAAGTATGGGATTACACCATTGTATCGGAGAATCATAAAATCCCGATTCGCATTTTTGAACCGAAAAAAAGACGGTCAGAAGAGATTATTCTATATTTTCATGGGGGAGGTTGGGTTCTGGGCAACATCAATGCCTACACCAGAACCTGTGCCATGCTGGCGGATGAAACCGGCCGTCGGGTATTTTCTGTGGACTATTTAAAGGCGCCGGAGCACCCCTTTCCCGCCGGACTGTTGGACTGCTATGAAGCGGCCAAAAAGGTGGAGGAATATCAGAGAAAGCGCAAGACGGGACTGGTCTTAATGGGAGATAGTGCGGGGGCAAATTTAGCCGCCGCGGTCAGTCTCATGGCCCGGGACCGAGGAGAATTTTCCATACCCAAACAGATTCTTCTGTATCCTGCCACCTATTACGACCATGGGCCGAATTCTCCTTTCCCTTCGATAAAGGAGAAAGGGGAAGGCTATCTTTTGACGTCCCGGCGGATCTGTGATTACATCGACCTATATATTCAGCATGGAGAGGATCGCATCAGCCCATATTTTGCACCTCTTCTTGCCAAGGATTTTTCCCGTCAACCGGACACCTTGTTGATTACAGCGGAGCATGACCCTTTACGAGATTAGGGAGTAGACTATGGGGAAAAATTGAAGCAAGGGGGAAACCGGGTGGTTCTTTATCGCATGGATAATGCCCTTCATGGATATTTCAATCTCCCCATTCGATTCGTTCACGTGGAGAGGACCTTGAGACTGGTACGTGAATTTTTGGATGAAAAAGGGAAGAAAATAGATTAGAATGAGGTAAGCAGAAAGAGAGGAGGGGGTCACCATTCGCACTTGGCATAAGCTGGACAATGCGGCTATTTTGTTTTCCGCCGCTACCCATCGCTCGGAGACCCAGGTCTTTCGGTTTTCCTGTGAACTGAGGCATGAAATTGACCCCGGGCAGCTTCAACATGCTTTGGAAGAAACCCTCCTAGATTTTGAAGCCTTTCGGGTGGTCATGAAAAAAGGAATCTTTTGGCACTATCTGGAGGACGCATCTTTGGTGCCGGAGATTCGTCAAGAGGACCGGCCGCCTTGTGGACCTCTTTATCGCGGGCATCGGCCTTCCTTGCTTTTTGATGTCACATATTTTCAATCCACCATTAATTTGGAGGTTTTTCATGTGCTGTCGGATGGAGCTGGGGCACTTTCTTTTTTTAAGGCGTTGATTTTAAAGTACCTGTCTCTTGGGATGGAGATTCCCTGGGAAGAGGTGGTTCCTCATCTCACATTACCTTCTTCATTGTCCGCCATGAAGGCGGACAGCTTTGAGCATCACACCACCGGACGTAAAATCCGCCGAATCAAAAGTCCTCGGGCTCTTCGGCTTCGTGGGATTCGGTATCCGCAAAATCGTCTGAAGGCCATACGGATCCATTTGCCGGCAAAAGAAGCATTAACCATGGCTAAATCCCACCAGGGAACACTAACCGCTTTTGTGTGTGCCTGTTTGATGCGGGCCATATGGGAAGAATTTACGCCTCGTCGTAGAAAAAAAGCCCCTTTGGTGATTAGTATTCCTGTGGATCTTCGAAAGTATTATCCCACCGATTCTCTTCGAAACTTTTTCAACAGTATTTTAATATCCTGGCCCAAGGGTAAGGATTTGCCGGACTTGGAGGAATTGACCATTTGGGTAGACCAAGAATTAAAAGAAGAAACCCGACCGGAACGATTAGCGGAGCGCATGAACCTTTTTTCTGCCATTGAGCGAAACATGGGGATTAAGCTGGTACCCCTGTTCATTAAAAATATTGCGTTAAAAATTGCCTATGACCTGGGGCAACGGAAAAATACCGCCATTCTTTCCAATGTAGGTGTGATTCGGATGGAGGAGCCCTTTGCGTCGGAAATCAAGGCCATGGATGTGTGTGTGAGTACGGAAAAAATGGAGCTGACAATGGTGACCTACGGGGATGTGTTAAGCGTGACGGTTACTACCCCCTTTATGAACCCGGAGATTCAGCGACGATGGGTGCGATTGTGGACGGATGGTGGCCTCTCTGCACAAATTGCTTGCAATATGTTGGACAGGAGGGATGAGCAATGAAATGGTGCCCTCGATGTAAGGTAGAAATCCGGGGACATTCTCAGTATTGTCCCTTGTGCCAGGGACGCGTCACCGGCGAGGGAGAATCTCCGGCCTTCCCCATCATTCCGTCTGTTTACGAAAAATACCGACTGTTTTTTCAGCTTCTGTTTCTTTCGGGAGTGGCAATCTGCGTGGGTGCAGTCACGGTCAATCTGGCGCTACCCCATACAGGACGCTGGTCTCTTTTGGTGCTTCTAGGGGTAGGATGTTTGTGGCTGTCGGTGGGGCTGGGAGCCCGAAATTTAAGCCGCATTCTATACATCCTTATGACCCAATCCCTACTGGGGTCCTTGTTTTTCGTGCTGTGGGATTTTGTCACTGGATGGCGGGGATGGTCCTTGGACTATGCGGTGCCCCTTCTTCTCATGGTTTCCATGTTGACCATGCAGATTCTTATTAAGGTGAAGGGGATTTCTCCCCAGGACTATTTGGTGTCCACTTCTTTTCATGCTGTCATGGGACTGGTGCCTCTCATCTTCTACTTGACCGGGATTCTGGACCAAATCATTCCCTCTCTCATCTGCATTGCCTTGAGCATACTTCTACTAAGCGGCCAACTGCTGTTTAAAGGCCAGGAAATGTTGGAAGAGTATCGAAAGCGGTTTCGCATTTAATCCGGCCAGACCAGGGCCAATCCTGCCTTCCTCCATTGCAAAAAACCCATCTGAATGATATAATTTCTTTTTTAAAGATTCATTGTTTTTTGAAAGATTTCAAGGAGATTTCCTATGAGCACTTCAGAATACCAAAAATATATTAGCCCGCTATCTCAGCGGTATCCCAGCAAGGAGATGCAATATCTCTTTTCTCAGGAGAAGAAGTTTCGAACTTGGCGAAGGCTTTGGATTGCTTTGGCGGAAGCGGAAAAAGAACTGGGATTGCCTATTGACGAAGCCCAAATTCAAGAAATGATACTACATCAAGAAGATATCAATTACCAGGTGGCGGAGGAAAAAGAGCGAGAGATTCGCCACGATGTGATGGCTCATGTGTATGCCTATGGAGTCCAATGTCCTCTGGCCAAACCCATTTTACATTGGGGTGCCACCTCCTGTTATGTGGGGGATAACACGGACCTTTTGGTTATGAAGGAAGGCTTGGACCTGTTGGTAGGGAAAGTGGTCAATGTGGTGGATTACCTCAGCCGCTTTGCCATGGAATATCGGGAGTTGCCTACCTTGGGCTTTACCCATTTCCAACCCGCCCAGCCGGTAACGGTGGGGAAGAGAGCTGCCCTGTGGATACAGGACCTTTTGATGGACCTTCAGGAATTGGAAGGGGTTCGGGATGGACTGCTGCTGCTGGGGTCCAAGGGTACCACCGGCACTCAGGCCAGCTTCTATGAGTTGTTCCAGGGGGACGAAGAGAAGGTGCGGAAGCTGGACCAGTTGATTTCTCAAAAGATGGATATGCCGGGAGTGGTTCCCGTATCCGGGCAGACCTACTCTCGTAAAATCGATGCCAGGGTGCTTCAAATACTGGCGGGTATTGCGGTGAGTGCCCATAAGTTTGCCAACGATATCCGACTCCTGGCCCATTTAAAGGAAGTGGAAGAGCCTTTCGAGGAGAATCAGGTGGGTTCATCGGCCATGGCCTACAAGCGGAACCCCATGCGTTCGGAAAGAATCACAGGCCTAGCGAGGCATGTGATGACATTAACCATAGATGGACAATGGACGGCAGCGTCTCAGTGGTTGGAGCGAACCTTGGACGATTCATCCAACAAACGAATCTCCATAAGTGAGGGCTTCTTGACCACAGATGCCATCTTGGAACTCTATATGAATGTGGCTTCCGGTTTGGTGGTATATCCCAAAGTTATGGAGAAGCATCTTTTGGAGGAATTGCCTTTTATGGCCACGGAAAATCTGTTGATGGAGGCGGTGAAGGGCGGGAAAGACCGACAGGAACTTCATGAACGAATCCGGGTGCACAGTATGGCGGCGGCCCAAGTGGTCAAGGAACAAGGGGGAGAAAATGATCTTCTCCTGAGATTGTCCCAAGATCCGGCATTCGGCATGAGTCTGGAAGAAATGGAGGCCATGATGGCCCCGGAAAAATTTGTGGGCATGGCGCCCCAACAAACCCAACGATATATTCAAGAAGAGGTAATGCCTCTTTTGAAGAAATATGAAGACCGGCTAGGCCAGCGGGGTCAGGTACAGGTTTAGTATAGTAAAGTGGGGTCAGGTACAGGTTTAGTATAGTAAAGTGGGGTCCGACCCCGAAGAGTTAGTTTTGCAAAGTAAAGTGGGGTCCGACCCCAATGTGAAAAAATGGGTGGAAACGAGGTGAACCGAGATGGCAAAAGCAATCGTAGGCGCCAACTGGGGCGATGAAGGAAAAGGAAAGATAACGGATATGCTGGCAGCAGAATCCGATGTGGTGGTTCGATATCAGGGAGGTCGCAATGCCGGTCATACCATTGTGAATCATTACGGAAAGTTTGCGCTACATATGCTTCCCTCTGGCGTGTTTTATGATCATACCGTCAGCGTTTTGGGAAATGGAGTGGCCTTGTCCATTCCTGCATTTCTGGAGGAAATGACCGCATTGGCCGAAAAAGGTGTTCCACAGCCCAAGGTGCTGATTTCCGATCGTGCTCAAGTGGTGATGCCCTATCATCTCCTGCTAGACGAGTATGAGGAAGAACGCTTGGCGGGAAAATCATTCGGCTCCACCAAATCCGGCATCGCTCCTTGTTATTCTGATAAATATGCAAAGATTGGTTTTCAAGTCAGCGAGCTCTATGACGATAATATATTAATGGCCAAATTGGAAAATGTGTGCACCATCAAGAATACCTTGTTGGAGCATCTATATAAAAAGCCTT
>VMEE01000043.1 GCA_009910795.1 Dehalobacter sp. CP | reverse complement strand
TCATATGGGGAATAACCCAATGCCTCTGAGTAATGTCCTTTATACGTCATCCTCTGTGCTCCGACGGCAATAAATCCTTTCCCATTAGGCGCAATCACCCACCATTTATCCCCTATTTTTTGGGTATGAAAAAATCCCGTTTTTTTACCGTTTATCGTCGTATCTGTTTCGATTTTAAGCTCAGGATATGAGCCAACTGCATTAACTTCATAAACTTTTTTATTTATTGTGCATTTTACGTTATCGTACTTTGTTTCTACGGCCGCACTTGTCAGAGCCGGAATTCCTTTGTTTGTACAATTCTCCGAAGAAAAAATATATTCTTTCTCCCATATTTTTTTACCATCTAACTCGCATACTACCCCTGTAATCGATTTATTGTTCAAACTTATCTTGAGAACATACGGCTGGTTATATTTCCACTCAATTCCATCTCCTACGTATGAACCAACTTTTAGTTTTGTCTCCCCATAATCTTGCACACACCATTGCCCATTAAACATTTCTTGAAGTTCAATATAATGCATTTTATTTTTAGCCTCAGGCCCTTCAACAAGTGCTAACGACCAATAATTATTATTGTCTGAATAAACTGATATCCCCGCCGACTTATACTTATCCCCTTGCGATACTTGAATAGTAACTTCCGATTCAAAAGTTAAATCAGTCCCAACGCTAGAATCATATTTAGCAAAGCTCTTTTTCAATGAATTATTTTGGAAACAACCATTATTTACTTCCCAAGATATATCGTCAGTGATCCACTTAGGGCTACCATCACTTCCAGCAACGTAGGCGGAGAAATCATCCTGCAATCTTTGACCGCTTATACTGGGTTCACTTCCAGCTAGTGTTGTTGGTGCCACTAAAACTAATATTAGGCTTATCGTGATTAACGTTTTGATTGTTTTTCTTAAAATGTTCATAATCTGCCCTCTCTAAAAACAAAAAACTTATTTTTTGGTAACTGGCTGCCATTTTACAGGCCCTATAGCTTTGCGTCCCTGCTTTTCAACAGGTTTGCCATTGTCAGTAATAAGTTAGACAAAAACAAAAAACTTAATTTTGGTAACTGGCTGCCATTTTACAGGCCCTATAGCTTTGCGTCCCTGCTTTTCAACAGGTTTGCCATTGTCAGTAATAAGTTTTTGTCCGATATTCATTTAATTAATAATTATCATATTTTCAATATTTAGTCAATAGTATTCTTTATGTTTTTTCTTTTTTCCTAATATATCTGAAAATGAGTAAAGCAATAATTCCAACAATTAAAACGTATAAACCCACGAATAAATATACGCTAAACGAAGTAACTGTCACTTTACAAATATTTGATATACTCTGATCTTCTGTACTCACCCTTATGAAAACTGTTCCTGGAGATAAGCCTTTGACCACTCCATTATTAACTGAGGCTATTTGCGGGTTATCTGACGTCCAATTTATTGTTTTATTTGAAGCGTTTGCCGGTATAATTAACGCTTCTAACCTCCGGGTCTGACCGACCTTGATAAATAACTCCTCGGGACTTATTTTAATATTTGTCACCTTTATGTCGTCCAAACTTGTATTTGGATTCTCATCAACAACAGTTTTGGTAATATTCACCTTAACATTATCAAATTGCGCTTCAAAGGCAGCTGTCGTTAGCGAGGGAATACCTGTTTTAACACAATTATCAGGTTTAAATAGATATTTTGTTTTCCAAATCAAAGAGCCATCCAATTCATATACAGCACCCGTAATACTTAATTTATTTAAAGTTATTTTTAATAAATAAGGGTGATTATAGTCCCAATGTAAATTGTCTGACGGTACTGTTCCCGTTACTAATTTGGTGCTTCCTTTATACTGGGCACACCATTCGCCGTTAATCATTTCCTCAAGTTCTACATAATGATTATTCTTGTCCGGTGCTTCAACCAAGGCTAAATGCCAGTAATTCTCATAATCTGTATAGATAGCAATTCCTGCTACCTTATACTTATCACCTTTAGAAGCTTTGATCATCACTTCCGATTCGAAGGATACTTCAGCGCCAGTTGGCGAGTTCATCAATGCAAAGCTCTTCTTCACCAAGTCATTCTTAAAATAACCGTCATTAATTACCCATGAAAACTCATTGGTCACCCAATTAGGCATTCCATCACTTCCAGTTGCATATCCAGAAAAATCGTCGTCATATACAAATGCCGTATTATTTGACGCATCATCCAATCCGGCCAAGGAGGTCGAACTGAAGGTTAACAGTATCTGAGATACCGTCAATAATACTGCCAGTGTCTTTTTCAGAATCATAATCCTATCGCTTTCCTTTCTATATATCCCGATTGGTTTACGAAGACCATCATAGTTATGATTCATCTAGTCTCTAAGAGAATACACATTACCATTTGTTGCTTTCGCTACACTGGTAACCAAAGCATAAGGTTCATCCTTTTCATTCACTAGTCCGTAATTTGTATCTAGCTTATAAGATTTTGTTAGTCCTTCAGCCGGAGGATCAACCCACATGAAAAATTCAGAACCGACAAGAAACGGCATATTGAATAATGCTTTTTGATATATTTCATAGGCTTTTGCTCTCTCCGTCTGCGTATCTACTCGCATACCAGCTCCTACGCTACACGGGAGTCCGCTATCATACGCCGGAAAAGACCATTCGCTTATCATTATTGGCTGCTTTGCTTTATTGTAAATCTGTGCAAATATCTCACTGAGTTCAACGTTCTGATAAACACCATTCACTTTTATTTGGTCATAAGCTGTTTC
>VMEE01000042.1 GCA_009910795.1 Dehalobacter sp. CP | reverse complement strand
CATTCCGCTGAGGAACAACCGCCTCGGGATCAATATGATGCCCAATGCGTCCATTTTCTCGAATAGATTCGCCATCCCTCAAAAAGAATCAGGTTCCCAAAGACGACGCTCATTTTCTTCGACTTTTGATCGAACACCGATAGGAGTTTGCTATGTTGGAAACATGCCGAAAAATCGGACAACTATTGGAATCTGTGGACTTTGGGCGCCTGTGGCCCGGATTTCACGTTTTTCCGTTTGCACTCTATGATGACCAGGACGTCTGTTTTTCAGACCGTCCCCCTGTTCCATGGGATTCACGGTTCTTGGGAAACACGGCCATCGATTTGAATGGGGAAGCCGTGGCCATATGGAGCATGAAAGAATCTCCGATATCCGATGAGACCGTACTTGCCTCAAAGCTCGTTCATGAAATGTTCCACGCCTTCCAAAAAAAATCGGGAGAGACTCGTTGGGCGGATGAGCGAGAGGGACTGCGTTATATTTACGATTCAGAAAACATGTGCAAAAAATTCATGGAGAATTTCCATCTTGGCGGATTCAGCTACTCTTTCAGCCGCGATACGTGGAGAATTCTCATGGCTTTTCGAAACGCCCGTGCGGCGGCCTTCCCGAATGCCGTTCGATACGAATCCCAAATTGAAACCATTGAAGGCATCGCTCAGTTCGTCGAGTACTCCGTTCTTCGAATTTTGGATATTGGAAAATACCGGATGGCGGTTCAACGGCTTTCCGAGGTCCTCAATGATCCGAAAAAGTTGTTTCCGATCCGGAACACCTGTTATAATTCGGGAACCATGATGTGCATTGTTGCGGAGGAAAACGGCATTTCCTTCCGTCACCAGATCGGTCGCGAATCACGGATGCTTTCTGAAATTCTCGGGGAGGGAATCCCGCCCCACGATCATAAGGTGAAAATCCAAACCGTTGTTTTCGAGAGAGAAGCATTCCTATCCGAGCGGCATGCGAAGGTAGAGTCTTTTTTCCGGAACGCCCGAATCGTGGCGGAAGGAAAAATGGAACTTGCGGGATTCGATCCCATGAATGGGTTTTTGGATGGAAACAGATTGTTCTCTCCCGGATTTCTTCTGGTCAAGGACGCCTCCGGCTCTCGATTCTTCTCCGGCGAAAGCGTCGCACTGCTGGATTCTTCCTTCAACGTGGTCCAAATATACCAGTCTCCTTCCTGAAAATCGAGGATCCGATATTTCATTTCACCACCTTCGTGAAAATGAAAACGACTTTTCAAATGAAAATCCGGCCGGTTTCTTTCATAATGAAATTTTTCATTTTTTCATTTTGCCCCCTTTCGGGGGGCTTTTTTTTATGGTATATTTAAATTATCAAAGGTTAGGAGTATTCTCTTCCGTTCCGAAACGGCCAAACTTCACGAAATCAGATTTTCATTTTTCACCAAGGGGGGATCCGGATGAAGACGAGTCATCGCATCAAAGCTTTGCGGGGCGTGGACGTTCTTCAGGACAAAGTCGTCGAAGAGGTGTTGGAAGCCTACTATTTCCTTCGTACCCCGGACGAAATTTCCACCATCAACGCTACCCTGGCAATCATCAACGAATACAAGGACATGACCAGCATATTTTGTGCTCATTGTAAGCAAACCAATTTTTGTGACAACTGCTTTCCAATGAAAAAGCGGGAAATATTCTCGCAAATCGAAGACATTTTGAAAGATCAACTGGAGAACCTTCCCGATATTTACCTTGAGCCAAGCAAAATATGATCTTCATCTTAACCGGCCCTCAAATGGCCGGTTTTTTTAATGGTTTCGTCCGCGTTTTCCGATGCAAAATCCGGGATGGATGGTATAATATTCAATGCTTGGGAAAGGAGGGACCGATTGGATGAAGAAAATTGAACTCATGGCTCCCGCGGGAAATCGCGAGGCCTTCATCGGAGCCATCAATGCCGGAGCCGATGCCGTTTACCTTGCGGGGAAAAAATTCGGAGCCCGGGCTTTCGCCCCCAATTTCGACACTCAAGAAATGGTCGATCTTGTGAAATTCGCTCATCTACGGGGCGCGTCGGTCTATGTGACGGTAAACACCCTCGTTTTCGACGATGAGGTCGCGGATCTTCTCGAATACACTGATGAACTTGTTGCGGCCGATGTCGATGCTTTGATTGTTCAGGATTTGGGGATGTTGGATCTTCTCCATCGGAGATACCCTCACACGCCGATTCATGCCTCTACCCAGACCAACGCCCACAGCCTTGCTCAGGTCCGTTTTTTGAAGGATCTTGGGGCCAGCCGGGTAATTATGGCCAGAGAGACATCCCTCGATATCATCCGGGAGATCAAAAAAAACGTGGATATCGAAATTGAAGTATTCGTTCACGGGGCCCTGTGCGTCTGTTATTCGGGCAATTGTCTTTTCAGTTCCATGGTGGGACATCGATCCGGAAACCGGGGGGAATGCGGGCAGCCCTGCCGCCTTCCCTATACCCTTTTGAAGGACGGAGAGCCGGTTTCGGAAGAATCCTTTTTGATGTCTACAAAAGATCTCATGACTTTGGACCGGCTTTCCGAACTGATTGATGTGGGGATCGACGCCTTTAAAATTGAAGGGAGAATGCGCAAGCCGGACTATGTCATCCAATCCGTCCTTTCTTATCGGAACGCTCTTTTGTCCAAAGAAAAAAGCCGGCCCTTCCGTTCCGATGATGAAATCGACAAATTGAAACGGGTTTTTAATCGAGAGTACACCGAAGGATATGTCCTGAATGCCGAGGCGCACACCCTGAATAACGCGTATCGGCCAAATCACATGGGAATTGAAGTCGGAACCGTTAAGTCTTTTTCCCATGGGAAAGTCGAAATCTGTCTTTCGGGCGACCTCTCGGTGAACGACGGGATTCGAATTGTCGGAACCGAAGAAAAAGATACCGGAAACGTCGTCTCCCGAATCATTATCGGATCCGGGCTGGTTCCCATTGCACACCCGGGTGATGTGATCCTTTTGGATTCGGCCGATCCGGTTTCTCCCGGTTCCGTCGTTTTGAAGACCCTTGATCACAATCTTGTTCGCAGTTTGGACATCTATTTGGATCCCGACTGGAAAATGATCCCGCTTTGGGGAACCGCCCGGATCGTTGTGGGGGAGCCCATGGAATTTGACATTCATGACGGGGATGGGCACAATGTTAAGTTTAAAACGGAGTTTATCGTCCAACCCGCTCAAACCGCCCCCATGGATCAAAACGCAATCCGAAACCAGTTGGGAAAATTGGGAAACACCCCATTTTATTGGGAATCTTTGCAGGTTGATACGGATGGAAACGGGTTCATCCCGGTGAAAGTCCTCAACGAATTCCGTCGGGACGCCATCGACAAAATGACCGGGATTCGGGCGAATCTTCGAAGGAATCCCACCATCGTCCCAGAATCATCCCCTATCATCGTCGGGCAAGGGGAAGAATTTACCTTGTCGGCGAAAGTGCGAACCGCCGAGCAGTTGGACGCTTGTCTTGACGCTGGAATAAGAGTTATCTATCATGAAGAAAACCTCAAAATACAACCGGAGAAGCATCCTGAAGTCCGGTTTTATACACAAAAGCGTAGAATATGGCCAGAAAAGGCCACTTTCTCATTGAGTGAATCCTCACTTGTGAGCGAAGTGGGAAGCCTTTGGGCTTCGGCACACGGTTTGGGAAAAAATGGAAAATTACTTCTGTTTGGCGACCAGTTTCTCAACGTGACAAACATTTATACCGCGGGTTTGCTCCTGAAAAGCGGCTTGAGCGGACTAACCCTGTCTTTAGAACTCCAAAAAGACCGAATTCAAAATTTTTCCAGCCTCTTTATCGCCAGATATGGGGGAAATGCCGTTTTTGAGCAAATCGTTTATGGAAGAACCGAATTAATGATTTCAAAGTATTGTCCCATCTCAAAAGTCATGGGAGCGAACCAAAAAAACTGCCATTTGTGCGAACACTCCGACTATTCCCTAAAGGATCGGATGGATTTTGAGTTTCCTCTTCTCAATGACGGCGACTGTAATATCCGTGTCTTAAATCCCAAACCGCTTTGTCTCATTGACCATTTGGACTTTTTCCGGGATTCGGGTATCTCCCGTGTCCGTATGGAATTCACCGTTGAAAGCGGGAAGGAAACCGAGTCTGTGATTGAGGCGTTTCAACATGCGCTTCGGAAAGAACCCTATTCTCTGAACCGCCGCGGAATGACTTATGGTCGATTCCAGCACTAATTTATTTAAAAAAGGACTCCCTTGGTGATTTCTTCATGGTAAATATTCTAAAAAAAATAAAGTGGTTTATCCGGGAGGAATGGAAGATTTATACCGGAATGTTCCTCCTTCTTTTGTTCATCGCCTTCATCGCGCTTTTGCCCGCCAAGGTTTTGGGTTTGGCAATTGACACCATTGTTTCGGGAGGACTTACTTCTACCAGTTTGTCCCAACTCGTCCTTGCCTTGCTTCTGATACCGATTCTTCGATATCTTTGCAGTTTCCTTTATAACTGGCTGGTCACCCGGGAAGCGGAAAAACTGGCATTTCGCCTTCGGGACAAATACCTTGACCACCTGTTTGAGATGGACTCCAAATTTTATGAGCAATACCCGAAAGGGGATCTCATTTCCAGGGTCACGAGTGATCTCGACGCCATCACGCAAGCGGCCACCTCCATGCTGGAAGGAATCATTTTCAACTTCGGGATGATCGTTTTTGCCGTCTGCATCATGGGATTTTCCATTAGCTGGAAGCTGACGGCGGTTTCCATCACGATTATGCCGATCGGATTGACGATTCTAAACATCATCCGTTTCCAAAAGAGAAAATACATCAAAATCCACCGGGAGATTTATGCGGCCATGACCGAAAAAGTGTTGGAGTCGGTTGAGGGACAGAAGGTCATTCGGGCGTATGTCCAAGAAGAGAACGATTTGAAGGCCCAGTACCAAGCCATTGATGCCGACATTGAGTCGTGGAGATACATCGTCCGATATGAGAACTGGTTCAACCCCTTGTTTGAGGTCATCTACGGGATTGCTTATTTCCTCGCTTTCGCATATGGATCTTTTCTCATCATCCATCAAGAAATCACCCTGGGATCCCTTGTCACATTCGTTTCATATGTGGGGATGCTTTACAGTCCCATCATCTCTGTTTCCACCATTTTTTCCCAGATTAACAATGCAACGATTTCGGTGGACCGATATGATGAAATCATGAAAACGACACCTGAAGTCCATGATGATCCAAACCCCAGACCGATTCTTCAATTTGATCATATTGATTTCCGCAATGTTACCTTCCAGTACCCTTTCGACAAAAAACCAGTCATCAAAAACATTGATTTCTCTATTAAAAACGGACAGACCATCGGCATTTGCGGTCCCACCGGGGCGGGCAAGTCCACGCTCATCCGCCAACTACTTCGGGAGTTCAATGTCACGGACGGGGACATCTTCATTGATGATGTTCCAATTGAAGAATACAAACTCGAAGATGTCAGGAGATTGGTCGGATATGTTCCTCAAGAGCATATGCTATTCAAAAAAGCCGTGGAAGAAAACATCCGGATCGGGAATCCCCTTGCAAACTCCCGTGAGATGGACCGCGCGGTAAAAATTGCCGACTTCGAAAAAGACATCACCTACTTGACCGATGGGCTCCATACTATGGTGGGTGAGGCGGGTTCCACTCTCTCCGGGGGGCAAAAGCAACGTCTTTCCATCGCCAGAGCCCTGATCAGAGACCCTCAGATTTTGATTCTGGACGATTCTCTCTCCGCGGTCGATGCGAAAACCGAAGAAAACATCATTGGACGATTGAAAGAGTTCCGTCAGGGAAAAACAAACATTATCATTGCTCATCGTTTCTCCGCCATTCGCGACGCCGATCAGATTCTGGTCCTTGAAGCCGGAAAAATCACGCAGCGGGGAACCCACGAAGAACTGCTTCGGAATGACGGCTGGTACAAACAGCAATATATCCAGCAGATCACGATGAAGTAGGGGGCCGCCATGAAAGCCATTAAAAAAGTTTGGCGGTATATCCGCCGATACAAAGGGCTTCTCATCACCTCACTTGTCTGTATGTTCATCCTTCAAGGGCTCGGGCTGGTTGCGCCGCTGATTGTTAAAGCCATTTTTGACAATGAACTTGTCGGAATTGAAAATCCTTGGTATGCAGTGTCGGAACCGGGAAACGGAACCGTCGCCTACGACGGCCGGTATTTTCAGCAGGGAACCGCGACTGATGTTGGAATATCCATCATTCTTTTCCAGGGTGGATACTATTTCAGCGATGAAATCGCGGTAAATGGAACCCGATCCCTGGATGGGGATGTCATGACCGTTACAACACAGTCGGGGGAGACCCACACCTATCAGGTCGTCAAGTTGAATCATGAAGAAGTGCTGGCATTTTATGCGCCTTTCCTTTCGCCCCTCATGATACTGGTTGGGCTTCTTTTCCTGCGGTTCCTTCTTCAGATCCTCTTTACCTATATCCAACGAATCACGACTTCGATGATCAACGTGAACATGGTTCGGGACGCCCGGAAAGATGCTATCGCCAGTCTTCAAAGAATGCCCATGACCTATTTTGAGACGGAACCCGCAGGAAAAATCGCCAATCGGATCATTCATGATGTCGATGGAATGATGAACCTTTTCTCGACGCTTATGAATCTTCTGGTCAACGCCAGCCTTTCCGTAATCTTTGCTTACATCGGAATGTTTTATCTCGATTACCGGCTTGCGCTCCTCACTTTCGTCGCCTTCCCGCTGGTTTATGTCTGGCTGCGGTTCTTCGTCAAACGCCTTTCGTCCATTGCCGTCAAAGTAAATGAGGACAACTCCCTGATTACCGCGAAGTTGAATGAAATCATCAATGGCGTTTCCATCCTTCAGATTTTCAACTTCAAAAAACAGACTGAGAAAGATTTTAGTGATGTATCTTCCCGACTGATGTCCGAAAGGATGAAAGAAACCACGCTTCACCTTTCGCTTGGATGGAACCTGATCCGTCTTCTTGGAGCCTTGGTCACCGCGACGATTGTGATGTACTTCGGAAGATGTTATCTGACAATCGAAGGATTTGTCGTCACCGCCGGGCTCATCTACGCATATAACGATTACCTCAGCAGACTGATTGAGCCCGTGGGAACTCTCTTTCGGGAAATCGGAAACTTCGAGCATGCCATCGTCAAGACCGAACGCATTTTCTATCTGATCGACGGCGAGCAGGAAGACGGATCCTTCTCGGATATTCCCCGTTTCAAGGGGGACATCCGGTTTGAAAACGTCTGGTTCTCCTACAGCGAAGGAAACCCGGTTCTCAAAGGAATCGATCTTGATATCAAAGCCGGGCAGATGGTCGGGCTCGTCGGACACACGGGTTCCGGCAAGTCCAGCCTGATGAATCTTCTCCTTAGGTTCTACGATTTCAAACCGTACGATATGGGACGGATCACCATTGACGGGAAGGATATCACCTCCTGGTCGAAACGCTCCTATCGGAAACACATCGGGATCATTCTTCAGGATCCTGTCCTCTTCAAGGGAACTCTAGCGGACAATATCCGGTTTGGGGAAAATGAAGTCACCGATGAAGCGGTCGAAAAGATCTTGGTTTCAATTGGAGGTCAAAAAATCCTGGACAAGCTCGAAGACGGCGTAAGGACGAAAGTAACCCGAGGAGGAGGAAATTTCAGCGTCGGAGAAAAGCAGATCATTTCTTTTGCCCGGGCCGTCGTTCACAATCCCACCGTCTTGGTTATGGACGAGGCCACCGCCAACATTGACACAGAGACTGAGGAAATGATTCAAACAGCTCTGGAAAACGTTTCAAAAGGAAGAACGATGATCGTTATCGCCCATCGTCTCTCCACGATCAAAAACGCCGATCGCATCGTTGTCCTTGAAAACGGAATGAAGGTCGAAGAAGGTCGCCACAAGGAATTGCTGGCGAAAAACGGAGTATATGCCAACATTTACCGTTCACAAGTCAAGACATCCTCAGAGGGAACCTACCCCATCGTGGAAACCCAAAAAATCTGAAAATTCATCTTTGGGAGCCGGGCGTTCGGCTCCCTTTTTTTCTTAATGCGCCTTGAAAGGGGCGGGCTTAAAAATCCATTTTCCATTCTTCCTTTTTTCCCCGCATCTATGTTATAATGATATGGACTGAAAGCGTTTGATTAGGAGAGGAGCAACAATCAATGAAGGAATATCTTGGAAATGCAGTCAAGAATGTCATCATCCTTGGGCATCTCGGGTGCGGAAAGACTTCTTTGACCGAATCCCTCATCTTCACTGCGGGGGGAATCGAAAAGAAGGGCGAAGTCGAAAAAAAGACCACGGTTTCCGACTTCACTCCCGAGGAACAGAACCGCCTTTCGTCTCTGTCCACCGCCATCGTTCCGGTGGAATTCAAAAATCTGAAAATCAATTTCCTCGATGCGCCGGGAGCCGACGAGTTCATCGGTGACATCAGTTATGCTTTGGAGGCGGCCGATGGGGCTATCCTCGTTCTTGATGCGACGAAGGGCGTCGAAGTCGGGGCGGAAAAGATGTGGAAGATCATCCGCAAGCACAATCTTCCCTGCATCATTTTCGTCAACAAGATGGATAAAGAAAACATCAAATTCGATGATGTCCTCTCCACCATCAAGAATCGACTGGGGAAACAGTGCGTTCCCTTCTGCCTCCCAATCGGGAAACAGGCCGATTTCAACGGATTTGCGGACATCGTCGAAAAGAAAGCCCGCATTTATGACGGACAGTCCTGTGTCGACGGAGAAATATTCCCTGAGAAAATGGAAAAGATCAATGCTCTTCGCCAAGAGCTTATTGAAACCGTTGCCGGGGCCGACGAGGTCCTGCTGGAGAAATATTTTAATGGCGAAGAGTTGACGATGGAAGAAATCAAGAAGGGTCTGCGCTTATCCGTCACTTCCGGGGAAGCGGTTCCCGTCATGGTCGGCGCGGCGACGAAAGATGTCGGCCCCCTCACCCTTCTTCACATGATCCGGGAATATTTCCCGGCCGCTTCCGAGGCCGCCCCTTCCGAAGGCACCCGCCCCGGTTCCGAGGAAAAGATCACGCGCAAGGTTTCCGATGACGAGCCTTTCTCCGCTTTTGTTTTCAAAACGATGATTGATCCCTTCATCGGGACCATCAATTTGATGCGGGTCAAATCCGGCACCATCCGCAAAGATCAAGAACTGGCCTCGTCCAACAACCCCGACGGCGAAAAAGTCAACCAGCTCTTCCTCCTTCAGGGGAAAGCCCAGCTTCCCGTCGAGACCGTCCATGCAGGAGATATCTGCGCGGTTGCCAAGATGAGCAAAGTTGTTTCGGGAACCACACTTTCAGACAAGAAAAACCCGATCGTTTACCCGAGACCATCCACTCCGAATCCGACCATTTACATCGCCATCAAACCGAAGAACAAAGCAGATGAAGACAAACTATCCAACGCTTTAGCCAAATTGCAGATCGAAGACGGCACCTTTGAAATCCGCCGCAACAAGGAAACCAGCCAGCTCCTCATCGGCGGACAGGGCACCATTCACATCGGATACATCATCGACCGGATGAAAAACATGTTCAAAGTCGATGTAGAACAGGAAGACCAAGAAATCGTCTATCGGGAAACCATCAAAGGAACCGCCACCGCGGAAGGCCGGTACGTCAAACAATCCGGCGGATCGGGGTTCTATGGTGTCGTGGTCATGCGGTTTGAATCCCTTCCCGACAAAGATTATGAATTTGCGGAAGAAGTTTTCGGCGGCGCCGTTCCCAGAAACTACTTCCCCGCGGTTGATAAAGGGCTTCAGGAAGCTCTTGAACACGGGCTTCTTGCCGGGTTCCCCGTCATCGGTGTCAAAGGCATCCTGACCGATGGCAAATATCATCCCGTCGACTCGAACGAACTCGCATTCAAAATGGCCGCCTCCGCCTCCTGGAAGGAAGCCTGCCCGAAAGCCAAACCCATCATCTTGGAACCGATCTGCCGTGCGGAAATCACCATTAAGGATGACTACTTGGGCGACGTCCTTGGCGATGTGAACAAGCGTCGCGGCCGCGTTCTCGGGATGGAACCCTCCGATGAAGGCTATCAAAAAGTCATCGCAGAAGTTCCCGAGGCGGAAATCGTCAAATACACCATCGATCTCAAGGCCATGACCCAGGGATCGGGGACTTTCACCCGCCAGTTCCTCCGTTATGAAGAAGTTCCCGGAAACATTGCCCAGAAGATTATCGAGGAACACAAGAAGGCTGCTTGATCCTTATTTTGAAGACCCGCCTTTGCGGGTCTTTTTTTCACCTCTTCTTTTTCACAAAAACGCCACAGGCGGATATATTGACATCTCACGGGACGGGTGCTAAAGTTAAAGTGTGAATCGACTCGAAATGTCCTGCCTCCCTCTTCCCGAAAAGCGGGGTTCTCGTCCCTTCCCATATGTTTCACCGAAAGGAAATCCACCATGGAAAAAATCGGCATCCTAATCGACAGCACAACCCTCACCCGTCCCGACATTGCCATCCGCCCCTTTGTGAAAACTGCGGATCTCAAAGTCATTTTGGACGGGGAGGAATTTGAAGAGCACGAACTTTCGAAAGAAGCCATGCTTGAAAAACTTCATTCGGCCAAAAAAATGTCCACCAGTCAACCGGCCCCCGGGAAATTCCTGGAAAAAATGGAAGAATTCCATCGCGAGGAATATACCCACATTTTGGTCATCACTCTCTCTAAAGAAATCAGCGGAACCTATCAGGCGGCGATGATTGCCCGTTCGATGATTGATTTTCCGATGGAAATCGTCGTTAGGGCCCCCCAGGTGGCCAGTTTCGGAGTGGCTCTCGGGGTGGGGATACTCTGTGAAATGGTGGAAAGAGGCGCCTCGTTCGCCGATCTCGTCTTGCGGTATGAATCCCTTTTCCGTGATGCCACCCTTATGTTCACGCTGGCGGACCTGATGAATCTTTTCCGTGGGGGCCGGCTGGGGATCGTTTCCGCGCTCCTCGGAACCATCCTACGCATCAAACCCGTCATCGAGATGAAAGAGGGAAAACTGGAACTTGTGAAACGCGAGCGGACAAACGCGGGATGCCTTGAACAATTCACCTCCAAGATCAAAGCTTTCGGCGAAACCCATAAAAACGTTTGGGTCGATGTGATTCAGATCAATCGTCCCGAATGGGGGGAAAAACTCGTTGCCGCGGTGAAGAACCTTATTCCCCAAGCCATCATCCGGATCACGGATTACTTGACTCCCGTGTTCTATACCCATTTGGGAGACGAAGGGTTCGGTTTCGCCATTCTCGGGGAATGACCCCGAACGTCCAAAAAGCCGGGATCGGCTCGCCGTCCCGGCCTTTTTTCATTTCCCGTTTTGGGAACAAGATAAAAGAAAAAATGCTTGACTTTCATGGGTGATTTTAGTACACTAATAGGTGCGCAAAAGGTCTCCCTTTTGAGCAATTCACCAAATGGCGATTGTGGCGAAGTT
>VMEE01000041.1 GCA_009910795.1 Dehalobacter sp. CP | reverse complement strand
GTCCGTGCTCAGAGTAAATGCCAGGCAATCCGCCAGAGTCCCTAAAGGCACCTCGGGCCGGCCTGCCTTCTTGTCCCATTTCGAATCTGTCTCAAAGACCGCCTGCTCCAGAATGTCCAAAGTTGCATAAAGAGTCCTCCCACGCTTGATCGTGTCCTCGTAATCGGCCGGGCCTCTGAGGGCGACAGTGTGGTTGATGTCGTCGGTTCCTCGATACCAGTGCTCATCGCTGTTGAGGGCTCGGGCCCCGTGTTCTCCCTGGCAATATCGCAGGATACCCTCTTTGACCTCGGGCCTCTGGTAGTGCTCAATCGTGACGTCGGTGGCCGGCATTCTCAGACCACCGCCTTAACAAATGCCGCCGCTATTGCATCGCATACCTTCCAGGCGTCTTGTTTGTCTTCTTTGTGTGTGAGCCCCTGCCAGCTGCTTTTTAGGTCACAGAAGAGCATGGCCGCGAGTGCATCCTCGTTATGGCTCATGGTCAACAGGTCCGCATCGCTGAGGCGTTCGCCGTCCTCACCTGTGATGAGAAAATGTAAGCCGCCTTCGGCAATGAAAACCATATCTTCGCTGATTCCAGCTTCGATAAGACCACCGCACGGCGAAAGTATGGCATTTATCAGCCTATCACGATCTATCTCCATCTTCACCACCGCCCGGAGTCGGACAACTGCCAATCACACTGGCAGTAATCGGAGCTTGAATAAAGCTCTGCTAGGTCATCATCGGCCATTCGTGTAGCCTTTCCACAATCGGAGCAGTAAGAACGCTCCTTTTGCTCTAGGATAGATTTAAATAGAATCGTTGTATACATATATATCAGTCCTCGTTGTGCCTTTGGAAGGGGTCGCGAGTGAACCACGCCCGCCTGATGCTTGCAACATCGGGCACCTTACTATTTTGCTTAACATTCGGATACCTCAATACATAGCGCCGCAATGCCCGCGTCTAGAATCTTCCTGACTGCCTCTCCTATGGAAGAATCGTGGTCATAAGCGACGCACTCCACCGCCGTTCTCTGCCTTTCTGTCACTTTCGCATGTATGCAATCTGTCATCATTCTTTTCACCTGGCATCATAATGCCAATGATACCCTTTGTCAAAATAACTATATAAATTTAATCAGCGTAGCCCATGGAAAACTTACAGTCAATGGCCCAATGCGTATCATAATCAGGGCTTGATAATAATAGGGACTGTCCAAACCAACCGAGAGCAGTGAGCCCACTGGCAGGAAAAGCTTATATCAGCATACATACTAGTATGTATTAGAAAACTTGTCAAAAATTAGAAATCTTATCACATTCAAACCAGATGCAAGC
Source organism: Dehalobacter sp. CP (assembly GCA_009910795.1). Next base: position 6,893 of record VMEE01000041.1, on the reverse strand, counting down.
CTGACCATGCTCATCCGGGCGAGCGCAAAATCCAATGTACTGCTCTCCATCAGGGTGCATCTCATAAAACCGGCAAGGGGGGGATCATTTAGAATCCCCACCTGTTGCTGATCTCAAGGATCTTCTGCGATGCCTCAGAATCGCCCGCTGCCTCGCGATCCAGGTAGTAATTCAGGTTGTCCGTTACATAGCCAGGTATCGCCCGGCTTCCTGTTGCTGTCCTTTTATCGTACATGCGTTTATGCACCAAGAACCTTATAGGATAGGATAGAATATAAAGGTTTCCCCATTTCTAGGATATAAATAGATAAAGTATAAATAGATATAAGGAGAATAGGATAAGCATGTATGAAGTATTGGCTAAATTGGATAAGCAGAATAGAGTGACAATTCCAATGACCATCAGGGAGCTTATCGGCGATCCGCGAGCCGGCGATATAATCAAGTTCGTGGTTGTCGGAAAAGTTGAAAAGGTAGGCAGCAAGAGCCCTCTTGAAGAAGGCCTAACCGCCTAACTTTGTTTATGTGGTGCATAAACATGCAAGACATTGTAGCCGAAGGCATAAATTCTTTTGCATCGCCCATAGTGACCGTGCCCGCCTCCTTCCTGCAAGCCCTCCAGAGCCTTCAGGATGAGATCGCCGCCCTCAAGGGAGAGCAATTTGCGGATAGGCAGGAGATAGCCGCCTTGCGCCTTAAATTGGCCTCCTTGGAGAAGGATAGGGATACTCTCTCAGAGAATCAACTCATCCAGCTCAGGCTAATCCACGGGTTGAAGGAGAGGAGAAGCGAGCCCACACATGCAGAGGTATCCCGAGCAGAGAGGATAGAGCGATATTTGGCCGCCAGGAGTGACCACCGGGCCACATATGCCACTTTGCGCGGGATCCTTGGCGTGGATAAGGATCTCCTCAATGGTGCCATAGGCGCGCTCCTAGCCGCCTCTCCGGGCAAATTCAAGATAGTCCGGGTTCCTGGTGATAGGCGCAAGAGAGCACTTATCATGCTGCCAAAATAGGCGAATTTCTCCTATTCCTATTTCCGCTATCGGCTAGGGAGAGCATAGGAGAATAGCAAAATCTGAGGTGATTTCCTCAGATAGATAGATATTGATTACTTTTGAGAAGAGAAGAATAATAAAGTGATGTATATAAATGAATAGAAAAGAACTATCTCCCTGTCATTTTCCGATATAGGAGATAGGAGAATTTCTCCTATTTTTGGAGTCCTGGGCTACTCCAGCTCTCCGGCTTCCTTCATCCGCTTGATTGTGTCATTGACCGTCGCCCGGTGGTATCCTATCCGCCTGGCTATCTCTGCCTGGTTATGCTCTCCATCCTTCCACATCTGCCTTATTTGCTCTAAAGCGTCTGGATTCTCGGACAGTCTCCTCTTCTTAGCGTCTACTGCTACCGGGCCGCATGGCATTATGTCCATATTGGCTTTTGGGCTCTTTTTGTCGCGAATGCATTTGAGTACTTCGCGGGCCTCGGGGCTCAAGTTCTCCATCACCATTGAGGCAAGAGTGCTCTTGAGGTTATCATGCCGAACCAACGCTTCAGCCTTCAATGCATCATACACATCAATGTCCAAAACCACACGGCGAACTTCTGGCATGGCCGGCTATATGGCAGTTGTGGACTTAAGGCTGTTATGGTCTCCTGTCCGAGCTTATGAGCGCCTCACTGTGTCCTTATCTCCTGTCCGGGCAGGCATTTGTAAGCCAGAGATTTTTTATGGCCCTTAAATCAAATAATAACGATTCATTATAAAATTGATTTAATCCATCTTGTCAGATGGTCAATTCCTGCAGAAGTGATTTAGCTTTCGATATGAGGATCAATCGCTATCTGTCGCCCTTGTTTCTGTGGAAATGATCTTTCAAGGATATTCCTAGCCCACTCATCATAGGGTTGCGCTCCGAGAAGTACATATTCACATAGTGTCTGGAATGATCGAGTTGGCAAAAGAGAATTTCCAGCTGGAAAGGACTGTCGCAAATGCTTTAGCCAATGGGCCCTCTCCGGCGCGCAAATTCCCACCAGATTGTTGCGATGATCAGAGCGATGGAAAAAATGGTGAGCAGCTTATAATCGATAACATCCGGCCAGATCGCCGTTTGCGCGCCGGGATTGACCGCACGAAAAAGTAATGGCACGGGCTCACCTCACGCTTTCAGAGCATGGCCGTCCAATACTCTCGCGATCAGGGCCTTGTCATCACTGCTCAGGTCGATGACTCCCTGGTCAGCAGCCAGGAGCAGAACTGCAGCCTTGACCAGCTCCACCACGCGGTAGGGGATGCACATTAGCATCCCACCGATTCAAGAATGGCCTTCATCTGATCTCGCTTTGGCTTAAGCTCTGCTAGCTTTGATTTGCTCTGCTCTATCCGCTTTTCGCAAAGGCCCTTGAGCCTCTGAAATTCGGGATCGGCCGCGAGAATTTCATCAGGCGTCTTGCCGGTATTGGCCCGGCGCTGGAGATAGGCGGATGTCATATTCGCGATCTGCTGCCTCTCCACATGCTCAGATCGCCCGTGGATGCCCACCTGATCGTTAATTTCCAAGAACATCGGCGCGTCTATCGCATCCAGGTCTCGGACGGCTTTCTCCAGCCGCTCCAGCTCCTCATTGTGGGCCTCGATGCTCTCCTGCAGGGTGTTGAATCGATCTTCGTCCACAAGAGAGAGTTCGAACTTGCCGCTCTTCGCCGGGCTCACCACGAAGCATGTCAGAGTCTCCGCGCGGGCTGCTCTGAGCGATTCGCTTGTTTGCTGCCATCTGCGAACCAGGGCAACGGTTCGATCACTTGATGCCAGGCCCACGTGAGCACCGTTCGCAAGATCTTTACGCGACAGGTAAAATTTGCATGCTTCGATAGAACTCATAACAGCCTCCTGGCATCGTTGCTCATGCCAGCCAGTATCTTTTGATTCGACAAGCTGATGCTCTCCATGCATAGCCGCCGCTTCTCGTGCGCGGGAATGTCTGGCGATAGCATCGCGCGGTTGATCTCCGCGATCCTTGAATCGATATCATCAGCCATGTTTAGCCTCTCTTTTTGGTTTCGCTCATAATGTTCACGATTCTTGCATCGTGCTGGCTCTTCTCTTCTGGAGTGCTCGCGTTCGCCGATGCGGTTTGTGCGGTGTGTAGCCGCCTCTGCTGCTCATTTCCTGACATTTATTTAACCTCCATACATAAAAGGATCAATCAAACACAAACCATATCATCATGCGTGCCGGGCCTCATATCTTATCGATCCTCGCCTTTGCCCGCTTCATCTTCGCCTCGATGGCATCCAGCCGCCGGTGAATCTCCCGCCGGAGTTCCGCGCCTTCATCAATATTTATGATATCTGTCGTATTCTTCTTCATGTTTGATTTTCTCCTGAAGTTCTGCGAGCTGATCTATGGCCTTCTTCCACTCTCCTGCCTCCAGCTCCAGCCGTCTCGCATTTATCCAAGAATTTGCTAAAGATGCAAACCGGCCGGCGTGCTTTAATGGGTCAGCATCGCTTAGAATGTGGTTAAGCATCTTCTGGAGAGCCCTTTGGATGTCTTTCTCATCCTTGATTTTCATCCAGCCTTTTGTCATCTTTCTATGTCCCTCACTGGCTCGTGGTTTTGCGCTTTTTCGTGAAAGAGGGGGACCCCCCATAGTGCCGGAGATCCGCCGGAGACATTGATTTCAGCTCCTGCAGATCAGCGCATAAGCTCCTGGCAGAATTTGGCCTCGGGTCCTCACAACGCATGCCAATGCTCCTGCCAGGGCGGGGCCTGCTCTCGCTCTCTCTTCGGCGCATTCCTGTACTGCTCATCGCTCCAGGGCAACAGTCGGGGCCTCTGGCTTGCGAAGAAGTCCGAGGATAGGCCCTCGTTTACTGGCATGGTGTCTCCTCCGGCCATGGCATGATGACCATGCCTTTTCCCTTCCAGATTATCCCAATATGACCACATGCACCGAAAGCCTCTGCAATCGCCCGAGGCAGGCTGATTCTTGCTTGCCCGTTGGCCGTCCTGCAGATTTTCCGCTTAAATATCAGCTCTGATCTTATCTCCTTTTCAGGCAAATTCTACCACCATCCTAGCCTATATGTAGGACACTCATCCTATATATAATTAACTCTATCGCCTGAATCGACAGCAAGAGGAGTTGTACTTTTGGAGAAAAAAAGAAATTGGGTTATCGGAGATTACCGGGCAAATCGCTATCAGCACCGGGTTTACCGGCTTCAATCCACATCAGCCGGCGATCAATCCGCCCTATTTCGTCGCTCATGGCAGCGATTCGCTCAAAGAGGAGAGAGCGCCGGGCCTGCAAGGCCTCAGGTTCGGTCAGCATCGGACTCCTCTCTGGCAGGCATCCCACATCCTGGCTTGAGGCAGTAGATCACGCCGTTCTTTGTGATGGTGCCATGCCCGGTAAGGTCATCCCCACATTTGGCGCAAACTTTGACCTCACTCTGCTCCTCGGGCGGTTTGTCTACGGTAGTGTCTACAGTGAGATTGCCAGGTGTAGACACTTTAGGGCCTCCGCTGCTATCGATGTCTACAGTGTCTACAGTGTCTACGGTATTTTCACAATTCACGCCGTATATAGGATTTTTAGAGTCTTTAGGATCTCCAAATCTCTTATAGATCTCAATCCACATTTTACTGTAGACACTGTAGACATCGCTATCAGTAGAGCTATTGTACTGTAGACTTGCTGTAGACTTGTCGTAGACAGGTGTAGACATCGTTTGCCGGAGCCTCTTAGCCTCCTCATCATATCGTTTTTGATCGAAGTTCAGGCGTTTGTAGAGTCGAACGCTTTTTCTGTCCTTGTCCTTCCCTACTTTCGAAACTGTATTGTCCTTGTTTTTCCCGTCTTTCCCACCACAAAAAGCGGTTAATCGCCTTCCGAAATAACCAGAGTCCACTACTTCGCCCACTTTGTAGCCACACCATTCTTTATATGCATCATAAATCGGCGTGATCGGAGTCCAGAAATCTTTTCCGTCTGTGACATGCTCACAGAACAGATCTAAGAAAGTCCCTACCGATGCACTCTGCTCTTGATATTCTGCAAACATCTCCTTCCCGGACCGCCTTGTTATGGTCTTGGTTTTGGCTATCTCTTTGGCCCGGAGGATAACCAAATTGAGCAATCCCGACAGCTCGCTCGGAGTGGATAGCTTTTCAAACAGATGAGGATCTCTTTGCTTCTCCAGTGTTTTGTCGGGGTCCGGATTCTGCACAAAGACGTAGGGCAAACTAGCCGCGCTAAATCTCTCTTCCCACCCAATCGAGTTATCCGCGATCTGCGGCATGGTGTTTGTATCGACCACGGTCTGGAAATAGGGCTCATACTGGATTCTGCTCTTCCCTTTCACATTGGCATCTATCACGCCGTTGCCCGAGGTCAGCTTCATGAAGTCTGTGCCAATGCTTGCTTTTCCCCGCCCTGTCTCTGATGCAATCCAGCCTCTTTTTTTGTGGAATTCGCTTGCGGCAAAGTCGCTCTTCTCAATCGATTGCAAGGGCATGTCCCTAAACGCTGCCTGCCCAAAGAACTTCTTAAGCAATTTCTCATAGATGCCTTTGCCGTTCCTTCCCAGGCCCAATAGGAAGAGCACATAAGGTAATGGCTCCCTTATCGCGGTGGCGGCAAACCAGTCTATCAGCATCAATCTTGTGGTCACGCATGGGGTGAGGCTCTCGATAAATGCCAGTGTGAACGGGCATTTGGCCTCGGGGTCATAGGCAACGTCTATCCTATCGGTAATCAGATCCTCGGGCCTGTATTCCCTAAATTCACCAGTTCGAAGGTCTATCAGTCCGTTGCTCACCCCCAAGAGGTAAGGATCTGGATCGAATGTTACCGGACCTTCAAGGAGGTCGTTCCTTACCCTCCTCAGAACTTCCCGAAGCTTGAAATTGTTGTTTGCATCTCCGGCGGCGCTGGTTAAGGCCATATCGATCTTTCTTGCTCCATCAGGATCATAAATCCCATCTGAATTATAATAATAGATCTGATCGTCGCCCTTCTCCATCGCCAGCGTGAAATAATTTAAGATCGCTTTGGCTGCTTTGGTTGGTGCGAGTGTCACCTTTTCATATTCGCCGGTTTCCTCGTTGGTCTCAATATCGCATACATCTTCAGCTTTTAGCTTCGGCTTCGGCTCCTCAGCCTTCGGCTTATCGAAGTTCTCATTAAGGATCTTCTGCAGGTGGTAGTCTCCGGGCCATTGACACCCGGTGCAGTGCTCATCGCGCTCACAGAATCCCGACATCCCGGAAAAATTCAAACTTGGATAGCCACCGGTGCCGGTCTGCAAAGTGGAGCAGAGAGGGCAGGATACCCACCCGAAGGTGGTTTCAAATATCCTCGATTCTACACCGCACCTATCCGCCACTTCCAGCCACAGATCGAAGGCGTGGCCCTCCTCCCATCCCATTTGATAGAGATATGTGCTCAGGATCGCAAGTGCTCTATGCCTGCCTTCCCGGTCCTCTGCCTTCTCGATGATATTCTTCATGCAGGGAGCGAAGTTTGCCAGGTCTAGGGGCTCCTCCAGCCTCGATATCACACCGTCCGTGCTCCCTGCAGGCCGGTCCCTTGTCACTGTCCGGATAGCCTCTATTTTGTCTGCTAGGAGCCCCATTATCGCCCCTTTCTCCGAGGGATCAAAGGATTGGTACCATTGTGCTCCTTCCGCTAAGACCTCATCAGAGAGAGGCAGAGAGGCCTTCTCAAAGCGGATCTCAATGGCCGTTGGATCCAGTGGAATAACGGCGAACGGCAATCTCTTATGAATGGAGAAGATGGTCTTGAATGTCCGTTTTTGATTATTCAATTGGTCGAATTTGACCAGACCAATATATTGAGGATATTTTCTAAAGAACTC